>NZ_CP077311.1:2055000-3287940 GCF_019048265.1 Aeromonas sp. FDAARGOS 1405 | reverse complement strand
CGCACACTAAGACAAGTCACTCGAGCTGAAAACAGAAGGGCCCGCCGGTTTGCACCGGCGGGCCCTTCGTTCTTTATCGTCTGATCAGATGTGGCGCATCAGTGACCCAGCTCGCGGGAGGGTACCAGACCGCTCGCCCGCCAGGCGGGATAGAGGGTCGCCACCAGACTCATCAGAATGGCGGCGCCCGTCACGATAAGCAGATCCTGCATATGCAACTCGGTCGGCAAGAAGTCGATAAAGTAGATATCCGGATTGAGGAAGCGGTGACCGATGAGCTTCTCGATAACCCCCAAGATCTGGGTCAGCTTGCTGGAGAGCAGCCCGCCCAGCAGGGCGCCGAGCAGGGCACCGGCCACGCCGTTGACCATCCCCTGAATGACGAAGGTAAGCCGGATCTGGCCAGGGCTCGCCCCCATGGTTTTCAGGATGGCGATTTCGCTGCGCTTCTCGTTCACCGCCATCACCAAGGTGGAGACAATGTTGAAGCAGGCGACGGCCACAACCATCAGCATCACCACATACATGACGGTACGCACCATCTGGATGTCCTGATAGAGGTAGCCCTGGCTGTTCATCCAGCTACGGATATAGACGTGATGGGGGAACTGCTGCGCGGCGGCAATCGTAATATTTTGTGCATTAAGCACATCGCTCACCCGCAGGCTGAAGCCCTCCACATCGCTGCCCATGCCGGTGATCGCTTGCGCATCGGCCAGATGCATAAAGCCGAGCAGGCCGTCGAGCTGCCCGCCGATCTCCAGCAGCCCCACCACGGTCAGGGCTTCGCGCCGAGGATTCTTGATCCCGGCCTGATCGCCCCCTTGCGGCAGCAACAGGGCGACCGAGTCTCCCACCTTGACGCCCAGCTTGTCGGCGATGGTCTTGCCAAGGATCACTCCACGTTCACCCGGTTGCAGCTCACGCAGGCCGCGGCCCGTCATGTATTTGCCGGCATCCGAGAGATTGGCTTCCAGCTCCGGCAGCACGGCGCGCAGTTGGACCCCCTTGAGGGCAGAGCCATGCTCCAGCAGACCATTGAGGCGAATGACCGGGGCAGCCGCTTCAACGCCCGGCTGGGCCAGCAGGTAGTCACGCAGACGGGGCCAATCTGGCAGCGGCCGCTCGACGGCGTCCAGCTCACCTTGCGGTACGACCGAGAGCACCCGATCTTTAAGCTCCCGCTCGAAACCGTTCATGGCGGAGAGGCCCAGGATCAGCGCCATCACCCCGAGGGCGATACCGATCAGGGAAGAGGCAGAGATAAAGGCGATAAATCCGTTGCGCCGGCGGGAGCGGCTGTAACGCAGGCCCAGGAAGAGGGGCAGCGGTTTGAACATCAGGCAACCTCCGCCATAACGCCACTCACCAGGGTCACCCGGCGATGGAGCTTGGCCGCGAGACTCAAGTCGTGAGTCACCACCACAAACGCAGTCCCCAGTTCACGGTTCAGTTCACACAGCAATTCGTACACTGCCGTGGCACTGGCGTGATCCAGATTGCCGGTCGGTTCATCCGCCAGCACCAGACTCGGTTCGTTGACCAGCGCCCGGGCGATCGCCACCCGCTGACGTTCACCACCGGAGAGCTCGGAAGGACGGTGATTCAATCGATGGGAGAGCCCCACCCGTCCCAGCATCTTGGTTGCCTTTTCGGTGGCAACCGCCACCGACTCACCGGCGATCAGCAGCGGCATGGCCGCATTTTCCAGCGCACTGAACTCGGAGAGCAGGTGGTGAAACTGGTAGACAAAGCCCAGCTCGCGGTTGCGAAAACGGGCCTGGGTACGGCTGTCCCAATGGTGAATATCCTCCCCCTTGAACAGCACGGCGCCACTGGAGGGGTTGTCCAGCGCCCCCATCAGATGCAGCAGAGTGGTCTTGCCGGAGCCCGAGCTCCCCACCACCGCCAGCATTTCACCGGGCGCGACGCAGAGATCGATCCCCTTGAGCACCTGAGTCTCCAGCTCCCCCTCTTTATAGACATGGTTGAGCGCCTGGCAGCGCAGCAGAGGTTCACAGGATACGGCTTCATTCATAACAGGGGCTCCACTTGCCTCGGTAACAACGCTGGCACCCGCAACAACGGGGGCACCAGTCACAACAGAAGATGCATTATTCACGGCATTACTCATAACGCAGCGCCTCGGCCGGTTTCACCCGCGCAGCGCGGGCCGCAGGATAGAGGGTGGCACTGAAGCTCAGCAGCACGGCGCCCAGCAAAATGGTGATGACCTGAGCCGGCTCGACAATCACCGGCAGGCCACTGCCGCCCGCCGCCATATAGAGGTTGAGCCCCACCGCATTGAGCAGGGGGTTGAGACCCAAGGAGAGCGCAAGGCCCGCCAGCCCGCCAAACAGAGCACCAATCACCCCGCTGGAAGCGCCAAGCACCATGAAAATTTTAACGATCCCCGATTCACTCATGCCCATGGTGCGCAGGATGGCCACTTCGCCCTCCTTGTCCGTTACCACCATCACCAGCGCGGAGAGGATGTTGAAGGTAGCGACGGCGATGATCAGCACCAGCATCAGCCCCATCATCCGTTTTTCCATGGCGACCGCCTGGAACAGCTCGCCCCGCTCGCGGCGCCAATCCTGCCACAGCAGCCCATCCGGCAACGGTGTCTTGATCACCTCGTCAGCGGCAAAGGGATCATCGAGCCAGAGGCGAATGCCACCGACGGTTTCTGGCGGCAGACGCAGCAGCCGCTGGGCATCCCCCAGGGCGATCAGCGCAATCTGATTATCCACATCGGCGCCGACCCCGAAGATGCCGGAGACGGTAAAGAGGCGCTGGGCCGGTACCCGGCCAAACGGAGTGAAGCGGGTCCCCTCGGTCAGGATCAAACGAACCTGATCGCCGATGGAGACATTGAGGCGACGTGCCACCCCCTGCCCCAGCACGATGCGGTAGTGGCCGGCCTGCAGGGTATCGAGGCGCCCCCCCAACATCTGGCTATGGAGGATGTCATCCTTGGGCCACTTTGCAGGGTCGATCCCCTGCACGCTCACCCCGGTCAGCTGGCCGGGGCTTTGCAGCATCCCTTCGCTGTCGAGCATGGGAGCCGAGGCAACCACATGGGGTAAGTTGGCCAGATCCGGCAAGCCTTGCGGGTCTGCATCAATACGGCCAGCCTGGTTGGTCACCACCACATGGGGGATCACCCCGAGGATGCGCCCTTTGAGCTGCCCTTCGAAACCGTTCATCACCGAAATGACCACCATCAGGGCGGCAACCCCGATGGCGATGCCAAAGGTAGAGAACAGGGAGATAAATGAGACGAAGCGATTGCTGCGCTTCGAGCCTGCATAACGCAGGCCGATGGCCAGCGAAAGGGGCTGAAAAAGTCCGGTCTTCAAGGATATGTACGTTGCCAACAAAATAAGATACCGGATAATAAAGGGAAACCGTCCATGACAACAAGGGATAGCCTCCATGCAGGAACAGTTCTTCAGCGTCACTCATGCCACGCCGGTCAATGTGATCCCCATGCCGGCCGACTTCCACCTCCCCTCGCTGGAGGAGCTGGACGCTGAGCTGCCGGAGCCCTTTCGGATCTCTTCGGCCATTACCTCCATCGATCTGGTGACCACCCGCCTGCTGCGCAACCAGAACGAGTCGATGCACGATCTGATCGAGATCGTTAATCAGCAGTCCCGCAAGATCGACATGATCATGGGCTATGTACTCTCCCTGCAGGACCATCCGGAGCAGCGCTTTCACACCCTGCGCTTCGGGGCTGGCCAGCTCACCTACCTCCACCCCTATCATGATCACGGGGATGCACCGCACCTGCACCAGATCGTCCGCCTCAAGATTTTCCTGCGGGAAGAGGCGGCCGCCATCTACTGCTATGGCCAGGTCAAACAGCTCGACGGCGGTGAACATGGCACCCATGTGCAGCTCGACTATGTGCGGATCCGCGAAGATGACCGTGAACTGCTGGTTCGTGCCAGCCTCCACGTGCAATCGAAACAGCTCAAGCTGCGCGCCCAAGAGCGTCAGCGCTAACCAGAGCGAACGTCAGCGATAGATAACGTCAACGTTAAAAGAATCGAACCATGCCAATGACACTCCCCGCCTTGCCCGCCAAAGCGGGCCAAAAGATCACGCTCGGCCAGCTGGTCGGCAGCAGCCTCTCGCTGATTGCAGCCCGTCTCACCAGTGAAGCCAAGGGGCCGGTACTGCTTATCACCGCCGATACCCCGAGCGCCCTGCGCCTGGAGCAGGAGCTTCAGTACTTGCTGGCAGGCAAGCAGCCAGCCGCTCAATCCGTTCCCGTATTGCTGTTCCCCGATTGGGAGACCCTGCCCTACGACACCTTCTCTCCCCATCAGGACATCATCTCCCAGCGGCTCGAGACTCTCTACAAGCTACCGCAGATGAGCAAGGGGGTGCTGATTGTCCCCATCTCCACCCTGATGTTGCGCTGCGCCCCCCGGGTCTATCTCGACAAATACAGCCTGATGGTGAAGGCCGGCCAACGCCTCAATCTGCAACAGTTGCGCGGGCGGCTGGCCGAGGCGGGTTACGTGGCGGTGGATCAGGTGCTGGAACATGGCGAATTTGCCGCCCGCGGCTCCCTGCTCGATCTCTTCCCCATGGGCAGTAGCAGCCCCTATCGCATCGACTTCTTCGACGATGAAGTGGACTCCATCCGCCCGTTCGATCCCGAAACCCAGCGCTCCAGCGAACCGGTCAAGACGGTCAGCCTGCTGCCCGCCCGGGAATACCCTACCGACGAGGCGGCCATCGAACTGTTTCGCGGCCAGTTCCGCGAGCAGTTCGAGCTGTCGCGGGCCGAGGGTTCCGTCTATCAGGAGGTGAGCAAGGGGCGCTGGCCCGCCGGCATCGAGTATTATCTGCCGCTCTTTTTCAACCAGACCGCCAGCCTGTTTGACTACCTGCCGGAAGAGACCCTGCTGCTCACTGTGGGGGATATCTACCCCGCCGCCCAGCGTTTCTGGAACGATATCGGCCAGCGCTATGAAGACAGACGCTGGGACAACACTCGCCCCCTGCTACCCCCGGCCCAGCTCTATCTGCCGGTGGAGCAGCTCTTTGCCTCTCTGGGCCAATATGGTGCGGTGCGGCTGCAAGAGTCCGCTACCGCCGGTGATGCTGGTCAGCACGATCTGCCCATCTCCGCGCTGCCCGACCTGCAACTCGATCACAGCAAAGAGCAACCCCTGCTGGCGCTCAACCAGTTCCTCCAAGGTTTTGCCGGGCGCACCCTGTTTGCGGTGGAATCCGAAGGACGGCGGGAGGTACTCGGCGATCTGCTGGCGCGTATCTCACTGCAACCCAAGGAGTTCCCCTCTCTCGACGCCTTTATGGCGAGCCCGGATCGCCACGGCCTGCTGGTTGCACCGCTTGAGCGTGGCTTCCTGTGGCAGGAGGTCGGTCAGGATCCACTGGCGCTGATCACCGAGACCGAACTGCTGGGCGGCAAGGTGCGCAGCAAGCGGGCGCGGGAGAAGAGCAAGAACCTGAGCTCCGATGCGGTGATCAGAAACCTGGGCGAGCTGACCCAGGGTCAGCCAGTGGTCCATCTGGATCACGGGGTCGGCCGCTATCTGGGGCTCGAAACCATCGATGCCGGTGGCCTGCCCACCGAGTTTTTGACCCTCGAATATGCCGGCGGCGACAAGCTGTTCGTGCCGGTTACCAGTTTGCACCTTATCAGCCGCTACACCGGTTCTGATAACCCGCCCAGCCACAAGCTCGGCGGTGAAGCCTGGAGCAAGGCGCGGCGCAAGGCGGCGGAGAAGGTGCGCGACGTGGCAGCCGAGCTGCTGGATGTCTACGCTCATCGCGCCGCTCGCGCCGGTTTTGCCTTCAAGCACGACAAAGAGGCCTATCGCCAGTTTGCCGCCAGCTTCCCGTTCGAGGAGACCGACGATCAGCTCAACGCTATCAATGCAGTGCTGGGGGACATGTGTCAGGCCAAGAGCATGGATAGACTGGTGTGCGGCGACGTCGGTTTCGGCAAGACCGAAGTGGCGATGCGGGCAGCGTTTGTGGCTGTACACGGCGGCAAGCAGGTTGCCGTGCTGGTGCCCACCACCCTGCTGGCGCAACAGCACTACGACAACTTCCGCGACCGCTTCGCCAACTGGCCGGTGCGGGTCGAGGTGCTGAGCCGCTTCCGCTCCGCTAAAGAGCAGAGCGCAGTGATGAAGGAATTGGCCGAAGGCAAGGTGGACATCATCATCGGCACCCACAAGCTGCTCGGCTCCGAACTCACCTTCAAGGATCTGGGGCTGCTCATCGTCGATGAGGAGCACAGATTCGGGGTACGCCAGAAGGAGAAGATCAAGGCGCTGCGGGCCGATGTGGATATCCTCACCCTCACCGCCACTCCTATTCCACGCACCCTCAATATGGCAATGTCCGGCATGCGGGATCTCTCCATCATCGCCACGCCGCCCGCCAAGCGACTCGCCATCAAGACCTTCGTGCGCCAGCACGAACCGGCGGTGGTGCGCGAGGCTGTGCTGCGGGAACTCAAGCGCGGCGGTCAGGTTTACTACCTGCACAATGACGTGGAGAGCATCGAGAAGTGCGCCGCCGATCTTGCCGAATTAGTGCCCGAGGCCCGCATCGGCATCGCCCACGGCCAGATGCGCGAGCGCGAGCTTGAGCGGATCATGTCCGACTTCTACCACCAGCGCTTTAACCTGCTGGTCTGCACCACCATTATCGAAACCGGCATCGACGTGCCGAGCGCCAACACCATCATCATGGATCGGGCGGATCATCTCGGACTGGCCCAACTGCACCAGCTACGGGGCCGGGTTGGCCGCTCCCACCATCAGGCCTACGCCTATCTGCTCACCCCCCATCCCAAGCTGATGACCAAGGATGCGGCCAAGCGGCTTGAGGCGATCGCCTCGCTTGAAGATCTCGGCGCCGGTTTTGCGCTGGCGACCCACGATCTGGAGATCCGTGGTGCAGGCGAACTACTCGGCGACGATCAGAGCGGCCAGATTGAATCAGTCGGCTTCACCCTCTACATGGAGATGCTGGAGCAGGCGGTCGAGGCGCTGAAAAATGGCAAAGAGCCGTCGCTCGAGCAGCTGATGAGCCAGCACACCGAGGTGGAGCTGCGCCTGCCTGCGCTGCTGCCGGATGACTATATTCCGGACGTCAACATGCGCCTCTCCATGTACAAGCGGATCGCCAGTGCGGCGGACGAGCAGGAGCTGCGCGAGCTGAAAGTGGAGCTGATCGACCGTTTCGGCCTCTTGCCGGAGGCGACCAAAACCCTGCTGGAGCTGGCTGCCTTCCGCCAGCGGGCCACCGCCCTTGGCATTCGCCGGGTGGAGATGAGCGAGCGCGGCGGCTATCTCGACTTCACCCAGGAGACCAAGGTTAATCCGGCCTATCTGGTCAAGCTGCTCTCCAGCCAGCCCCGGGTCTACAAGATGGACGGGCCGACCCGGCTGCGTTTCCAGGTGCCGACCCAGGATCGTGCGATGCGCCTGAAACTGGTCGATGGTTTGCTGGCTGATCTGGCCAACAACAGCCTGTGAATCTCTGCAACGCTGGCGTCGACCCAGACAGATAACGCCAACTAAAACGGGAGCCAAATCGGCTCCCGTTTTTGATTTGCTATCTGACTACTGCGTACGTTCAGTTCTGATTGGCCGGATCCTCATGGGCAGAGAACTCGCGCATAAAGGCCTCGGCGCGCTCCACCATTTTGGTCGAGCCAACGAAGTAAGGGGTACGCTGGTGCAGCGCGGTGGGCTGGATATCCATGATCCGGCCAAAGCCATCGGAGGCCTTGCCACCGGCCTGTTCCACCAGAAACGCCATCGGGTTGCACTCATAGAGCAAGCGCAGCTTGCCATTCGGCGAGTTGGTGCCGGACGGATAGATGTAGATGCCGCCCTTGAGCAGGTTGCGATGGAAATCGGAAACCAGGGATCCGATATAGCGGGAGGTGTAGGGTCTGTGGGTCGCCTCATCGCGCTCCTGACAATATTTCAGGTACTTCTTCACCCCGTCCGGGAACTTGATGTAGTTGCCCTCATTGATGGAGTAGATCTTGCCCTCTTCCGGGATGCGGATGTTCTCGTGAGAGAGGCAGAAGCAACCGATGGAAGGATCGTAGGTAAAGCCGTTGACGCCAAAGCCGGTGGTGTAGACCAGCATGGTGGAGGAGCCGTAAACCACATAACCGGCGGCGACCTGACGGTTGCCCGGTTGGAGGAAGTCCTCCAGGGTCACCGGCGATCCCTGCGGGCTCAAACGGCGGTAGATGGAGAAGATGGTCCCGACCGAGACGTTGACGTCGATATTGGAGGAGCCATCGAGCGGGTCGATCAGCACCACATACTTGGAGTTTTTGGAGAGTGGCGAGTCAAAGGCCACGAAGTCCTCTTCTTCTTCCGAGGCCATGCCACACACCTCGCCGCGCGCTTCCAGCGCCGCCTTGAAGCGTTCGTTGGCGTAGACATCCAGCTTCTGCTGCACCTCGCCCTGTACGTTTTCAGCGCCCATGGAACCGATGATATCCGCCAGTCCCGCCTTGTTGATCTCCCGGTTCACCACCTTGGCAGCAAGGCGGATCGAGCTGAGCAACGAGGTCAGCTCGCCGGTCGCGGTAGGATAATCCGCCTGCTTTTTGACGATGAACTCACCCATGGTGATCATGTTTCGCATTTTTGTTCCTTTAGATCGCATCCGTTGGCATTGAAAACGTTTGCAGGCGTCGACAAAAAAAATGCCGATCACCGGCGGCCTTGATTTGTAACCTAATGTAACGTCTGTTTTTTATTTTTGCAGCGAATTAAGCGGCCTATTAAATAGGCTATTTCGCCTCACGTTATAGTAAAAGACACTTTTTATTCGGTTTCAATCGATAACTTTCGGACCCTTAATTCGTGGCAATAACCTGCGACAAGCCATAAGCTGACTTGCCTTGAGCCATTAAAAATGGAGTCTGATGGGCCTGCTGCTCCCTTAGCCATTGCCTCTTGAGATCCGATCGCCAATCCAGCACACTGATTTCGCTTTGGAAGCAAATAAAACTCAAGGATTATCAATGAACAAGACTCTCATTGCCGGCATGGTAGCCGGACTGTTTGCCCTTCCCGCCTGGGCTGCCCAGGTGCCTGCCGGTACCAAGCTGCTGCCGGATGCCCAACAAATCTACGTGACCAATATCGGCACCGAACCCACCACCATCGACCCCCAGCTGGTAGAAGAGACCGCCGGTAGTGCCATCGTCAACGATCTGTTTGAAGGGCTCTATGAGCTGGATAATACCGGCAAGATCAAACCAGCAGGCGCCGTCAGCTACGAGGTCGACAAGACAGGTACCGTCTACACCTTCAAGCTGAGGCCCGAGGCCAAGTGGTCAAACGGTGAACCGGTCACCGCCGCCGATTATGTCTACGGCTGGCAACGGGCGGCCGATCCCAAGACGGCCTCCAACTACGCCTGGTTTATCGAGTTGACCGGAGTGGTCAATGCAAGCGAGGTGACACAGGGCAAGAAGAGCCCGTCAGAGCTCGGGATCAAGGCGCTCGATGACCACACCCTGCAAGTCACCCTGAAAAATCCGGTCCCCTTCTTCCTGAAGACGCTGGCCCACTACACCACCTTCCCGGCCCCCAAGGCCACCATTGAAAAATACGGTAAGGATTGGGTCAAACCGGGCAATATCGTCTCCAACGGTGCCTTTGTACTCAAGGAGTGGACCCCCAACGAGCGGCTGAGTGCCGAGCGCAATACCCACTACTGGAACAACCAGCACACCGTCCTGAACAAGGTGATCTATCTGGAGATCGTCTCGGAAACCGCCGCCTACAACCGCTATCGCACCGGTGAACTGCACTACACCACTTATCCGCTGGAGCAGTACAAGCAGCTCAAGAGCAAGAGCCCGGAAGAACTGGTCAGCGTCCCCACGCTGGCCAGCTATTACTATGTCTTCAATACCCAGCGCAAACCGTTCGATGACCCGAAAGTACGCAAGGCGCTCTCGCTCGCCATCGACCGGGAGACCATCACCGACAAGATCCTGGGACAGGGACAAATTGCCGCATATAGCTTCACGCCCCCCATTGTGGACGGCTTTGAATTGAAAAAACCGGCCAGCCAGCTGCAGAGCAAAGAGGAGCGGATCAAGCAAGCCAAAGCCCTGTTGGCCGAAGCGGGATATGGCCCGGACAAGCCACTCACAGTGGACATTCTCTACAACACCAACGAGAGCCACAAAAAGATTGCGCTGGCCGTCTCCTCCATGTGGAAACACAACCTGGGGGTCACTGCCACCCTCAACAACATGGAGTGGAAGACCATGGTCTCGGCACTCAACGAGGGGGATTTCGGGGTTAGCCGCTATGGCTGGAACGGGGATTATAACGATGCCTCCACCTTCCTCGACATCATGACCTCCAGCAGCAGTGCCAACAGCGGCAAGTGGTTCAACAAGGAGTACGACGCCCTGCTGGCCAAGGCCCACGACTCGCTGGATCCCGCTGAACGCAATGCCCTGTATCAACAGGCAGAGGCACTCATTGATGCGGATGCCCCCATCGCCCCCATCTATTTCTCGGTCAAATCCAGGTTGCTCAAGCCTTTCGTGAAAGGCTACCCCCACCTTAACCCGCAAGATGTGGTCTACAGCAAGGAGCTCTATCTGGTTGCCCAGTAACCGGCTCGGCAAGATGTGACCATAAAAAAGCGCCTGCATTGCTGCAGGCGCTTTTCATTGGCGGCCAAGCGGGCCATTGGGCCCATCTACGCTTTCACGCAAGATTACTCTTCGGGACAAGGAGCCAACACCTCCCGGCGACGACCCATCACCACCGGACGCACCAGCAACTGAGCCAGCAAAACCCCCAGCAGAGTCAGACCGCCCCCGATCAGGTGATAGCTGGTCAACCGCTCTCCCAGCAGGGTGATGGCAAGGCCAGCCGTCATCACCGGCAGCAGGTTCATAAAAATGGCGGTACGGTTGGCGCCGAGCAGGGTGATCCCCTGCATCCAGAGCCAGGGACAGAGTGCCGAGGCAGGGATCCCCGCATAGAAGATCAGCCAGAGCGCCCGCCCCTCGGGCAGCTGACCATCCACCAGCAGAAAGAAGGGGGTCAGGATCACCACACTGCAGAGCACCTGACCATAGAGCAGCGACCAGTTGTCGAGCCCCAGCTCCCACTTCTTGAGCAGCACGCTATAGAGGGCATAAGTACCCGCCGAGAGCAGCATGTAGACCGAGCCGATATGAATACCCTGGGTAAACAGCCGGGTAGGATCCCCCTGCCCCAGCAAGATAGACAAGCCGAGGATCGAGAGCAGCGCCCCCAGCACGGCACCCCAAGTGGGCAGCTCGCGCAGCAGCCAGATGCTAAGCAACACCGTCAACAGTGGCGTCAGCCCCATCATCAACCCCATCTCGGTGGCCCCCATGGTTTGCGCCGCGTAGTAACCAAAGGTCTGGTTGAGCACCATGCCCAGCAGCGCCAGCATGGCGATCTGCCAAAGACCAGCACACAGGCGAGCGCGTACACGCCATACCCGACGGGCCAGAAACGGGCTTAATACCAAGGCAGCCACCACCCAACGTGACCAGGCCAAGGCCGCGGGGGACAACATGCCGACCGCCAGTTTGCTGACGATGCCATTGCCAGCCCAGATGGCAATGCAGGAGAAAGGAAACAGAATGGCAAGGGGCATGAAACGATCCAGACCGAAGAGACAACAGCGGGCCAGTATAGGGAGCGACGGAAAATAAACAAAGGTGCGGAGCTGACCAGGCATCGCGCGAAAGCCAGTCGCCAGAAACAAATATGCCCGCAAAGGTGCGGGCATATCAGTGCAGAAACAGGTTCAGAAGCGCATCACGCGGCATCCATGTGCAATCTTGAGATCAGCTCGTTGACCTCGGTGACTGTCTGGCGGTGGGGAATATCCGCCGGATTTGGCATCAGCAACAAACCGGATTGGAAATCAAACCGCCCCCGACCATGAATGTAAATCCGACCTTTAAAGAAGGTTTTGACATGCTTTGCCACCATCAGTGGCAGGTACTTCTTGAACACTCTCATCGTTTGCAACCTCTTGCAGTTGTATCCGTATGACAGCAGCTTCTGCGAATTAATTCCGTAAAATATTTATAAAAATCCGGAAAACTCGCCCATCTCTTCCCAAAAAATTCAATCTATAACTTTTTATTAACTTTTAGCCTATTGTATGCGGCCCTTCGAGCCAGAGCAAGGCTCCTTTGCCATCGTGCCACTCGATACAGGCGATCCCTGAGGTGGCGAACATGGGTGCTCCTGCGGCCGGGCAGAGGCTTTGCACCAGATAACCCACCAGCGGCAGATGGCTGACCATCAGGATCTGGTCATGTTGCTGCGCCAGGGTGGTGAGGTAGCTGGCCACGAAAACGGGATCACCGTAAGGGGTAATGTCGCCACTCTCTTCAACGGCTGCTGCGTCAGGTAATTCACTGCATATGGCTTGCCAGGTCTGGCGTGCCCGCAGATAGTTGCTGTGGATCACCCGATCCAGCGGGCCAATCAGCTGAGGCGCCAGCCAGCGGGCCATCTGGATAGACTCTTCAATACCCTGCTCGGTCAATGGACGCTGTTCATCTGTTTTCGCATTCATGCCAGCCTGGCCATGACGCATGATATAGATCTTCATTACAACCTCGCCCAACGGGCCTGTTTTGATAGCCGGGGGATCTTACCCCGCCACGGGTGTGGAAACAATTGCGCTACCTCTCAGAAAAGGGTTTGCCTGACGGGATAGCGGGGTCGATAATCATGTTTAAATTCAAATAAATCCAACGTGAGTCACACGCCAATGAGCCCATATGCCAGTCCCAATGACCATCGGCAATACCATTTTCTGGAGCTGGCCAACCGGCTCAGGGTCTTGTTGATTTGTGATCCCGACACCGACAAATCCGCCGCCTCGCTAGCGGTCAATACCGGCCATTTTGACGATCCCGCCGACCGGCAGGGAATGGCCCATTTTCTGGAGCACATGCTGTTTCTCGGCACCTGCACCTACCCCAAGCCTGGTGAGTACCAGCAATTTATGAGCCGTCATGGCGGCAGCAACAACGCCTGGACCGGCACCGAGTTCACCAACTTCTTCTTCGAGATCGACAACGGCTTCTTCGAAGCGGGGCTGGATCGCTTCTCCCAGTTTTTTATCTGCCCCACCTTTGATCCGGAGTGGGTGGACAAGGAGCGCAACGCGGTCGACTCCGAGTATCGCCTCAAGCTGCAGGACGACATGCGCCGCAGCTATCAGGTGCATAAAGAGACAGTCAACCCGGCGCACCCCTTCTCCAAGTTCTCGGTGGGCAACCTCGATACCCTGGCCGATCTGCCGGGACGGGATCTGCGCTCCGACCTTATCCGTTTTTACGAAAGCCACTACAGCGCGGATCGCATGGCACTGGTGATGATCTCGCCGGAATCCATCGATACCCAGTTGCAGTGGTGCTGTCGCTACTTTGCTCCCATTTTGAATCGCAATTTGGGAACCCCGACCCTCACCATGCCGCTCTACCGGCTCGACGATCTCGGCGTGCGCATCCACATCAATCCGGTCAAGGAGACCCGCAAGCTGTCGCTCAGCTTCCCCTTGCCCAATGTGGACGAGTTTTACGACAAAAAGCCCCTCACCTTCCTGAGCCATCTGATTGGCTACGAGGGGGATGGCAGCCTGCTCTCCCTGCTCAAGGCGAAAGGCTGGGTCAACCAGCTCTCGGCGGGCGGTGGCATCAGTGGCGCCAACTTCAAGGATTTTGGCGTCAACTTCGGCCTCACCCCTCTGGGCCTTGAGCATGTGGACGACATCCTCGCCGCCCTGTTTGGCTATCTGAAACTGATCGGCCGCGAAGGGCTGCAGAGCTGGCGCTATGACGAAAAACGGACCGTGCTCGAATCGGCGTTCCGCTTTCAGGAGCGCGGCCGCCCCCTCGATACAGTGTCGGGGCTGGTGCTCAACCTCTTTAGCTACAAACCTGAGGATCTGCTCTACGGCGACTACATGATGCGCGAATATGACGAGGGGCTGATCCGCCGCTTCCTCGCCAAGCTCACCCCGCACAACCTGCGTATCACCATCACTGCGCCGGAAGTGGCAACCGATCGGCTGGCCCGCTGGTATCAGACCCCCTACAGCGTGGCGACCATTACCGAGGCCGAGAAAATTCGCTGGCAGCAGAGCGAGCCGGATCCGGCGCTGGCGCTGCCCAAACCCAACCCCTTTATCAGCAGTAGGCTCGATCCGCGCACGCCCGAGCTTGCCGCCGACATGCCCGCCTGCCTTATCGATCGCCCCGGTTTTCGCCTCTGGCACCTTCATGAGCACCTGTTCAGCGTGCCCAAGGGCAATCTCTATATCTCCATCGACAGCGAACATGCGGTCAAAAATCCGCGCAATATCGCCATGGCGCGCCTCGCCGTGGAGCTGTTGGCCGACCACCTCAACGCCCTCACCTATCCGGCGGAGCTGGCTGGGCTGGGTTACCAGATCTATGCCCATCAGGGGGGCTTTACCATCAACCTGAGCGGCTTTGCCGACAAGCAGCCGCTGTTGCTCGACATGATCCTCGGCAACCGCACCCTGGGGTATCCGGATCCGGGTCGCTTCGCCGAGATCAAGGAGCAGCTCATTCGCAACTGGGATAACCAGTCCAAGGCGCGCCCCATCTCCCAACTCTTTAACCAGCTCACCAGTTTGCTGCAACCCAACAACCCGCCGTTCGAGCAGTTGCTGCGCCACCTGCGCACCGTCGAGCTGGAGGAGATGCCCGGCTTCGTGGCCCAGCTGTTTGGCGAGGTGCATGTCGAGGCACTGGTACACGGCGACTGGACTGCCGCGGAAGCACTGGAGCTGGCCGCCCTGATGGATCGTCACCTGAGCGACATCAATGGCAGCAGCAGCAAGCCGAGCGGCGAGACCCGCCGCCCGCTCATCTCCATTCAGGACAGAGGCACCCTTATTCGCGAGCAGGGTTGCGATCACGAAGACTCGGCACTGCTGGTCTACTACCAGTCCCGCACCACCCGTGCGCGGGATCTCGCCTGCTTCACTCTGGCGAACCACATCATGTCCTCCACCTTCTTCCACGAGCTGCGTACCCGTCAGCAACTGGGGTATGTGGTGGGTGCCGGCAACCTGCCCCTCAATCGCCACCCGGGCCTGATCTTCTATATCCAGTCGCCGGTGGCAGGGCCGCAGATCCTGCTCGATGCGGTGGAGGAGTTTATCGACCTCTTTCCGCTCGCCATGCTCGAATTTACCGAGCAGCAGTGGCAGGAGAGCAAGGCAGGGCTGCAAGCCCAGCTGAGCGAGCGGGATGCCAACCTGCGCAGTCGCGGCCAGCGGCTGTGGGTCAGCATCGGCAACAAGGATCTGGGGTTTGATCAGCGCGAAAGAGTCTGCGACGAGGTGGGCAAGTTGAGTCGCGCCGATCTGGTGCGCTTTATCACCCAGCTGCGTTCGCGCACCTCCGATCGGCTGATCCTCTGCAGCTATGGTCACGGGCACGAACATGACGAGCGGATCACTGGCCAGTTTATCGATGATCCACGGGCATTTCGGCTCAATGCCGCCACCTTCGAGGCCTGATCAGGCCTCGACATCCTCCATTTTCCTGCCCGCGGCAAATCACAGACAATAAAAAGCCGACCCATCAGGGTCGGCTGGAAAAACCATAACAATTGCGACCAAAGCCGCCAAAAGTGAACATGAGCGTGAAAATCAGACACTGAGTTGCTGATCAGCAAGCGGGAAAGACCCGATACTCGCTTTGCAATGCCAACAGTGATTGAGAAACAGCCTCATATTAGGCACTCCCCCCGCCAATCACGTTGATCTACGTCAAAGGAGGTAGCGAAGAGCGCATAGCCCGATGATTTGTCGGCGCAGATCACCCTTTGCTCGCCCGTTAGCTGCCCGTTAACCCCGGCGAACCAGCCGGTAGGCAACCTCATCGAAGTAGGAGAGCTGACCCGACAACACCCGCGGGTGATCCACCTCGGCGGCGCGCCCCAGCACCTCGATACGAAAGTCCCGTTCGAACAGCGCCCGCACCTCCATCTCCCCCACCGAGAAGGGGGGCTGACTCTGCTGCTCAGGCTGATATTCAAGGGTCACCAGCAGGATCTGGCCACCGGTCTCCACCAGCGAGCTGATCAGGGCCGCATACTGGCGGCGCATTGCGGTCGGCAGGGCGATCAGCGCCGCGCGATCATAGACCAGCCGGTAATGGCGACTCAGACTCGGGGCGGCGAAAAAATCCCCCTGAAAAATGCGCAGGCTGTCCACCTGATGACACTGATAAGGGCCCACTTCGCTCACCGTAGCGGCGAGCTGGTTTTCACTGAAGAACTGGCTGACGGCAAGGCTCGATAGCTCGAAACCGTCGACCGGATGACCCTGAGCGCTCAGCCAGAGCATGTCGCGGGACTTGCCGCACAGGGGAACCAGCACCGGCTCGTCCGCTTGCTGGGCCGACCACCAGGATTGCAGCCAATGGTTGAAGTCCGCCTGATGAAAGCCAATCCGGTTCTCTTCCCAACGCTGATGCCAAAACGCAGCTTCCATCGTTATTACCCTTCTATACTAAAGATGCCTCAATATCACAACTTAACCCGCACCGCGCAACCCTCTGCCCTCCCCTTTTTGCCGCGCAGTCTCTGCGTGTTATCGGGCAAATGACGGGGCCTTCCCTTGCCGTGCGCCTCACTGTCGCAATGATCGCTATTGGGTGCGTTTATGACGGGCAGTGGCATACCAACCCATGCAAAAACGTCATGGGTGTATGGCGATGAATGAATAAAAGGAATGACGTTGGCAGGCCAACTCGTGCCTGCCAACGCCAGAAAGATCACGACAGTGTGGCGCGAACGGCCGCCAGCTGGCGCTCGATAAAAGCAAAATCGGGACGATCGGCGGGGAGTTCCGAGAGGCAGGCCGCTTTGAGCTGATGCAACCCATCAAGCGGTGAGTCTTGCGTATCGCAATGGGCCAACAGCTCCTCCAGCAGGCAACCAAAGGCGCGCACTTCCAGTCGCTCAAGGCCCACGGCCCGCTCGCGGTTGCTGCGCTCATATAAAGAAGCGGCGCCAAAATCCCCCAGCAGGGCGCGAGCCGGTGCGTCAGACCCACGGGAAAACAGAATATTGTGACCGTAGAGATCCCCGTGCATGATGCCCGCGCGGTGCAGATGGCCCGCCACCGAGGCGATACCATGGGCCATTGCCAGCGCATCCGGCACACTCAGGCACAGCCCATCGGGATAGATATCCCGGGTGCAGGAGTCCAGGCTCGGCGGTCCGGCCAGATTGGCAAAGGCCGGGTCGATCAGCTCCATCACCAGCGCCGGAATGCCGGAGGGGTGATCCGCCACCTTGCCTATCACCTTGATAAGGTTGGGATGAGTGCCCGCCGCTAGCGACGCCGCCATCTCACAGCGAGGCAATCCATCGCTGGTCACCGCCCCCTTGAACAGCTTGACCGCAACCTGACTGGCATCGGCTCTGCCGCTCGCCTGAGTCACTTCATCAGCAGGATTACCCACAAGGGTGGCGCGATGGATAACGCCGGATGCCCCCTGACCCAGCAGCTCGCCCAGCGCCAGCGTCTCCCAGGCAATCGGCGTGACATGGGCATCATCGATGGCCCGCGCCTCCTCCCCTTCACTAAAGGGGTTGCCGGAGTAGGCAAGCCATGAAAGGCGCGGCAGAGAGAGCAGCCACTCGGGGAAGCGTTCGATGCGGTTGGCGGCGATGCGCAGCAACTCCAGATTGCGACAGTTGGCAAGGCTCGTCGGCAGCTCGCGTAGGCGGTTGCCCGCCAGCATCAGCTTTTGCAGGGCGTCGCACTGGCCCAGCTCATCGGGCAGCCGTTCAATTGCGTTATCGGTCAGGATCAGCCAGCGCAAACCGGCGGGCAGCGCTTTGGCCGACACGGTGGCAATCCGGTTGGCCTTAAAGCCCACCATGGTGAGCGCCGGGCAGCGCCCCAGCACCTCGGGCAGCTCGGTAAAGCGGTTCTCGGAGCAGAAGATGATGCGCAGTTTGCCAAACCCGGCCAGCTCGTCAGGGAGCGTGCTTAGCTGGTTGCCGGTCAAATCCAGCACCTCCAGCGTCTCTTTAAGGCTTAGGATCTCAGGGGGAAACTCCGTCAGATTTTCACAAAGCTTCAGATGGCGGGCACCGCACAGTTCACCTGCGCGCAGCTGTTCCAGAGTATGCATAACCGTTTCTCAATCCTGATGATCTGCCTGATGACGTAGCCAGCCATCAGCGCGCGCCGAACCCGGGTCCGGCGATTTTAAAGGGGGGCATTATAAAGAATCAGAGGGGCAGATCACCCCTTGTAGCTTGAAAGTATGCGGCTTATACGATCGCCAAGACAGCGACATCTATTGCACGTTGGCAGCGCTTTGCTCACGGCCTGCTTGCAATGCCGCTGTAGCATGACCTGAATGCACAGCGTAACGAATCCTTATTTCCGTCCGCACCCCAGCGATTGAATAAATGCCAGCGTACGACGATTAAACTGTTCCGGCTGCTCCACATTGCAGACATGGCCGCACCGCTGGATCACCGCCAACGAGGAGCTGGCATCGATGGCCACCTGTTCGCGCACCGGTGCCAGAAACATATGATCCTCCTCCCCCATCACATAGAGGGTGGGAATGGGCAGGGAGCGTTCGCGAAAATAGCGCATCAGCGGGTTGACCTCGGTGGCGAGGCGGAACCAGCGCTTGAACTCTTTCTGGCAGAGCTTGCGGGCCTCGCGCACAAAGAGATTGCGCGACTCCTGATGGTGCTGGCGCGGCATGATGATGAAGGCAAACAGCCGGTAGAGCCACATATAGGGCAGGAAGTGCTGGCCGAGTCGGCCCAGCTGCACCAGCACCCGCGATCGGATATCGAGCCGCAGGATGGCGCCCCCCAGTACCATGCTCTTGACCCGCTCCGGGCAGAGCTCGGCCAGATGGCGAATCAGGATGGTACCAAGGGAGATGCCGACAAAGTGGGCGCGGCGGATATCGAGATGATCGAGCAGCCGAACGATATCTTCGGTCACTTCCCGAAAGCTGTAGTGGCCCTTGACCACCTGTTGCAGCTGGTGGGACTGGCCGTGGCCGCGCAAGTCCAGCAGCAGCACATTGAAGTGCTCGCGATAGGCGCGCAGCTGCTTGAACCAGATGGAGGAGCTGCCACCGGCGCCGTGGACAAACACCACCCAATCCCGCTCGGGACCCAGTTCGAAAGTCTTGTGATACAACATCCAATAGGCTCCCTTGGTGATGGGGGGTATACTCGGCTGGCGCATATTAACAGAACAGGCCCGCCGATAGATATGCGCCTGACATGACCCGGATCACCCCTTGCGCGAGAACCCACCATGGATTTGACCCGTTTGCGCCACTTTCTGCTCTCCCTGCCGGGCACCACCGAAGATACACCGTTTGGCCCGGAGATCCTGGTCTACCGCATCGCGGGCAAGATGTTCGCGCTGGTGGATTGGCAGGCCGAGCCGCTTACCATCAACCTCAAGTGCGAGCCCGAGCTAGCGTTGCTGCTGCGCGAGATCCACCCCGAGGTCAAACCGGGCTGGCATATGAACAAACAACACTGGAACACAGTGACCCTGAACAGCACCTTGCCGGATGATCTCTGGCAAGGCTGGGTGCTCCACTCCTATGAGCGGGTTGTCGCGGGTTTGCCCAAAGCCAAACGGCCACAGGCGCCGCGCACCCTCTCCCCCACTGACGACCCAACCTTATGACGCCAGCACTGCGTATTATCCCCCTTGACGAGACACATATCCCCGCCCTCGTGACCCTGTTTGAGCAGGCGGTGCGACACAGCGGCCCCGAGCACTACAGCGCAGAACAGGTGGAGCAGTGGGCCCTCGGTTCACAGCATCCGGGCTTTGTCGGCCAGCTGCGTGAACACCACGGCTGGGTGGCAGAGCAGGCAAATGTGCCCCTCGGTTTTGTCACTCTGAGCTCCGATGGCCACCTCAGTCTGCTCTATGTGAGCGCCGACCATCAGCGCCAGGGACTGGGCAATCTGTTACTCACCACGGCGCTCGCGGGAGCCAGAGGGCTCGGTCTGACGCTCATCACCACCGAGGCCAGCGCCTTCAGTTATGAGCTATTTTTACGACATGGCTTTACGTTGACCGGGCTGGAGTGCGTGGAGCGGGGCGGAGTCAGTTTTACTCGCCATCGCCTGCACTGCAGCTTGCCAAGCTAGAGCAAGCCACTAAAATACGCTCAATTTTCGTATTGTTACTGTATTGAGGCAGCAACCATGGTGGTAGAAAGTGAAGGCTATATCTCGCTGATCGAGTATCTGGTGGAGAGTTTGGGATTGTTTGAATCCCAACAGCAGAGCGATGGTGAAGAGACCATCGAAGACCTGGTCAGTGGCCGTGTTGCCAGCAACCTGATGGCCATTTGCGAACAAAACCCCCAGCTCGATCCCAAGGTGCGTTTCGCCATCATGCAGGAGGCCGACGCCGTGGTCGCCGATCTGGAAGAGGTGCTCTCTGCTGTCTGGCTGCGCGCCCCGACCCCGGAACAAAAAACCTTCCTCATCGAATTTATCGATCTCATCAAGAACCTGTTCGACAGCGCGATCGCCTGACCGATCGCCCCTCCCGAGCGAAAACAAGCAGATATGAAAAGGGCCGCCTTGGTGGGCAGCCCTGCTTGCTATCATTTTCAACCCGCCAGTGCGTTCATTCATCAGGCGGTTATCAAGGCAAGAAATGTGTCTGGACTTTGCATCCGATCCCTGGACGCTACCTAGTTAGTCCCGACTGGTCGCAATAAGTTCCCTCCTCCGACCATTTATTTTCACTTTTATTAAGAAATCGACTACAAACCTGTTCAGCGGTTCAGGCTTGGCGGCAAACAGACTCCAATGCCACCCAATCCGCAGTAGCCATCCGGATTTTTCTCCAGATATTGCTGATGGTAATCCTCGGCGTAGTAGAAGGGCGCCAGCGGCAGAATGCGGGTGGTAATGGCACGACTGTCGCCGCTTGCCGCCATCGCCTGCTGATAGGCCGCCATGCTCTGCTGGGCAATGATCTGCTGGCTCTCATCGCCATAGAAGATCACCGAGCGATACTGGGTACCAATGTCCCCGCCCTGACGCATCCCCTGCGCCGGATCGTGCTGCTCCCAGAACAGTCTGAGCAGATCGCCGTAGCTGATCACCGCCGGATCAAACACCACCTGCACCGTCTCGGCATGACCGGTCAGGCCGCTGCACACCTCTTTGTAGGTGGGGTTTTGGGTCACACCGCCCTGATAACCGGCCGCGGTGGAATAGACGCCCGGCTGCTGCCAGAACAGGCGCTCCACGCCCCAGAAACAGCCCATACCAAACCAGGCGATCTCCATGTTCTCGGGCCAGGGACCCTGGGTCGGGTTGCCATTCACCGCATGCTGCTGACCAATCACCATCGCTTCGCGTCGTCCCGGCAGGGCATCTGCCGGTGAAATAATCTGTTCCATGAATTCTGTCCTTGTATAAAACCCTGTGAAATCACACAGCTGACGAAAAGGAGCATCGAAGATAGCAGTTTATCGCGCTGGATCAACCGGCGGGCCCCTCCCCGCTCGCCCCAACAGCCATCTGCGCTTCCAACCATCCTTTCCCGATCTGCACGGCCAAGCCGCCCCTCGTAGAGACCAGAAACGGCCAAAATTAATATTTAGTCTTGATTTGTGAATTAATTTTCATATATTGAGCCAATCGCTGTTTTTTTATGGAAGAAATATCAAGTGCGTGAACGCGAACCCAGTCTGGTCAATGCCTTCCGGCAATCCACCCCCTATGTCAATGTGCATCGGGGTGCCACCTTTGTGCTGATGATGGGGGGAGAAGCCATCTGCCACCCCAACTTCGCCAATATCGTCAGCGATATCGCCCTGCTGCAGACACTGGGCATACGCCTGGTGCTGGTGTTTGGTTCACGTCCGCAAAACGATGAGGCGCTGGCCCGCGCCGGTATCGAGGCCCAGTATCACAAGCGGATCCGGGTCACCGATGACGAGAGTTTCACCATCATCAAACAGGTGTGTGGCGGCCTGCAATATGACATCACCGCCCAGCTCTCCATGGGGCTCGCGAACACCCCCATGCAGGGGGCGCGGATCAGTGTGGTGAGCGGCAACTTCGTCACTGCCCAGCCACTGGGGGTGGATGATGGCATCGACTTTTGCCACAGCGGCCGGGTGCGCCGCATCGACGTGGAGGGGATCACCCGCCAGCTCGATCAGAAGAGTCTGGTGCTCATCTCCCCCATCGGCTGCTCGGTCACCGGCGAGAGCTTTAACCTGAGCTCCGAAGAGGTGGCCCGCCGGGTGGCGGTCGATCTCAAGGCAGACAAGCTCATCTGCTTTAGCAGCACCCAGGGGGTGATGGACAGGCGCGGCGAAGCCATCTCCGAGCTCTTCCCCGAGCAGGCCGAAGAGCTGCTGGTGGAGCTGGAGCAGGCAGGGGAAGAGATGTCCGGCACAGCACGCTATCTGCGCGCGGCCATTGCCTCCTGCCGCGGCGGGGTGCCCCGCTCCCATCTGGTGAGCTATCAGGATGATGGCGCCATGCTGCAGGAGCTGTTCAGCCGTGACGGCCTCGGCACCCAGATAGTTCGGGAAAGCGCCGAACAGGCCCGCGCCGCCACCATCGAGGATATCGGCGGCATTCTGGATCTGATCCGCCCGCTGGAGGAGGAAGGGATTCTGGTGCGCCGCTCCCGCGAGCAGCTGGAGATGGAGATCGACAAGTTCACCATCATTGAGCGCGATGGCCTCATCATCGGCTGCGCGGCCCTCTACTGCTTTATGGAAGAGGCGATGGCGGAGATGGCCTGCGTCGCCATACACCCCGACTACCGCAACTCCAACCGGGGGGATCAGTTAGTGGCCAAGGTGGCCGAGCGGGCCAAGCGGCTCGGCATCCGCCGCCTGTTCGTGCTTACCACCCGCTCCATCCACTGGTTCCGGGAGCGGGGCTTTGATCCGCTGGAAGTGGAAGATCTGCCGGTGGCGCGCCAGCGTCTCTACAACTGGCAGCGCCGTTCCAAGGTTTTGTCAAAGACCATTGCCTAAGTCATTGATCCTGCGTTGAGTTAGCTGACAATTTGAACTTTTTCACAAACTCGATTGACAGTGCAATCCAACGCAGGGTATTTCTAAATGCACTCCACCACCCTGGTGGAGCCAGAAGAGGAGCGCTGCCCAGGCAGCCCAAGGGAGGACGCCAGCGTCCGGTGAACTTGGGTCAGGGGGAGCAGCGCCGAGACGAGTGAGGAGACTGGTAACCTCAACGTCGGCTGCGGGGGCTGAATCCCCCGGGTTGTCATCGGTAGTGATCATCCCCCACCGCGCCCTGTCAGGGGCGGTACGGGATGGGCTCTGCAGGTGGAGTGCTTCTGGCCGGGATAGCTTCGTTCATTCCTGCCATTTTCAGCCTCCTCCTCTCTTTTTTGCCCGATGGAACCGGAATCTTAAAATAAGACAGGAGTAAGCAATGAGCCCGATCAATGTCGCCAAGTTTGGCGGAACCAGTGTCGCCAACTTCCCGGCCATGAATCACTGCGCCGATATCGTGCTGGCCAATCCCGCCACGCGGGTGGTGGTACTGAGCGCCAGCGCCGGTGTCACCAACCTGCTGGTCGCTCTGGCACAAGGTGAGCTGGACGAAGCGGGCCGCGACGAGCAGCTGGCCAAGCTGTCCGACATTCAACAGGCAATTCTGGCCGACCTTGGCCACCCCGCCGAAGTGACGGCGCTGATCCACGATCAACTCGGCGAGATCCGCACCATGTCGCAGCAGGCCAGCCAGCAGACCGATGCCGAACTGGCTGATCGCCTCATCGCCTGTGGCGAGCTGATGTCTACCCGTCTCTTTACCGAACTGCTGCGCCAGCGCGGCGTCAAGGCCCACTGGCAAGATGTGCGCCAGCTGATGCGCACCGACAGCCGCTTTGGCAAGGCCACCGTCGATCTGGCCACCACCCGTACCCTCTGCCAGCAGACGCTGGGCCCGCAGCTGGGCGACAGCCTCATCATCACCCAGGGCTTTATCGGTGCCGATGGCGATGGCCGCACCACCACGCTGGGTCGTGGCGGCTCCGACTACAGCGCCGCCCTGCTCGCCGAAGCGCTCGATGCCGCCAGTATCGAGATCTGGACCGATGTGCCCGGCATCTACACCACGGATCCGCGCCTCGTCACCCGCGCCCGCCCCATTCCCGAAATCAGCTTTGTCGAAGCGGCCGAGATGGCCACCTTCGGCGCCAAAGTGCTGCACCCTGCCACCCTGCAACCGGCGGTGCGCCAGAATATTCCGGTGTTTGTCGGCTCCGCCAAGGATCCTGCCGCCAGTGGTACCTGGATCCGTGCCAGCACAGATTCAAGCCCGCTGTTTCGCGCCGTCGCCCTGCGCCGCCAGCAGGTGCTGGTGACCCTGCACAGCCTCAATATGTTCCACGCCTACGGCTTTCTGGCCGAAGTGTTCGGCATTCTGGCCCGTCACCGCATCTCGGTGGATCTCATCACTACCTCGGAAGTGAGCGTGTCATTGACGCTGGATCACACCGGCAGCCAGAGCAACGGCGAGCCGATCCTGAGCGACAAGGTACTGGCCGAGCTGGGGCAACTCTGCAAGGTGGAGGTGGAAAACGGTCTGGCACTGGTGGCGCTGATCGGCAACCGGATGAGCGAAGTGAACGGGGTGGGCAGTCAGGTCTTTGACGCCCTGCGCGAGCACAACATCCGGATGATCTGCTACGGCGCCAGCGCCCATAACCTCTGCTTCCTGGTCAAGGAGAGCGAGGCGGGCAATATCGTCAACCGCCTCCATCAGGAGTTGCTGGACTGACCCTCACCGCGATGCGGTTCCTACCATGCAACAGGGCGCCGACAAGGCGCCCTGTTTATTTATGTATCACTGACGTATTGGCTCAGGCAAAGCTGGTGGCGGGCAACTGGCAGGCCACGGCTTCGCGGCGCAGCTGCTGCAAGCGGGCCAGCAGCCCGGTCTGGCCAAGCTCCGTCTGTTGAGATGAGAGATTGTCCACCAGCAGCGGATAGTGATCCGTTACCGCCTGCTCCAGCCAGTCAAGACGACGCAGGGTCAGCGGGCCGCAGCTCTGGCCGCTCAGATCATCGGCCACATCGAGCTGGTGGCTGCGATACATGTCCCGCCACCAGTTGGCGGCCAGCGCCTCGTCACTCGCCAGCGCGGTGCTCCACTCCCCCTGCAGGGCTTGCAAGCGGGCCAGCACAGGGGCACTTGCCCCTTCGCGGATCAGGTGATGGATCTCCCGTTTGACCCATTTCAGACAAAGCTCGCGCCAATAGCGAAATTGCGGCAAGGGATCGGCCTCATCGAGCCAGAGCCCCGAGAGAGTGCGGGTCTCCAGCCGCTCCGGCACATGGAACTGCGAGTCGACCAGACCATTGGAGTTGTATTCAAAGCGGGGGTCAAAGGTCCACATATAGCCAAAGTCGAACACGCAGATCTGCTCGCCATCATCGAGCAGGTTGCCAGGGCTCGGGTCCCAGTCAAACCAGCCCCAGCGGGCCAGCTCACCCTGCACCTCCAGCATCTGGGCCAGATTGCGCTCGTTGAGCTGATGGACCGGCACACCCCGCAACCAGGGGGAAACCAGCACTCCAGCCCGCGCCGAGCCAAAGCTGGTGCAGACCACATGGGAGAGGATGGTGGGATGCAGCTCGCGCAGCGCCTCGATTTCACGCCGCCGTTCCAGCTCGGTGAGGAAAGCGGTCTTGCCATCAAGGTTGGCTACCAGCGAATCCTGACGCCGCCGCTTGAGGCACCAGTGATGCCCCTCTACCTTGAGGTGAAACACCTCGGCGGTAAGACCGTGGCGATAGACCTTGACCACCGCGGGATGAGTATCCTTTAGTTTGGTCAGCTGGGCCAGTGGCAGCGGACAGTCGCGCTCGCGTCCGATCCGGATCTCTTCCTTGCTCTCCAGCATGCGCAGTAATCTGGCCTGACGCGCCATCACCTTAGGATTCATACATGTACCTCCTGTCGCTATTGAGAGCCTAAACAGCACACCCCTCCCAAGCCAGTGGCAAAACCCCATGATGACGCTTTCATCACATATTCCGAACAACCCCTCGATCGGGATCACAATTTGCAAGGTTGAGCTGTAACCAAATATTCATTAAGTGGTCATTAAATTGACAAGTTGGAACAAGGCCCGCACCATCGGGTCAAACTCTATACGGATGAACGATCTCTCCCTTACTCGCTCAAAGGATGAGCTTATATGAATCGCCCCTCCTCAGGCCGCCCCCGTGCCCTGAGTCTGTCCTCCGGGCTACTGGCCCTGCTGGGCGGATTGCTGCTGCTGACGCTGTTATTACCGCTGATCAATCCCGGCAGCTGGCTGGGCCGTGCCCAACCGCTGGTGCTGGGCCCCGCCGACAATCCGCTGGCCACCCTCACCCGCCACGCCCTGCTCTATAAAAGCGACAGCCGCGGCCTCTATCTGGTGGTGCGCAGCCAGTGGCTGTTGCGGGAGCCGCTGCAAGCGGGGGACAAGGTGCGAGTGGAGCTGCTCAACGACAAGGGGGAGCGGATCGACCAGCTCAGTCAGGCGGTGGATAAGCGTCAGGTGTGCCGCAATAACCGCTGCTCGCTGGATCTCAACAGCACCTTGCGCGCCCCGGACGATGCACTGGCCAGCCGCTATCAGCTGCGCATCGGTCTGCTGCTCAAAGATCGCCCCGAGAGCGGCGATTTCAGCCAGATCCTGCAAACCCTGCCGGAGCAGGGCTTCAACCTCACCTATCTGATGGTGAGCCTTACTCTGGTACTGGTTCTGAGCGCCGCCGTGCTCAAAATGGTGCTGCCAACGCTGCGCCGCAGCCTGCGCTGGCGGATCATCGGCAGCCTGCTGCTCGGCAACCTCACCTTCGTGCTGCTGCACGGCTTCGTGGTGTTCAAGCTGGGGGAGTTTCTGCTCTGGTCAGGCTTTCGGCCGGAACACTACTATCTGGCCTGGGGCAGCATGGTGCTGGGCTGGAGCCTCTGCGCGCTCGCGGGCTTCAACCTCTATATGGGGCTGGTCTTTACCGCACTTTCGGGAATAGGCCTGCTGGCCAACTTTATGAAGATCGCCATCTACGGGGTGCCACTCGGGGGTGATGATTTTGGCAACCTGCTGGCGCTGCTGCGGATTCTCCTCGATCAGCACCCCATCCTACCCATCTTCACCCTTTTGCTGGCACTGTTTCTCTGCTGGCGCTTTGCCCTGTCACGCTGGGTGCTGCGCACCGCAGCCGCCACCGTCGCCTTCTTTGCCCTCTGTGTCTTTGCCACCCAGACCGGCAACAAGCTGCTGGGGGCCAACATTCGTTACGTGGATCGCGCAGTCAACTACCACAGGGACATCATCCGCTCCGGCCCCGGCCTCTATCTGTTCAATCTGGTGGACGAGATGCTGCAAAGCGGCAGCGTGTTTCGCTACCCCTTGCAGATCAACGAGCTGACCCCGCAGTTGAGCCATCCGCCCCAAGGCATTGCGCCGCGCTGGGATCTGGTGATCGTGCTGCAATATGAGTCGCTCTGGCTCGACTGGAAGGGGCGTATCTGCGCCCCGGCCCCCACCCTATCCCTGCCCGCCAGCGTGCAGCAGTGGCAAAAGACCATCCACTCCCCCACCACTGGCGGCATGACGGTGCTGGCGGAGTTCGAGATGAATACCGGCCTGCCGGTGGGCTTGCTCAAGCAGGGGGTGGTGCCCTACTACTACCTCTCGGAGCAGGTGCCGGGGCTGGCCCAGAGCGCCAGACAGAGCGGCTATAAGACGCTGTTCGCCCACCCCTACGTAGAAAAATTCTGGGGCCGCGCCAAGGCAATCCCGGCGCTCGGCTATGAGGAGCGTTGGTTCGATACCCGTTTTACCACCCTTGAGTACAAGGGGCTCTATATCTCAGATGATGCGCTGATCGACCACCTGCTCAAGCGCAGCGAACAGGATGATAAGCCGCTGTTTGCCTATGCGGTCACCATGCAGGGGCACGGCCCCTTCGATGGCCCCCGCTATCAGGGGCAGGAGCGCAGCGGCGCCTGCCCGAACCAGAGCGAGAGCGACACCCAGTTGCTCAACACCTACTACACCGGGGTGGTGGATGCCATGGCCTCGCTTGAGCGTCTGCTCAAGACCCTCGACCAGTCGGGCAAGCGCTATCTGGTGGTGGCCTTTGGCGATCACCAGCCGTTTTTGATGTCCGCCGGCAAGGGTATTCACGGCGACAAACCGGCGCGCGATGCCACCTACCAGATCCCCATGATGGCCTTTGCCCGCAGCGATGATCCTCTTATCCTCGGGGAACAATTTGCTCCGGTGCGCCAGCTCTACCAGATGGGTCAGGCCACCCGCCAGCTGCTGGCGGGGGATATCACCCCCATCGAGGACAAGCCTCTGCTCCATCCGGTGCTGGGAGAAGAGAAGGGGTTCGACCCCTCGAGCCTGGTTCCGCAGATCCGCGCCAGCTTCCGGCCCGATGCCCAACCCTGAGCCTTAAGCCCTGCAACACGAATAGATGAGGCCGCAATAGCGGCCTCTGGTTATTACTTTCTCTTTGTCACTGCGACTGCAAAATCCCGTCTTTAGCGGGCGTTGCGGGTTGCAACGGCATCCGCCAGATTGCGCAGCAGCACTTCTGTATCGGCCCAACCGATGCAGGCATCCGTGATGCTCTGACCGAAGGTAAGCTCGCAGCCCTCGACCAAATCCTGACGCCCTTCCACCAGATGGCTCTCCACCATCACACCAAACACCGCCTTGCTGCCGGCACGCAGCTGGCCGGCTACATCTTCGGCCACCACCATCTGGTTCTTGAACTGTTTGCTGCTGTTGGCGTGACTGAAGTCGATCATCACCTTCTGCGGCAAACCGGCCTTCTCCAGCCCCTTCACAACTTCGCTGACATGGGCCGCACTGTAGTTCGGCTCACGACCACCACGCAGAATGATGTGACAGTCCGGGTTGCCGCGGGTCGCCACGATGGCGGAGTGACCGTATTTGGTGACCGACAGGAAGTGGTGCGGCGCACTGGCAGCGCCAATGGCATCGATGGCCACCTTGATGGTGCCATCAGTGCCGTTCTTGAAGCCCACCGGGCAGGAGAGACCGGAGGCCAGCTCGCGGTGTACCTGGGATTCGGTAGTACGGGCACCGATCGCGCCCCAGCTCATCAGATCCGCCACATATTGCGGGGTGATCATGTCGAGGAACTCGGAGGCAGTTGGCAGCCCCATGTCGTTGAGATCCAGCAACAGCTTGCGACCAATGCGCAGACCGTCGTTGATCTTGCAGCTATTGTCGAGGTACGGATCGTTGATCAGCCCCTTCCAGCCCACTGTGGTGCGCGGTTTTTCGAAGTAGACCCGCATCACGATCTCCAGCTGACCTTTCAGCTCGTCGCGCAACGCCTTGAGGCGCTTGCCGTACTCCAGCGCGGCAACCGGATCATGGATGGAGCAAGGACCAATCACCACCAGCAGACGATCATCTTCGCCGGCCAGGATATTGTGAATGGCCTGACGGGATTCAAAAACGGTGGACGAGGCCACCTCGGTAGCCGGAAACTTCTCAAGCACCGCAACCGGGGGTAATAACTCTTTGATTTCACTGATACGAACGTCGTCGGTTTGATGCTGCATGACAAGGCTTCCTGCTAGATGACTGCGATTAGGAAATCTCAACATAGCCCGCGACAGCGCATGTGTAAATAGGAAATTACAGCAATCACAAAACTATTTTGCATGGCAATCTTGCAAGTTATTGAAATGATGCTAGGCGAAATGACGATGCTGGTGAGGAAGGCAAGAAGGCCCGCTCAGCGCGGGCCCGAAGCGTCGATGATGACGGGTTTGTCAGTGATCAGCCACGCGAGCTGATACTGGCCAGCTTGTCGAAGTAATCCGGGAAGGTCTTCGAGGTGCACTTGGGATCATTGATGGTGACCGGAGTATCCGACAACGCCACCAGCGAGAAGCACATGGCGATACGGTGATCGTTGTAGGTGTCGATCTCGGCATGTTTGAGCTGGGTCGGCGGGGTCACGGTGATGAAGTCATGCCCCTCCTCCACTTCAACGCCCAGCTTGCGCAGCTCGGTCGCCATGGCGTGCAGACGATCGGTCTCTTTCACCCGCCAGTTGTAGATATTGCGAATGGAGGTCGGCCCCTCGGCAAACAGTGCGGCAACGGCGATGGTCATGGCCGCATCGGGAATATGGTTCATGTCCATATCCACTCCGTGCAGCGGTGCCTGCTCCGCCTCGATAAAATCATCGCCCCAGGTGATGCGCGCGCCCATCTTCTCCAGCACGTCGGCGAAGTGGATATCACCCTGAATGCTGTGCTTGCCGATACCGGTGACCCGCACCTTGCCCTTGATGGCGCCCGCTGCGAGGAAGTAAGAAGCGCTGGAGGCATCTCCTTCCACCAGAAAGTCACCCGGACTAATGTAGGTCTGGTTGCCCTTGATGTAGAACAGCTTGTAGTTGTCGTGCTCGATGACCACCCCGAACTGCTTCATGATGTGCAGGGTGATATCGATATATGGCTTGGAGACCAGCTCTCCCTTGATGTGGATCCGGGTATCACCGGCCGCCATCGGCGCCGCCATCAAAAACGCGGTCAGAAACTGGCTGGAGACGGAGCCATCGACGTGCACATCGCCGCCCCACAGCCCCTTGGCGTCCACCACCAGCGGCGGATAACCATCGTGTTTCAGGTACTGGATATGGGCACCCGCTTCACGCAGGGCATCCACCAGATGGCCGATGGGACGCTCTTCCATACGCGGCTCGCCACCCAAGGTATATTCACCGGAACCGAGGCATAGCGCGGCGCACAGCGGTCGCATGGCAGTACCGGCGTTGCCGAGGAACAGATTGACCGGCTCTTTTACCGCAAAGCTGCGGCCCAGACCCTGCACGGTACACTCGGTCTTGTCTGCGGAGAGCTTGTACTTGACCCCGAGCTGGGTCAGCGCAGCCAGCATGTGACGAATGTCATCGCTGTCGAGCAGGTTGGTCAGACGAGTGGTGCCACGAGCCAGCGCCGCCAGCAGCAGCGCTCGGTTAGAGACACTCTTGGAGCCGGGCAAATTGACCTCACCGGCCACACGTGAAATGGGTTCCAAACGCAACGAATTCATAGACTTCCTGTGCTATCTCAAAAATAAACGCCTGTCCGGACGTTAACAGCCTGCGTCCCGCTCGGCAAGGGCACTTTCAGCGGAAATCGCACGGCAAACGCCAGCGCGCTGGTTCTGTTGAAAAAAACGCCGGGGTATACCCGGCGTCTTGAATCACTGCAATAGCTGTAAGCGGCTCACGGGTTGTCACGAGAGGCCGCCAGCAAACAGGTGGAGCTCTCTTATCAGCCGTGGCGCTTGGCAAAGCCATCCATAAAGCTGACCAGGGCCTTCACCCCCTCCAGCGGCATGGCATTGTAGATACTGGCGCGCATGCCGCCGACAATGCGGTGCCCTTTGAGCGCCAGCAGACCAGCCGCTTCCGATTCGGCCAGGAACTGCTTGTCCAGCTCGGCATTTTTCAGCTGGAACGGGATGTTCATCCGCGAACGGCAGCTGACATCCACCTGATTGCCGTAGAAGCTCGACTGATCGAGATAGTCATAGAGGAAGTCGGCCTTCTCCTTGTTGCGCGCTTCCATCGCCTCGAGGCCACCCTGTTCCTTGAGCCACTCGAACACCAGACCGGCCAGATACCAGGCGTAGGTGGGCGGCGTGTTGAACATGGAGTCGTTCTTGGCAGTGAGCTTGTAGTCGAAAATCGAGGGGACATCGGCTCTCGCCTGATCCAGCAGGTCATCGCGCACGATGGCAATGGCAAGCCCGGACGGCCCGATATTTTTCTGGGCACCGGCATAGATGATGCCAAAGCGGCTCACCTCGAGAGGACGGGAGAGAATGGTGGAGGAGAGATCCGCCACCAGCGGCACCTCGCCGGTAGCCGGGATGTCAAACATCTCGATGCCGTCAATGGTTTCGTTCGGACAGTAGTGAACATAAGCCGCATCGGCGCGAAACGCCGGGGTCGGCAGCAGGTGAGAGATCCCCTGCTCGTTCTTGGCAACCCCCTGGAAGGTCTGGATATCGCCATACTTTTTGGCTTCATCCACCGCGCTCTGGGACCAGACGCCGGTCAGCAGGAAGTCCGCCTTCTTGTTGGCGCCGCCCAGCAGGTTCATGGGCACGGCGGAGAACTGACCGCGGCCGCCACCATGCATGAAGAGCACCTTGTAGTTGTCCGGCACCGCCAGCAGCTCGCGCAGATCCGCTTCGGCCTTCTCGGCCACCGCCATGTAGGGCTTGCCGCGATGGGAAAGCTCCATGACCGAGGCTCCCAGCCCCTGAAAATTACAAAATTCGCGCTGGGCGCGCTCCATGACTTCAACCGGCAGCATGGCGGGGCCGGCGCAGAAGTTGTAAATCTGTTTGCTCATGACGCTTTCCGTGAGTGGATGAGAGTAATCGATGACTTGTCAGGTTTTACACAAGAGCAGCCAGCGGATCAAAGGCTTTTTGGGAGCTGGCTCAACCTTTTACCGTCACTCTGCGTCCCCCTTGCAGTAGAAAAAGCCCTGAACGGGTCAGGGCTTGCAGGGAACATGCACAGAAATCGCGGGCAGAGCGCATAAACGACCACAGCTCAGCCATTTCTGACAAATTTACAGTTTGGCGGTGAGCTCCGGCAGCAGAGTGAAGAGATCCCCCACCAGCCCGTAGTCCGCTACCTGAAAGATGGGGGCGTCGCTGTCCTTGTTGATGGCCACGATCACCTTTGACTCCTTCATCCCCGCCAGATGCTGGATGGCCCCCGAAATGCCGACCGCGATATAGAGCTCCGGCGCCACCACCTTGCCGGTCTGCCCCACTTGCAGATCGTTGGCGACATATCCTGCATCAACGGCGGCTCGCGATGCCCCCACCGCCCCACCCAGCTTGTCGGCCAGCGCCTCAATCAGGGCAAATTGCGCCTTGGAGCCCAGTGCCCGGCCACCGGAGACCACCACCCGGGCGGCGGTCAGTTCGGGCCTGCTGGAGCGCACCGCGCGGCGCTCGACCAACCGGGTACGACCAGCGAATTCGGGCACGGCCAAGCGTTCGATGAGAGCCTGCCCGCCCGTCGCCGCCTTGGCAAACGCGGTGGCCCGCACCGTCATCACCTTGACGGGCGCCGAGCTTGCCACTCTGGCGATGGCATTGCCCGCATAGATGGGGCGCAGGAAGGTGTCGCTGCTCTCGATAGCCGTCACCTCGGAGAGCATCTCCACCCCGAGCCGGGCCGCCACCTGTGGCAGCAGCGCCTTGCCCATGGCACTCGCCGCCATAAGGCAGTGGCTGTAACCTTCGCACCAGCTGGCCAGCAGCTTGTCCACCCCATCCAGCAGCCCGTCGGCCAGCAGGGGATGTTCGGCAAGCAACACCTTGTCGACGCCGCTGAGGGCTGCCGCCTGTTCACCCGCCTCGGTCAGCCCCTGACCCAGCAACAGCAGGTCAACCTGACCGCCGATGGCTCCGGCGGCGGTGACCAGTTGTGCCACGTTGTCGGCCAGATGGCCCTGATGATGTTCGGCAATGATCAGCACGCTCATGGCAGCACCTTCGCTTCGTGTTTGAGTTTGTCCACCAGCTCGTCCACCGAGCCCACCTTGATCCCGGCGCTGCGGGCTGGCGGCGCCATCACCCCGAGCAAACGGGTCTGGTTGGCCACCTCAACGGCGAGTGTCGAGAACGGAGCGCTATCCAGCGGCTTGCGCTTGGCCTTCATGATGTTGGGCAGCGAGGCAAAACGCGGTTCATTCAAACGCAGATCGGCGCTCACTACCGCAGGCAAAGGCATGCCCAGGGTCTCGAGGCCACCGTCGATTTCGCGAGTCACCAGCAGCTCTCCCGCTTCCACCTTAAGGGCGGACGCGCAGGTCGCCAGCGGCCAATCATTGAGAGCAGCCAGCATCTGGGCCACCTGATTGTTGTCTGAATCGATGGACTGCTTGCCGAGCAGCACCAGATCTGGCTGCTCCTGCTCACACACCTTGTGCAAGGCACGGGCGACAGTCAGCGGTGTGAGCGTCTCATCGGTGACATAATGCAGCGCCCGATCCGCCCCCAGCGCCAGCCCATGGCGCAGTTGCTCGGCGGCAGCGTCTGGGCCGAAGGTCACCACTACCAGCTCGCTGACAACCCCGGCTTCCCGCAGCCTGACCCCCTCCTCCACCGCAATTTCACAAAAGGGGTTGATCCCCATCTTCACATTGGCGAGCTCCACGTCGGAGCCGTCTCCCTTCACCCGGATCTTGACGTTGTAGTCGACTACCCGTTTGATTGCGACCAGCAGCTTCATGGGGTCATGCCTCGTCTCTTTGGATTGAATTCATTAGTGTGCCTCTGCGTTTGTTGCAGTACGCTCTTCCCTGATTTTTTGCTTTTTCTTGCCCAGTTTTGCTTACAACTGCTTTACGTTTACGTAAACTACCAGCATTACCCTAGGCCAACCAGAGCGCAGAGGCAAGATGGAACGGGAAGCAATGGAATTTGATGTCGTCATCGTCGGCGGCGGTCCGGCGGGGCTCAGTGCAGCCATCGCCCTGAAACAGCAGGATGCCACTCTCTCGGTCTGTCTTCTGGAGAAAGGGGCGGAAATTGGCGCCCATCTGCTCTCCGGCGCCCTGTTTGATCCCGTCGCCTTGCAAGAACTGCTGCCGGATGGCTGGCAGCAAGCACCGCTCGGCGTACCGGTCAGCGACGATCAGGTGCATCTGCTGCAAAGCGAGCAACGCTCCCTGCAACTCCCCGCCTGGGCGGTGCCGCCCCGGATGCACAATGAGGGCTGTCACATCATCAGCCTCGGCAATCTCTGCCGCTGGCTTGGCCAACAGGCGGAAAAACTGGGAGTCGAAATATACCCGGGATTTACCGCCAGCGAACTTATCATGGAAGCGGGCCGGGCCAAGGGGGTGATCACCGGCGATCTGGGGCTGGATCGGGCGGGCAATCCGAAAGCAGATCATGTGCCCGGCATGGCACTGCTCGGTCGCTACACCCTCTTTGCCGAAGGGGCCCGCGGCCATCTCGGCAAGCAGCTGATCGCCGCATTCAATCTGGCAAGCCCTGCCCAGCCCCAGCACTATGCCATCGGCTTCAAGGAGCTGTGGCAACTGCCTGCAGGTCGGGGCAGAGCAGGACGGGTGCTGCACGGCAGTGGCTGGCCCCTTGGCAAGCAGGGGGGCGGCAATAGTCACGGTGGTTTCTATCTCTATCACATGGAGGGGGATCAGGTGGCAGTCGGGCTGATTGTCGATCTCAACTACCAGAATCCCTGGCTCAGCCCGTTCGACGAATTCCAGCGCCTCAAGCATCACCCGCTTATCGCCGGCGTGTTGCAAGGGGGGGAGCGCATCAGTTACGGCGCCCGCGCCATCACCAAGGGGGGTTGGCACGCCCTGCCCCGCATGCATTTTCCCGGCGGCCTGCTGATCGGTTGTGATGCGGGCACCCTCGACTTTTCCCGCATCAAGGGGATCCACACCGCCATGAAATCGGGGATGCTGGCGGCAAAAACCGTCGCAATGGCACTGCGGGGAGGCGATGAGGGGGGCCGAGATCTGGCACAGTATGGCGACGAACTGCACCAGAGCTGGCTGGCCTGCGAACTCAAGGCGGCGCGTAACTTCGGCGCGGCGCTTCACCGCTATGGTCCCTGGTTAGGCGGTGCCTTCAACTGGCTGGAGCAACGGCTGTTTGGCGCAAACTCGCCCTTCAAGCTGCTCGATAAGGCGCACGATTATCGTCAGCTGCGCGTGGCCAGTCGCTGCGAGCCCATCCATTATCCCAAACCCGATGGCAAGCTGAGCTTTGACAAGCTCTCGTCTGTGTATCTGGCCAACACCAGTCACGACGAGGATCAGCCTTGTCACCTCAAGCTGCAGGACGAGCGCATTCCGGTCGAGGTCAATCTGCCCACTTGGGCCGAACCCGCCCAACGCTACTGCCCGGCAGGGGTGTTTGAAGTACTGGAAACGGAAGGTGCGGCCAAGCTGCAGATCAACGCTGCCAACTGTATTCACTGCAAGACCTGTGACATTAAAGATCCCAGTCAAAATATCATCTGGACTCCACCACAGGGGGGCTCCGGGCCCAATTATCCGAATATGTGATGAAGCGGGGCAGCGGCAACAAGCCGCCCCAGCTAGCCCTCCCCCAGCCAAAGGCTGGGTTCTACCCCGCATAGCCGCTCAGGTGATCCGACCTCGCTGTTTTTTTGAACAAACAGGCTGAATCCCTGATGAATAGCCCCTGACAAGCGCGGCCCGCCACTGTATAGTTCGCCGCATTCAGGTTTTCCATCGGCCCGATCTGCTTATCCACGGGATCGCCTTCTGCAGCGATCTAAGGCCGCATGACCTGTGCAACCATCCCTGATTACCCATGACTTTTTAAGGGGGGACAGATGATCACCGCCTACATTCTCAACAACAAGGTGCTGGACATAGTCACGCTCGGGCCTGACGACATAGTACCTGACAACACGGTCTGGCTGGATGCCTACAAGCCGGACACGGCAGAGCGAGAATGGTTGACGGGCCTGTTCCTGGAAGAGGTCCCCGACAAAGAAGAGCTCGACGACATTGAAGCATCCGCCCGTTTCTACTGGGATACCGATGGTCTGCACATTCACTCCCTGTTTCCCCAGCGGATCGGTCGTGACACCAAGGGTGTCCACGTCTCCTTTACCCTGCGCAACAACCTGCTGATCAGCATTCGTGAAGATGACATCGGGCTGGTACGCCTGCTGCGCCACTATATGCGCCAGGATCGGCTTGAAGTGGAGGATGCCCTCGACATCCTGCTGGAGGTGCAAAACCTCAAGGTAGAGTACCTTTCCGACCTTATCGAAGATGGTTACAAAACGTTGGAAAACACCGCAGATCAGATCTTCGAGCCGGATCAGATCAACCCCATGCTCAAGGAGCTGTTGGCACAGGAAGAGGCCAACGGTCAGATCCGTCTCTCCCTGCACGATACCCGCCGCGCCCTGCGTTTCCTCAAACGCAGCCTGCGCCAACGCATGAGCCTGGAGCAGAACAAGTGGATCGACGAGATGCTGCACGACGTGGAGTCTCTCTTGCCCCACACCCAGTTCCTGTTTGACAAGATCAACTTCCAGCTGGAAGCCTCCATGGGGGTAACCAATCTGGAGCAAAACAAGGTGATCAAGATCTTCTCGGTAGCCGCCGTAATCTTCCTGCCGCCGACCCTGATCGCCAGTATCTACGGCATGAACTTCGGCCGCATGCCGGAGCTCGCCTGGGAGTATGGTTATCCCATGTCACTGGTGCTGATGGTGATGTCATCGCTCGGCACCGGGCTCTTCTTCAAGCGCAAAGGCTGGCTGTAACGCCAGCTGCCCGGCACAAAAAGATTCTCGCGGATTGGGGGGCATGGCCCCCGATTAATTCCCACCCTCTCCCTCGCCTTGCAAAGGGGTCGCCTTCGCCCCATATCCTCTGCATCACTTGCACTCTATGAATGGATATCGGGCAACCATGACCCTCTACCCCGAACACCGCTATGACGATCACGGCCAGCTTCGCCCTCCTCTCTGGTTCTGGCCCATCGCCCTGCTACTGACCCGCTCGGTCTGGCTCTTTCTGATGGCTGGCGTCACCCGCCAGAGCGGTAGCGAGATCCTTGAGCTCTTCTACCCCGACAAGCTCACTCTCTATATCAGCCTGCTGACCGATGTGCCCGCCATGCTGGCACTGCTCGCCTGTGGCGGCACCTATCAGCAGACCCGCGGCATTCGCGCCAGACTCAGGCGCCATAGCCCCTTGCTGCTGCTCTGCTCTGCCACCAGCGGCCTGCTGATGCAGCTGCACAGCCTCAACTTGCAGAAGTGGTCGTTCAGCTGGCCCACCGCGCTGGTGCTGGTCGCCAGCCTCTGGGCGCTCTGGTATCTGCTGCGCAGCCGCCAGCTACGGGAATATGCTGCTGATGATCCTCATCAGGAACCCTCCATCTAGCCAGACACGTGGTCATAGCATCGGACCGTAAACATGAGGAGGCCGCTGCCCCGCTGTCGAGGGGCGGCAACGCCCGCACTCTAGCCCCATTGGTGACACCCAATCGGATAAGGGATCATCAATATAGGTGTTCGGTCACTGCATTCAGCTTTGATTCATCAGCAATACAATTGATAACACTTTTCATTACTCTTACAGCGTTATAAACTTGCTCCCCCCGGGCGGCCCCGCCCGGGTGCTGGAGCCTTTATGACAAGCCTTTCTCTCTCACCCCGACAATTCTGGCAGTGGCTGGCCTACCACCATCAGGCCGCCGAGGGCACCCTCTATCTGATGTTCTTCTCCGGCCTGCTGCTGTGGGAGCCGCTGACCCCGCTCTGGTCGCTGGCACGCTGGAATCTGTTTTTCCATGTGATGCTCTCGCTCACCCTGTTCCCGCTGCTATTTGGCGCCTTCTGGCTCTCCCACCGCAGCTTGTTGAACCGCAGCAACAAACCCTTTTTACGCACCACGGGGCGGATTATTGAAGCCCTGCTGCTGGTCTGTCTGGCCAGCGGCCTGCTGCTGGTGCTGCACGGCACCCCGGGCGATGCCATCGGCAACCTCGTCAGCTGGGCCCACTGGTTGAGCGCGTTGGCGTTAACTCCTCTGGTGCTGCGCCACGCCTGGCGCTGGACCATCTTGAAATGGCGCACCTAATCCCATGTTGAAGTCTTCGTTCTCTGCATATTTGTCACCCCTGCTGGCCCTCGTCCTGCAACTGGCCAGCCCCTTTGCGTTGTCCCAACAGATGGGCGCCGGGATGCTTGCCTATGAGGAGGGAAGCGCCCCGCGCCTCGTCACCGCCAACCTGAGCGCAGGCTCGGTCACCCTGCTTGAGCGCGATAGCGGCAAGCGCCTGAAAGAGGTGCTGCTGGGGGGCGATCTGCGCCAGCTTGCCCGCGCCGATGACGGTCCCCTGCTGGTCACCGACTACAGCGGTGATCGCCTGTTGCTGCTGGATGATGCTCTCGATCTGGAAAAGACGATCCCCACCGGCCACCGCCCCTATGGGGTCATCTTCGATGCCAAACGGCAGTGGTTCTGGGTCACGCTGTTCGAATCCGCTCGCCTGCAAGCCTATGACACCGCAGGCAACCTACAGCTGGATGCAAAGACCGCCGAGACTCCCCGTGGACTGGCACTGACCGACGATGATCGCCTGCTGCTCACCCACGCCATGACAGGCCAGCTGGCCATCTATGATCTCGCCAAGCTTGGCAATGGCGCCAAGGGAGCTTCGCTTCCCAAGCCCAAGCTCATCACCCTGGCCGAGACCCATAGCGACACGCCGAGCGACTCGCAGGGCTTGCCGCGCTTGCTCGAAGGCATCGCCCTCTCCCCCGATGGCAGCGAGGCCTGGCTGCCCCATGTACTGTGGAGCTTCAGCCACCCCTTCCAGTTTCAAAGCACCGTCTTTCCGGCCGTCTCCATCATCGATCTCGATGAGGAGAAAGAGCGGGTCGATGAAAGAAAACAGCTCTTTTTGCAGATCAACCTGCCAAGCGTCGGCAACCGCAGCCAGATCGTCTCCAACCCGTTCGCTGCACGCTTCGCCGCCGACGGCAAGCGGGTCTATCTGACCCTGGCGGGCTCGGAAGATCTGCTGGTGTTCGATCTCTCCCGCAGCGGCAAGTCCAACAACAACCGCCACCGCCGCAAGAAGTTTCAGGGGGGCGCCAAGGCGACCCAGCTCTTGCGCCACCTGCCGGGCCAGAATCCGCGGGATCTGCTGATCGACGGTGACCATATTCTGGTGCACAACGCCATGGGGCAGGATCTCACCCGCCTCAATAGCGGCGGCAGCGGCCCGTTTGCCCGGGTCACCGTCGATGTGCCCCACTTCGCCAAGCTGGTAGAGACGGATCCGCGCCCCGAGCCGCTTCAGCGCGGCGAGCGGCTATTCAACCTTGGTAACACAGCGGCCAACTCACGCTTCCCCATGGCTGGGGACAACTGGATGAGCTGCAACTCCTGCCATCTGGACGGATTCAATTTCACCAATCGCTATCTGATGGCGGCCCATCGCCAGAAGAGCGGCGACAACGCCATCAACGGCCACGCCAACCTCACCAACATGGTGGCGGGGGATTTTGTCGGCGAATACCTGCGCATGACCCAGCAGACCCAAGGCGGCATGGGCCATGACACCCGCGATGGGGCCGAGGCAGTTGACCCCGCCAAGCCCCAGCCCGAGGTGAAGGCGATGATGGAAGATCTGCACGCCTTCGTCACCGCCGATGGCAACCTCCCCTATCTCGCCAACTGGCTGCGACTCGATGCCCCGCGCACGGATCCCGCCAAGGCGCCGACTACCCACCCGAAGGAGTGGCTCAACTCCGCCTCCTGCCAGAACTGCCACCAACAGGCGTTCAAGGATTGGAGCGAGAGCAACCACAGGCTGATGGGCAACTCCCACCCCTACTACAAAGTGGTGCAGGCGCTGGCCCGCGAAACCGAAGGGGAAGCGTTCGGTCAGTGGTGTCAGGGCTGCCACATGCCCCAGCAGGTGATGACAGGCCAGCTGGATCTGCCCAATGGCTCCCACATGTTCGAGCAGGGCGGCGCCTCGCTGATTGGCGCTCACAAGGCGGGCGAACCTGTGGTGGAGGAAGGGACCGGCTGCGTGCTCTGCCATCGCATCACCAAGGTAGAAGATGCGGGCGGCAACAGCGCCTTTACCGTGAATTTGAAAGACCGCGAGAGCTATGTGTTCGAGGATGCCCCGGGCGGCAGCCTCCAGCACTGGATGGCTGAGCGGCAGATCAACGCCCGTCCGGCGGCCCACAAAGCCTCCTATCAAAAGGATTTCTACCGCGACGCGGCTCTGTGCAAGTCGTGCCACAACGAGTTTGCCCCGGGCACCGGCGCCAATATCGTCAACACCTGGGACGAGTGGGAAAAATCCAGCTTCGCGAACGCCGAGGATCCTGCCAAGCGGCGCACCTGTATCGACTGCCATATGAACCCGGAGCCGGGCAATGGCGGCGCGCCAGTGGCGGGCCAGTCCACCGAAAACGGCACCATGAAGGCGCGGCTCTATCGCCACAACTTTACCGGCGCCCAGCATCAGCTGGTGGGGCTGCGCAATCCCGACCTTGAGCAGGAGAGTCTGGCGCTCTTGCGCTCCAGCGCTACCCTCTCGGCCCGTATCGAACGGGGGGCAGACAGCCCGCAACTGGTGGTGCGGGTCGCCAATACCGGCGCGGGCCATGCCCTGCCCACCGGGGTGGCCGATTTCCGTGAACTCTGGCTGGAACTGACCGTCACTGACGCCAGCGGCAAGCTGGTGCTTGCCAGCGGCCAGCCGGTGGATGGCGCAGTCCCCGAAGATGCGCGACTGTTCAGAAAAGTGTTCGGCGATGCCGAGGGCAAGCCGGTGGGGCTCAAGTTCTGGCGCTACGCCAAGCTCTTGGAAGATACCCGCATTCCGGCCGATGGCTGGCGAGATGAAGCCTGGCCGCTGCCCGCAGAAGCCCAAGGGCCCTTCAAGGCCGATATCAAACTCAATTTCCGCACCTACCCCAAGTGGGTCAATGATGCGGTGCGCGCCGCCGAGCCGAGCTTGCCGGAGCCACCCATAGTGCAGCTAAATCGGTTGCAACTTACCCTGCAGCCTCTCCCCGTCACGCCCGCTACGGAGCCTCAATCCTGATGTTTGCAAGTTTTCTGATTACCCTGCGCGAGGGGCTGGAAGCCTTCCTGCTGGTCGGCATCTGCCTCTCCTACCTCGCCAAGCTGGGGGCGAGCCGCTACAACAAGTTCATCTATCTGGGGGTGGGGCTTGGCCTTATCGCGTCCCTGATCGTCGCCTTCCTGTTCCAGGTGGTGGTGAGCCAGTTCGAGAGCGAGCGCTACAACCACCTCTTGATGGCGGGGATCCTCATCTTCGCCACTCTGGTGCTCACCTATATGGCGATCTGGATGCAAAAGCAGGCCAAATCCCAGGTGGGGGCCATGACAGCGCGCATCGATGCGGCCATCGATGGCGGCAACCTGTTTGGTCTGGTGCTGCTCGCCTTCCTCGCGGTGATGCGCGAAGGGTTTGAAACCGTGCTCTTCTTCTCCGCCCTGCTCTATTCGGGGCAAGGGGTGGATCTGCAATCCGGCCTGATGGGCGCGCTGGCGGGGCTGCTGGTATCCATCGCGCTGGTGTGGGGGCTGCAGCGCTCCACCCGCAAGGTGGCGCTGGCCCCCTTCTTCCGCTGGACCGGGCTGCTTATCATCATCATCGCCGCAGGCTTGCTCTCGTCCGCCGTCAACATGTTGCAGGCGGCAGATATCATCACCTTCTGGACCACGCCGGTATTCGACATCAGCCACATTCTCGACGATCAGGGGGTATTTGGTACCTTCCTGCGTGCCCTGTTTGGCTACAATGCCTCACCCGCTGGCTTGCAGCTGCTGACCTGGGCCCTCTATCTGGCGATCTTCGTTACCCTCTGGCAGCGCAGCTATCGCCCGCAGGTGAGCGCCGCATCCAGCAAGGGCTGAGCCAACACGCCCTGTGGCAACAAGGCCACGGGCTAACAACACCATTCGGGAGCCGCGCCTTGGCGCGGTTCCCTTATCTATCAAGCAGTTTCGGAATAGGTCATGAGCGATAACAACAAGAAAAGCATTGCAGTGCTGGGCGCTGGCCCCGCCGGTTTGATGGCGGCCTGGCGCCTGCGCCGCGCCGGTTTTGCAGTCACCCTGTTCGAGCAGGAGCCGGTGGTCGGCGGCATGTGCGCTACCCAGACCTTCAAGGGGCGCGATGGGGAGTATCGCTTCGACTACGGCGGCCACCGCTTTATCACCAAGAACCCCGAGCTGCTCGCCTTTATCGACGAGCTGATGGGGGACGATCTGCTCCACGCCGAGCGCAAGAGCGTGATCCGCTTTGGCGGACGCACCTATGACTACCCCCTGAACCTGCCCAACCTGCTCAAGACGGCGCCGCTCGCCCTGATGGCCGGTGCGGTGAAAGACTTGCTGCTGTTGCCCTTTAGCAAGAAGCCGGATGATTTTGCCAAGGCAAGCTTTGCCGAGTGGATCCAGAGCCACTTCGGCCGCACCCTCTACCGCCAGTTTTTCGAGGGCTACACCGGCAAGTTGTGGGGCATCAATCCGGACAAGCTCTCCGCCGACTGGGCCGGTCAGCGCATCAGCCTGATCGATCTCAAAGACGTGGCCCGCCGCCTGCTGCCAAGACGCAACGGCAGTATCTCGGTGCGCACCTATGCCCGCAAATACCGCTATCCCAAATATGGCTTTGGCCAGATCTTCACCACCTTGGGGGAGCGGCTGGTAGCAGAGGGCGTTGAGCTGAAAACCGGTGCCACCATCACCCGCCTTGAGCAGGCTGATGGCCGCATCGAACGGGTTTATTGGAAACAAGATGACGTTGAGCAGAGCGAGAACTTTGATCAGGTGATCTCTACCCTGCCGCTGCCGCTCACCTGCCAGCATCTGGGCTTGCCGTGCGATCTGCACTACCGGTCGCTTCGCTTCGTCAATATGCCGCTCAAGCAGGAGAACCTGTCGGACAACACCTGGCAGTACCTCTCCGACCCCCATATTCTGGCCACCCGCCTGCAGGAGCCGCGCCGCCGCAGCCCCTTTATGGCGCCCCAGGGCCAAACCTCGGTAATGCTGGAGATCCCCTGCAACCCGGGGGATGCCACCTGGCAGGCGCCGCTGGCCGATCTGCGCGGTCGGGTTACCACTGATCTGGCCAGCCTCGGTGTCGATACCGCCAAGCTTGGCGATGAAACTTTTGAAGCGCGTAGCGAATACGCCTATCCGCTGATGGATCTCGGCTATCAGGCCCGTCGTAACGAAGCGATCAAGGCGCTGATGCCCATCACAAACCTCATCATGACCGGCCGTCAGGGGACATTCCGCTACATCTTCACCGACACCGCCATGGAGATGGGTATGATGGCCGCTGACATGGTGATCGACGGGGTGGACAGACGTCACGCCATCTTCAACCATCGCAACGAAAATACCGTGATTGAAACCCAGAGCGTGGCCTGAGTGCCGCGCCATTGGCATAAGTAAGGAGAACAGGATGACCATCCGCCCGAGTTTACTCGCCCTCACCCTGCTGCTGGCCCTGAGCGGGCAGGCGCAGGCTTACTCCTACGCCGCCGCCGGCAAGGAGCCTCTGATCGATGCACGCGAAGCGCTGCTGGGCGCCGCCACTGGCGGCAAGGATGCCAGCGCCACCTTGAGCGAGATTGCCGATGAGCTGACCTATCTGGAACAGCACCACAAGGTGGAGCTGCAAGGGCCGCTGGCCGCCGCCATCAAGGCCAAAGACGCTGCCGCCACCGCCGCCCTGCTTAATCGCGCCTATAAAGCGGAGATTGAGCGCCGCCTCGAAGGGGCCAGCCAGAATCTTGGCGACTACCAGACCGCCAAGGTGCTGGTGGTCAAGAGCAAGCGCTTCCTCGACTTGATCCTCCCATCACTCAATGAAGGGGATCGCAAGGCAGCCGAACAGGCGCTGGCCAAGGTGCTGGATGCCATCGGCAACCCGGGGGTATTCGGGGTGGGCGCCAAGCCCGCCGATGCCGCCGCCTTTAGCGATGCAGAAAAAGCGCTGATGGCCGTGCTGGCGCCGCTTTGATGGCAACCTGCCCATCATTGCGTCACCTCGCTGTGACTAGAGGTGGGTTTCGCTGTGCTCTACTCACCCTACGCACGGCCTGCCGATAGATGCACCCGGACGCCGGTTTGCCCCCTTCTCACCTTGCGGGAGAAGGGCTGGGGATGAGGGGGAAGGCAACGTATCGGCGTTGGGCTTCCACCAGCTCAATCACCATGTGGCTGCTTGCCCTGCTGCAACTGGCCTGGCTTGGCTGGCTGCTGACCTTCCCGGTGGCGCTGGATTCCGACGATGCCCTCAATTTCGCCCACGGGGTGACGCGCTTTAGCGTGCTGGAGTTCTCCCCCCACTTTCCCGGCTACCCCGCCTTTATCTGGCTGACGCGGCTGATAAATCTGGCGGTAGACGATCCGGCCCGCGCGGTGCAGTGGGCAAGCCTGCTCGGTAGCAGTTTGCTGGCGCCGCTCGCTGCTTTGCTGGCGGTGAAGCTGTGGCAACGGCCAAGCCTGCTGGCACCCGTCTGGCTACTGGTGCTGGCACTGCCGCTCACCCCGACGCTGGCGCTCTCCGGCCTTTCGGACGGGCCCGCGCTCGCCGCCTGGCTCGGGTCTCTCTTGGCCTTGCAGCAGCGCAGAATTGCACTGGCGGGTCTGCTGCTGGGTCTATTGCTGGCGCTGCGTCCCTCCTACTTCGTGTTGGCCCTGCTGCCCCTGTGGCTCGGGCTGGCGCAGGATGGAACGCGCGTCAGGTTTGTGCTCCCCATCGCACTGGTTGGGCTCACCAGCCTGCTGTTTGTCTGGCAGGCCGATGGCTGGGCCTATTTCAGCGAGGGGCGGCGCTTTACCGACGGCCACTTTACCCTGTGGGGCAACACGGCGGCGGCCCACGGCGATCGGCTGCTCAGCTGGGCGCGCACCTTCGACGATCAGCTGACCCCGCTTTGGCCGCTGTTGATCGGGGCATTGCTGGTGCTGCCGCTTTGGCAAAGATCAAAAAACCACCCTGCCGCCCTCCCCCCGCTCTGGACACTCTATTGGCTTGTCCTACTGCTCTGGACCCTGTTTGGCCAGAACCCTGACAATCCCCGCCATCTGGCGCCCATCACCCTGCTCGGTATTGTGCTGCTGGCAGGCTGGCTGCCGCGCCGTGGCGAGTGGGTGGTCGCGGTCGCCGGATTGCTGCTGCTCGGCGTGACCTTTACCCTGCCCCGTCCGCCCGCCATGGTGCAAGCGGCAAAACTGGCAGAAAAAGCGTGCCCGGCGCTGGTGACCCAGTGGGGAGTGCGGCTGCTGCGGGAGACCACAGCCTTGGCCGTCACCGATGGCTGGTACAAGGGGGATGCGGCGCTGGCACTCTCTCAGGGAGCCTGCCGCCTCAGTCGCCGCCCCATCGCCGCGAACGAAATGCCCAGCGCGGTGCGCCAGCACTGGTTTGCCCCACGCTTTGCCGCCGAGCCCGGACTCTGGCTCGCCATTCCCTCGCTGCAGACACCCCATAGGAAAAGTGACAAGAAACATATAAAGAGCACAAAAATCCACCAAAGCAACTAAAAAAGAGGGGAACAACTCGGGTACACTCACAGCGAATCCATAACAGACGAGTCTCCTTATGCGTGTAACCAGAGAGTGGCTGTGGGTTTTGTCGGTGCTGACCGGGGCCTGTGCCCTCCTGTTGCTACCATTCTGGCTGCGCGGCGGCAGTCAGGGCCATGATCTGTTTCACCACCTGCTCTCCGGTCACTTCTTTGCCGTGCAACTGTGGCAAGGTGAACTCTATCCGCGCTGGTTGATGGAGATGAACGGCGCCTTCGGCAGCCCGGTCTTTTTCTTCTATCCCCCCCTGCCCTACTATGTGAGCGCACTGTTCGCCGGCCCCACCCCACTGGCCCACGAGGCGATGACGCCGCTGCTCTGGAGCAGCAGCGTGGCACTCTGGCTCTCCGGCCTGTTTGCCTATCTCTGGTTGCGCCCCTTTGCCGGCCACGGACGGGCGCTGGCGGCCAGTCTGCTCTATATGGCGCTGCCCTATCATCTGGCCATCGATATCTACGCCCGCTTTGCCCTGGCGGAGAGCTGGGCCTTCGTCTGGGCACCGCTGGCACTGCTGGCGCAGGATCGCCTCTGCCGCGGCGCCCCCTTTGCGCTACTGCTGCTCGCACTGGCCGTCTCCATGCTGACGCTTTCCCATCTACCAAGCACCCTGCTCATTCTGGGCTTGCTCACCCTGCGCAGCCTGCTGCTGGTCTGGCGCAACAAGAGGAGCACAACGCTTGTCAGTATCCCTGTCACCGCCGCCCCATTTATCGGCACCTTGCTGGGCCAGCTCTGGGGGTTGGCGATGGCCAGCCTGTTACTGCTGCCCGCTCTGCTGGATCAGGGGGGGATCTCCATGGAGCAGATGCGCACTGGCATGTTCGAATTTCAGCGCAACTTTCTCGATCGTTTGCCCCAAAGCCGTGATGACTGGCGCTTTCGCGGCCATCTCGCCTGGCTGACGCTGCTCACCCTGGCTCTGCTGCTGGTAGCTTGGGCTGCCGCCCGCGAGCCGCGCCATCCCGAGTTGCTGCTCTGGGGGGTCATTGGCACCCTGAGCTTTCTGATGATGCTGCCACCAAGCGAGCCCCTGTGGCACCTGCTCACTCCGTTGCAACTGGTGCAATTTCCCTGGCGTCTCAATCTGCTGCTGGTCATCGCTACCGTCTCCGTAGTGGCGCTGGGTACCCCCACCTATCGCCCGTGGCAGTGGGTCTGGTGGCTACTGCTTGCCCTCACCCTGCTCTCGCAGGGACTCTATGTACGCGAGGCGCCGCTCACCCAGGCTCCCGTAAAGAGTCAGCTCGACGGGGAGTTCGATAGCAAGCGCAGCGCCCGCGAATACCGACCAAAGCAGGTGCCGCGCGGCATGTTTGCCCCCACCCTGCTGGCCTGGAAAGAGGAATTCCAGCCCGCCATCACCAGTGACCATCAGGGGGTGAACTGGCAGATCCAGCGCTGGCAGCCTCGTCATATCGAATTGACGGTGGATGCCCCGGCACCCGCCAAGCTGGTCCTGCACCAGTTTGATTACCCGGGCTGGCAGGCAAGGCTCGACCAGCGCCTGCCGCTTAGCGTCAGCAGCACCCGCAACGGGCTGGTGCAAGTCTGGATGCCCGCCGGACAACATAGCCTCACCTTTACCCTCACCGCCCGCTGGCCGGAGCGGCTCGGGTACGCCATCTCGTCGCTGGCCTGGCTGCTCTGGCTGGGGGGGGTGATCCGCGCAGCGCGCCCCCATGACCGCAAGCGTGCACCCAAAGGTGCCTGAATGGCCGGGCACCTCCCCCTTTTGAGGGGGCAGGAACGTCATGCCGAGCGGGGGCAAACCTGATAGACTCGCCCCTCTCCCTTTTTCAACCAAGGTTCACCAGCGGATACCCTATGCCCCAATCGCCAACAGCTCAGGCTGCCGCCCTCTCCCCCCGTTTCCTGTTTATCCTGCTCGGTGCTCTGGCGGGTCTGACCCCGCTGGCGGTGGATATGTATCTGCCCGCCATTCCGGCCATCGCCAGGGATCTGGCTACCAGCATCGACGGCGCCCAGCTCACTATCAGCGCCTTTCTGGGCGGCTTTGCCATCGGCCAGCTCTTCTACGGCCCGCTCGCCGACAGCTATGGCCGCAAGCCGGTGATCCTGGCGGGGCTGGTGATGTTTGCCATCGCCTCGGTGGGTTGCGCCATGGCGGACTCCCTGCCCGAATTGCTGGCCTATAGGATGTTGCAGGCAGCGGGCGGTGCGGCGGGCTCGGTGGTGGTCAATGCCCTGCTGCGCGATCTGTTCGAGAAGGATGCGTTTTCCCGCGCCATGTCGTTCGTCATTCTGGTGATGACCCTGGCGCCGCTGGTAGCGCCTGTGGTGGGCGGCTATATCAGTGCCCACGCCGACTGGCGGGTGATCTTCTGGCTGCTGGTGGGGATCAGCCTGCTGATCTGTCTGGTGATGCAGTGGAAAATTCAGGAGACCCTGAAACCGGAACATCGCCAACCCCTTAATCTTGGCCAGATCCTCAAGAACTACTGGGGGGTACTCTCCCATCGCGGCGCCATGGGTTATGTGCTGTGCGGCTCCCTCTCCAGCTCCGGCATGTTCGCCTTCTTAAGTGGCTCCCCTTACGTCTATATCGAGTATTTCAAGGTGCCGACCGAGCACTACGGCTGGCTGTTTGGCCTCAATATCCTGCTGATGATGGTGGTCACTTTCGTCAACAGCCGACTGGTGAAAGGGGTAGGCGCCGAGCGGATGCTGCAATACGGTCTGCTGGTGCTGCCCTGCGCGGGCGCCCTACTGGTCTACAACGCCTGGAGCCAGACCGGCGGTCTGTGGGGCATCGTCATTCCGGTGGTACTGTTTGTCGGCCATATCAGTCTGGTGGGCGCCAACGCCATGACCGGCCTGATGGGCCACTTCCCGCAATCTGCGGGCACCGCCTCGGCACTGGCGGGCACCCTGCGCTTTGGCATCGGCGCCCTGGTCGGCATTCTGGTCAACCTCAATCCGCCCCACTCGCCGCTGCCCATGGCCATCGCCATCGCCTGCTGCGGCGTGGGTTCCACCCTGAGTTACTGGCTGCTGACCGGCAAGCGAGGCGATTGAACCCCCTCCCCCGGTCAGGAAAACGAAAGAGGCTTCCGTCAACGGAAGCCTCTTTTCGTACTGGCGCCCAGACGTTCAGAACTGGGCACTGTTGAGCCAGAGGTGCGCCCCTATGCTCACCAGATAACCGAGCAAGATGGCAGGCAGCCACTTCAGGTGGCCAAAAAAGGTATACATGCCGTGGGCCTGTCCCATCAGGGCCACCCCGGCCGCAGAGCCGATGGAGAGCAGGCTGCCGCCCACTCCGGCAGTCAGGGTCACCAGCAGCCACTGCCCCAACGCCATATCCGGGTTCATCGACAGTACGGCAAACATCACCGGAATGTTATCCACGATGGCCGACAAGCCCCCTATGAAGACGTTGGCCATGGTGGGATCCCCACCGGCATACAACCAGTGTGACACCAGCTCCAGATACCCCATAAAGCCCAGCCCACCGACACACATCACCACCCCATAGAAGAAGAGCAAGGTATCCCACTCCGCCTTGGCCACCTTGTTGAACACATCAAATGGCACCACAGAGCCCAGACTGCGCAACCGCACCTCATCGCCATTGCGTTCATAGAGCGCACGCTTGCGGGCAAGGGATCGCGGCAGCGACTTGCGCAAATAGAAGCCGAAAAACTGCAGATAACCGAGCCCCAGCATCATGCCCAGTACGGGTGGCAGATGGAGGAAACTGTGGCATAGCACCGCCGTGATGATGGTCAGCAAGAACAGCGCGACGATGCGACGGGAACCCCGCTTGAGATCGACCACCTCGTTATCAGCCTCCGGCACATGACGCGGCACCATCAGGCTCATCAGGATGGCCGGGACCAGAAAATTGAGCAGAGAGGGAATAAGCAGGGTGAAGAACTGGCCAAATTGCACCTTGCCCGCCTGCCACACCATCAGGGTTGTGATATCGCCAAAGGGACTGAACGCCCCTCCGGCGTTGGCGGCGATCACTATGTTGATGCAGGCAAGATTGACAAAACGCCGATCACCGTTGGCCACCTTCAACACCACGGCGCACATCAAGAGCGCAGTGGTCAGGTTGTCTGCCACTGGCGAGATACAAAAAGCAAGCCCACCGGTCAACCAGAACAGGGTGCGCAAGTGAAAGCCGGATCGCACCAGCCAGGCGCGCAGGGCATCGAACAGCCGCCGATCCTCCATGGCGTTGATATAGGTCATCGCCACCAGCAGAAACAGCATCAGCTCGGCATATTCCAGCAGGGTATGGCGGAAGGCCTGCTCGGCCGCAGGGCTCATCCCCTGCTGTGCATAGGCGATACCGATCAGGATCCAGATCACCCCGGCGGCCACCAGCACGGGTTTGGACTTGCGCAGTTGCAGATACTCTTCAGCCATCACTAGGGCGTAGGCCAACACAAACAATCCGACACAAAAAAGTCCGATTGAGGAGGATGTCAACAGAACAGGGCCACTACTGGCATGGGCGGGAGGGATAAACAGGGACAGCAGCAAAATAACAGGGGTGAGCGCAGACATGGTCTCTTCCTTTTAGAACCATCTGGCAATGATGCTAGCACCTGGATGAAAAGAAAAATTCATCCAGGTCAATTAACGCTTAATTGGTGTGCTGTCGAAACGCGGGATTATTTCTTGCCGAAACCCGACTGCTTGAGGGTATAGCCTGCGCTGTTTTGCCAGGCATCCAGACCGCTGCGGTTATTGCCCGCCACCAGACTGGCGGCCAGACTCGGGCTGTTGAACAGCTGATCGGCGGTAAAGACAAAGCCACCCTGACTGCGGGGCACTATGACCCCCTTCTCCAGCAGTTCGTGACGCAGCTCGATCACCGCTTCACGCAGGGAGGCAGCATCCTCGCCATTGGCGGTGGAACCGGCCAGCACCATAAAGCCGGGATTTTGCCGCTTGCCAACCGGATAACCGTGGGCCTCGGCCCCTTTGCCGTTGAAGTGGTAGAGCTCGCGCTCCCCCGGCCGGTTGTCGGAGAGTGCCTTTTGCAGGGTCATCAGCTCGTTGTAGATCTCGATGGGGACGACGGCAGCCTGCTTGTTGCCCTTGCTATCGATGATAAAACTGACTTGCTTGTGTAACATCCTTGCTCATCCTGTGACCCATGGAAGCCCCTATTCTAACCATCTCGGGCAAGCGGGATCCAGCGAGGATCCACTGCTCTTTTGCCGCCTTGATCACTAACTGGCACTCTTGATCAACCGTAAGGGGTGTTGATCATTGCTGGCCGTGCTAGCGTACCAAGCATGATGAAAGCCATTGACCATCAAACGGTTATCCCATGCTGACCCTGCGCAACCTCTGCAAGAGCTTCGATAACGGCAGTGAACGACTGCCGCTGTTCCACCATCTCGATCTCGCCCTCCCCGCAGGCGAGATCACCCTGCTGCTGGGCCAAAGCGGCTGCGGCAAGTCCACCCTGCTCAATCTGATCGCCGGGCTGATTGCACCGGATGAAGGGGAGATCTGGCTGGGGGAGACCCGGATCGACACCCGCTCACCCGACGAGCGGGCGCGCCTGCGGGGCCGCCATTTCGGTATCGTCTATCAGGATTTCAACCTGCTGCCGACCCTGAACGTGGCCGAGAATCTGGCCCTGCCGCTGGCCATCAACGCTCTGCCACCGGATGAGACAAAGATTGACCAGTTGCTGCAGCGGCTCGATATGAGCCACAAGCGCCATGCCTGGCCGGAGCAGCTCTCCGGCGGTCAGCGTCAGCGGGTGGCGCTGGCCCGCGCCCTTATCCATCAACCCGGTTGGCTGCTCGCCGACGAACCCACCGGCAGCCTCGATGAGCACAATGCCGAACAGGTGATGGCGCTGATGGTGGCGGCGGTGCGGGACACAGGCGCAGGCTTGCTGCTGGTGAGCCACAACCCGGCCTATGCCGAGCTGGCTGACAGAGTGCTGCGCCTCGAAGGGGGGCAACTTATCGAGCTCAAGGGGCCCCGTCATGACTAGGCAGCGACTGCGTCTGCCGGGAGCACGCTGATGCTGCCACTTAAAGCGCTGCTGCGCCTCTATCGCAGTCACCCCTGGTTGCTGCTGATGAGTCTGGCCGGGCTGGTATTGGGGGTATCGCTGGTGGTGGCCATCGAGCTGCTCAATCACAGTGCCCGCACCAATTTTGTCGCCGCACGCAGCCAGCTAGCAGGGGAAGCCAACTACCGGCTGGCCCCCGCTGGCGGGCTGGATGAGCAGCTTTACGTGCAACTGGTGACCAGCCAGCCCGCCCTCGATGCCATGCCCCAGCTCCATGGCTGGCTCAAGGATGAAGAGGGGCGCAGCTTTCAACTGCTGGGAATGGATCTCTTCAACCCCGGCCCCCTGCGCCAGCTGTTTGGCGCCCAACCCGCGAGCGAGCCCGACTTTTCCCTCAACCGTGCCGACAGCATCTGGCTGGCGGCCCCCGAAGCGCAGCGCCTTGGCTGGCAAGCGGGCCAGAGCCGCCGTTTTGTATTGGGCGGCAGCGATGGCGCCAGCGCCCGCCCTCTGACCCTGACGCTGGCGGGCACCTTCGAGCCGGGCGCCGTGCCCATGGAGCGGCTGCTGATAACCGATATTGGCCTCGCCCAGCCGCTGCTGGATAAAGCGGGTCGGCTCGATCGCATCGTCTTCAAGCTAAGTGAAGACGAGGTTCGCACCCTGCAGGCCACCCTGCAAACCGATTACCCGAACCAGCCTTTGTGGCTTGAGCCCATCAGCCCGGCGCTCGATGCCAGCCAGCTTGGCGATGCACTGGCCCTTAACCTGACGGCGCTCTCATTGCTCGCCATGGCGGTAGGATTGTTTCTGGTGTTCAACGCCCAGCGATTTGTCCAGAGCGTGCGCCGCCCCCAGCTGGCCCAGTTGATCATTCTGGGAATGGGGCCGAGTCGGGTGCTGCGTTGGCTCATTCTGGAGCTACTTATTCTCGCCACGGTGGGCACCCTGCTCGGGGTGCTGCTCGGCAGCCTGTTGGCGCTGGCGCTGATGGGGCAACTGACCCAGGCGCTGGCCGATCTCTATGGCCCCAACCCCATCGATCTGTTGCGCCTTTCCCCTGTGAGCCTGCTCAAGGCACTGTTGATCGGGCTGCTCGGCACGCTGGCCGCCAACCTGCCCGGCTGGTGGCAACTGCTGCGCCAATCCCCCCTCGAACTGCGCGCTGGCAGCAGCCGCCCTCCCGCTCACCCGTGGCGACGGCGCGTGCTGGCCATCGCCATCTTGCTGCTGTGCGCTCTGTGCCTGTGGTTGCCGCAAACCGGTCTCACTGGCGCCCTCTTTATCGCCGGCGGCTGGCTGCTGGCCATGGCGCTCTGGCTGCCCGATGCCCTGCGCGGCCTGCTTGGCTGGTTGCGACGGCGTGCGGGCGGCCCCCTCACCGCCCGGCTCGGGGTGGCCGAGACCCTCTATCATCTCGATCGCACCGCCATCGCGGTGATGGCATTGCAGCTGGCCATCGCGGCGGCCATCGGCATCGGGGTCATGGTGTCGAGCTTTCGCTCCAGCGTGGAGATCTGGCTCGGCCAGCGTCTGGCCGCCGATCTCTATGTCACCGCCCCCAAGGGGGTGGCGGGCAACAAGGGCACCTTGAGCAACACAACCCTCGAGACCCTGCTCGCCAATCCTCTGGTGAGCGCCGCCTCGCGCCGCTCGGTGCATCCTGCCCGCTGGCAGGGGCAGCCCATCGAGTGGGCGCAGATGGATTTTATCCCCCAGCTTAAAGCGGCCTATCCGCTGCTGGCCGGACGCTGGCCCATCCGTCCCGACGAAGTGCTGGCGAGCGAACCCCTGACGGTGCGCCTCGGGGTCAAGGTGGACCAGACATTGGCAATCAGCGGCGAGCAGGGGCCAAGGCAGTTCACCGTCACAGGCGTCTATCAGGACTACGGCAGCGACAAGGGGCAAATTCTGCACGCCTTCGAGGCGGGGGCGGTGCAATCCCTCGCCCTCTTTAGCAACGACCCCGAACAGCTGGCCGACCACCTGCGCGAGCGCTTTGGCGAGCAGCTCAATCTGCTCTCCGCCCCCGCCATCCACAGCGCGGCGCTCAAGGTGTTTGACCAGACCTTTGTGGTGACCGAGCTATTGAAGTTGCTGATCCTCGGCATCGCCTTTGTCGGGATCGGCTCGGCCTTTATGGTGCTGGGGCTGGCGCGCCGTGGCGAGTTGCAGACCTTGCAGAGTCTGGGCTTGAGCCCCCGCCACTGCCGCCAGCTGCTGCTGTGGCAAGGGGCGGGATTGGGGCTGCTCACCGCCCTGCTGGCTCTACCGGTGGGGTATGGCCTCGCCTGGGTGCTGATCGAGGTGGTCAACCCCCGCGCCTTTGGCTGGCGCCTCGCCTTCGAGTCCGCCCCCCTTCATGCGGTCACCGCCCTGTTGCTGGCACCGGTCTGTGGCGCATTGGCCTCCTGGTATGCGGCAAGGAGAGTGGTATGAAATATCGGTTAGCGCACTGGCTCAGCCATGGCTTGAAGCTCCCATCGACCACTTCCCTCTCTCCGCCCCTTCTTCAACGCAAAGAAGAGCACAGTGCGGCATTGAACCATCCCCTCTCCCTTCGGGAGAGGGCCAGGGTGAGGGGGATCTTGTCCTCCTTACGGCCCCTGTGGCTCGCCACCCTCTTGCTCCCGCTGATTGCCATGATTGGCAGCGCGCAGGCCAGCGATCTGGGCGCCCTGCTCGGTGGCGGCAACGACAGCTTCAAAAAGGTGCTGCCGGGGCAAACTATCCAATTGCCGGAGGATCACGCCGCCCACCCCGATTACCGCTCCGAGTGGTGGTATCTCACCGGCAATCTCAAGGATGAGCAGGGACGCGAATATGGCATGCAGTGGACCCTGTTTCGCCAAGGGATCGAGCAAGAACTCCGTACCAGCAACCCCTGGCTGACCCCCCAGCTCTGGCTGGCCCAGTTTGCCATCACGGATCTCGACCGTGGCAGCCACCGGCACGATGAACGGGCCAGTCGGCAGGGGCCGGGACTGGCAGGGGCCAGCGGCGGCCAATATTGGCTCAGGGAGTGGCGGCTTGCCTCGCAAGGGGCCGCGCTGTTCCCCGCCACCCTCAAGGTACAGAGCAAGATTGGCGAACTGAACCTCACCGTCACTGCCGCCAAGCCGCTGGTGCTGCAAGGCAAGGCCGGTTACAGCGAGAAGAGCCCGGGCAACGCCTCCTTTTACTACTCCTACCCGCGCCTGCAGTTGAGCGGCACCCTGACTCGTGATGGGGAAACCCGCCCCATCACCGGACAAGGCTGGTTTGATCACGAGTGGAGCAGCTCGGTATTGGCCGAGTGGCAATCGGGCTGGGACTGGTTTTCGCTGCAACTGGCCGATGGCCGCGAGCTGATGCTGTTTCGCCTGCGCACCAAATCGGGCCGCACCGAGCCGGAGAACCGCTACGGCATCTTGATTGAGCGCGACGGCAGCAGTCAGGTGCTGAACCCGGAGCAGATCCGCTTTATGCCGGGCAAGAGCTGGCTCGGTCCCAAAGGCCAACCCTACCCCGTCGAGTGGCAGCTAAACGCCGCCGGTATGAGCCTCACCATCAAAGCCCGTCAGCCCAATCAGGCCATGACAGGTCGCTTTGACTACTGGGAGGGCGCGGTCTCTGTCTCGGGGGATGCCAAGGGGGTCGGCTATCTGGAGATGACGGGCTATTGATCCAGGAGCGTGTCTGTTGATTGCAATCGCCGTCAATGCCCTGCCAGGCAGGCTTGATGATGCACGCAGCCACCATGGCGCCGGGGCTCTCGCCCCTCACTGCAGCACACAGGGCGCGCCGCACCTGGATCCGGCGATTTTAAAGGGGGCATGATAAAGAATTCGGGGCGCAAAACGCCCCTTTTTGTTGCCGCGAAGGACTGTATCGACATGTCGCAAAACGACTTGGGGACAAAGAGAGCAAGATTCGGGTCGTCCCGGCAAGGAGTGGTTGCCATAGTGTGGATCAAACCCGAGTGGGGCCGACCCCTTGAGGTTCCAACCCACAGCCAACCTTGTGAGCCACTTAGCTGGCGCACAACACACTCAGCGAGGGAACTGCCATGTCATTACTGTCCAACAAGGTCGCCATTATCACCGGCGCCAGCTCCGGCATCGGTCGCGCCAGCGCCATCCTGTTTGCCCGCGAAGGAGCCAGCGTCGTCGTCGGCGCCCGCCGCCAGCCCGAATTGGATCTGCTGGTGGAGGAGATCCGCCATGAGGGGGGCCAGGCGGTGAGTCTGGCGGGAGATGTGAAAAGCGAGACTTACGCCCGCGATCTTGTTGATCTCGCGCTAACCCGTTTCGGCGGGCTCGATATCGCCTTCAACAACGCAGGTACCACAGGCACGCCGGGCAGCATAGAGGAGCTTGAGCTGACGCAGTGGCAGGAGATTCTGGATACCAACCTCACCAGCGCCTTTGTGGGAGCCAAGTACCAGATCCCCGCCATGCTGGCGCGTGGCGGCGGCTCGCTTATTTTTACCTCTACCTTCGTCGGCAACACCCTGGGGCTGCCCGGCATGGCGGCCTATGCGGCGAGCAAGGCGGGCCTCATCGGTCTGACCCGGGTGCTGGCTGCCGAGTATGGGGCACAAGGGGTGCGGGTCAACGCCCTGCTGCCGGGGGGCACCGATACCCCCATGGGGCGGGCTTTTGCCAATACGCCAGAGAGCCTCGCCTTTGTGCAGAATATGCATGCGCTCAAACGGCTAGCCCAACCGGAGGAGATCGCCCGCTCGGCCCTTTATCTCGCGTCCGATGCATCCAGCTTTACCACCGGCATTGCCCTGCTGGCCGATGGTGGGGTATCAATTTGTCGCACATGACTTGTCGTCCCTAAGATCCTGCGACCGCAAACTTATCGTGAGAGCGCCTTATGTCTGATTACGCCCGCATCGCCGATGCCATCCGTTTTATCGCAAGTCAGGTGGAGCGTCAGCCCACTCTGGACGAGATAGCGGCGCACGTTCACTTAAGTCCCTTTCACTTCCAGCGGCTGTTCAGCCGCTGGGCCGGGGTGACGCCCAAACGCTATCTGCAGGTGCTGACCCTGGAGCGGGCCAAGGCACTGCTGCAGGAGTCGCGCCCGCTGCTGGAGGTGGCCGATACCCTGGGCCTTAGCAGCGGCTCGCGGCTCTACGATCACTTCGTGCAACTCGAAGCGGTGACGCCGGGCGAGTACAAGCAGCGCGGGGCCGGGCTGGTTATCGATCACGGGGTGCACGACACCCCCTTTGGTCAGGCATTCGTCGCCCTGACCCCGCGGGGGGTGTGCAACTTCTCGTTTCTCGATGACAAGGCCCCAGAGGCGCCGCTGGCCACCCTCGCCCGCAGCTGGCCTGAGGCAAGGCTGCAAGAAGCCCCATCACGCACCCAAGGGGTCATCAACACCATGTTCGATGGCAGCAAGGCACCGGATCGCCCCATATCCTTGTACGTGAGCGGCACCAACTTTCAGATCAGCGTCTGGCGGGCGCTGCTGCATATCCCGCCCGCCAAGGTGGTGAGCTACGCCCAGGTGGCGAGCGCCATCGGCAATCCCAAGGCCGCCCGCGCCGTGGGTCTGGCGGTGGGCGCCAACCCCGTCGCCTTGATGATCCCCTGCCACAGAGTCATCCAGCAAAACGGCAGACTCGGCGGCTATCACTGGGGCGAGACCCGCAAACAGGCGATACACGCCTGGGAAGCGGCGAGGTATGAGTGAAGGTGGCCTTTTTCTGTCCGGCCTAATGAGGAAAACAGGCATCTTGGTAGTGAGTCAGCAGACAATCAGGCCGCGCCGAACGAGCATTCACGGTCTAAAGCGAGGGCATTAGCAGAGTAGGGGCGCAGATCGCCCCTTTTGTTGCTTTGGCGAGGCTCAGCACTCAGCCGCCCCACCTCAGCGAATTGACGAAACAGGTAGGGTGCAATAAGCGCAGCGCATTGCACCGCTTGCCGAGCGGCTTTTGTGCAAAACAGCAGAAACCAAATTAGCGGTGCAATTTCATTGCACCCTACGGCACTTGTCTTCAAAGTCGTAAATAGAACTCCCGATACAAATAAAACTATCTTTATAATCAGTTAAATATGCTATTTGGTCTTCGATATACTCTTTTGTTAAATACAGGCAAGATAGTATTTCTTCATAGGCAAGACGCTTAGTATCCCAAACTTGCTGCTTTACCCAGTATTTTTCATCAAACTGCCTTTTTATGCTTTCCACCGCTTCCGTATTCTTTTTTAGCTGTTCAATAGCTTTCAAAAAGTCATTGCTATGCGCAAGATTTTTTAACCGTGTTTGTAGATAAATACCGATAGGAACAACAATTAACGTTGTAATCAAAGTCGGCAAATATGGCAAAAATTCTTTCGAATTTACTCCTAGATTTAACTTATTCGCAAAAGCACGTAACTCCAAGCTTCTGACGACCGTAGGAAGTGAATTTAATGGCATTGTTACATGAACAATGACAGCCATTCCAAAATCTTACCTAGATCAATCCACACCGGTGACTTAATTAAGCCAGACTGAAAGGCAGCAAAAAATGCTAATATAGCCGTAAGTCTAAGCATCCAAGAGTTTGCGGACTTGGCAGATTTCGCCCTTGCAGTCTCAATTTGATATTGCTCTAAAGTGGCTATAGCTTTACCTGTGATTATAAACTCGAAGCTACTACCATTATTTTTCAACTCTCCTGATGCTACGAATGATGATAAATACAGATCCATTTTTTTACGCAATTCTGTTTTCTGTGGATGCAAATACCACCTAATTGAATATATGTAACTCATTAGGTCAAGCGACGAAAATGATTTGTGAGGCTCTTCTGATTGCCTGGAAACTATACTTTCTAGAATCTTCATTCTCTTTGGTAGTTGTAAGTTTCTCTTGTTGAAAAAATATTGTGGGACAGAATGTTTTGCTAAAATATATATTGACTGTAGCTTATATAACCCAGTCCATTCATGAAGGATATAATCTAGCACGCCGTTATATGTATGTGTCACCAGCCCATGATAATGATCAACTCGTAAACTCAAGCCAGAATAAAGCGAAAAAGGAATTACAGCCTCTGTACAGAATCCCCCACCTTCAAAATGATTGCCATTTAACCCATTTTCTTCAATAGAGTTAACGAGCATGATTGGGACATCGCCATTATAAATACTTATGGAATAGCAGTTAACCTGCTTTCCTAACTCTCCACTTCGAGGAATTTGAATAGGGCATGGCTGATTTAACAACTTGCTCAAAATATATTTAGTGATTTTATTCATGCCACCTCAAAAAAATAATTTTAAATCATTGCATTACTATTACTGGGATCTGAAAGTGTTTGCTTGATTTCTCCCCTACGCAATATATCTGTTCTGATTCATTGGTAACTCCAAAGAGGTCATATCCAGACGGATATCCTAGCGAGCAAGACAGATAAGCAAAAGCAGATGATGATAGTTTCCTGAGCAAGATCAACAAATTAATCAATAAGTACAAATACTGTACCATGCATCAGAGATAACTGGTGGTGGAAATAAGAAAGACGCCCTAAGGCGTCTTTCTTATTTTAAGGACTTTGAGCAAAAAGGTTGGAGGTTATTCCCCCTCCCCACCTTGCCCCACCACCCAATCAAATCGGGGTAATGGAAGTGATATGGGCATCCCCGTCCAGTGATTTGAAGATCTGTACCACGGCTTCGCCATGGATCGGTTTGGCAAGCGGCACTGTGCTCTTGCACTTGAAGCGGTAGTTGGTGCCAGCCACCACCTGGGTGGAGACTTCAAAGGGTACGTACTGCACCCCGACAAATCCTTTCAGCGCCTGATCAAATACCGCCTGATCCTCGGCGGTCAGCTTGTGATATGCGGTCCATCCACCCACCAACACTGCTTGTTCTGACATATCAAACTCTCCGTGCTCTATGATCCCGACTCGTTTGGCCGTTCGGGCTGCGCCCCGTTGATTCAAGTGGTTTCCGGTCTCCACCGGGGTGTCATCACTGCCGGTTGGCGCGATAACGATGGGCAAATTTACGCAGCTATCTGCAACTGGATCAGCCCTCCCCCTTGCCACAAGCCACTGTTGACAGCGGGCTCAATTGGCATGAGAGAGCCTAGTGCGGGATGGCAAAAATGCCCCTGTCACATATGACAGGGGCAAGGTGGCAAAAAAGCTGCTCGAAAAAAGAAGATGTGTGGCGCAAACGATTGAGAAAAGAAAAGACGCCTCAAGGGCGTCTTTTTGCATTTTTATGCTCGAAGGGTAGAAGGGCGCGCGCCGCTTATTCCCATTCGATGGTTGCGGGCGGCTTGCCGGAGACGTCGTACACCACGCGGGAGATACCGTTGATCTCGTTGATGATGCGATTCGACACGTGACCGAGGAAGTCGTACGGCAGGTGAGCCCAGTGGGCGGTCATAAAGTCGATAGTTTCGACGGCGCGAAGCGCAATGACCCAGTCATATTTGCGACCATCGCCCATCACGCCAACGGAGCGCACCGGCAGGAACACGGCGAACGCCTGGCTGACCTGGTTGTAGAGGTCGGCTTTGCGCAGCTCTTCGATAAAGACCGCATCGGCGCGGCGCAAGATATCGCAGTACTCTTTCTTCACTTCGCCAAGGACGCGCACGCCCAGACCCGGGCCCGGGAAGGGGTGACGGTAGAGCATGTCGTAGGGCAGACCCAGCTCCAGACCAACGCGGCGCACTTCGTCTTTGAACAGCTCGCGCAGCGGCTCGACCAGACCCATCTTCATCTCTTCCGGCAGGCCGCCGACGTTGTGGTGAGACTTGATGACGTGGGCCTTGCCGGTCTTGCTGGCAGCAGATTCGATAACGTCCGGATAGATGGTGCCTTGTGCCAGCCACTTGGCGTTTTTCAGCTTCTTGGCTTCATCATCAAACACTTCAACGAAGACGCGGCCGATGATCTTGCGCTTGGCTTCCGGCTCGTCAACACCGGCCAGGGCAGAGAGGAAGCGCTCTTCCGCTTCAACCTTGATGATGTTCAGACCAAAGTGGTCACCAAACATCTCCATCACCTGGGTGCCTTCGTTCAGGCGCAGCAGGCCGTTGTCAACGAAGACGCAGGTCAGGCGATCGCCGATGGCGCGGTGCACCAGCATGGCGACCACGGAGGAGTCGACACCACCGGAGAGACCGAGGATCACTTCATCGTCGCCCACCTGCTCGCGAATGCGGGCGACGGCGTCGTCGATGATGGTGGCCGGGGTCCAGAGGCATTCGCAGCCGCAGATATCTTTGACGAAGTGCTCCAGCATACGGGCACCCTGACGGGTGTGGGTCACTTCCGGGTGGAACTGCACGCCGTAGAAACGCTTGGCTTCGTTAGCCATGGCCGCGTGGGGGCAGGTCGGGGTCTGGGCGATGGTGGTGAAGTCGGCCGGAATGGTGGTGACCTTGTCACCGTGGCTCATCCAGACATCCAGCAGGGCATTGCCATTGTCGGCGATGGCATCTTCGATGTTGCGCAAGAGGGCGCTGCTCTTGCCAGCCTCGCCCAGCACTTCCACCTTGGCGTAACCGAATTCACGCTCGGTAGAGGATTGCACCTTGCCACCCAGCTGCTCGGCCATGGTCTGCATGCCGTAGCAGATACCGAACACAGGGACACCGGCGTTGAATACATACTCGGGGGCACGGGGGCTGCCCGCTTCGGTGACGGACTCGGGACCGCCGGAGAGGATGATGCCGCTCGGATTGAATTCGCGGATCTGCTCTTCGGTTACGTCCCAGGCCCACAGTTCGCAGTAAACGCCGATTTCGCGCACGCGGCGGGCGATCAGCTGGGTGTACTGGGAACCGAAGTCGAGGATAAGGATACGGTGCTGGTGAATGTCTTTAGTCATTTTATTCCTGCATCAGGCTGATGTTGTCACAAAGGGCACGGGATAAAAAAAGGGTGGAAAAACGGGGCGCAGGGCCCCGTTTTATCAGCCCATCCGATAGTTGGGGGCTTCTTTGGTAATGGTCACATCGTGGACGTGGGACTCTTTCATCCCGGCGCCGGAGATGCGCACGAATTCAGCTTTGGTGCGCATGTCGTCGATGGTGGCGCTGCCGGTCAGGCCCATGGAGGAGCGCAGGCCGCCCATCTGCTGGTGGATGATCTCTTTGAGGCGACCCTTGTACGGCACGCGACCTTCGATACCTTCCGGTACCAGCTTGTCGGCGGCATTGTCGGTCTGGAAGTAGCGATCGCTGGAGCCTTTGGACATAGCGCCCAGAGAACCCATACCACGGTAGGATTTGAAGGAGCGACCCTGATAGAGCTCGATCTCGCCCGGCGCTTCTTCAGTACCGGCGAACATGGAGCCGACCATGACGCAGCTGGCGCCCGCGGCAATGGCCTTGGCGATGTCGCCGGAGAAGCGGATGCCGCCATCGGCAATCACCGGAATACCGGTGCCTTCCAGCGCGTCAACGGCGTCGGAGATGGCGGTGATCTGGGGCACACCCACGCCGGTCACGATACGGGTAGTACAGATGGAGCCCGGGCCGATACCGACCTTGACGGCGTTGACACCAGCAGCAGCCAGCGCCTTGGCGCCCGCGGCGGTCGCGACGTTGCCACCGATGATCTGCAGATCCGGATAGGCGTCACGAGTGGCCTTGATACGATCCAGCACGCCCTGGGAGTGGCCGTGGGAGGAGTCGATCAGCAGCACGTCTACACCGGCTTCTACCAGCGCAGCGACGCGCTCTTCGTTGCCGGCACCGGCACCAACCGCAGCACCGACCCGCAGACGACCCTTGTCATCTTTACAGGCGTGGGGCTTGCGCTCGGCTTTCTGGAAATCTTTAACGGTGATCATGCCCTTGAGTTTGAAGTCGCCGTTCACCACCAGCACTTTTTCGATACGGTGCTTTTGCATCAGGGCAACCACCTCTTCGCGAGGGGCCCCTTCACGCACGGTGACCAGACGATCTTTCTGGGTCATGATCTGTTCAACGGTCTGGGAGAGGTCAATCACGAAGCGCACGTCACGGCCGGTGATGATACCGACCAGCTGATTGCCGTCAGTCACCACGGGGTAACCGGCGAAGCCATTCTTGTGGCTCAGCTCCTTGATTTGGGCGATGGTCATGTCAGGGCGTACAGTGACGGGGTCAGTCACCACGCCGCTCTCGTACTTCTTGACCTTGCGCACTTCGGCAGCCTGCTGCTCGATGGACATGTTCTTGTGGATAAAGCCGATACCGCCTTCCTGGGCCAGTGCGATAGCCAGACGGGCTTCGGTCACTGTGTCCATGGCGGCGGAAATCATCGGGATGTTCAAGCTGATGGCGGAGGTCAGCTTGGTACGCAGATCGGCAGTATTGGGAAGAACTTCGGAGTGGGCGGGAACCAACAGTACATCGTCGAAGGTTAACGCTTCTTTGGCAATCCTGAGCATGGCAATATCTCACCGTTGAGGAAGTGGGGGTGTAAAATATTGCCGACGAAGTTTACTCACCCATTGGTCACTGGTAAAGAAGTTTTTTGAATTTTTTATGGCGTAGCCCGATTTAACGCGGTCAACGGCGCAAAAAACTAATAAATTCAGCTGTAATCATGCCTTTTTTCACGACAAGATGATCTTTTTTGTCGTTGAGCTCCTTTCTCCCTCCAACCTCCCGGAACAGCATTTTCCATGATCCAATTATGTGCAGCCGGGTGTTCAGTTTCCCTGATAGCGACCTGGCTTGTGCCAATTCATCAGCATGGCGTTCATCGCCAGCGCACTCAGGGTGGACCAGAGCAGCAAGGGCAGTGGCAAGGTGAGCAGGGAGAGTGCAAACACCAGCACATCAAGCACCATCTGGCTCTTTCCCGCGTTGATGCCAACGCGCCGTTGCAGCCAGAGCGTTACCACCCCGGTGCCACCTACGGAGGCATTGTGGCGCGCCAGAGACAACACCCCCATGCCGAGAAAGGTCCCCCCTACCAAGGCGGCAAACAGTGGGTGGACATAGCTCACCGTCAGCAGCAGCGGTACCGCCTGGGTGGCCGCCGAGAGGGTAACGTTGACGATCAGCGTCTTGATGGTGAAGGCGCGCCCCATGGTGAAGTAACAAAACACCATGAAGGGCATGTTGACCATGAAGAACAGAACCCCGATGGGCAAACTGCTGACATGGGCGAGCAGCAGGGCGATGCCCGCGATGCCACCGGTGATCATGCCGGAACACTTGAGCAGGTTGAGACCGACCGCGATAAACATGACCCCGAGCACCATGCCGTAAACATCGTCCTTGAGGGTGTGGGCCAGGGCTTTGGTCGCCGGCACGGGCGACATGGTCATTTCACTTTCCATATGACTCCTTTCCATGTTTGCTGTGACATCAGGGCACCAGTCACTGGGCCGAAGGGGTCGGCATACTCGGGCGCCCTGGCCATTTCCCCTGCCGGTCCCCCTGTCAACATCACAAGACTCAGCAAAAAAAGCGCCAATCAACACAAGCATCCAGGATAAGCTGAAAAATCAAATTTAAATTCCGACATTCTGCCTATGACAGGAGCAACACACCCATTCATGGGACAAACATCAGGCTGCATCAGCATGTTTGACCAGCCATACTGAAGGCAGCTCACCATCTCCCCTTTTAAAGCCCGTTATTAAGTGGATCATGTTGATATGGTGCCACATGGCAGCATGAATCATGCTCGTCACAGGAGGGGCATAGGGTGGATACGGCATATTTCTCCAAGGTGGGGTCCTGCTGCCAATGTCGATGATGCGCACCACTTTGGGGCGAAAGCACCATAACAGAGCAAGCCACCCTCGGATGCCGCTTGCTCCCAAGCGATGTCGACGCTACTGCTTATTGCCTTCCCCGTCTGGTCCATCTCCCTCGATCCCTTGATATGCGGCATAAAAAAGTCGGCCCCAAGGCCGACTCGCTGCACACTGTGACAGGCTTTCCTTATTTGAGATATTTACCGTCAACGCCCACCTTGCCCGGGCCGTTCAGTACCCAGACCCGTGCCGAATAGGCGGGCACCGCAAAGCTCAGACTGCCGTTGCTGACGTTCTGACTCGCGCCGGTCACCGCATCCATATAGGTGCCGTTCTTCAGGCCACTCAGGTTTATTTGCTGGGCCGAATTGGCCGCGAGGCCCACGGCAGCGTAGCTGCCTTGAGCGCTCAGGTCACGCACGAAGCTGATGCCGCTGCCCCACTCGTTCACCTGGCTCATGGGCGCCTTCTGCAGGGCGGGCACCGCCTTGCGGATCTGGTTCAGGCGCTTGATGTGCTGGTAGAGCGGGTGGCTCGGAGTGGCCGGGTTGTCCAGCACCTCCCCGTAGTAGGCACGACCAGTCTGATCCACCGTCATGGTGGCCCCGTCGATATCCTGAGGCTTGCCCGCCTGGAACATCACCTCCTCCCCGTAGTAGAGGGTCGGGATGCCCCGCGCCGTCCAGAGCAGGTTGTAGGTCATGGCCGCATTGCCCTCTTCCCCGCCGTAGCGGTACTTGAAGTCGTTATCCGGCCCCACGTCATGGTTCTGGAAGAAGGTGATGAGCTTGGTGGCATCCCCATAGACCCAGTCCATGGCAAAGATCCCGCCCACCCCGCCAAAGCTCCCCCGGGTGACGTTGTCACGGAAGGTGGAGAAGAGGGAGAAGTCCAGCACAGAGAGGCCGGAATCGCCCCCTGCCCGGGGATCCGCCGGGTTCGGCGTGGTGCGGGTATACCACCAGGGACGGATCACCGCCGAGGCATTGTCGTTGGCCAGCTCAGAGCCCCAGCCGGTGCCCTTGACCAGGTTCTCGCCAAAGACGAACAACCCCGGCTTGTGGGCCTGCCAGTCGTGGACATAGGTCAGCAGCTCGTCCCGCTCGATGTGCTTCAAGGTATCGATGCGAATGGCGTCAACCCCCATGTCGAGGTACTGGCGGATGGCGCCGTTGAGGTAGTCCTTGACGTTCTGGTTGCCGGTGGCGAGATCGATGCAATCCCCCGCCATGTGTTTGCGCTGCAGGGCGAGCGGGCTCTCCCAGTCACCGCCTGACATGAAACCGTCCAGGTGATACCAGGCGGGATCCAGGGTCTGGGCGTCGATGCCGAAGAAGCGGTTGGGGTTGTAGCCAGCACTCGGCACGGTGGCGCCTGTCTTGGGGTCCACCAGAGGCTGGGTGCCCGCCGGATCGGACTGGCAGCGGGCCTTGTACCAGTCGGGAGCCACCGGGTTGTCGTCGTCACAGCGGTTGGCGCTAGCGTAGTCCCCGAGGTTGCCCTGATAGGGGCCGTTGTTGATGAGCCCCTGGCTCGACCCCGCCGGTACGTAGTATTTGACGGGCAGGCGATCGATCCAGGTCTTGCCGCGCAGGCCGTACTGGCTCGAGTGGTTGAGCACCACATCCTGGATCACCTTGAGCCCCTTGGCGTGGGCCGCCTGGATGAACTCCCGGTAACCCGCCCCCGGCGACTCCAGACGGGGATCGACCCGGTAGAAGTCGTAGGCGTGGTAGCCGTGGTAGTCTAGGCCGGAGCGGTTCTCCACCGGTGGCGTCACCCAGATGGCGGTGAAGCCGAGATCCTTGATGTAGTCGAGCTTGGCGATCAAGCCCTTGAAGTCGCCGCGCCAATGGGGATCCCCCGCCTTGTAGCGATCCCGGTTATGGTAGTTGTTGCTGGCATCGCCATCATAGAAGCGGGCGGTCAGCAGGAAGTAGATGCTCTCGGCACGAAAATCGCCGCTCGCCATCCCCTGCTCGCCGATACGGTACTCGAAGCGCTGCTCGCGCTGATTGCCGCTGGCGTCAATGGCAAGGGTGCGGATCACCAGATCGGTGCCGCTCCCCTTGTCGCTCGCCACCAGGGGCTGGCCTGCATAGCGGGCCGACGCTATGGTGGGCTGGCTGCCGTCCGTGGTGAAATGCACGGCGGGAGCGCTGTCCTGATCGTCGCTCACCCCCAGGGTGATGGACTGGTTGTCCAGATAACTCCCCGGGGCCGGGGTGACCGTCACCGTGGGGGCCTGCAGATCGGCCCCGGCCAGCGTCTCCACCTCGATGGCCTTGCGAAGGCTGTCAAAGCAGATGCGATAGCGGGTGTTGGCGCTGACCAGGTAATCCTGGGCCGGATACGCCTCGGTCCAATCCCCCTTGTGATCAATCTTGAAGCGGGGGTTGTTGCTGCCAAAGGCCTGCTCGGTGCAGAAGGTGGTGCCATCCTCGCTGGTCATGGGGGTGAGTCCCCAGTTGTTGGTCGTGCCCCGGAAGTACCAGCTGTCGCTGCTCTGTCCTGCCCCGACCACCACGCTCACGCTGCTGCTGCCCTTGGCGCCCTGATCGTCGGTGACCGTGAGGCCATAGGTGAAGGTGCCGGTCTGGGTGGTGCTGACGACGATGCTCTCCGTGGTCTCGCCGCTGCTCCACAGATAGCTCGTGATCTGGCCGTCGGGATCCGTAGAGTCGCTGCCGCTCAAGGTCAGTGACGCTCCCTGGGTCACATTCACCGTGCCCCCCGGGGTGATGACCGCGAGCGGCGGCTGGTTGTCATCCCCAAGGGGGGTGATGCTGTAGACCAGGGTCTGGTCGTTGACCTGGATGCGCACCGTACCCACGGCGCTCCAGAAGATGTCGCCGCCACTTTTCTCAAGCACGCCGTCGCCGTTGCTGTCGCCAAAGTTGACGGCCCAGTCGCCAGCCTGATCAAACTTGAGGCGCTGGCTCGCCTTGCCATCCATGTAGGCTTCCACCTGCCACAGGTGATCCCCTACCAGAGTCATGGGGAGGCTGGCCCAGCCGTTGAAGGTGCCGCGTACGTTGAGCTGCGGCAAGGTGCTGGCAAACCCCGAGGCCTCGCAACTGGCCACCGCCGTCGCGCTCACCGCCTGAGTGCTGGCGTTGATGCGGATCTGGTACGCCGTGTTGGCATTGACCCCGTAGTCGGCCGCCGGGTAGCTCTGCTGCCAGTTGCCGTACCTGTCTATCTTGAAGCGCGGTCCGCCGCTGGCATCCCCGCTCACGAAGCGCTGGCAGGTATCAAAATTGACGCCATCCGTCGACGTCATGGCGGTCGCCGCCCATCCATTCGCGGAGCCCCGGAAGAACCACTCCGCCGCCGACGTCGGCGCCGTGATCAGGGTTCCCAACAATCCGGCCGCGAGTATCCATCTAGCCATTGATAGTCCTTTATTTTCACTGTTTTGTGTGTGATGCCGGTGTGCCCCGGCATTCCCCCATCCGCTACAGTCCCGCCTTCGGATGAGCCCGATCAGTCTAGAGTTCCCCATAACCAATTCAGGCGAATACGCGCAAAATGTGACCACCATCGACTTCGCTATTGGCTGTATGTGATTGATAGCGCTTTCATTTCCATGCAACACCGATTTGCAGGGAGGAGTGACCAACCTGATCCATTGACTCGGCGGACGAGGTGAAGTGGGGTAAGATGGCGACATTGTTTCTCTCCTCCGCCTTCGCTGGCGAGGAACCGTGCGCAGGAACCGCCTTGAACTATCGCAACGAATCCGGCCAAAACAGGCAACAGCAGGTCTTTACTGTCACCCGCCTCAACAGCGCCGTGCGCATGATCCTGGAGCAGGATCTGGGGCTGGTGTGGCTGACCGGCGAGCTCTCCAATCTGGCGATGCCAAGCTCCGGCCACTGGTACTTCTCCCTCAAGGACATGTCAGCTCAGGTACGCTGCGCCATGTTCAAGGGCAACAACCGGCGGGTGGCGTTTCGCCCGCAGGATGGCATGCAAGTACTGGTGCAGGCGCGGGTCTCCCTCTATGAGCCGCGCGGCGACTACCAGCTGATCATCGAATCGATGCAACCCGCAGGCGATGGCGTGCTGGCGCTGCGTTTTGAAGAGCTCAAGCGCCGTCTCGGCGCCGAGGGGCTGTTTGACGAAGGCCGCAAGCGGCCGCTGCCCCGCGAACCGCAGGCGGTGGGCCTTATCACCTCCGCCACCGGTGCCGCCCTGCACGATATGCTGACGGTGCTTAAACGGCGCGCCCCGGATCTGCCGGTCTTTATCTACCCGACTCAGGTGCAGGGGAGCGCCGCCATCAGCCAGATCGTCGCGGCGATCGCCAAAGCGAACCAGCGCGCCGAGGTGGATGTGCTGATCGTTGGCCGTGGTGGCGGCTCCCTCGAAGATCTCTGGTGCTTTAACGAAGAGGCGGTGGCGCGTGCCATTGCCCACTCTGCCATCCCTGTGGTGAGCGCAGTGGGCCACGAGGTGGATGTCACCATCAGCGACTTTGCCGCCGACTTGCGCGCCCCTACCCCGTCGGCTGCCGCCGAGCTGGTGGCGCCGGATCAGAGCGCCCGTACCCAGCGTCTCGTTCACCTCAAACAGCGACTGCTGCAGGCGATGAGCCGCCAGCAGACCGCCGCCCGCCACGATTTCATCCTGCTGCAAAAGCGGCTCGACCATCAGGATCCGAAACGGCGGCTGGAGCAGCAGTCCCAGCGCCTCGACGAGCTCTCCACCCGTTTGCAGCAGCTATTGCGCCAGCGGCTGCATCAGGGTGAGCGGCGCCTCGCCAACCTTGAGCTGCGCCTGCAGGGCAAGAGTCCGGAGCGCCTCTTGGCAGCTGGCAAGCGCCGCCACCAGCTGGCCGAGGAGCGGCTTCATGCCCTGATTGCCAAGCGCCAGGATCTGGCAAGCCACCGCCTCGCCATGCTCAGCGCCCGCCTCGACGGGGTGAGCCCGCTCGCTACTCTCGGTCGCGGCTACTCCATCACCCGCACTGTGCGTGGCGAAGTCATCAGCCGCGCCGATCAGGTCAACAGTGGCGACCAGCTCGTCACCACCCTGGCGCAAGGGAGCCTGCAGGTGCGGGTAGAGGGAGTTATCAAAGATTCAGCGCAGTAGGTCGGCTGCATCAAACCACCAGCCAATCTGCCATTCAGCCCGGCAATCAGCCAAAAACAAAGGCCACCACCGCAAACACGGTGGTGGCCTTTTTTATCTCGGGTGCTGTCGCCTGCTCACCCCTTGGTGCGGCGGGCGACCAGAGTGAACTTGTAATCATCGCTCTTGAAGAAGTTGCGACTGAACTCGAACACTGTGCCATCTTGCAAGAAGCCGCGGGAGACCTTCTCGATAATGGGTTTGGCGGGATCGATACCGAGCGCCTCCACCACCTGCGCCGAGGGGAGCACCGGAATGATCTCCTGCTCGCTGCGGTCGATCACCAGCTGCTTCACCTCTTCGATGTAGTGGTACTTGGAGCCCTGCATCACCGCATAGCTGAGATCGGGGAAGAGAGCGAGCGGCATCCAGGTCTCCTCCAGCGTTACCGCGATCTGGCGAATAAAGCGCACCCGCTTGACGTAGTAGACCAGCGCCCCTTCCAGCAGATTGAGCCGCTCGGCCAGCTCGCTGCTTGCCTTGATCACCTCGAAAGCGAGAATGTCGCTGTGGGTCTCGGCCGCCGGATCGGTCACCTTCTCATAGAGACTGGTGAGCTGATAGATGTCGTAGTTCACCTTCTCCTGCCGCACGTAGCTGCCGCTGCCCTGAATGCTCTCGATGACGTTGAGTTCGGTCAGCTGCTTGAGGGCCTGACGCACCGTCACCCGGCTCACCCCGAACTGCTCGCGCAGCTCGGCTTCGGTGGGCAGGGCATCGCCGGGGGCCAGCTCCCCTTGCGCAATCCACTGCTGGATGGTGTCGGCTATCTGGCGATACATGGGTTTTTTCGACACGAACGGCCACCTCGTCGGCTCTGCACCATGATAAATGGAAGAGGCGCCATTCTACCCCAGTTGCCCGGCAGACAAAACGGCTCAGCCTCATTTGACCTAACAAATCACCTTGAACAAACAATACAAAAACAATACAAATAGTGAATTGTATGATACCACTCACAAAAATCAGTCGGCCGGTTTGTTAGCATCGCTGTCACTTTCACCATGACGGCTTGCTGGCAAGCCAACCTGACAGAGGATCATCATGAATCTGACCAGTCTTACCGGCCCCCATCTCATCACGTTGCAAACCCGGTTTGCCGATCGGGATGCGGCCATTCATGCCCTGGCTGATCGGCTCGATCAGGCCGGCAAGCTGCACGACAAGGCCGCCTTTCTGGCCGCGGTCATGGCCCGCGAGGCGCAGGGCCCCACCGCCCTTGGCGAAGGGCTGGCAGTGCCCCACGGCAAGTGTGATGCGGTGCGTGAAGCGGCCTTTGCCGTCGCGACCTTGAGCGAGGAGCTGGGCTGGGAGGGGATCGACGGCCCCGAGCCGGTCAACCTGATCTTCATGCTGGCGATCCCGACCGATCAGGCGGGCTCCACCCACATGCAGCTGCTCACCACCCTCACCACTGCCCTGGTGGATGACGATACCCGCGAGGCGGTGCTGGCGGCCCAGAGTGCCGAGCAGCTGATGGCGCTGCTTGATGGTGAAGGGGATGGCGACAAGCAACCAGAAAAAGAAGACAACTTAAATACAAATAAACCCACTGTGGTCTGTGTCACCGCCTGCCCGGCGGGGATCGCCCACACCTATATGGCTGCCGAGTATCTGGAAAAGGCGGGGCGCAAGCTGGGCATTCGGGTACTGGTCGAAAAGCAGGGTGCCAACGGCATCGAGGATCGCCTGCCGCAAGAGGCGCTCGATGCTGCGGTGGCCTGTATCTTCGCCGCCGAGGTGGCCATCAAGGAGCAGGAGCGTTTCGCCGGTATCCCCCGGATCGAGACGCCGGTGGCCGAGCCCATCCGCCATGCCGAGCGGATCCTCAATGATGCGCTGGAAGCGGCCAAGGCCGGTCGCACAGCCCCGACGCCCAACCCCGGCCAGAGCGATGCGCCGACCAGCAAAAAGGTGACCCTCAAGACCGAGCTCAAGCAGGCGCTGCTGAGCGGTATCTCCTTTGCCGTACCGCTGATCGTGGCAGGCGGTACCGTGCTCGCCGTCTCTGTGCTGCTGGCCCAGATCTTCGGCCTGCAACATCTATTTGATACCGAGAACTCCTGGCTCTGGATGTACCGCAAGCTGGGCGGTGGCATGCTGGGCACCCTGATGGTGCCGGTGCTGGCGGCCTATACCGCCTACTCGCTGGCAGACAAACCGGCGCTGGGCCCGGGCTTTGCGGCGGGACTGGCCGCCAACATGATTGGCTCCGGTTTTCTTGGCGGTGTGGTCGGTGGTCTTATCGCCGGTTACCTGATGCGCTGGGTCAAGCAGCATGTGCGTCTGAGCCCCAACTTCAACGGCTTTCTCACCTTTTACCTCTATCCGGTGATCGGCACCCTGGTGGCGGGCAGCCTGATGCTGTTTGTCATCGGCCAGCCGGTAGCCTGGCTCAACAACAGCCTCACCGAGTGGCTCAACGGCCTCTCCGGCACCAATGCGCTGGTACTGGGCGCCTTGCTCGGCTTTATGTGCTCGTTTGACTTGGGTGGCCCGGTCAACAAGGCGGCCTACGCCTTCTGCCTCGGCGCCATGGCCAACGGGGTCTACGGCCCCTACGCCATCTTCGGCGCGGTCAAGATGGTCTCGGCCTTTACCGTCACCTTCTCCACCCTGCTGGCGCCGCGCCTGTTCCAGACCTTCGAGATCGAGACCGGCAAGTCGACCTGGCTGCTGGGGCTGGCAGGGATCACCGAGGGCGCCATTCCGATGGCCATCGAAGATCCGATCCGGGTGATCGGCTCCTTCCTCGCAGGCTCGGTGGTCACCGGCGCCATGGTGGGAGCCATGGGGATTGGTCTCTCCACCCCGGGGGCTGGCATCTTCTCCCTCTTCCTGCTCCACGATGGCGGCCACGGTGCCCTGATGGCTGCCGCCGTCTGGCTCGGTGCGGCACTGGTGGGCACCCTTATCTCCACTGTGGTGCTGATCGGCTGGCGCCGTCACGCTATGCAGCGCGGCACCTATCAGGTGGTCACCGCAGAGTAAGGCGCATCTTCACCACCACTTTTTCAACAGACTATTTTTCCGCACGGCAGGCAAGGGCCGCCGTGCGTCAGCAAAGGATCATTGTCATGACAGTTTCACGAGTTCACATCACGCCGCACATGCACTGGGATCGGGAGTGGTACTTCACCACCGAGGAGTCCCGCATCCTGCTGGTCAACAACATGGCGGAGATCCTGGCGCGTCTTGAATCCGACCCCGACTACAAGTTCTATGTGCTGGACGGCCAGACCGCGGTGCTGGAGGATTACTTCGCCATCCAGCCCGAGAACAAGGCCCGGGTGAAGGCGCTGGTGGAAGCGGGCAAGCTCATCATCGGCCCCTGGTACACCCAGACCGACACCATGCAGGTGAGCGGCGAGTCCATCCTGCGCAACCTGCTCTACGGGATGCGCGACTGCCTTAGCCTTGGCGAGCCGATGAAGATCGGTTACCTGCCCGACTCGTTCGGCATGTCTTCCCAGCTGCCCCACATCTTCAACGGCTTCGGGATTGACCGAGCCATGTTCTGGCGCGGCTGCTCAGAGCGCCACGGTACCGACAAGACCGAGTTCCTCTGGCAGAGCAACGATGGCAGCGAGGTGACCGCCCAGGTGCTGCCGCTCGGCTACGCCATCGGCAAGTACCTGCCGGAAGATGAGGCGGGGCTGCGCAAGCGGCTCGAATCCTACTTCGAGGTGCTGGAGAAGGCCTCGGTGACCAAGGATATCCTGCTGCCCAACGGCCACGACCAGATGCCGCTGCAACAGAACATCTTCGCCATCATCGACAAGCTGCGCGAAATCTACCCCCAGCGTGAATTCCACATGAGCCGCTTCGAGCAGGTCTTCGAGCGCATCGAGGCGTGCCGTGACCAACTGGCCACCCTCAAGGGGGAGTTCAACGACGGCAAATATATGCGGGTACACCGCACCATCTCCTCCACCCGGATGGACATCAAGCTGGCCCATGCCGCCATCGAGAACAAGATCGTCAACATCCTCGAGCCGCTGGCAAGCATCGCCTGGGCGCTCGGCTTTGAGTACCATCACGGGCTTTTGGAGAAGATGTGGAAGGAGATCATGAAGAACCACGCCCATGACAGCATCGGCTGCTGCTGCAGCGACAAGGTGCATCAGGAGGTGATGACCCGCTTCATTCTGGCCGACGACATGGCCGAGAACCTGATCCGCTTCTACATGCGCAAGATTGTCGACAACATGCCGGTGGCACTTTGCGAAGACGGAGTACAGGTGGCTGACAAGCTCTGCCTGTTCAACCTGATGCCCTTCCCCCGTCAGGAGGTGATCAATACCAGCATCCGCATTCGCGCCCAATCCTTTGCCCTGCGCGATGAGGCGGGCCAACCGGTCCCCTACTTCATCCGCGCCAAGCGCGAGATTGACCCGGGTCTGGTGGACAGACAGATCGTTCACTACGGCAACTACGAGCCCTTTATGGAGTACGACATCCAGCTCTGCCATCCGCTGCCGGCCATGGGCTACTGCACCCTCCATATCGAGGGCAACCAGCCGGGACTGGAGCAGCCGGTGACGGCCAGCGGCGAGCTGCTGGAGAACGATTTTTACCGCATCGCCCTCAATGACAACGGCACCCTGCAGATCCTGGACAAGCTGCGCGGCACCACCTTCGATCAAGTGCTCACGCTGGAAGAGGGCTCCGATGATGGTGACGAGTATGACTACTCGCCGTCGCGGGACGAGTGGCTGCGCTACTCCACCGAGTTTGCAGTGACCCGCGAGATCACCCATCAGGCGTGGCAGAGCATCGCCACTCTCACATTGCGTATGGCCTTGCCTGCCAACCTCGCCGAGCGAGCCAACCGTCAGTGCAGCGGTCACCTCGATGTCACCTGCCGCATCACCCTGGCTCATCAGAGTCCGCGCATCGACATCGAGCTGGAGCTCGACAATCAGGCCGATGACCACAGGGTGCGGGTGCTGATCCCCACCCCCTTCCCGAGCGACACCGTGGTTTCCGATAACCAGTTTGGCTGCATCACCCGCCCCACCCGCGACAGCGCCATGGCGAACTGGGAAGCGGAGGGGTGGAAAGAGGCCCCCATTCCGGTCTGGCAGCTGATGAACTTCGTCGCCCTGCAAGATGGCAAGCAGGGGCTGGCGGTGCTGAGCGACGGTCTACGCGAGTTTGAAGTGATTGGCGAGCAGTGCGACACCCTGGCACTCACCCTGCTGCGCGGGGTCGGCGTACTCGGTAAAGAGGAGCTGCTGCTGCGCCCCGGTCGCCCCTCCGGCATCAAGCTCCCCACCCTGGACTCTCAGGTGCGCGGCAAGTTCAGCTGCCGTTTCAGCCTGCAGGCATTTGCTGGCGATCACATCAGCGCCAATGTGATGCAGGCGGCGCGCAGCTACCTCACCCCGGTGCGCTGCTACAACAAGATCCCGTTCGATGCCATGAAGCTCAACAAGGCGAGCTTCACCACCCCGCTGCACTTCAGTCTGCTCTCCATGGATCCCTCCGGTCCGGTGCTGAGTGCCCTGAAAAAAGCCGAGGATGAAGAGGCGCTGGTGATCCGGGTCTACAACCCGAGCGAACAGGCGGTACTAAAGGGTGGCAAAGTGAGCTGCGAACACGCCCTGAACGACTGGCAAGCGGTGCGGATGGACGAGCAGCCCTTGCCCCTTGAACTGGCCGCTGGCGAATTTGGCGAGCTGGCGCCGTGCCACTCCCGCAGCGTGCGCTTTCGGGTGGCTCGCGGCTAACCGCCGGTAACACCCACAGGTAGCAACAGGCGGGGAAGAGTCATTCCCTCCCCGCCTGTTTATCCCTTCAAGCTGGCCTGCCCCGTTTGATAAAGGCATAAAAAAATCCCCGCCGATTGGCGGGGATTTTTTATTGGATTCTTCTTCATCCCGCGAGCGGGAGAGCACGCTTAGCTGGCCTTGCGCAGGATCTGCTCAAGGTAGTCGGCGAAGCGGTGACCGTGATGCTCCAGCAGTTTCGGGAACATGGAGATGGAGGTCATGCCCGGGAAGGTGTTGATTTCATTCAGCAGGATCTCCCCCTCCTCGGTCAGGAAGAAGTCGATGCGCGAGAGATGGGTCAGTTTCAGCTGACGGAACGCCTTGAGGGCGTACTCGTGGATCGCATCGGCCTGCGCTTGGGTCAACCCCTCGGCACGCAGTGCAGTCTCGGTATGGCTGGCGCTGCTGTACTTCTCTTCATAGGTGTAGAACTTGTCCTGCGGCACGCAGATCTCGCCCGGATAAGTCGCCACCAGCTCGTCACCATACTGGTAAACCGCTACTTCCAGCTCGCGCGGCTTGACTGCTTTCTCGATCAGAACCTGTTCGGAGTAACCGAAGGCATCGGCAATGCCTTTTACCAGATCCGCTTCGTTGCTGGCGGAGTAGCAGCCAACGGAAGAACCCTGGGAGGCCGCCTTGATAAAGACCTTTCCCCACTTGGCCAGCGCAGCTTTGGCCTCGGCCAGCGCCGCCTCATTTTGCTCGGTCAGGAACAGGTACGGGGTGTTGGGAATGCCGATGGCGGAGAGCCACAGCTTGGTGCTGATCTTGTTGAAGCAGATCTTGCTCGCCTCGGCATCGCAACCGAGATAAGGCAATCCGGCCAGTTCGAGGAAGGATTGCAGATCGCCGGTCTCACCCGGGTAGCCGTGGATGCAGGGCACCACGTAATCCACCGGACGGGCCACGCTGTCGAACGAAAGCAGCTTGTCGAGCCCCAGCTTGCACTCGCGGCCATCGGCACTGAGCCAGCGATCGGCGAACATCTCGACGCGGGTCACTTCGACACCGGGCAGAAGGCCCAGTTGTTGCTCGAGGAAATTGGCGCTGCGCAGAGAAACCTCGTGCTCGGAGCCACCGCCGCCGCACAGCAGCAAGACATGCATGTTCTTCATTAGATGTGATCCCTTGGGAAAAGCGGCCTCGTCATGACCATTTGATAAGCCAACCACCATAAAAACCGGACGAAGCCAGATACGAACATAAGTGCGCGCCAGTGTAGCAAGGGAGATCAACCCTTGTCAGCTGATGGGAGACCCATGACCCCACTTCTTGCAGTGAAAAGTCTCCCCTGTGTCAAAATCGGGACACATTGCCCCTCAGCGCGGGGGATCGACCCTTCCCATGCCGTTGCCATTGACCCGAAACCAACCGGCAATGCTGTAGCGCTCGCGATTGGCAGGCAGCACCTCATGGGGAAACTCCTCGGAGAGAAACATGACCAGCCGCCCCCCCTTGGGGCTGACATCCATCAGAAACAGCTCCTTGTCGTCATACATGCGCAGCACTCCACCCGCTTCGGGCAGCCAGTCGTTGTTGAGGTAAAACACGGTGGTAAGACGGCGGTTGGAGCGACCGGCAAAGGCATCCCGATGGGTAGCGTAAAAATCCCCGCTGCGATAGCGGGCGAAGTGGGCCTCGTAGTCGAACAATCCCAGCATCAGCATCTGGTTGGCGGCAAGACGCAGGGACTCCATCCGGGCGAGGTAGTCGGCCACCGGCGCACCGAGGGAGGGCTCCAGCCAGTGAATCTGGTCACGGCGAATATCGGGATTGCCCTGGTGCAGGGCGTCACGGCCAATCCCAGCCGGTTGCCATTCGCTTGGCAAACAGGCTTTGAGGGCATCCACCTCGGCGGCGGTCAAAAAATCATCCACTATCACCCATCCTCGGGTGTAAATGGCATCCATGGCAGCTTGATAGTCCAAGATTGGCTCACAATGAGTGGAAAGAGGGCGCTTTGTAGCGACTTACCGGCAAAGTCACAAACCGGTTTGCTTCTCTTGAGAAGTCCCAACATCAATACGCGAGTTGCAGCTCGCCTCCCCGCTTTTTATCGCCAGTTGTGATCCCGCTCCGCCAACAGGCGTATTGGCTGTCGAAACTGTGATGGCCCTTGCAATCGGGACGAGGAGGCGCCGCGGCCTCCTTGCGGTGCCAAGAGCCAGCCGATACCGTATCCGCATCGCCATGTTGCTGTTTATCCGGCGCTTGTCTCTGTCACCGACCGAACCACTCACGGCACAACCCGCGCATCACCCACGAAAGGATCTTCTCATGCCTCTGCCCGATCTCACTTTGCAACGACTGGATGGTACCCCCTACCCGCTGACTCAACTGGCGGGCAAGGTAGTGCTGGTGGTCAATGTGGCCAGTCGCTGCGGCTTTACTCCCCAATATGAAGGGCTGGAAACGCTCTATCGGGAGCTCGGCCCCAAGGGGCTGGTGATTTTGGGCTTCCCCTGCAACCAGTTCGGTCAGCAGGAGCCGGGGGATGCGGACGAGATCGCCCGCTTCTGCTCCCTCGACTATCCGGTCACCTTCCCCATCATGGCCAAGTGCGATGTCAACGGTGAGCATGCCCATCCCTTCTACCAGTGGCTCAAGCAACAGAAACCGGGATTTCTTGGGCTGGAAAACGTCAAATGGAACTTCACCAAGTTCCTGATCGACCGTGATGGCAATGTGGTAGAGCGTTTCGCCCCCCAGGCCAAACCGGAGAGTCTGGCCGAGCAGATCCGCGAGATACTCTGACTCTCCTGAGCCGTTTTACGCCACTGCGTTGAACGATTGTGTGGCGGCCGGTGCGACAGCTACTGCGCAGCGGCCGCTCTTTTGCTATATTACGGCCCCACTATCTTTTCCATATCGTGGCTGGCCCCAACATGCTGGCTGCCCGTTGAGCCAAAGGCTCATCTCAGGAGTTTCTCTCGAACATGTCATTCAACGAACTGGGTCTGTCTCCGCATATTCTGCGGGCCGTCAAGGAGCTGGGTTACGAACAGCCAACCCCCATCCAGCAGCAAGCGATTCCGGCCATTCTGGCCGGTCAGGATGTGCTCGGCGGCGCTCAGACAGGCACAGGCAAAACGGCCGGTTTCACCCTGCCGATGTTGCAGCGTCTGCTGGCCAACCACGGTCGTGGCCGTCGTCAGGTGCGCGCACTGGTACTGACCCCGACCCGCGAACTGGCGGCCCAGGTTGGCGAGAGCATCATCAAGTATGCCCACCACCTGCCGTTCAAGACTCTGATCGCCTATGGCGGTGTCAGCATCAAGCCCAATCTGGACGCCATCAAGCTGGGTGTGGACATTCTGGTCGCCACCCCGGGCCGTCTGCTGGATCTGCTGACCCAGGGCGCCCTGACCCTGAGCCAGCTGGAAGTGCTGGTGCTGGATGAAGCGGATCGCATGCTCGACATGGGTTTTATCGTCGACATCCGCCGCATCATGAAGGCGCTGCCTGCAGAGCGGCAAACCCTGCTCTTCTCTGCCACCTTCTCAAACGACATCAAGGCGCTGGCCGATGATCTGCTCAACGATCCCACCCTGATCGAGGTGGACCCCAGCAATACTGCCGCCGAGCAGGTGACCCAGCGCATCATTCAGGTGGATCGGGAACGCCGCCGCGAGCTGCTCTCCCACATGATTGGCCGTGGCAACTGGCAGCGGGTGCTGGTGTTTGTTCGCACCAAGCAGATCGCCGACCGCCTCGCCCAGCAGATGCAAAAAGATGGCCTCAATACCGTGGCGATCCACGGTGACAAGAGCCAGGGTGCCCGCAACCGGGCGCTGGCCGATTTTCGCAGTGGCGAGGTGCGGGTGCTGGTGGCGACCGATATCGCCGCCCGCGGTCTCGATATCGATCAACTGCCCTACGTGATCAACTTTGAACTGCCCCAGATGGCGGAGGATTACATCCACCGTATCGGCCGTACCGGCCGCGCCGGTCGTGGCGGCGAGGCCATCTCGCTGGTCAGTCAGGACGAGCTGGGTCAGCTCAAGGCGATCGAAGCCCTGATCGGCCAATCCTTGTCCGTGGAGATCCTGGAAGGGTATGAGCCAAGCGGCAAGCCGAGTCGCCAGACTCTGCCGGGCAGCAAGCCGGTGCAGAACCCGCCTCGGTCTCGCGGTCATGCCAACGCCAAGAGCAGCAATGCCAAGGGCAAGCCAGCCGCGGGCAAGGGCAAAGCCAAGGGTGACGCCAGCAAAAAACCTGCACCGGCCCGCAAGCGGGAAGTAGTGGGCGAGGATATCGGCTTTGCGCCAATGCGCCGCTTGCCCAAAGCAATGCGCGACAGCTATCAGGAGAGCAGCGACGAGTAAGCTCGCGCGACGCTAACTGCCAAGCCAAAAGAGGGGGCCTGCAAGGCTCCCTCTTTCGTTATGGATCGCTCGGAGCCATGCAAGTGCTCCGTGCAAATGCTCCGCTCGGGCTCAAACCAGCGAATGGCGTACCGCGGCAGTACCATGGCTGGGCGGCGCAGAACCATCGAGCGGATTGAGCTGCAAGAACTCGAACAAGCCAGCCTGCATATTGACGTTCCAGAAGCGTCCGGCGAGGGTAAGTTGCAAGCGTGCGCTCCCGATCTCGGCCAGCCCGTGCTGCTGCCAGGCGGAAAAAAGCGGCATCAGATGGGTCAGCAAAGGCGCTGGCAGACGATCCAGCGCCAGCACACCGCTGTCGAGGGCGCCACGGAGCAGACCGTCCATCCTTGCATTGGGATTGCGTCCCATCACCATCCCGGGCGCCCGCTTGCCACTGGCCAGCGCGTCATGCCAGGGGGCCAGATCCCGACCATACATCAAGCCGTGGCCAAGAATGCTGCCCCCCGCACCGGCGCCAAAGGGGAGGATCTCCGCACCGCGCTTGGCCATCTGGTTATAACGGCTCTGCTCGGCCGGGCTGCGCCGCCAGTGACTGCAAGAGAGACGCTCCCAGCCGTGGGCTTCCAGTTGCGCCCCGCCATAGGCATACATGGCCGCCCGCTGCTGGCCATCGGCGAGCCAATCCAGGGTGCCCTTCTCCTGCGCTCGCTCCAGATTGGTGCCCTGCATGGCGATGAGCTGGTAGAGATCGACCCCGTGTACACCGCTCGCCATCACATCGCGGATATCCTGCTGCCACACGGCATCATCCTGACCGGGCAGACCAAAGATGAGATCCGCCACGATCACAGCCGCATCATCCCGGGTCAACTCACCCAAACGGGTCAGCAAGGTCTCCCTGTCATCGAAACGGGCCGCCTGCTGACGCACCCGGGTATCAAAGCTCTGCACCCCGAACGAGAAGCGGTTGAAGCCCCCCGCCAACGCCACCTGCCATTTCTCATCATCAAAGCCGTTGAGGCGTCCCTCCAGCGTCACCTCGGCATCCGCCGCCAGCGGAAAACGGCGGATCACGGCGGCCAGCATGGCCAGCTCGTCGGCGCTCATATCGGTCGGCGTACCGCCCCCCACATAGACGGCTGAAAACGGCATGCTCTGCGCCAGCGGGGTGTCAGCCGCCTGCGCAAGGGAGGCGCAGAGGGCGTTGACATAACGGTTGATCCGCGCCGGGTTGGCACCATTTTCAAAGAAATTGCAGAAGCTGCAGCGCTTTCGGCAAAACGGAAAATGGATGTAAAGGGCGCGCTCCTCAGCTTCACTCTCTCGCTGCCACCAGCTCTGCCAGCCAGCCTCATCCAGCGGGAAGGGGCGCATCCCTCCCCGACTGGCGTGAGCCGAGGTCTTGGCGCTAAAAGCAAACTTGAGGGGATCCGGCGTGGCAATACCGGTCATGGAAGGGGTCAGATTCATGATGGTCACTATTATCAGCAAATAATGACAATGATAACGATTATCGTTACTAGCAATTTGTTCTGGATCAACCCGAGGAGCAGCCCCCCTCCCGAAAGGCATTTTGGCAACCAGCATTACCGATCTGCTTAACAGATTATTTACTCAAGAGTGGTTATCGTGTGCCGATAGAGAACCATCTCCCGCCGTTTCTTCGTCTACGATCAAGATGATACGGGATCACATAACAACACCAAGCGCATGGAACTTGCCCAAAATGCATAACCTCTCCTTGAACTGGAAAATATTCCTCCCTCTTGCGCTGGTCATCAGCACCACCTTTGGCCTCTGCTTCGAACTCTCCGCCTGGCTGCAACGGGATCTCGCCATCCGGCTGGCAGAGGAGAAAGTTGAGAGCATGGCCAACACCTATATGGATCAGGTGAACGTGCTGATGATGACAGGTGGCATGGCCAACCGGCAGATAGTGCAGACCAAACTCAAGAGTGAAGCGGGCATCGTTGAGGCCCGTCTGGTGCGCGCACCAGCAGTAAGCAACCTGTTTGGCCCGGGTCATCCGGATCAGAAAGTGCAGGATCCCCTCGATGAGCGAGCCATCAATCAGGGCGAAGCCATTCTGGAGCAGCAGGGCAACCGGCTCACCCTGATCAAACCGTTCAAAGCCTACAAGGAGTATCGCGGCACCCAGTGCCTCACCTGTCACCAGGTCAATGAAGGGACCGTGATGGGGGCAGTACGGATCAGTTATGACCTCAGCCACACCTTCGGCGAGATCCGCCACAACAACCTGATCCTGAGCGGCAGCTTGGCCGCCGTCTTCAGCCTCGGCTTCGGCTTGCTCTGGTGGGTATTGCAACGTTACGTGAAACACCCTCTGCGCCAGCTGCAGCTCACCATGATCCGGATGGCCAAAGAGCGCGACCTCGCCCTCCCCCTGGTCAATCACAGCCGGGATGAACTGGGCCAGATGACCCGCGCCGTCAATGACATGGTGCAGGGCTTCCGCCACAGCCTGCAGGAGGTGGAAGGGGCAACCCACCAGCTCTATCAGGAGTCAAACCAGATCCGTCAGGTGGCGACCCAGACCGAAAACTCGGCCCGCCAGCAAGAGGGGATGACCACCCAGGTTGCCGCCGCTGTAAGCGAGCTTGCGGCAAGCTCCCACGAAGTGCGCGAACATGCCCGCAAGAGCGCCGAGCTCTCCGCCCTCACCAATCAGGATGCCGCCAATACCAGCCGCCTCGCCCAGCACTCCATCATAGATATGGGCGAGATGTCGGCAGAAATTGATCGGGTGGATCAGGTGATCCAGCAACTCGATAGCCGCTGCCTCGCCGTTGACGGTGTGCTTGAGGTGATCAAGGGGATTGCCGATCAGACCAACCTGCTGGCCCTCAACGCCGCCATTGAAGCGGCCAGGGCCGGCGAGCAGGGCCGTGGCTTTGCGGTGGTAGCCGATGAAGTGCGGGCCCTCTCTAACCGTAGCCGCGCCGCCAGCGAGGAGATCTCCCAGATGATCGCCGCCCTGCAAAACGAGGCCCAAAGCGCCGTTGTGGTGATCGGGGATGCAAAAAGCAAAGCCGGTGAGAGCATCAGCAAGACAGAGGCAACCCTGGCGGCCATGCAAAACATCATTGGACGCATTGCCAGCATCAATGACCTCAACGCCCAGATGGCACAATCAGCAGAAGAGCAGGACAGGGTCTGCAGCGAAGTGGATCACGCGGTCAGCGACATTCGCAATACGTCCAATGACACTCTGGGTCAGGCCCATGCCGCCAACCTCGCCAGTATCCAGCTGGTCGAGCAGTGTCAAAAACTGGAGGCCTTGCTGAAAACCTACCGCTGGTAATCCAGCCAATGGCAACAAGCGCGCTCCCGAGTCGCGCTTGTTGCCGCAAACTACCCTTGATGGGCGGTGTCGAGCATTCATCAATCCTCTTCAGCACATAGCATGTGTGCTTCATCTCCCTTGGCAACATAGCCTCAACAGTCATCCCACCAGGGATCCAGCAAGGTGAGCTGCTGGCGGTCGAGATCGAGCGCCACCTCGATACCCAGCGGCAACGTCAGCATGGGGTGGGTATGGGCGCAGTCAAACTCCGCCAGAATGGGGAAGTTCGGCTCCCCCACCACCTCCAGCAGGATATCGAGGGGGCGCTTGCCGCTGCACTGATCGTTGAACAACTCGTGCTTGCCGAGGATAAGCGCGCCGATCCGCTCAAACACCCCGCACAGCTTGAGGTGGGCGAAGGAGCGCTCCAGCGTCTCGGCAGATTTCAGGCTGTCTTCCAGCAGCAGAATGTCACCAGACTCGATGGCTGGCATATAGGGGGAGCCCCAGATCCCCGCCATGGTGTTGAGGTTGCCACCCATCAGCCGCCCCTCAACCCGGCCAGAACCCACCGAGCTCAGCCGATTGGGCTGGCAGCGCTTGGCCCGGGTCTGATTCTCCCAGTCCAGCCGTTCATCGCTCCACTGCGCTGGCGTAGGCAGCGTGCAGGGGACGCCAGCTTCATCGGCCAACGCAATCTGTAAAAAACTGGCCAGCGTCTCATCCACCAGCGGCGGCAACTCGCCAAAGGAGGCCACCAGCGCCGGGCCATAAAAGGTAACCAGGCCAGTTTGGGCGTGGATGCCGAGCAGCAGGGCCGTCACATCGGAGTAGCCAACGATGATCTTGGGATCGCGCCTCAGCGCATCAAAATCGAGGTAGGGCAGCAGGGAGTTGGAGTTGCTGCCGCCAATCACCGACATGATGCAGCGCACTTCTGGGTCGCGAATAAGGGCGTTGAGCTCCTCGGCCCGCGCGGCAATGGAGCCGGATCGCCAGTGATCCTGCTGGCCGGTGAGGCTGCCCGCCTTGAGCCTAAAGCCCTGCCCCTCAAGAAAGGCTTTTGCGCGGGCAAAACGGTTGGGTGCCCAAGCGGTCGCCGCGCTGGAGGGGGAGAAAAAAGCGATGGTATCGCCACGTTTAAGCAGCGGGGGAACCAATAACGTCATGACACACTCATCCTTGCCAATATCCAGCCATCACAGAGTCGTTGAGACTCCTACACAACCCCTTTGATCACAACGGGTTTATCAGTGTCGTTTAGAAATACAAAACACTTGATTCATTATTAACAGATATTCTAAACACTATCCCCTTCCTAGAATGACCTCATTGCGATGGCCAACCCCGGTTGGTTGTCAGAACGGTCGGCCTGACAGCCCGGACGTTCTCTTTCCCACTTTTTCTCTCTGACTTATCAATGAGGTGCCTGTCATGAACAAAAACGCATCCCCCAGCGCATTGGTTGTAGAAGGCGGCGCCATGCGCGGCATATTTGCCAGCGGCGTGCTGGATGCGTTTATCGAGCATGACTATCGCCCCTTTGACTTCGCCATCGGCGTCTCGGCGGGGGCCACCAACTTGCTGGCTTATCTCGCCAGCCAGCATGGCCGTAGCCACGAGATCCTGACCAAACTGGCGTGCAGCCAGCAGTTTATGGATCCCCTGCGTTTTGCCAAGGGGGGCAATCTGGTGGATATCCACTGGCTGTGGAACACCAGCTGCAGCAAGTATCCTCTCGACATTCACGCCTACCGGGAGACCGGCATCCCCTTCTATGCGGTGGTGACCAATACCCTGACCGGCAAGGCGGAGTACATCCGGGTCAAGCCGGAGAACATGAACGAGGTGCTGCCCGCCAGCTGCGCCATTCCCCTCGCCTCCCACGAATACCCGGAAGTGCACGGGGTACCGATGACAGATGGCGGGGTAGCCGACTCCATCCCGGTGATCGAGGCCTACCGCCGCGGTGCCCGTCACCTGACGGTGATCCTCTCCGAGCCCCTTGGCTATCGGCTAAAGCCGATGCCCTTCCCCTGGATGATCCGCACCCTGCTCAAGACCCGTCCCGCGCTGGCACAGGCGCTGGAGCAGCGGGATCGCAGCTACAACGAGGCGCTCGATTTTATCGCCAATCCGCCGGAGGACTGCCAGATCGAGGTGATCGCCCCGGCTGACTACTTCCCCGTTTCCCGTTTTACCCGCGATATCAACAAGCTGGAGATGGGATACGTGATGGGCAAGTGCGCAGGCTATCAGGCCGCCCTGCTCAATTGATAAGGGTTTTACAGGCATGACCCGACCTGCCGCGACGCACGCGCCGCCAACACAATAACAATCGGGTCAGTTGAGCAACATGAGTCATAAAAACAGACCGTGGCGAGGCAAGCGCGGCCAGAACCGGTGCCAGACACCCTGACCGGCCCGCGCCTCATCCCTATGCCAGGGCATCTCACCCTCATACAAGGTGTTTATTTATGTCGTTTCTTCTCACCCATCCCGCGCTGGCGCAGCTGTTCGAGCGGCTGCTGCCCGATTACCGGATCATGGCGCCCGCGGCCGAATATCGAGGCGGCCGCTTCTCCGACACCGACAACGTCACCTACCACAGCATCCGCCATCCGGCCGATCTGGTGTGGCAGGAGAAGTCCCACTTCTCCCCGAAAGAAGTGGTGCTCCCCATCACCCAGACCCTGTTCCACTTCGACAATCTGGAGCTGCGCGAATCAAAGGTGGAGGCCAAGCCCACCCTGCTGTTCTTGCGCAGCTGCGATATCCACGCTCTGCGCAGGCTGGATCAGGTCTACCTGAAAAATGGCCAGAACAGCGACGTCTACTACGCCAGACTGCGCAGCAAGCTCAAGCTGGTGCTGCTGGAGTGCCGCGAGAGCTTCGAGAACTGCTTCTGCGTCTCCATGGGCAGCAACGAGACCCAGGACTACGCCGCCGCCATTCGTCTGAGCGATGAGGGTGCCCGTATCGAGGTAAAGGATCCCGAGCTGCTCGGCTACTTTGCCGAGCTGGGTGAATCCGATGACTTCACCCCGGAATTTGTCCAGAGCAACCCGGTCAAGGTACGCACCCCGGACAGCGTCTGTGACGACCCCCAGCGGATCCGCCAGATCCTCACCGCCCATCCGGTCTGGGCCGAGTACGACAGCCGCTGCATCGGCTGCGGCCGCTGTACCACCTCCTGCCCGACCTGCAGCTGCTACAGCGTGCACGACCTCACTTATGCCGAGAACCCCAAGCAGGGCGAGCGCCGTCGCCAGTGGGCCAGCTGTATGGTGGATGGCTTTAGCGACATGGCCGGTGGCCACGGTTTTCGCGCCAAACATGGCGAGCGCCTGCGTTATCGCGCCCTGCACAAGGTCAACGACTACAAGGCCCGTCAGGGAGAGGAGCACATGTGCGTCGGCTGCGGCCGCTGCGACGATCGCTGCCCTCACTACATCTCCTTTAGCAACATCATCAACAAGATGACCGATGTGGTCGAACAGACCATCGCAGCCGACAACGCGCAGGGGGCGAACTGATATGTGCCAGTGCCAGCAAACCGCAACCGCAGAACCGCAGCAGGACGTGGTCGAAAACCGCCTGCTGCCCAAGGCCTACACCATTCTGGCCATCGAGCGCCACACCGAACTTGAGTGGAACTTTCGAGTATCACGCGACTTTGATGTCCACTACGGCCAGTTTGTGGAGATCTCCCTGCCCACCGTGGGCGAAGCGCCCATCTCGGCCTCCGACTATGGCGATGGCTATGTGGATCTGTTGATCCGCAAGGTCGGCAAGGTAACCGATGCGCTGTTTGCCCTCGATGTGGGCGACAAGGTGTGGATGCGCGGCGTCCACGGCAACGGCTATCCGCTGGAGACCTATCGCAACCAGCACCTCATCGTGGTGGCGGGCGGCACCGGCGTAGCGCCGGTCAAGGGGCTGCTGCGCCGCTTCAGCAAACATCCGGAAGAGGTGAAATCCCTAGACATGATCCTCGGCTTCAAGAACGAGCAGGCGGTGCTCTATCGCCACGAGATGCCGCTCTGGGCCGAGCAGCAGAACCTTATCGTCACCCTGGACGAGGGCAAGGAGAGCGAGCAGTTTCGCATTGGCCGGGTCACCGACTACATCGACCAGCTGGATCTCGCTGACAAGGAGGATATCCAGGTGATCGTGGTCGGCCCCCCCATCATGATCCGCTTCGTGGTGCTCGCCTTCCTCGAGCGGGGTATCCCCAAGGATCGAATCTGGGTCGACTACGAACGCCGCATGGCCTGCGCCGTGGGCAAATGCGGCCACTGCCGGATGGGCGACACCTATATCTGCGTAGATGGACCGGTCTTTCGTTTTGACCAGGCCCAGCATCTGATCGACTGAGGGAGAACACCATGAGTCTCGATATCGACATCATCAAGGCCCGCGCCAAGAACGAATACCGCCTCTCCAAGGTGCGCGGCGAAGCGATGATCAGCGTACGCATTCCCGGCGGGATCATGCCCGCCCACCTGCTGGCGGTGGCCCAGCAGATCGCCGAACAGTACGGCAACGGCCTGATCCACCTCACCACCCGCCAGAAGCTGGCGATGCCCGGCATCAAATATCAGGACATGGACAAGGTCAACGCCGCCCTCGAACCCTTTATCAAGGAGATCGAGGTGGAGACCTGCGGCATCGAGGTAGAGGACACAACAGCCGGTTACCAGACCATCGGCGGGCGCAATATCGTCGCCTGTCAGGGCAACACCATCTGCCAGAAGGGCAATATCGACTGCACCGGGCTGGCTCAGCGGATGGAGAAGCACCTCTACCCCAACCCCTATCACCTCAAGATGGTGATCGCCGGCTGCCCCAACGACTGCGCCAAGGCCAACATGGCCGACTTCGGCATCCTCGGCATCGCCAAGATCCACTTCAATGCCGAGCGCTGCATCGGCTGCGGCGCCTGCGTCAAGGCATGCAGCCACCACGCGGTGGATTGCCTCGCCATCAAGCATGGCAAGGCGGTGAAGGAGGAGAGCAAGTGTATCGGCTGTGGCGAGTGTGTGCTGGCCTGCCCGACCCTGGCCTGGCAGCGGGATCCCAAGCAGCTCTACATGGTCAAGCTGGGGGGGCGCACCAGCAAGAAGACCCCCCGTACCGGCAAGCTGTTCCTCAACTGGGTCACCGAAGAGGTGCTGCATGCGGTGATCAAGAACCTGTTCGAGTTCGAGGCCGAGATGCTGGATGGCAAGCCCATCTACCTGCACATGGGTCACCTTATCGACCGGGCCGGTTATCACAAGTTCAAGGAGCGGGTGCTGCGCGGCGTCACCCTCAACCCGGAAGCCATGGTCGCTGACCGCATCTTCTGGGCCGAAGATCAGTACGTCGCCAACATGCATGTCAAAGCGGTGCAATAGGAAAAACCTCGTTTGGGGAAGCGTGATCAAGTGGCCGACACCGGTGGGGATCTGTCGTTGGCCCGGGCGTAGATCACCCTTCCCCTTTTTTATTCCCGTCGGGGGATCTTTCCCCCGACCATCAGGGGTACGTCACGGCGTGCCCTGCTATCTCGCCCGGCGCGGCATTGCGAGCGGGCCAGCATCCGGAGCCTGTTATGGACTTTCTCCCTCTCTTCTGTCAGCTGCAACACAAGCCGGTGCTTATCGTCGGCGGTGGCGAAGTCGCTGTACGCAAGGCGCGCCTGCTGCTCGATGCCAAAGCCCGGGTGACCATCAATGCCCCCCATCTGGAACCCCAGCTGATGAGCTGGGCCGAGCAGGGAGTGCTGACCGTCTGCGCCGCCGACTTTCACCCCGAGCTGCTCGATGGCAAGTGGCTGGTGATCGCCGCCACCAACCAGCCCGAGGTCAACCAGCAGGTTTTCAACGAAGCGAATCGGCGCCAAATCTTCTGCAACGTGGTGGACTCTCCGGCCCACTGCAGCGCCATCATGCCCGCCATCATCGACCGCTCGCCGCTGATGGTGGCCATCTCCAGCGCAGGCGCGGCGCCGGTTCTAAGCCGCCAGCTGCGGGAAAAACTTGAAGCCATGCTGCCGCAACACCTCGGCCAACTCGCGGCGCTGGCGGGCAAGCTGCGCGAGCAGGTCAAACTCATTCCGGACAAGCTGGCCCGCCGCCGCTTCTGGGAGCGGCTCTTTAGCCATGAGCGACTGGCATGCCAGCTGGCCCGCGGCCAGCAGCAAGCTGCCGAACAGAGCGTCGCCGAGCTACTCGATGAGCAACCGCAGAGCAAGGGAAGCGTAACTCTGGTGGGCGCAGGCCCCGGCGATGCGGGCCTGCTTACCCTGAGCGGTCTGCAGCAGCTGCAGCAGGCGGATGTGGTGGTCTATGACCGGCTGGTGTCGCAGGAGGTGTTGGCGCTTGTTCGCCGGGATGCCGAGCGGATCTTTGTTGGCAAGGAGGCAGGACGCCACTGCGTACCCCAGCAGGCGATCAACCAGCTGTTGCTGGAACAAGCGCAGCTGGGCAAACAGGTGGTGCGGCTCAAGGGGGGCGATCCCTTTATCTTTGGCCGGGGTGGCGAGGAGCTGGAAACCCTGGCCGAGGCGGGCATCCCCTTCTCGGTGGTACCGGGCATCACCGCCGCATCGGGCTGCGCCGCCTACAGCGGCATTCCCCTCACCCACCGCGATCACGCCCAGCGGGTGCAGTTCATCACCGGCCACGACAAGGAGGGCAATATCGCCCAGGAGTGGTCGGCGCTGGCGGCCCCCCGCCAGACCCTGGTGTTCTACATGGGGCTGGCCCATGCCGCCCGCATTCAGGATGCGCTGCAAACCCACGGCATGCCCGGTCACACCCCGGTGGCGCTGGTGGAGCAAGGCACCCAGCTCAGTCAGCAAGTGGTGCGCGGCGAGCTGCAGCAGTTGGCCGAACTGGCCCGTCAGGTGAAGAGCCCGAGTCTCATCATCATCGGCTCGGTGGTCACTCTGGCCGACCAGCTCGACTGGTATGGCAACGGCAGAAATTGATCAATAAACGAGAAGGGCCGACAACCGGGTTGTCGGCCCTTGGGCAGCCAGCAGTTATCCACTTTATCCGTGACCCTGCCTGCGACGGCAGTTGTAGGCAACCCTTGCGTGGCGCATCACACCAGTACGGCGGTACCACTGATGCTGACCATCAGCATGCTGCCATTTTGCCCCACCACCTCGTAGTCGATATCGATGCCGACCACCGCATTGGCGCCAAGGGCGGCGGCACGCTCTTTCAGCTCATCGAAGGCGATGTCGCGGGCACGGGCCAGCTCTTTTTCATAGGCGCCGGAGCGGCCGCCGATGATGTCGCGGATCCCGGCAAAGAGATCCTTGAAAATGTTGGCGCCGAGAATGGCTTCGCCAACCACGATGCCGCGGTATTCACGAATGGTTTTGCCTTCCAGCGTGGGGGTCGTCGAGAGGATCATCTTGAACTCCTGTGAGTAGCAGAAAGCCCCAGACTACCCCAACTGACAGCAAATCCCAACCGGGTGGTGGCCTGTACGACGCCGTCCTTAAAAATCACGACGGTCAGATAAAAAAACACCGCGCACGGGGCGCGGTGTTTGTTTCAGAGGGCCATTGCCAACGGCAACGCCATTACGGGTTGTAGGAGACCACCGAACCACTGAGGCCGGTCATCTGGGAGATCCGCCCCTGCATCCCTTGCAGTTTGGCCTTGGAGACATCCGGCCCGATAAAGACCCGGTTGAGCTGACCCTGCACCGGTGTGCGCGGCGAGGTGTGGGCAGAGTAGCCCGCAGCACGCAGCTTGCTCACCAGCGCGTTGACGCTGTCGACGTTCTTGAAGGCACCAAGCTGGAGGATCCAGCTACCCTGCGCGGCCGCGGGTGCAGGTGTGGTCGACTGATTCATCTTGCTTTCAATCAGATCATCGAGGGACTTGATCTGACCCGCCTGTGGTTTGGCTGGCGCAGGTGCCTTGGCCACTTCAACCGGTTTGGCTGGCGTCGGCTTGGGTGCTGGCTTGGGCGGTTCGACCGATTTTTTGGCCACCACTTCTGGCTTGGGCTGTGGCTTGGGTTGGGCATTCTGTTGCGACTGGACCGGTGCGGCAGGGGTTGTCGCCGGCTGCGCGCCGTTGCCCTGACCGGCGAGGGTCATGGGGTCAGCCACCTCTTCCACTTGCCACTGCTGGGCCGCAGAGGCCTGTTGCTGGCTGGCCAAATGATCGGCTGGCAGGCTGCTGGCTGCCGAGACCTGCAGCGCAGGCTTGGCAGGCTCCAGCTCGGGGCGCAGCGGGATCTTGGCAAAGGCCTCCTCCTTTTGCGCCAGCTTGTGACCATCCAGCAAGTCCGGCAGGAAAATAACAACCAGGGCCACCAGGATGACGGTGCCCACCAGACGGTTTTGAAACTTCGAGGCCAAGTTGAATCCTACCTTTACGTAACTCAATATGCGATTTGGCTCCCCGCCCGAGGGCTGGGGAGCAAGGGGGGGGCCTAGACGGCGACACCCGCCAGAATGTCGGCGACAGTGTAAAACGAACCAAACACAATGACCATATCGTCCGGACTCGATACGGCCAACGCTGCCCGATAAGCGGCGCTGACATCATCAAACGCCCTGGCAGGCCCCTTGCCCTCCCCCAGCGCCGCAGCCAGCTGCGTTGCGGTGGCGGCGCGCGGGCCGGTGAGGCTGGCCAGATACCACTCGCCAATCAGGCCATCGAGTTCGGCAAGGGATCCCGCCATGTCCTTGTCTTTGAGCATGCCGACCACGGCGCGGCGTACACCCGAGCAGGGCATTTTACGTAGTTGGGTCGCCAGATAGGCTGCCGAATGGGGATTGTGGGCCACATCGACGATCACCTGCGGTGCGCTTTGCAGCTGCTGCATCCGGCCAGCCAGCCGGGCATTGGCCAGCCCGTCACGAATGGCAGACTCCGGCAGCGGCAAGCCGAGGGATTCCAGCGCCGCCAGCACAGTCACTGCATTCATCAGCGGCAGCGCCGGTTTGGGCAGATCACGCCACTGGTTGAGGCCCAGGTAATCCCAGCCGGTTTCATGCTCTTTACCAGAGAAGTCCACCCCAACCTGACGCAGGTTGGCGCCAAGCCGCTGTGCTTCGCTCGCGATAGTCGCAGGTGGATTGGGCTCACCGCTGATGGCGGGTTTTCCGGCACGATAGACCCCAGCCTTCTCCACCGCCACGGCTTCACGGGTATCACCCAGCCAGTCGCAGTGATCGAGGGCAATGGAGGTGATCATCGCCACATCGGACTCCACCACATTGGTGGCGTCGAGCCGACCACCCAGCCCCACCTCCAGCAGCAGCACATCGGGCGCGGCGCGGCGAAACAGCCACAGCCCAGCCAGTGTCGCGAACTCGAAGAAAGTGAGGGCAATCTCGCCGCGAGCCGCTTCCACCTCGGCAAAAGCGGCGCAGTGATCGCTGTCGGCCAGTTCGGCCCCGTTGATCCGCACCCGCTCGGTAAAGCGCAGCAGATGGGGAGAGGAGTAGACGCCGACCTTATAGCCTGCGGCCATCAGAATGCTGGCCGCCATGGCACAGCTGGAGCCCTTGCCGTTGGTACCCGCCACCGTTATCACCTTGAACGGCAGTTGGGTCAGCCCCATACGCCGGGCAACGGCACCGACCCGATCCAGACCCATGTCGATATTGACCGGATGGATCTGCTCCAAATAAGAAAGCCAGTCGACAAGCGACCGGCTTTGGGATTGTTGCATGTTTGAACTCATCTTCACTCTTCGATGACGTGAGTATTCAGCATTTTGGCGAGCAGGCTGGCCAGACGGTTACGCATGTCGCGACGATCGATAATCAGGTCGATGGCCCCCTTCTCCAGCAGGAATTCGGAGCGCTGGAAGCCTTCCGGCAGTTTCTCGCGTACGGTCTGCTCGATAACGCGCGGGCCGGCAAAACCGATCAGCGCCTTGGGCTCGCCCACGTTGATGTCACCCAGCATCGCCAGACTGGCGGAAACGCCCCCCATGGTGGGGTCGGTCAGCACAGAGATAAAGGGCAGGCCAGCCTTGGAGAGTCGGTCTAGCGCCGCGCTGGTCTTGGCCATCTGCATCAGGGAGAAGAGGGCTTCCTGCATGCGGGCACCACCAGAAGTGGAGAAACAGACCAGACCGCGGCCCTCCTTGATGCACTCCTCGACAGCGCGCACGAAGCGGGCACCGACCACGGAGGACATGGAGCCACCGATAAAGGAGAACTCAAAGGAACAGGCGACAACCGGCACCCCTTTGAGGGTCCCTTTCATGACCACCAGCGCATCTTTTTCTCCTGTCGCTTTCTGGGCGGCAGACAAACGATCCTTGTAGCGCTTGGAATCCTTGAATTTCAGTACATCCTGCGGCTCCAGCTCGGCACCGATCTCGGTACGACCCTGCTCGTCGAGGAAACTCTCGAGACGGGCGCGAGCACTGATGCGCATATGATGATCACACTTGGGGCACACTTCGAGGTTGCGCTCCAACTCTGCCCGGTAGAGCACCTGTTCACAAGCACTGCACTTGGTCCACACCCCTTCCGGAATGTTGTGACGACGGGGTGCAGTGATCTTGCTCTTGGGAAGAATCTTCTCAAGCCAGCTCATGGAATTCCTTAATGCTTTTGTGCCTGACAAAACGCATCGAGCCTAGATTGTTCAATGACTTAATAGCTCGATGGCAACAAATGACGGGTCATTAAACCACAATTTTTCGGGCGCAGTTACTAAAAACTGGTCGTACCCGGTGCCGAGTCCGGCAGCCACAGCGGGCCGAGCGGCAACTGCGGCAGAGCAAACTCGGCCGGGTAATCCACGTCGACCAGATAGAGGCCACCAGCCTTGGCGGTCGGCCCGGCCAGATTGCGATCCTTGGCCGCCAGCACCTCGGCAATCCACTCCACCGGTTTGAGCCCCTGCCCCACCAGCAGCAGGGACCCGGTGATATTGCGCACCATGTGGTGCAGGAAGGCATTGGCACGAATATCGAGCACGATGTAGGGCCCCTGACGACTGACGCACAGATGGGTCACATTGCGCCACGGGGTATTGGATTGGCAAGCGACGGCGCGAAAAGTGCTGAAGTCATGCTCCCCGATCAGGCTCTGGCCCGCCTGGTGCATCAACTCGGCATCAATGGTCTCGTGATAATGACTGACGCCACTGCCCAGGATCGCCGGACGGAAGTTGTGGTTGTAGATGACATAGCGGTAGCGACGAGCGGTGGCACTGAAGCGGGCGTGGAACGTGTCGTCCACCTCCTTGATCCAGCGCACGGCGATATCAGGCGGCAGGTTGGAGTTGAGCCCCAGGGTCCAGGCACCTTCGGCACGGTTCGCCTCGGTATCGAAGTGGATCACCTGGCCGGTCGCATGGACACCGGCATCGGTGCGTCCGGCACACTGGATGGAAACAGGGTGGTTGGCGATCCGGCTGATGGCCTTCTCCAACTCCTCCTGTACGCTGATCACTTCACGCTGACGCTGCCAGCCGAAATACCGGCTGCCGTCATATTCAATACCTAGGGCAATTCGCATGGATAAACTTGTCTTGTTGTGAAACGCAGTGAAAGAAACGGGGCGGATTATACGCGCTCAGCTAGAAAAGTCCCATAAAGCGCACAATTGGCTGGCATGCCTGGCCTCAACCCCATCAAACATCACCATAAAGAAGAGGGCAGCCCACTGGCTGCCCTCGTCATGCTTATCTCGTTATGGAAGGTGACTCACCCCAGCCGTTTGAGCAGTTTCTCAGCCTCGGCACGCTGATGATCAGTTCCCTGCGCTGCCGCCTCTTGCAGCAATTCGCGGGCGCTGTCCTTGTCATCAATCTCGAGGTAGGCGCGGGCCAGATCCAGCTTGGCTCCCACACCACCGTCGTCGGCATCCACGTCAAACCCGGTGGATTCCGGCAGCACCTCGGGGAAGCCATCGAGCCCCACATCCAGCGAGAAGCCCTGATAAGGCTCCTGCTCAGTGGTGCTGGCATCGGCATCGGCCAGCAGCTTGTCGATCTCGACGTAGCCGCTCTCCTGCGCTTGCTCACGCGGCTGCACATCTGCCGGATGAGACTCCACTTCGGTGAAGGCATCCTCAAAATCGGAGAGCGCCAGTTCATTGGGATCCCACTCCAGATCCAGCTCGGTCTCCTTGCCTTTGGTTGACTCAAGCCCCAACTCGGCCAACATATCATCAGCCGAACCATCCACGCTCAAGTCGATGGCATTGTTGCCCTCGCCCGCAGCCGGTTCATCCACCTCGTGTTCAAAATCACCCAGATCAAAACTGGCCAGATCATCAGCAGCCGAACTCTTGCTGCTTGCACTCAACTCCGGTTCCAGATCAGCCGAAAGATCCGCATCAAGCTCGGCAAACAGGGCTGCCTGCAGCTCCTCTTCACTCATGAGCTCATCAGCCCCCCTGGACTTGGGGTTGAACTCGCTGGCCAGATCCATGTCGGGTTCATTGGCCAACGCGACAGGCTCATCCAGCGAGAGATCGAGATCCGGAACCAGATCAGGGTCACGGCTGGTTGGCTGGGCAGCCATTCGCTCCGGCTCGAAACCTTGCAGATCTATCTCGCCATCGTCGCTGAAGACCAAGTCAACATCCGGCTTTTTAGCTGACGCATCGGGCTCGACCGGCATAAAACCATCAGGAGTGTTGAGATCCGGCATCGGGCGCACCGGCTCGTTATCAGTCAAATCGACGCTTAGCAGATCATCGAACTCGCTCTGCTCCTGATCCATCATCATGGCGGTGGACTCGGAGAGGCTCTTCTCCTGCTCCTCCAGCTCGCGACGAGCCCGAGCCCGCAGCCACAGGGTCACCAGCGCCAATACCAGCAGCACCGGCAACAAGATGATCATGGCGAGATTGAGCGGCGAGGAGAGTAGCTCCATCAGCCAGTGCTGCTTGGGTTCAGGCTCTGCCACCACGGGGGGGACAGGTCTGGCCTTCAACTCGGCTAGCTCTTTTTGCAGTGCTGTCTGATCCTGCAACTGGGCCTTGAGGGTCTCGACCTCTTCGGTCAGGGATTGCAGGCGCAGTTTGAGCCTGTGGTTCATCTCGGTCACCTGACCGAGCTGGGCGTTGGCATCTTCCAGTGCCAGCGCCATCTCGGTGGCCGGTTTGCCCACCGGTTTTTCAAGATCGGAAGGCAGAGGCGCCGGTGTGGTGTTTGCTGCGGCGCTCGTCGCCGGGACTGGGGCCACCGCCTCTTTTGACGCGGGCTCGCTCGCCTTGACAACATCTTTGGTTTCAGCAGACGGTTGCGGTGCTACAACAGGAGCAGGAATGGGGGCCGCTTTTGCCGCAGGCAACGGAGCTGGCGCGGTTTTCACCGGTTCGGCTTTGGCAGTCTCAACCTTCACGGGCTTGGCCGCCGGTTTGGCACCATGGGCCTGCTTCTCGGCGAGATACTTGGGACTCAGCCCCTTCCAGCTGGCGTTGTCACTGCGGAATCTGGCTCGCGCCTGAGCGTCGGTGATGACGCTCGCTTCGGCCACGGTCGGCAGCAAAATGCGGGACCCCACCAGAATGTGGTTGATGTTGCCATCGGCAAAACTGCGGGGGTTTTTCTCGTAGATCGCTACCATGGTCTGGTAGACGCTGACATTACTGGAGGGGCGGTATTTGCTCGCCAGACTCCAGAGGGTATCGGTTGGACGAACAGGGCCATAACTACCGGCATTGGCCGTGACCTGACGAACCACAGGCTGGGCGGTTGCACGTACCGGTTGCGCAACGGGTCTGGCGACCGGCTGCGCCAGCGGTTGGGTATTGACGGCGGGAGGTACGGGCTCGTCAGGGCCTTTTAGCTCGACAAAAAAAGGCTCCCGCGCCGAATCTTCAGCCTGGACGTTGCCCAGCAGACCCAATGCGAAAAGCGTTGCCAATGTTATGCGGGAATGTCCCATATTCGTTCCTTCGTATGACGGCCCTATCACATTGAAAAATCTGGATAGTTACCCCAAAACAGTCGGTTCAATATAAATCAGGCTCGCGTCGCAAGCCAGTAGTCCGACACATTTAGCACCCGACTTGACTCTGAGTGTAGGAAAAAACTTAATCAGTTGATATCGCAACAGAATCTTGATGTAACGGAGTGCGGCATGGGTCACACCCCGGTTTGATCACAGGCCGGATGCGCAGCACTCCCTGCTGCGCATCTGTGACATCTCTCCAGCCTTACAGATAGTCGCGAACCAGCAGCTCGGCAATCTGTACACTGTTGGTTGCCGCGCCCTTACGAACGTTATCGGCCACGATCCACATATTGATACCACTCGGATGAGAAATATCCTGGCGCACCCGACCGACCAGCACCTCATCCTTGCCGGTGGCATCACGCACCGGGGTCGGATAGTCCCCTTCGTCATCAAACAGGGTCACGCCCGGTGCATTGCGCAGCAGGTCCTTGACCTGTTCGGCATCGAGCGGCTGGTGCAGTTCGACATGTACCGCCTCGGCGTGGCCGTAGAAGACCGGCACCCGCACGCAAGTCGGATTCACGGCAATGCTGGCATCGCCGAGGATCTTCTGGGTCTCCCACACCATCTTCATCTCTTCACGGGTGTAGCCGTTGTCGGTGAAGTTGTCGATCTGCGGGATCAGGTTAAAGGCGATCTGCTGCGGATAGAGGGTCGGTTCTACCGGACGACCGTTGAGCAGATGAGCGGTCTGTCCCGCCAGCTCGCTGATCCCCTCTTTGCCCGAGCCGGACACGGATTGATAGGTGGCAACATTGATACGGGCAATGCCCACTTCGTCATGCAGCGGCTTCAAGGCCACCAACATCTGGATAGTGGAGCAATTAGGGTTGGCGATGATGTTGCGATTGCGAAAATCGGCCAGCGCATCCGGGTTCACTTCCGGGATCACCAGCGGGATATCTTCGTCATAGCGGAAGCAGGAGGTATTGTCGATAACGATGCAGCCGTGCTCGGCAGCAATCGGTGCCCACTTGGCAGATGCCTCGGCACCGGCGGAGAAGAGTGCGATCTGCACCTGGCTCCAGTCAAACTCCTCCACATCGAGGATCTCGAGGTTCTTGCCGCCAAAACGCACGGTATCACCGGCACTGCGGCTGGAAGCCAGCGGATAGAGGGTCGCTACCGGAAATTCGCGCTCTTCCAGGATCTCGATCATCGCCTGACCCACGGCGCCGCTGGCACCCAATACCGCTACGTTAAACTGCTGGCTCATTCTGTTCTCCTCTGATAATGCTGCAATGGCGCCGGCTGGCACCATGGTCGGCATACTCTCGCGCTGCGAGATGACGCTGCCTGATATAGCTGAGTTGGCGCAGCAGGATCTGCGCCAACTCAGTAAAAAATGGTTTCAGTATGGCCAGTACGGCTCACCTCTTCCCGTTATCTTCCAACAATTTGCCCCCTGTTCAGGAGCGTGACAGCGCAAATCCCAAGGCGCCGAGCGCCTGACAGGCAAAGGCCCCCTCAATCTGCAGGGAGGACAGTTCACGGCGCTCGGGATAGTGTTTGCGCTGCTCGTCAAAGCTGCCGGACTGGCCGAGTCGTACCCGAAAACGGGCATCATCGCGGCGCACGTCATAGACCAGATGCACCAGCTGCTTGATCAGCGCCTGATCCGGTATGCGGCCCGGCACCACTGCCTGCACATCGGGAGCTGGCAACAGCTGACTCAAATCCTGACGAGGCTCGCGCCCCAGCTGCTGGCAGAGCGCCTGATAGAGCATCCAGGTGCCACGCGCCTTCCCCTCCAGGCTGTAACCGGCGATATGAGGGGTGGCAATCTCGGTATGGGGCACCAGCGCTGCCAGTGGCTCGGGCTCGTTCTCCCACACATCCATCACCAGTCGCAACGGCGCATCGCTCAACTGGCGTGCCAGCAGGGCCCGGTTATCCCACACCTCACCGCGGGATGCGTTGATCAGGATCTGCCCGGCAGGACGGACAGCTATCTGTTCTGCATCCAGCAGATGGTAGGTGGCATCCGGCCCTTCACGGGTAATGGGTACGTGAAAGCTGACAATATCGGCGTCAAGAGCGGTCTGATAGTCGACAAAACCCGCATCCGGATTATCCCGCGCCTTGGGCGGATCACAGCGCAGCACCTTCATGCCGAGCGCTTGGGCCTTGCCAGCCACGCACTCACCGGTATTGCCCGCGCCAATCACCGCCAGCGTCATCGCCGAGAGGTCGAGCTCGTAACGCTCCGCCAGTACCAGCAGAGCCGAGAGTACATAATCCCCCACCGAGTACTTGTTGCAACCGGGGGCGCTGAAGAAGGGAATATTGCGACTTGCCAGCAGGGCCTTGTCCACATGGTCGGTGCCGATGGTGGCGGTGCCGACAAACCCGAGTTTGGGGCTGGTTGCCAGCAAATCGCCGTTGACGCGGGTGACCGAACGCACCAGCAGCACATCAGCATCCAGCAGATCGCTAGCCTGCATCTGCCGTCCGGGCAAGGCGACTACCTCGCCAAATTCGGCAAACAGCTCAACGGCATGGGGCATATTCTCATCAACGACTATCTTCATCGGGCTCTCTTTGGTCACAACCGCCACGGGGGCGCCATTCTAGCGCAAAGCCGCCCGAGATTTCAGCCTGTGATGCAATCGGCAGAGAATCGGCATCCATTGCGCGGTGACGGCTCGATCCGACTGTTCAAACAGAATATTTCGCTACAAATGTGTAAGCAGAGGTAACAAACCCTCGGCTCGGCTTGGTCTGTACATGCCCCGATGGCACAATGCCTCCTCATTTTGCGATAGCCCATACTAGCCATGCCGCCACACTCATCATCGCTCTCAGCCCCAGTCCCATCACTCACGCGCAGTCAGGTGCTCGGGTTTAGCGCCCTATTGATCCTGCCGCTGCTGTTGCTCACTACGCTGCCCTGGCAGCCTTTTCTGATCGACTCCCTGCATTCAGGCTGGTTATGGTGGTCATACGCCCTGACCCGCATGGTCGATATTCCCGGGATCGGGGTCAGTGGCGCCCTCTTGCTGCTACTGACCCGCTACAAACTCAAACTGGAGTGGGCCTCCTTCATTGCGCTGGGGTGTGCACTGGCGGCCCTGCTTGCCAGCGACTGGGTGATCAAGAGCCTGGTCAAACACCTGACCGAAGAGCCCAGACCCTACCTGCTCTGGCTGGAGAGTCAGGGGCTGATCCCGGCCATTAAAAGCTTCTACGCCAGTAGCGTCGATGTACGCAGTGAGCAGGTGCATGCGGCCAGTCAGTTGCTGGCCCTGCCAGAGTGGCTCGGCCACCACTGGCAAAAGGAGGTGAATTACGCCTTCCCCTCTGGCCACAGTATCGCCGCCATCAGCCTGGCCCAATTCTTTGGCCTCATCTGGCTGGCCCGCGCCCCCACGGGCGTCTGGCTACTGCCACTGTGGGCCCTGGGGGTTGGTCTGTCGCGCATGGTAATGGGGATGCACTGGCCGGTGGATGTGCTGGCCAGCGCCCTGCTTGGCACTGTCACGGCGCTGATCGCCGCCCGCTGGTGGCTGCACAGATATTGAATCCAGCGCCATCTTGCACAGGCTTCCTGCGTGGGATGGGAGGACAAGCCAACGCTTTTTTGCGATAATGCCGCCTCATTTTATCCCGACCGAGATCCCATGACCGACGCAGTTCATACCCTCAAGGGCCGTTTCCGTGGTTTTTACCCCGTCGTCATCGATGTTGAAACAGCCGGGTTCAACGCCAAGACCGATGCTTTGCTCGAAATCGCGGCTTACACCCTGAAAATGGATGAGCAGGGCTGGCTCGTTCCCGACCAGGTGTTCCACTTTCATGTCGAGCCCTTCGAAGGGGCCAATCTGGAAAAGGCCGCGCTGGAGTTCACCGGCATAGACCCCTACAACCCGTTGCGTGGCGCAGTCTCGGAAAAAGAGGCATTGACCGAGATCTTCAAGGGGATCCGCAAGGGGATGAAGGAACAGGATTGCGGCCGCGCCATCATAGTGGCCCACAACGCCACCTTCGATCACGGCTTCGTGATGGCCGCCGCCGAACGAGCAGGCCTCAAGCGCAATCCGTTCCACCCGTTTGCCACCTTCGACACCGCCGCCCTATCCGGGCTTGCGCTGGGTCAGACCGTGCTGGCCAAAGCGTGCCAGAGCGCCCGCATCCCGTTTGACAATAAAGAGGCGCACTCTGCCCTCTATGACACCGAGCGCACCACCGAGTTGTTCTGTCATATCGTCAACCGCTGGAAGAGCATGGGGGGCTGGCCGCCAGCGTATCCGGATGACGACACACCGGATACCCCTGCCGATGACGACGTGCAGACATAAACAAATGAAGGCTGCCACTGGCAGCCTTCGCTTTTTGCGAAACGGGTTTGAACGCACAGCGCACCGATAATCACTATCAACCGTTATGTATGCGATCTATGGAGACAAACAGGTCGGAAAGCCTCATGTTGATCAACCCGGCGCCACAAGCAGCAGTGATATGGCCGGCTTGACCGATTTTTTACTCGACATTTGTCACATTTTTCGCAAACTAACCCCCCTTCATATGACAGACAGCAATAACAAACTATAAGGAAATCAAATGAATCCTGTTGTTATCGCAGTCGGGCTGATGCTGGTGCTCAGTCTGCTGCGGATCAATGTGGTGGTCTCGCTGGCGCTGGGGGCCATTGCTGGCGGCCTGGTGGGCGGGCTATCGTTGACCGATACCCTCACCACCTTCAGCGGTGGCCTGGGCGGTGGCGCCGAGATTGCTCTCTCCTACGCCATGCTGGGCGCCTTTGCGGTTGCCATCTCCCGCTCCGGGATCACCGACCTGCTGGCCCGCAAGGTGATCAGCCAGTTGGGCAAGGATGCCAGCTCGACCCGCATCATGTGGGTTAAAACCCTGCTGCTCTCTTCCGTGCTGGCCGTGGCCATCTCGTCCCAGAACCTGATCCCGGTTCATATCGCCTTTATTCCCATTCTGATCCCGCCGCTGCTGCATGTAATGGCGCAGATGCAGATCGACCGTCGTCAGGTGGCCTGTGTCATCACCTTTGGCCTGACCGCCACCTATATGGTGCTGCCGGTCGGCTTTGGCGGCATCTTCCTGAACAACATTCTGGCCAAGAACCTGATCGATAACGGCGTGCCCATCACCACCAGCCAGATCCCGCTGGCGATGGCCATTCCGGTTGCCGGTATGGTACTGGGCCTGCTGATTGCGGTATTCATCAGCTATCGCAAACCGCGCCAGTACGATCTGGCCAAGATCCTGGATGCCGAGCCCGAAGCGGTCGAGCTCAACCTCACTCATATCTGGGTGGCCCTGCTGGCCATTGGTGTAGCACTGGGGCTGCAGTTGATGACCAACAGCATCGTACTGGGTGCGCTGGCCGGTTTTGTCATCTTCACCTGCGGCGGCGTCATCAAGTTTCGCGAAAGCCAGGATGCTTTCACCCAGGGGGTGCGCATGATGTCGCTGATCGGCTTCATCATGATCTCCGCCGCCGGTTTTGCCGCGGTGATGAAGGCAACCCACGGGGTCGACTCTCTGGTACAGGTGGTCGCCTCCGGCATCGGCCAGCACAAGGGGATCGCCGCCTTCCTGATGCTGCTGGTGGGCCTGCTCATCACCATGGGGATCGGCTCCTCCTTCTCCACCGTGCCCATCATCGCCACCATCTATGTGCCGCTCTGTCTGCAGCTCGGCTTCTCACCGATGGCGATCATCGCGCTGGTCGGTACCGCTGGCGCGCTGGGGGATGCGGGGTCACCGGCCTCCGACTCTACCCTGGGCCCGACATCCGGCCTCAACGCCGATGGCCAGCACGACCATATCTGGGACAGCGTGGTGCCCACCTTTATTCACTACAACATCCCGCTGGTGATCTTCGGCTGGATTGCAGCCATGGTGCTCTGATCGCCCCTCTGACATCGAGCCATATACTGCAAAATACGAAACAAGAAGGCGACCTGATGGTCGCCTTCTTGATGATGACGTCACCTAATCACCAGGATATGGTCCCGAGAGGAGAAGCTCTTTATTGTGCTTCATGGATTCCCGGCTCTGGATGATTGCGCACTATAGTAGCCGCAGACTGTTTCGCTCTTAGTCAGTCTCTCGCCACTGATGCCATAACAACGTTTGCCTCTCCCCGCTTTGTGCGCGACACCCGCAGCCACATACCACGCCGATTAATTGCTCAGCGATTGGATATCATTTTGAAAAACTGATACTTAACTAGCTACACTAGCCATTATCAACATACAGGGACGTGTAAAAAATGAGCTTGATTGGCTTGGTGCTGGCGTTGATCGCCATCCTTGGCGGCAACATGATCGAGGGTGGTCACCCCAGTGCACTGCTCGATCTGCCCGCATTCCTCATCGTGATCGGCGGCACCATAGGCGCTGCGCTGACCCAGTTCCCCTTCTCTGTCGTCGGTAGCACCATGAAGCGTTTCAAATGGCTGCTCTCTCCCCTCAAACTCGACATGCATGAACAGGCCCAGTTGCTGGAGACCCTGGCAGGCAATGCTCGCCGCAGCGGCATGCTGGCGCTGGAAGGGATGATCGAGGAGATCAAGGATCCCTTCCTGAAGAAAGGGGTGCAGATGATGGTCGATGGCTACGAGAAGAACAAAATCCACGAGGTGCTGGAGAACGAGATCGAATTTGAACAGGAAGATCTCGAACAGACGGTCAAATTCTATGAAGCCATGGGAGGCTACTGCCCGACCATGGGGATCGTCGGCGCGGTATTTGGCCTGATCCACGCCATGGGTCTGCTGGATGCCCCCGACAAGCTGGGTGGCGCCATCGCGGTGGCCTTTATCGCCACCATCTACGGGGTATCCGCCGCCAACCTGATCTTCTTGCCGTTCGGCAACCGCTACAAGGGGTTTGCCCACCAGATCCGCCACTACAAGGAGATGACTCTGACCGGCATTCTCTGCATCGTGGATGGCGAGTCCCAAGCACGCCTGCAAGTGACCCTCGAACCTTATCTGGGAGGCCATGGTGGCGAAAAAGAAAAAGGCTGAAGCGCCGGAGAACCACGAACGCTGGCTGGTCTCCTATGCCGACTTCATGACATTGCTGTTCGCCCTGTTTGTGGTGCTCTACTCCTTTGCCATGGCCAAGCAGTCCGAAACCCGGGTGCTTATCCAGGGCTTTATCGAGTCGCTGGGTAAAATCGGCCTCATCTCCCCGCCTGCCGGCTCACCCTTGATGCAGGGGGGCACAGGGATTCTTGAACCGGAATCGAAGACCACGCCAAGCAGCCCGAAAGAAGAGACTGTGCTGGAGAAAGATGCCCCCATGGCGGCATCGGATCCCTTCAACGAGACCATAGGTTCCTCGGAAAAGCCGAGCGCCACCGAATCCTGGCCCCATAAGACCAAGGAGCAGGAGTGGGTGCAGGTGACCAAGCAGAAGCTTGAGCAACAGCTCAAGGCCCAGATCGAATCGAAGGATCTGGAGGTCGAGCAGCTTGGCAGTCAGCTGGTGATCCGTATCGGCGAGAAAGCGCTGTTCCCCGCCGATTCGGCGTTCCTGCAGCCCCAGTTCATCCCGCTGGTCAACAAGATCGCCGGCATTCTGGCCAATATCCCGGGTCAGGTAGTGGTCACCGGCCATACCGACAACTCCCAGGCGCCGGTGGAGCTTTATCGCAATAACTGGGAGCTCTCGGTGCTGCGGGCCTCTTCCATCGTGCAAACCATGCTGACCAACCCCCAGCTGGATGCCAGACGAGTCATCGCTCAGGGGGTTGCCGACACTCAACCCCGCTTTGCTAATGACACCCCCGAACATCGCCAGGCGAATCGCCGGGTCGATATCACCCTCTCCCAAGGCAAGGCCGCAGAAGAGTCGCTGCAACTGCTCAAGCCCTGATCCCCCCGCTCCCGCCTCGCGCGGGAGCCTCTCTCTAAAAACAAATAACTCAATAATATCAACACCATAAGACCTTAATGATAATGATTGCCATTTATTGTCAAGTGGTCAGGCCTCTGCAATAATGCCGCCCCCCAGGCTTAAATAAAAACAATTATCATTATGAACAAACTACTTCAGGCATGGCCGGCACTCCTGTGTGCCTCCGCTGGCGCGGCCGATCTTCCCCCTGTGGAGAAGGCTCGCAGCGACGACACCATCATTGTCACCGGGCAACGGGTACAACAGAAACTCTCCGATGTTTCCGGCTCCATCACCGTCATCACTCAGGAAGAGCTGGACCGTCAGGTCGCCAGCGAGCTGACTCATGTGTTTCGCAAGATCCCCGGTGTCTCGGTCACCGGCTCTGCCGGGCGACCGCAAAACATCAGCGTGCGCGGCATCGGTGGCAACCGTATCCTGCTGATCAAGGATGGGGTGCGCGTCAGCGACGGCTTTGGCGCCGACAACATCAATGACAAGGTGGGTCGCTTCAACTTCGACCTTGATGACATCAAGCAGATTGAGGTGGCCAAGGGGGCCGGCTCCTCCCTGCATGGCTCCGATGCCATCGGCGGCACCGTGGTGATGAATACCAAGCAGCCGGAAGATTATCTGCAACAGCAAGATAGCTATCTGGCGGCCAAAACCCTCTACGGTGGCGACAGCAACAAGAAGAAGCTCAGCATGACCAGCGCGGTGCGGGCACTGGAGAGCGAACATCTGTTGCGCCTCTCCGGCTGGCGTGGCAACGAAACCGCCAACTTTGAGGAGAACCGCATTCCGGCTGATTTGGATGGCATGAGTGCCTCCACCAGCAGCCGCCTCCCCCTCAATGCCCATCACGCTCTGCGGCTGGAGCTGGACTACTACGAGGATCACGCCAAACGCCAGATGGGGCCCAAAGCGGTGCCCCAACCCGATGGCAGCTGGGACGTGGTCGGTTTTCAGGAAGATGGCGATCAGCGCACCCAGGGCGGCAAGTTCAGTTGGGAAGCCAACGATCTGGGCATGATCGATACCCTCAACTGGAGCCTGTTTGGCAACCAGTCACGCAACGAAGCCAACCAGCGCCAGCTGCTGCGCAACGATGCCCTGAGCGGCTATCCCAGATATCGCAGCCAGCGCACCCTCTCCACATTCGAGGAGCTGCGCCTTGGCAGTGAGCTGGAGCTGCAGAGCAAGCTGAGCACCGGCTCGCTGGATCACACCTTCAGCTACGGTGTGGAAGTGGAGCAGGCCAACCACGAGCGACCGGTCAGCAATCTGACCCTGGAAGATGGCATCACCACCCAAGGACAGAAAGCCCCCTTCAGCAAGGCCGAGACCCGCCGCGATGGCATCTGGCTGAGCGATGTGATCGATCTGGGCAACTGGCAGTTTACCCCGACCCTGCGCTTTGACCGCCAGCGCCTGCGCGCACCGGACAGCAATCTGGCCGAGAACCACAGCGACCACATCTCCCCCAGTGTCGCGGCCAGTTACCGCTTCAACGAGACATGGCGCAGCTGGCTCAGCTATGCCAACGGCTTCCGCGCCCCCGCTTACGATCAGGTTTACGGCAACATTCCCCACTACTTTGCCATGCCGCCATTCGAGATCATTGCCAACCCCAACCTCAAGGAGGAGACCAGCCACAGTCTGGAGTGGGGAGTGAATGGCCAAAGCGACAACTGGAGCGTCAAACCGGCCGTTTTCTACAACCGCTACTACAACTTCATCGACTGGCGCCAGACCGGTTTTCGCCTCGATGACGGTGTCTTCCTGCGCCAATATCGCAACGTTGCCAAAGCAGAAACCTGGGGCGCCGAGCTGGCCGCCAGCCTCTGGCTGAGCGACAAGTGGGAGCTTTCGACCAATCTGGCCTGGATGGATGGCAAGGATCACCGCGGTGAGCCGCTGCGCACCCAGACACCGCTGGAAGGCAACACCACCCTGCGCTGGCAACAGCTCGACTGGGGGGTTGAGCTCAGTGGCAACTATGCCGCCGCCATGACCAAGGTGCCCCAGTGCGCCAATGCGCAGACTGGCTACAACGGTGCCTGCCAGAGCAGCGCCGGCTGGTTCAGCCTGGACCTCACCGGCGACTGGCAGATCACCGAGGCGCTCAAGGTCAATGCCACCATCGGCAACCTGCTCGATACCCGCTACGTCCGCTATCAGGATGTGGCCGGACTCCCGGCTGGCAGCGACACCTCCCTCTACAGCCAGAGCGGCCGCTACCTGTCAGCCAGCCTCAGTTACCGTTTCGTGGGGATGTGATGAAGCATCATGCAATCATGGCGGCCCTGTTGGCCGCCCCGTTGGCGTGGGCGCAAGAGGCCCTGCCACCGCCGATCCCGTTCCAATCGCACCTGATTTCAGGCAATCCCGTACGCCAGGATCCCTACTTCTGGTTGCGGGACGAGAGCCGCAGCAACCCGGCCATTCTCGCCCTGCTCAAGCAGCAAAATCGCTGGAGCGAGCAGCAGCTCGCCGCGCAGCAGCCGCTGGAAGCAACCTTGCGCGCCGAGTTTGCCCGTCATCCGGCGGGTGAACCCGTGCCAGACAACTGGCTTGTGCGCGGCGATCAGGCATGGCAGCTGCGCCCGGATGGCTCACTCTGGCAACGCCACGGTGGCAAGGTGCAGCAACGGCTTCCCGCCAGAGCGGGTGAGGGCTATTACGAAGCGGGCGGCTGGGCACTGAGCCCGGATAACCGCACCCTGGCCATCGCCGAAGACAGGCGCGGCGCTCTCGACTATCAGGTCACCCTGCTCGATCTCCAAAGCGGCAAGGCGCTGGCCAGTTTGGCACAGCGCAGCGCTGATCTAGCTTGGTCACAAGATGGTCGCACCCTCTACACCATCGCCAACGAGCGTTACACCCTGCGCCCCTGGCAGTTGCGCGGCTGGCAGGATGGCCAGGAGCAGACTCTCTATGAGGAGCAGGATCCCGCCTGGCTGCTCAGCCTCTATCGCACCACGGATGGCCAGCATCTGGTGTTGCAGGGCAACAACCACGACAGCTCGGAGCAGTACCTGCTCGACTCGGGCAAGCCGCAGCAGGTCAAACCCCGCCAGCGCGGGGTGGAATACTATCTGGACAATCAATCCGGCTGGGTGATCAAGAGCAACCGGGAGGGGGCGTTTGCCCTCTACTCAGCCAGCACGCCGCTCGGTGAGTGGCAGCGCCTGTGGCCCGCCAAAGGGGAGGATCTCGGCGATCCCGAGAAGTGGCGACTGTTTGATCGCCATCTGGTGGTGCAGTTTCGCCAGCAGGGGGAGGATTGGCTCGCCCTGCTCGATCGCAACGGCCATGAACGCCAGCGCCTGCCGCTGGCCAGTGGCGCCGGTACCGGCTGGCTGCAAGGAGAACATGACCCGGCCAGCGACCGCATTCTGGTGCGCAGTCAGGGCTTGAGCCAGCCCCCCGGCCAGCGCTGGCTGGATTTAAACAGCGGCCAGTGGATCAACGACCAGCACACCGCAGGCAATAAAGCATTGCCCTATCAGAGCGAGCGGCGCTGGATCACCTCTACCGATGGCACCCGGGTGCCTGTCTCGCTGGTGTGGCGCAAAGATCTGGCCCCTCGCGCCGTACTGCTCTACGGCTATGGCGCCTATGGCACGCCGATGCGCCCCTACTACCAGAAAGAGCTGTTAAGCCTGCTGGATCGGGGCTTTGTCTACGCCATCGCCCATGTGCGCGGCGGCGGCATGCTGGGGGAGCAGTGGACCCGCGACGGACGGGGCATCCACAAGCAGAACGGCATTAGCGACTTTATCGCAGCCGGTCACGCCCTGCGCCACTGGTCGCCCGACGCCGCTCCCCTGCCCCTGTTTGCCATGGGGGGCAGCGCGGGGGGCACACTGGTTGCTGCGGCCCTCAACCAGCAACCGACACTCTTTAGCGGCGCCGTGTTGCAGGTTCCCTTCGTCGATATGCTTGGCACCATGAGTGATCCCGCCCTCCCCTTGACCCGTCAGGAGTACCAGGAGTGGGGCAACCCGGCCAAGCCCGCAGAGTATCAGGCGATGCGCCGCATCAGCCCCTACGACAACCTGCACCGCGCACCCTACCCGCCCCTGCTGGTCACTACCGCCCTGCACGACAGCCAGGTGCCCTACTGGGAGCCGGTCAAGTGGCTGACCCGCCTGCGGGAGCACAGCACGGGTTCCGGCCCCTACCTGCTGCTGACCGAACTGGAGGGAGGCCACCGCGCCGGTGGTGGCGATCGGGCTCGTGAATTTGCCTTCTTGTTGCATCTGGCGGGGATCAATCAATGACCCTGCCGCTGATTGGGAGTACCACTATGAAACCCCTGTTGCCCGTCCTCTTGCTGGGGCTGGCTGGCTTTTCCACTCAGGCCGCCGAACTGCGTTTTGTCGAACAGGACGCCCCGGCCGATACCCGCCTCTGGCTCGAACAGCAGCTCGGCGTCACCCTGAGTGATGCCCCGGCCTATCAGCGCCAAGGCAAGCTGGGCCACTATCTGCATTATCGCCAGCAGCTCAATGGCGCACCGATCGCCGGCCTGATGGCCGCCGTCAGTCTCGATGAGCAGGGTCGCCCGTGGCGCCTTTATCACAATACCCGGCTGATGCAGGCACAGGCGGCTCCATGTGATGAAGCAAGCCGCGCCGGGGTGGATGCCTATACCGCCACGCTGGATAATGCGGTGTGGCAATTCGCTGGCAGTGACGAAGCCCAGCCCTGGTACTGGCAGGATGGCGACACACTGACTGCGGCCTGGCGTCTGCTGGCGGTGGAAAGCCAGCCGGGCAACAGCAAGAGCAGCTACTGGCAACTGTTTGTCACCTGCGATGGCAGCGCCCTGCTGGGGCGCACGCTGCAAGAGGCCAACACCCGTGCCGAAGCGATCCCGCTGGCAGGGGAAGCAGCTACGGTGCAGGCCCGTATCTTTGCCCTCGACCCACGCACCCAGCTGCAAGATGGCAACCTGCTGTGGCGCCACGATCTGGTGCTGGACAACCGGGCCTATCGCACCGTGCCGCTCACGGTACAAAAGGTGGATGACACCTACCAGCTGAGTGGCCCTCGCGCCCGGGTTGTGGATGGTACGGCGCCAGAAACTGCCCCCTTTAGCAGCCCTGATGCCGATGGCTTCCAGCTGGATCACCAGCAGCCCGCCTTCCTCGATATCAATGGCTACTACCATCTGGATCTGGCCCAGCGCCATGTGGAATCCCTTGGCTACCCGACGCTGATGGGCGGCCCCCTGGCCATCGATACCGATGCCGGGGAGCAGGACAACTCTCTCTATGACCCCTTCCTGCGCCGGTTGGAAATTGGCCGGATCGGGGTACCCGATGCGGAAGATCCCATGGTGATCTGGCACGAGTTTGGCCATGCGGTGCAGCACCATATCCTGCCCGACATGGGAGAAGAGGGGGACTGGGGCGCCATCGGCGAGGGCTTTAGCGACTATCTGGCCGCCAGCTGGCGCCAGCGTAGTCCAGAGGCTCGCCAGTTCGAGCCTTTCATGGTCTTCAACTGGGATGCCAGGATCAGCGGCCGGACGCCCCGTCAGCTCGACGATCTGCGGGCGCGCTATCATCCGGGCTTCCTCTATCCGGCTCACCTCACCATCAACGGCAGCAACGGCGACCAGCTGTGGGGCACTCCGCTCTTCACCGCGCTGCGCCAGGCCGTTGAACAGTATGGCGAGGTAGCCCGTGACGAGTTCGATACCCTGCTGATTGAATCCCACTTCGGCCTCGGCCCGCAGGTGCGGATGCCCCAGCTGGCGCGGGTCACCGTGGATACCGCCAACCGCCTCTATCCGGATCGCAGTTATGGCAAGCTGCTGGAGCAGGCCTTCCGCCACCACGCCCTGCTGCCCACGCCCATCGCGGCCCGCCTTGCCGATGACAGCTACCTGTTGCCCGGGGAGAAAAAGAGCCTCGCCATCGAATTGACCAACCAGAGCGGCCGCCCCCTGACCGTGGCTGACGCCAGCCTGCTCCCGAGCAAGGGGCTCATGGGTGACGGTCACTGGCAGGGAGAGCTCAACGCCGATGGCAGCGCCCGCTGGACCCTGCCGCTGGAAGCGGCGAGCAACCTGACCTGTGGCGAGGCAGTCACCTTGCCGCTGCAGTTCCAGCTCACCCTGCCCAGCCCCACCGAGCGCCAGACCCGCCTTGACCTGCAACTGCCGATCGGTGAACCGCTCTGGCAGCGGGCCATCGGTCAGGGTGGCCAGATCAAGGATGCGGTGAGCGATGAGCGGCACGGCCTGTCCCGCTTCACTCTCACCCTGCCCGAGAGCAAGGCCCGCATCGACAGCAGATTCGTGGTTGCCCTCGATCTGGAGCACAGCAAGCTGGAGCAGCTGGAGATCTGGCTCACCTCCCCTTACGGCACCCGGATCAGCCTGTGGAACAAGGGCTACGCCAGTCATACCCGGCTTAAGGGGGAGTTTCCCCGTGAACTGGTACCGTTCGAATCGCTAGACAAGCTGCACGGCGAACCGCTCGCTGGCCGCTGGCTGCTGGAGATCAACGACACCATCGCCGGTGACACCGGTCAGTTGCGCAACTGGCGGGTCGCCCAGCAAGTCGGCGCCCGCTGCTACAAGGATGAAGCCCTGCCCAACACCGGCATCATTCCCCTTGAGCAGGATGAAGGGGGTGGCGGCACGGCTTCCCCCCTGCTGCTGTTGCTGGCCCTCTGGCCCCGCCTCTGGCGCCGGAGCACCCCGCGCCGCTGAATCCTGCACCACGGGGGTTACCGCCCCCGTGAACCTGTGACCGAATCAAGGAATGTGAAGTGAAACCATCCGTACTGGTTATTGCAACCCTCTCAGCCCTGCTCAGCGCCTGTGGCGGTGGGGAAGATAACGCACCACTGGCCATCCCGGACTACCGGGTCGATGTCGCCCTGCCAACCGCCGGTACCCTGTGCGCCGATCTGGATCAGAACTGGCAATGTGATCCTGCCGACCCTGCCGTCAGCGGCGAAGGAGTTGTGGCCCTGGTCAGCCGTTCGGCCAACATCGTCAACTCGCCCCTGCTTTTCGTACCGAGGAGCGGAGGCCTGCTACTGGCACATCCGGCCGCCAAAGGGGATCCACAACGGCTACAACCGACCCTGCTCAGCACCCTATGGCAGAGCCGCATTGCCGAAGGGGTGGCCGCCGATCGCGCACTGACGCAGCTGCTGGCCGATCTCGCCCCGCTGCAACCGGGCAGCGACCGCGCGGCCCTCGCAGGTCTCGGCCAGTTTGATCAGGCGCTACAGCAGGTGGCGATCAGCTTGCAGCAACAGGCCCGCACACGCCTTGCCACCGCCAAGGAGACCCAGTTGCTCACCACCAGCTATCGCGCCATCAGCCTGATGCTGGCGCAATTGGCTCAGGAGTGGCAGCGCAACGGCCAGTTTGCTGAAGAGACCCAAAGAGAGCTGCTGGCCCTGCTGGTGCAGCAGCAGCCACGCAACCTGCTGACCGTCACCGGCGTCACCACCTTTAGCGATGGCAACGACCCGCTGCTGGAACAGGAACCCGCCGACTATCCGGGACAAGATGCCAGCTGGAATCGCACTCGTCCCCAGCTTGCCTATCGCAAACTTGATGATCGCGGTCAGGTGCTCCCCGACAACGCGCCGAGCTGGCAGTGCGTCAAGGATCTCAATACCGGTCTGGTGTGGGAGGTCAAATCGGACGATCCCTTGAGTCCTGACTGGAAAAGCAGACCCTTTGCCTATGAGGATGAGCAGTTCAAGGCGACCGCAGGCGAGCAGCAAGCGGCCTACCAGCATATTCATAAGAGGATCGAACAACTCACCGCCGAAGGAGATCTGGCGGCCCTCGCCCGAGCACAGGCGCTGACCACCATGCTGACCACCCGCGCGTATCAGCAGTGGCTCAATGGCGAGCAGCGCTGCGGCATCAGCCAGTGGCGGCTGCCCACCATGGGTGAACTGATGTCACTGATGCACTACGGTAGCCTGGCCAAGGACCCGCTGGGTCAGCGTATCATCGTGGATACCCGTTACTTCCCGGATATCGCCCCCTCGGAAGATGACACCTACCATGGCTACTACTGGAGCGCCACCAGCAACACAGCTCAGCGCTTTTCCGGTGGCCCCATCAGCAAACGCACAGTCCTGCTCCTGGGAGAAGATGCGGGCACCACCTATCCCGCGCTGGTGCAGCAAGATACCTATATCGAGCTGATGCAGGTACGACTGGTCGCCACTCCCCAATAATCCGAGGAATATCATGAGCCTTTATCGCTTTTCGTTCGCCATGCTGGCACTGCTGGCCCCCCTGGCCCACGGTGCTGCCATTTGTGATGACACCATGGATCGCACCGCCCCCTCTGCCCGTTTTCTTGACCATGGCAACGGCACCGTCACGGATCAACACACCGGCCTCACCTGGATGCGCTGCAAACTGGGGCAGACATGGAGTGGCAGCAGTTGCCTGGGGGAACCGACCGTTTACTACTGGCAGCAGGGGCTGCAAGTGGCGGAGCGGATCCGCAGTGACAGCAGCCATGCTCTCTATCACTTCGGCGGTATCAGCCAGTGGCGCCTGCCCGACATCAAGGAGCTGGCGACCCTGGTCGAGCACGCCTGCTACAAGCCCTCTCTCAATGAAGCCATTTTCCCGCGCGCCATGGCGGGGGACGGTAAAGAGGTCAATGAGGGCTATGTCTATCTGATGAGCAGCACGGTAACCTCCGCCAATGGTCAGCGGGCGTATCTGGATATCACCTCGGGAGATATCGGTCTTCGCTCCATTGGCGCCTACCCGGATCAGGTCTTGCTGGTCGCCAATAAACCCTGACCGCCCCACGCTCGAAACCGGAACGCGATGACAGGAGAGGCTTGAAAGCCTCTCTTTTTATTGCTCTTGCCACCCCCTATCTCACCCGCCATCACGCTCTTCTCCCGCCAGTGCCCCCTGCCCGCGATACCGACCTGATCCGGCTTCGCCCGCGGCATTTACCCCTTTCAGGTGATGACGAGGAGCAGCTCTCTGCGCTTTACAGGCCTTTCTCGCCCGCCATAACCAACAAAAAAGTGCGCTTCTTAACAAAATTTAATTACCGGTTAACCGATTAATAATTAACCCGTAAAAATGACATGTAAATCAGTGCGAAAGTGTCATAATGCGTAACATTATTGTTAAGTCACTTGATTAATTTGGTTAGGAAAAACCTCTATGTTTGCTGATATTTCTGCTCAACATTGGGCTTTTGCCATTTATGTCATCGGTGCCATCACCATCTGTCTGGTGATGATAGGCCTCGCCGCCCTGCTGGGGGGGCGTGCCTACGGCCGCACCAAGAACAAGCCATTTGAATCTGGTGTCGACTCGGTCGGCAGTGCCCGCCTGCGTTTTTCCGCCAAGTTCTATCTGGTCGCCATGTTCTTCGTCATCTTCGACGTCGAGGCGCTCTACCTGTTTGCCTGGTCTGTCTCCGTGCGGGAGAGCGGCTGGGTCGGCTTTATTGAAGCCACCATTTTCATCGGACTGCTGCTTATCGGCCTGATCTACCTCTGGCGCATCGGCGCACTGGACTGGTCACCGCGCAAACCGCAGCTGAACAACAAAAACAGTGATTGAACCACAGACCCTTTCCTTGAGGTTGCACCATGAAGTACACCCTGACCCGGATTGACCCGGATGCACCCGTTGAGCGCTACCCCCAGGAGCAGCGCCAGACCGTCGATGACCCACTGGCGCAAGAAGCGACGCGCGGCATCATGATGGGCCGCCTCGAGGAGGTGCTGCAAGACACAGTCAACTGGGGCCGCAAAAACTCCCTCTGGCCTTACAACTTCGGCATCTCCTGCTGCTACGTGGAGATGTGTACCGCCTTCACCTCCCCCCACGATGTGGCCCGCTTCGGCGCCGAAGTTATCCGCGCTTCGCCCCGTCAGGCCGATTTCATGGTGATTGCAGGGACTCCCTTCATCAAGATGGCGCCAGTCATCCAGCGCCTGTATGAACAGTTGCTCGAACCCAAGTGGGTGATCTCCATGGGGGCCTGTGCCAACTCAGGCGGCATGTATGACATCTATTCCGTGGTGCAGGGGGTGGACAAGTTCCTGCCGGTCGACGTCTACATTCCGGGTTGCCCGCCCCGTCCAGAAGCCTTTTTGCAAGCCCTGATGCTGCTGCAGGACTCCATCGGCAAAGAACGCCGCCCCCTCTCCTGGGTGGTGGGCGATCAGGGGATCTACCGTCCCCAGATGCAGGCCGAAAAAGAGCGCAAGCGCGGCGAACGGATCAATGTGACCAACCTGCGCACGCCGGATGAGATCTGACCATGAAACTGACTCGTGATTTTCCCAGCAATTACGCCATGGCCCAGTGGCAGCCCAGCGACCACAAGGATGCCAAAGTCATTGGCGAACTGTTTGCCCACTTCGGGGCCGAGCACTTCACCGTGCAGACCACGCGCACCGGCGTGCCGGTGGTCTGGCTTCCCCGCAAACTGCTGCAGGATGTGATGGGCTTCTTGCGCAAGGTGCCCTCCCCGTTTGTGATGCTGTTTGATCTCAGCGCCACCGATGAGCGGCTGCGCAGCCATCGCGACGGTCTGCCCCAGAGCGATTTCACCGTCTTCTATCACCTCATCTCCATCGACCGTAACGCCGATGTGATGTTGAAAGTGGCGCTGGCCGAAAGTGACCTGCATCTGCCCACCATCACCAACCACTTCCCCAATGCCAACTGGTACGAGCGGGAAGTGTGGGATTTGATGGGCATCACCTTCGATGGCCACCCCCATCTGACCCGCATCATGATGCCCAAGAGCTGGCAGGGTCACCCGCTGCGCAAGGATTACCCGGCGCGCGCCACCGAATTCGATCCATTCATGCTCGATGCCGCCAAACAGGACATGGAGCAGGAGAACCTGCTGTTCAAACCGGAAGAGTGGGGGCTGGCCCGCGGCAACGAGAATGAGGACTACATGTTCCTCAACCTCGGCCCCAACCACCCCTCGGCTCACGGCGCCTTCCGGTTGGTGTTGCAGCTCGATGGCGAGGAGATCCGCAACTGCGTGCCCGATATCGGTTATCACCATCGTGGTGCCGAGAAGATGGGCGAGCGCCAATCCTGGCACAGTTACATCCCCTATACCGACCGGGTCGAGTATCTGGGAGGGGTGATGAACAACCTCCCCTATGTGCTGGCGGTCGAGAAGCTGGCCGGCATCAAGGTGCCGCAGCGGGTCGACATGATCCGGGTGATGATGGCGGAGCTGTTCCGCATCCAGAGCCACCTGCTGTTCCTCGGTACCTATATCCAGGACGTGGGGGCCATGACCCCGGTCTTCTTCACCTTCACCGACCGGCAGAAGATCTACACCATCATCGAGGCGATCACCGGAGCCCGTATGCACCCGGCCTGGTTCCGTATCGGCGGTGTGGCCCACGACTTGCCGAAGGGATGGCAACGGCTGGTACAGGACAACCTGCTGAGCTGGCTGCCCAAGCGTCTGATGGATTACGAAAAAGCAGCGATGCGCAACAGCATTCTGCGCGGTCGAACCATAGGCGTCTCGGCCTACACCACCGAGCAGGCGTTGTCCTGGGGTACCACGGGGGCCGGATTGCGCGCCACCGGACTCAACTTCGACGTGCGCAAGTGGCGTCCCTATTCGGGCTATGACCAGTTCGACTTTGAAGTGCCGGTCGGCAGCAATGGCGATGCCTACGACAGAGCCACCGTGCGGATCGAGGAGATCCGCCAGAGCATGTCGATCATCGAGCAGTGCATGAAAAACATGCCGGAGGGTCCCTTCAAGGCGGATCACCCCCTCACCACGCCGCCGCCCAAAGAGCGCACCCTGCAACACATCGAGACCCTGATCAACCACTTCCTGCAAGTGTCGTGGGGCCCGGTGATGCCCGCAGCCGAGTCGTTCCAGATGATTGAGGCGACCAAGGGGATCAACAGTTATTACCTGACCAGCGACGGCTCCACCATGAGCTACCGGACCCGGATCCGCACCCCGAGCTTTGCTCACCTGCAGCAGATCCCCTCGGTGATCAAAGGCAGCATGGTGTCGGACCTCATCGTCTATCTGGGCAGTATCGATTTCGTTATGTCGGATGTGGACCGTTAAGTGAGCCCGCCTCCCGGCCATGGCCGGGAATCGGGATCGCCGGACGAGCAGTAAAAGGACAAGCCACCAAAGGTCAAGTCATGAGCCAGCAATGTCAGTGTCACAATAATCAGACCCCACAGGGGCAAGGGGCATGCAGCAGCAAACAGGACGACTTCGTTCTGAGCCAGGCTGAACGCGATGCCATCGAACACGAGAAACACCACTACGAAGATCCCCGCGCCGCCAGCATCGAAGCGCTCAAGATCGTGCAGCAGGCCAGAGGCTGGGTACCCGACGGCGCCATTCACGCCATCGCGGCCGAGCTCGGCATTCCCGCCAGCGACGTGGAGGGGGTTGCCACCTTCTATAGCCAGATCTTCCGCCAGCCAGTAGGGCGCCACATCATCCGCGTCTGCGACAGCATGGTCTGCTACATCAATGGCCATGAAGATCTGCTGGCCGGTCTCAAGGAGGTGATGAACCTCGGCCCCGGTCAAACCACCCCGGATGGCCGCTTCACCCTGCTGCCGGTCTGCTGCCTTGGCAACTGCGACAAGGGGCCAGCGATCATGATCGATGACGACACCTATGGCGGCCTCGATCCGGTGACCTTGCTGAAAACCCTGGAGGCTTACCCATGAGCCTGCCGCAGAACAAAATCCTCGCCTCTCTTGGCACAGCCAACCGCACAGCCCGCACCGCCGAGACCCACCCGCTCACCTGGCGGCTGCGGGACGACGGCCAGCCGGTGTGGCTGGAGGAGTATCAGGCCAAACAGGGGTATGACGCCGCCCGCAAGGCGCTCGGCCAGATGAGCCCGGACGAGATCGTCAGCACCGTCAAGGATGCCGGTCTCAAGGGGCGCGGCGGTGCGGGCTTCCCCACTGGTGTGAAGTGGGGGCTGATGCCCAAAGACGAGAGCATGAACATCCGTTACCTGCTCTGCAACGCCGACGAGATGGAGCCCAACACCTGGAAAGATCGCCTGCTGATGGAGCAACTGCCCCATCTGCTGATCGAGGGGATGATCATCAGTGCCCGGGCGCTCAAGGCCTATCGCGGCTATATCTTCCTGCGCGGCGAGTATGTGGATGCTGCCATCAACCTGCGCCGTGCGGTGGAAGAGGCCAAGGCCGCCGGTCTACTGGGCAAGAACATTCTGGGATCCGGTTTTGACTTCGAGCTGTTCGTCCACACCGGCGCCGGCCGCTACATCTGTGGTGAAGAGACGGCGTTGATCAATTCGCTGGAAGGGCGTCGTGCCAACCCGCGCGCCAAACCTCCCTTCCCCGCCGTCTCCGGCGTCTGGGGCAAACCCACCTGCGTCAACAACGTCGAGACCCTCTGCAACGTGCCCGCCATTATCGGCAACGGGGTCGCCTGGTATCACGGGCTGGCGCTGCCGGGCTCGGAAGATCACGGCACCAAGCTGATGGGCTTCTCCGGCAAGGTGAACAACCCCGGGGTCTGGGAGCTGCCGTTTGGCATCACCGCCCACGAGCTGTTTGAAAATTACGCCGGCGGCATGAAGAGCGGCTATCGCCTGAAAGCCTGGCAACCGGGCGGCGCAGGCACCGGCTTCCTGCTGCCGGAGCACCTCGATGCCCAGATGTATACCGCCGGTATCGGCAAGGTCGGCACCCGGATGGGGACCGGCCTCGCCATGGCGGTGGATGACTCCATCAGCATGGTCTCCCTGCTGCGCAACATGGAGGAGTTCTTCGCCCGCGAGTCATGTGGCTGGTGTACTCCCTGCCGCGATGGCCTGCCCTGGAGCGTCAAGCTGCTACGGGCACTGGAACGTGGCGAAGGGCAATCCGGCGATCTGGCGACTCTGGAACAACTCTGCGGTTTCCTTGGCCCGGGCAAGACCTTCTGCGCCCACGCACCGGGCGCCGTCGAGCCGCTGGCCAGCGCCATCAAATATTTCCGCTCCGAATTCGAGGCCGGGATCAAAGGCAGCGGTGATAACCGCAAGCCGGTCAAAGGGATCCAGCCCAATCTGCTGGGCGAGCGCTGGTAACGACACCACAGATTTCACAAAACAGGTTTCAGGGAAGTTGTATGGCAACCATTTATGTAGACGGCAAAGAGTACGAGGTAGACGGAGCAGATAACCTGCTGCAAGCCTGTCTGTCGCTGGGTCTGGACGTCCCCTATTTCTGCTGGCATCCGGCGCTGGGTAGCGTTGGCGCCTGCCGCCAGTGTGCGGTGAAACAATATCAGAATGCCGATGACAAGCGCGGCCGTCTGGTCATGTCCTGCATGACCCCGGCCACCGATGGCAGCTACATCGCCATCGAGGATGAAGAGGCTAAAGAATTTCGCAAGAGCGTGGTGGAGTGGCTGATGACCAACCACCCCCACGACTGCCCGGTGTGTGAAGAGGGCGGCGCCTGCCACCTGCAGGACATGACGGTAATGACCGGCCACAACAGTCGTCGCTACCGCTTTACCAAGCGCACCCACCAGAATCAGGAGCTGGGCCCCTTCATCGGTCACGAGATGAACCGCTGCATCGCCTGCTACCGCTGCGTCCGTTACTACAAGGATTATGCCGGTGGCGAGGATCTCGGGGTCTATGGTGCCCACGACAACGTCTATTTCGGTCGGGTCGAAGATGGCACCCTGGAGAGCGAATTTTCCGGCAACCTGGTGGAGGTCTGCCCCACCGGCGTCTTCACCGACAAGACCCACTCCGAGCGCTACAACCGTAAGTGGGACATGCAATTTGCCCCCAGCATCTGCCAGCAATGCTCCGTGGGTTGCAACATCAGCCCGGGTGAGCGTTATGGCGAGCTGCGCCGCATCGAAAACCGCTTCCACGGCAGCGTCAACCACTACTTCCTTTGTGACCGTGGCCGCTTTGGCTATGGCTACGTCAATCTGGCCGACCGCCCGCGCCAACCGCTGCTCAAAGATGGCAACGACCAGCTGACCATCACGGTCGATGGCGCCCTCAACCGAGCCGCCGATGCCCTACGCAGCGCTAGCAGCCTCATCGGCATCGGCTCGCCGCGCGCCTCGCTGGAGAGCAACTTTGCCCTGCGCGAGCTGGTGGGTGCAGACAACTTCTACGCTGGCGTCGAGCAGGCCGAGTGGGCCTGTCAGCTGAAGATGCTGCAGATCCTGCAACAGGGCGGCGTGCCGACTCCAAGCCTGCGAGACATGGAAGAGGCTGACGCCATTCTGCTGCTCGGCGAAGATGTCACCATGAGCGCCGCCCGTATCGCGTTGGCGCTGCGCCAAGCCGTCAAGGGCAAGGCTCGCGAGCTGGCCCGCAAGATGAAGGTGGATCTGTGGCAAGTCGCCGCCGTTCAGACCCTGGGTCAGAACGAGCGCTACCCGCTGCTCATCACCAGCCTCGACACCACCCGTCTGGACGATGTGGCGGCCGACAAGCTGCACGCCCCCTATGCCGATCAGGCGCGCATTGGCTTTGCCATCGCCAACCTGCTCGACCCGGCCGCACCGGCCGTGAGCGACCTCTGCCCCGAACAGCAGGCACAAGCGGCTCGCTGGGCCGAGCTGCTCGGCAACGCCAGGAAGCCGCTCATCATTGCTGGCTCCAGTGCCTGCGATGTGGCGCTGCTTGAGGCGGCCAGTAACATTGCCCGCGCCCTGAAAGGCCGAGGTCTGGAAGCCAGCATCGCGCTGGTTGGCCAGGAGGCCAACTCGCTGGGTCTGGCCATGCTGGGCGCTCAAACCTTGTCAGACAAGCCGCTCGAAGCCGCCCTTGCGCGTATCGAGTCCGAAGAGGGGTTGGCACTGGTCACCCTGGAGAACGATCTCTACCGCCGCGCGCCGCGCAACCGGGTGGATGCTGCGCTGGCACGGCTGCAGCACCTGCTGGTCATCGACCATCAGGCGACCCCGACCGCCAACAAGGCTGATCTGGTGCTGCCAGCGGCCAGTTTTGCCGAAGCCGATGGCACCCTGGTGAACATGGAAGGGCGCGCCCAGCGCTTCTTCCAGGTCTATGCGCCCGCCTTCTACAACGCCGATATTCAGGTGCGTGAAGGGTGGCGCTGGCTGGCGGCGCTGCAAGGGGCGATCGAACGCAAGCCGCTGCGCTGGCAGAACTTCGAGCAGATCAGCCACGCTTGCGCCAGCAGTCATCCGCTGCTGGCTACCATGCTGGAAGCGGCGCCCAACGCAGGCTTGCGGATCCGTGGCATGCGACTGGCCCGTGAGCCGCATCGTTACAGCGGTCGCACCTCCATGCTGGCGGATCAGAACGTCAGCGAACCGCGGGTAGCGCAAGATCCCGACTCCCCCTTCAACTTCTCCATGGAAGGGTATGCCGGAGCCCGACAGCCGCAGCCGCAAGTACCGTTCGCCTGGGCGCCGGGCTGGAACTCTCCCTCCGCCTGGAACAAGTTCCAGGATGAAGTGGGTGGCAAACTGCGTGCTGGCGATCCGGGTCGCCGTCTGCTGGAAGCAAGCGAAGATACCCTTGGCTGGTTTACTACCATCCCCGCCCCCTTCAAGGCCGCAGAGGCGCTGCAAGTGGTCAATTATGCCCAGCTGTTTGGCGGCGAGGAGCTCTCCGCTCGCAGCCCGGTTATTCAGGCCCGGATGAACGAACCCGAGCTGGTGCTCAATCCCCTTGATGCGCAGCGTCTGGCCCTCCACGGGGGCAGTCAGGTCTCCTTCTCCTGGGGCGGTAGCCACTGGCAACTGCGTCTGCGGCTTAGCGAGCAGCTGAGCGCCGGTCTGGTGGGGCTCCCCCTTGGGGTGAACGGCCTGCCGACGGCCCTGCAACAAGCCTCAATCACTAACCTGCAGGAGGTGATCGCATGAGCGAGTCGCTGATCGATCTGTTGCTGGAGGTGGGCAAGGCACTGATCGTGCTGGTGGGGATCGTGGGGGCTGGCGCCTTCATGAGCTTCATCGAGCGCCGTCTGCTGGCTCTGTGGCAGGATCGCTACGGCCCCAACCGGGTGGGGCCGTTTGGTCTGCTCCAGCTGGCCGCCGACATGATCAAGATGTTCTTCAAGGAGGACTGGATCCCGCCGTTCGCTGATCGGCGGATCTTTATCCTGGCCCCCATCATCGCCTTCACAGCCTTTATTCTGGCGTTTGCGGTGGTGCCCATCACCCCCACCTGGGGCGTGGCGGATCTCAATGTGGGGCTGCTCTACATCCTGGCCATCGCGGGGCTGGCGGTCTATGCGGTGCTGTTCGCCGGCTGGTCGAGCAACAACAAATACTCATTGCTCGGCAGCTTGCGCGCCTCGGCCCAGACCCTCTCCTACGAGGTGTTTCTGGGCTTGTCGCTGATGGGGATTGTGATCCAGACCGGCAGTTTCAACCTGCGGGATATCGTCGAGGCACAGGCAGACTTGTGGAACGTGGTGCCCCAGATCCTGGGCTTTGTCACCTTCCTGTTTGCCGGTGTCGCCGTCACCCACCGTCACCCGTTCGATCAGCCAGAAGCCGAGCAGGAGCTCGCCGACGGCTATCACATCGAGTATGCGGGGATGAAGTGGGGTCTCTTCTTCGTGGGCGAATATATCGGCATCGTGCTGATCTCCTCGCTCATCGTGACCCTCTTCTTCGGTGGCTGGCACGGCCCCTGGCTGCCCCCCTTCATCTGGTTTGCCCTGAAGACCGCCTGTTTCATGGTGTTCTTCATCCTGCTGCGGGCCTCCCTGCCTCGCCCGCGCTTTGACCAGGTGATGTCGTTTGGCTGGAAAGTCTGCTTGCCGCTGACCCTGATCAATATGCTGGTCACCGCGGCAGTTGTACTGATAAGTACGCAGTGAGGCACTCAATATGAAAATTGTTAGCATTATTCAGGGTGTCGGCACCCAGTTACGCAGTCTGGCCATGGTCTTCTCCCATGCCTGGCGGCCCCGTGAAACCCTCAACTATCCGGAGCAGGCAGTCTATGCGGCCCCCCGCTACCGCGGTCGCATCGTGCTGACCCGCGACCCCGACGGGGACGAGCGCTGCGTGGCCTGCAACCTCTGCGCAGTTGCCTGCCCGGTCGGCTGCATCTCGCTGCAAAAATCCGAGCGGGAAGATGGTCGCTGGTATCCGGAGTTCTTTCGCATCAACTTCTCTCGCTGCATCTTCTGCGGCCTGTGTGAAGAGGCTTGCCCCACCACCGCCATCCAGCTGACACCGGATTTCGAGATGGGTGAGTATCGCCGCCAGGATCTGGTGTACGAGAAGGAGGATCTGCTGATCAGCGGGCCCGGCAAATACCCGGACTACAACTTCTATCGCATGAGCGGGATGGCCATCGACGGCAAGCCGAAAGGGGATGCCGAAAACGAAGCCAAGCCCATCGATGTCAAGAGCCTGCTGCCCTGAGGAGTCAATCATGGAACTGGCATTTTATGCCTCGGCCCTGGTGGCCATTTACAGCACGCTGCGGGTGATCAGCACCAGCAATCCCATGCATGCGCTGCTCAATCTCATCATCTCCCTCATCGCCGTGGCCATGATCTTCTTCTGCCTGGGTGCCGCCTTTGCGGGCGCCCTGCAGGTGATCGTCTACGCCGGCGCCATCATGGTGCTGTTCGTGTTCGTGGTGATGATGCTGAACCTGGGGAGTGCCCAGGCGCAGGAGAAAAAGTGGCTCACCCCCATGACCTGGGGGGGCCCAGCCCTGCTCTCGCTGATCCTGCTGGGCTTTCTGGCCCACGGCATTCTCGGGGTGACCGGGGGCCTGATCGGAGTGACCGAGGTGACCGCCAAGCAGGTGGGTGTCGAGCTCTTTGGCCCCTATGTGCTGGCGGTGGAGCTTGCCTCCATCCTGCTGCTGGCGGGTCTGGTAACCGCCTATCACCTGGGTCGGGAAGAGAAGAGCGGTGAAGTGCTCTCCGTCCCCCGCACAGCATCCCGCTCTGCACAAGAAGGAGGTCAGCAATGAATGGAATCCCTATGGAGCACGGCCTCCTGCTGGCCGCGGTGCTCTTCTGCATCGGCTTGTGCGGTCTGCTGATCCGCCGCAACCTGCTCTATATCCTGATGAGTATCGAAATCATGATGAATGCCTCGGCACTGGCGTTTGTGGTGGCGGGTAGCCGCTGGGCCCAGGCCGATGGCCAGATCATGTATATCCTGGTGATTTCTCTGGCGGCAGCGGAGGCCAGTATCGGCCTTGCCCTGTTACTGCTGCTCTATCGTCGTTACCACACCCTGAACGTGGACACTGTGAGCGAGATGCGCGGATGAGCCTCTTATATCTGACTTTTCTAATTCCGCTGCTGGGATGGCTGGTATTGGCCTTCTCCCTCGGCCGGTTTGGCGAGCGTACCTCGGCGCTGATCGGGGTGGGCTCCATTGGCCTGTCGGCCCTCACTACCCTGTGGGTGGGCATCGACTTTCTGGGCAACCCGCCCGAGGGGGGCGTCTATGTCCAGCGCCTGTGGCAATGGATGGCGGTGGGCAACTTTACCCCGAGCTTCTCGCTGGCACTGGATGGCCTGTCGCTGACCATGCTGGGGGTAGTGACCGGGGTGGGTTTCTTTATCCACCTGTTCGCCTCCTGGTATATGCGCGGTGAAGAGGGCTACTCCCGCTTCTTTACCTACACCAACCTCTTTATCGCCAGCATGCTGTTTCTGGTACTGGCCGATGACCTGCTGTTTGTCTACCTCGGCTGGGAAGGGGTAGGGCTGTGCAGCTATCTGCTGATCGGCTTCTACTACAAGGATCGCAACAACGGAGCGGCGGCCCTCAAGGCATTTGTCGTGACCCGGGTGGGTGATGTCTTCCTCGCCATCGGCCTGTTTATCCTCTATCGGGAACTGGGCACCCTCAATATCCACGAGCTGCTGGTTCGTGCCCCGACCCTGTTTGCCGAGGGCTCCCCTGCCCTGTCGCTGGCCTGCCTGATGCTCTTGGGCGGCGCAGTCGGCAAATCGGCCCAGCTGCCGCTGCAAACCTGGCTGGCGGATGCGATGGCAGGCCCGACCCCGGTCTCCGCGCTGATCCACGCCGCCACCATGGTGACCGCCGGTGTCTACCTGATTGCACGTACCCACGGCCTGTTCCTGCTGGCGCCAGAGATCCTCCATCTGGTCGGACTGGTTGGCGCCATCACCCTGGTGCTGGCAGGCTTTGCCGCGCTGGTTCAGACCGATATCAAGCGGATCCTCGCCTACTCCACCATGAGCCAGATTGGCTACATGTTTCTGGCACTGGGTGTCGGCGCATGGGAAGGGGCCATCTTCCACCTGATGACCCACGCCTTCTTCAAGGCGCTGCTGTTCCTCTCCGCCGGTGCCGTTATCGTTGCCTGCCACCATGAGCAGAACATCTTCAAGATGGGTGGCCTGCGCAAGAGTTTGCCGCTGGTCTATGCCTGCTTCCTGGTGGGGGGCTCGGCGCTGGCGGCGTTGCCGCTGGTCACTTCCGGTTTCTACAGTAAGGACGCCATCCTGTGGCAAGTAGAAGCCTCTGGCCAAAGCGCGCTGCTGTGGGCAGGTCTGGTAGGGGCATTCCTCACCTCGCTCTATACCTTCCGGCTGATCTTTATCGCCTTCCATGGCAAAGAGCAGACCAAAGCCCACGCTGGTCACGGTCTGGCTCACCATCTGCCGCTGCTGGTGCTGCTGGTGCTTTCTACCGGCATAGGCGCGCTGATCACCCCGCCACTGGCAGGTGTACTGCCCGCAGGCCCGGGGGACCATATCGAAGAGGGTCGCCATGCACTGGAGGTAGCCTCCGGCATCATCGCCATTGCGGGCATCACGCTGGCCGCGTTTCTGTTCCTTGGTGAGCGCCGTCTGGCCACCGCCATTGCCAACAGCGCGCCAGGCCGCCTGCTCAGCACCCTCTGGTTCAACGCCTGGGGCTTTGACTGGCTCTACGACCAGCTGTGGGTCAAGCCCTATCTGCTGGCGACCCGGCTGCTGGCCCGAGACCCGCTGGACTGGATGATGGGCCTGCCCGCCTGGTTTGCCCTGCGGGGCAACCAGCTGCTGGCCTGGACAGTCACCGGCAAGTTGCGCTGGTATGCCGCCTCCATGGGGATCGGCGCCGTGCTGGTGCTGGCGCTGTTGCTGTTGGGGTAACGCGATGAACAACACGAAGACCGTACAGCCGGGCTGTTTGCTCTCCCTGATGGAACAGGGAGCGCAATCTCATATGAACTTGAACGAGAGCTGATACCGTGACCTTACTCTGGATCTTGCTAATTCCTTTTATCGGCGGCTTGCTCTGCTGGCAGATGGAGCGTCTCGGCGGGCAGTTTGTCCGCTGGGTAGCCCTCCTCTCCATGAGCGCCAGCCTGCTGCTCTCCTGTGCCATCTGGCTAAGTGGTGACTTCTCCCTTGCCACCACGGGTCTCGACAGCGCGGGCGTCTCCGGTGCTGCCTCCGCCTGGGCCGCCGAGTGGCGCCTGCCGTGGATCCCGCGCTTCGGCATCTCTTTGCATCTGGCGGTGGATGGCCTGTCGCTCTTGATGGTGATCCTCACCTGCTTTATCGGGGTACTGGCCATTCTCTGTTCGTGGAAAGAGATCGTGCAACGCATCGGCTTCTTCCATCTGAACCTGCTCTGGATCCTGGGTGGCGTGCTCGGCGTCTTTATGGCGCTGGATCTGTTCCTCTTCTTCTTCTTCTGGGAGATGATGCTGGTTCCCATGTACTTCCTGATTGCGCTCTGGGGCCATTCGGTCACTGACGGCAAATCACGGATCAACGCGGCGACCAAGTTCTTCATCTACACCCAGGTGAGCGGCCTGATCATGCTGGTGGCCATCATCGGGCTGGTGCTGACCCACCAGCATGCTACCGGTGTCTTCACCTTCAACTATCTGGAGCTGCTCAATACCCCGATGAGCAAGGGTGTACAGTGGCTGCTGATGCTGGGCTTCTTCATCGCCTTCGCGGTCAAGATGCCGCTGGTGCCGCTGCACGGCTGGCTGCCGGATGCCCATAGTCAGGCGCCGACCGCAGGCTCGGTGGATTTGGCCGGTATTTTGCTCAAAACCGCCGCCTATGGTCTGCTGCGCTTTGCCCTGCCCCTCTTCCCGGAGGCCTCCGCCGAATTTGCTCCCTACGCCATGGTGCTGGGTCTTGTCGGCATCGTGTATGGCGCCATCGTGGCCTTTGCCCAGACCGACATTAAACGCCTGGTGGCCTACACCAGCATCTCCCACATGGGTTTTGTGATGATCGCTATCTACTCAGGTAGCGAAGTGGCCCTGCAGGGTGCCGTTGTGCAGATGATCGCCCACGGTCTCTCGGCTGCCGGCCTCTTTATCCTCTGCGGTCAGCTCTACGAGCGGTTGCACACTCGGGATCTGCGCCAGATGGGCGGCCTGTGGGGACGCCTGCGCTATCTGCCCGGCGTGATGCTCTTCTTCTCGGTAGCGTCGCTCGGCATGCCGGGCACCGGCAACTTTGTCGGCGAGTTCCTGATCCTGGTCGGCAGCTTCCAGGTTGCCCCTGTCATCACGGCGGTCGCCACCTTCGGTCTGGTGCTGGCCTCGGTCTACTCTCTCATCATGTTGCAGCGTGCATGCTTTGGCCCCGCCAAGGATGAGAGCATGCTCAAGGGGCTGGATCGCCGCGAGCTGACCATGATGATGGTGATCGCGGGCCTGCTGGTTCTGCTTGGCCTCTATCCCCAACCCGTGATTGACACCGCCAGCAGCAGCCTTATCAACGTGCTGCACTGGTATCTGCTGCCGACTGCTGGAGCCCTGCAATGACTTTCTCCGCTTCCCAACTGCTGGCACTGCTTCCCCTGCTGTTGACCACCGGGGCCATGGCGGCCCTGATGCTGGCCATCGCCTGGCGCCGCTGTGTCACCACCGCCTTTACCGTGACCATTGTTGGCCTCAACCTTGCGCTCTTCTCGCTGCCCATCGTGATGGCGCAAGGGGATCAGGGGGTCACCCCGCTGCTGCAAGTGGACAGTTACGCCGTCTTTTACATGGGACTGGTGCTCATCGGCGCCCTGGCCACCTGCACCTTCGGTCAATCGTGGCTGAAAGCCTACCCGGACAACCGGGAGGAGTTCTTCCTGCTGCTGCTGATCGCCACCGCTGGTGGTCTGGTGCTGGCCTGCTCCCGTCACCTCGCCTCTCTCTTTATCGGGATCGAGATGCTGACACTGCCGATGTTCGGTCTGGTGGGTTACGCCTACCGCGAGCGCCACTCGCTGGAAGCCGCGGTGAAATACATGGTGCTCTCTGCCGCCGCTACCGCCTTCCTGCTGTTTGGCATGGCGCTGCTCTATGCACAGGCAGGCAGCCTGAGCTTTGCCGCCCTGGGGCAGACTCTGGCCGAGAGCCCGGCTCACCATCCGCTGCTGATGGGCGGTTTGGGGTTAATGCTGGTCGGCTTTGCCTTTAAACTCTCCCTGGCCCCCTTCCACCTCTGGACCCCAGATGTCTATGAAGGTGCCCCGGCACCGGTCGCCACCTTCCTCGCCACCGTCAGCAAGGTGGCGGTCTTTGCCGTGCTGCTGCGCTTCTATCTGGCGGTACCGGCGGCGAGCGATCCCATGATCCACTGGCTGCTGGCAGCCATGGCGGTCATCTCCATCCTGGTCGGCAACCTGCTGGCCCTGGTGCAGACCAACGTCAAACGGATGCTGGGTTACTCCTCCATCTCCCACTTCGGTTACCTGCTGGCGGTGATCGTGGCGAGCCGATTCGGCCAGATGCCGGTGGAAGCGGCCGGGGTCTACCTGCTGATGTATCTGTTCACCAGCCTGGGTGCCTTTGGGGTGGTGAGCATGATGTCGAGCCCCTATCGCGGCAAGGATGCAGACTCCCTGCACAGCTATCGCGGTCTGTTCTGGAAGCGTCCTTACCTCACAGCCGTACTGACGGTGATGATGTTGTCACTCGCGGGCATCCCGATGACCCTCGGCTTTATCGGCAAGTTCTACCTCATCGGCGTCACCGTCGAGGCGCAGCTCTGGTGGCTCTCCGGCGCCATCGTGCTCGGCAGCGCACTGGGTCTCTACTACTACCTCAAGGTGATGGTGACCCTCTATCTGCGCGAACCAGGCATGCAGCAGCGGGATGCCAGCGCCGACTGGGCACTCTCCTCCGGTGGTGTGGTAGTGCTGCTCTCTGCCGCACTGGTGGTCTTGCTCGGCCTCTACCCACAACCCGTCATCTCTCTGGTACAGGGTTTCCAGAACGTGGTACTGCAGTAATATCAAACAACCTCTCAATCAAAACCGGTCCATGTGGCCGGTTTTTTATTGCCACATAACCGATACCCCCTGCCACGACTCAAATTTGCCTGTCTTTAGAAAGGCTTATACTGACACATCAAATATTGATGGGTATTCAGCCAGCCCCCTTGCTGATATATTGATGACTGGCAGGAATGGAGTTCCGAGCGATGATGCAGCCTACTTTTCATCAATTTGATGCGCATCCACTGACCGATACACTGCTTCCCTATCGAGGGGGACGACTCGATGTGTTGCTGGCCGAGCGGGATGCCGCACGTGTTGCCGAACTGCAGCAGCAGTGTCAGCGCCTCGATATTCAGCTCTGTGGCGCCATCTTTCCAAGCCTGGTCAGCCGACATGGTTTCCACGAACGGGGGGCCTGGCTGTTGCCCAGATCCACATCTCACAACCCTCTGCTGATCCCGCTCTCTTCTACAGCCAGCGCCGATGAACTGGCCGCCATCATCTGCGAGCGACTGGCCTCCAGACTTTCCGAGTGGCCGGATGCACAGAAAATTCCTACCCTCTTTCTCACTTTCGACGCCATGATCCCCAATATCGCCTCCATTCTTGAAGGGCTCTATTTGCGGCTGGCAGATAGGGTCAACTATGCCGGCGTCAATGCGGGCAGCGGTCAGTTCACTGCCATGCCCTGCCTGTTTGATACCCGGACATTGCTGGATCATGGGGTCAGTTGTGTACTGCTTCCCCACCAAAGTTACTCCCTGCTCGAGCACGGCTACCAGCTCACTGCTCAACCCATGCTTGCCACCAGCAGCGAGGGCAACAAGATCTCCTTTATCGACTGGGAACCCGCCTTCAGCCGCTATCAATCCCTGATCCGGCAGCAATTCCAGCAGAACCTCACCCCGGAGCAGTTCTACCAGTACGGCGTCCACTTGCCGCTCGGGTTGCTCAGAGCCAATGGCGATGTAATCGTGCGGATCCCGGTCGCCGTCACCGAAGAGGGTGCCCTGCTCTGCGTGGGAGAGGTCCCTGACCACAGTATTCTCACGCTGCTCAAGGCGCCGCAAAGTCCGACAACCCATGCCATTGAGCTGGCCGGAAAACTCAGCCAGCATGGTGTGCCTGAATACATCGAGCTCTACTACTGCGCCGGGCGTCAGCAGCACTTCGGTACGCAGAGTGCGCTTGAGCTGGAAACCCTCTTCACTCACAGTGGGGCACATGAATTGGCTGGTGCCCTCTCCCTTGGTGAAATAGGGAGCCTGCGACCAGGGGACTACCCGCTGTTTCACAACGGCGCCATTCTCTGCAACGGGGAGGGACCGCGGTGAACAACGATCACGCCATGGCCATTGTCTGCGATCTCGCCCTCTGTATTGGTCGGGAGGTCACACTCGATGCCCTGCTCACCAAGGTGTTGCAGCGTTTTATGTTTCACTGTGCCACACCGGTTGGTGTGGTATTGCAGCAGCAACGGGAAGGATATGAGCTGCTCAAGGTCATTGGTGATGATCAGCTATCCCGGCACTGTGGCTCTCGGCTCTCCTTGCCGACCTGGGTTGGTGAAGGAGATCAGTGTGCGCTGCAAACAACTGTGCCTCTCCCCGGTGGCCGGCCATACCACTTTGCCTATCGGCTCAGGGTTGACGGGGGATATCTCATCTTGCTGCTGGCACCCCACCCCCAGCAGCATACTGTACCGGTCTGCCATCTGTTCAGCCCGGTACTTGGTAATCTGGCTCGAGCCATCCAGCTATGCAAGGACAGCGAACAGCTCGCCAGGCGCCAGCAGGCCGAGCTGGTCGACATGCAGCGCCTCAACGAGTCCCTGCTCAAGGCCATCCCCATCCCGGTATTCTACAAGGATGTTGAAGGGCGCTTTATCAGTTGCAACCCTGCCTTTACTCAAGTGACCGGGATCAGCAGGACCGATCTGCAGGGGAAGCGAGTAGACGAAATCCTGCCGCCAGAGATGGCGGACGAATATACCCAACGTGACATGGAGGTGCTGCGCAGCAGGCAGCCGCAATATTTCGAACATACGCTGTTTGATCGCAGCGGCCACCGCTACCAGGTGCTGAACTTCAAGGATCTCTTCTATGACCATCAGGGCGAGGTGGCAGGTATCATCGGCGCCCTGGTCGACATCACTCATATCAAGGAGAGCGAGCAGCGCCAGCGCACCCTGCTGTTTCAGACCATAGCGGCCCTCTCCTCCGCGATTGCCCACAAAGATCCGGTCACGGCAGGACACGAACGGCGCGTGCACGATCTCGCGCTGGCCATCGGTCAACAGCTGCAACTGCCGCAGGAGCAGCTGGATGGGCTGGGCCTTGCGGCCATGGTGCACAACATCGGCCTGTTGCAGATCCCAGCAGAGATCCTCACCCGCCCACGGGAACTGAGACAGGTGGAGTTCGAACTGATCAAACAACATCCGGAGACAGGTCGCGAGATCCTGCAACAAATTGACTTCCCCTGGCCCATCACCACCATAGTGCAGCAGCACCATGAAAACATGGATGGTAGTGGCTACCCGCAGGGGCTGCAGGGGGATGCCATCTCTCTGGAGGCGAGAATTATACGGGTCGCCGACTCCCTCGCCGCCATGACGGCCCACCGTCCGTTCCGGCGTGCCCTCCCCCTCACCGAAGCCTTCGCCGAGCTGACGCGCTATGCCGGAGTGCATTACGACGAACGGGTGGTCGATGCCTGTTTCGCCGTCTGGCAAGCGGGCTACCGCTTTACTACCACCTGACTCTGGTTGCACCAAGATGATGTTTAAAAATATACCGCCATCCACTCAGCCACCGGGCGTCAGCGATCACCCTACCGCAGCCCTGCTCCATCAGGTGATGGAACAGCTGCCCTATCGCGTCCTGCTGAAAGATACCCGTTCACACTTCATCGCCTGCAACCGTCTCTTGGCCAACGATCTTGCCCTCACCCCGGCAGAGCTGGTTGGCAAGTGTGATGCCGACTTTTTTCCGGCCGAACTGGCACAACGCTATCGGGATGATGATCTCCAGGTCATGGCCAGCGGCAAAACCCGGCATCACGAAGAACCCTATCTGAAGGGAGGGGAAGGCCGCTGGCTCAGTACCACCAAGTTTCCCCTGTACGATGAGCTGGGCAAGGTGATCGGCGTCGGTGTCTTTTTCGAAGATATTACCGACCAGAAGCAGCAGCAGGAGCGTCTCCAGCAATATACCTGGACGCTTGAAGCCATTACCCGCGCCCACCATGCCATGCTCAAGCAGGGGGACGAGCAGACACTACTGCAGGAGATCTGCGATGCCATCACCTTCGATGGTCGCTTTCCTCTGGTGATCGTGCTGCAGGCCGCTGATCAGGACAGAATGCAGATCCTGGCGCAGGCAGGTCAGGCTATCTGGTTTGCCAGCGATGACTGGCTCACCCGGGATGTGGCCCTGATCCGGGCCATCAGCTCAGGCGAGATGCTTAACGAAGCACTCGGCATCGAACTGGTTCACCACTCCGCCACCCTGAGGGGCCGGCTGCTGCTGCCATTACCGTGGCAAGCCGCAGTGCCAGGTGGCCTGCTTATTCACAGCACGCAGGCCAGAGCCTTCACCGATGAGGAAGTACACCTCTTCAACGGACTGGCTGACTACCTGACATATGGCCTGCAAGCTCGTCGTACCCAGCAAGCCTATCTCGCCGCTCAGCGAGAAAAAGCCATGCATGCCCGCCAACTGGAGCTGGCCCTGGAGGATGCGCTGGGAGCCATCGCTGCCGTGCTGGAACAACGCGATCCCTACACCGCTGGTCACCAGAAGCACGTCGCTACTCTGGCGTTGGCCATCGGTCGGGAACTGGGGCTGGGTGACAAACAGTTACGTGGTCTTTATCTGGGCGCCATGGTGCACGATATCGGTAAAATCCAGGTGCCTGTCGAGATCCTGACCAAACCGGGCAAGCTGACCCCCCAGGAGTTCAATCTGGTCAAGGAGCACCCGACGGCAGGTTATCTGGTGCTCAAGGATATTGCTCTACCCTGGCCCATCGCCCGGATGATCCACCAGCACCACGAGTATCTGGACGGTTCCGGCTATCCAGGGAAGCTAAAGGGGGATGAGATCCTGCTGGAGGCCCGCATCCTCACCGTCGCCGATATCGTCGAATCCATGTCCTCGGATCGTCCCTATCGCGCCGCCCTCGGCATTCCCCAAGCAAGGGAGCAGATCATCCAGATGCGTGGCCATCAGCTCGATGCGGATGTGGTGGATGCCTGTCTGCGGATCCTAGACCGGGGAGACTTTATCCCCCAACCGCTCGGCAAGCCGTAACGACACGGATAAAAAAACCGGCCAATTGGCCGGTTTCTGTTTTTATGCGCTGGTGCTGTCTCTATTAACCCAGACGAACCCGGGCGTTGCGGAACATCCGCATCCAGGCGCCGTCCTCGCCCCAGTTGTCGGGGTGCCAGGAGTTGGCCACGGTACGGAACACCCGCTCCGGGTGCGGCATCATGATGGTGGCGCGGCCATCGGTGGTGGTCACGGCGGTGATACCATCCGGCGAGCCATTTGGGTTGGCCGGGTACTGCTCGGTCACGCTGCCGCGGTTGTCGACAAAGCGCAGCCCTACCAGACCGCTCTGCTGCAGTGCGCTCAGGTGAGCGGCATCGCGCACCTCGACACGCCCTTCCCCGTGGGAAACGGCGATGGGCATCACGGAGCCTGCCATGCCGGCGAAGAAGGCCGACGGGGACTCCTGTACCTGCACCAGACTGAAGCGGGCCTCGAAGCGCTCGGAGCGGTTGCGTACAAAGCGCGGCCAGAGATCAGCACCCGGGATGAGATCCCGCAGGTTGGACATCATCTGGCAACCGTTGCAGACACCCAGAGAGAGGGTATCGCCGCGCTCGAAGAAGCGCTGGAACTGCTCACGGGCGTTGTCATTGAACAGGATGGACTTGGCCCAGCCTTCACCGGCACCCAACACATCACCGTAGGAGAAGCCGCCACAGGCCACCAGGGTCTGGAACTCCTCCAGCTTGATGCGACCGGAGAGAATGTCGCTCATGTGCACGTCCACTGCCGCGAAACCGGCACGATCGAACGCCGCCGCCATCTCCACGTGGGAGTTGACCCCCTGCTCGCGCAGCACCGCCAGACGGGGGGAGACCCCGCGGGCAATGTAAGGTGCAGCCACATCCTCGGACGGGTTGTAAGTCAGCTTGGCATGCAGACCCGGATCGGTGGCGTCCTGACGGGCCGCGTGCTCACTGTCGGCGCACGCCGGGTTGTCGCGCAGGCGCTGCATCTGCCAGCTGGTCTCGCCCCAGATGGTGCGAAGTGCGGTACGGCTGGCACGATAGACCTCCTGACCGCCCCGCTGCAGGGTGATGAGATCCCCTTCGCGCACGGTACCGAGCACATGGGAGCAGGCCGCCAGACCGTGACCGGCCAGCAGGGTCATCACCGCCTCTTTGTCTTCACGGCGTACCTGAATGACGGCGCCCAGCTCCTCGTTGAACAACGCAGGCAGCAGCTCGCCGCCGATGCGATCGAGCTGGATGTCGAGGCCGCAGTGGCCGGCAAACGCCATTTCGGTCAGGGTGACGAACAGGCCACCGTCGGAGCGGTCGTGATAGGCGATCAGTTTGCGATCGGCCACCAGCGTCTGAATGGCGTTGAAGAAGCCCTTGAGCTGGACCGGGTTGTCGAGATCCGGCGCCTTGTCACCCAGCTGACGGTAGACCTGCGCTAGCGCCGAGGCGCCTAGGCGCTGCTTGCCATTGCCAAGGTCGATGAGGATAAGGTCGGTCTCACCGAGATCGGTACGCAGCTGCGGAGTAACCGTGTTGCGCACATCCTCGACCCGGGCAAACGCCGAGATGAGCAGGGAGAGCGGCGAAGTGACGCTTTGCTCCTTGCCATCCTGCTGCCAGCAGGTCTTCATGGACATGGAGTCCTTGCCCACCGGAATGGTGATGCCAAGGGCCGGGCAGAGCTCCTCGCCCACCGCTTTGACCGCCTCATAGAGACCGGCATCTTCACCCGGATGACCGGCAGCGGCCATCCAGTTGGCGGAGAGCTTGACCCGCTTGAGGGAACCGATGTGGGCCGGTGCCAGGTTGGTAAGCGCTTCCGCCACCGCCATGCGAGCGGAGGCGGCGTGGGAGAGCAGCGCCACCGGGGTACGCTCGCCCATGGACATGGCTTCGCCGTGATAGCTGTCATAGGTGGCAGCGGTGACGGCGCAATCGGCCACCGGGATCTGCCAGGGGCCAACCATCTGGTCGCGGTTGACGAGGCCCGTTACGCTGCGATCGCCGATGGTGATAAGGAAGGACTTCTCCGCCACGGTCGGCAGACGCAGAACCCGCTCGGCCGCATCACTCAAAGTGATGCCATCGAGCTGGAGCGCTTTGCCTTGTGCCGGCAGGGTCACCACGTCGCGGTGCATCTTGGGCGCCTTGCCCAGCAGCACATCCAGCGGCAGATCGATGGGCTGATTGTCAAAGTGGCTGTCAGAGAGGGTCAGATGCTTCTCTTCGGTCGCGGTGCCGATGACGGCATAGGGTGCGCGCTCGCGCTCGCACAGCGCCTTGAACAGCGGCAGCTTGTCCTGCGCTACCGCCAGCACGTAACGCTCCTGGGATTCGTTGCACCAGATCTCCAGCGGGCTCATGCCCGGCTCGTCGCTCTGGATGGCGCGCAGATCGAAACGACCGCCACGCTCACCGTCGTTGACCAGCTCCGGCATGGCGTTGGAGAGACCACCCGCCCCCACGTCGTGGATAAAGACGATAGGGTTGTCGTCACCCAGCTGCCAGCAGCGATCGATCACCTCCTGGCAACGGCGCTCCATCTCGGGGTTGTCACGCTGCACCGAGGCAAAGTCGAGATCTTCGGCTGACTGGCCGGAGGCCATGGAGGATGCGGCACCACCGCCCAGACCGATGTTCATCGCCGGGCCGCCCAGCACGATCAGCGCCGCGCCGACCGGGATCTCCCCTTTCTGGACATGTTCGGTGCGGATGTTGCCGATGCCGCCTGCCAGCATGATGGGCTTGTGGTAGCCACGCACCTCGACGCCATTGTGGCTCGGCACCTCCTCTTCGAAGGTACGGAAGTAGCCGAGAATGGCCGGACGGCCGAACTCGTTGTTGAAGGCAGCGCCGCCGAGCGGCCCCTCCTGCATGATGTCGAAGGCACTGACGATACGGCTCGGCTTGCCGAAATCCTGCTCCCAGGGCTGCTCGAAGCCGGGAATGCGCAGGTTGGAGACGGAGAAACCGACCAGACCCGCCTTGGGCTTGGCACCACGACCGGTGGCTCCCTCGTCGCGGATTTCGCCGCCGGAGCCGGTGGCTGCCCCCGGGAACGGGGAGATGGCGGTCGGGTGGTTGTGGGTCTCCACCTTCATCAGGATGTCGACCTGTTCCTGGTGATACTGGTATTCGCCGTTGGCCGGGCTCGGGAAGAAGCGGCCACCCTGGCTCCCTTCCATCACGGCGGCGTTGTCTTTATAGGCAGAGAGGACATGATCCGGCGTCTGCTCGAAGGTGTTCTTGATCATCTTGAACAGCGACTTGGGCTGCTGCTCACCATCGATGGTCCAGTCGGCATTGAAGATCTTGTGACGGCAGTGTTCGGAGTTCGCCTGGGCGAACATGTAGAGCTCGATATCGTTGGGGTTGCGACCCAACTTGGTGAAGTTCTCCACCAGATAGTCGATTTCGTCGTCGGCCAGCGCCAGACCCAGCGCCACGTTGGCTTCGGCCAGGGCTGCGCGACCACCGCCCAGCACATCCACCTGGGTGAAGGGGCGAGGCTCGTGGTGAGCAAACAGGGCGGCAGCTTCGCTCATCTCGGCAAACACCACTTCCATCATCCGATCATGGAGCACGGCGGCAATGGCGCTGCGCTGGGCGGCACTCAGCTCACCCGGCCCCTTGATGGTCAGGTAATAGGCAATACCACGCTCCAGCCGCTTGACTTGTTTCAGGCCGCAGTTGTGGGCGATGTCGGTTGCTTTGGAAGACCAGGGGGAGATAGTGCCGGGGCGGGGGGTAACAAGAAACAGCTGACCGCTGGGGGTGTGTTCGGGGATGGTCGGGCCGTAGCGCAAGAGCTGGCCCAAGGTCGCTCGCTCGGGGGGAGAGAGGGGGCTTGTCAGCTCGGCAAAGTGCACATACTCGGCATAGACATCCTCTATCTCTACTCCGCTCTCTACTCCACTCTCGTTTTTCATCTGTGCGAAGCGTTGCAGCAGTTTTTGGACACGAAAATCAGACAGTGCTGGGGCACCACGCAAGATATCCATATGACCTTTCTCACCAAGTTTTAAAGTGGGGGGGAATTGAGACGCGCGTATTATAGGGATCTGGCTCACAGCGGACAAACGTTTTTCTCACTTCACGCAGTGTGACTCTGCGCACACTCTCTGGTATAAAGGTGCCTCTTTTTTGACAAATGCCGATTTTTTCAACAAAGGTACTCACCTACTTGCGCTGCATTTTTCGACTGTTTATCGGGCTGTTGTTGACGCTGACGCTGGTTGGCTGCGACTTCTATACCCCCTCCAGCCAGCTGGAGCAGATCCGCCAACGAGGCGAGATCAGGGTTGGCACCATCTATGGCCCCACATCCTATTACCAGCGTGACGACCTCGCCCAGGGGTTCGATTACGAGCTGGCGCAACATTATGCCGAATGGCTGGGGGTGAAACTCACCATCATCCCGGTCAACACCACTGACGAACTGGTTACCCTGCTGAAAAAGGGTAAAGTCGATCTGGCGGCAGCCGCCATCATGGTCACTCAGGAGCGGCGCGAGCTGTTTCGCTTCGGCCCGGGCTTCTACCAGGTCTCTCCCAAGCTGGTATACCGTAATGGCAAGCCCAAGCCGGCCTCGTTGAACGATATCAAGGGCAAGCTGGTGGTGGCCGCCGGCTCCACCGGGGAAGATCTGCTCAAAGAGATGAGCAAAGAGAATCCCAAACTGACGTGGAGCACCAGCCACAACGCCGATGTGGAGGAACTGCTCAAGCAGGTGGTGGATGGCAAGATTGACTACACGGTGGTGCAGGATACCGTGCTGGCCCGTACCCAGCGCTACTACCCGGAGCTCACCGAGGGGCTGACCCTGGCACAGAAGCAGACCGTTGCCTGGGCCATGAGCAAGCTGCCCGATGACAGCCTCTATGCCAGCGTCATCGACTTTTTCGGTCAGCGCTTTATGGACGGCGCTATCGCCAAGCTGGACGAGAAGTACTTCGGCCACGTGCAGAACTTCGACTTTGTCGATACCCGCACCTTCCTCAAGCGCGCCAAGAGCCTGCTGCCCAAGTACCAGCCGCTGTTCCAGACCCACGCCAAGAATATCGACTGGCGCCTGCTGGCTGCCATCAGCTATCAGGAGTCCCACTGGGACCCGCAGGCGCGCTCCTACACCGGCGTGCGTGGCATGATGATGCTGACCGAGCCCACCGCCAAGGCGATGGGAGTCAACGACCGGCTTCATCCGGAAGAGAGCATCAAGGGTGGCTCCCTCTATCTGCAACAGATGATGGAGAAGGTGCCGGATTCGGTGCCCGAGGACGAGAAGGTGTGGTTTGCTCTCACCGCCTACAACATCGGCTACGGCCATATGATGGACGCGCGCCGTCTGACCAAGGAACTCGGCAAGAATCCCGACGCCTGGAGCGACGTCAAGGATGTGCTGCCGCTGCTGCAGCAAGCACGCTGGCATCGCAAGGTGCGTTACGGCTATGCCCGCGGCAGCGAGGCGCGCAACTATGTCAACAACGTGCGTCAGTACTACCAGAGCCTGCTCTGGCTCGATAACGAGCAACAGAAGGCCCACCAACGGGAGAGTCTCGACAACGACAGCGAGCCGGAGATCGCCGAGCGCCCGACTATCATCGCCGAAGTGGTCAATCAGATCACCATGCGCTAACCAGCCATTATTCGGCTGTTTTCACGCAAACTTCTCTGTTACCATCGATTCACATCGGAGCCTATCCGAAATCGCATTGTTTTCATTATGTTGAGAGAGTAAATAACAGCAATTTCGGATGGGCGCCATCAATGACCCAAGGCCGGGATGGCCACCTGAGTTGGGAGGAGACCAAGATGCAAAAACGTAGAAAAATCAGTCTGGTCAGAAAAGCGAAGTGCAGCTGGAGCCCCAGACGCAAACTCAAGCTTAATGACATCAAGCGCAACCTGTGGCGCAGAAATCGATCCTATACCCTGCTTATTGCAGAGCACACAGCATAAACCCGGCATTCGCCGGGTTTTTTTATCTTCTTTCTCACCTGAAAATCGTCTTACACCAGCGCCGCCTTGAACTGTACCGTCCGCTTGGAGATCAGTGAGTTGCAGTGGTTGCAGAAGTAATCCACCGCGCCGCACGCCTTGAGACGCTCCAGCTCCTGCTGGCAGGTCGGGCAGATGGCCGTGACGCGAACAGGTGCCTGGCACTGACCACAGGTTTGCTCCTTGCTGCGGGTATCCAGTTCAGCCTGGCATGACGGGCAAAGCAGGGCTTCCATTGTAGACTCCTCATAAAGTGAACCTGCGATAGGCTTGCCCATGGCGGGTTCCCCTCCCCTTATTCCTCACCTTCACGTGGCGAGGATAACAAAGCGGCTGCCGGTGAGGGCAGCCGCAAGGACTTATTTCTTCTTCATCTTCAGCAGGCGTTTGCGCTGACGTTCCTGACTCAGGGTCATGGTGTTCTTCTTGCCTTCAAACGGGTTGACCGACTCCTGGAACTCGACCCGGATCGGCGAGCCCATGATCTTGAGGGACTTGCGGAAGTAGTTGATGAGATACCGCTTGTAGGAGTCCGGCAAGTCGTTCAGCTGGTTGCCGTGGATCACGATGCGTGGCGGGTTGTAACCACCGGCGTGGGCATACTTGAGCTTGACGCGGCGACCATTGACCATCGGCGGCTGGTGATCTTCCTGCGCCATCTGCATGATGCGGGTCAGCATCGCCGTACTGGTACGACGGGTGGCGGACTGATAAGCCTCCTGAATGGATTCAAACAGGTGGCCTACACCGCTACCGTGCAGGGCGGAGATGAAGTGAACGCGGGCGAAGTCGATGAAGCCCAAGCGACGATCCAGCTCGTTCTTCACATCCTCTTTCACCTTCTGATCCAGGCCATCCCACTTGTTCACCACCAGCACCACGGAGCGACCGGCATGGAGCACATAGCCCAGAATGCTCAAGTCCTGATCGGTGATGGTCTCCTGAGCGTCGATCACCAGCAGGCAGACGTTGGCATCTTCGATGGCTTTCAGGGTCTTGATAACGGAGAACTTCTCCACCGTCTCGTGCACCTTGCCACGACGACGCACACCGGCGGTGTCGATGACCACATACTTCTGCTCGTCACGCTCCATCGGAATGTAAACGGAGTCACGAGTGGTACCGGGCATGTCATAGACGATGACCCGATCTTCACCCAGCATGCGGTTGGTCAGGGTCGATTTACCGACGTTGGGACGACCAACGATGGCGAACTTGATGGGCAGGTCGGCAAACGGGGTCTCCTTAGTGTCCTCTTTGGTATCGAGTTCACCGGCAGCCACCATGCGCAGCAGGGCTTCTTCGTCGAAGTCCTCCTCTTCCTCATCCTGCGCATCTTCATCGGTAGCGGAGTCGACCAGGGTCTCCAGATGGGGAGCCAGGGCCAGTTCCAGCAGGCTCAGCACGCCACGACCGTGGGCGGCCGCGATCTGGTAGACCTCGCCCAGGGCCAGACCGTAGAACTCGGAAACCGCGGAATCACCGTCGATACCATCGGTCTTGTTGGCCACCAGAAATACCTTCTTGTGGGCCTTGCGCAGGTGCTCGGCGATGGCTTGATCCGCCGCGGTCAGACCGGCACGGGCATCCACCATGAACAGCACGACGTCCGCTTCTTCGATGGCCAACAGGGATTGCTCGGCCATCTTCAGCTCGATCCCCTCTTCGGTACCATCGATACCACCGGTATCGACCACGATAAATTCCAGCTCGCCCAGCTTCGCCTGACCGTATTTGCGATCCCGGGTCAGACCGGGAAAATCGGCAACCAGGGCATCCCGGGTACGAGTCAGACGGTTAAACAGGGTGGATTTCCCCACATTTGGGCGGCCCACCAGGGCTACTACAGGAGTCATAAAAGCCTCATTCTCAAGACGACAAAGGCTCCGGGTCCGAAGACCAGGAGCCGTATATTCACATTAACGGACGATCAAGGACGCTTGAGGGCGTACAACTTGCCGCCACGGCTCTGTACATACAGGGTCTCGCCATCCACCAAGGGAGCGGCGTAGAGACCACTGCTATCGAGCTGCTGCATCGCCTTGATGGTACCGTCGGTACGATCAAGCCAATACAGGTATCCTTCCACATCGCCTACCACCACATAGTCACCGAAGATGACAGGTGCGGTGACGGTGCGGTTTTCCAGCTGGGTATTGGACCACAGCTCCAGACCGTTGCGGCGGTCCACGGCAAACAGGTGGCTGCGGCTGTCGGTCAGCACAATGGCATTACCGGTCATCGCCAGATCGCGATAGCCGGAATACTTGCGCTTCCACACCTCGTCACCACTCATCAGTTTGCGTGCCATCAACTGGCCATTGTAGGCGATGGCATAGAGCTCATCACCGGCAATCAGCGGGCTGGCATCGACGTCCACCATACGGTCAAGCTCGGTGGCACCGCGCGGGTCGGCGACCTTGGACTGGCGCACCGGTTGGCCGTTACCGAGCAGGGCAATGCCCACCTTGCCATCGGCGCGGCCATAAATCACGGCACCATTGGTGATCACCGGCGCACCTGCACTGCGCAGGGTCAGCGGCGGCTGCTCTTCAGAGAGAGTCCACTGAACCTTGCCTTCGTCAGTATCGAGGGCAATCAGGCGACCGGAGGTAGTCAGCACTACCACGCGGCCATCTTCCACCGCAGGGCTCGCCACCACTTCGCCGGGCACATTGGTCTGCCACAGCACATCACCATTCTCTTCGTTCAGGGCGTATACCACCCCGTTCTCGGAGCCGAGGAACAGCTTGCCGTAACGGGATACCAGACCACCCGAGAGGCGGGCGCTGCGCTTGTCGGCGTTGACCGGCAGGTCAGCCAGATCGACTGTCCAGAGGCGATCGCCACTGGCACGATCAAAGGCGCTGACATCGCCGTCGCGGGCAGCCGCGTAGATGCGGTCCTCTTCCACCACCGGCTTGAGCTGGGAGTAGAAGTCACCGATGCCATCACCCACGGTGGATGACCATGCGGTGTCGGCAGTGAAGGAAGATTCAACCTTGGGCAGCGGCGCCATCGGGTTGAGATCCTCTTCCGAACTGAACAGGGAGCAACCCTGCAGAGCGAAGGAGACCGCAGCCCCCAGCGCCACCATCTTGAATAGATTACGCATCCGGTGCCTCACCAGTCGCAACGGCCGGCAGGGCCAGATCATCCATTTTCAGCTTGAGCTCGGCGCTACCCTGCAGGCCGCCGGCATCCGCCGCCGCCTGATAGGCGTCGCGAGCCTCCTCAATCTTGCCCTGCTTTTGCAGGATGTCACCGCGCACTTCGGCCACCTGGGCCTTGAAGGCGTCGCTGTTGATCTTGCCAAGTTGGGCCAGCGCTTCATCTGCCTTGCCCTGATCATTCAGCACTCGGGCCAGACGCAACGCCGCGATGGGACGAATGCTCTCGTCACCTGTGGTCGCCACCAGCTCCAGCTGCTCGGCAGCCAGATCCAGCTTGCCCGCCTTGACGGCAGCAGCAGCCAGTTGCAAAGCGGCCAATTCGCCGTAGGAGTCGCCCTTGTTGGCGGTGACAAACTGCTGTGCCTGCTCGAAACCGGCGGCATCGCCCTTGGCCAGCTGCTCAATCACCTGGTTGTAAGAGTGGGAGGAGGCCTCCATGGTCTCTTGCTGGTGCTGGTTGTAATAGCGCCAGCCGAACAGACCGACCAGACCGATCACGGTCCCGACAATCACCGAGGTTCCGTTCTCTTTCCACCACTCCTTGATAACCTCAACCTGTTGTTCTTCGGTGGTATAGACTTCCACAGCTTACTCTCCTTTGGCTGCCAGCAGGGCAATGGCGGCGTTAACCTTGACGGTCTGTTGCTCGGCCTGACCACGCAGATATTTGATAGTGATCTCCCCGTTTTGCACCTCGGTTTCACCAAGGATCAGGGCGATTGCCGCACCGCTCTTGTCGGCACGCTTGAGTTGTTTCTTGAAGTTGCCACCGCCGCAGTGGCTCATGAGGCGCAGGTCAGGCAGGGCATCGCGCAGACGCTCGGCCAGCTGGAAGCCAGCCTGCTCGGTCCCCTCGCCCACCATCGCCAGATAAACATCCACCGCCGGGCGGATATCGGCGTTGAGCTCGAGGGTCTCCAGCATCAGCACCAGACGCTCCATGCCCATGGCAAAGCCCACGGCCGGGGTCGGTTGACCGCCCAACTGCTCTACCAGACCATCGTAGCGGCCACCGGCACAGACGGTGCCCTGGGCACCCAGACTGCTGGTGACCCACTCGAACACGGTCAGGTTGTAATAGTCAAGACCACGCACCAGACGCTCGTTCACTTCGTATTTGATCCCGGCAGACTCAAGCAGGCGCTTGAGCCCCTCGAAGTGGGCCAGGCTCTCTTCGCCCAGGTGATCGAACAGACGCGGGGCACCCGCCAGAATGGCCTGTACTTTTTCATCCTTGGAGTCGAGCACCCGCAACGGGTTGCTGTACATGCGGCGCTGGCTCTCTTCGTCCAGCTGGTCCTTGTACTGCTCCAGATAGGCTACCAGCGCATCACGGTATGCGGCACGCTCGGCACTCTGCCCCAGGGTGTTGAGCTGCAGGGTGACATGTTCGCTGATGCCAAACAGACGCCACAGGCGGTGGGTCAGCATGATCAGCTCCGCGTCAATGTCCGGCCCGTTGATGCCAAACAGCTCGACACCGAACTGGTGGAACTGGCGGTAACGGCCCTTCTGGGGACGCTCGTGACGGAACATGGGGCCCATGTACCACATCCGGCGTTCCTGGTTGTAAAGCAGACCGTGCTCTATACCGGCACGGACGCAGCTGGCGGTCCCTTCCGGACGCAGACTCAGGCTGTCGCCGTTGCGGTCTTCAAAGGTGTACATCTCTTTTTCGACCACGTCGGTCACTTCACCGATGGCGCGCTTGAACAGATGAGTCTGCTCGACAATCGGCATGCGCACTTCGCTGTAGCCATAGCTGGCAACGACCTGGCGCAGGATCTGTTCAACTTTCTGCCATACCGGGCTCTGCTCCGGCAGGCAATCATTCATACCGCGAATAGCTTGGATCTGTTTTGCCACGTTGATACTCGAGAAAAAGAGGTAAAATTTGGCCGCATTATAGTGAGTTTCCCCCCCGAGGTAAAATCAGGGAGTCCGGATGCGGGGTGTAAAATCAGTCACCTGGAAAGAGGGCCACCCCATGTGGCCCTGTTTCGCTCACTCCTTGTCCATCGGGATCCGGTTGGCCGGATCCAGCATGGCGGCGCGGGCACGAATGCGGCGCTCCAGAGTAGGAATGAGATCCTTGTTGTCGAGCCGATCGACCCGCTGGCCCCCCTCATAGAAGGCACTCTTGTTGGCGGCACCCGCCAGACCAAGGTCGGAAACCAGCGCTTCGCCCGGCCCGTTCACCACACAGCCGATGATGGAGACATCCATCGGGGTGATGATGTCTTCGAGCCGCTCTTCCAGAGCATTGACGGTGGCGATCACATCGAACTCCTGCCGTGAGCAGGATGGGCAAGCGATAAAGTTGATGCCACGGGAGCGAATACGCAGGGATTTGAGGATATCGAAACCGACCTTTACCTCCTCCACCGGATCCGCCGCCAGCGAGATACGCAGGGTATCGCCGATGCCATCGGTGAGCAACATACCCAGACCGATGGCAGACTTCACCGCGCCGGCACGGAAACCGCCCGCTTCGGTGATGCCAAGGTGCAGCGGCTGTTCAATCTGCTTGGCCAGCAGGCGATAGGCACCGACTGCCAGGAACACATCGGAGGCCTTGACGCTCACCTTGAAATCCTGGAAATCGAGGCGATCGAGATACTCCACGTGGCGCATGGCGGACTCCACCAGCGCCTCTGGGGTCGGCTCGCCGTACTTCTCCTGAATATCTTTCTCCAGCGACCCGCCATTGACCCCGATACGGATCGGGATATTGAGGTCGCGCGCGCAATCGACCACAGATCGCACCCGCTGCTCGTTGCCGATGTTGCCCGGGTTGATACGCAGGCAGTCGGCACCGTACTCGGCCACTTTCAGGGCGATGCGATAGTCGAAGTGGATATCGGCAACGATGGGGATGCGGGTTTGCTGTTTGATGAGCCGGAAGGCTTCCGCCGCTTCCATGGTGGGCACGGAGACACGGACGATATCGGCGCCGACCCGCTCGATCCGCTGGATCTGCTCGATGGTGGCGGCGACATCTGTGGTCTTGGTGTTGGTCATGGTCTGCACGGTAATGGGGGCATCGCCCCCAACCGGTACATTACCAACCATGATCTGTCTGGATTTACGACGAATGATGGGTGATTCGTGAGAAGACATGGGAAACAGATTACTCCTGCGGCAGTGAGAAGCGGGCTGTACGACCGTTGTTGTAACGGCTCATATCAAACGACTGACCCTTGTAGTCAAGCTTGACGGCCATGGGCGCGCCAATGATGAACTTCAGGGGCTCGGCGCCTTCCAGCACCAGCTCGTCGTTGGCCTTCTTCAGACCACTGAACAGGGTCTTGCCGTTGGCATCCTTCACATCCAGCCAGCAATCGGCGGTGAAGCTCATCTTCAGTTGCGGCGCAGTCGCCGGATCAACGACAGCCTCTTCAGATTCGGTGCCATTGGCGCCGGATACCGCAGCATCGGTCGCAGTGCCGACAGCCGCGCTGACATCGGTCGGGGCAACAGCCGCAGAAGCAGGCGCCAGGGTAGCAGTCGCATCGGAGACCACCGCGGGGGCAGTCACGTCAGTGGCGGCAGGTGCGATGGCAGCGCCTTCCACCGGGGCGGTGTTGATCGCATCGGGCTGCGTGATAGCCGGTTCAGCCGGAGTCGAACCGGTTGCACTCATCTCGGTGGCTGCCAGGGCCTCATCACCGGCGGAGCGGCGTGAAGTACTCTGCCACCACCAGGCGACCGAGAGCGCAATCAACACCAGAATAACCAGCCAGGTGACTACCTTGAGCCGATTGTCGTTGGCTTGCTGGCGAGAGCGACGGGAGAAGCTCTGCATGTCGATATTGTCGGGAGGAGTCAGACCCAGCTTGTCGTAAGCGGCCAGAATGGTCTCTTCCGGGATCCCGACCAACTTGGCATAGGTACGCAGATAGCCCCGAATAAAGGTATGGGACGTATGTTTGTCGTAGGTATCCGATTCGATGGCGGCGATCAGGGTCAGACGAAGGTGAATGCGGGACGCAACCTGTTCTCGTGTCCAGCCAAGCTGTTCACGGGCATTGCGCAGCAGCTGGCCTGGACCTGCTGCCTGGGAGTCGTCTTGTTGGAAATCGTGTGGCTGTTCAATAGTCATTGGCTAAATAACGCTTGGCTTGTTGCGAAGTGGGATATTGCCTTACCAGCTCAGTCCCGAATTGGTGAAGTAATGCCGGCTTGTCCATTGCCTGTGCCAATCTGAGTCTCAACCAGAGACTCTCCTCATTCTCGTCTGACACATCGGCAAAACGGGCGAGGTAGGACTGCACATCAGGCAGCTTGCCATCTTTCATGGAAAGCTCGGCCAAGTCCAGCAATAACCTTGGATTGCCCGGATTATACCCCAAGGCCAGGAGATAGTACTCGGTTGCTTTATCATTTCTGCGATTTTGCAGGGCACAAAGTGCCGCATTTTCATAGGTATCGGCAATCTTCACATAGCCTGGTTGAATAACAGCCTGGTTGAATGCCTTGTCTGCCTCATCATAACGGCCACGATCACAGAGGAAGGCGCCATAGTTGTTCATTGCGTCAGCATTGGACGGATCCATGGCAAGGGCGTTCTTGTAATGCTCTTCAGCCGCCTTGAAATCCCCCACCCTCTGGTAGAAGTAGGCAAAACCGATCTGCACTTGAGGATTGGAGGGGTCATACTGGAGGGCGCGATCAAGATTGAACTTGGCCTGCTCGGCATTGCCCTGACGCAGGTACTGGATACCCAGGTCGAGGCGGGTTTGGGCAGCCGCCTTGAGGTCAGGACCCACTTCACGCTGGGTCGAGTTCTGGCCAGCGTAAGTGGTCTCGGTCACACAGCCTGGCAGCGCGCAGAGCGCTGCCACTACGATCAATGTACGTGTATCCATTCCCTGTCTATACAATGGCTTAGCATTTAAACCATTTTGACGGAAATCCCATCCTGTTGCATCCGATTTTTGATAGTTCGCTTGGTACGGTCAATCACGTCACCCACCAGCTGACCACAGGCGGCATCGATGTCATCACCACGGGTCTTACGGACAATCACGGTGAAACCGTACTCCATCAGCACCTTGGAGAAGCGATCGATACGGCTGTTGCTCGGCTTGCCGTAAGGGTTGCCCGGGAAGGGGTTGAACGGGATCAGGTTGATCTTGCTCGGAGTGTCCTTGAGCACCTTGGCCAGCTCGTGCGCATGCTGCATATCGTCATTGATATGATCGAGCAGCACATACTCGACGGTTACCCGACCACCGTTGGCATTGGATTTGGCCAGGTAGCGACGGACACCGGCGAGGAACTCCTCGATGTTGTATTTGTCGTTGATCGGCATGATCTCTGAACGCAGCTTGTCGTTCGGGGCGTGCAGGGAGATAGCCAGCGCCACGTCGATCTGGTCGCCCAGCTTGTCCAGCGCAGGTACCACGCCAGAGGTGGAGATGGTCACCCGGCGCTTGGAGATGCCAAAGCCGTAGTCATCCATCATCAGACGCATGGCGGGCACCACGTTGGCGAGGTTGAGCAGCGGCTCGCCCATCCCCATCATCACCACGTTGGTGATGGGACGCTTGCCACCGACCACACGGGCAGCACGCCACACCTGACCGATGATCTCGGAGACTTTCAGATTGCGGTTGAAGCCTTGTTGAGCCGTGGAGCAGAACTTGCACTCCAGCGCACAGCCAACTTGAGAGGAGACGCAGAGGGTCGCGCGGTCATCTTCCGGGATGTAGACGGTCTCGACCTCCTGATCGCCCACCTGCAAGGCCCACTTGATGGTGCCATCGGCAGAGCGCTGCTCGCGGCTGATCTCGGGCGCCTTGATCTCGGCGATCGCCTTGAGGCGCTCTTTGAGCACCTTGTTGACGTTGGTCATCTGATCGAAATCATCACACCCAAAGTGATAGATCCACTTCATGACCTGATCTGCCCGGAATGGCTTCTCGCCCAGTTCGACGAAAAAGGCACGCATGGCATCCCGATCAAGATCCAGCAGGTTGATTTTTGTTTCGCTCATCAATGGCCTCAGTTCAAACACTTCATCAATTATTGGCTGACGACGTCAGGGGGCGGCATTGTACAAATAATGGGTCTGGCTTTCCACCTGGAGAATAGAGGGATATTGCGTAAACGGCGAAAACAACAAAGGGAGCCGAGGCTCCCTTGGGTCATCATCCACAAAAATCAGCCGCGCGGGCAGATCTCGTTGTCAGAGAAGAAGTAGGCAATTTCGCGGGCAGCGGATGCCGGTGCATCGGAGCCATGTACTGCGTTGCGATCGATGCTCTCGGCATAACAGGCACGCAAGGTACCAGCCAGCGCCTCTTTCGGGTTGGTAGCACCCATGATCTCGCGATTGCGACGGATAGCGTCTTCCCCTTCCAGCACCTGTACCATGACAGGGCCAGAGGTCATGAAGCTGACCAGATTGTCATAAAAAGGCTTGCCCTGATGCTCGGCATAGAAACCGGCAGCCTGTTCACTGCTCATGTGCAGCATTTTGGATGCCACCACTTTCAAGCCTGCGCTTTCGAAACGGCTATAGATGGCACCGATCAGGTTCTTGCTGACAGCATCCGGTTTAACGATAGAGAAGGTACGTTCGATGGCCATTGATATCTTTCCTTAACTACAGAGTTTTATTGTTAGAATCCATGTTCGCTGGCGATTATACGTAAACAAAAACCGGAAAAACACACAAACAAGCAACTTTTTATTAAACATCACTCCCTTGCAATCAACATCCACACTCATCTTGACCGAGCAGAGCCGGAAAATATGTGCGCTTGCGCACGATAGTTACCTTAAGCCGCCAAAACCCCATCTTTTGTTCACAATTCGAACAGCATGAAAAAGGCACCCGAAGGTGCCTTGTCTCGCCTATTTGGCTTCCGCCAGCAAGGCCCGCGCTATGGTGCGCATCCCCAGAGTATTAGCTCCCGGCGCCCAGAGGGCATCGCCGTTGTCACTGAAGCAGGCGGCCAGATCGATATGCAGCCAGCCCATCCCTTCGTTGGCAACGAAACGGGAGAGGAAACCCGCCGCGTTGGAGGCGCCACCCGGCCCGCCCCCCTTCACCGGACGGCTGTTGGCCGTGTCGGCGTAATGGGAAGGGCACTGCTGGCGGTGCCAGGGCTCCAGCGGCAACGGCCAGGCTGGCTCATGCTCGGCATCGGCATAGGTCATGGCCCGGCTTACCAGCCCTTTATCGAGGCCAAACAGAGCATTGTAGCGCCCACCCAGCGCCATCACGGCAGCACCAGTCAGAGTTGCGGCATCGATGATCAGCGGTGCGCCGGACTCGCTCGCCAGTTGCAGGCCATCGGCCAGCACCAGCCGCCCTTCGGCATCGGTATTCACAATCTCGACCGTGGTGCCGTTCTTGTAAGTGAGGATATCCCCCAGCTTGTAGGCGTGGCCGGAGACCAGGTTCTCGGCGCAGCAGAGAATAAGCTTCACCCGCTTGTCGAGCCCGCGCAGCATTGCAAGCGCCAGCGCACCGGTGACAATCGCCGCGCCCCCCATGTCACACTTCATGGTGAGCATCCCCTCGGAGCTCTTCATGGAGTAGCCGCCGGAGTCAAAGGTGATCCCCTTGCCCACCAGCGCTGCCGCTACCGGCGCCTTGGGGTCGCGCCCCGGATTGAAGTCAAGCTCCAGCAATACCGGCTCGCGCTCGCTGCCGCGGCCTACTTGGTAAAGGCCAACCCATCCCGCCTGTTGCAGCGCTTCGCCTTTCAAAATGCGATGACTCACCTTGTCCGGCGCCAGCTCGGTAATAAAGGAGGCCGCTTCCACCGCCAGCTCCAGCGGGCCCAACTGCTCCGGGGTGGCATTGGTCATCTCGCGCACCCAGCGGCCACAGAGCCAGCGCGCTTCCAGCTCCTCTCGGTCCTCTTCCGAGGACATGGCCCACTGCAGTTGCACCTCCGCCTTGGGGGTTTGCAGCCCTTGTGCAAATGCCCACTGCTGTTCACGCTCCCAATGACCAGCCAGGGTCACTTTCTGGATCCCTTGCAGGCAGAGGCGACGGGCCGCCTGCTGGATATCGAGCAGCGGATTGGCCGTCACCAGATGGATCACCATGCCGTCGGCACGGTGAGAGAGCAGCGCACCCTCCCCCCACTCGGCCGGTGCAAATTCACGACTTAACCAGACATTCATGCGGTCACCTCCTGCAGCCAGCGGGCGATGGTGCGCAGACCGTGCCCCTTGGCGCCGGTTGCCCAGAGATCGTTACCCGATTTCTGATAAGAGGCCGCCAGATCCAGGTGCACCCAACCCTTGCCCTCATCACGTACGAAACGGGAAAGGAACGCAGCAGCCGTGGTGGCACCGGCCGTGCCTTCGGCTGAGGCGACGTTGCCCAGATCGGCAAAGGCCGAGGTGAGCTGGCTGGCATGCCAGGGCTCCAGCGGCAGCGCCCACGCCTGCTCGTTTTCCACCTTGGCGGCGGCCAGTGCGCGCTGCTGCTCGGTCTCATCGAGGGCAAACACCGCATTGTAGTCGCGCCCCAGCGCCATCTTGGCGGCGCCGGTCAGGGTGGCTGCGTCAAGGATAAAAGCTGCACCGCTGTCGGAGGCCGCCATCAGGCCATCGGCCAGCACCAGACGCCCTTCCGCATCGGTGTTCTGGATCTCGACCGAAATGCCGTTTTTGTAGGTAAGGATGTCGCCCAGCTTGAAAGCGTGGCCGGAGACCAGGTTCTCGGCGCAGCAGAGAATGAGCTTCACCCGCTGGTTCAAACCGCGGCTGATGGCCAGCGCCAGCGCGCCGGTGACCATGGCGGCGCCGCCCATGTCGGACTTCATCGGCAGCATGTTGTCAGAGGACTTCATGGAGTAGCCGCCAGAATCAAAAGTGATCCCCTTGCCCACCAGCGCCGCCACCACGGGCGCATGGCGATCACCGGTCGGGTTGTAGTCTAGCTCCAGCAGCACAGGCTCGCGCTCGCTGCCACGGCCAACCGACCAGATCCCGATATGGCCAGACTCACGTAGCGCTTCACCGGCGGTGATGCGGGCAGTAACCTGATCCCCGGCCAGACCACGAATAAGCAACAGGGCCGATTCCGCCAGACTCATGGGGTAGATCTCTTCCGGACAGCCATTGGTGATGTCACGTACCCAGCGAGCAGCCTTGAGCAGCGCATTCAGTTCACGGGCGTCCGCGTCGCTCTGCTGGCCGAAATCCAGTTCACGGGCTCCCTTGGCGGCGTAGAACCCCTGGGCGAACGCGTAGCGACGCTCCAGATCCCACCCCTCTCCAGCCAGCGTCACCCGCTTGATCCCGCTCGATTCGAGGCGACGGGCAGCGCGCTGAACGGTGCGCAGGACATCCTTCTCCTGACCGGCGGCACCGAGATGGATCAGTGCCTCGTCGCCATTGAAACTGAGCTGGGCGCCCTCGCCCCAATAGGCAGCCGCAGCCTGGGTGGATAACGCTACCTTCATCATGTCAGCCATCGTGTTTGCTTCCTTTTTACTGGCACTATGTATAAGCACTCTTTATGGGAAAGAGCTTATTAGCAAAGAGAGAATAACGAATACAAAAAAGGCCGTGCCCCCGAGGGTCACGGCCTTCCACCATATCACTGAAGCACCACAGGATGCTGCACGTGCAATTCACTCATGTGTAATTAATGGCGTTCAGAGGCAAGGTTCAGGGTGTACTTGGGCAATTCCACCACCAGATCCTCGTCCGCCAGTTTTGCCTGGCAGCTGAGACGGGATTCCGGCTCCAACCCCCACGCCTTGTCCAGCATGTCGTCTTCCAGCTCGTCGCTTGGCTCGAGCGAGTCAAAGCCCTCGCGCACCACGCAGTGGCAGGTAGTGCAGGCACAGGATTTCTCGCAGGCGTGCTCGATTTCGATACCGTTGCGCAGCGCCACATCCAGAATGGTCTCGCCGCTTTGCCCCTCGAGGGCGGCGCCATCCGGACAGAGTACGGGATGAGGAAGAATGATCAGTTTTGGCATATTACACCTTGTTGACGTTTTGTCCGGTCAGCACCTTGCGGATGGAGGCGTCCATCCGGCGGGCTGCAAACTCGCCACTGACAGCATCGGCTGCCTCAATGGCTTCTTTGATTTGATGGGTTGCGCCGCTGTTGCGCATGGTCAGCAGATGGGCGATGGCGGCATCAATCTCGGCACGCTCGGCAGCATTGAGCAGGGCATCGCCATCAGCGGCCAGCGCGGCATTGAGACTCTCGACCACCCGGTCGGCTTCAACCTGCTGCTCGGCCAGCATGCGGGCATCCATATCCTGCTGGGCGTTCTCGATGGAGGCGCTCAGCATGTTGAGGATATCCTGCTCCGCCAGCCCGTAAGAGGGCTTAACCTGGATCTCGGCCTGCACGCCGGAGGATTTCTCCATGGCGCTGACCGAGAGCAGACCATCCGCATCCACCTGGAAGGTAACGCGAATATGGGCGGCGCCGGCGGCCATCGGCGGAATGCCGGTCAGGGTAAAGCGGGCCAGGGAGCGGCAATCGGCCACCAGTTCGCGTTCACCCTGTACCACGTGAATGGCCATGGCGGTCTGACCATCCTTGAAGGTGGTGAACTCCTGGGCACGGGCCACCGGAATGGTGGTGTTGCGCGGGATCACTTTCTCGGCGAGGCCACCCATGGTCTCCAGACCCAGCGACAAGGGGATAACGTCCAGCAGCAGCATCTCGGCATCAGGCTTGTTGCCCACCAGAATATCGGCCTGGATGGCGGCGCCGATGGCGACCACTTTATCCGGATCGATGCTGGTCAGCGGCGTACGCTGGAAGAACTCGCCCACCAGTTCACGCACCAACGGCACCCGGGTGGAGCCACCGACCATCACCACTTCCAGCACTTCCACCTGCTCAAGGCCCGCATCGCGCAGGGCGCGGCGACAGGCCAGCAAGGTCCGTTTCACCAGCGGGGTGATGAGTTCATCAAACTGGCTGCGGCTCACTGAACCCTGCCAGCCGGCAAAGGTGCAGGGAACGCTGTCGGTATCGGTGAGGCCGTGCTTGACGGCCGCGGCCACATCCAGCAGCTCGCGCTGCAGATGGGCATCCAGCTCACCGGAGAGGCCCGCTTGCTCCTTGATCCAGTCCGCCAGCAGGTGATCAAAATCATCACCGCCGAGGGCGGAATCGCCGCCGGTCGCCATCACTTCAAACACACCGCGGTGCAGACGCAGGATGGAGATATCGAAGGTGCCGCCCCCCAGATCGTAAACCGCGATCACCCCTTCCTGACCGGAGTCAAGGCCATAGGCAATCGCGGCCGCGGTCGGCTCGTTGAGCAGACGCAGTACGTGCAGACCGGCCAGACGGGCCGCATCCTTGGTCCCCTGACGCTGGGCATCATCGAAATAGGCGGGCACGGTAATGACCACGCCATCGAGATCGCCCCCGAGAGTCTGGGCGCCACGCTCGGCCAGCTTTTTGAGGATTTCGGCCGAGACCTGCACCGGATTGACCAGCCCCTGACGGGTTTGCAGTTGCGGCATGCCATTGTCGGCGGCAACAAACTGGTAAGGCTGCTGGCGGGTATCGATATCGGCCAGCGCCTTGCCCATCATCCGTTTGACCGAGACGATGGTGTTGTGAGGATCGAGCGCCGCTTCGCGCTTGGCATCAATCCCGACTCGAATGGCGTCGCTTTGATAGTGCACCACTGACGGGAGCAGGTCGTGCCCTTGCTCATCGCAAAGGGTATCGGCGTGACCACTGCGAACCGCAGCGACGAGAGAGTTGGTGGTGCCGAGATCGATCCCGACGGCACGTTTGTGCTGATGAGGAACAGCGCTCTGGCCGGGTTCGGCGATTTGCAGTAATGCCATGGGTAATGAAACTTCCAGCGTTAAAGGATCAAGACTCGAGAAGCGAGTCTTCGAATCGTTCCAGCTCTTCAAGGAGCTTGTCGACAAACTTGAGTTTGCGAACGCAATCAGCGGCAACGAGATCTCTGCCGGCGGCAAGAGACTCGGTCAGCTGCTGCATCAACATCTGGTGATCATGCCTGATCTCGCTGCGAAAATCCTTGATGGCGCGCTCAGGGTCTGCGTCATCTTTCAGATCGGCCAGACGCTCGCGCCACTCCAGCTGCTGCATCAGAAACGCGGTATCTTGCAGAGTCTGCTGTTCACCACGGATATCGGTGCCACGCAGGGAGAGCAGATATTCTGCACGGCGCAGCGGCGCCTTGAGGGTGGTGAATGCTTCGTTGATCTGGGCGGCACGTTGCACCGCAGCCAGCTGCTCCCGTTCGGGGGCGGTGGCAAAACGATCAGGATGGAATTGGGTTTGCAGCTGGCGGTAGGTATCAGCCAACTGACGGGTATCGAGCTCGAAGCCTTCAACCAGCCCAAACAGCTCGAAATGATTCATGCAAACCTCTTGGAAACGTTCGCCACAACCTCACTCGCCCCTGGCAAATGAGATGTGGTTGAACGGGTCATGGGCGACCCGCTCAACCACAGACGAAGGATCATTGACGTCAAACATCTCAGACACTGAAGCTTTCGCCGCAACCACACTCGCCTTTGGCGTTGGGATTATTGAACTGGAAGCCCTCGTTGAGGCCCTCCTTGACGAAATCCAGCTCGGTGCCATCCAGATGGATCAGGCTCTTGGCATCAACAATAATCTTGACGCCCTGCTGCTCGAACACCTGATCCTCATCGGTCAGTTCATCAACGAACTCAAGCACGTAGGCAAGACCGGAGCAGCCTGTGGTTTTGACGCCGAGGCGCAGGCCAATGCCCTTGCCCCGGTTAGCCAGAAAAGAGGAAACCCGTGCCGCGGCGGCATCTGTCATGGTAATAGCCATACTGCTCTCCGGCGCTTAGAGACCTTTCTTCTGCTTGTAATCGGCGATGGCGGCCTTGATGGCGTCCTCAGCCAGAATGGAGCAGTGGATCTTCACCGGTGGCAGGGCCAACTCTTCAGCGATATCTGTGTTCTTGATGCCAGCCGCTTCGTCCAGGGTCTTGCCCTTGACCCATTCGGTCACCAGGGAGCTGGAGGCGATGGCGGAACCGCAGCCGTAGGTCTTGAACTTGGCATCTTCGATGATGCCTTCGTCGCTGATCTTCAGTTGCAGCTTCATCACGTCGCCACAGGCGGGCGCACCGACCATGCCGGTTGCAACGCTGGGATCATTCTTGTCGAAACCACCGACGTTGCGAGGATTCTCGTAGTGGTCGATTACTTTTTCACTGTAAGCCATATCTCACTCCTGCTAATTCTGTTGCTCACTGACCAGATAGATCAGTGATGAGCCCATTCGACCGTGTTCAGATCGACGCCGTCTTTGTACATCTCCCACAGAGGGGACATCTCACGCAGACGACCGATGGAGTCACGAATAAGCTTGACCGCGTAGTCAATCTCTTCCTCGGTGGTGAAGCGACCCATGCTGAAACGGATGGAGCTGTGTGCCAGCTCGTCGTTCAGACCCAGTGCGCGCAGCACATAGGAAGGTTCCAGGCTGGCGGAGGTACAGGCCGAACCGGAAGAGACTGCCAAATCTTTCAGCGCCATGATGAGGGATTCCCCTTCCACATAGGCAAAGCTGACGTTGAGGTTGCCCGGAACACGTTGCTCCAGATCGCCATTGATGTAGACGGCTTCAATGTCCTTGATGCCATTCCACAGACGCTGGCGCAGTGCCAAGATACGCTCGCCTTCACTCACCATCTCTTCTTTGGCGATGCGGAAAGCTTCGCCCATCCCGACGATCTGGTGGGTCGGCAGAGTACCGGAACGCATGCCGCGCTCGTGGCCGCCACCGTGCATCTGGGCTTCCAGACGAACGCGGGGTTTGCGGCGAACAAACAGTGCACCGATCCCTTTCGGACCGTACACCTTGTGCGCTGAGACGGAGAGAAGGTCCACTTTCAGTGCTTCCACATCTACCGGGATCTTGCCCACACTCTGAACGGCATCCACGTGCAGCAGGATCTTGCGGGAACGGCACAACTCGCCGATGGCGGCAATGTTCTGAACCACGCCGATTTCGTTGTTCACATGCATGATGCTGACCAGGATGGTGTCATCACGCATGGCATTCTCGATCATCTCGATAGTGAACAGGCCGTTGGGCATCGGCTCAAGATAGGTCACCTCGAACCCTTCACGCTCCAGCTGGCGACAGGTATCGAGCACCGCCTTGTGTTCGGTCTTGGAGGTGATGATGTGCTTGCCCTTGCTGGCATAGAAGTGGGCAACACCCTTGATGGCCAGGTTATTGGATTCGGTAGCACCGGAAGTGAAGACGATCTCGCGGGGATCGGCACCGATCAGATCTGCCACTTGATTACGGGCCAGATCCACCGCCTCTTCGGCTTGCCAGCCAAAGCGGTGAGAACGGGAAGCCGGATTGCCGAACAGGCCATCCATGGTGAGACACTGCATCATTTTTTCTGCGACACGCGGGTCCACCGGACAGGTTGCCGAATAATCAAGGTAAATAGGCAGTTTCATGTTTTTCTCCGTCACAGTCCGGGTCATACAGAGTCCCGCTGTGGAAAGCACGTTTATAGTTGGACTTTCAAGCTCACATCGCCGTGTTCTGCCCGATCAACCAGGGACAACACGGTCTTCATTTGTTCATCTTGCTTGCCGGCAATGCGGCGCACATCGGCCTGGCGTACCAGCTCGGCCAGCGTGATATCCCCGAGGAAACTGGAGATCCGCTCACTCAGATCACGCCACAGGGAGTGCGTCAGACACTGGGTACCGCCGTGGCAGCCGCCCTTGCCGAGACACTTGGTGGCATCGACCGACTCATCGACCGCGGTGATCACCTGACCAACCGAAATCTCGCCTGGGGCCAACCCGAGGCGATAACCACCACCCGGGCCACGCACGCTGCTCACCAGACCATGTTTGCGCAGGCGGGCAAAGAGCTGCTCGAGATAGGACAACGAGATGCCCTGGCGCTCGGAAATATCGGCAAGGGGGACGGGCCCCTGCTCTGCATGCAGCGCCACGTCGAGCATGGCGGTTACAGCGTAACGTCCTTTTGAAGTCAGTCTCATGTGCCTTACCGTCTTGCGAAGCAATTTAATGGGGCACATGGTCACATACCCGACCAAATCAGTCAAGTATATGGTTGAGTAAATCAGTCGGATTAATCCGGTACGCGCGCTTTCTGCACCGAGGTCAGAATACCGCGCAGAATGTTGAGCTCCGCCGCTTCCGGCCGAGCCCGATTGAACAGGCGACGCAGCTTGCTCATTACATGACCCGGATGGTCATCGGCAATAAAACCGGTCTTCATCAGGGTTTGTTCCAGGTGCTGATAGAACCCTTCCAGCTGGGCGGCACTCGGATAGGCCATCTCATCTTCAGGCTCGGCGGCCTGCCCCTGCAGCCAGCGCATCCGCACTTCGTAACAGAGGGTCTGCACCGCCATGGCCAGATTGAGAGAGCTGTAATCAGGATTGGCCGGAATGGCCACGTGGTAGTGGCACTTTTGCAATTCGTCGTTGGTGAGACCGGTGCGTTCACGGCCAAACACCAGCGCGACCGGGTGCTGCATCCCCTCAACCACCGACTTTTCGCCGGCCTCACGGGGATCGAGCATGGGCCAGCTCAGGGTTCGAGAACGGGCGCTGGTGCCAATCACCAGACCACAATCGGCGATCGCGTCATCCAGAGTCGGGACGATACGGGCATTGGCAAGCACATCGCTGGCACCAGCCGCCAGGGCGAAGGCATTGTCATCCGGCAAGGCTTGCGGATCAACCAATACCAGCTGGGCCAACCCCATGGTCTTCATGGCGCGTGCCGCAGACCCCATGTTGCCGGTATGAGAGGTGTTTACCAAAACGATACGAATCTGATCCAACATGCCCAGTCATTCTTCAGTCAAAAATGGCGCGCAATTGTAACATAAGAGAACACCATGTTGGCACCGTAAAAGCCGAGCCATTTCAGAACAAAACCACCTGTTTGTATAACAAACCAGCATGAGGGAAGCGAGAGGGGGGGACTAAACTTGATGGATATCCGATAAACGGCACAGGAGACACAACGCCATGCTTCCTCCCTTTATCTATGAGAGATTGCCCAGCCTCTACCTGCTGGCAGCCATTGCCATTATTACGTTGAGTGAACAGCCCCTGCTCTGGTTTGCTGGCGCCTTGCTGTTTATCGCCGGAGCGGTGACCTGGATGATGCGCTCCAGCTACCGACGTACCGATCTGATTATCTTTCCGAGCAAACGCTGGCTACAGCCGGAGTGGCTGTATGAAGCGCAACCCTTTATCTGGCTGGCTGCGGGGCTGGCCATGTCACAGCTGCCCGCCCCTGCGGCACTCATCGCCTTGGTGCCCTGTCTGTGGGCCTGTCGTTGCCTCTGGGCACGGCACCATTATCGTCGCCATGCCCATGGGGTGATTGTCCACTTAAGACGGGATCCCGCCCGGCGCCGTCCGCACCGGAGCCTGCGCTGACTCGGTACGGGCGCGTTCGATAAACGTCGCCAGATCCATCAGGGGATACTTCATCAGGCTTGGCAAGCCATCGAGATCCAGACTGTCCATCAAGTTTTTCACCTCAAGACCCAGTTCGGTATCCCCTTCTATCTTCAGCTTGCGCTGGAAAAAAAGCGAATCCGGATCCTCTTTGCGACCAGCGATGAGGATCAGGTCGTTGGCGGTACCGCTGAAGCAGACATCGGCCTTGTCACACTCGCGAGCTACCACCAGCTGGCCATTCTGCTCACTGATAAACCAGCACAGCTCCAGATCAGAGACTTCGACTTTCAGCCACTTGTCTGCCAGAAACTCGAAATCGCCATCTTCGATAGCCTCTTTGAATACCCGGGCCAGCAAACTCTCCATCAGCTGCTTTTGCAGATTGAAGGGAACCAGCTTGAGGGGATGGCGCAAGAAGCGCGGAGCCTGTTCGACCAGGCGGCGTTGCAGTTGTTGAAACACGATAGACTCCCTTTTTTTGCGCATTCAAACACAGGGAGAGTGGCAAGATCCTGTTGGAAATCAAACTTGTGCAGGGTTACCTCAAGAAGGGTAAAGCCACATAAAGCTGCCTCAGGTCAAAAAGCGGGAGTGCATGGCTGCATACAATCAGGGCTCGTTTGCCCTTCATATGCACTCTCGGAGCGTACCAATGGAATTACTCTGTCCGGCAGGCAGTTTGCCGGCACTGAAAACCGCCGTGGATAACGGGGCCGATGCCGTTTATATCGGTTTCAAGGATGACACCAATGCACGCCACTTTGCCGGTCTCAACTTTACCGACAGCAAACTGGAGAAGGCGGTAGATTATGTGCATCAACATGGTCGCAAGCTGCATATTGCCATCAATACCTTTGCCCATCCCGGGGCCGATACTCGATGGAAACAGGCGGTTGATCGCGGGGTGGCCCTCGGCGCCGATGCGTTAATCATCGCCGATCTCGCCGTGCTGGAATATGCCAGCCGCCACTACCCCAAGATGGAACTCCATGTCTCGGTGCAGGCCAGCGCCACCAATGCCGCCGCCATTCGCTTCTATCAGCAGCAATTCAATGTCACACGGGTGGTGCTGCCCCGGGTGCTCTCCATGCATCAGGTCAAGCAGCTGGCCCGCGAGACCGATGTTGGCCTTGAGGTATTCGCCTTTGGCAGCCTCTGCATCATGGCCGAGGGGCGCTGCTATCTCTCTTCCTACATGACTGGCGAGAGCCCCAACACCGTCGGCGCCTGCTCACCGGCCAAGTTCGTCCGTTGGGAAGAGACCCCGAATGGCCTCGAGTCGCGACTCAACGAAGTGCTGATCGACCGCTATGGCCCGGGCGAAAATGCTGGTTACCCGACCCTGTGCAAGGGGCGTTTCGACGTGGATGGCCAGACCTACCACGCGCTGGAAGAGCCCACCAGTCTCAACACTCTGGGTCTCTTGCCCGAGCTGTTCAAGACCGGGATCCAGTCGGTCAAGATTGAAGGGCGCCAACGCAGCCCTGCTTATGTGGAGCAAGTGACCCGGGTCTGGCGTGCGGCCATCGATGCCTATCAGGCCAATCCCGAAGCCTATCAGGTCAAAGCCGAGTGGGATGCCCAGCTCGCACGCGTCTCCGAAGGTAGCCAGACTACCCTCGGCGCCTACCATCGTCAGTGGCAATAAGGAGTCCACCCATGCAATTTTCTCTCGGGCCCCTGCTCTTCTACTGGCCCAAGGCCGATACCGAAGCCTTTTACCATGCCGCCGCCGACAGTCAGGCCGACATCATCTATCTGGGGGAGACCGTTTGCAGCAAGCGGCGCGAACTCAAAGTCGATGACTGGATTGCACTGGCCCGTCAGGTGGCCAACTCCGGCAAGCAGGTGGTGCTCTCGACCCTCGCCCTTATCTCCGCCCCTTCCGAGCTCAAGGAGGTGAAGCGGCTGGTCGACAATGGCGATCTGATGGTCGAAGCCAACGATCTAGGTACGGTGCAACTCGCCAGGGAGGCAGGGATCCCCTTCGTCTGTGGTCCCGCCATCAACGCCTATAACGCCGATGTGCTGCGCATGTTGCTCAAACAGGGGATGAAACGCTGGGTCATGCCGGTGGAGCTCTCCCGTGACTGGCTGATCCAGCTCAATCAGGATCTGGGTCCCCTGCGCGACCAATTTGAGGTGGAGGTGTTTGCCTACGGCCATCTGCCGCTCGCCTATTCGGCGCGCTGCTTCACCGCCCGCTCCCTCGACAAGCCCAAGGACAACTGCGAGCTCGCCTGCATCAACTACCCCACCGGACGACTGGCCAACAGCCGCGAGGGGGAGCGGGTGTTCAATCTCAACGGGATCCAGACCCAGTCCGGCTACTGCTACAACCTGGGTAACGAGCTGGCTGGTATGGAAGGTCTGGTAGATGTGGTCAGGCTTTCGCCGCAAGGGATGGAGACGCTGGAGATGCTGGCCCGCTTCAAAGCCAACCGGCAGGGCCAGGCTCCCCTCTCCTTGCAGCAAGGAAGCGATTGCAACGGCTACTGGCGCCAGATCCCCGGTATGAGCCTGGTGGAATAAGCCCAAGGGCAAAACATAAGATAATAGCGATCAAAAGGGGGCCATTAGGCCCCCCTTTCTAATCACTCATGTCGATAGTGACTTACTTGGCGCCATGCTGCTCCGCCAGATAGAGCCAGGTATCGACCACTGTATCGGGGTTGAGCGACACCGAGTCAATCCCCTGCTCCACCAGCCAGGCGGCAAAGTCAGGGTGATCGGATGGCCCCTGACCGCAGATCCCCACGTACTTGCCCGCCTTGCGCGCGGCCTGAATCGCCATCGACAGCAGTGCCTTGACCGCCTCGTTGCGCTCGTCGAACAGGTGGGCAATCAGCCCCGAGTCCCGATCCAGCCCAAGGGTGAGCTGGGTCATGTCGTTGGAACCGATGGAGAAACCGTCCACGTGCTCGAGGAACTTGTCTGCCAACAGGGCATTGCTCGGGATCTCGCACATCATGATCACCTTGAGCCCCCGCTCGCCGCGGCGCAGACCGTTCTCGGCCAGGATGTCGATCACCTGCTCCGCCTCGCCCACGGTGCGCACGAAGGGGATCATCACCTCGACGTTGGTCAATCCCATCACATCGCGCACCCGCTTGATCGCCTCGCACTCGAGGGCAAAGCAGGGGCGGAAGCTGTCGGCGATGTAGCGGGATGCGCCACGAAAACCGATCATCGGGTTCTCCTCGTGGGGCTCGTAGCCACGACCGCCAACCAGATTGGCGTACTCGTTGGACTTGAAATCCGACATCCGCACGATCACCCGCTCCGGCCAGAAGGCGGCGCCCAGAGTGGCGATCCCCTCGGTCAGCTTGGCCACATAGAACTCCCGCGGGCTGTCGTAACCGGCGATCATCTTGCCGATGGTGGCCTTGAGCTCTGGCGTTTGCTGGTCAAACTCCAGCAAGGCCTTGGGGTGCACCCCGATCATCCGGTTGATGATGAATTCAAGGCGCGCCAGCCCTACCCCGGCATTGGGCAACTGGGCAAAGTCGAAAGCGCGGTCCGGGTTGCCGACGTTCATCATGATCTTGATGGGCAGGCGCGGCATATTGCCCACCTCGGTCACCGCCACGTCGAAGTCCAGCTCGCCGTCATAGATAAAACCGGTATCCCCTTCCGCGCAGGAGACGGTGATCCGCTGGCCCGGCTGAATATGATCGGTAGCGTTGCCACAGCCCACAACTGCCGGAATGCCCAGCTCGCGGGCGATAATGGCGGCGTGACAGGTGCGGCCACCCCGGTTGGTGACGATGGCGGAAGCCCGCTTCATGATGGGCTCCCAGTCCGGGTCGGTCATGTCGGTGACCAGCACGTCGCCGGGTTGCACTTCGTCCATCTGGCTGATGGAGGAGATGACCCGCGCCGGACCCGCGCCAATCTTGTGGCCGATGGCCCGCCCCTCGATCAACACCTTGCCCGCTTGCTTGAGGGCAAAACGCTCGAGGGCGTTGGCCTCCTGACGGCTGCGCACGGTTTCCGGGCGGGCCTGCACTATGTAGAGCTGGCCATCCTGACCATCCTTGGCCCACTCGATATCCATCGGGCGGCCATAGTGCTGCTCAATGATGAGGGCCTGTTTCGCCAGCGCCATCACCTCCTCATCGCTGATGCAGAAGCGGCTACGCTCGGCCTCATTGGTGTCGACAATCTTCACCTGACGGCCGTGACCGGCATCGTCAGAGTAAGTCATCTTGATAAGCTTGGAGCCGAGGGTCTTGCGCACCACCGCCGGGCGGCCCCCCTTGAGGGTCGGCTTGTGCACATAGAATTCATCCGGGTTGACCGCTCCCTGCACTACCATCTCGCCAAGACCATGGGCCCCGGTGATAAAGACCACGTCGTTGAAGCCGGACTCGGTATCCAGAGTAAACATGACGCCGGAGGCGGCGAGATCCGAGCGCACCATCCGCTGTACCCCGGCCGAGAGGGCAACGCCCTTGTGGTCATAGCCCTGATGCACCCGATAGGAGATAGCGCGATCGTTGAACAGGGAAGCAAACACATGCTTGACCGCCGTCATGACGGCATCGATGCCACGTACGTTGAGGAAGGTCTCCTGCTGACCGGCAAAGGAGGCGTCCGGCATATCTTCGGCGGTGGCGGAGGAGCGCACCGCAAACGAGGCCTCGACACCGGCACTCAACTTTTCATAGGCAACCCGGATAGCCTGCTCCAGCTCGGGCTGGAACGGCGCTTCTATCACCCAGTCGCGGATCTGCTGACCGGCCCGGTTGAGGGCGGCGATATCGTCCACGTCGAGATTGTCGAGCAGATGGTGGATCTTGCCGTTGAGGCCGCTTGACTCCAGAAACTCGTTAAACGCAAAGGCGGTGGTGGCAAAGCCCCCCGGCACGGATACGCCGGCGCCAGAGAGGTTGCTGATCATCTCGCCAAGGGATGCGTTCTTGCCGCCAACTCGTTCTACGTCCTGCATTCCGAGTTGTTCGTACCAGAGCACGTACTGTTGCACTTGGATGTCTCCAGGTTGGTGGGCACCGATGCCATAGCACCTCGTGCGCCCGATTTAATCGATGAGGTTATGGGTAAGTCAGGTGCGTTATTGTCTGTTTCTTTTGTTGCCAACGATCATGAAAACGTTTTCTACTGGTTTTCAAAAAAATCCCCGAGCAAGCGTTGGGGATGGTCGAATGACCGGAACATTCTACAATGGCGACACAAAAAGATAACGATTCAGGTTTGCAAGCCACTTCACAACTTGGGCACAGCAGACCGGTTGACAAAACTGGTATGGTTTCGGGAGATACTTCTCACCCCTTACCCCATGCGACCCCACCCGCGGTATCACAGGAGCCCTACGTGCACACCGTATTTTATGTTTCAGACGGCACCGCCATCACCGCCGAAGTGTTCGGCCACGCGGTACTGAGCCAGTTTCCGCTGGCCTTCGAGCAGATCACTATCCCCTTTGTGGAGACACTGGAGAAAGCCCGTCAGGTACGGATGCGGATCGACGAGCAGTTTCGCCAGACTGGGGTACGCCCCATTCTGTTTCACACCATCGTCGACCCGCTGGTACGGGAAGAGGTATTGAAATCGGAAGCGTGCGGCCACGACTTTCTCAATACCTTCGTCAGCCCGCTGGAGCAGGAGCTGGGGGTAAAAGCCGAGCCCCGCCTCCACCGCACCCACGGTATGGAGAATCGCAAGCTCTATGACGATCGCATCGAGGCGGTCAACTTTGCGCTGGCCAACGACGATGGCATCACCACCAAAGAGTACGATGAGGCGGACATCATCCTGATCGGGGTCTCCCGCTGCGGCAAGACCCCCACCAGCCTCTATCTGGCGCTGCAGTTCGGCATTCGTGCCGCCAACTACCCCTTTATCGAGCAGGACATGGGGATGCTGGAGCTGCCCGCCCCCCTCAAGGCCAACCGTCACAAGCTGTTTGGCCTCACCATAGCGCCGCAGCGGCTGCACGAGATCCGTAACCAGCGCCGCGCTAACAGCCGCTACTCCTCCATCGAACAGTGCGAGCAAGAGCTGGCCTGCGTGGAAAGGCTGTTTCGCCAGGAGGCGATACGCTTCCTGGATACCAGCTCCCACTCGGTGGAGGAGATCAGCGCCAAGGTTCTCGAGGCGACCGGTCTGCGCCGCCAGCTCTGTTAATCCAGCTTGACAGATATCGGCATCAACAAAAGATAAAAGTTACAGTGTCTCGGCGAAAGTCAGCTGTTGCTAACTGCAATTCACATAGATGACAGTGAAAAGCATGGATAAAAAAGGGATAAGCACCACAAATGCTTATCCCTCTTCTTGTCGACCTTGCCGTTGTGCCCTTGTCACCCGCTGCCAGTTAGCTGCTATTCGATTCCGTTCTGCTGCGCTCGGCAAACAGCCAGCGTTAACTAACGATTGAGCTCAGGGTTGTTCATCAACCGGGAATAGAAGGCCAGCAAACCGTGGCGCAGGCGAACCCGCTCCGCCAGCCAGCCGCCAACGAGCGCCCCCGTTACCCCACCAACCAGCAACAGCGGCTGCCAGTAGTGCAGCAACTCCTGATCACCGAGTAACAGCCAACCCAGCAGCATGGTGGCGACCACCAGCAACAGCAGCGGACTGGCAGCTATCGCCAGCCAGAGCGTCACCAGCACTCCCCGGGCAACCCCTTGTTGCAGCACGCTTTCGCGTTCCCTGTGCTCCAACTCCCTGCACTCTTCCCTGTACTCTCGCTTGTTTGGCATCATTTGCATCCATTTGTGGCTTGGTACCACCAAAACAAACCAACAAGACAAAATGTCAATAAAACAGAATTCGATTGCACAAATATCAACCAAAAACTACCAAGAAGCCTCTTCAGATCATGAAAAAGCTGCCTTTGGTACAAAACACGGCCATTAGAGATGGAAAACAGGTGCATTCATGGCGGATTATCACTATTCTGCTTCGGTTGCCAGCCAACACTAAAAATTGAAAATGGCATGGCGTAACGAAATAAATACAGCTTTCGTCAGGTTTTGGCTACGCACTGCGGCCTGCTCAGGATGAGCCCAACACCGACCAGAGACAACAGAGACGTAAGGACAGACCCATGGATTTGAAACAAGACGGTGAGGAGCTGAAGCGCGGCCTTAAAAACCGCCACATTCAGTTGATTGCTTTGGGCGGCGCCATCGGCACCGGCCTCTTTCTGGGCATTGCCCAAACCATCAAGATGGCAGGCCCCTCAGTCCTGCTGGGGTATGCCATCGGCGGCTTTATCGCCTTCCTGATCATGCGCCAGCTCGGTGAAATGGTGGTGGAAGAGCCGGTAGCTGGCTCCTTCAGCCACTTTGCCTACAAATACTGGGGCGAGTTTGCCGGTTTTGCGTCCGGCTGGAACTACTGGGTGCTCTACGTGCTGGTGAGCATGGCCGAGCTGACCGCAGTGGGCATCTATGTCCAGTACTGGTGGCCCGAGATCCCGACCTGGATGTCGGCAGCCTTCTTCTTCGTGCTGATCAACGCCATCAACCTCTCCAACGTCAAAGCGTTTGGCGAAATGGAGTTCTGGTTCGCCATCATCAAGGTGGTCGCCATTATCGGCATGATTGGCTTTGGCGGCTATCTGCTCCTCTCCGGTGCCGGCGGCCCCGAGGCGAGCGTCACCAACCTGTGGGCTCAGGGCGGTTTCTTCCCCAACGGCATCAGCGGTCTGGTGATGGCGATGGCGGTGATCATGTTCTCCTTTGGCGGTCTGGAGCTGGTTGGTATTACCGCCGCCGAAGCGGACAATCCCGAGAAGAGCATTCCCAAGGCCACCAATCAGGTGATCTACCGCATCCTCATCTTCTACATCGGTGCTCTGGCTATCCTGATGTCCCTCTACCCCTGGGGTAAAGTGGTGGAAGGCGGCAGCCCGTTTGTGATGATTTTCCACGCACTGGACAGCAATCTGGTCGCCACCGTACTCAACATCGTGGTGCTGACGGCGGCACTGTCGGTCTACAACAGCTGCGTCTACTGCAACAGCCGGATGCTGTTCGGTCTGGCCAAACAGGGCAACGGCCCGAAAACCCTGCTCAAGACCAACAAGAGCGGCGTGCCGCTGGTTGCCCTCTCGGTCTCGGCCATCGCCACCCTGCTCTGCGTGCTGATCAACTACCTGATGCCGGGCAAGGCGTTCGGCCTGCTGATGGCCCTGGTGGTCTCCGCACTGGTGATCAACTGGGCGATGATCAGCCTCGCGCACCTCAAGTTCCGCAAGGCCAAGGTCGCAGAGGGCGTCCAGCCCAAGTTCAAGGCGTTCTGGTATCCCTTCGGCAACTATCTCTGCCTCGCGTTCATGGCCGGTATTCTGGTGATCATGTATATGACCCCCGATTTCCGCATCTCGGTCGAACTTATCCCCGCCTGGCTGGTGGTACTGGGCATTGGCTTTGTCATCAAGCGCAAGGGACAAGCTCAAAGCAAGGTTGCAGCCAATCTGGGTTAATGCCCGCAGTTGAGAAAAACAATGCAAAACGCCGATCGCATGATCGGCGTTTTTTTATTACGCGCAGCACTACTAGCAGCCATAGCCCTCAGGAAGGCAGCTCTTGCCTTTGATCTTGCCGATGCTCCGGGCTGTTGACGCAACACTCATCGCGGAAAAAGGCGATGATCTCCTCCAGCACCGCGTATTGAGAGACGCACAGCAGGGTGCGACTCTCCCGGTTTTGCTTCACCAGCCCCACCGAGACCAGCGCCGCGATATGGTGGCTGAGGGTGGAAGCGGGGATCACCAGCTGCTTTTGCAGCTCCCCCACCGGCAACCCCTGCTCTCCCGCCTTGACCAGATGCTTGAAGATAAACAGCCGGGTCGGATGACCCAGCTCTTTCAATGCCTTGGCGACCTCTTCCAGTTGCATCTCTGCGCCCTCCACGAATTTGATATTTCGATAATACCAGAAATATCTTGACCGACCATCAATTTCGATTATTTTGGAAATATAGAAACCAAGTGAGGATACGACAATGAATGAGTGGTTAACCATGCTGACCGATGCAGCCCAGATGTTCCTGTTTCTGGCTGTCGAGCTGTCGGTGCTGTTTCTGGTCATTAGCGCCGGGGTCAGCCTGATCCGTCAGAAGATCCCCGACGAGAAGATCCAGCGGATGCTGGGGGCGCGCCATGGCAAGGGCTATCTGCTCTCGGCCCTGCTCGGTGCCGTCACCCCCTTTTGCAGCTGCTCCACCATCCCCATGCTGAGAGGGCTGCTCTCGGCCAAAGCTGGCTTTGGCCCCACCCTCACCTTCCTGTTTATTTCGCCACTGCTGAACCCCATCATCGTCGGCTTGATGTGGGCCACCTTCGGCTGGAAAGTGACCCTGCTCTACGCCGTGATCGCCGCCAGCGTCTCCGTCATGGCGAGCATGCTGCTCGACAGGCTCGGGTTCGAGCGCCACGTCATCGACCCCAAAGAGGCCACCCCCTCTTGCGGTAGCGACTGTGGCCCGGCGACCCGCGCCACAACTCAAACAAATTGCAGTGACAACCAACGCGGTACCATTCGCGCAATCAAACAACTCAAGGGGACGGCGTGCTGCCCGGCTCCGCAACCAGAGATGGCAGAACAGGCTACCCTCCCCTGCTGCGGCGATGGCACGGCTGCCCTGACCAGAGCGCCACAGCTCCCCACCGCCTGGGTCAAAGCTCGCATCGATGCCTGGCAGCAGTTCAAAACGGTATTGCCCTTCCTGCTGCTGGGGGTGCTCATCGGCTCGTTTATTTACGGTTTTATTCCGGCCGAGTGGATCGCCGCCCATGCTGGCGCCGACAACCCGCTGGCCATTCCATTCAGCGCCATCGTCGGGATCCCGCTCTACATCCGCGCCGAGGCCGTGATCCCGCTGGCGTCGGTACTGCTGAGCAAAGGGATGGGAATGGGCGCCGTCATGGCGCTGATCATCGGCAGTGCCGGTGCCAGTCTGACCGAGGTGATCCTGCTCAAATCCATGTTCAGAACCCCGATGATTGCGGCCTTCCTTACCGTGATACTCGGTATGGCGATCCTGATGGGCTACCTGACGCAACTGTTGTTTTAAGTCGCCCATCATTAAACAGACAGGGTGTTAAGCCAGCAGAGTGTGAAACCATCAGGCATCCCATAGACAAAACGCCGATCAACTGATCGGCGTTTTGCATGTTCCGTACGACAATCTGCAACCGGCGTTACAGATATTGCCCGATAATGGGGAGCAGATCCTCGACGTCACGGGCGATATGGTCGGGTTGGTGTTCCCAGCGCTCCGGGGTCGCGCAGCTATAGGTGACAGCCACCGAGATCACACGGCTCTGCTCGCCAAGCGCCCTTTGCAAATGACGGGCAAACTGCACATCCGCTTCATGGTCACCGATATAGATCAGCGACTGGCACCTGGCTGGGCCGAAGATAGACTCCAGACATTTGAGGCCACCGAAAGGATGAGGTTTTTGCTGCTGTCCGGGCACGTCATCATAGCCGACCACAGCCTTGAACAGGCTGTTCACGCCATGCAGCTCCAGTACCCGGCGAATGTTCTTTTGGGAGTTCTGCGAACAAATTCCGTGGGGAATGGCAGAGAAATGGTCAATCACCGCCTCCAGCCCCGCAAAAAAACGCACCTCGGTCCGGTTCATCTCCTGATGCTTGGCCCACAGACTGCCAGCCAGCACCATCTCGTCCCGCGACAAACCGTAGTAATCCATATAGAGCGCCTGCCAGTTCTTGGCGGAGTGATTGGCATGGTGATACTCCGCTTCGCTGCGCAGATAGCGCGGCAGATGTTCTCCGGTCAGATGGGGGGCGACCTCAGCCAGGATCTGCTTGGTGATATCGATATTCTTCGGCACCGAATTGACCAGAGTACCGTCATAATCCCATAAAATCGCATCCAACTTCATTGCGTTACCTGTCTCGCTGCACAGCCATAAGTCACGCCATGTTACTTGGCTTGCCTTTCCTCGCCAAACCGCGCTGTAAAAATGTGAGACCCGTCCCGTCCCCACGCAGTAGCACAAGAGTTAATGTGTAACAACACAATAAATGAACATCCTCTGCCATACTCAGGCGAAGCATTCCGTTATGGCAAAACCGGAGCCTGAACATGGTAACCAGTACACTTCACACCACAGATACCGAGGTTGAATTTACCGATAATGTGCAGTTGGTATCGACGACCGATCTCAAAGGGGACATCACCTATGCCAATCCGGCATTCTGTCAGGTGGCAGGCTATCGTCTGGAAGAGATGCTGGGGCAGCATCACAACCTGGTGCGCCACCCCGACATGCCCAAAGCAGCATTTGCCGATCTCTGGGCCCACCTGAAGGCGGGCAAGCCATGGCGAGGCATGGTAAAGAACCGCTGCAAAGATGGTCGCTATTACTGGGTAGATGCCTACGTCACCCCGATTTATGAAGATGGCAAGATGGTGGGTTATCAATCCGTCCGTTGTCGCCCCACTGCGGAGCACAAAGAGCGGGCCAGCAAGATGTACAAGGCTCTTAAAGCCCGCGAAACCGGCTCTGCCATTCACATGGGACAGCGCCTGATCACGCCAACCATGATGACCATCCCCCTGCTGTTAGTTTGTGTTATCAGCGCAGGCTGGCTACTCCCACCACTGCAAGCGCTCTGGATCATCATTCCCCTGTTGACCGCCATCTGGTTCAACCGTAATTCTCTCTTCCGCACGCCGCGATACTTGCAGCAGCTCGAGCAAGACTACGACAGCATTAGCCGCCTCATCTTCTCGGGGGATGCACCCCATAGCATTGCCGATTTCCATATCAAGCTGTGGCAAGCCAGAATCCGTACCGTGCTGGGAAGGGTCGATGACACGACTGTCTCGCTCAACGCCATGGCCAACAACTTGAGCGGTTCGGCAGCATTGGCCAGCCAGGATATCTCCGCACAGGATATGCAAATTCAGCAAGTCGCCACCGCAGTTACCCAGATGGCATCGGCTGCCGAAGAGATTAGCCGCAACATTCAGGACAGCAGCAACCAGATCGAAGAGGCCCGCAGCCACTGCATCACCACCAGCGAGCAGCTTTCGGAAGCGGGAGAAGAAATGTCGGCGCTGGCAACCCAGGCGGAGCAAGCCTTTCAGTCAGCCGTCGAACTGGCAAGTGAATCCGAGCGTATCGGCAGCATAATGAGCGAAATTCGCGGTATTGCGGATCAAACCAACCTGCTGGCGCTCAATGCCTCCATCGAAGCTGCGCGGGCTGGCGATCAGGGGCGCGGCTTTGCGGTGGTGGCAGACGAGGTACGCAGCCTTTCGACCAGAACCCATAAGGCGACAGAGCAAATCCAGAACAGCATTGGCCATATCCAGCAAACCCTGGGGGAATGGAAAGAGATGATGCATCTCAATGTGACCAGAACCAACGCCTGCCTCGCCACCACCCAGGCAAGTACCGGCAACCTCAATCAGGTTGTGGTCGAGATAGACAAGGTCTCTGATTTTTCCAACCAGATAACCGCCGCAGCTACCGAGCAACAAGCGGTCATCGAGGAGATCAGCCGCAATATCAACCAGATATCCTCGCTCTCTCACGATAATAGCCTCAAAATCGATCAGGTCAGTGAAACCAGCGCCAACTTGCAGACCAAAGCGAGCCAGCTCAAGGACTTAAGCCGGACCTTTGGATAGCCGTAGCAATCAGATGACATATAAAAAGGGCCACCCGTTTGGGTGGCCCTGTTGTTTATACGGCTTAACTGTTGCTCCTGGACGCTACTTACTTGGCGTAATCCTCGGTCGGAATGCAGGAGCAGAACAGGTTGCGATCGCCGTAGACGTCGTCGATGCGGTTCACAGAGGGCCACAGTTTGGCGGCGCGCACAGCGTCGGACGGGAAGACCGCCTCGGCGCGGCTGTAGCCACGGGACCACTCTGCATCCATCACGTCATCCTGAGTGTGCGGCGCATGAACCAACGGGTTGTCGGCGAGGCTCCACTGCCCCTCCTGCACCTTGGCAATCTCGGCGCGGATGGACGTCATCGCCTCGACGAAGCGATCCAGTTCGCGCTTGGATTCCGACTCGGTCGGCTCGACCATCAGGGTGCCCGCCACCGGGAAGCTCATGGTCGGTGCGTGGAAGCCGTAGTCCATCAGCCGCTTGGCTACGTCCATCTCGCTGATGCCAGAAGCCTCCTTGAGCGGACGGATATCCAGAATGCACTCGTGCGCCACCCGACCGTTGCGGCCAGAGTAGAGCACCGGGAAGGATTCACCCAGCTTCTTGGCCAGATAGTTGGCGTTGAGGATCGCTACCTGAGTGGATCTCTTCAGCCCCTCGTCACCCAGCATGGCGATATACATCCAGCTGATGGGCAGGATGCTGGCCGAGCCGAACGGTGCCGCCGACACGGCGCCGTTGTCACGGCTCTCCTTGTCGGTCTTGACCACGGCGTGACCAGCCACGAACGGTGCCAGATGCTTCTTCACGCCGATGGGGCCCATGCCCGGGCCGCCACCGCCGTGAGGAATGGCGAAGGTCTTGTGCAGGTTGAGGTGAGAGACGTCTGCCCCGATAAAGCCCGGCGCAGTCAACCCGACTTGCGCGTTCATATTGGCGCCGTCCAGATAGACCTGACCACCGTGCTGGTGAACGATGTCGCACACCTCCTTGATGGTCTCCTCGTACACCCCGTGGGTGGAGGGGTAGGTCACCATCAGACAGGAGAGTTGATCCCCCGCCTCGGCCGCTTTGGCGCGCAGATCGTCCAGATCCACGTTGCCCGACTTGTCACAGGCGGTGACGATCACCTTGAGCCCCGCCATCTGGGCAGAGGCCGGGTTGGTGCCGTGGGCAGAAGCTGGGATCAGGCAGATGTCGCGATGCCCTTCACCACGGGACTCGTGGTACTTCTTGATGGCGAGCAGACCTGCGTATTCGCCCTGGGCACCGGAGTTGGGCTGCATGCAGACCGCATCGTAACCGGTCACCTTCACCAGCCAGTTTTCGAGGTCGGCCAGCAGCAACTGGTAGCCCTTGGCCTGCGCCAGCGGGGCGAACGGGTGCAACTTGCCAAACTCGGGCCAGGTCACCGGGATCATCTCGGCGGTGGCGTTGAGCTTCATGGTGCAGGAGCCGAGCGAAATCATGGCGTAGTTGAGCGCCAGATCTTTCGCTTCGAGACGGTGGATGTAGCGCAGCATCTCGGTTTCGGAGTGGTACTTGTTGAACACCTCGTGGGTCAGCACGGCGTCGGTGCGCAGCAGATCCTGCGGGATGGCGTGATGGGCCTGCGCCGCCTTGTCGAGGGCCTCGATATCGAGGCCATGGCCTTGACCGAGGAAGAGATCGAACAGCTCGGCCACATCGCCGCGGGTGGTGGTTTCAGAGAGGGAGACCCCTACCGCACCGTCGAGATCGGCACGCAGGTTGATGCCGAGCCCCTCGGCCTTGGCAATGAGTGCTACTTTATCTGCCGTCAGCACGGTCAGGGTATCGAACCAGCTGGCATGCTTGAGGGGCATGCCCTTGGCCTTGAGGCCAAGGGCCAGAATGGTGGTGAGACGGTGCACGCGGGAGGCGATGGTTTTCAGCCCTACCGGGCCGTGGTAGACGGCGTAGAAGCTCGCCATGTTGGCCAGCAGCACCTGAGCGGTACAGATGTTGGAGTTGGCCTTCTCGCGGCGGATATGCTGCTCGCGGGTCTGCATCGCCATACGCAGGGCACTCTTGCCACGGGCATCCTTGGAGACACCAATGATACGGCCCGGCATGGAGCGCTTGTAGGCATCACGGGTGGCGAAGAAGGCGGCGTGGGGGCCACCGTAACCCATGGGCACACCAAAGCGCTGGGCGGAGCCCAACACAACATCGGCGCCCAGCTCGCCCGGGGACTTGAGCAGCAGCAGGGAGAGCAGGTCGGCGCTGACGCAGGCCAGCCCTTTCTGGGCCTGTACCGCGGCAATCAGGGCACGCAGATCTTTCACCTCACCTGTGGTGGTGGGGTACTGGAACAGGGCCCCGAACACCTCTTCGCTCACTGCATCGCTCGCAGCGCCAACCGCCACGTCGAAACCGAAGTGAACCGCGCGCTCCTTGACCACGTCGATCACCTGCGGGTGCACGTCATCGGCAACAAAGAAGAGGTTGGATTTGGACTTGGCCATCCGTTTGGCCAGCGCCATCGCCTCGGCGGCGGCGGTCGCTTCATCCAGCAGGGAGGCGCTTGCCAGATCCATGCCTGTGAGATCCAGCGTCAGCTGCTGGAAGTTGAGCAGGGCTTCGAGACGGCCCTGCGCCAGCTCGGGCTGGTAGGGGGTGTAGGCGGTATACCAGCCCGGGTTTTCCAGCACGTTGCGCAAAATGACGTGGGGCACATGGGTATCGTGATAACCCATGCCGATGTAGCTCTTGGCAATCTTGTTCTGAGCGGCATAGCCCTTGAGCTTGGCCAGCGCCTCCACTTCGGTCATGCCGGCACCGATCCCCAGCGGGCCCGGCAGGCGAATGGCGGCGGGCACGGTCTGTTCAATCAAATCGTCCAGGCTTTCGGCCCCGACGGTCGCCAGCAGCTGGCGCAGCTCTTCCTCGCCCGGGCCGATATGGCGGCGGACAAAATCGGTTTTTTGCTCGAGTTCAAACAGTGACTGGGTCATTTCCCTATTTCCTGATAAATAAGTCCTGGCATGACATCCTGATAACCAAGACCTGATGTTCCTGATCGTCGGCTGATACCGACTCCACTCATGTTCTGGGTCCCGCAGACAGGATGCGGCACCGGATGCTGCGGCAGCATCGAGAGGGGATCGCCTTGTTGCGAACCGGCCTGTTTGCCCCCTAGGCACCTAGACTGGCAAACGGCAAGCGCGGGCGACTTCACCCTTCCACCGGCCGATGCTTGCCCGGCTGGCGGTCATACAAAGGGGCCCTGCTGTGTTGGCAGGGCCCGGGGGCATTACTCTTCGTCCACCACGTTCTGGTAGCCTTCGGCATCCAGCAGGTTGGCCAGCTCGCTCTCGTCATCGAGCTTGATGCGGAACAGCCAGCCAGCGCTGTAGGGGTCGGAGTTGACCAGCTCGGGGCTCCCTTCCAGCTCTTCGTTGACGGCAATGATCTCGCCGCTCACCGGGCTGTAGATGTCGGAGGCCGCCTTGACCGACTCGGCCACGGCGCAGTCGTCACCGGCACTGACCTGCTTGCCCACTTCCGGCAGCTCGACAAACACCATGTCACCCAGCAGCTCCTGGGCGTGCTCGGTGATACCGACCACGGCCTCGCCGTTGGCTTCAACACGGATCCACTCGTGGGAAGTGGCATATTTCAGTTCGCTCGGGATATGGCTCATTTGTGCTTCCTTTGATCTTTGAGTCGCGTTTAAAAACGAATATGAAAAGGGATGGGGGGGAGGCACAGCCCTCCCCCAAGACGATGTTAAACCAGCTTCTGGCCGTTACGGACGAAAGCGGGCTTGGTGACCTTCACGGTGACCAGCTTCTTGCGGATCTCCACCTCGGCCAGCTCACCGATATCGCGGGGCACCCGCGCCAGGGCAATACTGTAGCCCAGGGTGGGGGAGAAAGAGCCGGAGGTGATCACACCTTCCCGCTTCTCACCGTTTGCCGCGGTGAAGGTAACGGGCATACCGGCACGCAGCACCCCTTTCTCTTCCATCACCAGCCCCACCAGCTTGGGCTGGTTGCCCGCCGCTTTCTGCGCTTCCAGCACGTCACGGCCGATGAAATTGCGATCGCTCGGCTCCCAGGCGATGGTCCAGGCCATGTTGGCGGCGAGTGGAGAGATTGACTCGTCCATATCCTGACCGTAGAGGTTCATCCCCGCTTCGAGGCGCAGGGTATCGCGGGCACCGAGGCCGCACGGGGCCACACCGTTATCCAGCAGCGCTTGCCACAGCTCGCAGGCTTTCTCTTGCGGCACCACGATTTCATAACCATCCTCGCCGGTGTAGCCGGTGGTGGCGATAAAGAGATCGCCAGCCTGCACGCCGAAGAAGGGTTTCATCCCCACTACGGCGGTACGCTGGGCGGCACTCAGCACAGCAGCAGCCTTGACCTTGGCGTTGGGGCCCTGCACCGCAATCATCGCAAGCTCGGGACGCTCGGTCACTGTGATATCGAAATCGATGGCGTGATGGCGGATCCAGGCCAGATCCTTATCGCGGGTAGCGGAGTTGACCACCAGTCGGTAAAACGTATCGCCAAGATAATAGGTGATGAGGTCATCGATCACGCCACCTTCCGGATTGAGCATGCCGCTGTAGAGGGCCTTGCCGGGGGCAGTGAGTTTGGCCACGTCGTTGGCCAGCAGGTGTTGCAGAAAGGCTTTGACCCGTTCGCCGGTCAAATCGACGATGGTCATGTGGGAAACATCGAACATACCGGCATCGCTGCGCACCGCGTGGTGCTCTTCCAGCTGGGAGCCGTAGTTGATGGGCATTTCCCAACCGTGGAAGTCCACCATCTTGGCGCCGGCTTCCAGGTGTTTGGGATGCAGTACAGTAGTCTGGATCATCGCATTCTTTCCTTAGCAAAAAGCCTTTTCGCTTTGGCGACCACCCTTGCGACCCGCGCCACCGCTCTGACTGCACTGCGTGCAACAAAAAGCGACCGGATCCAAAAGTGTGTGCTCGCTCCTGCCCTTGCCAGGCAAGAGGGATTCCTTGAACGGAGCGGATTATATGACAAGCAGGCGAGCGTGCCGCTCAAAAAAAACTAATCCCCTCCCGTAAAACTGACTCCAGACACTAAGATAAATGCAGTGATAAAAACAGCCATAAGCCGACTCGGGCGAGATTAAATTTTGATTTTTACCGTTTCGTCACAATTTGCAGAAAAACGTTTCGCTCCAGAGCAAAATTAAAGGCTGACACCCAAAACGGGTCATCAGCCTTGTCGGATTACTTTTGTTGTCAAAAACGGTGAGTAATATTAGTTTTTTTCACCCTTGGCCTGCATGGCACTGCCCTTGGTCGCAGCAACAGCCCAGTCAGGACGGGCCAATGCGGGCAACTCTCCCTCCAGCCCCATGGCGGCGCGGATCACCCCCTCCTTGAAGGGCGTCAGCAGATTGGCCGCGCGCAATCCCACGCCCCGCACCAGCTTCTTGAGCGGGTTGGCCCCGCTGAACAACCGCTTGAGCCCTTCCATCGCCGCCAGCATGCGAGCCGCCTCGCTCTTGCGCCAGCGCTCGTAACTGCGCAGGTTGGCGAGCAGGCCGATATCCTCGCCCGCGGCATGATTTTGCAAGATCTGCTCCGCCAGCGCGGCAGCATCCAGCAGGCCAAGGTTGACCCCCTGCCCCGCCAGCGGGTGGATGGTGTGGGCAGCATCTCCCACCAGCACCAACCGCTCGCGAGCAAAATCGCGGGCATAGCGGGCGGTAAGAGGAATCGCGCTGCGCGCCCCCTCCACCTTGCACAGACCGAGCCGAGCGTCGAAGGCGGCAGTGAGCTGGCGGTTGAACTGCTCGTCATCGCAGGCGCAGAGCGCCTCGGCGCGGGCCGCAGGCAGCGACCAGACGATGGAGCAGAGGTTCTCCTGCCACAGCGGCAAAAAGGCGAGCGGGCCATCCGGGGTGAAGATCTGGCGAGCAACAGCTTCATGGGGTTCGGCGCAGCGCACCGTCGCCACCAGCGCGTGGTGGCCATAATCCCAGCTGGTGAGCGGGATATCAGCCTGACGGCGTACCCAGGAGTGAGCGCCATCGGCAGCCACCACCAGTTTGGCCGAGATGGCCTGACCATCTTCAAGGAGCAGCAGGGCGCCCGCCGGGCCGCTCTGCAGGCTCTTGGCTCTGGCGGGGGTCAGCAACTGGATATTACTGACGCCTTCAATCGCCTCAAGCAGCGCCAGCTGGATCACCCGATTCTCGACGATGTGGCCGAGGTTGGCCTGACGCAGGCTGGCGGCATCGAAGTCGATATGGCCGAAACTGTCCTGCTCCCACACCGCCATCTTGTCATAGGCCTGCAGGCGGCGCGCTTCAATGCCGTCCCAGGCGCCGACATGGCGCAGGATCTGCTGGCTGGCCAGACTCAGGGCGCTGACCCGATTATCGGCCACCTCCCCCAGCTGCGGGTCGGGCAGTTGCCCCTCCACCACCAGTACCTTGAGGGCGCTATGTTTCAAGGCCGCAGCGAGCCCCAGCCCCACCATGCCGCCACCGACAATCACCACATCCACATTTTGCATCTGCATCATCTCATCCTTTCAGGGCTGACCGGCTGGCCAGCGAGGGGACGCCCGCAAGCATCACCTCTTTATTCAATAGGTTTTGATCAACGAATGGTGGTCAACAGGTTCCACTCAACAAGTGCAGGCTAGTTGCCGCACACATCAGCGACAAAGCCCAAGGTGCGCGAGGCAAGCGGCGCCTTGAGGCACGGGAATCGCCCCATCAGGGTGAGCGCCAGATTGCGCCCCGCCACCAGCGGATCGTGACCATTGGAGAAGAGCTGGGCCAGCGAAGAGGTGAGCCAGACGGTCTGCTCCTGATCGCGCTGACGCTGCTGCCAGTAGCCACTCAGTACCTTGCAGCTGCCGATATCCTCCCCCTCTGCCAACGCCTTGGCTACGGCGCCGGTAAGCAGGTCGAGATCCCGCATCCCGAGGTTGAAGCCCTGTCCGGCAATCGGGTGCAGGGCGTGGGCGGCATTACCGACCAGCACGGTACGCTGGGCCAGCGGATAGTCGCAGGCGGTCAGAATGAGCGGATAGACATTACGCACGCCACATCGCTCGAAGCGGCCGAGCCGCCAGCCAAAGGCCTGCTGCAGACGGGTAAGAAACGCCGCCTCATCGAGGGCCATCAGCTCATCCACCTCATGCTGCCCGACGCTCCATACCAGTGAGGAGAGCCCCTCCTGCATCGGCAACAGGGCCAGCGGCCCCCCTTCGGTAAAACGCTCGAAGGCGCGTCCCTCTGGGTCTTGCGCCGTTTTGACCGTGGCGATGATGGCGTGCTGCTCAAAGTCGTGGCGGGTCACCGGCAACTTGAAGTGCTGACGCACAAAGGAGTTGCCGCCGTCTGCCGCCACCAGCAGGCGGGTCTCAATCTGTTCACCGCTCTCGAGGGTGAGGGTCACCTTCTCCTCATCGGGCGCAATCTCGCTCACCCGGGCCGGACAACAGACCCGGATATTGGGAGAGGCCGCCATCGCCCGTTGCAGCTCCTTGCCAGCGGATGCAAGCTCGATCACCTGGCCCAGCGCGGGCAGACCGTATTCGGCAGCCGACAGGCGAGCCTGACCGAAGTGGCCCCGATCCGAGACATGGATCTGGGTAATGGGGGCGCAATGGGGGGCAAACAGCGGCCAGAGTCCGCGTCGCAACAGCGCATCACAGGTACCGGCCGAGAGCGCAATGGCGCGGGCGTCGAACCCTGAATGGGTGTGCTGTTCGGGGACGCTTGCCTCCAGCAGCAGGATCTCAAGGGGGGAGCCATCGGATCGAAGCTGGGCTGCCAGCGAGAGGGCCAGCACGGCGCCGCTCATTCCACCGCCGACCAGGGTGACATCGACCTGTCGCACATCAGATTGAGACATAAGCAGAGAGGAAGAAGTGAAAAAGGTGGCCTCATGCTATCACAAAGCCGCTGGCCGAATGCGAGGTCACCGGCAAAAAACCGGTTGCACCTCACAGGGTTAGCCACCACAAGGGAATAAAAAAGAGCGCCATCAGGCGCTCTTGCAGATTCAGTAAGGGTCTCGTTGACCCGCACCTCAATGAAGGGTCGGCGGCGCGCTCGGGGTATCGGGGCGCTTGCCAAACTCTTCAAAGGCCATCATGACCCCCAGCTTGACGTGTTCGTAGAGCACCAGGAAGGAGGCTTCGTTCTCGTCATCTTCCTGATCGAACTCGGCAGAGACCTGAGTGATGCTGGCGATATCCTGGATCATCTCCTGCAGCTCTTCCGACGCACGCGACAGCTCCTGCTGCACCACGCCGAAACCGGCCAGAAACGCCTGGGACCAGTCAACCAGCGCATCGATCCGCTCATCAAGGGGGGCATCATCGCTTGGCAACAGCAGTTCAACCCCTTTTTGAGCCATCAGGCTCTCGACCACATTGTGATAAAGATCGGTCATCACCTGGCGCACCGGGGCCGGCAGCCCGAAACCGTCGTTCACCAAATCGTTGAAATGGGGGACCCAGCTCTTCTCATCCAGTGCCACACCACCACACACCAGACCGCAGATCACACCATGGGCCTCGACTGCACTGGCCATCAGCTCATGCTGCTCCATGATGTCGGCCACAGCCGCATATTTAAGGGGGTTTGTTTTGCTCATAGAGGATCCGCTCAAAGTTCAGGCAAATTTGCAGAATTAATGGTCAGGATCCTAGCATTCTCCCTCTTCCAGAGCCAGCAAGGCCTTGAAACTTATGTATCTGCGCTATATAGTCCCGCCCAGTTGTCCACGTGGATAAAGGCGGAAATCAGCTCCGCCGTATTGAGGAAGGCATGAGCACAGAGGCCGTAGAAATCGTCATTTTGGGACGTCCCTACAAGGTATCCTGTCCCTTGGGACAGCAGGATGCCCTGCGCCAGGCCGCCGACCAGCTGACCGATAAACTGATCGACCTGCGTCAACGCTCCAAAGTCTCCAGCAACGAGCAATTGGCGGTCATGGCGGCGCTTAATTTCTGCCATGAGCTCTGTCTTGAAAAAGAGAAGAACCACCAATACTCTGAGACCATGGACAAGCGGATCAAGATGCTGCAGCGCACCATCGAAGCGGCCTTGATCGAACACGGTCAATATGGCGATTCCAGCGAAGAGGGGCAGCAGCCCTAATCGCAAACTGTTTTGAAATACCCTGGGGTGTTTGTCAGCCGGTTCAAGTCCCCGAGCCGATATTCATACCAAACAGGGGTTCTGCCTTCTGGCTATTGCGCATGCTCGGCACGACCGAGAAGCCTGCGGTCAGATCCGAACCCCGCCTTGAACCGACGGTTCAAGGGCCCAAACCGGCAACGGCATCTCCGGGGTTCCAACTGCAAAAAGCCCGTCACTCATGTGACGGGCTTTTTCTTTTCCTGTCTGTCCACGCAACCAGCCCCCTGCCTCGCACACCAGAAAAATGCCCCGGATGAACTGTTCATCCGGGGCATCACGGCATTCAAAGTACAGACTGTGAGCGCAGCCAGCCGCGTTAGTCCGTTTATTTGACCAGCAACAGGTTCTCCGGCTGGCGGGAGGCTGTCACCAGTACCGGAATGGACTTGGAGGTGGGGGTAAACGAGCCGGCACCGATACTGTCGATAGGCACCAGCGGGTTGGTTTCCGGATAGTAGGCCGCGATGTTGCCACGCGGGATCTCGTAGATCACCACGTTGAATCCGGCAACAATGCGCTCGCGCCCATCATTGCAGATGGCCGCCATATCGACCCGATCCCCTTCGGCAAAGCCAAGCTGGCGAGCATCCGCCTCGTTCATGAACACCACGTTGCGCTGTCCCTTGATGCCGCGATAGCGGTCATCCATACCGTAGATAGTAGTGTTGTACTGATCGTGAGAGCGCAGGCTCTGCAGCAGCAGTACCGGCTGATCAACCATCTGCTCGGCATGGCGGGTACACTCCGGCAGCACTGATTGCGGTAGGGTGCTGGCACGAAACTCAGCGCTGCCGCTGGCAGTATTCCAGGTCAGCAGCGCCGCAGAGTTATCGAGATGAAAACCGCACGGCTGCTGGATGCGGGCATTGAAATCGGCAAAGCCGGCGATGGTCTGCTCGATAAGATCGCGAATTCGAGCATAGTCATCGCGCAGAGCCAGCCAGTCGACCCGCTCGCTGCCCACGGTAGCGTGAGCCATCCGCGCCACGATATCAGTCTCGGAGAGGCAGAGGGGCGACACCGGCTCTGCCGCGCCGGTCGAGGCGTGCACCATGCTGAAGGTGTCCTCCACCGTGATCTTCTGGTTGCCGCTGCGCTGGATATCGAGCTCGGTACGGCCAAGGCAGGGCAGGATCAGCGCAGCCTTGTCCACCTGCAGATGGCTGCGGTTGAGCTTGGTGCTGATCTGCACGTTGAGCTCGGCCTTTTTCATCGCCCCGTAGGTGAAGTCGGTATCGGGCGCCGCTGCCGCCAGGTTGCCACCCAAACAGATGAGCACCTTGCTCTTGCCCTCGTCCAATGCCTTGAGTGCCTCGTAAACATTGTGACCGCGGGCCCTCGGCAGGCTTACCTGCAGGTGATGCTCGAGCCGGTCGATAAAGGCAGCGGTCGGCTTTTCGTTAATCCCCATGGTGCGGTTGCCCTGCACGTTGCTGTGACCCCGTACCGGGCAGAGCCCCGCCCCCGGCTTGCCAATCTGGCCGCGTATCAGGTGCAGGTTGACGATTTCGCGAATGGTATCGACCGAGTGCAGATGCTGGGTCACCCCCATTGCCCAGCAGCTGATGATGCGCTGGCTGGCGGCAAAGACCCGGGCAGCCTGCACGATGTCGGCACGAGTCAGGCCGGATTGCTGCTCGATTGCCGCCCAGTCGGTGGCCCGTACCTGCGCCTCGTACTCGGCAAAGTGGCGGGTGTGGCGGGCGATAAAGTCGCGCTCCACCGCCTCTGGCACCTCTTCCAGGATGTACTTGGCCATGCCACGGATGGCGGCCATGTCGCCACCCAGTTTCGGCGTCAGGTATTGGTGGCTGATGGTGGTGGCAGCCGGGGTCAGCAGCTCGAGCGGGCTCTGCGGGCTGGCGAAGCGCTCCAGCGCCACCTCTTTCAAGTTGTTGAAGCTGACGATCTTGCAGCCGCCACGCGCCGCCTGGCGCAGGGCATTCATCATGCGTGGGTGGTTGGTACCCGGATTCTGGCCATAGACAAACACCGCATCGGCCTGGTCGAAGTCATCCAGCACCACAGTCCCCTTGCCGATACCGACCGACTGGATCAGCGCTACCCCGCTCGCCTCGTGGCACATGTTGGAGCAGTCGGGGAAGTTGTTGGTACCAAACAGGCGGCCAAACAGCTGATAGAGGTAGGAAGCTTCGTTGCTGGCACGTCCCGAGGTGTAGAACTCCACCTCATCCGGGCTATTCAGCCCCTTGAGAGTGCCGGCAATCAGGGTGAAGGCATCGTCCCAGCTTACCGGCTCATAGTGATCGGTCGCCGGGTTGTAGCGCATCGGCTCGGTCAGCCGCCCCTGATACTCGAGCCAGTAGTCGCTCTGGCTGGCCAGCTGGCGCACCGAGTGGGCGGCGAAAAACTCGGCCCCTACCGTCTTGCCGGTAGACTCCCATGCCACCGCCTTGGCGCCGTTCTCACAGAACTGGAAGGTGCCGTGGTCGTTGTCACCCCAGGCACAACCCGGGCAGTCGAAGCCGTCGGTCTGGTTGACCCGCAGCAGGTTCTTGATGTTCTGACGGGTCTTCTGGCTGCGCAGCACCTGTTTCATGGTGGATTGCAGGGACGAAAAACCGCCGGCTTTGGCGGGCTTTTCAATATGACTCATGGCACTCTCCGATGGGATCCGCCGGGCGATAGCTCGAATAGCTGACCGGGGCATCAAACTTGGGAATATGAACGACGTTGAGGTTGTATTTGAGGGCCAGCCTGATCGCCAACTGGCTGGGCGATGCCAGGCAGATAAGATGACGGGCACCGAAACGGGCGGCTTTTTGCACCAGCTCGCTGCCGCAGCGGCTGGTCACCACCAGGGTGTCGCACACACTTTGCTGACGCAGCAGCAGGCCGATCAGCTTGTCGAGGGCATTGTGGCGCCCGATATCTTCCCGGCAGTGCAGGATCCGCCCCTCGGCATCCAGCGCCAGCGCCGCATGCAGGGCGCCGTGTTGCTGCCCCTTGAGCTGCCACTGGGCGATATGCGGACGCAGCCCCGCCAGCAAGGCCCCATCCAGCGGTGGCGTCAGAGGTAACACCGACAGTGCGGGCAACGCCTGTTCCACCGCCGCTACGCCGCAGATGCCGCAACCGGTCACCCCGGTCAGCCGGCGCTTGTGCTCGGTCAGGGCGGCCAGAGAGCGGTTGGCGATGGTCACATCCAGCACAATACCCTGTTCGGCTGGCGCGATCTCAATGTCGTGGACTTCGTGGTTATGCCGGATGATCCCCTCACCAAACAGAAAGCCGACGGCAAAGTCGTCGAGATCGTCCGGGGTCGCCATCATCACCGCATGGTTGATGCCATTGATGTTGATGGCGACGGCTACCTCTTCCACCAGATGATCCAGTGACGGCAAGTTGGCGGGGGTTGCGACGGGAGAATGGGCAGGCATGCAGGTTGGCCTAAAAATGCAAACTGCATTCAAGTTTAGAGATGCGGCTGACGCAAAACCAATGAAATAAATCTATATCCTGATAGAGTTGTTCTATTGAAGATGTTTTTTCAATTGATTAATTCTTCAATAGCCGGTTCCACTGCCTCCACTACAACCAGATGAACATCAAGCAACTTCACTACTTTCACGAGCTGGCCAAACATCGGCATTTTGCCAAAGCGGCCAAAGCCTGCCACATCACCCAACCCACCCTCTCGGCCAGCATTACCGCGCTGGAAAAGAGTGTCGGCACCGATCTGGTGGTACGCACCAGCCAGTTTGTCGCCCTGACCGAGGCGGGCGAGCTGGTGCGCCAATATGCCGAACGGATGTTGCTGGAACAGGAGGCTCTCAAGCAGGAGCTGGCGCTGTTCCAGGGCGAACTCTCCGGCACCCTGCGCATCGGCATCGTGCCCCAGTCCAATCTCGACATCATGCCGTTTATCGCCCGCTGCAAGCAGCGCTATCCCGATATCGTCATTCGCCTGTCGGTGCTCAGCAACGAAGCCCTGCTATCACAGCTGGAGCTGCATCAGTGCGATATCGGACTGGGATTTGATGAGCCCGCCGGCGGAGCTGGCCGGCGCGCCTTTCATGTCTACCCGCAAGGCGCCAACCAGATGGCGGTGCTGATGAACCGTGACGAAGCGGATCTGTACCTGCACAGCGGCGACATTGCGCTTGCTGAACTGCAGCAACAGCCGTTGGTGCTGCCCAGCCGCACCATGCAATTTCGCCAATATCTGGATCGCGCCGCCGAGCAGGGTGGGCTCTCGCTCAACGTGGTACTGGAGACCGACTCGCTGTTCCATCTGGTCAGCGCCGTACGCCACCGGCTGGGCTGGGCCATCGTCAGCGCAGGCCTTGCCCGCTCTGCCAGCAAGCTCTCGGATCTCGTTTGCCTGCCACTCGCTCCGCTGAAGAATATCGGCCATACCGCCTTTCTGACCCGCCAGCAGAGCATCACTCCCGCCATGCGTGCCTTTCTTGAACTGGTAGCAGAAGGTGAACCGGCAAACGCGCCTTGACGCAGGCCGAGCAGTAGACTGCATCCGGTTCTGGCAAAGAAAAAGCCCGCCAGAAGGCGGGCTTTCAGAGAGCAAGCGCGGGCATCAAATCGCCATCTGCTCGTGCGGCGAGCCGTGGTGGCGCAGCCAGACAAAACTCAGCGCCACGATCAGCACCATCAGGGTCATGATGGCCCCCAGAGTCACCTGACCGGTCATCGGGAAACCGGCCGCCAGCAGGGTCACCACACCGGCTCCCAGATTCTGCATCCCGCCGAGAATGGCACCCGCGGTGCCGGCCTGACCCGGGAAGGGCTCGATGGCACAGGAAGTGGCGGTCGGGTAGAGAATGCCACTACCGATGAAGTAGACGGCCGCACCACCGACCAGCGAGGCGGCACTCACCACCCCGAACAACCCCGGCACCAGAATGATGAGAGAACCGAGCGCCAGAAAGGCGATGCCAAGACGCATCAGTTTGCCCTGAGTCAAACGGAAGCTCAGCTTGGCAGAGAGCCAGGCACCGAACAGATAGCCGGGCAGCGGCAGCACGAACAGCACGCTCACGGTACGGGCGCTCAGTTTCAGCACATCGCCGAGCAGCACACCGGCTGCTGCCTCGAATACCGCCAATCCGGCAAAGGTCGCCATCAGGCAGAGCAGGTTGCCCTGAAACTTGGGGTTGCCCAGCACATGGCGATAGGCAGCACCGACGCGCAGCGGCTGACGGGCAGCAGCAGGCAGCGTCTCACCAAACCAGGCCATGATCGCCAGAGTGGCTACGGCACCAAAACCGAACAAGAACCAGTAACCGGCGCGCCAGTTGAACAGCTCGGTCAGCCAGCCACCCAGCACCGGTGCCAGCAGCGGGGAGAAGATCACCCCCATGCTCACCAGACTGTTGGCGCGGTTGAGTTCGGCGCCGTTGTAGCGATCGCGCATCACGGTACGGCTCATGGCGCCACCGGCCCCGGTACCCAATCCTTGAATAAAGCTGCCCACCAGCAAGGCGGCAAAATGGGGGATGACCTGAATGATCAGGGTGCCCACCAGAAACACCATCATGCCGACGATCAGCACCGGACGACGACCGATGCGATCCGACAGCGGCCCGTAGACAAACTGGGAGAGGCCATAGGGGATCAGGTAACAGGCCATCACCGCCTGCAACTGGCCCGAGGCCACATTGAAGTCCCCCGCCATCATGGGAATGGAGGGGACATAGAGGGTCTGGGTCATCTGGCCCACAGCAACCATCAGAATGGTCAGTAAAAACAACGGATAAAAACTGTGCCGATCCATATCAGTCCCAAAAAATCGAAAAAATGCTGCCGCCCTCTGGCACAAAATGGCCCAGAGGAATCTGATCACAGAGGCTGTGATGCAATCAAAAACAGTGTTGGAAACAGTAGGCGGGGAGCCCGCCAGACCACCGCACAGGACGCTTGGTGGTATGGGGGCATCATAGTGATTCAGCTCACAAAAAACGAACGAATCTTTATAATCGGCTTGCCTTAGTTTTTCTAATATTACGGGGCGGCACGCCCCGTCTGTGGTTCAAAATCAACGTGTTACCATCTGTTGCGCCTGTTTGATCAGCTCATCCGGCTGCTCTTTGCGCGGCGGTATGGTGATCCCCTTCTGGCAGGCAGGCTTCTCGGCCATCCGATCCATCCAGGCTTGCAGATGGGGTAACCCCTCGATGGAGATGCCGCTCCAGTCATAAATCCGCACCCAGGGCCAGGTGGCGATATCGGCAATGCTGTACTCGTCCGCCAGATATTCGTGATGAGCCAGATGGCTATCGAGCACCTCGAACAGGCGGCGCCCCTCCTTCTGGTAGCGTTCGATGGCGGCGGGGATCTTCTCGGGGAAATAGCGATAGAAGACGTTGGCCTGCCCCATCATGGGCCCTACCCCGCCCATCTGGAACATCAACCACTGAATGGCCTGAGAGCGGCGTTTGGGATCGGCCGGCAACAATTTGCCCGCCTTCTCAGCCAGATAGATAAGGATAGCGCCCGACTCGAACACGGCGAAATCGTCGTTATCCCGATCGACGATGGCCGGAATACGGCCGTTGGGGTTGATGGCGAGAAACTCGGGCTTCTTCTGATCCAGTGCCGACAAATCGAGGGGAATGACCCGATAGGGTAATCCCAGCTCTTCCAGTGCAATGGCCACCTTGAAGCCATTGGGGGTTGCGGCGGTATAAAAGTCGATCATCCTTCACTCCTTGCTGATGTAGTCACACTCAAGAGAGAGCATCCTGATGCCCCCTCTTTCACCAAACATGGTTTTACCATAAAGAGTGCGGCGCGCTATCTGTCTGTGATGACAGATAGCGCGCCGCTTGCATAACTTGCCGGGGAAATCAGTTCAAGACGACGGCCGACTTGCGCTGACGCAGCAGGATAAGACGAGAGAGCAGCGGGAAGTAGGATTCCAGCTTGCGCAGCAGCACCCGGCTACATGAGGGATCTGCCAGCTCTGACTCCTCCAGCACGATGCCGTTGGAGACAAAGTAGAAACGGGGGTCGCGCACATCGGGACCGCAGATGGTGAGATCCTTGTCCCCCTTGCGGATCAACAGCGGCAGTACCGGCAATCCGATGGCATCGTCTTCGCCACGGATAAACCCGGCATCCTGCCAGGGGGTATCACCATCGATCAGCAGGATCGCCGCCTCGGCCTTGGCCGGTTGCCACTCGGTCAGTGGCGTCACGCTGATGTGCGCAAAATGGTCACCATACTCGGGTGATGACCGCAAAATGGCCAGCAGACCTTCACTGGCGCCAGACACGTTTTGACTCACTAATGACAAATTCATGGCTCATATCCCTATGCTCATGACAGCCTGTATCCGGCTGCCGGGATAAGACTAGCGCAGATCTGGTCTATATTGGAGCCGTCAGATCTGGCAGTCACAATCAATTGGTCGTAGGGTGATAACAGTTGCCATCGCACAAAATACTGGTACTATACCGCGTCCTTTTGTCCCCCGTTCTTTAACATCCAGTGGTGAACCTATGCATCCGATGCTGAATATCGCCGTGCGCGCTGCGCGCAACGCCGGTCAAGTTGTAGTAAAAGCCTTCTCCCAGCCCGAGAATATTGAGGCTATCCAAAAAGGCAGCAATGACTTCGTGACCAACGTTGACCGTGAAGCTGAAGCGGCCATCATTCACACCATCAAAAAATCTTACCCGGAGCACAGCATTGTTGCTGAAGAGTCTGGTGAGATTGCCGGTACCAATCCGGACTACCAATGGATCATTGACCCGCTGGATGGCACGACCAACCTTGTCAAAGGCATTCCGCACTTTGCCGTCTCCATCGCCCTGCGCGTCAAGGGCAAGACTGAACAAGCCGTTGTTTACGATCCGATCCGTGACGAGCTGTTTACTGCTACCCGTGGTAGCGGTGCCCAGCTGAACGGCTATCGTATCCGTGTCGGCAAAGCCAAAGAGCTGGCTGGCACCGTGCTGGCGACCGGCTTCCCGTTCAAGCAGAAGCATCACATCGAGCCTTACCTGAAGATGTTCCAGAGCATGTTCATCGAATGTGCCGACATCCGCCGCTCCGGCTCTGCCGCACTGGATCTGGCCTACGTGGCTGCCGGTCGTGTCGACGGTTTCTGGGAAATCGGCCTGAAACCCTGGGACACCGCTGCCGGTGAGCTGCTGGCAAAAGAAGCTGGCGCCATCGTCACCGACTTCGTTGGTGGCCACAACTACGAAAACTCCGGCAACATCGTGGTTGCCAACCCGCGCGTCCTGAAAGAGATGCTGGGCAAAATCCGCGAAGAGCTGCCGGAGTCTCTGGCCAAATAAGCCAGCCTTAGAGCAGACAGATAAAAAAACCGGCGCAAGCCGGTTTTTTTGTCTCTGTTATCCGAACACCAAGGCAGACATCTACAGCTGATTTAAAAGAGTTAGCGATGCATCCCCACTTGCCACTCAACATCCACCTCAGTCATTTGCAGACCCCCTCTTGCCCCCGCCTTTGGCTTCCGATAAGAGTTCCCATGTGGTTGCTTGGATAAACTATTTCCAGATTTTCAGATAGTGGCAATCGCCTTGCAGGCATGGACAAGGGGCGGCCAAGTGGATGTAATGCCATTATCCGCTTTGCTCACCTTGAGGCCATGCCATGGACCATATCTCTGCCCTTCCCCCGTTATCCTGGTCGCAGCAACTGCGCAGCCAGATGCAAAGCCGGCCACTCACTGCTCTCGGTCTCTTTATCGCGCTGGCTGCCGTCTTGTTGCTGCTGTTGCAGAGTCTCATCATGCTCGCTACCGGCGAGGTGACCAGCGGCGTGCGCTACGGCCTGATCGGTGGTGCCGCCGGGTTTGCCGCCACCGCCATCGGCGCCCTGCCCGCCCTGTTTCTGCGCTCGGTACCGCAAAAGGTTGAGGACACCATGCTGGGCTTTGCCGCCGGTATGATGCTGGCGGCCAGTGCCTTCTCCCTGCTGCTGCCGGGGCTGGAGGCCGCCGAGGGGATTACCGGCAACGGCTTTAGCGCCGCCGCCGTGGTGGTGGTCGGCATGACCCTCGGGGTGCTGTTGATGCTGGGGCTGGATCAGTTCACCCCGCACGAACATGACAAAACCGGCCCCTGCGGCCCCGGCCACGAGAGCTGCTCCCGGGTCTGGCTGTTCGTCTTTGCCATCGCCCTGCACAACCTGCCGGAGGGGATGGCCATCGGGGTCAGCTTCTCGCAGGGGGATATGTCGGTGGGACTGCCGCTCACCACCGCTATCGCACTGCAGGATATTCCCGAAGGACTGGCGGTGGCACTGGCCATGTGCGCCGCCGGTTTTCGCCCCTCGGTGGCGGTGCTGGTTGCTATCGCCAGTGGCCTGCTCGAACCGGTTGGAGCCCTGCTCGGGGTCGGGCTCTCCAGCGGCCTTGCCATCGCCTACCCCATCGGACTTGGGCTCGCCGCCGGCGCCATGTTGTTTGTGGTCTCGCACGAGGTGATCCCGGAGACCCACCGCAACGGTCACCAGACCTATGCCACCCTCGGTCTGATGGCAGGCTTTGCCCTGATGATGACGCTCGATACCGCGCTCGGCTAAAGGCTCTCTCCTCTCTCATCCATGCTTTTGTCACCTGCGGCGCTCCCATATTGAGCGCCGCACTTCATCTCTCCTTTCGCTTGCGCCTCTCGGCGCCGACGCCATCTTTTGTTATGATCTACAGCAACTTAAATTCAGCCACACGGCTATCAAGACGAGGTCAGCAATGAAAGTAGGTATTATCGGCGCCATGGAGCAAGAAGTAGCCCTGCTGCGCAGCCAGATGAGCAACCCCACCACCCTGCAACTGGGCGGCTGCGAGTTCTATCAAGGGATGCTGGCAGGCAAAGAGGTGATCCTGACCCGCTCCGGTATCGGTAAGGTCGCCGCCAGCGTGGCCACCAGCCTGCTGCTGGAAAAATTCGCCCCCGACTGCGTCATCAATACCGGCTCTGCGGGCGGCTTTGCCCAGGACCTGCACATCGGTGATGTGGTGATCGCCAGCGAGATGCGTTTTCACGATGTCGACGTGACCGCCTTTGGTTACGAGATGGGCCAGATGGCGCAGCAACCCGCCGCCTTCCCCTGCGACAAGAAGCTCATCGCGGTCGCTCAGGATTGCATCGCCGAGCAGGGCAAACACCAGACCAAGGTCGGCCTTATCTGCACCGGCGATCAGTTCATGTGTAAACCGGACGCCATCGCCAAGGCTCGCGCCGACTTCCCGCAGATGCTGGCGGTCGAGATGGAAGGTGCCGCCATCGGTCAGGTGTGCCACATGTTCAACGTGCCCTATCTGGTGGTACGCGCCATGTCCGATATCGCCGGCAAGGAACAGGTTGAATCCTTCGATGCCTTCATCGAAGTGGCCGGCAAGCACTCCGCCGAAGTGATTATCAAGATGCTCGGCAAGCTGTGATAGAGACCGGCTCGCTTGATTTGATGGCCGACGCCCTCCTCTCGACGACGGCGGCCATTCTGGTAGGTGCTGCCCTGCTGGAGGCGGTGATCCCGTGGCCATCCCATCTACGTCTTTCGGCCGTCACGCCCCTGCTGACCCGGCTGGGGCACAAGGTACACAGACCCGATGGTTCACCCGGCCAGCAAATGCAGGCCGGCCTGCTGGCAATGCTGGTAGTCTGGCTCCCCTGCGCCGCCGGGCTCTGGTCGCTGCGCAATCTGGCCTTGAGCGAGCCGATCTTCGACCTGCTGTTCCTGCTGCTGATGCTCGAATCCCGTCCACTGCGCGAACTCGCCCATGCCACCCGCTCGCTCGCCACCCAGGAGACCCTGCCGCTGGCAAGATTGCAGTCTGCCCCCTGGCTCAAACGGGAGACCGGTAAACTCTCGGCCATGGGGCTCGCCAAAGCGGTGACGGAGAGCTGCGCCCTGCGTCTGGTCGGCCAATGGGCTGGCCCGCTGCTGGGATATGCTCTGGCCGGCGTACAGGGCGCCCTGCTCTGGCGGCTGGTGCAGCTGATGAATCAGAGCTGGAGTCGCAAAGATCCCGCCTTCGACCACTTTGGTCGCGCCGCCAGCGCTCTCTATCAGGGGCTCTATGCCTCCGTCATTTTGCTGCTGGGGCTGCCACTGCTGGCAAGCCGTCTCAAACAGGCCGCACAGCTGCTGCGAAGTGGCGCGCTCTGGCCCTATCCCGCCATGGGGATGCTGCTCACTCTGCTGGTAGACAAGTGCCGGATCCGCCTTGGTGGCCCTCGCTACTATCAGGGAACCTTGCAACGCTGGCCAGTACTTGGCAGCAGTGGTGACCCCGGTGGAGAGTCACCACGCAAGGTCCTCAATATTCTGCAAGCAATAGGCTGGGGCTGGTTGATGCTGGCGCTGCTTGTCACTGTTGCGGGGTTATTTCATGGTTAGATGGTTGCGCTTGCCGATCTGGCTGCCCTGCGCGCTGCTGGCCTGGTTGCCCGGCGTACTGTTTGCCGCGACTCCGAGCCGGGTGGTGAGCGTGGTACCCCATCTTACCGAACTGCTTTACGACATCGGTGCCGGTGACAAACTGGTGGCCGTTGATGATGCCTCAGACTATCCCGCCGAAGTGAAAACCAAGCCCAAGGTGGCCAATTATCGCAGCATCAATGTCGAGGCCCTGCTGGCACAAAAGCCGGACTTGATCCTCGGCTGGCGCTCGGCCCAGTCACGAATGCTGGCACCGCTGGAACAACTGGGAATCCCGATTTTCTACTCAGAGCCCACCGATTTTGCCTCGCTGGCCACCGAGATGCGGGCCCTGGGCAAATTGCTGGGTGTGGAAAAGAGTGCCAACGAGGCCGCCGATCGCTATCTGGCGCGCCTGCATGAGCTGCAACAGCGTTATGGACAATCAACCGGCGTCAAGGTGTTCTACCAGCTCTGGTACCCACCGCTCACCAGCGTCAGTGGCAATGCCTGGCCGGCTCAGGCCATCGAACTCTGCGGCGGGGTCAACGTCATGGTAAATGCCAAGACCCCCTACCCTCAAGTGGACATGGAACAGGTGATCAAAGCGAACCCCACGCTGATCCTGGCGGGGAGTCAAGATCCTGACGCCCTGAATCACTGGCAAAAGTGGCCCAATCTCGATGCGGTGCAGCACCAGCGACTCGATTTGATCAACTCGGATGAACTACACCGCTTCACCCCGAGAGCCCTCAATGGGGTTGAAGAGGTTTGCCAGGCTATTCAGCTAAGCACGCAGAGCTCCAGCACATCTTGATAAAGCTCTACTAATGCGAGCCAATCCGAGGTGGTCTGGGTGCGCCCAAATCTTTGAAACTGTTTTTGTGAATGGATCACACTCTTTGCCAAAAAAGCTGGTACTTTATTTGCTAGCATATGATTCATCTACTGTTTTTATGACGAGATGCCCACAATGTTCAACGATAAAACGCTACTGATCACAGGTGGCACCGGCTCGTTTGGCCAACGATTGGTCAAGACAGTACTGGAACGTTATAAGCCGAAACGGCTCATCATCTATTCTCGTGACGAACTGAAACAGTTCGAGATGCAACAGGAGTTTAACGACCCCTGCATGCGCTATTTTATCGGTGATGTCCGAGACGCCAACCGGCTTACCATGGCAATGCGTGGCGTCGATTACGTGGTTCATGCAGCAGCACTGAAACAGGTTCCAGCCGCTGAATACAACCCCATGGAGTGTATTAAAACCAATATCCATGGTGCAGAGAACGTGATCCAGGCCGCTTTGCTCAATCAAGTCAAAAAAGTTATTGCCCTCTCCACTGACAAAGCTGCCAATCCAATCAATCTCTACGGTGCCACCAAACTGGCATCAGACAAGCTCTTCGTGGCAGCAAACAACATCGCGGGGCAGGATCCCACCCGTTTTGCAGTGGTTCGTTACGGTAACGTGGTGGGTTCTCGCGGCTCTGTCGTCCCCTTCTTCCAGAAGCTGATTGACCAGGGTGCAGATGCGTTGCCCATCACCCATGAGGAGATGACGCGTTTCTGGATCACCTTGCAGCAAGGGGTGGATTTCGTGCTGGACAATTTTGGCCGCATGAAAGGAGGAGAGATTTTTGTTCCAAAATTGCCATCGGTCCGTATTACCGAGCTCGCCAGCGCCATGGCCCCTCACCTGCCACACAAGATCATCGGTATTCGTCCGGGAGAGAAGCTCCATGAAGTGATGTGTCCTGCCGATGACTCTTATCACACCTTCGAGTTTGATGACTTCTTCGTGATTGGCCCAACCATCAACTTCAATAATCGCAACAACGATTTCTCCAAAACAGCGGCGGGCGAAAAAGGAAAAATGGTAGAACAGGGCTTCGAATATAACTCTCGCAGCAACCCTCACTTTTTTACCATTGAACAGCTTTTGAAAATGAACCAAAAGGGGAGTGCTGAATGATCCCTTATGGCCGCCAATCCATCAGCCAGGCAGATATCGATGCTGTTGTGGATGTTCTCAAGTCCGACTTTCTGACCCAGGGGCCCGTTGTCCCCCGCTTTGAGCAAGCAGTAGCTGATTACTGTGGCGCTAAATTCGGGGTTGCGGTCAATTCAGGTACAGCAGCACTGCATATCGCCTGTCTGGCACTTGGCGTTGGCCCCGGCGACTGGGTCTGGACATCCCCCATCAGCTTTGTTGCATCCGCCAACTGTGCTCTCTACTGCGGTGCACAAGTCGACTTCGTCGATATTGAGCCAGATACCGGCAACATGTGCGCCTTGGAGCTGGAAAAGAAACTAATTGTTGCTAAAGCGGCGGGTAAGTTGCCCAAAGTCGTTATCCCGGTGCACTTTACCGGCCTCCCCTGCGACATGCAGGAGATCCGCCGCCTGGGACAAGAGTATGGCTTTCGGATCATCGAAGATGCCTGCCACGCCTTGGGAGCTCGCTATCACGATGAACCAACCGGTAATGGTCGCTACAGCGATATAACCGTTTTCAGCTTCCACCCGGTGAAGATCATCACCACCGGTGAAGGGGGGATGGCCATGACCAACGACCCTGTGCTCGCCAAGACGATGCGCATGCTCCGCAGCCACGGCATCACCCGCGAACCGGAAGACTTCATCAATGAACCGGATGGCCCCTGGTACTATGAGCAGCAGATGCTCGGCTTCAACTACCGCATGACCGACATTCAGGCTGCACTGGGGGTGAGCCAGATGGTACGCTTGGAGGAATTTCTGACCAAGCGCCGCACCATTGCCGCACGTTATCAGGCCAAACTGCCTAGCCTGGGGCTTGAGATCCTAGCCAACCGAGAGGGGCGTCTCTCGGCATGGCATCTGTTTGTAATAAAGATACCCGCAGATGATCGAAAGGTTTTTTTTGAACAACTGCGTTCTGCAGGACTCGGAGTTAATGTGCACTACATGCCAATCTATTCTCAACCATTTCACCATATGGTAATCAAAAAACACCCAACATCCGAAATATTTTATCAACAAAGTATATCAATCCCTATCTATCCCGATTTGACCAAGCAACAGGAGAAGGTCATATACCATTTGAAAAATATCAAATCCAAATAAGTCGAATACCATCAAAAATATGAAAACTATATGTTGATTTCGAATTTTATAATAGGGTTAGTTATTTTAAATTCACGACGAAGCATATGATATATCTCATCGATTGACTTGGATGACAACGAAGCTATTAATACTTTTTGACTTGGATTATTTTTTAGCACATCAATATTTTCAACTTTATGACCTCTAAAAAATATATTTTTTTCTACAGACTGCCCATGAATTACACCATTCACATTAAACAATTTATTGTTCAAAAATGAGCCAAATAAGGCATCGGCAGTTTCACCCGTGCCATACACATATATATCCCCCCCCATCTGTTTCTCGTTGCTATCGTAATCAACAATGCTGAACAACTCGCCATACAGCCTGAGGAAATCAATAATCCCAATCGAATTATGGCCTATATAATCAATAGCAAGGGATGTACATTCATCACAAATGGTCATCTCTCTCTTTCGTTCTTGGATGTCGTTGAAATCCATCTTAAATAAATCACCAACGAGTCCCCTATCGCCACATGTTTTTTCCATCCCGCAACACATAAGTACATTGCAGCTTTCATCGATCGAAAGTCGTTCGAATTGTGGGCAAATATAATCGGTAGGTCTTTGTCGCTGCATCTTCCCCAGATGTTCTGTGAAAACTTCCGTCGAAATCACCTCAATTTGGTTAGGTTTCATAGCCTTTGTCAGAAAGTGGCGAAACATGTTGTAACCATTTAAATATGCAAGTGACGGAACGAAATTTATGCAAACTTCCTTTGCAAAATTTGCTGCCAAGCTTATTTCATGCAGATTAAACTTGTATATATGATAAGCAAGATTTATGGGGCCTGTATAGCGACTAGAACGAAGAGATAAAACCATATCAGAGATATTGTTTTTGATCCTGTCAAATTTGAAACCATGAATCCTATCGTATGAGTCCTGACTAAAGCCAGGCATTGAAAAGGTTATATTTTTTAGACGAGATATCTGTTCCTCATTAAATGATATACATATAGATGCATTAGTACTGAGGCTATAAAATAGCTCATTGCGATTTAAAATATCTATTATCATTTTTAGATCTTTGTGTAAGAATGGCTCCCCCCAGCTATATAGAATAACTTCACAGTCAGGAGCAATTATTTTTTTGCTCAGCATATGAGTGATGGCCCCAGAAAAGGTATCAATATCGATAAACTTTCCCTGCTTACGATGTTCAGAGCCAGATATTGAATCTTTACCACTCACACAATATCGACAGTGTGCATTACAAACCCCAGAAATGTCGAAATAAATTCTTTTATACATATAGCTCCTGTATTTTATATCTGATGTTGTAGTGTCGCTGATTATTTGAGTCGCTTCAAAAATCCACTTGGAGCTACAGTTATAAGCAGCTTATGGGCAATATTCTCGTCGATACAAAAATCAGAGCAGTTTTTCATAAACTCGAAAACAGCTGTTTTAGGATTATTACCTTTCCCCCACGGTCGGTCTGGAAACAGACTATCTGGCATATCTTCAATGATGGTATCAAATACAACACAGTAACTACCGACGCTGACCAATGATGCATACGCGTTTAACTCGGCAAGAACATGGTCATGCGTATGGTTGCTATCTAGACAAACGAGTACTCTGTTATATTTCCGTGCAAGCTCTCTGACTTCAGAAATCACCTTTTCATCCGTACTTGATCCTTGAATCATGTGAATCCTTGATGACATTGGATGTTTTTCAATCGCTTCTCGATTATGACTCCGAATATCAATATCAATTCCAATGACTTTCCGTTCTGATCGTTTAGCATCAAATTTTTCATCACGTTCAATGGCTTCGCACAAATCTAGTTGTGCCAGCATCGAAGCACTAAATATAAGTGATCCACCATGAGCAATGCCGGTCTCAATAATAAGATCTGGACGTATTTCCCAAATCAACTCCTGCATTGCCCATGCGTCATTCGGAAACTGTATAGCAGGCCTTCCCATCCATCGAAAGTTATATGACCATTTATGGGGGGCTATCTCCCTAATCCAGATCCTTGATAAAGCTTGTAGATCCATATCTGACGCGAGAGAGCGAATATTTGTCTCAACTTCTTCTTTGAATAGATCATTATGATTCATCAGCAAACTCCTGCCAAGGTATAGTTCCAGAATGGATAAATTTTTTCCCATGAGCCCCACAATTTGCAATCAGATCAAGAGCTGACACGTAAGGAGTAAAGTTTCCGAATAATTGGGGGTATGCTGCTTTCTGATAGTTCATATATTCAACAGAAATACCAGATGTTAAAAATTGCTCATGGTTTAAGTAATTTTTAGCACCGTGCCCAGTGACATATATATTTCCACCAAGTCTTTTAACAATTCCAAGTAATCTGTCAGTGCTATTGCCGGACACATTTAATTGGCTAGATTCATAAAAAATAGTGGATGGAACGAGTTCAAAGTACTCGGCCAATGCGATAGTCGAACGTCTTGATAGGTCATTTAATGTATTACAGGGTAAAGAGAAAACTCCATCTACAATATCCATAACATCTTGGCAATAGGGAGCAAATGAAAATGCCTCCTTGAGAAGGATTTTGTGTTGTCTTTGCCAATCTATTGAGTTGTCAATTTCTATTTCATTTATTTTTTCTTTCTGATGATGTTTTTTTAGAGGAACAGTCATCCAGACAATGCCTCTTGACGTTTTAATTTGTACACGGTTGAAAAAACCACGAGAAAACTGAACATCATCATAGTGTACAAAAATATCAGCTAGACGGATTTGCTCAAGCAATCCAACCCATGGGAAGTACATGGATTGTGATATGACAACTCGTTTGTTATCGACCATTACCGTATCCAATATATTTTCTCACTTTTCAAAAAGTCTTCGAAGGCATCTGCTAATTTTTTACTCCTGAGAGACTGGCTGTTCCATGAATGCGCGGGGTATGTGTTTAAGTTGTCTTTAGACTTGTATAAATAACTAACGCCATCCAGAAGTACTGACTCACACAAAACAAGAAATATATATAGCTTCTGCGCAAAAGAGAGCCGCTCTAATTGCTGTATATCATGCATATTGACTACAGAGCCAACCACTTGAGCCACGAGCTCGCCACCATCCGTACTTCCATCAACAAAGTGAGCTGTTGCGCCAACAAATCGGACCTTTTTTTCAAAGGCCCGCTGCAGAGAGTTAAATCCAGGAAACGCAGGCAACAAAGAAGGATGTATATTTATGCACGGTTTAAATGAATATATCGACGAGCTGATCAGCCTGGTAAAAAAAAGACAAACCCAGTCGACATTATTTTCAAAAAATAACCACTGGCTGGCTTTACATGAAAAGCCAACATTATCATTATCAATTATTCTAGTGTAAGAGACACCTAACTCGTCACAGGCTCTTTCTATCCCACATTCACGATCCGTAACCACATATGCAGATACTTCATAGCCACACGACTTTAGCAAGTTAATGCCTGTCGCGAATACAGAACCACCGCTTGAAGCAATAATACCAAGCCGCATCATACTGAACTTATCGCCGAATTATATTTCATATCACAATCCTTATCTTTATTATCCACATCCCGATATAAATAAATAGTGTATTCGAATAAAGGATAAGAATGATCAATTCTAACTTTCGATGATAACTCACTCATACACCAGGCGAGCAATTCCGCCGGGTTTCGGTAATACAAATTATCAACTTGAAAGTTAACATGGGTTGTCATGACATTGAAGGCAATCCCAACACGACACAAGCTAAACATTTTTTTTATTAGTTCATGAGCATAGCGATCCATTAGTTTATGACTGACATTCAGTTTTTGCGTCAAAATACCATTGCAAACGACATAATCATATTGCCCAGAACACGAATCATTCAATATATCAATACACCTCCATTCATCGTTAGGATGGAGGCTCTTTGCTGAATTAATCATGGGCAAACTGATATCGATTCCAGTGTATTTTACGGGCATTTTTTTTTGTCTGATCAACTCAAGCAAACTTCCATATCCGCAGCCGACATCCAAGATTGAGCTGGCGGTTGAAACACTAGTCACATCTATGACATTCAGCATTTTCTCAAGGCGCAATAAATGACCTATTTTATTATCACCCCAATCAACACCTTTGGAGTTTCGGCCATGCTTAATGAATGTATTTGAATAGTGTTCACATAACAACTGACTAATTTTTTGATTATTCATCTCTCTAATTACTCTTCAGCACGGAACGAATGATTTTGATGATTTTCTCTAGAGATTCATCGCTCATATCATGATAGCTTGGAAGATTTAGCGCACTTTTAGATATAAATTTCGCGAGAGCATTACAGTTATTTTGCATGAACATGGGCAGAGATGACAATGGATGAAAAAATACTCGCGCATCTATATTTTCAGTGCTGAATTTAAATTTCAGCTGTTCAACTGCCTCCGAACCTGATTTTTCAATCAGAATAGTTGGCATCCAGGCACCGTTAATCGTACCGCTCGGTTCTGGATTCATTTTGACTCCATCGACACACAATAATTCACGCCGATAGCAATCTAAAATATATCTCTTCCGCGAAACTAACTCTTCGATTCGTTCCATCTGGCCACAGCCAATCGCAGCCTGAATGTTCGACATCTTGTATTTATAACCCACAACGTCAGGCCAGAACTGACGAGTCTGTCCACGAGCCCGGCCGTGGTTGCTGAGCGTTAACACACGTTCATAGAGGTCAGCATCGTTGGTAACAAACATGCCGCCCTCCCCAGTAGTCAGGGTTTTGGTTCCATGGAATGAGAAAGCACCAAAACAACCCATGGAGCCAGCTCGCCGTCCGTGATACACAGAGCCAATCGCCTCAGCGGCATCTTCAATCACCGGAATGCCATATCTCTCACCAATAGCCAACAACTGATCCATATGGCAGAGATTACCATACAGATGTACTGCTAGGATGGCCTTGGTGCGTGGCGTAATTGCCGCCTCAACCAATTCAGGATCAAGGCACCAAGAGTCCGGCAAGATATCGACAAAAACAGGCGTCGCCCCCAGATGGACGACGGGTGCAACACTGGCAATCCAGTTGCTATCAGCCAATATTACTTCATCGCCAGCACCTATTCCTAACGCAGCCATCCCCATATGCAAGGCGCCGGTACAACTTGACGTGGCAATCGCATATTTCACCCCCAAATAGTCACGAAAAAGCAGTTCAAAGCGGTCAATATATTCGTAACAGCGCTCACCCCATCCGTTAGTCGCCGCATCTGTGGCGTAGCCAATTTCTAGCTCGGTGATAGATGGTTTGGTATATAAGATACGCTCACTCATAGGAACTCCAGATGAGGAACCGCAACGACAAAACGAGTTCCTGCTGCCCTCAGGTGCGCCAATTGATGGCTGATTTCATCAGCCAAATTCCAAGGTAAAATCAGGACAAAATCTGGTGGATTAGCCATCAGTACTTCTGGCGACAAGATTGGAATATGGCTGCCAGGCATAAATCGCCCCTGTTTCGAGCCGGCTGCATCGCAAACATAGGGCAGCAGATCTGGACGAATACCGGCATAGTTCAACAATGTATTGCCTTTAGCAGCAGCACCATAGGCTGCCACCGTCTTCCCCGCTTGATACTGTGTTAATAAGAAAGAAAGTAGTGAATTTTTTACTCTGTCCACATGCGCTTGAAATTCCAGATAGAGGTTCAACTGATGTAATCCAGCTACAGCCTCCTGATACAAACAATCTGCGACAGCCAGAGTATCCGGTCGTTGTTCATCGGCATGACAGGCAAATACCCGTAAACTTCCACCATGGGTCGCTAATGACTCGACATGAAACACTCTCAGGCCAACCGAAGCCAACATCCGCTGCACCGTCTGCAGCGACAGATACGAAAAATGCTCGTGATAAACCGTATCAAACTGAACCTGCAGCAGTAATTGCAGCAGATGAGGAAACTCCAGCGTCAGCGTTCCACCAGGATTAAGCAGATACTTCAAGCCACGACAAAAATCATTGATATCCGGCACATGAGCTAGAACATTATTACCGATCAGTAGATCCGCCCCTTGTCCTTTTCCTCTCATTTGTTGAGCTAACTCGGAACCAAAAAACTCCCGGATAATCGGAATATCCAGCGATTCAGCCGCAGCGGCAGTACCAGCGGTAGGTTCCACTCCTAGGCAAGGAATCTCTGCGGCGACAAAGTTCTTCAGCAAATACCCATCGTTGGCTGCAATCTCAACCACATGACTCTTGGACGTAAGAGACAATTCGTCAATCATACGCGCACAATAACGGGCTGCATGAGCTAACCAGCTGGTCGATGTACTTGAAAAATATGCATAATCTGCACAAAAAAGCTGATCTGCCGAAGCAAAATCCTCCGTTTGTACCAGCCAGCACCGGTCACACACGCACAAGCGTAATGGGTAGGTTACTTCTGGTCGGGAGAGATCGCTGGCAGACAGATAGGCATTCGATGGCGGAGCAAAGCCCAGATCGAGAAAACGATGGACCAGCAGGGTACCGCAGTGTCGGCATCTCATCGAACTATCACTCCCTGAAAACTGTCGTTTAATGCAGAATGCTGGCGATCTCGTGCGGAGATTTCTGTTATCGGCATCGGCCATGAAATCTGAAGATACGGATCCAACGGATCGAGTCCTCCTTCTGCTGCTGCAACATAGGCTGCCGAATGACAATAAAGCATTTCGACATCATCACTCAGAGCCTGAAAACCGTGCGCAAATCCTTCTGGAATCAGCAAAGAACGATGGTTATCACCCGAAAGCTCCTCCGCATGCCACATCAGAAAAGTCGGTGAACCAGCCCGAATGTCGACAATTACGTCCCAAACCCGACCTCGAGTACAAGTCACCAACTTTTTCTCGGCATGCGGTGGATATTGGAAGTGAAGACCACGGACAGTGCCGCAACGGGACGTACATGTCAGATTGACCTGTGCCACGCATGCCCCCCACCCCAGCACAAACAACTCTTCGACACAGAAGAGTCTGCTCAAAGCACCGCGTGAGTCACCATGCACTTCACGCTGCAACAATCTGGCACCAAGCGGCTCTGACAATAGGGTAAAACGATTCATGGCTGAGCCTCGTAGGCTTTAATTTGTTGCTCACACAAGTCTCGGGCCCTCCCCCCCTGATACCAGTCGCGATACCAAGACATGGTCTTCTCAACGGCCTGTGGCAATGACCACCGAGGTGAAATGTTCAGAGTATGTCGCGCCTTGGCTGTCTCCAGCGCCAGCCAACTGGTCTCATGAGGGCCTGGTTCACCCACCAAACGCCAAGCCTTATGACTGAGCCCATAACTTAAAGCCGCCAAATCCACCACCTGCGCCACACTCGCAGCATCCCGGCTATCTGGACCAAAGTTATAAGCCCCCGCCAACCGAGGCTCTTGATACAGACGTTGTGCCAACACCATATAGGCAGCAACAGGCTCCAAGACATGCTGCCACGGCCGAACAGCCTCAGGGCGCCGAATGGATAAAGTCTGACCGCCTTGCCAGGCCCGTATTGCGTCAGGAATCAAACGATCGACGGACCAGTCCCCTCCACCGATAACATTGCCTGCTCGCGCGGTTGCAATCGCAACGCCTCGTGCTGCCAGAAAAGCATCACGATAACTGGTAATAACCAGTTCGCAGGCCGCCTTACTCGCACTATAGGGATCATGTCCTCCCAATAGGTCGGTCTCGCGATACGGCCAGATGGACTCCTGGTTGTAATAGACTTTATCCGTGGTCACCATGACAACGCTCTTAACCGAATCCAACGTACGGAGCGCTTCTAATAGATAAACAGACCCCATCAAATTGGTTTCAAATGTCCGCGCAGGCTCACGATACCCCTCGCGCACTAATGACTGCGCCGCCAGATGGAATACCACTTCAGGTTGCGATTCCTGAACCAGTGGCACGAAATGTTCCGGTGCACAGACATCACAAATATGGTGTCGACATATCTTCGCAACCTCTGCAGCCTCGAACAGATTTGGCGTTGAATGGGGCAGCAAGCTAATTCCCGTCACATCCGCCCCGAGGCGATGCAACCATATAGTCAGCCAACTCCCCTTAAACCCTGTATGCCCGGTAACGAGCACTCTCTTTCCTGACCAAAAGGATGCATCGAGACCTCGTCTCATTCCCAAACCCTCCAGGGAGCCTTGTGACTGGCCCATAGCTCCTCCAGTTGATTTTTCTCGCGCAACGTATCCATCGGCTGCCAAAAACCTTGATGCTCAAATGACATCAACTGCGACATATCGGCCAACTCAACCAAAGGTTCTCCTTCCCAGCTACAGTGGTCGCTATCCAACAACTTGAACACGTCAGGAGAAAGCACAAAAAAACCGCCATTAATCAGGCCCCCATCACCGCGCGGTTTTTCAGAAAAACCTGTCACCAAATTTCCGTCTCGAGTCAAAGCCCCATAACGACCTGGCGGTGAAACAGCGGTAACAGTCGCCAGCTTGCCGTGGCTATGGTGAAACTCTATCAGTTTTCCAATATCAATATTGCTGAGACCATCACCATAGGTAAAGCAAAAAGCCGATTCACCTTTCACATACTCTTCGACACGCCGCAATCGTCCACCTGTAAGCGTATCTTCACCGGTGTCGACTAATGTCACTCGCCAGGGTTCTACATGGTTATGATGGACCTCCATTCGATTATTCGGCATATCAAACGTGACATCAGACATATGTAAAAAATAATTTGCGAAGTATTCTTTTATCACATAGCCTTTATAACCAAGGCATATTATAAAATCATTAACACCATAGTGAGAATATATTTTCATAATATGCCAAAGGATCGGTTTACCACCAATTTCAATCATGGGTTTAGGTCGAAGATGAGACTCTTCGCTGATCCGGGTGCCTAAACCACCCGCTAGAATAATTGCTTTCATTATTTTCACCGATCATCGTTAATCATCAGGCTATGTATACCTCGGTATTGCTGCAAGGCATGGATGATTTCATATTCTAGATATTGCTTTATTCGCGGGTCTCCATCATATAAATTAGCTAATGAATCTAACTGGTAAATGATGAAATCATAATTACTCAAATATATATCTTTTTGACCAGTAACTCGCTCATCCGAGGTTTCCGACGTTGCAGAAAAAAAGCGGGCATAATATTTATGCCCTTCAACAAATTTAATATTTCCATACCAAAGCAAGTGACAAATCATTACGAAATCCGCACCAAGCTTCATTCTGAAATCAAAGTTTTGCAAAAGTTCTCGTCTAAATAAAGCCTGACACATAGCACACAGAGTTATGTTTTTTGTCGCTTGAAGAAAACGAGCAATTCGTCTTTTTGAAAACGTATGGATAGCCTTTTCCATTCGACCATAATCGATGCCATCCAGGATCTTATGTGGTATACCAAATGCCATTGACAGTGATTCATCATGATCGAGGGTTTCTTTCATCGCAGACAGGTAACCATCCGAAATATAGTCATGCCCCCCAAGCCACATAAAATATTGTGAGTCAGAAATATCATATAACTGTTTGAAGTTTTCAAATGCACCTACATTTTTCTCTTGCCTAGTCAGGATAAATCGTTTATCGCGAGCACAGATATCATTGATAATGTTCCATGTATTGTCGGTTGAACAATTATCAGACACGTGAAAGCAAACATTGTCTTCATCTTGCCTAATTAAAGAAAGTAGAGTCTGCTCTATATATTTTTCTTCGTTGAAAACAGGAACACCAACATAGCATTTGAATTTTGGCATCTTTCAACCACCATTTAACTTTAATAAGATTTAAATCTGTGCAAATGGAAAACAAACTCATCTACGTTGGTAGATGTAAAAGTCCGAGAACGAACCAGTTAAATGGTCTCCTGTATATGGATATATATTATTTATTTTATTAGTCTGCAACCAATTCGGGAAATGCCCGGAAATATATTTTTCAATGTTTCGATGCTTAATATGCTTCGGGGATGACTCGTTATCATCCGTATTGCTAGAATATATAACAACATATTTATCTGCTACACTAAAAAGCTGTTTCATGTAATTAAAGAACACAACATCCTCAACTAAATGAAATATTACATCAAGCGATATAGCCAAATCTGCCCGATGTTCTTTCAGCTCATCAGAGATTAAAAAACTTTTTCTTACATCATTTATGAATTTTTGCTTACAGATGTTTATAGCTGACGGACTGACGTCAACACCTATATAGAAATTATAATCTGCATACGACAATTGATTCCCATCGCCACACCCAAGTTCGATAACGCTATCAATATTGTTAACCTTTACGAATTCGTTCAATACTGCAGATTTGAACTCGGCAAATTTTTCATATGAACCCGCGCCAGAATTTCCACCAGTTGCATATCTTTTTTCCCAATATAGTTTTGAATTAAACTCCTCCATATCACCCCCGATTAAACTCACTAACAACGTCATCATAAAATGACTCTAGAATTTCGGTCTGCCTGACGATGTCAAAGTTATTCTTTACAAAAGCATACCCTTTTTTCCCCATGGCATGGGCTAGCTCATCATCCATCAGAAGCCGATATAAATATTCTGCTAACGATTTATCATCTCTTTCATCAAACGCATATCCGGTCTCCCCATGAATCAGTCCCTCCCCCTTCCCCCCTCTGGATGATGTGATGACAGGCACCCCTAAACTCTGAGCCTCCAACAAAACCAACCCGAATGCCTCCGATTCCCCATTACCGATAGTGATACTGGGCAAGCATAAAACCTTTGACTCTGATATTTCTCTCATCACATTAGCACTAGGTAGCACGCCTAAAAAAGAAACATTTAGATTGTATATTTTGGCAAATTCTTCCAATCCATTACGCAGAGGACCATCACCGATGATTCGCAGATGCACACCATCAATCCTTTTTTGCAAGATGCGCATGGCCCTTAACAAAAAAATACAGCCTTTATTTTCTGTCAGTCTACCAACAAATATAACTTCCTTGTTGTGCTGTTTGAACTTAAGATTAAATTTTTCAGCATACGAAACATCCACCCCTATCGGGATATGGGTCACTTTGGATGGAGATATACCAAACTCTATGGCTCTCTGATGGATAGCCTTTGAGACGGCAATAAACCTTACTTTGGGGTCTGTGGACATTTTCACCAGTTCTTCGGGATAAGTAATCATGCTCCGACCACCGAGCCCATTCTGCCACCAATCATGATTTCTATTAATATCATAACCATGTAGTGTTACAACCAACGGAACATCCATTTCCTTAGCTAATGGATAAACGCGCAGTGCATCGACAGCAAAATGCGCATGAATTAGCTTATAACCGGCATTCTTAAATGAATTAGCCTTTGACAACAGGGACGAACGAACAAATTCATTTACAGCCCGGTTCATTGATAAATTTTTATAATGCTCCTCGTTTTTCAGCAACGTATCAACCTCCAGCCCCTGAAGCGACAAGCCGTTATCTAATCTGACCTCTCCCAAGATGGCTGCATGCCAACGTTTCAAATGACAAACCTGAGCCAAGACAAATGTTTCAGAATATGGCAGAAGATGAGTTCTAAAAACCAGAAGCTTGTTCATTATCAATTAACCACCATAATTAAAATTCCGCCGCAATGGCTTAATCATGCAAGGGCATAAAAGTGACAATAAAATTCATCAAAAAGCAACAACAGGTATATTTTCTGCATATACCTTTATATCACCACTCATGCTTTCATGATGTTTATCAGTCATAGTTACCACGCAATCTAAACTTTCCCATAATACTGGAGCGAGATCTTTCACGGAAAATACACTCCAACCATAAAAATACTCTCCATGCTTATTTTTATCAATCAGTCTTTGAATTGATAAATACGAAGCATAGTTTTTGATAAAAAAGCGTGTGTAATCATTGCATCCCATTAACGCAATATTCTTTTTGTTGTGCCAGCGACACCACAAAACCAACCGTATACAGCGCCAATGTAGATGCAGCTGTTTTATTTTCCAGTTTCCGATCAAAATTGGGTAAAACAGCATAGCCAGCCATTCATAGCGATTAAATGCTTGAACATTAGCTGTCATTTTTTTAGGTAACAAGATATGGGCCGCATACCCGGCCTGAGCTTGCCATGAAAAATAGTGTTGGTTCTCACGTAGAAAGGCCAACGAGTATGCGTAGTCAAGAGAACGGGACACCATGCCAGTCGCTGCGTCAGCGACATGACGCAGCGTCAACACCTGATCGATAAACAAGAAGCGATCCGTTTCTGCGCCAAGCCGCAATGCAAAATCCCAGTCCTGATGCCCTCGCAACTTGTCATTGAAACGTACCCTCTGCGCGAGTTCACGCTTGACGATGAGACAGCTCGATTGAATACCCCCGACACGATTAGTACAGAACGAGTATTCAGCAACGCTCTCATCGGTGCGGCGGGCCTCCCGAGGAAAGGGTGCACTACGCTCACCATGGCTCACGTTCTGATACGGATGATGAATCACCTGCCAATGTGGCTCAATCGCTAATATCTGGTCGATGCGCTCCAGTTTCTCCGGTAACCACTCATCATCCGAATCCAAAAAACATAGATACTCGCCTCGAGCAACCTCGATGCCACGATTACGCGCATAAGCGCCATTTCGGTTAGGCTGGTAGCAGATCAGCGAAAAGCGAGAATCAGATAAAGTGGTCACTAAAGCTTGTATTCGCTCACCAAACTCGGGAGTTGAACCATCATCGATTATGATGACCTCAAAGTTTCCGAATGTTTGCCGAGAAAGTGAATCCAGCGCCCGCTGTAACGGCTCATCCCGGTTATAGACCGGAATAATAATACTAAACCGCACAAATGCTGCGCTCATCCCGACCTCACACCTTTTCCGCGATAACGATCATGAAACAGCCATCGCTGCCAGGAACAATCTCTGGATTCTGGAGGTTTTGCTGCTTGCTGACTTGCTGGAGGCGGAAACCACAGCGCGTCAGCATCGACTCCAATTCGGCATAGGTATAGTGCTTCACGTGATAGGGAAATTGTGCGGCACTAAAAGGCATGACACTCTCGTTCGGCGTCGACATCACTAGCTTGCCCCCAGCACGTAGCCATTCATGAAACTGACCCAGTAGGGCTTCATCAAACGTCACATGCTCAATGGTTTCAAAACAGACAACCGCGTCAAAGGAAGCTGAATCCAGCTGCAGAGTTCTAGCATCGGCACACAGATGAGTAATCTTCGGAGAACTATAGTGTTTTCGCGCATAAGCAAGCGCTTCGGGTTCAATATCGACGGAGGTGACCTGACAATTAAGCTGGTTAGCCAGCAGTTGGCTGCCGTAGCCGATCCCGCATGCCAAATCGAGCACTCGTTGTGGCATAGCTGCGCGTAGGCACTCTGCCGCGAACCGATAACGATTCAGGTGGTCCTGGCGGATATTACGCAAATCCGGTGCCACTTGTCGCTCACCACGCACCATCGACTGCCGAGCCGAAGCCTGTAATAGGTGGGTATCATCAGTCACGATGTTGATGTCAACCAACCCCTGGCGGGCAAGCAAAAAAGCCAGTCGTTTACTATTATAACCAGACTTGTTGCAGCCCGAATAATGCGTCGAATAGCCCGGTAGCATGGGATTACCATCGTGCTGGGGGCCAAAGAGCCCGGCGAAGCTCTGACGAGCGACTGAGGTCACATCGCGTAAAGTCCCTTCATCCCACTCAGCCTGTAGCCATTGGCCCACGACGTAATCCAGATCGGGGACCGTAACCTGTAAGTGACCATTAACTGCAAGTTTATCGACTAGACGTGTTAACAGTGTATCTGCTTCCATACTGGTCAAAAATTGCAAATCCAGTACTTGGATCAACTCAAACTCGCTATCCAACTGATGTGCAATTTCAGGGATCGGACAACTCACCTCGGACTGTCCCTCGACCCGCAGAGTGACCTGCCCACAGGTTGCACGGGTTACCACCAGCGTTCTCATTTTATACATCCTTTAACTGTCCGATATTGAATAAACATCGTTATATTTCAATTCCAAACTGCTGCATGTAAGGCCCGATTTTTCGTACTAAATCGCTCCCATCAACCCGGAACTGGTTTTGAACCATTTGCAGCATCACCTCTTGCTCATCGGGACACTCGCTTAACAATGAACGACCGTAAAAGTGCACAGGAATTCCAACCAGACGAGCCTCAAACAGAGTGCTGGAGTTGATACCGCAAATAAACTTGCTCGATAGCGCCAGCGTCATGAAATCGCCACTAACAATTTCACGGCCATGAAAATCATATGTGTCTCCCAGAGGATCCAACGGGTGGGGCTTAAAGAGCAGTCGTTCGTTTCCGTAATCGCGGATTACATCGTCAATAAACTGCTGCATTTTGTCTCCATAGTTGGAATAGAGACGCACATTGGTGTCAGTAGCAATCTGTAAAGGCACAAGAACAGCATCCCCAGGAACCCATAGGCGCCCGCCCAGAAGCCGTTCCCTCACTCTCACCAACTCCTGCTCAGCGTCATCTTTCTGGCATGGCATTAGCCCCATGCATCGCCCCAGGTTGACGCCTTGTCTATCGAGATAAACATGCTCCCTTTGCGGGAAAAAACCCAGTTCGGCATAGAGATATTGCTTCCCCATATCCTGAAGATACTGTTTTACGCTGTCATAGTAGGCCGGTGTACCATTCCAGATGATGGCGCCAAGTAGGCGTGAAGGGGGAATAGCCATAATCGCATGCGCATCATAAGAGCGGACTACTCTGCACAAAATCTGCCGCTGATGTAGCCAAATCATAAGACTAGCCAACTGCTGAACATGGTGATCCAACATGCAGACAAGTAACAACACCGGCCAAGTCTCTGTATCGGCCAACGAATCGGCCAAAGGATCAAGTAAGGGTGGCAGGATCTCTTCCGGCTCAAGAGCCACCAGCCTATGACAGTCATGTCGCCGCAATTTGGCCATCACCTCCTGCTCATAGTCATAGGGAGAAGAACCAATGATGATGCTCAGATCATGCTGGCTCGCCTGCGTCATATCGATCACCGGAAGACCGAACTTTTCCGAACAATCGCTCGTCATGGTATCGATCAGGGCAACAGGCAGTGGACGCTGCATCTCTTGTAACCGTTGCAGGATCAGTTGACTGTAATTTCCCATACCAGCCAACAGGTACCCTGATGAAGGCAGCTCAGCAATAGATAATGAGCAGACCCCTTGCCGACCGACGATCTCAAATCTCATGGCAACCCCCAACCATAGCTATCTCTGATCCTGGGGGGATGTTTTTAACGACCATGTCCATCTTCCCTTCATTACGCAGACATCGGTGGAAGCCAGCAAATATCGAACTCTGCGTGATAGCGCTTATAAATATCTAGGCGGGCTCGGTTCTTTTGACACAGTTGATGCCAGCGCTCGGCCAATACACCATACTCATCTGGCAGCGCACTATGCTTGAGTACCGCAATATGGTTCAGCCAATTGGCCAAGCGATATAGCTGCGAATCCGACAAGTTAGTCGGTTGATCCACCAGCCATTCATGAGCCTCCATATCTTGCTCAGTAGCTGAAACACCTAGCGAATCCAGATACTTGCTGACAATACGCCGGTAAAGCTCTCGTTGTCTGACTTTGCGCAATATGGACGATTGGGCGCCATGAATACGATACAGCACCAACACCTCACGCAAGTTGGCGAAACGAACTTCGGGCTTGCTGATAGCCATTCTGGTCCACAACTCGGTATCTTCAACATCCGTAAATTCGGGGTCATATCGAAAACGCTTGTAAACATCAGCACGCACCAGAATCGCGTTGTGTCCAACTCCATTACTAAATAGCAGAATCGCATTTTTGATAAAGTTATCATAAGGTCGGTAATGCCATACCTCATCACGGGCACCGAACAGTTTGAGCCAACACCCCACCAGATCTATATGCGGATGTTCGTGTAAAAACGCCATCTGTTTCTCTATCCGCTCTGGTAACGAAATATCATCCCCATCCATCCTGGCTATAAATTCTCCCCGAGCTAGCAATAGCGCTTCGTTCAGACAATTGGCTATTCCCTGCTGCCGCCGGTGATAATGAAGGATGCGACTGTCCTTTGCTGCCATCCTGCCAATGACGGTTCCAGTTTCATCAGTTGATCCGTCATCAAATATTATTATTTCCAGATTCTTATAGGTCTGCCTCAATATGCTATCTAGCGCATCTTCGATATAGTTAGCACAGTTATGAACAGACATAATGACCGAAACCAAGGGTTTACTTGGTATTTTCTCAATATTTTTACCAAAAATATTTAATGCATTACTCACCGCATCATCCATATCGAAATAGCGATACTCGGCAAGGCGGCCCAAAGCAAGCAGTTGTGGGAACCGTGCCAATTCATCGCGGCAAGCCTGATAGTTCTGTTTGGCTGCGTCGGTAAACAACGGGTAGTAAGGCTCCAGCCCCTGCTCTGGCTGATAGTCACAGGGATATTCGTACACTATGCTGGTACCGGGATGCACCTGCCCACTGAAATGCTTGAACTCGGTGATCCGGGTAAAGGCTTCTTCATTCGGATAATTGACGGTGGTGACAGGTTGAAATTGCTCTTGCGCCAGATGGCGATGTTCAAAACGCAGTGAGCGGTATGGCAAGCAATCCCCTTCCGCCGGCATCAACTGATCCAGCATACCGGTATAGATCAGTGGACCATCGAATAGTGCACCATCCAACCACACCAACTTCTGCAGCCAATCCAGCCTGACGTGCTCTGCCATTGGGGTCGACAGTCGCACGTCAATCAGCGGATGCGCGAGCATGCGCTCAAACATGGCGGTATAGCCTGCGGCCGGCACTGCCTGCCAGGGGTCGGTGAAGTAGCGATCATCCCGGCTGACCACCACAGGTACCCGCGCCGTCACCTCGGGGGAGATCTGCTCGGGGGGGATTCCCCACTGTTTGCTGGTGTAGTTGACGAAGGCTTTCTGATAGATGAAATCCGCCAGTTCACCCAGCAGGGGATGCTGCTCTTTGCGCAGCTCCAGAATCGGCACTCTGGCGCCATCCCCGAACCGGGTACGCAGGGCCTCAATCATGGCGCCGGCCTTGTCTGCGGGGAAACAGCACTCGATGCTGGTCAGGTTGAACGGGATAGGCACCAGTTGCCCGTCGATACGTGACAGCACACGATGCTCGTAAGGCAACCATTCGGTAAACTGCGACAGGTAATCCCACACTTCCTTGCTGTCGGTATGGAAGAGGTGCGGCCCATAGCGATGGATCAGCACACCATGCTTATCATACTCGTCGAAACAGTTGCCCCCGATGTGGTCGCGCTGTTCCAGCACCAGCACCTTCCAGCCAAGCTGGCTGGCCATTCGTTCAGCCATGACGGCGCCCGAAAGCCCGGCGCCGATGACAATCGCCTGATAGCTCACGCTCTATCTCCAAACAGTTGCTGCATGACACGCGCGGGATGGGACCGCTCTGCCCATGCCAACTGATGTCGTTCATCGAAGAACCAACCGGGGGCTAGCCTGGCCACAGCATCGACAGACAGCTCGATAAGCTGCGTGAAGCGGGCGACATCATCCTGCCGCAAAAAGTAGAGCGCGGCAGAGTAGTAGTGATGGGCACGCCCCTGAGCAATGATCACGGGATCAGCACCGAATGCCGCCGCATTGTCACAGGCACGCAGCAGATCGCGCAGCGACTGTTCACGACGCTCAGCCGACTTGCGGGTTTGCCCGCCAAAACTCTGGGTATGGAAGCGATAGCGGCCCAATAATTCGGGGATAAAATCCAGCGTCCCCGGATTGTGGGAGAGGTTCAAGATGTGCCAGGGATAATCGAGGATGATCTTGCACCCCTCATCGATGGCATCAGCCATGCCGTCATAACGACGGAACATGATGGAGCTGGCATTGACGAAGACCCCGAAGCGGATCAACGCCTCCCGCGTCATCACGGGTTCGAGGTAACGGGCGTTGTAGTAATCGCGGGTGAAGAGCTTGATCCGAGCATCGGTCTCATCATCAAACATCTCCGCCTCGTGATAGCAAAGTGTGCAGCCGGGGTGTGCGTCCAGATAGTCGGCCTGACGCTGCAGCTTGCCCGGCAGAGCCAGATCATCCCCGTCGACATAGGCGATATATTCACCGTCCGCCTCTCTCAACAAGCGTTTCTGGGTTTTAGCCAACCCCATATTTTGCGCGTTCTGTAGTGCCCGTAGCCGAGGCCACAGTGACGCCAACCGCTGCATAATGGACCAGGAGTCATCGCTCGAGCCGTCATCAATGGCGATCACCTCGAATTCGAAATCCGTTTTTTGTTCCAGCAGGCTAAGCAGGCAAGGTTCAATGAAGCGCCCGAGGTTGTATACCGGCACCAGTACGCTGATTTTCATAAGGAAACCCAGGATTTGAGTAAAAAAGAAGCAAAACAAAGAAAATGGACAAGGCTACCGCACGGTCTCTGTCAACCTTTCCTGCCCTTCATCACAATAATTACTGCAAGAGCTGTGCCTGACCAAGCTAATTGATTGATATAACTTGATTTATGTGACCTGGAATCCACTATTCAATGCGGGCAAGCTGACGGCTGCAGGCCACCAGCATGTCGATGCCGTCCCAGAGCCATTCGAATGCCAGCGCTTGTCCCGGACTTGCCACCCTATCGATACGACAACCTGGCGATACCAGGAGCGCATGCTCAAGCTGCGTTTTATCCGGGCCAACCCAGACACAGGTCTGCATATCCCAAGGCTGTAGCAGCAACTCATCAAGGTTATCGGCAACAAATTCGGCGACTGTACCTCCTCCGATGTGTGCAAGCCGCAAAGAGGCGGTGGGAGTCAATAAGGTGACGCCAGAAAAGGTCTCCAGCTTCATCTGGCCATCATGGGCGGCATTTTGTTGACTATTGATAAGGCGTTCCATCATCAGGGAGGGATTATCTGCAAATGGAGCGAAGATCCCTTCAAGCAGACAACGGCGCAACGCACTGGTGGGAGTGCCCAGCCAGCAAATGGTGGTGGGTGAGGCGCAGGCTTGTTGATTGAAACGGGTAAAGTCTTGTTGCAAAGCCGCGACCACTTGCCGCCACGCAGCAGCATCCAGGTTAGCGAGCCATTGGCTATCCAACACCGCCATGGAGCGGCGATCCGGAAACACGATTTCCTGAGCGCGGGGTGAGAGCGGAATAGCCCGTACCCGGCTGATGGTTTCATCACCTCCCCAGATAATACGAAGCCGACACCGGGCCGACAGCCAGGCGGTGATGCCCTCGTCGTGGTCATAACGGATAAAACGGGTACGGGAGGCAATCTCTTGCCACTCGGGCAGAGAGAAGAGCTCGTTCAGGATGGCCAACATGGCCTCTTGCACAGGGTCGATGCGCGATGAGAGACGTACCACGGACCCATTGCCCATCAGCAGCGCCATGATCCAGGAGTAGAATGCAACGGTCGGCACGTTGGAGGGGACCAGATGAAAAACCATCCCCAAGGGTGCACGCCCTGCCATGCGTTTGTGCTGTACCTCAATCTGGCGCGGCCGCAACCAAAAGCCAAAGGCGACCAGATCCGGGTTCTCTCGCCCCTCCTTCAGCAGACGTGCAGAGAGCGCAGCCACAAAATCGCAGATGACGGGCGCAAAGCTTGGCAGCGGGCGAGTGACAAAACCTTGCCAGCCGCTGACGGGAGCCGCGAAAGCAACCTCTGGCCCCGCTTGCCACGCGGCATCTTCTACATCTGACCGGCTCACTGGAAAGTGTCGCTGCATCCCCTCACCTCTGCGCCTTGCTGACGTCCTGATACCTGAAAATAACGGCCACGACGGCCGCAGGGGCAATCATCCTCCCCCAGCAGCACACCAAGATCCTCGCTGAGCAAACTGTGGCCGGGATAACTTTGGGGAATGGCGGAGATCACCTGCAGCAAGCCGGGTTGGCCGACCCCGAGTGGTCGATGAGTCAGCGGATCCCGCACCAGCAGATCGGCAAAGAGGGGAGCATGAAGATGGCCATGCTCACACTCGACAAACACCGACCCCACCTGCTCCACCATGCCGTAGAAGTTATGCACCCGCTTCAGCCCCAGCTGTTCATGGCAGCGCTGTTTGAAGGCAGGATTATCCACCGCGAGGTGTTGCAGCTTCTTCCAGCCACCGCTGTGAAAAAGCGTGCCCTGCGTCAGCTGCAATTGCAGACCGCGCTCACGCAGCGGTTCCAGCAAACATTGCCATACCATGAAGGTAAAGCCGAACAACAGGACCGGCTGGCCCGCATATTTGTCACAAAACGCCTCGATGACCGGCCAGTTGGGCCGCATCTGCTCATCGAGAGCATAGGTATGGTCACGGCCAAGGAAGGAGAGGCCCAGCGCACCGGCTCCGCGGGCTGAAAAGCCGCTGCGGTTTTGAATCAGGGCAGGCTGCTCCACCAGCAGCATGGGCAACCGTTGCTTGCCGACAAACTCTTGCAGGATCTTCACCAGCACCTTGCTCTGCAACGCGGCGGTATCCCGATCCAGCACAATGCGTGACGGCGTTCCGGTAGTGCCAGAGGAGGTGAGCACCTTGAACACGTCTTCTTGCGGCACACTCTGCCATTGGTCCAATTTGAACAAGCGGGCGGCCAGATAGGGAAGCTCTTGATAAGTCGAAGCCTGCCCCCAACCAAACGCCGACAGAATATTGGCAAAAGCTGGACACCCCTGCGCATGGCGCTGCGTCAATTCATTCAGGCGAGCAAGGAGCAGCCCACTTTTTTCCTGTTGGGGCAGCCCGAAAACCGGCGCATCAAACAGCCTGTTCATAGCTGCTCCAGTTGTGTTAACAGGGCAGGATAATCAATCTTCATATTGCTGCGTCGTGGCAAATGATGCCGATAAATGCGAACGCTTGATGGCGGCACCATCAGCCAGCGGGCCAGCTCCAGCTGTAGTGCATCACTGGGGCACGCGTCTGCCTCGATGGCTACCAGCAGGCGATCATCGAGGCCGGTCGCAGCGCAGGAATAGCCCCTCCCCTGCAACCAGGCTTCCACTTCAGCCAAGCTCACCCGTTTGCCAAACAGCTTCAGGAAACGGTTGAGCCGTCCGGTCAAATAGAATCGGCCCGCCTCATCACAACGAGCCAGATCGCCAGTAAAGAGCGCATCCATATCACGCCCCCGAGCCAGATCTTCAGGGAGCTCCGCATAGCCCAGCATCACGTTTGGCCCTTGGTAGACTAACTCCCCTTCCCCGTCGGGAAAGCCGGGCTCATGACGCAGAGAGAGACGCCCGCCCGGTACGGCACGTCCAATGGCATCCGGGGCAATCATCACTTCATCGTGTGCCAACCAAGCGATGCGCGGCGCCGCTTCGGTCTGGCCATACATCACGAAAAAACGGCGTCCCAGCAAGGAGGCCTGCTCGGCAAACTTTTTTGCCAGTGCCGGCTCAAGTCGTCCTCCGGCCTGGGTCAGAGTCATCAGGCTGGGATAGCGGGCCCACTCAAAACGCAAGCGGTTTAGCATCTGAAAGGTAAACGGGACCCCCGCCACGCTGGTGACCTGATGGCGATTTACCTCATCCCAGAAGTGGCGCTCAAGGGGACTGGCAGTACATGAAACCAGAGAGGCGCCAGCCAAAAGATGGCTGTTGAGCACCGACATACCGAAGGAGTAAAAAAGTGGCAACGAGGTGATGGCGCGCTCACGCCCGTTCAGCGCCAAGTATTCGGCGATGGCCGCGGCATTGGCATCAAGATTGGTTCGCGACAATCTCACCCATTTGCAGGACCCCGTGCTGCCCGACGTGGGCAGCAGCATGGCCAGCTCAGGGTGAAGTGAAGGCGCATCGCCAAGATGCGCAACAGCCCCATCTTCCAATACCCGCAGGCTGACACCAAAGCGCTGGCACTGCTCATGGTGCAACCGGGCATCCTGTGCAGGATCGGCCAGCATGATGGCGTGGCCATCACGCAGGGCCAGCAAGTAGTGAAGCAGATGCAGGGTGGACGTCACAAATGGCAGGTAGACCAAATGACGACCTACGGGATAAGTGGTGGCCAACTGCGTCACACGCCGGGCCAGCTCACCATAACTGAGCCACCCCTCTTGCGGGTCTCGCCAGGCGGGCTCGCTGTTACCCTCAACCAGATGGGTCAGCAAATCAGGCCGGTTCAAATCACCATCCCCCCATCGACTCCAATCACCTGCCCGGTCACATAGCTCGACAAGTCGGATGCAAGAAACAGGGCCACTTTGGCCACTTCATCTGGCGTGCCAATCCGTCCCATCGCGATGCTGGCCACCCGCTCGGCAAACTTCTCTTGCGGGATAGCATGCGCCATATCGGTATCGATAAAACCCGGGGCAATGGCATTGACCCGGATCTGGCTGGCGGCCAGCTCCTTGGCTAGTGACTGGGTAATACCGATCACCGCAGCTTTGCTGCCGGCATAGCTGCTAAGCCCCACAGCCCCCACTTGCCCCATCAGGGAGGCGAGATTGATGATGCTGCCGCCACCGCAGCGTTGCATCAGGCGCGCGGCATACTGGCTGCAGTAGATCACGCTAAAGGTATTGTTGCTGAATGTCTTTTGCAGATGGGTCTGGTTAGCCATCCCCAATAACGCCTCTTCCAGCATGCCGGCATTGTTGACCAGCACATCCAGCGATCGGCTCTGGGTAAAAAGCTGTTGAAAGGCCTGCTTGACCGCCGACGGGTCAGCCACATCAAAACAGAGAGGCTGGCAGGGCACGCCAAACTCGGTACCAATCGTGGTCGCCAGCTGGCTCATCGTCACCTCATCACGGCCTCCCAGCCACAGTTCAGCCCCCTGAGAGGCAAACTGACGGGCGATGGCAAGACCGATGCCACGCCCGGCACCGGTGATCAACACCCGCTTGCCCTGCAACAGCCCCTTCATCAGAAAGCGACCCCGTACTTGACCAGGATCTCGCGTGCCTTGGCGACTGAACTCATGTCGATAATGTCATCGGTGTCGAGCAACACGCCGTAGTTATCCTCCAACTGGGCAATCAGCCCCATGTGGGCTACAGAATCCCACTGCGGGATGCTGTTGTAGGCCAACCCATCGCTGACGCTGCCGATATCAATACCCAGCGCCTCGGCAAAAACCTGTTCCAATGCGATTGTCATCTGAAAAATCTCCGTAGCCGCTCACGGGCGGCATAGTAATTCGCCGGCAGCAGTTCCAATGCAAAAAATCCGTTCTCTTGTCCTATCTGGCTATAACCCAGTTGTTCATTCAAGCGTAGGGCAGAGCGATTGTTCTCCCGAACCAGAGTGCGAATACAACCGATGTGCAACTCATCAAAACCCTGATCAAGCTGGGATAAGGCAGCAGCAACGGCCAACATGGGATGCCGCACGGTTGAGTTGCCCAGATAGAGCCCCGCATCGGCGATCGCCTGACCCTGCAGCTCGCCCTGAGACTCACCTTTCAGATTGACGTAACCCGCTCGCACGCCCTTGCACCAGAGCACCCAGTGCTGCTGATCCAGCCGCTCACGGGTGGCGGCAAACCATTGGCGCTGTTGCCGCGGTGAAATACGCGTCTGGGATACCATCTGCATTCGCACCTCATCCTGATTGCGCCAACGCCGCAAAGCAGGAAGATCCCACAGCGCTATCGGGCGTAGCTCAACGCCATAACTCATCTTCAACGCCATCCAGTTCCATGACCCGTCTCTCTTATCGACCACACTGCTGCCATTCCGTAGCAAAAATCGATAATACAAGCAGAAAAACCAGTATAATATCAAAAATAATCAAAGAGTTGTCATCGATTATCCTGGCTTTGGCCAGTCATTAATCCAGCAGAGAGAGCCCATCATGGCCATCGCCATTATCCCGGCCCGGGGTGGCAGCAAACGCATTCCACGCAAGAATATCCGCCCCTTTTGTGGCCAGCCCATGCTCGCCTATGCCATCCTGGCGGCGCAACAATCAGGCTGTTTCAACAAGGTGGTGGTCTCCACCGATGATGAGGAGATTGCCGAAGTTGCTCGTCAACTGGGCGCGGAAGTGCCATTTCTTCGGCCTGCAAGCCTCGCCGATGATCACACAGGTACCACCCCTGTGGTGATCGACACTATCCAGCGGCTCGATCAGTTAGGCATCCAGGCAGAGCACTACTGCTGCATCTATGCCACGGTCCCGCTTATCCAAGCCGATGGCCTGAAGGCCGCCTATCAGCGGCTGATCGCAAGCAAGGCCCCCTTCGTCTACACGGTGGCCGAATTCGGCTTCCCGATCCAGCGGGCGGTGCGCATAGACGCGCAAGGCAGGGTCACGCCGTTCTGGCCGGAGCAGATGGCGAAACGTTCCCAGGATCTGGAGCCCGCCTATCAGGATGCCGGCCAATTCTACTGGGGCAGCCGCGTGGCCTGGCTGGGGGGGATCAGCCCGGTGGGCGGGGAAGGGCTCGGCCACATATTGCCGAGGCACAGGGTAGTCGACATCGACACGCCGGAAGATTGGCACCTGGCCGAACTGCTCTATCAAGTGCTGGCCCAAGATGACGTTTAGGGTTGCCTTCCGGCTCGACGCCGGCGCCGAGATCGGGCTGGGCCACCTGATGCGTTGCCTGGCCATCGCCGATCGGCTGCACGCCGCCGGGGCCGAGTGCCACTTCCTCTGCCACGATCTGCCGGCGCACCTGCTGTCGTTGCTGCGGCCCCATCACCATCATCCCCTGAGCGCGCTGGACGCCGCCGGCCCGTTGCCTGGCTTGCAGCCCGATTGGCTGGTGTTTGATCACTACCAGATTGACCAGCGGCTCGAAACCCAGCTGGCCGCCCACTGCCGCCGCGTGCTGGTGATCGATGATCTGGCCGACCGACCGCACCACTGCCAGCTACTGCTGGATCAGGGCCCCTTGCGCCGCACCGCCGATTACCAGCCGCTCACCCCAGCCGATTGCCGGCTGCTGCTGGGCACCGACTATGCCCTGCTGCGCCCCGCCTATCGCCGGCTGGCGCGGCCACACGCCAGTCAGTGGCAACGGGGCCTTGTCTGCTTTGGCGGCGCCGATCCCGCCGGCGCCTGCCTCGTCACCCTCAACAGCCTGGCCAAGCTGCCCTGGGCCCGCACCATTAGCTGGACCCTGGTGGCGGGCGGCGCCAACCCCTTCTGGCCCGAGCTGGAACAGAGAGTGGCCGAGCTGGCCGACCTCGATCTGGTGCTGCTGCGCCAGAGCGACCAGATGGCCGACCTGATGAGCCGGCACGACTTCGCCATCGGCGCCGCCGGCGGCATGACCTGGGAGCGGGCCTGTCTCGGCCTGCCGACCCTGGCAGTGCCCATCGTCGACAACCAGCAGTTCAACGACCAGGTGATCGCCCGCTTTCAGCTGGCCGAGCGGCTGACCCTGAGCGAGCTGGCCGAGCCTGAGCGGCTGCTGCAGGCCCTGCACCGGCTTGAACAACAGTCAGACGACTACCGCCGCCGTGGCCAGCAGCAGGTGGACGGGCTGGGGCTGGATCGGCTCACCGCCCGGTTGCTGCAACAATCGGATTATCAACTGTTACCAGATGGCCAACAGTGGCAACTACGCCATGATGACCGGCCGCTGCTCACACTGACGCTGAACGGTCAGCAGCTGACATGGCAGGCCACCCGGCCACTGCAACCAGCGGAGTGGCAAGAGCTGGCACATCGCTTGCAAACAATTTTCTCCCAATTTCCCCTCTATCTTGCCGAGCCACCGCAGATAGCGCCCCCTGCCCCCTGGCAGTTGGCGCCGCAAGGCTGGCAACTTGGCACAGGAGTCTGAACACAGATGCAGATCGCCCATCAATCCATCGGCCCGGCGCAGGCTCCCTACGTGATCGCCGAGCTGTCGGCCAACCACAACGGCAACCTGGATCGCGCCCTGGCCATCATGACCGCCGCCAGGGAAGCCGGGGCCAGTGCGGTCAAGCTGCAGACCTACCGGCCCGACACCATCACCCTCAACAGTGATCGGCCCGAGTTCCAGATCCACGGCGGCCTCTGGGATGGTCGCAACCTGTACGACCTTTACGAGTGGGCGCACACCCCCTGGGAGTGGCACCAAGCACTGTTTGCCAAAGGGCGCGAGCTGGGGCTGACGGTCTTCAGCAGTCCGTTCGACTTCAGTGCGGTGGATCTGCTGGAATCCCTCGACTGCCCGGCCTACAAGATCGCCTCCTTCGAGCTGGTGGATCTGCCCCTCATCCGCTACGCTGCCCAGACCGGCAAGCCGCTTATCATGTCCACCGGCATGGCGAACGAGGCCGAGATCGCCGCCGCGGTCGATATTGCGCTCAAGCATGGCAACGGCCAGCTGGCCCTGCTGCACTGTGTCAGCGGCTATCCGGCGCCGGCAGCCGAGTACAACCTGCGTACCATCCCCATGTTGCGCCAGCGCTTCGGGGTCGAGGTGGGGCTCTCCGATCACACCCTCGGCTCTGCCACCGCCATCGCCGCCACCGCGCTCGGGGCCACCCTGATCGAGAAACACTTCACCCTGGCCCGCGCCGACGGCGGACCGGATTGCGCCTTCTCCATGGAACCGGCTGAACTTACCGAACTGGTAGCCTCGGTCAATACCGCTCATGCCGCCCTCGGTGTGGCAGATTACCAGCTCACCGCCAGTGAACAGGGTAACCGCGCGTTTCGCCGCTCCCTCTATCTGGTCAAGGAGATGGCCGCCGGCGAGCAGCTCACCGCAGCGCATATCAAGTCGGTGCGCCCCGCCCTCGGCCTGCCCCCGGCCGATTACGATCGGCTCATCGGCAAGCGGGTCAACCGCAGCCTGAGTGCCAATCAACCGCTGAGCTGGGAGTGGATAGATAACGATGAGTGATGATCTCTTCAACCAGCACGGCAGGCTCATCAGCCAGCGCTGGCCCGCCCTCTGGCCCCGCTTGCTGGCACAGGACGTTGAAAGCCTGCCGGCCGAGCTGACCGAAGGGCTCGGCTCCACCCTAAGCCTCCACGGCATCCAGCTCACCAGCCGGCACGATCGGGTGAAAGAAGCCGAGCAGCAGGCCGCCAGCCTGCCCGAGCAGCCGGTGCTGCACCTCTACGGCACCGGGCTCGGCGATCTGCCGCGCGCTCTGCTGGGGCGCAGCAGCCTCAAGCGGCTGGAAGTGAAGATCATGAATGGCGCCCTGTTTGCCCTGGTACTGCGGCTGCTAGACCAGCAGGACTGGCTGACTGACCCCAGGGTCGAGCTGATGATGGCCGGCGACGAAGGGGAGGTGCGGCTGCCCTTCTTCGCCCTGCCGCCCGAGCTGCTGCTGGTGGAAGATGCCGCCGCCCGCATCCGCGACCGGCTGGTGAGTGAAATCGACTTGCCGTTCGCCCGGGCTAGGTTCGACGCCGAGCACCCCGACATCACCCGGCGGCTGGCCGAAAACCGCGATCTCCTGGCCGGCGACGGCGATGTGGCCTCCCTGTTCGGTCTGGCTCAGGGCAAGCAGGCGCTGATCGTGGCGAGTGGCCCAACCCTGCAGCACAACCTGGCCACCCTGCAGGCCCAGTTGCAGCGCCGTCGGCAGGATTACCTGCTGATCAGCGTCGATACCGCGCTGGCGTTTTTGCTCAGCCACGGTATCCGGCCCGACATCGTCGTCACCATCGATGACGCCATCCACGGCAACCGGCTGCCCGCCGCCCAGTCGGCCCAGACCACCCTGGTCTATTACCCCACGGTTCCCACGGCAGCCCTGCTGGCCTGGCAGGGGCCGCGCAAGACCGCCTACTCCCGCAGCCCCATGTATCAGCAACTGCGGCAGACGCTCCCCAAGGGCGTGCTGCACTCGGGCGGCAGCGTCATTCATCCCGCCGTGGATCTCGCCGTGCAGATGGGTTGCCACCAGGTCATCCTGCTGGGTACCGACTTCGCCTTTCCCGGCGAGCTCACCCACTCGGGCTGGGCCGACGGTGCGCTCGGTCCCAGCGCCGCGCTGGCACTCAGCTGGGCCCTCGACGGCCATGGCCGGCGGGTCAAGACCAATCCGAACTTTTCCGCCTACCGCACCGAGCTCGAGCGCTACATAGCGCGCCACCCCGAGGTGCAGTTCTGGAACTGCAGCCGGGAAGGGGCGGAGATCGCCGGCTGCCGCTATCACCCGGAGTACGTGCAATGAAAAACGGCCAGATCACCCGCCTCACCGCCCTGGCACACCAGTTTCGGCTGGGGCAGTCGGTCGCCGCGAGTCAGGCATTGCCGGAACTGCTGCAAGAGGTGCTCACCGAGCAGGGCAACCTGCCACCCGGACTGGTAGCTGCCCTGCTGCAGTGCCAGGAGCGCCAGGACTGGCTGGGACTGGCCGACTACCTCGAATATGAAGTGGTGCACTGCCTGTCGACCCCGGCCGGCGAAACCACCACAGGAGACCATTGATGATAAAGGCCATTTCCAACGCCTCCGAGCAGGAGCTGTCACGTCGCCAGACCTTCAGCGAGTTGCTGCACGCCAGCCCGCTGCCTGCGGCCGAGCTGCAGAACAACCTGGGCCTCTACCTCAAGCGCCAGTCGCTCTCCCGCATCCTGTTCATGCACGAGCTGTATCAGAAGATCGTGCCAGTCCACGGTGTCATCATGGATTTCGGTACCCGCTGGGGTCAGAACCTGGCGCTTTTCTCCTCGTTTCGCGGCATGTATGAGCCTTACAACTACAACCGCAAGCTGGTGGGATTCGATACCTTCAGCGGCTTCCCTTCCCACGCTCCGCAGGATGGATCGGATGCGTCCATCCAGCCCGGAGCCTACGGCGTCACACCCAACTATGAACAACATCTAGCGCAGCTGCTCGCCGCCCATGAGGCGGAAAGCCCGCTGGATCATATCGTCAAGCACGAGCTGGTGAAGGGGGATGTGACCGAGACGCTGCCGGCCTATCTGGCTCGTCAGCCGGAGACCATGGTTGCGCTGGCCTATTTTGACTTTGATCTCTACGAGCCGACCCGCCGCTGCCTCGAGCTCATCAAACCGCACCTGACCAAAGGATCGGTGCTGGCATTCGATGAGCTCAACTGGCCCGCCTTTCCGGGAGAGACCCTGGCCCTCAAGGAGGTGCTGGGGCTGGATCGCTACGCCATCCGCCGCACCCCGCACAACCCGGGGCCAGCCTATCTGGTGATCGAGTAGTCCGGTTGCGGGCTGAGGCGACGCAGCAGCCCGGCATCCAGCAACATCCGCGCCAGCGGCTCCACCCGCCAGAACGGCGCCCCTATGGTCTCGGCAATCTCGAACAGGGTCAGCCTGCCGTCGCTATAGGCCAGCAGATTCATCATCTCCCGCACCTGCCAGCCCGAATAGCGGGTCGACAAATCCGGGTAGAGCCCCCGCTTGCCGAGCTGGGGTTCGCCCAGCACGGTGACCTCGCAGCGCTCGTCCAGCTCCAGACACTCGATGGCCCGGCGCAGCGCCATGAAGCCGCCCGCCAGACCGGCCGGCGTCACCAGCGAGAGGTCATCGAGCGAGGTGTGGTACTCGGCATAACAGCCGTATCGGCTGCGCATCACCGAGGTGACCGGCAGATCGATGCCGGGCGCGCACAGCTGCCGCTCGTTGGAGCCCCGCTCCAGGAAGCTGTAGGCTTTATAGCCCGGTGCCAGATGGCCGAGCACATGGCGACCGATGCGATCCGCCAGCGTGTTGCCCTGGCGGGAAGGCAGGAAGGAGTAGCCACGATCATCGCCAAGGCAGGTCAGATTGAACCCGGCCAGAGTACGCTGCTTGAGCTGGTCCAGATGGCGGGAGAGATAGACGATGGCCCCCAGGGTTTCAGGGACCAGCATCAGCCGGTAGCTGTAGCGACGTGTTGGCAGTGACGCCAGCCAGGCCATCAGGAAGACGCCAACGCAGGGGCCGGAGAGCTCGTTGTTGGCCATGGAGGGGTGGCAGGTGTAGCTCGACAGCAGGATCTCCTGCTCGCTCTCCCCCGGCAGCACCCAGTCGCCATAGGTGAGCGAGCCCGGTGCCAGGGTGGCATCGATCACCACCTGATATTCCCCCTCCGGCAGCGCCTCTCGCAGCCGATGGGGCAGACAGAAGCCCCAGCGGCGCTTGTAGTAGGAGGTCACATAGGGAATGGCGTCCGGCTGCTCGGGCAGAGAGTGAAGATGGGGCTGCAGCTCGGCCAGTGAGAGGGTGCAGCGCACCGGCTCCGAGTAACCGACCAGATGCAGGTTGTGGTCCTGGAAATCCACCACCCTGCGTCCATCCGGCCCCACTATGTAGGCCTCCCGCACGTTCCACTCGTCAGGCACTGTCCAGTCGAAGCACTCGGTGCCGCTGGCCACTTCATGGATCTGCAGCCCGGGCAGGCAGTGCTCGCGCCACAGGGCCAGCGACTGCCGAACCCCGTCCCCGGTCAGGCTGCGATTGAGCGGAAACAGCAGGGTGAGCAGCCGATGCAGTTGCTCACCGACTTGTGCCTGGTCGTCCCAGTCGGTGGGCAGATAGCCACTCTTGGGTGAAAAACTCATGGGGTGGATGCCTCGATCAATTCGACAATGTGGCCAAGGGGGCTCAGGAAAAACTGGACATGGGCGCCGCCAAAGGCGATGGCAGGCTGGCTGGGCCCTAGGGGAAGATGACGCTGGGCCCGCAGTTTTTCGGCAGCCATTGCCAGGTCTGCCACCTCATAAGCCAGATGATTGAGCAGGTTATGACGGGTACGTAGCGCCTGACTGACGGGGCTATCATCACTGGCCGGTGCAATCAGTTCATAGCAAATCCCCGCATCATCATAAGCAAAACAGATATGCACCCGCTGCAACGGATCGAGCACCGGCTCGCTAAAGCGGGAAAGCCCGAGGGTCTCGCCGCAATAACGTACGCCAAGATCCAGTTCGGCCACCACCAGTCCAATATGGTGCAGTTTCATCTCCCCTCCCTGATAAGCGCATGGGGGTGGACAGCGATCAGCTCTTTTGCCACTGCGGCAAAGTCGGCGCAGCGAACTGCCCAGACAGGTAACCTGCCAAATAACCCCTGGTGCCATTTGTCCTGATTTTTAAGGGCTTCAACCAGACGGGAAAGATCTATCTCGCTGGCCAGATCGAGTCTTCGCACAAAGTAGTCACAATACCAGGGGCGCACCATTCCCTGCTCGCGGACATCCCCCTCAAAACGTTTCATAAAGCGATAATCGACACCTAGTTGCTGCTCGACATAGTGGGTGAAGGTAATGCGATCGGGATGACAGGCAAAACCGGCAATCCAGCCATCGTGAGCCGCCAACCAGGCGAAGGGGCTCTCTTCACCAAAGCAGTCATGACCCCCTGCTGCAACCACCTGGTCACGCCCCGCTCCCCATACCGCAACGCTGAAGATAGGATCGCGGGTCCGCGCAACCCCTGGCAGAGTGCGAAACTGCTCCGTCATCAACCCGACTTCACTGGGGGATGTCGCCCTGTCGAAACAGCTCTGGCGAGTCAGGCTATACGTGAATGTTGGCACCAGCAGAGTGCCCTCGTTTCCAAGCCACTCCTGCATCCCCAACCAAAAAGCATGCATGCCGGCTTCATTGCCCCGTCCAGGAAACTGGGCCACAGCCATGGCGTCAGTGTGAACCATGATAGCGCTCCCTCGCGCGATCCCAAGGGAGCCAAGAACATGAGAGAGAGCTTTAATCACAGCACAAGACCACGCCGCAACAGCGCATCACGAATGTCCTGAAGTTGCTTCATCGTCGCCAGCTCTTCAGGCTCGAAGCGTACCGAGAACGTCTGCTCAACCAGCAGCAGAAAATTGAAATGACCGAGCGAATCCCATTCCGGAAAGGCCCCAAGTCCCAACTGATAGTCGCCTCGCGTGACGGTTGCAGAAGGAAACTGCTGTTCCAACAAAGTGAAGAGATCAGTCATGGTGATAAAACTCCAAAAAAGGCAAATTCAGCTGTTCGAGCGCCAGACTATGGTAATGCTCATGGGAAAAACGGGCGGGATCCGGATTATCACAGGGGGTCAACGGCAGGGATGCCAACCATGTCAGCGCAGGTTCATTACGTGCACAACGATTCGAGCCAATAACCAGACGCTCGATCCCCGCCTCGCGCAATGCAGCCGAGACTCTATCCAGTAACCAATATTCGAGTCCTCTGGACAACACTCTGCAACTCAGAGCAAGCGTATCGAGCAATGCCAGTTTGGGCGTGATGTTTATGATCAGCACCAAGCCAACCAAGCCATGATCGGCAAAGCGATCCTGCAACGACACTAGCCAGCACCAGCCAAACTGCGCCAGCCGTTTGAGCTCGCTCGCCTCATATCGCTGACAGGAGAGATTAAACTGGTGGGTTTTATGGATGATCTGCTCGGCACGAGCAAGGTTATCCACCGCCAACGGCTGTATCGCCGCACGCAACGACAAGGAGGCGAGAAAATGTTGTTCACTGCCAACCTCGCTACGTAACCGGGCGGCGTCTGCCAATGCCAGATAGGAGGCCTGACGAAGAGCGTCATCACCACTGAAGATGCGCGAGAACCCCCCATAAGTGAGCAAGGTTGTAGGCCATGCCCAAATATCTGCTGGTGGTTCAATGACATCGACTTGTGGCAGGGCATGGCGAACTTCAGCCCTTTCCAGGGGGGAATCATCCCAGAAGACCAAGGCCTCAAGCCCCAGATTGAGGCTGGCAGCAATATGTCGCAAACCTTGAGATTTAGAGCCCCAACCAATGGCAGATGCTGCAATATTTCGCCTTTTGAGTCTCATGGCGCCATGCTGCTCAAACACCAGCCAAACATCTGCAGGCTCGTTTTTAGAGCACAATGCCAACAACACGCCGCGCTGATACCAGTAAAGCGCCGCATCCTGAAACGACTGATAGAGTTTGCCGAGACCGTCCTGACCAAGGTAAAGGCCAGTCAACCCCTCTTCACCCACTACCCCCCCCCACAGGGTATTGTCACAATCGAGCACCAGCACCTTGCGTATTGGCGCCTGATCAAGCATCCAACGCGCGGCAATCCAGTCGGCAAGGCTGGTCAAGCCGTGCATCGAGAGAGGACAAGAAAGAAGGTAACGATTACGCTCGTCCACACAATGGGCTCGCCCCTGCTCAGAGAGCCAGCGACCCAGCCCCAAATCCCTAATGTGGTGACGTGCAAGCGCTCGGGTAAAGCAGACATCCAGCTGCATCATCCAGGGATGAAGAGCGCTACTCACACCGCCGCCTTGCAGTGAACAGGCACCGAGATAAAGATGAGGGAGCCCCCGCAGTGGCGAGAGCAATGCTTCCAACCAGGTGTCGATGGTCTCGGACAATGCGGGTTCAGCCAAGGTGTACCAATGCTGGCATTCGCTGTCGGTCAGCAGTTGCTCCCAAAACCAGAGCACCAGATGTCCGTCACAAGCGGCCATCGGCTGCCATTGACCTTGAGGACAAAATTGCAACTGTGCATGTCGGGCCAAAGGAGCCCATGCCACATTACCGGGCATGAGAAATGCGGTGGATGCCAGGGAAAGGGTGGCCATATATGCACCTGAAAGGATTAAATACTTCTATATCATACTGTTAGGGAATGGAGATGAACAGAGTCATCCCCATCCGATTCAAGGACTAGCGCTTGAACACATCCAGGCCGGTAAAGTAGGTGGTATCATGGCCATCGAACGCATCGGCATACATAACTTTGCTGTCCTCGAAAAATAACTCCAGGATTGCCTGCGCCTCTTTTATCTTGACCGCCAGTACCTCGGGTTCTGCTGTCACCTGCGACATCATCAGGCTGATGATATTGGCGTAGAAATAGTTCATTGAACCGATCAAGACCCGATAGAGATGGGATTCACGGCTCATCAACAGATAAAGCAGATAGTCGTGATGGCGTTGCATCATCGCCAGCACCGCGTTGTGCTCACTGGCTACCTGGCGCCAGTCATCACGGAACTTGTCCACAAGCTCAACGAACAGCGGCACCTGCAACGCAGCGGCAAAATCAAAACTGGCCATGTCAAAAGGCTGGAAACAAGTCGCCATCACTTCATCCATGAGTGCGATCTTGTCAAGTACCGGCCATTCTGGTTGCAACGATTCAACACGGCGAGGGATCGCCCCTTCGATATAAGCGCCGTCACTACTGTTGACGCACTGCATCTCGGGATAATCACGCAATACACGGGCCATATTATGAATGGCCAGTCCAAATAGATGGTTGATACGCACTTCGTCGCCAAAGTTACCCGGTGCCGGGAAAGTATTCTTTAAGTTTTCCTGGTATTTAGCCTCTTGCTTGTCGTTGTAATAGAGACTCAGGCTGGAGTGATGCTGTCCGGCTGTTTTATAGCCATTGTCGATACCAAACAAATACACCTGCTTGAAGCCAAGCAAGGCCGCATAATTGAGGCCGGTATTACCAACGAACGGATTGGAAAATTCGATATTATCGTACTCGAATGCCTGACCAAACGCGCTAATCAGCATGGAGAACATCGGCTCATTGGGCTTGAATGCCAATCCTGTTTTGCGAAAAAAGCGCTTGCATTCAGGATGGATGACATCAACGCTCAGAAACACCGTATCCTTGATAAAGTCATCGGCATTGAGAATATTCAGAAAATCCGCAGAGCTTTTAGTTCGCTCCACTGCAACGTAGATATCCGGTTTGACGCCAGCTTTATACAGCGCACTGACCGCCGTACCACATGCGATGATGATGGCCTGCTGCTGATGCTGCCGGATGAACTCGATACTCTGATCCAGTGAGGGACCATTGCCAACCACAAAGACCGGGACCTGTTCGAAGGGGCTGCTATCCCGCCAGCGTTTCAAAAAGGGGGTGCCATCTTGCAGATGGGTGTGGCTATGGGCAAGTGCATAGATGTTGTCATCAAAGAACCCCCACCCCGTCTTGAGCAGATAAAACTCCCTTTCTACCTGTGTTATCAAGGCGTCTAGCTTGGGAGAGTGGTAATGGCAGAAGGAGAAATAGCTTGCCGACCAGAATGCCCCCTTGCGATGCAGCGCCTCCATCATGTCAGCGACCAGTAATTGCTCGTCAACACCGATAAAGAGATGAAGGCTGATCGACTCCTCATCCATGTAGGCGAGCAGCTGATGCCAGTCAAAGCAGAAAAGCGAGGCATAAAACATGTCAAGATCGGGCTCAAAAGCAAACAGATTCTTGATCTTGCACTGTTCATACAAGCAACCGAGCTGGTAGCCCAAACCAATGCCATACATCAGTGCCAGAGGAATATCGGAATGTAATGCCGCGTTGAGACGCAATCCTTCCAGCGCTGACTTCTCTTTTAATTTGGAGATTTCATTGTTGTATTTGATATGGATTTGGCCGTCGATATACCACTGAGGCACAAAATCGATGCACTGCAAAACGCTTTGTTCAATGACCTCGGCAATCTGCGACTGAACCTCGCTAAATGGATCGTCCCCATAAAGCGAGACGCCCTCGTCAAGCCACAGAATATTGGGAACGCCATTTTCATTACAGAAGAAACGAAAAGGCCTGGCAGGCTGGTATGCTTTGAAAAAGTCATGAATGGCGGGCATGAATTTGGCAAATGCAGCCATATTGAGATCATAACGAACAGGGAGTACTTCCAGCATGGCGGCTTCCTGCTGCTTTTGCAGAGCCAGGCGTGCCAGTTCACTTTCTACATCATGAATTTTGTGATGGATATCCATGTCAAACTAACCTGCATTCAGCTTGTAGAGACCGGATGCACGTCCAGCCTGGGAGAATTGTCGTAATTGTGCTTCAGCCTGCTGCTTTTCCTGCCCCACCCAATCATGAATAAGCTGGAACTGCAGCAGTGCCTGCCGCTGTTCCACATTGATTGCCTCTTCCCGAGGCAGTGACCCGAACACCTCTTCCAGATCATGCAGATAACGTTCAGCCAGCTGTTCTGCAGCAACCAGCTCACCTTGTACCAGTAGAGACTGCAACTGTTCGCCCAGTCTCATCAAGGCTGACACAGAAGTGTCGTTGACCTCATTCATGCCGGTCTGCCTACCTTTTGCTGTGCCAGCGCCTTGTCGCGCTCATCGACAGGGATGGCATCCCAACCGCTCTTGACCGTCAGCATGAGGTTCATAACTTCATCAATAGCGCCTACATCCATGTCACGGCTGGCATCCATCATGCGCACTTTCATATAGTCATAAAGTGCGAACAGATCTTCGGGTACCTTGCCATAAGAGAGATCAAGTGAATCTTGCAGACCATTGATAATGGCCAGCGTCTTGGAGATAGATTGGGACTTACCCTCGAAATCGCGACGCTCGACTGCACCGCGGGCCTGAGCGAGACGCTCGAGACACCCTTGCATCAACAACTGGATCACGCGATAGGGATCCGCCACAGCCAGCTCAGACTGCAAACTCTGGGTTGTATAGGCCTTGATCGTTTTTCGATACATATGAGACACCGCTCCTGACTACAAATTAACTGGTTTTGGTGTTGGTATTGAGCAGGTTGAGATAGGAGGCAGACTTGTTCATCTTGGCCAGCAAGGTATCCAGACTGCCGTAGCGGGCCCTCAACGTCTCTTCATATTTGGTGAGCTGCGCCGCAACATCTGCTTGTTTGCGGTTGACATCACGCAGGTCCGAATTGAGCGTCTCTTCCCGCTTGGCAAGCAGCCCCCCTGTCTTGGAGTAGGTCTCAAGCTGGCTAGCCAACTTACCAGCAACTCCGTCCTTGCCACCAAACACAGCCACTACCTGGTCGAAGTTCTTCTCGACCGCTTCATCGAATTTCGTCGAATCAAGTGAGAGCACTCCCTTGTTGTCCATCTTGACCCCCAACTGAAAGATGGTCGAGAAGGTTGAGGAGTTGTTCGAAGGCTCAGTGACGGTGCCACTCATCAGGTTGGTCACTGCCTTGGTCGTTGCATCCCCCGCCAAGGCGCCACCATCATTCTGACTGACGCCGGCTACGATAGAGCTGCGTTTGCCCAGATCGTTGCTCTTCTTCACCAGAGCGTTATAGCCATCGATAAAGCTCTGCACCATGGTCTTGATGCCAGCCTTGTCTGTCGTCACATCCACTCTGTTTGGCTTGTAAGTAGTCGTCACGGTACCATCACTCGGGCTCGTGGTAGTGGTGCTCTCAGACTCTTTCAACACCGTGATTTTGAGACCCACAATGGTGCCATCGAAGGTGTTGGTCGAACTGCTCAATTTATTGCCATCCACGCTTATCTCAGCATCACGGGCTTGTTGCTTCTGGGTCAGCTTGGAGATGAAATTGTCAGCCAGCTCTGGTGTACTGCCGGTTATCTGCAGATCCTTACCTGTTCCACTGACACCAGAGTCAATCACAAGTGCCGCCTTGCCATCGGAGGTATTCATGATATTGACGCTAAGACCAAAGTTGTCACTATCATTGTTGATGCGCTTGCGAATGGACTGGAGTGAATCTCCTGCTTTAACATCTACATCAAAGGTCTTGTCGCCAGCCTTAAATGTCAGGGTGCCATCTTGAGTGATCATAGATGTGGTCGAAGAGGCGAAACTGCCTTCAAATTTGCTGGTCTTCGCCAATTTTTCGACACTGATGTCATATTGCCCGTTTGAAGCGCCGCTCTTACTCTCCACCTTCAGGACCGGATTATCTTTATCCTGGGTGATGTTTATCGCACGTTTGTTAAACGCATCATCCTTTGACATCGCCTTCAGAGTGGTGACAAAAGTCGCGATTGCTGACTTCAGCTGTCCTACCCCTGAGAGAGTGATCTGGGCGTTGGTCTTTTTGGTGGTAATTGGCTGCAAAAGCTGCGCTTTCTTGGCATCAACACTTGCAGCGATGACAGACTCCAAGTCCAGTCCAGAGCCCGCACCAGCAGACGTAATAGTGGCCATACTCACTCTCCTCGCAAACGTAACTATTAAATCTCTTTATCAAGCAATAACCCGACTCGGGAGCCGCCACCAATCACATCCCCTTCGCGGAGATCCTGGATTCGTTTGCTGATAGCCAGCAACTCTTCGCTTGGTATCTGACGGATCATTGATTTGGTATTGGCATCCATTACCTTGATAACAACCTGCTCCAGTTCCTTTTCGACACTAAAATTGACGGTCCATCCTTGCAACTGACTGAACTCTTGCAAGTTTTGTACCCCTTTCTCAATTTCCTTGTCTGAAATCTTCGGCTTGCCCGCCTTCTCCTGCTCAGGCAGTCCCTGTTGCTTTTCAATATCCTTGGCCGCCCCCCGCTGCTCTTCTGCTGTGCCAGATAGCACTTGAGCGGCCGATTGGCCGCTCTTGCTACTTGACTGAAGAGAAGAAGGAGTGACCGATGACGGAATTCCAATTTCATTGGCCATATCGTCGCTCCTTTTTTATCTCATCACAGCCTGTTAACCCAACAGGGACAGGGCTGATTGCGGTCTTTGGTTGGCTTGGGCCAGGATGCTGGAGGCGGCCTGCTGCAAAATGTTCTGCTTGGTCAGGTTGGCTGTCTCGGTCGCAAAGTCTGCGTCACGGATACGGGAACGAGCTGCGCTCAGGTTCTCAGAGACGTTGGACTGGTTGCGAATGGTGGAGTCAAACCGGTTCTGCACAGCACCCAGCTCTGCCCGTTTGCTGTCCACAGCCTTGATCATGAAATCAAGGTTGGCCATGGCTGTCTGAGCATCTTTAGCGGTTTTAATACTGCTGACACTAGTTGTAGTAACTGCTGAAGTTGCTTTGCCAATCGTATACGGCTCACCTGTGGTAGTGGTCGTGACTGTTGCACTTCCTTTTGTCGCAGATGCAATACCCTTGATGGTGAAAGCCGATGTCATCTTGAAGGTAATTGTTTGTCCTGCATCTGCACCGACCTGGAAGGACCCCTTATAAGTACCATCAAGCAGCTTTTGACCACCAAAAGTGGTATCGCCAGAGATACGATTTATCTCAGTCGTCAGTTGGTCATATTCCTGCTGCAAAGCAACACGATCATCCGTGTTGTTTGAACCGTTCGCCGATTGCTGAGCCAAAGTGCGCATCCGTTGCAACATGGTGGTCACTTCATCCATCGCACCTTCTGCAGTTTGTGCTACTGAAATACCATCGTTAGCGTTACGGTTACCTTGATCCAACCCGTTAACCTGTGAAGTCAAACGGTTAGAAATCTGCAAACCGGCAGCATCATCCTTGGCTGTATTGATACGAAGACCGGATGCCAACCTGGTATAGGAGGTGTCCAGCGACTTGTTGGTGTTCATCAGGTTACGCTGGGCGTTCAGTGATGAAACGTTGGTGTTAATGTACATAGCCATAAAATATTCTCCCGAAGAACATGCGACTGCGGGTTGCGCCAGCAAAGCGGCATCCCACCGTTAGAAGAACAGGTTGAACAAGCCTGATCCTTCTGGCGGGTGTCTGTTTGAACGGACAGGTCACCCGCAGTAGTGCAAACGTTGGATTCCGAACACCCCTCGATTGCTTCACTTTGTTTAACGGCAGTACAGAGACAAGCTTTAGGAAAATTGTTGCCTAACGCGGCAATTTTTCTCCGGTATATGGCAAGGAAAAGCCAGATGGCCAACACAGCATAAGAGGAGAGAGAGGAATTGCCGGATGGCATGACCGAATTATGTATGTGGCACGGTTTGTGCTTAGGTTGTGTAGAGTGACGTCAATTTGGCGACACAATAAAAAGAGGCCGGTAAACCGGCCTAAAGATGAGCATATGCTCAGGAGAATATGACCAAGCGTGACAGAACTGAACAGCTGGACAACACTTGGCATTACTAGTAGAGAATTATATCTCTCCCGATAGAACAGAGTGCGAACCGAACACCCCTTTGTTCCATCTCTTGACCAGGGCGGCCTGAACAACCGCCCTGTTTTCTTTTGTTAGCCCTGCAGCAACGAAAGGGCTGACTGGGGACGCTGGTTCGCCTGTGACAGGATTGTCGAGGCAGCCTGTTGCAAAATGTTCTGCTTGGTCAGGTTTGCAGTCTCGGTGGCGAAGTCCGCATCACGAATACGTGAACGCGCAGCACTGACGTTTTCAGAGACGTTCGCTTGGTTGCGAATAGTTGAATCAAACCGGTTCTGCACAGCACCCAGTTCCGCACGCTTGCTGTCCACCACCTTGATCATGTAGTCAAGGTTAGCCATGGCGGATTGTGCATCTTTGGCTGTGGTAATAGTACCAATGCTTGTGGTCGTCACTGTCCCGCTCGCATTTTTCGCTATCGAATAGGGCTCACCCGTTGTAGTTGTTGTTACCGTAGCATTACCTTTCGTAGCCGATGCCATACCGGAGATACTAAAAGCGGTGGTCATCCTGAAAGTAATTGTTTGACCAGCATCAGCCCCCACCTGGAAAGAGCCAACATAACCACCATTAAGCAAGGTTTGACCACCAAAAGTGGTATCTTTGGCTACCCTGTCAATTTCTGTCATCAACTGGGTATACTCTTGCTGCAACGCGGTTCGGTCGTCAGTATTATTAGAGCCATTAGCTGATTGTTGAGCCAGCGTCCGCATCCGTTGCAGCATGGAGGTGATCTCCTCCATGGCCCCTTCAGCAGTCTGCGCCACAGAGATGCCATCGTTGGCATTACGGTTACCCTGATCCAGACCGTTGATCTGGGAGGTCAATCGGTTTGAGATTTGCAGACCGGCAGCATCGTCTTTGGCACTGTTGATACGCAGACCGGATGCCAGTCGGGTGTAGGATGTATCCAGTGATTTTGTCGTATTCATCAGGTTACGCTGAGCGTTGAGTGATGAAACGTTAGTGTTGATATAAAGGCCCATGACTATTCTCCTAAGCTATTAAATTTACTCTTCTATTTGCTCAGGCTTTATTATTTTCTGTGCCCGATGCGTCTTATTTAACGGCTCGTTTTTGGATGTCTTTAGCATTTTTTTCAACGCTTCATCGCATTAACGCCGCTTACCCTATATATCGACAGGTCGGGGATAAACTTAAGGAAAAAAACGCCCACTAAAACGTGGCAGAAACTCATCGCGCCCCTCCTCCAACAAGGAGGTAAACAGGCACACTCGAGCCCCTCCCTGTCAATGATGCGAGAAAAAAGCGGTGTCGACTCTCAATTTTGTCGAGCACAGTTGGCGATTGGGCTCTCCAGCCCCTAAAATCGCGGCCCCATCAACAATTTGGCGTGAGTTGTTTTCCATGCAGACACTGGTTGAGCAGATTGTTTACATCAGCGACATGTTTGGTACTGCGGTATTCGCGTTTTCAGGGGTATTGGTGGCTGGCCGACTCAGAATGGACGGGTTTGGTGTCATGGTATTAGCCGCAGTTACCGCCATAGGCGGTGGCACCATACGTGACATGATCTTGGGAGCAACACCGGTGTTCTGGGTGCGCGATCCACTCTATATCTGGGTCGTCATTGCAACTGCACTGGTCGGTATGTGGATGGTCAAACTGCCCCGCAGGATGCCTTGGTATGTACTGCCCGTCGCGGATGCATTCGGGCTGGCTCTCTTTACGGTGATCGGAGCCCAAAAAGCTCTCAATTTTGGCACCTCGGGGCTAATCGCGGTGCTGATGGGGACCATGACTGGAGTAGCTGGCGGCATGATCCGGGATGTATTGGCACGCGAAGTGCCTATGGTGCTGCAAAAAGAGATCTATGCAACAGCCTGTATTCTGGGTGGAATCCTCTACACTCTGGCCCTAGAGGCAAACATGGACAGGGTAACAGCCATGCTCATCTGCATGACGGCCGTATTTGGTTTGCGGGTGGCAGCCATCTACTGGCACCTGTCACTACCCACCTTCTCGCTGCAACGCAACTGAAAAAGCACACCCACAGGGGCATATGCCTCCGTGGGTTGTGCGTTGAACCAAATGGGCTTTTCTGTTGTCATAGAAGCAGTCGTTGTTAGCCGGATATTCTCATGTACAAAATCGGTATGCTTACCACTCTCCTCCTGGCGAACGTGACAGCAGCACATGCCGAAGCACAAGCCGTTTTTGGACGACTAGCCTCGGCGCCAGTGCAGCAGTTCAACCAGCAGATACGTCAGGCGAGCGAGCAACATCAAAAATGGGTCAATGACTACCGTGAGGTAGCGCTCCGTTTTGTCGGCCATAGCGACATCCCCAGTCGCATCCATGCACAGCAACTGGATAATGACTTGGTGCTCTCGGTTGCGCTCGATGGAGGCAAAAGCGACATGCTCTATATTCTGACTCTTTATCGCAGCGATAATCTCTGGCAAATGAGAGGAGCGGAAATGGGTTGGCGTTGCCTGGGAGATCACTCCTTCACTCCCGTACCCTGTCCATAAACTCGATCTCTGACTTGTAAAATGAAAATCCGGCACATTGGCCGGATTTTTTATGGCTCTGTCCCACTACAGTGTTCATCTGCTGAAGAGGGAAGGGGTTACTCCAGCAGGAAAACAGCCTCGATATTGTCAGTGACCGTAATCTGCTGTTGCTGATAACTGCTATCCGCCATATCCGGCACCGGAGCAGCCGCCATTGCCATGGGTTGTGCCATCTTGAAGTTGCGACTATAGCCGGTGATGGGCGATGTGTTGCGATACTCCACGCTGTACACCTTGCCAAGCTTCATCCCGAATGCCTTGGCCAGAGATTCAGCCTTGATTTTTGCATCCTCAACGGCATTAAGTCGAGCCTGTTCCTTGATAACCTGTGGAGATTTCAACCCGTATTCAATCTGGGATACGGACTCCAACCCAGCTTTGAGTGCGGTGTCCATCAACGGGCTCAACTTGTCGAGCTGATAGAGCTTCACCGCCAATTGTCGCTGGGCACGGTACCCCAGCAAGACCGGCTTTTTGTTATCACCATACTGATATTCCGGCGAGACCATCAGGTTACCAGCTTCGACATCGTTGCGCTTGATGCCCAACCCTTCCAGCTTGCTAAAAAAGGCGGCCACCTTGGTATCAACCTGCTGCTTGGCCTTGAGGCCCTGCTTGTCCAACGCACTCACAGCCACATTGAGGGTGAGCATATCGGGCTCGGTCTTCTGTTCAGCATAACCACTCACCACCAGATGGGGCGCTTGCGGAACTTCAATCGCCAGCACCGGAGCACTGACAATCAGAGCGGAAAGAGTAAGAAGGGGACGCCACATAGAAAAAACCTCTATCGGAAAGATTGAGGTCATTATGCCCGTGCAGCCAATGGATTCATATATCGTGCAAGGGCGGGAGCTGATCCAGTATCTGATTGGTCAAATCGAGACTGATGGTGACCACACTGCCGGTATCTGGGGTCCGCTCTACTTTATCCAGTGGTGATGTCGCACCACAGACCAGCACCTCATCATCAAAATGGAAGGAATCCCACGACAGAACATGTCCCTGTCCCCCTGCGCTACAGTCACGGCCTTCACCGCGATATCCCTCTGTGGACCAAGCAATGGTATCTGACTGGCCCAGCAAATCCTGCAACAAAGGAGCATGAAAACTGCTCAATGGATACTCCTGCTGCCCCAGATCATGGCCAACCAGAATCATGTTCTGAGCTGACTCGGCCCCCATCAAGGGCACATAGGAAATAGATGCAGAGGCAAAATCAACATAGAGTGATCCGGCTACATCTCCGGCATCATTCTCTATCTCCATCCCATCCAGCCTGTCTCCCGCGATCGAGGCCTGATAGCCAAACTGGCCTGCGCAGGTAATATTACCCTGTCCATCCCAGCTATAACGGATGCCATCAATGTCGACCCAGTTGAATGACTGCATGATTACCCTCTCCTCTACAGCCGCTATCTTATCCATCCACCTTGAGAAAAAACAGGGGCCAGGCCAGCCCGGCCCCGAGACAAGGTTACGGATCGACCTTCAGATTGCCCTGATTCAACAGGTCTTCAATGATGGTCTGATCATTACGTGTACCTCCCAGCGTCAGATCGATGTTGTCAAACTGGATAACATGGGTCGTTGTGCCACTACCCGCGCCATCAAGGTCGATCGTGAGCGTAGACTTGCCAGTACCCGGACCGCTGGTGAAAGTGAGATAGGCATCTAACGACTCCTTACTGGCATGTTCGCCAGTGAGCAACTCACTGATATCCAGCACATCTCCTCCAGTTCCAGTGGTGAAGTCCTTGATCACATCGGTCCCCCCCACATCCCCAGCCAGCCACTTGAAGGTATCGCTGCCAGCACCCCCGGTCATGATATCGCTTCCCAGACCGCCGAGCAGGATGTCATTCCCCAGCCCACCGATCAGGATATCGTTGCCCGCGCCCCCAATCAGAGAGTCATTTCCTGATCCACCATCCAGGTAATCATCTCCATCACCCCCATCGAGGATGTCGCTCCCTTCCTGACCGAAGAGAAGGTCATTGCCACTGCCTCCTGACAGAGTGTCATTGCCGCCACTACGACCACTCTCCTCACTCAGCTCGGTAAGATGGGTTCGGATGTAATCCACAGTCTGTGCTCGCGTCCAGCCATGATTGGTTTCCAAGGTTTCAAAAACCAGCCAACCGGAGCCAACTGGCAGACTCAAACCAAGCTGGGTAGCCAGTGCGTCTGTATTGAGCACATCACCAAACAGGATATCATTGCCTGCACCGCCATCGACTACATCATTGCCAGCCCCCAGCAGCACAGTGATCTGATCCCCCTCGGTCAGAGCTGCCGTCAGCTGCTCTGCACTGGTCACAATCTGGGCCTCTCCAATCGGGGCGTTGAATCCCTGCTCGATCCGGATGTTGTCTATCCGCACTTCAGCAGTCCGTGAGCTGGAGCTATCGAGCAGCTCAAACACAAACCCGTATTGCCCAACCTCCAACCCATTGGTAGTAATGGTGCTGGAAGAGGTAGTACCAGAATTACTGATACCTGTGACAGTACCGCTTTGCAGAGGGTTGGCCAGATCCCAGACCCCGCCATCCAGCCTTACAAGTTTCCATGTGAAACTGTCACTCGCATTGACAGAACTCAATGCGTACTGGAACTGCAGGCTTGCTCCGGCTTGCGCAGCTGAAATCTGGATCGCATTGGCCACGGCCAGCGCCAGCACAGTGCGATCCGTATCGGAATTTGTGCGATCCTCACGGATTCGCAAATAACCGTCGGTAACCGTGTGCGTTCCCTGTTGATCACCGCTACGCACCCAGCCAGCAGCCGCATTGATGCCACTGCCTCCAGAACCAAAGGTAGCCAAATCAAGGTAACTGCCGGCAGAGTAGAACTGTGAGCCGGTTTCCGTTGTGTTGTCAAAGAACTTGAGCAGTTCCTGGTTGACGCTGCTGGTTACCCCGATGGCATTGACCTGACTGATGCCACTTAGCGATTCAAACGCATCGACAGACTCCTTGATCACCGTGTAGGTCGTGCTATCGCCCGGACCGGCAACCTGATTGCTGTCGTTGATGTAGTAGGTCGGATTGCCATCCGTGACGAAGAAGGTCAGATTCTCATAGTCGGGATCTGCCTGAGTGCCGTTGTTGAACCACTGCACGGCCTGATTGAAGGCTGCCTCATAGTTGGTCCCGCCGTTGGCAACCAGGGCATCAATGGCATTGGTCAGATTGATCACGTTGCTGGCGTCCAGACCTACAATGGTCACTCGTTCACTGGCATTGGTGGCAAAACTGATCAAGGTGACATTGATCTCGCCATCATGCTCCTTGAGCTGATTGGCCAGATGGGTCAGGGATGCCTTGAGCATGCTCAGGCGGGCCCCAGCCATGCTGCCAGATACGTCGACCAGGAGGGCGATATTGTAGTTCTGACCTGGAATGAAATTGGTGGTGGTACCACCCACATCTCCTACCAGAATATCGTGACCTGCACCGCCAGCCACAACACCATCAACACTACCATCCGAGTTGGGTACCTTGTGATCATCCCCGGTCGTCGGCGTCCCCGTACTGTCTGGGATATCCGAGGTATTGCTGCCAACCACCAGAATGTTTGAGGCAACAGGGGGCTCATTGCTCTTGACCGATACGGTGAAGTTGGCGCTGGCCTGATCGCCATCACCGTCCGTCAAGGTAGCGCTGAAGTCGAGTTCAATGTCGGGGGGAGTTATCTTGTCTATCACCCCGAAGTTTTCGATGCGCACCGAGTCATTGCCATCCAGCACAAAGCGCACATAGAGCTGACTGAACTCTCCATCTGGTTCTATGCTGGCCAACTGCATAGCTCCTTTGAGTCCCGACAGGACAAGCTCGCCGGAGTCAATGACGGTCACTCCATCGGCGGCATAAGCTACCCACTGTATGGTGCTGGTATTGGTGTTACCTACCCCATAGACATTGAAAGAGAGCCCGTCAACAGCCGTTGTGGTGGATACCTTGAACCCTTCGTTATTGTCCAGATTGCCATTCTTGATCCCGAACCCGTTATTGTTAGGATTAAGATCATCCAGATCACCGCTCGGCAGATTCTGGGGGTTGTTCACACTGCCATTGAACAGCAAACCATCAAACAGAACTCCAATGCCGCCAGCAGTCACCCCGATAGTCTCGACTGGCCCACCGGCACCAAACTGTGAGCCGATCGCAAATGTTTGCGTTGGCTGGGGTGTAACCAAATTGAAGCTGTAGGTATTGTTCTCATTGAGTGTCAAGGTATAGAACACTTTAGGTGGCAGCCCGCTGTCATCTATAGTAGCCACCAGAGTCTTGCCATCTGCTGACAAGGTCTCGGTGATCCCTGCCAAATCAGGCCATCCGGTCAATTTCAATCCACCGGTAGCCAGGGGACCATCTGCACCGAAAGAAACGCCAAACAGCCCACCGGTGGTGATGGCGGCGACATTCATCACCTCCAGACTTTCAATGCCGGTAATCACGGGCATATCGTCTTCAATCACCACGTTGACCTGCTTGGTATCACTCAAGTCACCGTCGCTGACCGACAGATTGAAGGTAAATGTCTTCAATCCTTCCTGATCGTCTCCAAACGTATGGTCGACAGGGCCCAACAAGGTGACTGTATATTTGCCTGTGAGATCCACAGAAACTTGAATAACAGGATTACCTCCCACAGAACCAACCAGGGTTGTAGATCCTATACCGCTCCACACAACAGGCTGCCCACCGGAGCTCAAGCCAGATGGTGCAGAGAGAGTGAAGGTAAAGGCACTGCTGTCTATATCCGTCACACCTGCCGTGGCCTCTGCGGATGTGCTATCAGTGGTATCGCTCGGATTGGGTGAGTTATCCGGATTAGCTCCAAGCAAACCCTCTTCAGATATGCGCAGATCCGAAACGGTCAGCATGGGCGCGTCGTTGGTCGCATTGACGGTCACGGTGAAGGGCTTGTTGTCTGCCCCGCCCTCGTCCGTAGTCCCCGCCACATTGCCATTCACAACCCCGCTCCAGTCCGCCGGCAAGGTGAAGGTCGGCACTCCCGCTGTGCTCGCACCGCTCCAGCTGTAACTGCCCGCCACCGTGCCAGCCACCCAGCCTGCCCCCATCACCGCACCTTCCGGCACATTGCTCAGGGTCACCGTCACACCGGTCACCTGCTCCGAACCATCCGCGTCGGTCGCATTGACACCCAGCTGCGCCGCCAGCGATACCGACACCGGTGCATCCGTTTCTGCCAGCACCAGGTTGGTGGCGCTGACACTGATATCCCCTTCCACTCCGATAGTGACCGTGCCACTGCTGCTGGCCGTGCCTTCATTGGTGGTCGCCACCACGGTGTAGCTGATGGGCGCACCGGTGTTGTTCGCGCTGCCCGATACCCCGGCCGTCGAATAGTCCGCCGGGAACACCAGCCCAAACGCCGGCGGCAATGCCCCCGCCACCACGTTCACTGTCAGGACGTTACCCACCAGGGTGCCACCCACTGCAGTGGTATTCGCAGGCAAATTGTTGAAGGTATACACCAGGCTGGTCCAGGTCTCTGACCCGTCACCATCGCTGATACTCACCGTGTTGGTCAGCAGCACCTGTACCGTGCCATCCGTTTCGGTCGCACCCGCATTCAGCGCCTCGACGTTGAAGTCGATGTCATGGCCGGCATTGATAGTGACGGTGAAGGGCTTGCTGTCTGCCCCACCCTCGTCCGTGGTCCCCGCCACATTGCCATTCACGACCCCGCTCCAGTCCGCCGGCAAGCTAAAGCCAGGTACGCCCGCTGTGCTCGCACCGCTCCAGCTGTAGCTGCCCGCCACCGCACCAGCCACCCAGCCTGCCCCCATCAACGCACCTGCCGGCACACCGCTCAGGGTCACCGTCACACCGGTCACCTGCTCCGAACCATCCGCGTCGGTCGCAGTGACACCCAGCTGCGCCGCCAGCGATACCGCCACCGGTGCATCCGTTTCTGCCAGCACCAGGTTGGTGGCGCTGACACTGATATCCCCTTCCACTCCGATAGTGACCGTGCCACTGCTGTTGGCCGTGCCTTCATTGGTGGTCGCCACCACGGTGTAACTGATGGGCGCACCGGTGTTGTTCGCACTGCCCGACACCCCGGCCGTCGAATAGTCCGCCGGGAACACCAGCCCAAACGCCGGCGGCAATGCCCCCGCCACCACGTTCACTGTCAGGACGTTACCCACCAGGGTGCCACCCACTGCAGTGGTATTCGCAGGCAAATTGTTGAAGGTATACACCAGGCTGGTCCAGGTCTCTGACCCGTCGCCATCGCTGATACTCACCGTGTTGGTCAGCAGCACCTGTACCGTGCCATCCGTTTCGGTCGCACCCGCATTCAGCGCCTCGACGTTGAAGTCGATGTCATGGCCGGCATTGATAGTGACGGTGAAGGGCTTGCTGTCTGCCCCACCCTCGTCCGTGGTCCCCGCCACATTGCCATTCACGACCCCGCTCCAGTCCGCCGGCAAGCTAAAGCCAGGTACGCCCGCTGTGCTCGCACCGCTCCAGCTGTAGCTGCCCGCCACCGCACCAGCCACCCAGCCTGCCCCCATCAACGCACCTGCCGGCACACCGCTCAGGGTCACCGTCACACCGGTCACCTGCTCCGAACCATCCGCGTCGGTCGCAGTGACACCCAGCTGCGCCGCCAGCGATACCGCCACCGGTGCATCCGTTTCTGCCAGCACCAGGTTGGTGGCGCTGACACTGATATCCCCTTCCACTCCGATAGTGACCGTGCCACTGCTGTTGGCCGTGCCTTCATTGGTGGTCGCCACCACGGTGTAGCTGATGGGCGCACCGGTGTTGTTCGCGCTGCCCGATACCCCGGCCGTCGAATAGTCCGCCGGGAACACCAGCCCAAACGCCGGCGGCAATGCCCCCGCCACCACGTTCACTGTCAGGACGTTACCCACCAGGGTGCCACCCACTGCAGTGGTATTCGCAGGCAAATTGTTGAAGGTATACACCAGGCTGGTCCAGGTCTCTGACCCGTCACCATCGCTGATACTCACCGTGTTGGTCAGCAGCACCTGTACCGTGCCATCCGTTTCGGTCGCACCCGCATTCAGCGCCTCGACGTTGAAGTCGATGTCATGGCCGGCATTGATAGTGACGGTGAAGGGCTTGCTGTCTGCCCCACCCTCGTCCGTGGTCCCCGCCACATTGCCATTCACGACCCCGCTCCAGTCCGCCGGCAAGCTAAAGCCAGGTACGCCCGCTGTGCTCGCACCGCTCCAGCTGTAGCTGCCCGCCACCGCACCAGCCACCCAGCCTGCCCCCATCAACGCACCTGCCGGCACACCGCTCAGGGTCACCGTCACACCGGTCACCTGCTCCGAACCATCCGCGTCGGTCGCAGTGACACCCAGCTGCGCCGCCAGCGATACCGCCACCGGTGCATCCGTTTCTGCCAGCACCAGGTTGGTGGCGCTGACACTGATATCCCCTTCCACTCCGATAGTGACCGTGCCACTGCTGTTGGCCGTGCCTTCATTGGTGGTCGCCACCACGGTGTAACTGATGGGCGCACCGGTGTTGTTCGCACTGCCCGACACCCCGGCCGTCGAATAGTCCGCCGGGAACACCAGCCCAAACGCCGGCGGCAATGCCCCCGCCACCACGTTCACTGTCAGGACGTTACCCACCAGGGTGCCACCCACTGCAGTGGTATTCGCAGGCAAATTGTTGAAGGTATACACCAGGCTGGTCCAGGTCTCTGACCCGTCGCCATCGCTGATACTCACCGTGTTGGTCAGCAGCACCTGTACCGTGCCATCCGTTTCGGTCGCACCCGCATTCAGCGCCTCGACGTTGAAGTCGATGTCATGGCCGGCATTGATAGTGACGGTGAAGGGCTTGCTGTCTGCCCCACCCTCGTCCGTGGTCCCCGCCACATTGCCATTCACGACCCCGCTCCAGTCCGCCGGCAAGCTAAAGCCAGGTACGCCCGCTGTGCTCGCACCGCTCCAGCTGTAGCTGCCCGCCACCGCACCAGCCACCCAGCCTGCCCCCATCAACGCACCTGCCGGCACACCGCTCAGGGTCACCGTCACACCGGTCACCTGCTCCGAACCATCCGCGTCGGTCGCAGTGACACCCAGCTGCGCCGCCAGCGATACCGCCACCGGTGCATCCGTTTCTGCCAGCACCAGGTTGGTGGCGCTGACACTGATATCCCCTTCCACTCCGATAGTGACCGTGCCACTGCTGTTGGCCGTGCCTTCATTGGTGGTCGCCACCACGGTGTAGCTGATGGGCGCACCGGTGTTGTTCGCGCTGCCCGATACCCCGGCCGTCGAATAGTCCGCCGGGAACACCAGCCCAAACGCCGGCGGCAATGCCCCCGCCACCACGTTCACTGTCAGGACGTTACCCACCAGGGTGCCACCCACTGCAGTGGTATTCGCAGGCAAATTGTTGAAGGTATACACCAGGCTGGTCCAGGTCTCTGACCCGTCGCCATCGCTGATACTCACCGTGTTGGTCAGCAGCACCTGTACCGTGCCATCCGTTTCGGTCGCACCCGCATTCAGCGCCTCGACGTTGAAGTCGATGTCATGGCCGGCATTGATAGTGACGGTGAAGGGCTTGCTGTCTGCCCCACCCTCGTCCGTGGTCCCCGCCACATTGCCATTCACGACCCCGCTCCAGTCCGCCGGCAAGCTAAAGCCAGGTACGCCCGCTGTGCTCGCACCGCTCCAGCTGTAGCTGCCCGCCACCGCACCAGCCACCCAGCCTGCCCCCATCAACGCACCTGCCGGCACACCGCTCAGGGTCACCGTCACACCGGTCACCTGCTCCGAACCATCCGCGTCGGTCGCAGTGACACCCAGCTGCGCCGCCAGCGATACCGCCACCGGTGCATCCGTTTCTGCCAGCACCAGGTTGGTGGCGCTGACACTGATATCCCCTTCCACTCCGATAGTGACCGTGCCACTGCTGCTGGCCGTGCCTTCATTGGTGGTCGCCACCACGGTGTAGCTGATGGGCGCACCGGTGTTGTTCGCGCTGCCCGATACCCCGGCCGTCGAATAGTCCGCCGGGAACACCAGCCCAAACGCCGGCGGCAATGCCCCCGCCACCACGTTCACTGTCAGGACGTTACCCACCAGGGTGCCACCCACTGCAGTGGTATTCGCAGGCAAATTGTTGAAGGTATACACCAGGCTGGTCCAGGTCTCTGACCCGTCACCATCGCTGATACTCACCGTGTTGGTCAGCAGCACCTGTACCGTGCCATCCGTTTCGGTCGCACCCGCATTCAGCGCCTCGACGTTGAAGTCGATGTCATGGCCGGCATTGATAGTGACGGTGAAGGGCTTGCTGTCTGCCCCACCCTCGTCCGTGGTCCCCGCCACATTGCCATTCACGACCCCGCTCCAGTCCGCCGGCAAGCTAAAGCCAGGTACGCCCGCTGTGCTCGCACCGCTCCAGCTGTAGCTGCCCGCCACCGTGCCAGCCACCCAGCCTGCCCCCATCAACGCACCTGCCGGCACACCGCTCAGGGTCACCGTCACACCGGTCACCTGCTCCGAACCATCCGCGTCGGTCGCAGTGACACCCAGCTGCGCCGCCAGCGATACCGCCACCGGTGCATCCGTTTCTGCCAGCACCAGGTTGGTGGCGCTGACACTGATATCCCCTTCCACTCCGATAGTGACCGTGCCACTGCTGTTGGCCGTGCCTTCATTGGTGGTCGCCACCACGGTGTAACTGATGGGCGCACCGGTGTTGTTCGCGCTGCCCGATACCCCGGCCGTCGAATAGTCCGCCGGGAACACCAGCCCAAACGCCGGCGGCAATGCCCCCGCCACCACGTTCACTGTCAGGACGTTACCCACCAGGGTGCCACCCACTGCAGTGGTATTCGCAGGCAAATTGTTGAAGGTATACACCAGGCTGGTCCAGGTCTCTGACCCGTCACCATCGCTGATACTCACCGTGTTGGTCAGCAGCACCTGTACCGTGCCATCCGTTTCGGTCGCACCCGCATTCAGCGCCTCGACGTTGAAGTCGATGTCATGGCCGGCATTGATAGTGACGGTGAAGGGCTTGCTGTCTGCCCCACCCTCGTCCGTGGTCCCCGCCACATTGCCATTCACGACCCCGCTCCAGTCCGCCGGCAAGCTAAAGCCAGGTACGCCCGCTGTGCTCGCACCGCTCCAGCTGTAGCTGCCCGCCACCGCACCAGCCACCCAGCCTGCCCCCATCAACGCACCTGCCGGCACACCGCTCAGGGTCACCGTCACACCGGTCACCTGCTCCGAACCATCCGCGTCGGTCGCAGTGACACCCAGCTGCGCCGCCAGCGATACCGCCACCGGTGCATCCGTTTCTGCCAGCACCAGGTTGGTGGCGCTGACACTGATATCCCCTTCCACTCCGATAGTGACCGTGCCACTGCTGCTGGCCGTGCCTTCATTGGTGGTCGCCACCACGGTGTAGCTGATGGGCGCACCGGTGTTGTTCGCGCTGCCCGATACCCCGGCCGTCGAATAGTCCGCCGGGAACACCAGCCCAAACGCCGGCGGCAATGCCCCCGCCACCACGTTCACTGTCAGGACGTTACCCACCAGGGTGCCACCCACTGCAGTGGTATTCGCAGGCAAATTGTTGAAGGTATACACCAGGCTGGTCCAGGTCTCTGACCCGTCACCATCGCTGATACTCACCGTGTTGGTCAGCAGCACCTGTACCGTGCCATCCGTTTCGGTCGCACCCGCATTCAGCGCCTCGACGTTGAAGTCGATGTCATGGCCGGCATTGATAGTGACGGTGAAGGGCTTGCTGTCTGCCCCACCCTCGTCCGTGGTCCCCGCCACATTGCCATTCACGACCCCGCTCCAGTCCGCCGGCAAGCTAAAGCCAGGTACGCCCGCTGTGCTCGCACCGCTCCAGCTGTAGCTGCCCGCCACCGTGCCAGCCACCCAGCCTGCCCCCATCAACGCACCTGCCGGCACACCGCTCAGGGTCACCGTCACACCGGTCACCTGCTCCGAACCATCCGCGTCGGTCGCAGTGACACCCAGCTGCGCCGCCAGCGATACCGCCACCGGTGCATCCGTTTCTGCCAGCACCAGGTTGGTGGCGCTGACACTGATATCCCCTTCCACTCCGATAGTGACCGTGCCACTGCTGTTGGCCGTGCCTTCATTGGTGGTCGCCACCACGGTGTAACTGATGGGCGCACCGGTGTTGTTCGCGCTGCCCGATACCCCGGCCGTCGAATAGTCCGCCGGGAACACCAGCCCAAACGCCGGCGGCAATGCCCCCGCCACCACGTTCACTGTCAGGACGTTACCCACCAGGGTGCCACCCACTGCAGTGGTATTCGCAGGCAAATTGTTGAAGGTATACACCAGGCTGGTCCAGGTCTCTGACCCGTCACCATCGCTGATACTCACCGTGTTGGTCAGCAGCACCTGTACCGTGCCATCCGTTTCGGTCGCACCCGCATTCAGCGCCTCGACGTTGAAGTCGATGTCACCTTGTGGCGTCACTATCAGCGTCAAGGTCGAAGTAACAACATCAGAACTATCGGTGACCAGATAACTCACTGTAGGAACTGCACCAGAATAGTCAGGAGCGGGGGTAAAGGTGAAAGAGCCATCACTGTTGATGATCAGCGTACCAATGCCAGTAAGGGTCGATGTAACACCTGCGGGAACATCAATATTACTACCCCAGCTATAGCTGATGATGGATTGAGCCAAGGGACCATCCGGGTTGGAGCTATTGGCCAAAAGATCACCACTGACAGGGTTATCTTCATCCATCGAAAATACTTCACTCTCATCCAACAAGAGATTAGTTAGTGGCTCCGGTTCTAACAGTGGTTCAGCCGCTTGCTCAGTGTTGATAATGGGTTCAGCCTGATAATTGGTATCAAAACCGGCCTCGGCAATGGTCGCATCACCGGTTCTATCAATGGTGACAAAGCCACCATTGCCGCTTGCTCCTGCTACCCCGCCAATACCACCGCCACCACCGGCAGCAGGTGCACCACCTGCTGCTGAAGCCTCAAAGTTTTGCGTCGGGTCAACGCCTTGCAAAATTGACTCTTGCAATGCAGCAATGTCAGAAGGAGCGCCCTCCGTGCTGGCACCACCTTGCGGTTGTCCCGGTTCTGCTAATTCGGAACCGGTGGGTACATTCTGCGCTGGTGTATCGTCATAGGGGGAAAGAACAAGCTTGGCATCATCCGCTATGGTCAATTTGGCACCGGGCTGGAGTATTTCCCCCTTTTGCAGGGGGCGACTGCTGCCATCAGCCAGCACAATCTCCACATTCCCTTCGATAGCTGAGACAACCACGGACTTGTCGATGATTTGGGTACGCATATCCATTGCTCCAACGTGACAGATCTTGATGTCTACACCGTAGAGGGAGATAACGTGCTTTTCCGTTGCAATAATCTATAGGTTTGACTGCCCTCAAACCGATATAGAGAATAAAATCGAAAGGTTATTTTTTCTTCATTAAAATCATAACGATACAAATGGAACCAAATAACACCCATATTAATTTGATAATAAAAAAATCAAAAAATATATTGTATTGATATAAAAAATGACCCCATTCGGGGCCATTTCTACAGTGCACATATCAATCAAGACAAGGGGAAAGCAGGATGCACAAATCCCTGATAACCATCGATATGCAACTTGGAAAGCAGTTCCACTTGATGTTGATCTTCGACGCGGGTTGCAATGGTGGTCACACCGGCATTGTGCGCAGCTCGGCACACTGCAGCCAAGAATGAGGTGTCAGCACCCGGCTCCATGACCTGACTGGTATAACCGTGATCCACCTTGACATAGGCAGGCGCTAACTCCTCCAGATAGCCCAGTGACTGGAAGTGACGGCCGTAGTGGTCAACCCCCCACTGGAAACCATGGACCTGCAATGCGCCTACCAAAGCGGCCACATGATCTTTGTGCTTCATAATGGCTGCCTCGGGTATCTCGAATAACAGCCGTTCTTTCAATTCGCCATGTTCGACCAGATAGTGCGTCAGCCAGGTCAAAAACTCATCCGAACAAAGCGAACCTGCCGTTATATTAATTGCCAGCACTAGATCCGCTTGTTTGTGCAGTAAGGGAACACATGCATCAAGTATTGCCTGATCAAAATCGCCCCCCAATTTGAACTGTTCGATGGCAGGCAAAAACTGACCGGCAAAATAGTCCGTGCCATCGCGAGAGATAGATGCAAACAACTCGGCATGCAACCTGGCCCCGTTATCAAATCGGCAAGCTGGCTGAGCCTTGAATCGCCAGAGGTGATGCGAAATAGCATCCTGAACCAAATCACGCCATGCCAAGCGCCCCATCAACCCCTGCTCGGCTCCCCCTTCCATGACAACAGCACCACGGCGTTCATTACGCGCCTTGCCGAGTGCATTATCCGCTTTAGTCAACAGGACTGAGAGATCATCATTACCATCACGGCCTGCAATACCAATGACGGAGAGAGGATTACCCTCCGCCATTGGGTTCACGACCAGATCAGCAATACGAGAATTGATAATTTCTGCCAACTCCTTAAGCTGACCCAAATCATCTGTCGGGCAGAGCAGAGCATATTCGGTCGCTGATATCCGCGCCACAGCTGCACCATCCCATCCCTTAAGCTGTTCGCGTAAGATTTGTGCTATAGATTTGACCATATTATCACGGGCAGCAAAACCTTCATCACGGTAGATATCATCGAGCATATCTACCGCAACCAACATGATGCCCCCTTGGCCAGATTCTGCAATCCAGGCATTAACCTGACCAACAAAATAGGCTCGATTACCCAAGCCAGAAACGGCATCCACATAAACTCGTTCACGCAGTTTCTCCGCCTCGTCGGCCTGCTCTTTGAATTGCACCGCCAACTTTCCGGATAAGATGTTGATCGCTTGTACAACCTGCTTCAATTCATAGGTCTTGGGCTCTGGAATGGTATGCCCAAAATGATGCAATTCAATCTCGACGGCCTGCTCACAAATCTGCTTGAGCGGTTTTAACAGGAAATTAAGTGCACGCATAAGCAAGATCGTGGTTACCAAAAATCCAATCACAAACCAGGTCGCCAGTTCGCTCATCCCTGCCCACAGTTCGTGATAGGCTTGTCCTGGGTGGCCCACCACCTTGAGCTTGCCAAGTTGCAGCCAGCCAGACGTCAGAATTGACTCATTGGATACTTCCGGAAACAAGCCAAGTTCAATAAACCAGTCAGGTACACCTTGAATACGGCTGCTGTTTTCTTCTTCAATCACATCTTTCGACGCAAGCAGGTCAAGACGAACCATACGGTAATAACCACCATCAAATATGGCCTTAATCACCGACTCAGCTCCCACCTTGTCGCCATTTTCAAGATAAGGGGTTAATGCCAGTCCCAGTGACGTAGCGGTGTTGATTACCGTTGTTTCCTGCTGTTGTGCCAGATAAGTTCGTGTCGAATTGAATTGCACCCAATAAGTAGCTGCAAACAATAGTCCAAACAACAGCAACATGGTGGCCAATAACTGTCTATAAAGCGTCATAGGTTAATCATCCAAATTCACCACAGGCCTAGCCAATCGCCCCGATGTCATGCGATTGCGTAAATCATTCCATAATCCCAAGCGAGATGATTGGCCAGCCAGCTCCCCTTGGCCTCGCGCCTTCATCAACCACAAGTGACTACCGTTAAAACTATAGATAGGTACCAAATCTCGCCGTTGGGTAGCGGGTCGAATAGAGCCTATCAAATTATCCAAAATAACCGGAACCGAAGAGGGTGTCTCATAATATGCCACCACCATGTGGAACTGGTTGTAATCAAGGGCCTTGACATAAACCATCCGCATTTTTTCATCCGGGATCCCCAATTCCAGTAGTGTGGAATATTTGGCAATACTGAAATCTTCGCAATCTCCTCCGGCAGCTCCCAGAAACTCGAGCGGGGTTGCCCAGTAATCTTTCTTGCGCCACAACTTGATGTCATCAACAAAGCGCATTTGATTAAAAAAGTTGTTCACTCTTTCGAGCTTTTTCGTCTCGCTCAGTGCCTTTCCCTTCGTTTCCATCACCAGCATGCGCCAACTGGTTACACGCTTGCCAGCTCTGGCGCCATAGGTCTGCTCCGCCCGCTTGATCAAGTTGAGGTCTTCCTGTGGCAGAGGCTGGCTGGCACAGAGCAAAAGTGAGAAGGGTAACAGCAGGATCCATAAGGAGTGGCGCAGAGTACGTAGAGATCGGTATCTCCATTTATTGAGGAGATCATACCATCTGCCTCCGGTACCACGCTGGAGTGTCACGTCATATGCCTGCTGCATGATTGCTTCTGCACTCCTCAAAAACCGCGCAACCACCTGCTTTAGCCAAACATGGTGACTGCCAGCTGCAGTCACCATGTTGGCGTTCATCATCATCCCGGCGGGATCATTGGCAAACGGTTATTGCCTGGGCTGCCATTCAGCGGGTTGCTTGACGCTAAATGCATTGAGCAGACTTCCTGTCGCATTGAGGATGCGATAGTCCGCCAGCAATGCATCATACTCAGCAGTGATATAACTGCGACGCGCTTCGAACAATTCGTTTTCGGTGTTCAATACGTCCAGCAAGGTTCGCTGACCCAAGCCAAACTGCTTCTTGTATGCCTGAACGGTATCGTAGCTTGCATCCACATGCTCTTTAAGGAAGGTTTTCTGTTTGGCCAGCGACTCTTTCGCATTCCATGCCAAACGGGTTCCCTCTTCTACCTGACGAAATGCATTCAGATGAATGTCTTTCGCCTGAGAGTACAGTGCCGAAGTTGCATTGCTCTCGGCTACGTCAGAACCACCTCGGAACAGGTTGTAACGCATCCGCACCATAGCTGTCAGATCGTCATTGCGACCTTTAACGGCATCAATATCCTCATTCCAGTTTTGGTCCACTTCAAAAGTGACGTTAGGGTAGAAACCGGATTTGGCACCTTCATGCTGATACTTGGCCGCTTCAATATCTTGCAGGGATGAGAGCAGGGTCGGGTGAACTTCTGTCGCCGTTTTCAGGGCAGTATCGAGACTAGCCGGGACCAACTCGGCATTAGGTACCGGTTGAACGAGATCTTTTGGTACCTCGTTAACCACCCGAATAAACTCGCTTTCCGCATCACGGTAGTTGTTTTCAGCGGCGGCTTGGTTGGCGTAGGCCCTGGCAACACGACCATCAATCTGGGTCTGATCAGCAGTAGAACCAAGCCCTGAATCAGTCCGTTTCTGAATGTCGCTACGGATCTGTTCGTGGGTTTCCAGGTTCTGTTTGGAGAGTTCCAGGATCTCCTGCTGGCGCAGCATATTGAGGTAGACCTCAGCCACTCGCAGCGCGGTATTCTCTGCTTCGGAGATCATCGCCAGACGCTGGGCGTTGGCTTCAGCTTCAGTTCGGGAGACGTTGTTGCTGACATCAAAGCCATCAAACAACATCTGCCGCAAACTGAGTCCAGCCTCTTTGCGAGTCATGGAGTCATCAATATTGCTGTTTGAACCAGCAGCCCGGGTAGAAGGGCTGTCAGTCTTTTCATAGCCTACGCCGCCACGCAGATCGATCGTAGGATAATAGCCACCCTTGGCGCCATCATGCTGATAGAGGCGTGCCTGGTAGAGATCAAACGCTTCCTTGATCTTGGGATGCGTAGCGAGTGTCTGTGCCACCGACTCTTCCAGAGTCTGGGCCTGACCCAAACTAGGGATCAGGGTGATGCCACTGACCAGCATGGCAACAATCGTTTTTTTCATGTTATCTCCAGTCATGTTTTGTTTTTAGATTGTTGGCTTATCGTTCTCTCAGTGCCGACTGCTTAGCCCGTAAAATCGGCTTAAGTAAATAGTCTAGGACACTTTTTTTACCAGTAATGATATCAGCACTGGCTAACATACCGGGGATGATGGGAAGTGCGTTAAGCTCATCGCCCAAGTAACTCTTCTCGGTACGCACCCGAACCAGATAAAAGGAGTTCCCCTCCTCATCCTGGATCGAGTCCGCACTTATCTGTTCAACCTTGCCATGCAATCCTCCATAGATTGTAAAGTCGTAGGCAGTGATCTTGACGATGGCATCCAGCCCCGGTCGCAGGAAGGCGATATCTTTCGGCGACACCTTGGCTTCAACCAACAAGGTGTCCTCCAGCGGCACTATCTCCATCAAATCCATGCCGGGCTGCACCACGCCGCCCAGGGTGTTGATCTTGAGTTTCTTGATGGTGCCCTTGAGCGGAGCAATCACGCTGGTCCGATCAACCCTATCTCGCAAGCCAACCTGCCCTTCTGACAACTGGCCAAGTCGCCCCTGCTTCTCATTCAGTTCCGTCTGGGAGTCAGCACGGAATTTCAGCGCTATGTCATTGCGCTTGGAAATAGTCTCACGCAACACCGAATTGAGTTTTGGTATCAGCAGACGGTTGCTCTCCAGCTCCCCCTGCATCTCGTTGACCTGCCGCTCTAGCTTGATTAGCTCCACTTGAGGCACTATACCCTCTTTTGCCAGTGGACGGCTAATATTGAGCTCTTGTCTGGCCAGATCCACACTGCGATTCACGGTGCGAATTTTGGCATTCAGTTCAATCAGTTCCTGCTCTTTCTGCTCGATCTGTTGACCAAGAATATAGAGCTGGTTCTTCAGGTTATTAAGGCGATCCCGTTGTACCGAGCGTTCACGGTTGGCATATTCGGGAAAGACGGTTTCATAGCCATCCGGAAACTGAATTGGCGCTTCTCCCACCACTACCTGTTCACGCCACCCCAGTGCAGGGTCATTTTTAACCTCAACACTGGCCATTTCGGCCCGTAACCGGGCAATATCTCCTTTCAGAGTGACCAGCTCCTGCTCACGCTCTCGAAAATCGGAGCGGAAACGGGTGTCATCGATACGCAGCAGCGGCTGTCCCTTCTCGACGATATCTCCCTCTTTGACGAAGATCTCTTTTACTATCCCCCCTTCCAGATTCTGGATCACCTGCAGTTGGCGGGATGGGATCACCTTGCCCTGACCCACGGTGACTTCATCCAGCTCGGCCCAGGCAGCCCAGACGATGGCACTCATGAAAAAGAGGAAACAGCACCACAACAGGATGCGGGCACCGGTTGGGGTAGTAAGCAACACAGCGGCCGCGCCGTCATCGACAAACTCCAGATGCTCGGGGGCCGGCAATACATCACCGGAAGGCGCCTTTTTGCTGCGTTTTAACCAGTCCATGAGCCCCTTAACCATGGGACACCTCCTGCACGCGCACCTTGCCTTCCTTCAACTGCTGCAACACCACCTCTTTGGGGCCATCTGCCACAATCTGTCCCTGCTCGATGACAATAACCCGCGAGGCCACATCCAGCATTGAGGTCTTGTGGGTGATGAGGATCAAGGTGGTTTCCGGGCCCAGTCTGGCGAGCTCCTGTTTGACCTGCATCTCGGACTGGTTGTCCATGTTGGAGGTAGGCTCATCCATCACCAGAATGGGGGGATCATTGAGCAGGGCGCGTGCCAGCAGGATCGCCTGACGCTGGCCACCGGAGAGCTGGCGGCCACCCTCGCCGATCTGCCGATCCAACCCGTTGGGATCACGGTTGGTAAAATTGGTGACGCCCGCCCGCTTGGCAGCGCGCAAGACTCTCACGTCATCCACCAGCGGATTACCCAGCATGATGTTGTCTCGCACCGAACCAAAAAAGAGAATGACATCTTGGGGAACACAACCGATATTGCGACGAATCACCGAGGGAGGTAACTGGTCTATTTCGAAACCATCGATCCGGACCGAACCGTCAGTCGGCCGATACAGCCCCATCAACAACTTCTCGAGGGTCGTTTTACCCGCCCCAATCCGGCCGATAATTGCCACCTTTTCACCCGGCTGAATACGCAAATTGATATGGTGCAGGGTGCTGGTTTCCATTCCTGGATATTTGAACGAAACATTTTCGAATTCAATTCGACCGGCAATCACCGGATGATGGATATATTGCTTGCCCTCCTCCTGCTCACCCGGGGTTTGCATGATTTTTTCCAGAATATCCAGTGCAGATTTGGCCTGGTTATAACGGGTCGACAACACTGAGAGTTGCACCATGGGCGCAATGGCACGGCTGGAGAGCATCACGGCAGCAATCATCCCCCCCATGGTGACCAAGCCTTCGGAGATCTGGTAAACACCGACGATCACCAGACCGACCGTCACAACCTGCTGGATATAACTGGCCAGTGACGACATGGAGTTGGTAATTCGCCGTGTTTGTACACCCCAAGTGGAAATATGGGAAACAGCCTGCTCCCAACGGTGCTGGAACAGACTCTCGGCGCCAAAAATCTTGACCGTTTCCAGCCCAGAAATACTTTCGATCAGGTTGGCATTTTTCTGAGAGGCCAGCCGGGAACCCTCTTCGATGGACTTTTTGAGCGGCTCTTGAATATAGACGCTATAGGCGATGAGGATCAGCATGGCGACGATGGGGACCACCACCATCACGCCAGCAAACATCCAGATAATAAAGAGGAAGAAGACAGCAAAAGGGAGATCGATAAGAGTAGAAACCGTCGCGGAAGTGAAAAACTCCCGCACCGATTCAAATTCCTGCAGATGTTTGGCGAAAGCGCCGGTGGAAGCGGGACGAGACTCCATCCGCATGCCCATCACCTTGGCGAAAATCTTGGCAGACAATAGCACATCAGACTTTTTGCCAGCGATATCGATAAAGTAACTGCGCAACTGCCGCATCACAAAATCGAAGGTAAAGACCACCATGGCCCCGACCGCCAGCACCCAGAGCGAATCAAATGCCAGATTGGGCACAATCTTGTCATAGACGTTCATGGTAAAGAGGGGGCTGGCGATGGCAAACAGGTTGATCAGAATGGAGGCGATCAGCACATCGCGATAGATTCCGCGAGATTCAAACAAAGTGCTCCAGAACCAGTGGCCATCACGGGTCTCCAGCACCTTGGGAGAGCGCTCGTCAAATTTGAACTGCTTCTTAACGTAAAAGAGGCGCCCCAAATACTCATCACCCAGCTGGGCAGCAGTCAGCCATTGGGCGGCATCACCTGCCTGCGGGAAAATCACTTTCCCCTGGCTGCGATCTTCGTTCCACTCCAGCAAAATGCAGGCACCACCACTGCGCATCTGCAATACGCAGGGCAGCAGCAAGGGAGAGATCTGATCAAGCGGCTGGATCACTTCACGGGCAGATAGCCCGCCCCGCTCGGCAGCACGACAAAAGAGTGCTGTCGTCAGTCGTCCGGAGACCAGTGGCAACCCGGTCGTCAGGGCATCCTGGCTGTTGGGCACACCATAAAAGCGGGTCAAGAAGACCAGACACTCCAATAACTCATCGATACGACTTGTTTCTGCTTGCATAGCATCCTGTCACTGCATAAATGAGGTAGATAAGAGCGTTCATCGCTCATATTTCCCTGCTATAGCCACGCTAAAACCGAGTGGCCTTCCCGCTGATGAGACTGATCAGGGGATAAACCTGTCCAGATAGATCGCGACACTCATCCCCAATTTCCCGGCACAGCAGCAATGGCGGCATGATTCGTTATTGGTAAAAATAATCGGCTCATCAACACCATGCTAACACTGCAATCAGGGTGAATGCCGGAGTTAATTGATAATGACATTTATTATGGCGCACCACTATATCAACCGGCACGTACCAAAACTATAGTTTAGGGTATGAAGTTTTTTATATAACCCTATGTTTTACGTGAAAATAATAATCTGGCGCTCAATTATAGGTCAGGAAGTATGAAGGGTCTGCCCAACGCGTGACCTTGCGGGCCGCTCAATGAGAGTGCTTTGGCAATGTTCGCCATGGCCGTCCAGCGGTTTTCACACCAGGCTGGCGCCAAAAGAGTCGGACGACGAGCGGAGGCCGAAATCCGGTGATACACCACTTCGGGCGGCGTGTGCTGGATCATGGCAACGGCCGCCTCCACATACTGCTCCAGCGTCAATACCTCAAGGCGCCCCGCCTGCCACGCTTTGCCAAGAGTACTGCCCTCTACTACATGAAGCGGATGCAGCTTGATCCCCTCAACACCGGTCTCAACGATACGATGCAGGGTATCGAGGCTGTCCATTGGCACCTCGCCCGGCAGGCCGACGATCAGATGAGCACATACCTTGATGCCGCGCTGATGGGCACGTCTTACCGCATCCTCATAAGCGGTATAACCGTGGCCGCGGTTGATCCGTTGTAGGGTCTTGTCATTGGCACTTTGCAGCCCGAGCTCCAGCCACACCTCGTAACCCCGGGCCTGATAGCCCGCCAACAGATCCAGCACCGCATCCGGTACGCAATCGGGGCGAGTGCCCACGCAGAGCCCCACCATATCGCTCACCGACAGCGCCTCTTCATACATCCGCTGCAGATATTCGACCTCGGCATAGGTACTGGTATAGGCCTGAAAGTAGGCAAGATAGCGCTTGGCACGGGTGACTTCGTCCCGGCGAGCCAGCAGTTGTTGCACCACGGAGAGTTGCTGAGCCGACTCGTCAGCAAAAGAGGATACATTGCAGAAGGTACAGCCACCGCGGCCCAGGGTGCCGTCACGGTTCGGGCAGGTGAAGGCCCCGTGGATGGAGAGTTTGTGGATCTTCTGACCATGACGCTGCTTGAGATCCTGACCGAATGTATTGACGAGTTCGTGTAACTGCATGACACCTCCGCTAAAGGAGCGCCATTGTACGAGCTTGCGCAAAACAGGGGCTGAGCTGGATCAAGCTAGCGGAGAGGGTAAAACATATAAATACCCGACCAATTTTGAATAAATATAGAGAAAAAGCGCAAAAAAAGGATTTTTACAGTTCTTTGACGATTCAAACAGTAAACATCCATATGAAAATGAGACCTGATAACCCACTGTTGAACAATGAGAAATTCAAAGAGACCCGACAGCACACAATTGCAAGCATGGGATATTGAAAATGTGATCCCTTCCGCTGTCGGCCACATCGGGTTGGTAAAATTACTACATTCGCCCATCGTCGCCGAGCACACCATTGAGCCTGTCAATGGCGATATATTTAACCAACAAAATCAAACAACACAGAATAAATACTTCATAACTGCGAGCGAATCCCCCTAACCCGACATTTTGTTATGCGAGTGTAACCATGAAGACAAACCTGACCTGCGATTGACCTCGCCAGAAAATCCCATTAGTTTGGAGATTCGCCACGTCAGGCAGACGGAACCACAAGAGCCAATCGCAATTTATGCAGTCAGGTGATGACTGTGCGATACAAGGCCGAGCAAGGGAGAAATGCAATGTCACTATATGATCCAAAGCTGGAGAGGGATAACTGTGGCTTCGGCCTGTTGGCCCACATGGAAGGGGAAGCCAGCCACAAGCTTGTCCGTCTCGCGATGTCAGCATTGGCTCGCATGCAGCACCGCGGCGGGATCTCCGCCGATGGCAAGACCGGCGATGGTTGCGGTCTGCTGCTGCAAAAACCGGACAGCTTCTTCAGAGCTGTCGCCGAGGAGAAGGGATGGCACCTTGGCCGCAACTATGCGGTCGGCATGCTGTTTCTCAACCCTGACCCCGTATTGGCCCAGCAGACCCGCGACATCATCGACGAAGAGCTGGAAAAAGAGACCCTGAGTCTGGTCGGCTGGCGCAAGGTGCCTGTCGATACCAACGTACTCGGTACCATCGCCAAAGCCTCCCTGCCCAGCATTGAACAGGTCTTTGTCAACGCCCCGCCCGGCTGGGTCGACAAGGATCTCGAGCGCCGCCTCTATATCGTGCGCCGCCGCATCGAAAAGCGCGTCAACGACGACTACTTCTATGTGGTCAGCCTCTCCAATCTGGTCACCGTCTATAAAGGACTGTGCATGCCGGTGGACTTGCCGCGCTTCTATCTGGATCTCGCCGACATCCGTATGCAGGCGGCCATCTGCGTCTTCCACCAGCGTTTCTCCACCAACACCAGCCCGCGCTGGCCGCTGGCGCAGCCGTTTCGCTATCTGGCCCACAACGGCGAGATCAACACCATCGCCGGCAACCGCCAGTGGGCCAAGGCGCGCAGCTACAAGTTTGCCACGCCGCTGATCCCCGATTTGCAGGAAGCGGCCCCCTTCGTCAACACCACCGGCTCTGACTCCTCCAGCCTCGACAACATGCTGGATCTCTTCCTCGCCGGTGGCATGGACCTGTTCCGCGCCATGCGCCTGTTGATCCCGCCAGCATGGCAAAAACATCCGAACATGGATGATGACCTGCGCGCCTTCTACGACTTCAACTCCATGCACATGGAGCCGTGGGACGGCCCGGCCGGTATCGTCATGACCGACGGTCGCTACGCCACCTGCGCACTTGATCGCAACGGTCTGCGTCCGGCCCGCTACGTCATCACCAAGGACAAGTTCATCACCCTCGCCTCCGAGGTCGGCACCTGGGACTATACCCCGGACGAAGTGCTGGAGAAGGGCCGGGTCGGCCCTGGCGAGCTGTTCGTGGTGGATACCAGCAACGGCAAGGTGTGGACCAGCTTCGAGATCGATGACGACCTCAAGAACCGTCACACCTACAAGCAGTGGATGGATAAACACTGCCGCCGACTGGTCCCCTTCGAGCAGATGGACGACAGCCAGACCGGTAGCCGCGAGTTCTCCGACGACCAGCTGAAAACCTATCAGAAGCTGTTTGGCTACTCCTTCGAGGAGCTGGATCAGATCATCCGGGTTCTCGGTGAAAATGGTCAGGAGGCGGTGGGCTCCATGGGGGATGATACCCCGATGGCGGTGCTCTCCTCCGGCCCGCGTACCCTCTATGACTACTTCCGCCAGATGTTTGCACAGGTGACCAACCCGCCCATCGATCCGCTGCGTGAGAACCACGTCATGTCGCTGGCCACCTGTATCGGTCGCGAGCAGAACGTCTTCAACGAGACCTTCGGCCACGCCCACCGGGTGCTGTTCCAGTCACCGATCCTGCTCTACTCCGACTTCCACCAGCTGCTGGCACTGGAAGGTGAGTACTACCGTCATCAGGTGATCAGCCTCAACTTCAAGCCAGAAGAGGGGCTGGAAGCAGCCATCGTGCGCATCTGCGATGAGGCCAAAGCCGCAGCCAAGAGTGGCACCGTACTACTGGTGCTGTCGGATCGCGACATCAGCGCCGACACCCTGCCGATCCCGGCCGCCATGGCGGTGGGTGCAGTACAGCGTACCCTGGTGGACAACAACCTGCGCTGCGACGCCAACATTCTGGTGGAAACTGCAAGCTGCCGTGACCCGCACCACTTCTCGGTGCTGCTGGGCTTTGGCGCGACCGCCATCTACCCCTATCTAGCCTACGAAACCCTGGCCAAACAGGTTGAAGAGGGCGTGCTCACCATGTCCCTGCGCCAGGCGATGGTCAACTATCGCAACGGCATCAACAAGGGGCTCTACAAGGTGATGTCCAAGATGGGCATCAGCACGGTCGCCAGCTACCGCTGCTCCCAGCTGTTTGAAGCAGTGGGTCTGGCCAAATCGGTGGTCGATACCTGCTTCCGCGGCGTATCGAGCCGTATTCAGGGTGCCGATTTTGCCGACATCCAGCAGGATCAGCACAATCTGGCCCGTCAGGCATGGCTGGTGCGCAAGCCCCTCCCCCATGGCGGCCTGCTCAAGTTCGTCCACGGCGGCGAGTACCACACCTACAACCCGGATGTGGTGCAGACCCTGCAAACCGCGGTGCGCTCCGGCAACTATGCCGATTACAAGGAGTACGCCCGTCTGGTGAACGAGCGCCCGGTTGCCACCCTGCGCGATCTGCTGGCCCTGAAAAAAGTCGACAATCCGGTCGCGCTGGATCAGGTTGAGCCAGCCGACAAGCTGTTCCCCCGCTTCGACTCCGCCGCCATGTCCATCGGCGCCCTCGGCCCTGAAGCCCACGAGGCGCTGGCTGTCGCCATGAACCGCCTCGGCGGTCAGAGCAACTCCGGTGAAGGGGGCGAGGATCCCAAGCGCTTCGGTACCGAGAAGAACTCCCGCATCAAGCAGGTGGCTTCCGGCCGATTCGGTGTCACCCCCCACTACCTGATGAACGCCGATGTAGTGCAGATCAAGGTGGCGCAGGGTGCCAAGCCCGGCGAGGGTGGCCAGCTGCCCGGTGACAAGGTCACCGCCCAGATCGCCCAGCTGCGTTATTCCGTGCCCGGCGTGACCCTGATTTCACCGCCGCCGCATCACGACATTTACTCCATCGAGGATCTGGCCCAGCTCATCTTCGATATCAAGCAGATCAACCCGAGCTGTCTGGTGTCGGTGAAACTGGTCTCCGAACCCGGCGTTGGCACCATTGCCTGCGGCGTGGCCAAGGCCTATGCCGACTTCATCACCATCTCCGGTTATGACGGTGGCACTGGCGCGAGCCCCCTCACCTCGGTCAAATATGCCGGCTCCCCGTGGGAGCTGGGTCTGGCCGAGACCCAACAGGCGCTGGTCGCCAACGGTCTGCGCCATAAGGTGCGGCTGCAGGTGGATGGTGGTCTCAAAACCGGCCTCGACATCATCAAGGCGGCCATCCTCGGCGCCGAGAGCTTCGGCTTTGGCACCGGCCCCATGGTGGCGCTCGGTTGCAAATACCTGCGTATTTGCCACCTGAACAACTGCGCCACCGGCGTTGCCACTCAGGATGAGAAGCTGCGTCGCGAGCACTTTACCGGCCTGCCGGAGATGGTGATGAACTACTTCAAGTTCATCGCCGAAGAGACCCGCGAGCTGATGGCCCAGCTCGGCGTCACCCAGCTGACCGACCTGATTGGCCGCACCGATCTGCTGGAAGCCCTGCCCGGCCTCACCGCTCGTCAGGCCAAGCTGGATCTCTCTGGCATTCTGGCCCGTCCGGTAGCACCGGCAGGTTCCAGCCTCTTCAGCCAGCAGCACAACCCCACCTTCGACAAGGGGCCGCTCAACCTGAAAATGGTGGAAGATCTGCTGGAAGCGGTGGAAACCTCAAGCGGTGGCGAGTTCCGCTACGACATTCGCAACACCGACCGCTCGGTGGGTGCGCGCCTCTCGGGCGAGATTGTCAAACGTCACGGCAATCAGGGAATGGCGGCGGATCCGGTCAAAGTGCACTTCAACGGCACCGCAGGCCAGAGCTTCGGCGTCTGGAACGCAGGTGGCCTTGAGATGATCCTCACCGGCGATGCCAACGACTACGTGGGCAAGGGGATGACCGGCGGCAAGCTGGTGATCAAGCCCCATGTCGGCGTGGCGTTCAAATCCCATGAAGCGGCCATCATCGGCAACACCTGCCTCTACGGCGCCACTGGCGGCAAACTCTACGCCGCGGGCACTGCCGGCGAGCGTTTCGCGGTGCGCAACTCCGGCGCCTTGGCGGTGGTCGAGGGGATTGGCGACAACGGTTGTGAATATATGACCGGCGGCATCGTCACCGTGCTCGGTCAGACCGGCGTCAACTTCGCGGCGGGCATGACCGGCGGCTTTGCCTACGTGCTCGACGAGTGCGGCAACTTCGCCAAGCGCACCAACCCCGAGCTTGTGGAACTGCTGGACGTGGCGGATCTCGCCATCCATCAGGAGCACCTGCGCGGCATCATCACGGCGCACCTCAATGAGACCGGCAGCTCGCGCGCCGAGGAGATCCTGGCCAACTTCGACTCCTATGTGCCCAAGTTCAGGCTGATCAAACCCAAGTCCAGCGACGTGAAATCGCTGCTGGGTCACACCAGCCGTTCCAGTGCAGAACTCAGAATCCAGGCGCAATAAGGAGGGAACCCTATGAGCCAGAACGTATTTCAGTTTATCGATGTGCAGCGGGTCGACCCGCCCAAGAAGCCGCTCAAGATCCGCAAAATCCAGTTTGTGGAGATCTACGAGTCCTTCAATCAGCCGCAGGTACAGATGCAGGCGGATCGCTGCCTCGAGTGCGGCAACCCCTATTGCGAGTGGAAGTGTCCGGTCCACAACTACATCCCCAACTGGCTGAAACTGGCCAAAGAGGGGCGCATTCTTGAGGCGGTGGAGCTCTCCCACCAGACCAACAGCCTGCCGGAAGTGTGCGGTCGGGTCTGCCCGCAGGATCGCCTGTGCGAGGGCTCCTGCACCCTCAACGATCGCTTCGGCGCGGTGACCATCGGCAACATCGAAAAGTACATCACCGACAAGGCGTTCGAGATGGGCTGGAAGCCCGATCTCTCGAACGTGGTCAAGACCGGCAAGCGGGTCGCCGTTATTGGCGCCGGCCCGGCGGGTCTCGCCTGTGCCGACGTGCTGGCACGCAATGGCGTCACCCCGGTGGTGTTTGACAAATATCCGGAGATCGGCGGCCTGCTCACCTTTGGCATCCCCTCCTTCAAGCTGGAAAAAGAGGTGATGCAGCGTCGCCGCGAGATATTCCAGGGGATGGGCGTGGAGTTTCGTCTCGAGACCGAAGTGGGCAAGGACATCACCTTCGCCGACCTGCTCGGCGAGTTCGATGCGGTCTTCCTCGGGGTCGGCACCTACAAGTACATGAAGGGTGGCTTTGCCAACGAAGAGGCGCCGGGAGTCTATGATGCCCTGCCCTACCTCATCGCCAACGCCAACCGCTTGCTGGGCTTCGAGAAGGCACAAGCCGACTACATCGACTTCGCCGGCAAGCAGGTGGTGGTACTGGGCGGTGGTGATACCGCCATGGACTGCGTGCGTACCGCTATCCGTCAAGGCGCCGCCAAGGTGATCTGTGCCTATCGCCGCGACGAGGAGAACATGCCGGGCTCCAAGCGGGAGGTGAAAAACGCCCGCGAGGAGGGGGTTGAGTTCATGTTCAACCTGCAACCGGTGGCGGTCGAGCTGGATGCCAGCGGTCGCACCGTCGGCATCAAGGTAGTGAGCACCGAGCTGGGTGAACCTGATGCCAATGGCCGCCGCAACCCGGTGGTCATCGAGGGCTCCGAGCAAGTGCTGGCTGCCGATGCGGTGGTGATGGCGTTTGGCTTCCAACCCAACCCCCAACCCTGGATGGCGGAGTTTGGCATCGAGCTCGACAACCGGGATCGCATCAAGGCCCGCGAACAGGCGGAGTATGCCTTCCAGACCAGCAATCCCAAGGTGTTCGCCGGTGGCGACGCCGTGCGTGGCTCCGATCTGGTGGTGACCGCCATCTACGAAGGGCGCAAAGCCGCCGAAGGGATCATGGACTATCTGGCGGTCTAACCTGCACTTCCGCAGTCAACCCAAACAGAGCCCCGCCAGTGCGGGGCTCTTCTTTTGAGGCTAGGAATTTAAGGCTCGGAATTTAAGGCTAGGAGTTCTCGCTGGCGACTTGTCACCTATCACTCCCGTCCGGGGAGCGGCTAGATGCTCCAGCTCTCCGGCAACCGCTCGGTGAGGGTGGAGATGTACTCGAAGGTACGCGCCCGCTTGGGAGTGGTGAACATCTGGCGTGCGCTGCCTGCTTCCACCACCTCACCCGCCTCCAGAAAGATCACCTGCTGCGCTATCTGGGCTGCCAGCCGCAGATCGTGGGTAGCAATCAGCATGGTGGTTCCCTCGCGGGCCAGCTGGCGCAGCACGGTCACCACCTCCTGGGCAAGCTCGGGATCCAGCGCCGAGGTGGGTTCATCACAGAGCAGTACCTTGGGCGATGGCGCCAGCGCCCTCGCAATGGCAACCCGCTGCTGCTGGCCACCGGAGAGGGTGGCAGGCACCGCCTCGGCCTTGTGCCTGAGCCCCACCTTGTCGAGCAGTTGCAAGCCTCGCACCTCCGCTTTCGCTCTTGGCCACTTCAACACGGTCACCAATCCCTCAATAACGTTTTCCAGCACCGTCATATGCGGGAACAGCTGGAAATTCTGGAACACCATGCCGGTCTGCTGGCGCAATGCCTGCACGCTCTGGCGAGGCAGATGGTGAGAAAAATCGAGTTCGCCCCCCCCCAGCACCAGGTGCCCCGCATCCGGCCGCTCCAGCATATTGACACAGCGCAACAGGGTGCTCTTGCCACTGCCGGAGGGGCCAATCAGGGCGGTCACACTGCCCGCCACCATGGCAAGATCGATCCCCTTGAGCACCCGCTGCCCGCCAAACTGCTTCTCGATACCACGCAACCGGATCATAGGGCGACCTCCCGGGTCTCTTTGTGGGTCAACTTGCGCTCCAGCCGGTCTTGCAAGGTGGAGAGCACCGAGCTAAACAGCAGGTAGATGATGGCCGTCTCTATGTAAAGGATCAGCGGCTCATAGGTGACAGAGGCGAGCCGCTGGGCCGCCTGAAACAGCTCAGGCACGGTCACTGCCGCCGCCAACGAGGTGTCCTTCACCAGCGAAATAAAGGTGTTGGAAAGCGGTGGCACCGCAATGCGCGCCGCCTGCGGCAGGATCACCCGCCACATCACCTGGGGCCAGTTCATGCCAATCGAATAGGCTGCATCCCACTGCCCTTTCGGGATCGCCGCGAGAGTAGCGCGGATGATCTCAGAGCTGTAGGCGCCGATGTTGAGGGTGAACCCGATCACCGCGGCGGTGAAGGCATCCAGCACAATGCCAGCACTCGGCAAGCCATAGAAAATCAGAAAGAGCTGCACCAGCAGCGGCGTACCACGAATAAGCCAGACATAAAAACGAACCAGTGCCACCAATGGTGTCGGGCCATATAATCTGGCCAGCGCCACCAGCAAGCCGAGCAATATTCCCAAGACAAAGGTGATCAGGGTCAGTGGCACGGTAAAAATAAGCCCCGCTCTAAGCAGGGGCCAAAAAGAGTCGATCATTAACTGCAACCAGGCTGGCACGTTAATTACCTCGCTAGTTATTATTTTCCGGCAATATTATTGCGAGACATCAGTACCAAAATACTTAAGAGATATTTTCTGGTAGCTACCATCCTGTTTGGCAGTGCGCAGTGCCTGATTGATAGCGGCCAGCAATTCCGGCTGTCCCTTGGCGAGCAACACTGCCGATTGATCCCCCTTCGCCTCGGTCGCCGCCACCCTCAATTTGGCATCCGGTTTCTGTTTCTTGAAGTCGAGGAACGAGAGGCTGTCATTGATGGTGGCATCCACTCGCCCGGTCAGCACCAGCTGTAGTGACTGGTTGAAGCCCTCGGTGGCGACCACCTCGGCGCCCGAGGATTTCGCCAGCTGAGCAAAGTTGCTAGTCAGGGACTGGGATGATTTCTTACCCTTCAGATCCGCAAAGCTGTTGATGCTGTGATTATCGCTGTGCACCACGATCACCGCTTTGGAGGTGATGTAGGGATCTGAAAAATCATACTTTTTCAGCCGCTCCGGGGTGATGGCCACTTCGTTGAGCACCAGATCGTAGCGCTTGGCATCCACCCCGGCGATGAGACCATCCCACTTGCCTTCGACAAACTCCGGCTTCACCCCAAGGCCTTTTGCAATCAGCTCGCCAATCTCCACATCAAAGCCGACCAGCTTGCCGCTCTTGTCGTGATAGGTGAACGGAGGATAGGCGCCTTCAGTGCCGATTTTGATCGCACCGGCACTCTGGATAGCGGCGAGGCTGGACTCGGCTTGCGCCGATGTCATCAAAGCCAGTGGAAGGGCTGCCAGCAAAAACAGGGAGTGCAGTTTTTTCATTATTCACCTCGTTATATTTGTAAACATCCAGCACGCTTGCCAACGATAATCCGGATTACCATGCAATTATTATTTTGAATCCTACTGCTACCAGCACCATTTAATCGGCTCACGCCACATATACGATGACAGTCAATAAACGATTGCACTTGGCGGCACCAGCAAAAAATAACGCGAAGGTTCCCGTTACCAAACCATGAAATATGAAGATGTTAAGTGAAATAATGAATAACGAAAAAGCAGTCCCGCATTCGCTACTGATTGCGGGACACACTGTTTATTCATCATGAATAAACATACACTGCCAGCCCGATACCAAATCCAGGCCATCACCTTGTTACAAACGCACCACCAGCCACTCCCCCTTGCCGACCGGCACCAGCGAGGTGGCAAAGGCCGGATCCTGCCCGACCTCGTTCATCCACTCCACCATCTCGCTGCGATGGGAGATGGCGTTATCGACCACCAGCAGGCCACGGGGTGCCAGCAGGCGGCGGATCTGCGGCCACCATGCCCGGTAGTGCTGACGATCCGAATCGAGGAAGATGAGCTGATAGCCGCCTTGCGGCAAGGTCGGTAACAGCTCGCCTGCATCCCCTGCCAGCAAGGTTACCCAGGGGGCCAGCCCTGCCCTCTGAAAGTTGTCATGGGCCAGCACGCGCTTATCCTCATCCAGCTCAATGGTGGTCACGTGCCCCTCCAGCCGACGCACCGCTTCTGCCAGCCAGAGTGTGGAGTAACCATTGGAGGTGCCAATCTCCAGCACCGCCTGCGCCCCACGGGTCTGCACCAATACTGACAGCAACTCCCCCGTGTCGCGGCTGATATTGAGCAGCTTGCGGTGTCGAGCCTGCTGCATGCTGTCATTGCGCTCGCCAAGCTGCTCCAGCTGGCGTTTTAACTGTTCCAGTTCCATCGATATCCCTTTCGTCCTTGCCCAAAACCGTTAGCCCACACCTCCAAGCTTGGCATTTGGGAGTCAAATGATTGCTTTCAACCGCCACTCACACCACAAAGGATGAGAAAAGGACAACCATTTGAGGCAGAATTTGTGACGCCTATCTGTTACACTTCGCGCCCGCCATTTTCCGGCTCACTCTCTGACTTGATGTCAGGCGCAGCCGTCGGTGGTTACAACCTCCGTCTCGCTCATGCCGAGCTAACCAAGCCAAACACAGCCCAGCTGGAACACAGGAACCCATTATGAGATTTGAATCGTTCGATTTTGCCCCCGAGATTTTGCGTGCTGTCTCAGATTGCGGTTATCAGGAGATGACCCCTGTGCAGCAACAGGCGATCCCGGCCATTCGCCGTGGCCGCGATGTGCTGGCCAGCGCCCAGACCGGTACCGGCAAGACCGCCGCCTTCGCCCTGCCCATCTTGCAGCGTCTGGTAGACAATCCGGCGCCGGTCCAGCCTTCCAACGCCCGGGTGCTGATCCTGACCCCGACCCGCGAGCTGGCGGCTCAGGTGGCGAGCAACATCAATGACTTCGCCAAGTATCTCGATATCACCACCATCACCATCGTCGGCGGTGGCAAGCAGGACGTGCAGGCCAAGAAGCTCAAAGCGGGCGCTCACATCATTGTGGCCACCCCGGGCCGTCTGCTGGAGCACCTCACCGCCTGCAACCTCAGCCTCTCCGGCGTCGAGTGTCTGGTGATGGATGAAGCGGATCGCATCCTCGACATGGGCTTCAGTGCCGATGTGCAGAAGATCCTGCAAGCGGTCAACAAGACCCGTCAAAACCTGCTCTTCTCCGCCACCTTCTCCGACGCGGTGAAGAAGCTGGCCAACCTGATGCTGGATCGCCCACAGATCGTCAGCGTCAACAAGCAGAACTCCACCGCCGACACCGTCAGCCACACCGTCTATCCGGTCGAGCAGAAGCGCAAACGCGAGCTGCTCTCCGAGCTGATTGGCAAGCAGAACTGGCAGCAGGTGCTGGTGTTCGCCAGTACCCGCGAGAGCTGTGATGTGCTGGTCGAGGAGCTGAACCTCGACGGCATCAAGTCCGCCGTTGTCCATGGCGAGAAGGCCCAGGGCAACCGTCGCCGCGCCCTGCGCGAATTCATGGAAGGCAAGATACGGGTACTGGTCGCCACCGAGGTGGCAGCCCGTGGTCTGGACATTCCGGATCTGGAGTACGTGGTCAACTATGATCTGCCGTTCCTGGCGGAAGATTACGTGCACCGCATCGGCCGTACCGGTCGTGCCGGCAAGCGCGGCATGGCCATCTCCTTCGTCAGCCGTGAAGAGGAGCGTACCCTGCTGGAGATCGAGGCCCTGATCGGCCAGAAGATCCGCCGCATCATGGTACCGGGCTATGAGGTGAGCAGCCGTGACGAGCTGATCAAACAGCTGCAGGAGCGTCGCCGCTTCGGCAAGCGTCCGCAGCGTGAAGATAACGCCGTGGCCCAGGTGATGGCCGAAGCCAAGCTGCAGGGTCAGCGCCTCAAGCGTCTGGCTGCAGCCAAGAAGCCCCGTCAGCCGAAATAAGGCGGGCAGTTGCTCTATTGAACCGCAAAGGCGCCACTGGCGCCTTTGCCATCTCTGTCATCGGTGTTGACCCCTGGTGGTCAACTCAAGGATTGCTTATGACCTCTCCGACCTACAATCAGGCCCTGCTCGAGATGGCCACTCAAAGCCTGGCCGAACTGGCCCGCACCGCCGAGCAAAAGGCGGGCAAGCGCACTCCGGCGCAAGAGAGCCACTTTCTCTGCACCTGGATGGCCGACTCCCTCAAGGAGAAGCGCTTCTCCCGTCTGGTGATGGAAGATTTGAAAGCTTGGGTGCAGCTTGGCCGCACTCTGGGTGCGGGCGCCGATCTCAAGGGATTGCTTGCGCGCATCGCCTTCCAATACCAGTGCGCCATGACCAATCCGCAGCAACTGGGGGCCAAGCTGGCTGCCCTGCTGGAGGAGCTCTCAGCGGCAGGCTGGCTGGTGCTAACCGAGAGCGAGGTGAACGCCAAGCTGCGCCTGCAATCGGGCGGTCAGGCGAGTCTGGTGGTAAGCCATAACGAATATGCAGGCCATATCGAGGACGGTGAGCTTGTCAAACCCCTCACCCTCTATGTGCGCGGTGACGAGAAGGTGCTGGCCGAGGCGGCCTTCAAGCACGGCCTGCTGCTGAGCCAGGGCAACAAGAAGACCACCCTGGTCAAGCACCACAAGGCCTACCGGCTGATGCCGGACAACGCCCAACCGGCGCTGGCACTGCTGAGCGAGGCTCGCCAAGGCGCCTGATCCCGCCTGTCTTCAGCAATAAAAACGGCAGACCCTTGAGCAGGATCTGCCGTTTTTTATTGTTCGATGTTTGATGATGAGGTTGGGTAGTCGTTTAGCGGATCTTGATGCCAATCTGGCCCGCGTCACACCACTCGAACATCACCTCTTCGCTCTTGCCGCAGCAACTGCCACCACAGACCCGGCTTTCACGCTTGATGACCCGCCCCTTGCGCATCCAGACGCCGAGCATGGCCTCCACCGCATCTTCCGAGGTGTGGAAGTGGCGAGCCAGATCACGCCGGCTCACCTTCTGCTGCGCGGCGAGGTAATCCCCCAGCTCGCGCAGGATCATAAGGTCACCACCTTGCGGGCAACGATGTCACCGTGACGGCGACCGGCCCACCAGAGCAGTACCAGAGAGAGGCCATAGCTGACGATCCAGAACAGGCTCTGCTCCGGGTGAGCGGCGAAGGTCGCCACCTGATAGAAGAGGGTGGCGCACATAAAGGCCATATAGTTGCACCAGGCCGCGGTAAAGAGGGCCCACTGGCGACCGGTTTCCCGCACCAGGGCACCCATGGCGGCGGCGCAAGGCATGTAGAGCAGCACGAACAAGAGGTAGGCAAAGGCACCAGCCGCCCCATCGAAGTGGGTCTGCATGTTGCCGTAGGTGGAGACATCCACTTCCTGCGCCTCGGCGGCAGCTTTCTGGTCGTCGAGGTTGCCAACATCAAGCCCCATAGGGTCGCTCGGGTTGATCTCCGCCAGATTGGCTGCCACGGCATCGATCGCCTCATGGAAGCTGGCCACCAGCGAGAACTCGCTCGCCTCCTCTTCATCTGCGCCACCACCGGCGTAGAGGCTGTTGAGGGTACCGACCACCGCCTCTTTGGCGAAGATACCGGTGACGATACCGACCGTAGCCTGCCAGTTGTCATCGCGCACACCGATGGGGTGCAGCACCGGGGTCACCGCCTGGCTGATCTTGCTCAGGACCGAGCTCTCCTGCTCCTGATGGCCAAAGCTGCCATCGGTACCCAGGGAGTTAAGCACGCTCAGCACGGCAACCACCAGCACGATGGTTTTACCGGCGCCAAAGACGAAGGATTTGAGCTTCTGCCAGGTCTTGATGGCAACGTTGACAGGACGCGGCCACTCGTAATCCGGCATCTCCATCACCATGGAGTCGCTCTTGCCCGGCAGCAGGGTATTGCGCAGCAGCAGGCCAGTGAGCACCGCCACCAGAATACCGATGAGGTAGAGACCGAACACCATGTTCTGGCCTGATTCAGGGAAGAAGGCCACCGCAAACAGGGCGTAAACCGGCAGACGGGCACCGCACGACATGAAGGGGGCCATGGCGGAGGTCATCAGCCGCTCCCGCTCGGAGTTGAGGGTACGGGTCGCCATCACCGAGGGGACGGTACAGCCAAAGCCCATCAGCATCGGCACGAACGCCTTGCCCGGCAGGCCGAGGCGGCGCATCAGGGCATCCACCACGAAGGCGGCGCGGGCCAGATAGCCGGAGCTCTCCAGTACCGCGAGGAACAGATAGAGGCAACCAATCACCGGAATAAAGGTGGCCACGGTCTGCAAACCAACCCCGAAGCCGTCAGCCAGAATGGCGCCCAACCATTCGGGGGCATTGATCAGCCCCAGCAGGTGGTGCACCCCATCGACAAACAGGGCGCCGCCCATGATGTCGAAGAAGTCGATAAAGGCGCTGCCCACCTTGATGGCGAACATGAACATCAGGTACATGACAAACAGGAAGAAGGGGATGCCAATCCAGCGATTGAGCAGCACCCGATCCAGCCACTCACTCTGGGCCTCGGTGAGCTTGCCCTTCTGCTGGCGAGCCTGTTGTACCCACTGGTGGATATGGCCGTAGCGAATATCCGCCAGTTGCAGGTCGATATCCTGCCCTTGATGAGCGCGAGCTACCACATTGGCGGCGGCCGCCTGCTGACCGGGCAGCAGAGTCTCCTGCATCACCGCATCCTCTTCCAGCAGGCGCAGGGCGCGGCCACGGGTAGTGAGGTGATGCGGGGCGAGCAGGGTCTCCAGCTCCGCCAGATCGGTTTCAAACTCTTGGCCGTAATCGAGTTGCAAGGCTGCTTGCGGCTGACCGATAAACTGCCGGATCTGCTGCTTGAAGGCGGCAACCTGCTTGCTGTTGTGGGCAGAGAGGGCCACTACAGGGCAACCGAGGGATTTGCCGAGTTTGCTATCGTCGATGACGATGCGGCGCTTTTGCAGGATATCCAGCTTGTTGAGCACCACCACCATGGGCAGGCCCAGTTCGCGCAGTTGCAGCGTGAGGTAGAGGGAGCGCTCCAGATTGGCTGCGTCGATGACGTTGAGCAGCAGGTCGGGTTGTTGGCCCTGGGCAAAGCGGCTGGCGATCTGCTCGTCCAGACTGCCATCCTGACCCGCCAGGCTATAGATGCCGGGCAGATCCATCAGCTTGAAGTGATGCTCACCCGCGCTGAACTCACCCATCTTCTTGTCGACGGTGACGCCACTCCAGTTGCCTACCTGCTGGCGGGCGCCGGTCAGGGCGTTGAACAGGGAGGTCTTGCCGCTATTGGGGTTACCTACCGTTACCAGGGAATAATTCATACCAGCTCTACCTCTATTTTCTTCTGAACCCGCCGCGTGCGAGTGGCAAGCTGCTTTGCAGGTTCGACTTCTTGTCTCTGAACCGCTCCCGGTGACTTTCTTGACCGAAGCGGTAGCCGAACAGGGGGTTATACCGGCTCGACTTCTATTTGCTGGGCCAGACTCTTTTGCATGGAGAGACAGATCCCCTGGCACTGGATCTGGAGCGGGTCCCCCAGGGGGGCGGAGCGCAGATAAATGACTTCAGTCTGGGGCAACAGGCCCATCACCATCAGTTTGCGGCGCAGCGGCCGGGCGAGCTGATTCATATTCTTGATGCGAGCACTCTGTCCCGGTGACAACTGCGTGAGTACCATGACTGACTCCTGAAGTTAAACAATAATAATTCTCTTTTACTTGGGGCATTATAAGCTGTGTCTTCAACTTTTATTTGAGTAAAATCAAACTCCGCTTAGCTAACCCATAAAGTAATGCCATGAATCACGACAACAACAGCCGCCTCGTTTACAGCACAGATGGCGGCATGATCAAGGAGCAGAGCGCTCCCCAATCCGCCTCCCCCTTCCCCACTGACGGCACCGTGCGCATTCGCCGCGAGACCAAAGGGCGCAAGGGCGCCGGGGTGATCACCATTCATGGCGTACCCGCCGATCAGCAAAAATCCCTGGCCACCCTGCTCAAGAAAAAGTGCGGCACCGGAGGCGGTATCAAGGAGGGAGTGATCGAGATCCAGGGGGATAAACGGGACCTGATCAAAACCGAGCTGGAGAAAGCCGGTTTCAGCGTCAAGCTGGTGGGTGGCTGATCCCCTTGTCACTCATGCGGTTTTTCCCTAGAATGCCCGCTCCCATCGAGGGGGAGTAGTCTCGCACGCCGGTGCCATCCATTGCATGAATACCGGTTTGCGACCCTGATCAACATACTTGGTGCCAAATCACCATGGTCAGGGTGATCCATGCCAGCCATGGATTTGACAAGACCTTTGACGGGCCAGTGCCAATACCGGGGACGGATGGCGCAGGCTTGTCTTTGGTTTATAACAATTCCGTCCCCCGGTCATTTTTATGGAAGCCTTGTTAACCTCAACCCTCAGCGTCGCTATTGCCGAGATCGGCGATAAAACCCAGCTGTTGGCGTTGCTGCTCATCTGCCGTTTTCGCAAGCCCTGGCCCATCATCGCCGGCATGCTGGCGGCTACCTTGCTCAACCATGCGGGCGCCGCCTGGATTGGTGAGTTCATCAGCCGCTGGCTCGATCCCAAGATAATGACCTGGCTGGTCGCCATCGCCTTTATCGCCATGGCTATCTGGATTTTGGTGCCGGACAAGATGGATGACGAGGAGAGCTCGCTGGATAAATACGGCCCCTTTATGGCCACCTTCGTGCTCTTCTTCATCGCCGAGATTGGCGACAAGACCCAGATTGCCACCGTGCTGCTGGCCGCCAAGTATGACTCGCTGGTACAAGTCATTACTGGGACCACCCTCGGCATGATGCTGGCCAACGTGCCTGTGGTGCTGATCGGCAAGCTGGGGGCGGACAAGCTGCCGCTCAAGGGGATCCGCATCGCCTGCGCCATCCTCTTCGTCGGCCTCGGGGTGAGCACTCTGATCTTTGCCTGATCGCCTTTTCCGCTGACCAAGCCCTCCCCTGTGGAGGGCTTTTTTGTTTGCAGCTTTGTCTATTGCGTAATCCGCTGTCGCAACCACCAGCCGTAGAGCCAAGGGGCAGTGCACGGTTGCGGGTGCCTCATGCCATAATGGGGCAAACCTCGTGGAGTCCCCCCATGCACAACGTATCAAGAGAGACGCTTCTCGAATGGGTCAAACAGGGACGGCTGGCGCCAGAGAAGCTGGCGGACGCCCTCACCCTCGCCGATCTCCCCCCCCATCCGGCGCGCTGGCAGTGGCTGTTTGACCGGCTGCTGCTCTGGCTCGGCGCCCTCTGTATCGGGGCTGGCCTCATCTTCTTCGTCGCCTTCAACTGGCAAGAGCTGGGCCGGGTCTCCCGCCTCGCCCTGCTGGAGGCGCCGCTGCTCGCCATGCTGCTTCTGCTGTGGCGCAAGCCCCTTGGGAAGACCCCCCGTCAGGCACTGCTGCTCGCCATCGCCCTCAATATCGGCGCCCTGCTGGCGCTGGTGGGTCAAACCTACCAGACCGGCGCCGATCCCTGGCAACTGTTCGCCACCTGGGCGCTGATGCTGGTGCCGCTGGCGGCATTTGGCCAAAGTCCCCTGCTCTGGACCTTAAGCTGGCTGCTCGGCCAGCTGGCGCTGGTGCTCTACTGGCGGCTCGGTTTGTTCACGTTCTTCTTTACCTTCGATGAAGAGGGATTGGGCTGGTGCCTTACCCTGCTCAACGCCGCCCTCTGGGCTCTGCTTCTGCTGGCGCCAAACCGCTGGCGCCTGATGCCAAGCTGGCTGGCGGGCCTTGCTGCCGGTCTGGGGGCCACCCTGCTCACCCTGCTGGCGCTCTTCGATGCCGCCTCCCCGCTGGTGTGGCCGCTCTGGTTTGGCTGGCTGGCCGCCGCCTATGCCCTTTGGCATCACAGATTTATCGCCGGACTCGCCATGGGGTGCCTCAGCCTGATTGCCGTCATCCTCGCGGCGCTGGGCAAGTGGATGGAGCCCGACATCAACGGCTTCTTGCTGCTGAGCCTGATTGCCATCGGCCTTTCTGTCACCGCCGCCCGCTGGCTGCAACAACAACGGAGGTCTCATGAGTGATCTGACCCTTTGGCAAGCGCTGCAACAGGCCAATCTGGTGGAGGGGGAGATGCCCCGCAACAACCAGCCCCACTGGTCGAGCCGCTTTCTGCTCGGGCTGGTGGGCTGGATTGCCGCCCTGTTCCTGCTCTTTTTCCTGTTTCTCACCTTCGAGCAGCTGACCCGCGAGGCCAACAGCGCCCTGCTGCTGGGGGCCGTGCTGCTGGCGGGGGCCTACGCCCTCAATCGCAGCCAAAGCGGCGATCTATGGGATCAGTTCGTGCTGGCCCTTACCCTGGCGGCCGATGCCTGGCTGCTCTATGGCCTGCTCGATCAGCTGGATCTCCATCACGCCCTGCTCTGGTTTGGGTTGTGCCTGCTCTCCCTTGCCATCGCCGTGCTGTTCGATCACTGGCTGGTGCGGCTGTTTCACAGCGTGGCGGCGGCCCTGCTGCTCACCCTTGGCCTCGCCTGCCTCGGGCTGCAACTGCTGGCGCTGCCGCTGGTGATGGCGGCCATCACCTTCTGCTGGCTGCGGGCAGATAGGGATCCAGAGCGTCACCAGCTCTACCACTCCATCACGCTGGGGCTCGCCCTCTCCCTGCTGGTGCTGGGCCGTCTGCACCATCCGCTCTGGGATGGCGGCAGCAGCATGCTGGACGAACTGGGGCTATCGCGCCTGCCGCTCTGGCTCAATCCCCTGCTCTGCGCCGCCCTGCTGCTGGCGGTGATGGTAAAGCTGAGGCTCCCCCTGCAGTTTGGCCTGCCGCTGGTGCTGATCAGCGCCATCATCCCCGGCATGGGGGCGGGCGCACTGGTGCTGATCCTCGGGTTTTATGCCGGCAGTCTGGGGCTGATGACCCTCTCGGCCCTGCTGCTGCTCGGCTATGGTTCGCTCTATTACTACGATCTGGGGCTCACCCTGATGACCAAATCCTGGCTGCTGCTGGGCTCCGGCATCCTGCTACTGGGTGCCCGCCAGCTGCTCACCACCTTCGCGGCAAGGAGCGATTCATGAAACCTGTGACCCGACAGCTCGCCCTGTTGCTGAGCGGCCTCGCCATCCTGGCGGGCATCAATGCCACCGTCTGGCGCTATGAGCACGCCATGAGCAGCGGCGAAGTGGTGCTGCTGCGGCTCGCTCCGGTCGATCCCCGCTCCCTGATGCAGGGGGATTACATGCGGCTCAACTATGAAATTGCCCGCGAGCTGACCAGCCGCGACACCCGTGCTAATCAAGACAAGGGCAGCGATACCCTGGTGATCCGCCTCGATGCCCATCAGGTGGCCACTCTGGTGGCCGCTGGCAAACCGGATCGGCTCGCCAGCGATGAGCGGCTATTGCAAGTGCGCCAGAGCGAGCGGCAGTGGCAAATCGGCCCCGATGCCTACTTCTTTGAAGAGGGCACGGGGGAGCAGTACGAAGCGGCCCGCTACGGCGAGTTCCGGCTGCAAGCGGATGGCAAGACCCTGCTGGTGGGGCTGCGGGATGAGGCCTACCAGCCCATCGGGCAGACCCGCGCCCGCTGGTAACGGCCGTGAGTGGCTATTTACTCTGTTCATGGTCACACTCAAGGGAAGGTTGATCGCTAAGGATGTTCCCAATGAGGATATGGCTGATCTGTCATCTGTTGCTGCTCTGCTGGGCCTCGACGGCCCGGGCTGATCTGGGCAAGCTCGAGTACCTCACCGAAGAGTACCCCCCCTACAACTACAGCGATCCGCAAGGCCAGCCCACCGGGCTTGCGGTCGATCTGCTGCAGATGATCTGGCAACACAGCGGCGTGACGCCCCAGCCGCTGCGCATCCTGCCCTGGGCGCGAGGTTATTACTTGCTAACCCAGAAGCCCAACGTGGTGCTCTTCTCCACCGCCCGCACCCAGGCGCGGGAGGATCTCTTCAAGTGGGTCTGCCCCATCGGCTACTCGGAATACATACTGCTGGGCCGCAAAGCGCGGAACATCACCCTGACCGCCTTCGATCAGATGAGCCAATACAAGATCAGCGCGGTGCGCTCGGATGCAGCCGAACAGCTGCTGCTCAACAACGGCATGGATGACAACAACATCATCCCGGCCAACCGCCTGTCGCAGGGGTTGAAGATGCTGCTCTCCGGCCGCGCCGACCTGCTCGCCACCAGCAAGCTGGCGGGATATGACGCCATCCGCGAACTGAAGCTGAGCAGCGACGACTTCAACGTGGCCATGGTGCTGAGCGCCGAGCAGCTCTGCTACGCCTTCAGCCGTCAGGTGCCTGACAGCGAGATCACCCTCTTTCAGCAGGGCCTGACCCGCGCCCTCGCCTCGGAGGAGTTTCGGAAATTGCAGACCAAATATCTGCCGATACACTGATCTTTCATCCGATGGCGAGGATTGAGCATTTTTACCGTACGATCGCTACCTGTCAGGGGGCTGGCTATTGTGCACTCGAGTCGTCACACTGTTTGGCATCGTCGATATATAGTGAAGGGTCTCACCCATGAGAACATGGCATCTCTCCCACATCTTGCTGCTCCTGTGGACCAGTTTTGCATGGGCAGGCCTGGATTCTCTCGAATACAAGACAGAAATATCCCCGCCTTTTAACTTCAGTGACGCACAGGGTCAGCCCACCGGCCTTGCCGTCGAACTGCTGCGGATGACCTGGCAATACAGCAATACGCCTCCCCAACCAATACGAATCCTGCCGTGGGCCAGAGGCTATCAAGAGTTGAACAGCAAGCACAATGTCGTGCTGTTTGCCACCGCCCGGACACCGGAGCGGGAGGTGCTTTTCAAGTGGGCTTGTCCCATCGACAACTCGGACTTTGTACTGCTTGGCCGCGCCGCTGACAAATTGAACCTTTCCTCCATCGAGCAAATAAAAAATTTCAAGATTGCGGTGGTACGCTCGACCGTGTCGAATCAGCTGTTGCGGGAAAGGGGTCTGGATGAGAGCAACCTTGTCGAGGCCAACCGTCTCAGCCAGGCAGCCAAAATGCTCGCATCGGGCCGCACCCATCTCTTTGCCACCAACAAGCTGGTCGGCTACCAAACCCTCAAGAACCTCAATCTGGATCTTAAGGACTTCAATGTGGCCTTCATCCTCGATAGCAAGCCACTCTGCTACGCCTTTAGCCGTCAGGTGCCAGACCGGGATATCGACAGATTTCAACAAGCTCTGGATAGAGCACGGGCATCACCTCAATTTTTGCAACTGCAAGCCAAATACCTGGCGCTGCAGCCAACACATGGGCCGGGATAGCCACGACCGCCCGCGTTTTTTGCCAAACATGCTCTGTTGCCTTGGCGAAATCGGCCAGCTTGGTCACACTTGAGCATGATATTCCCTTGATCAGGACGGCAAAAATGAAACCATGGATTGGATTGGCCGGGGCGCTGCTGGCCACTCTCGCACAGGCGAGTCCTGAACTCGGCAAACTGCACTACATCACCGAAGAGTACAAACCCTACAACTACGCCGATGCCAGCGGCTCCCCCACCGGCCTCGCGGTCGAGCTGCTGCAACTGGTATGGAAAAAGACCAATACGCCGCCGCAGCCCATCACCATCATGCCATGGGCGCGCGGTTACTACCTGCTGACCCAAAAACCCAATGCAGTACTCTTCTCCACCGCTCGCACCCAGGCGCGGGATCCCCTGTTCAAATGGGCCTGTCCCATCGGTTACGCCGAAATCGTGCTCGTAGGGTTGGCCGAGCGCAATATCACCATCTCCAAACTCGATGATGCCAAAGCGTTCAATATCGGAGCTGTGCGGGCTGATGTGGGAGAACAGTTGCTACTCAACAACGGCTTTGACGAGACCAAGCTGATGGCCGCCAATCGGCTGGCACAAGCGCTGAAGATGCTCACCTCAGGTCGGATCGATCTGGTCTCCACGAACAAAACCACCATGGAACAGCTGATCGCGGAGCAAAAGCTTGATCCTGCACGATTCAAAGAACAATGGGTACTGAGCTCAGAGCAGTTCTGCTTCGCTTTCAGCCATCCGGTGAGCGACGAGCTGGTCAAAGAGTTCCAGACCGGTTTGACCCAGGTACTGGCGAGCAGTGAGTACCCGCTGCTGCACAGCAAATATTTCCCGGCGCCCGCCCCTGCGGCAGCCAAAAGTGAAGCAGCCAACACGACATCGGCTAACAGCGCCCCCACCAGCACAGCCAACTAGCAGCCCTCACCTTTTAACACCGCCAATACAGAGGGGCCCGATATGGGCCCCTCTGGTTTTGTGGCTCACTGTACTCAAGCGCGCACGACTTGTACGTTCTTGTCGAGCACTCTCCTTTGGCTATTCACCTTGGGTTGCCCACATTGAGTTACTCGTACAGACCTTTGCGTTCAACCACGCACCAGCGCCGCGGCGGCCACCTTGTGACGAGCGATGAGACCCTCGACATCCAGTCCCTCGATGGCGCCATCCACAACCCGCCACTTGCCACCCATCATCACCCGATCGGCACGCTCGGCGCCGCACAAAATGATTGCTGCAATGGGATCGTGACAGCCACTAAAGCGCAGATCGTCGAGCTTGAACAGCGCCAGATCCGCCTGCTTGCCGGGCAGCAGCTCGCCGAGATCGTCGCGCCCGAGCAGCCGTGCCGAGCCTACGGTCGCCCACTCCAGCACTTTGCGTGGGGTGATGCGCTCGGCGCCGTAACGCAGTCGCTGCAGATAGAGCGCCTGACGAGCTTCTTGCATCAGGTTCGAGGCATCGTTGGAGGCCGAGCCATCCACTCCGAGCCCCACCGGCGCACCGGCCGCTTCGAGATCCAGGGTCGGGCAGATACCGGAGGCGAGCCGCATATTGGAGACGGGACAATGACACACCCCGGTGCCTGCCGCCCCCAGCCGCGCAATCTCGTCCGGATTGAAGTGGATGCCGTGGGCCAGCCAGGTGCGATCGCCAAGCCAACCCACCTTTTCGAGATAATCGACGGTGCGCAGGCCAAAGCGTTCAAGGCAAAACGCCTCCTCATCCAGCGTCTCCGCCAGATGGGTGTGCAGCCGCACATCGAACTCGGCCGCGAGCCTGGCGCTCTCCACCATGATCTCTTCGGTGACCGAGAAGGGGGAGCATGGAGCCAGCGCAATCTGGATCTGCGCCCCGGCGCCGCGCTCGTGGTACTGGCGCACCAGCCGCAGGCTGTCATCGAGGATCTGCTGCTGCCCCTGCACCGTGTGGCGTGGTGGCAACCCCCCCTCATCTTCGCCAAGGCTCATGGAGCCGCGAGTCAGCGTGGCGCGCATCCCCAGCTCACGCACCGCCGCCACCTGAATATCGATGGACTCCTCCATCCCGCGCGGGAAGAGGTAGTGGTGATCCGCGGCCGTGGTGCAGCCCGAGAGCAGCAGCTCCGCCATCGCCACCTTGCTCGCCAGCGCCAGCCCATCCGGCGTCAATCTTGCCCACACCGGATAGAGGGTCTTGAGCCAGGGGAAAAGCGGCTGATTGACCACCGGCCCCCAGGCACGGGTCAGGGTCTGGTAGAAGTGGTGGTGGGTATTGATAAGGCCCGGCAGCACTACATGGTCACGGGCATCGAACAGCTGCTCGCAAGGCCGGGCAGGCTGCTGGCCTGCCGCCAGCACCTCGCTAATCAGACCGTTTTCAATCACCAGTCCGCCGCGGCCATCGACCGTTTCGCGGGTAAAGGTGGCAAGGGGGTTTTTGATCCAGATACGGGTAGCGGACATGGCCGACTCCTCCATCAGTGACACATAGGGGTGAGCCAGCTCAGTTATACCCTGTCTGCTGATCCAGAGGCGGCGCAGTACCGCAGTGGCTCCAGTCTATCCAGCGGCGGCAAAAAATCTGTGATCACCTTATAAAATCAAGGGGATAGCTACTCTGCTTACGGCATAGATGCATCAATTGCAATCAGCGACCAGGCATGAGCCGCAGACATAAAAAAGGGGAGCCTGGCTCCCCTTACAAGATGGGCTGCATTAGAACTTGTAAAGCCAGGAGATAGCGGTGAAGTAACCGTTATAGTTCTGGTTCACATGACCCATGCTGTACTCCTCACCGGTATAGAGGTAATCCACGTCATGGTAGAACTCGTAGCGCATATCCCAGCGCAGTGACTGCTTCTCGTCGAGCTGATAAAGGGCGTAACCTTCCAGACGGTGCTGTTTACTGGTCAGATCGGGGTAGTCATAACCCTTGCTGGCATCTGTCTGGCCACGGCCATAGGAGAAGCTGTAATCCACCCCCAGTTCCAGCGCCAAATCAAACGCCTTCTTCTGGCTTAGTCCCACTCCCAGAGTAGTGATTTGGTCACGAACCCGGGTCGAATAGGGATCCCAGTCCGGGGCACCGGTGTAAGCATGGTTCTGGCTTGAGGTGATCCACTGTACATTGCTGAATAGATGGCCACTGAGGTTCTCATCAAACTGCTGGTTAAGGGTCAGATCGATACCATAGTCCTCCCCTTCACTGAGTCCGATGTCAGGCTCCGGATAGTTTGCCCGTGCCCACCACCCTTCCAGCGAGGAGCTTAACTGCTCGCTGAAGGCATACTGCAGATCGCCACGCAGCTCGAACCTGTCACGATTGGCCAGATAGAACTGACGCAAGGTCGGGCTGACATTGGTATTGTTATTCTTCCACTCAGAGCCATCCCGGGTGCTCCAGGAGAGTTTCCCCCCCAGTTGCAGATCACCCACCGGGCGATAGCGACTCTTGAGGAACAATGTCTGCTCATCCGTCTTGCGACGATCCGCGTACTCCCGTTCATCGGCACGATACTGGTAACCCCCGGTTACCTTGACCGATCGACTCAGGCGGTAATCCGCTTCCAGATTGGCTTTACTGTGAGAACGATCCCCCGGCTGCCGTTGTTTGCCAATAACAACCTGCTTGTCCGAGTTGTCCTGCCGATCCCGGTATTCGCCCCCGGCCCGCAGAGTCAAATCCCGGCCAAAACGCCCCACCCATTTGGCATTGGTCTGGATGGTATCGATCTCACCGTGGAAATCGCTCTGGGTGATCGGCACCTGCCGGAATGCGGCTAGATTGCCATCCGACGTTGTTCGGCTGCTGAGAATGCGACCGCTCAGACTCTGCCGGTTCCAGTTGTACTGGCCGGATAAACTGACCTGATGGAAGCTGTTGTCGGGTTCGTAAGCCCGCTCATTGGCATAGGGGTCGCTGGCCGAACCGAAATAGAATGCGGTCTCCTCGTTGCGATAGAGTGAGCCGTTGTAGGCCAGATCAACCAGCCAGCCTTCACCCAGGTAGCTGATGCCACTCTTGACCAGGGTGGTACTGCTGCCATCGACCAGCTTGGGTACAAAGCCCGGCATGCTGCCTATCCCCGGGATGCTGGACTGATAAGTGGCCAGCGTTGCCTCTTTTTTCTCATAAGAGAAATCGGCATAAGGGCGCCATGGGCTCTTGGGGGTATAGGCAAGCCCCATAGTCAGCTTCTTGCGGACCACCTCCTTGTCAAATTCGGCCAGCGCACCAGCCGCCATAGGCGCATCGTCAGAGCGATAGACACTCTTGCCATGGCTGTTCCAGTAAAAGGGGGTTTCGGAGTAGCCAATTTTGGCGCGCGCGCCATCATAGAACCCTTGCTCCAGTGACATGCTGAAACGGCGCATTCCAAGATCCCTGGCCTCGAGTGCGCCATAACGGGATCCCTCTCCCCGATACTGCAGGTCAGCGTTAAAGATCCCCTGCATGCCGGTATCGTTGGCGGCGGGCACCCAGTTGCGAAAACGGGTCGCGCCATCATCGTTGATGTAGCCTGTCCCCAGCCCCACCTCACCAAACCAGCCACTCTCGCTTTCACAGGATGCGCAGCGCCAGCGCGCGGTTTTGGCCTCCCTGGCCGATTGCAGAGAGTAATCCTCGACAGCCAGCGGCTCCTCGGTGGCATGGGCCGAGAAGATGGTCAGCAAGGAGAGCCAAAGTGTTGAATGTTTCATGACTTCTCTCCTCAACGTCGCAGGGACTGCCCATTCGGATGGTTGGTCCCGTGGATCTGGTTATGACAGTTCAGGCAACTGCCGCCGCGCACCTTGAGATCCCCCTCGGTGATGGACACGTTGGCATGGGGGGCGCTGTGACACTCCTGACACAACTGGGGCACGCGCTTGTTGAGCAGCGCCTGATTGATGGAACCGTGGGGGCTGTGGCATAGAGAGCAATCCTCGGTCACCGGTTCGTGCTCCCACAGGAAGGGGCCCCGCTTCTCGGCATGGCACTCGTAACAGCTCTCGTTGACGGTTGGCTGTTTCAGGCTGGCCTCATTTTGTGACTGATGCGGGTTGTGGCAGCTGGAGCAGGGCATTTCGCCATTCAGGATGGGATGACTGGTGCGCTTGTGCAGATCCGATTTCTCTGCGGCATGGCAGCTGGTGCAGGTCTCGACCTGTTTCTTGCTGTCCATCACCGGATCCTTGGCCTGGTGCAATGTGTGGCAGCTGGTACAGGAGAGATCCTCGACCGCATGAACACTGGCATGCCAGCCCATCCGGTTGGTATCGGTATGACAGGAGAGACAGACACTGTTCTGCTTCTCGACCGGCACAGGTGAATCGGGACCAAAGGTGATCATCGGCTCCCGTTTCTCTCCTTTGCGAGGATTGCGCGTGTGGTTGCCTGCCGGACCATGACAAGCTTCACACTGCCGGTCGGCCATGGGGCCATTCTGGTTGCCCAGATTGCCGTGCACACTGTGGAATATGCCGGTCGCGGGTTTGCGTGAATCTGAATCGTGGCACTTGAGGCAGGTATCAGCTCCCTTCGGGGAGTATTTTCCCTGGTCAAATTTCTTGTCCAGAGCCGATTCAATCTGGAGTCGCGGATCTGCATCGCCAGCGGGTTGCGCGGCATCGCTCTTGGCCCAGGCTGACAGGCAGCTCAGGGCCAGCATGCCAGCCAATAACCACTGCGTGATGGTCTTTTTCATCTTGTTTCCTTCAACGGCGAAGGGCCAGGGGTTACCCCCTGACCGCAGGATTTCATCAACGGAAGTCGTAGACCTTGTGAACCTTGTCGACACCCTGCTCCTGCCCGACGGCATGGCAAGAGGCACACTGTTCAACACCGGTTGCGGCTTCGATCGTCTCTGCACCAAAGACGGCGCCGTTATTCTTCATGTGGGTAGCCCACTCATCCCCTGCCACCGGGCTATCCGGCTTGACCAACCCCAGCGGTGATTTGAGGTGGCAGCTGGAGCAGACCACCAGCACCGGGCTGAAGTATTTGGGCTGTTTGTTGTCAGCCGTGGTGGCGACCAGAGAGGGGCGCGCGTTCTGCTGGTTGGGCAGGTTGTATTGCCCCTGGGTATGACAGGACTCGCAGTTGCTGATATCGCCCGGGAAGGTAGCACTTCCCCCATGTTTGGCGCCCAGCGCGTGGAAGGAGTGGACGTGATATTTCAGGTCCCCCGGCACCCCCGCATAGAACGAGGTACGGGTCGCGTTGTGGCAACTGGTGCACTGGCTCATATCCTTGGCCGCATGATTGCTCATGTGGACTGCCAGATCCTTGTGACAACTGTTGCAGGAAGCGAGATCCGCACCGGCCTTGAGCAGATAGCTGCTGTCGATGCCCCCTTCGGCACGGAAGTAGGCGCTGACCGGATTGATGGCGATCAGGGAGAGTGCGCTGGCAGTACTGCTGCAAGGCAGCAGATCCCCTGCGGCAAACGCCCCGTTGCGATCGGCTTTACGCGCCACACAGACTCTCAAGTCGGCGATGGTCGCAGCCAGGGTGCCGTTGACCTCGTTGCCCGTCTCTTTGCTGCACAGGAAGCGGCCTGTGCCCTGGCTGACACACTTGCTGAACTCGATCTTGTTGCCAGAGACGAAGGTCTGCGGATTGGTGGTGGCCAGCTCGAATCCCTGGCCCTGATCCCAGTTGACCAGAATGGCCGGATTGCCATCTTTGACATATTTCAGCACGTCATTAACGCTCTCGGCCGGCGTACCGTCGACGGTGACGGTCAGTTCGACCTCGATATTGGGAGCGGCATAGCGAACGTCATCGAACGTGAACTGCAGCTTGTCGCGTCCAATCGCCTCGTTGGCCATGTAACCCAGGTGAACCATATAAGGTGACTTGCTGCTGGCCGGATCAGCGCCATGGCACTGGGTGCAGACTGCGCCACTGTTGATCTTGCCGGTGATGTGAGCATCAAAACCTGTGGAGCTGGTTGAATCGGCATGACAGGCACCACAGGCTTTTTCCTGGGCATGTTGCCAGTTACCGGCATTGAGGGTGGCTGGCGTAGCGTCCTTATGACAGGTATCGCAGTTGCGCGGGTCTTGCGGAAAGTGGCTGACCGTCTTGGTATCCGTGCTATCCAGATTGCCATGGTACTTGTGCACTATGGTCGTCAGAGAACGGCGGGTAGCAATGGTCGGATTGCTCTCGTTGTGACAGGTGACACAGAGTTTGGGGTCAGCGCGATCCGCGTGTTTGATCGCTTGCTTCATGTGACAACTGTTACAACTGCTCTGATCCACGATATCCCGGGTCAAAGCGGCGGGCGTCCCTGCCGGCACCCAGTCCAGCACATAGTTGGTAACGGGAACATTGTTGCTGCCACCAAAAAAGATACCGAGACGATGAGTCGCCGTCTCATCCCAGCTAATTACACCATTATTGCTTTGTGAATCAGAAGGATAGGGATCCTGCACTGTGGTGGGGTTGATCGCAAAGGTGTAGCGATATTGCCCATTGCCCAGTGGCTCCAGCTTGCCGCTGTTTTCACTGGTGGCTTTGCCGGAACGGTAGATAAAACTCTTCCAGATGGCCGGGTCTTGCCGTGTGGCATCGCGGCCGGGGATCACCTTGTTGAGGGTGAAGGAGGGGATCGTAGCGCCCAGGTCGTAACCCGAACCCTGTTTGTCCGCCACGTTGAACTGCACCGAGAGCTGACCATCCGGGGTGAGAACCGGTGTCGAGGCCGAGATAGTCAGAGAGTCAGGGGTTCCAGGAGGAGGGGGGGGCGGCTCACTCTTGTCACTGCCATCCCCCCCGCCACCGCAGGCCGAGAGGGTGAGCACCATTGCAGCGGCCACCAGCGCTTTCCAGTATTTCATCTTGTTTATCCTTTTTTATCGGATTTTTATTTCATGTATGAGCTGTGTCAGAAAAGCCCCAAAAACATGCAACATTAGGCCCCTTTGGACCCTCTTTTGGTCAAAAACCATTTCCATCCGAATTATAAGGTTTATATAGTGCTCGACGTTGATAGAAGTCTCAAAAGCGGGATTAAGCCCACTTTTTCGAATAAAAAAACTGTATAGACTGGCTTTTACGATTTTTATGTCACTAGGAGTGCAAAATGAAGCGAAGCATGAAATTGGAAGTGGTGGGGTTATCTCTGTTGATTGGTTCAATTGGGCCAGCCTTTGCCGGGGTCGACGAGATGGCCAAAACATGTAACGCATGTCACGGTAATCAGGGGATCAGCTCACATACAGATATTCCGACAATCGCCGGAATAGCAGAATCTAATCTTGCGGAGCAGATGCGAAGCTACCTGGATGGCCGCCCTGCTAAGACCGTTAATCATGTCACCGGTGACACCAGCAAACAGGGAAACATGACCGACATTGTTAAGGGTCTTAGCGACGATCAGATCGACGAATTGGCAGCTTACTATGCCGAACTGCCCTACCAACCGATGAAACAGCCGTTCGATACCGCACTGGCCAAAGCAGGACAAAAACTGCATGAAGAGTCTGGTTGCAAGAAGTGTCACTCCGAAGGTGGCTCCGTTGCCGATGATGAAGCCTCCATCCTCTCCGGTCAGCCAAAAGGTTACATACTGATGGCCCTGCAAGAGTTCAAGGCTGGCAAGCGCAGCAATGACGAGAAGATGAATAACGCCATCATTGCCATGAGTGATGCCGACCTCAAGGCGTTGGCCGAGTACTACGCCAGCCAGCAATAACCAAAGCGGTCAGGTTTATCCATTGATCAAGCCCCCACTCTGTCGTGGGTGGGGGACTCTTGCCCGTTTCTGGCATTTTGGGAGGTATTTGTCGCTCTTTTTCTTGTCAGGGGGTGGATAACGCCGCTGAACCTCTTTGATCCGGAGTCCAGTATGAAAAAAATAATGCAGTGGGCCTTGCTTGCCACGATCTGTCTGGGTGCAAGCGAGTTTGCCCTCGCAGCGACCGCCGTCGAACCAGCGTCTGCCGCCGTCAGCACTGTGGCCGATAGCAGTGCCGCCGATGCACTGGCCGCACGCCAGGCCAAAGCCGCGAAGAAAGCCGCAGCCGAGAAAAAAGCTGCCGCCCGTTTCGCCAAGTGTGACAAGTGCCACGACGGAAACGAGGGGATGCATGGCAAGCATGCCAGCGTCACCAACCCCAATACCAATGAAGCGGTGACCTGTACCAACTGTCACGGCAACCCGTCAGCCCAGCACCGCAAACAGCGTGGCGGCATTGTCGACGTGATGCGCTTTGGCGACGATGCCTTCCCGCTCAGCCAGCAAAACGGCGTCTGCATGAGCTGCCATGAGCCCGATGATCTGCGCAAGGCGCTGTGGGCCCACGACGTGCATGCGACTCGCGTGACCTGCACCAGCTGCCATCAGTTGCACCCGGCCAAAGAGCCCATGGTCGGCATCCCCGAGAAGGCCCGCATCAAGCTGTGCGTCGACTGCCACAGCAAGCAGCATGAGGCCAGGCAGCAAGCCGCGGCCAAGGAGGGCGCATGAGCACGACCCGTCGCGAGTTTATGGTGGGGATGAGTGCCAGCGCCTTGATCCTGATGACGGGGTCGCCCCGCGCCCTGGCCAACAGCATGACCATCGGGGGGATACGCTACGGCATGATCCACGATGAGACCGCCTGCATCGGTTGTACCGCCTGCATGGATGCCTGCCGGGAAGTCAATCAGGTGCCACAAGGGGTAGCTCGCCTGCAGATCCTGCGTACCGGGCCTGTGGGTGAATATCCGGAACAGGAGTACCGGTTTTTCCGCAAGTCCTGCCAGCACTGTGATAACGCCCCCTGTGTGCATGTCTGCCCGACGGGCGCATCCCATATCCGGGCCGAGGATGGCATCGTCGACATCAACCCCGATCTCTGTGTCGGTTGCCGTTACTGTCTGGCAGCCTGTCCTTATCAGGTCCGCTTTATCAACCCGGTCACCCGCACTGCCGACAAGTGCGATTTTTGCCGCAAGACCAATCTGGCCAACGGCAAGCAACCCGCCTGTGTCGAAGCCTGCCCTACCAAGGCGCTGGTGTTCGGCAATCTGGATGATCCTCACAGCCCGATCGCCAAGCGGCTGGTGCACGAGACCACCTATCGCTACAAACAGTTCCTCGGCACCTCGCCCAAGATGTATCGGGTACCAAAAGGGGAGATAAAATCATGAGTCCACATAACCCGCATCATGGCGGTATCCCTCTGCAGATGGTGAGTAGCGAAACGGGAGGTGTGTACCATGTGGCATAACGCATTTCACTTCGACTCACTGGTCTGGGATGGTCCCATCGCCATCTACCTCTTTCTGCTGGGGATCTCCGCCGGTTCAGTCACCCTCTCGGTGCTGTTGCGCCAGCGCGGGGCCGGCAGCGAGAACGGCATCATCAGGGCGACCGCCATTCTGGCCCCGCTCAGCGTGATACTGGGGCTGCTGATCCTCATCTTCCACCTGGCTCGTCCCTGGACCTTCTGGAAGCTGATGTTCCACTATCAGTTCGATTCCGTGATGTCGATGGGGGTCATGCTGTTTCAGGTCTATATGACTGTGTTGTTTGCCTGGCTGGCGGTGCTCTTCAGAGCCGAGATCGAGGGGCTGCGGCGGCACCTGCTGGCGGACAGGTTCGCCTTCATCGATACCCTGATAGGCAAGGTGGCACAGCTTGAGCGACTGCTTACTCCCCTGTTGTTGTTGCTGGCCGTACTGCTGGGGGCCTATACCGGCTTCCTGCTCTCGGCGCTCAAGACCTACCCCATGCTCAACAACCCGATCCTGCCGGCGCTGTTTCTGGTATCCGGTATCAGCTCGGGGGTAGCCTCCACCATCTTGCTGGCGGTGACTCTGTTCAAGGAGAGCAGCCATAGCAAGGGGGTGAGCTTTGTACACCGCTTCGAGCGCCCCATCGTGGCCATCGAGATCTTCTTGCTGGTCTGCTTCTTCACCGGCCTCTACTTCGGTGGCGGCCAGCGGGAGGCAGCGATGTGGGCGGCCATAGGCGGCGGCTTCTGGTCGCAGGTCTTCTGGTTTGGCGTGATTGGCATCGGCATCCTGCTTCCCCAACTGTTGGGGCTGCTCAGCTCGCCAGCTCGCCAGCACCAGCGCTCCCATCTGGTGCTGGTCTGCAGCCTGAGCCTGGTGGGGATCTTGCTGTTGCGCTACTTCATCCTCTATGCCGGTCAGATGACGGTGCTGTAACATGGTCGCGTGAATGGGTCATTTATGAGTCTCGCCCTTGCATAGGCTGACACACTTTCGGCTCGTTCTTCTCCCCCCACCTCCTCGGCATCCACCATGGGGCCAAAGGCGGGATAAATAACAAGCGCCCTGCCGGGCGCTTGTCGTAGTTATCGTGATGACCGGATTCAGGGAACCGGGCAGATGCTCGGCGAGCCACTGTTGCGGGGCCAGAGAGTGGACCCGTCGCTTTCGGAGAGTGGCAAGAATGTGACGCCTTCGCTCATGTTGGCTGGGGGCAGGTCATCCTCCAGCACATACATCCCCATCGGCAGGCTGCCATAACGCTGGTTGGCCTGCACCTGAGCGACTGCGAGGCTTGAGTAACGCAGGCCGAGCAGATCGAAGTGATTGCGCCAGTCCCAACCGGTGAGCCGACTGAGTGCAACCAGCATAAAGTCATTGCCCGGTATGTCGCGCACCCGTTTGCCGCCATAGACCGCATGCCCCGAGTAGGGGAACAGGCTAAAGCCGAGCCTATCCTTGTTGGCATTCCACTGCGCTTCACTGTCGGCCGCCGCGCCGAAGATCCGTGAATGCTGATAAAGCAGAGTGAAGAGAGTGAAGCCATCGTTCAGCCGGGTGCCATCAGTCAGGAGCATACGGTGGGCGCGCAATGCCATCTGGATATAAAACGCCATGCGATAGCCGTTGTGGACGGCGTAGGCATTGCTCTTCCAGGGGGCTTCGTAGCGACTCTCGCCTGTATCGAGCACCTTGCAGTTGGCCCCGAGCACGACGCGGTTGCCACTCCTGTCCCTTACCTGCGCCGCATCAGACATGAACACATAGAAGAGATCCTTGTGATTCATGTGCCCATCCTTGATGGGCGCCGTGTTGCCATCCCTCAGATAATGGGCGCGCCACTTCACCACATAAGGGAAGATGTTGTTGGAGTTTTCCCCCGCCCGGCTCCCGTAGCCACTCCAGTTGTCGGCATCGCCTGCCGCAGCGTACTGCACGTTCAACCGGTTGGTCTGCAGGTTGTGGCCCAGCTCGTGATTGTCGAGCCAGCCGGTCGGGCTGATGCTGCCGGAAGAGTCCCACGGGTTGCCGCTGCAACCGCTGCCGCAATGGGCATTCTGGTCATAGTTGGCATGCTGGATGATGGTGCGGGTATGGAGCGATTCATCGAGACACCCCTCCCCCAACAGTGCCACGCAGGCGTTTTTAACATCCGCAGGCAGCGACTCATCGAGCCCCTTGCCCTGAATTTTCAGGCCCGCCAGGGTGTAGACACCATTGATGTGATCCCGGGCGATGCTGTCGAGCAGGGCATTGGTGTCGGGGATGACGCCACCAACCGCCTTGGTGAAGCGATCCCGGCGCAGATGCTGTTCGGCGCCATCGGCCCGCAGATCGATATGGGGCAGCTCGGTTTGTTCCAGCCGCTCGTTGAACTCTCGTATCTGCTGCTCATCACTGAAATCCATGATGGCCGGATGACGGGTGACGCCCGTGGCGCTCACCTGGACGGCCAGCGATGCAGCCGCCCCTTCCAGATAGAGGTAGATAGGGCCGCCATAGGGCGAGGTGAAGGTGACACTGCCCCCCTTGGCCAAGATCAGCCGCCCGGTGGCCAGCTCCAGCGGGGCTCGATAGATCTTCTGCTCATAGGCGCGATTGGTATTGGGCCTGTGGTAGTTGAGTCGGACGGTAGCGGACACCTCGGCGTTATCGGTGCGTCTCAGGGTGATGGTTTGTCCCGGCAGGGCATACCAGCCGGTGGTGGTCCACTGCCCGCTGTAGGGAACCGCAATGCGCCGACTGTCGGTGAGCGTTGCGGGATAGGCGTAGTGAGCCGCTTGTCCCTTCACCACCTTGTTGCGATCGGTGACGTACTCCCCCAGATCGGGCTGGGCCGGGGTACGGGTGCGGGCATAGCTCACCAGCCAGTCGGCAAACATCGCCTGCTGCCAGGATTGATGCTCATCCCAGGCAATCGGGTAGTCGATGGCGGCACGGTATTTGTCGGCCAGCAGCAGGGTGGCGGGCAACAGTGTCACGCCGTCACGGGCAAAGGGACTGATCCCGGCCTTGTCGAGGGTGATGGCCCCATTTCTCAGCCAGTCGGCACCCAGCTTGAACTGCTGGTTGAAGCTCTCCGAGCCACCGCAATTGATAAAGTTGCCGCCGCAGCTATCGAGCCACTGGGTAGTGAAGTTGCGATCCAGAAGGTTGCCAAGCAGGGTATCGACCGCCATCAGCTGGGCGTCGGGTGCCATGATGGTGTTCACTGCCAGATCGCTGGCTCTGAGTTTTGACCAGTAGTTGCCCCAGGTAACCAGCCCCATATCGAGATAGAGGGGGCTTAGCAGCGGGCTGGCATCGCGCCGATAGTTGGAGAGCAGCAGCGGGATCCCGGCCGCTTTGGCCTTGGCAATCCCCTGTGCGATCCCCTGATACCCCAGCCCCTGGCGGTCGATATCGCTGATCACGATAAGCTCCGGCGCCATGGTGTCGATACAGTCACTCAACGCCTGATAATCGCAGGTATTGGCCGGGTTGATGCTGTGCTTGTCGGGATAGATCGCCTTGAGCCAGTCCCGCACGCCTTCGTTATGGGGAAAATACCAGCTATCGGTGCGGCTTGGCATCTGGGCGGTGAGGATGCGCAGGCCATCGCTATCCTTGCCCCGGGTCAGCCAGCCAATCAGCCCCTTGAGCAGCGCCTCGCTCTGCGCTGTGCGGTCAACGGAAAACAGGTTCGCCCCCATGGCTGCCTGACGGTAATCGGCTTGCTCGGAGACCATCACCAGCCCCCGGATCTCGCTCTCCCCCTTGCCATTGATGTTGGAGGGGAGCAGGGTCACCGTGCTCTCCGGTTGGAAGCTGGAAAAGGTGATGGAGTCGTGGCTCGGGTTCCAGCTGATCTGTGCCATTCCCTGATAGAGGCTGCGAACCAGCTCAGTGCGGTGCGTCTCACTGTCGGCAATCGCCGCACGGGCATGGGCGATCAGGGATTGCTCGCTGGCAAGGGTATGATCTTCCCGGGCAATCGCATTGGCGGCATCGCTGATAAAGCGAGCCGAGATCTGACAATCGGCGCGCATGGGTGCTGTGGTATAGGTGTTGCCCGTCAGTGTGCCCTCACACCCAGCGATCTGCGCCAGCACGAAGCCACTCTCGGGCTGCACGGTGAAACGGCCCTGTTCACCGGCGTTCAGACGCAGGGCGTCGGGGCTGAGTACGCCCCCCTGAGAAGCTTGGGTGGTGGCGTTGAAATAGACGGCGGCACTCTCCTGCGTGAAGCTGGCCGAGATCTGGCAATCGCTGCTCATGGGGCCAGTGGTATAGGTGAGGCCGTCCAGGGTGCCATCACATCCGCTTATCCCGGTCAGGAGGTAACCGCTGTCAGCCTGTACCGAGAAGCGCCCCTGTTCACCCGCCGCCAACCGCAGGCTGGTGGGGTTCAACTGTCCGCCCGCGCTGCTCTTGCTGGATGCCTCGAAATAGTTGGGGGTGACAGGGGTCTCTTCCTGTTCGCCATCACCGCCGCCACAGCCTGTGATCAACAGCGCCAGTAAGGGAGTGAGAACCGTCTTTTTCATTGTCTGATACGTTCCTTGTGTTACGACGGGTGGGAGGAGTCGGTAGTCTAATGAGCGGTTTCATTTATTTCAACGCTGATTGAATGGTTAATTATCTTTATTTTCAGCATGTTGGATGTGTTTTTTGGCCGGCGTTTGCCGTATTTGGTGTTGCTGGCGCAGCAGAACCGATAGGGATGGGGCGAGCACCCCATCAGCACAGGCCATACCAGCCTGAGCTCACCGTAATGAGTCGCTTCACCGGGTTAACAGGGGATGCTGGGCCGCAGGTTTTGCCTGCAACCCTCGCAGGGGGGATGTCAGACGGATGGATGAGCGGCGGGGTCGATCGTTGCCAGCGCCCGCATCTCCAGCTGCTGCTCGCCGGGGCGACAGACCAGCACCGAGCCTTGCTCGAACCAGTCCCCCAGCACGATACGCCGCGCGGGGTGGCCATCGAGGATGAAGTCGTGGATGGCGGGTCTGTGGGTGTGGCCGTGGATCATCATCCGGCAGTCGTGGGCGCGCAGGGTGTCGTCCACCGCCGCGGGCGTTACATCCATGATGATCTGGCTCTTGTGGGCATTTTCCATCTGGCTTTGGCCGCGCATCTTGCTGGCGATGGCCTGACGGCGGGCAAGCGGCAGTCGCAAAAAGAGCCAGCGCAGCCATTTGAGCTGGGTGATACGACGAAACTTCTGATACCCCAGATCCAGGGTGCAGAGCAGATCGCCGTGGCTCAGCACCACCCGCTCCCCATAGAGGTCGATCACGCAGGGGTCCCCCAGCAGGGTCATCCCCGCGCGCTTGGCAAACTGCTGGCCCAGCAGAAAGTCACGGTTGCCGTGGATAAAGTAGATGGGCACGTTCTGCTGGCTCAGGGCCAAGAAGGCATCGGCCATCTGTTGATGGAGCGGATTGGGGTCATCATCGCCAATCCAGAATTCGAAGAGATCCCCCAGCACATAGAGGGCATCGGCGCCGGGGGCGTCGTGCTCGAGAAAGCGCACCAGTGCCGCGGTCATATCGGGCCGCTGGGCAGAGAGGTGAATGTCACTGATAAAGAGGGTGCTCATGATGTGGGGGTCGGGCTCTCGGTCGAAACAGGGCAAACAGGGGTGGCAGAGGTAGTAGACACAACAGGGGACGAATAGTGCGCTGCGGGCGCCATCGCGCCAGTTGAGGTATGGATATCGTCACGGGATGGCGGCTGCCATGCCAGCTCGGCAAGATTGCGTCCCTCCAGCGTCAGCAGCGCTTCATAAGGATCTCCCGCCAGCCCCAGCAACCGGCACATGGCCGCCTCCCCTTTTAGTCCCTCTTCAAGGCGCAGACGTAGCACGTCACGGTAGAAGGCATCACCAAAACGCTCTAGCAGGGCCGCCATCAAGGTGAGGTGGCGCCAGCCGTTCTGCATCTCGATGGGAGCTGGGGTGACATAGAGCTCCAGTAGCAAGCAGGCATCGCTCTTGTCAGAACCGCTATTAGCACAGCTCTGGTCGAGGCAGGAAAAGGTGCGCTCCAGCAGCCAGATATTGTCGCCCTTGACGCTCGCTTGCCAACCTTGAGCTTCGAGCGTTGCGGCAAACGCCGCCGGATCAGGATGCTGGCAGAGAATATCGAGATCGCTGCCGGGCCGATCGAGGCCGATGGCCAGCGTGCTCACCAGCGCCAGATCGGCGCACTGCGCGGCCAGCTCATCCCACACACCGGCGGTGAGCAGGGCATGGGCCGAGCGCTGGCGCGGGTTGCCGTGGGCCAGATAGTCGAGGCGGCGCCAGTTTGGGCTGGCAGTGGGGGAGGCAGATGGAAAAACTGCGGCCGGGGCCGCAGTTTTGTCAGTGCCAAGTCGGCAGAGATCAGTCAGCAAGGGTCACCTTGGTGATCACCACGTCTTCGGTCGGAACGTCCTGATGGATACGGCCGTAGTTGCCGGTCTTGACGCCCTTGATCTTGTTGACCACGTCCATACCGGCGGTCACTTCACCGAATACGCAGTAGCCGAAGCCCTGAGTGGTGGCGGATTTGAAGTCGAGGAAGTCGTTGTTGTTCACGTTGATGAAGAACTGGGCGCTGGCAGAGTGCGGCTCCATGGTGCGAGCCATGGCGATGGTGCCGATCTTGTTGGACAGACCGTTGGCCGCTTCGTTCTTGATGGGGGCGCGGGTGTCTTTCTCTTCAAAGCCCGGGGCATAGCCGCCGCCCTGGATCATGAAGCCGTCGATGACGCGGTGGAAAATGGTGTTGTCGTAGTGACCGTCACGGCAGTATTGCAGGAAGTTGGCCACGGTTTCCGGGGCTTTTTCAGCGTTCAGGGTGAGGGTGATGTCGCCGTGATTGGTGTGCAGAGTGACCATGATATGTCCTTTCATTTGATGCGGACGACGAAGTGCCCGCAGGTGTATGGCATAAAGTGGTGGCAATTCTAGCCCATCAGGGGCTGGCGGCATAGTCTCTCTGGCGCCGTAACCGTGCTGGCAGGCGGGATTGGCCACGTTTTCTGCCTCGTTTTCTGCCCCTGAACGGGGTATCATGACCAACCATTTTACTCACAGGCAGTGGTTAGAAGATGCTGAAGATATACAACACACTCACTCGTCAAAAAGAAGAATTCAAACCTATCCACCCGGGCAAGGTGGGCATGTATGTGTGTGGTGTCACCATCTACGATCACTGTCATATCGGCCACGGCCGCACCTTCGTCGCCTTTGATGTGGTCGCTCGCTACCTGCGTTACGCCGGTTACGACCTTACCTACGTGCGCAACATCACCGACGTGGATGACAAGATCATCAAGCGTGCCGCCGAGACCCAAGTGACCTGCGACGAGCTGACCGAGCGTCTGATTGGCGACATGCACGCCGACTTCGACGCCCTCGGCATGGTGCGCCCGGATATCGAACCGCGTGCCACCCAGCACATCGAAGAGATCATCGAGCTGGTGCAATCCCTGCTGGAAAAAGAGCACGCCTACGTGGCGGACAACGGCGATGTGATGTTTATCGTCGAATCCTACGCCGACTACGGCAAGCTCTCCGGGCAGGATCTGGAGCAGCTGCAAGCCGGAGCCCGCGTTGACGTGGTCGATGCCAAGCGCAATCCGCTCGACTTCGTGCTGTGGAAGATGTCGAAGCCCGGCGAGCCGACCTGGGAAAGCCCCTGGGGCCCGGGCCGTCCTGGCTGGCACATCGAGTGCTCCGCCATGAACTCCAAGCACCTTGGCAACCACTTCGACATCCACGGCGGCGGCTCCGACCTGCAGTTCCCGCACCACGAGAACGAGATCGCCCAGTCCTGCTGCGCCCACGGTGGCGACTACGTCAACACCTGGATGCACAGCGGTATGGTGATGGTGGATAAAGAGAAGATGTCCAAATCCCTTGGCAACTTCTTCACCATCCGCGACGTGCTGGCCCACTACGACGCCGAAACCGTCCGTTACTTCCTGATGTCTGGCCACTACCGCAGCCAGCTCAACTACTCGGAAGATAACCTCAAGCAAGCCCGCGCCGCGCTGGAGCGCATGTACACCGCCCTGCGCGATCTGCCGGTGGCCGCCGCTGCCGGTGGTGACGAGCAGGTGGCTCGCTTCAAGGAGGCGATGGACGACGACTTCAACACCCCGGAAGCCTACTCCGCTCTGTTCGATCTGGTGCGCGAGATCAACCGCCAGAAGGGTGAAGACATGGCCGTCGCCGCCGCGCTGGGCGCCCGTCTGCGCGAGCTGGGCGCCGTGCTCGGCATCCTGCAGCAAGACCCCGAGGCTTTCTTGAAGGGTGACGAAGCGGATGAAGAGGTTGCCGAAATCGAGCGCCTGATCGCCGAGCGCAATCAGGCCCGTGCCGACAAGAACTGGGCTGCCGCCGATGCCGCCCGCAACCGTCTCACCGAGATGGGCATCGTGCTGGAAGACAGCGCCGGCAAGACCAGCTGGCGCCGTGCCTAAGGCTGGTTGGCCTTGTTGGCGTCTAGTGCCAACAGGTTGAGCGAATAAAAAAACCGCAGCCCTTGGGCTGCGGTTTTTGTTTGTGGTCTGCCGAAGCCTTGGCATCCTTACGGTGACCAATGTTTTAAATGCTATGTTATATGCCTTTTTGCTTACGATATGAGGCATAACTTTTTAAACCGAACATAACAGTTAAAAATAGGAAAAGTAACGGAATAAAATAATACAGCCAATACAATTGTTCAAAAAAGACATTGATTGGTTTGCCAAAGGAACTTTGTTCTACATTGGAAATCCAGTTATATGCACGGTAAGTGAGATACGAAAGCAGAAGAGTAATAGCGGCTCCAACTTGCCAAAAGTAGCCAGTAAGTTCCCATAATTGCTCTAACAGTTCTTCTAATATTGAATTTCTACGTCCCATGTAGATTTCTCCTTTACTATATAACGCCTGCTTAAGGGGCTGGTAACGCACTATCACTAAACTAAATCACAACAAACGTAACCACTGCGGCTCAATGGGACTGGAAACTCCGCGCGTTGACAGTCCCTCTTGAGGCGTTTGTTATGCGTTTTTGACCGCAACAGCCAGCATAAATAGATCAAAAGCTGCCAGTTTAGCCTCTTGTTCATGATCATAGTTACGATATAAAAACTTACGATAGCTACCATCTTTGGAGCTTACAGTTGCGGCCCATTTATCACCTTTTTGGTAAACAGTGACCCAAAACCCTTCGATATTTAAACGAGGATTACCATTTTGTGACAATTTCCAATTTCTAGTTAACCAACGCTTGCGACGGCTTGACCAGTTTCTTACTGTCCGTTCGCGTAACTTTGCAGCGGTAAGATCACTTTCCATGTGACCTGAACATATACAACCAACCTTTAATATATCAGGGTGATTATGGTGTTGCATGTGATGCACATACCTTATTTCTTGAGATTCGCACATTTCACATGTTTGTTCTGTTGATTCCAAATCTTCAATATGGACGCAATTCCAGCCTTTATGAGGAATATCGGGAACAGACCATTTGCCACGCCTCTGAGAAACAAGATTTTCCTCAGGCTCATAGCCAACATCCGATTTCATAATCATCTCCATTAAACCTAATGTCCAATTAAGACGTGAGCAACGCTGATAAAAACTTTAACCATACTATCTTAAAAAAAAACCCAACGATGGAATGAAAAGTGCCATGAGTTGGGAATCGCTCTTAAATTGTTTGTTATGCCTGTGCTGATAGCTGCGACAATATCACCTTGTAGCAAGATTCAAAGTCACGCTCCAAGCCCGGGTCAGAGTACTCTTTTAAGTGTATTCTAAAATCAGCAATACCGTCGTTAGCTGTTTCAAAAGTTTCTAGAAACATGTTTTTCCGTGTCATTATTACTGATGGATTATCATAGCCATATATATTGAATTGATCTGCTGTTATATCAATTTTGATACCACCGAAATCGAGCCATACATGAGATTTTAACTCCCCTTTGTTGCCACCATATTCACCACGGATAAGAGTTGCGCCAGAGAATCCGTTGTCAGTTAAATAGGCCGCTAAAATCTGAGAAGAGTCGTCACAACAAGCTAAAGGAAACTTACTAGCAGATAGTGACGTACCATCAAAGTCGGATGGATTTAAACATTCCATTGTCTGACGAAAACCCAATACAAGTTTATGTAATTTTTCCATCTGTCCTCCAAAGGAATAACGCTCGGTTAAGGTTTTAGCAACGCAACGCCGATGCTACCGAATTCCACCTTAAACATTAAAGCAACGCATAGTAAAAATACCGTGTGTTGCTAATCGCGCTTAAACAGTTTGTTAGGTTTTTTTGGTCGCAGATAGTTGCTCAACCCTCTGATTTATAAATATATAGAGGTTCGATGAAAACATACCTACTGCGATAGCTACAAGCGCCATAGTATAAAAACCGCTCTCAGTTTGCATGGTAATTGTTGATGAAACACCTTGCTTTTCTAAATGTGGAGCTACAATAGCTAAAAGCACGCCACTTTTAATTCCTACCCATGAAAATATCGCCATTAACCCTGAGGAGACAACTAATACGCCATGTTGCCCCCCCCTTGACTCCTGCCATTAAAATTCGAGCAATAGCCCCTAAAGAACCCAAAAAGAAAGGGATAACTAAGAGCACGATCGCATTAAATGCTTGGTTGATTAAGACAAAGGTTTCTTTGTCTATTTCATAGATGCCGGGGTTGCTCAATGAGGCAAAAATGAGTATTGAGAATGCAAACATGAATGTAAAAGCCAAGTACATACTTTTTCTGAAATCCCTTTGTCGAGCATCATATTCATCTCGATCAAAGTGAATGTGTTCAATTGCTGGTTTTGATGATTCTAGTTCCGTTTCTTTTTTTTGACTTTCGATATTTGGAATCTCAGTAACTTTGTTTTTTGTAGTCATAAATACTCATATTGATAATGGGCATGGCCCTAGCAGTGATTAGATAGAAGGCGGCACTAATCCGATAGTAGAGCCTTCCATATAACTTCGTTATGTCCTGATCGTTGCTACGAAAAATTAAATCAGACTACTACCAGTCTATCTCTGATGCTTGAATATATTCGTTTGACCTCCTTTTCTACTCCATCATATATTGCAGTGTAAAAAACAGTGTTGTAGGGCCGTAGGTTCGATTAGCGAAGCGTAATCGGACGTTCGAGATGTGTGCCGCTTGCTGCTGTATTAATATTCAATTTTACCTATTTAACCAAACCGATTTCACTTGTTGTATAGGTGCGGAAATTTGGCCTCTCCATACGATGGGCGAGGGGCTGGCTGCGAGATAACAACCCTCCTGACCTTGCCTAGGATAGAACAGAGATAATGAGTGAGCGGAGTTGCACCCATATTTTTAAAAGCGACTTTCAACCTTCCAATGTTTACCATTGTTTGATGGTTCGCCATTTTTAATACATCGAGTAACTTTGTTTTTTCCATTACCCATATCGAGTTCAAGCCAAGGTAATTTAGAGTTTTTAAATATGAAGTAGGCAGGCTCTTCTATCTTTATCTTTTGTGGCTTTTTAGGACTGCAAATTATGAAGTGAGGCCTTACATTTGGCCATGTGTTTTCGTTACCAAAAATAGCCTTAAATCGTTTGTTTTTGCTATCTAGCTGACCATTGCTAAAGTAGCTATCGCCTTTAGCCTCAATCATCACAATGTGGGTTATTTTATTTTCGTCTACAAAGGCAAGAAGAAAATCTATATCCTCTTGAGCACCTGATATTTGATAGTCAGTTTCAATTTCATTTTCCTCTATGAAATTGCGTTCTACGCGGCCCGTAGGGTTGTTTTGAGTCAGGTACAAGCTGGCATAGATCCAGTCAAGGTGGTAATCCATTGCAGCAAAGTATTTTCTGGGGATGGTGAGACCGATTAGATTTGATATCTTATCAAGCTGGTTGTCATCCATGCGAAATTCTGGGTTTCCCAGCATTTGGCCAATTAGGTAAAACCGCTCTTTGCGGTTAAATGATCTCAAGTTTGAAATTATGTCAACATCCATATAATCCACTGGGCACGAAGGTTAATTATTGTACATGAGATAGTGATAAGGCTAATGCCCCCATTTAATCGCCTTACTGTTTTTTTGTTAAAATGAAAAGGTTAATTATTTTTATGGGGGCTTTTACTTATATTAAAGCTGCAGTGATGCCCTTACCTCAAAGACTTCTTCACTAACACATTTAGCTCGCTTTCCTTTTCCACTTGGTTGTATGACAAATTGAAGCGACTTATTTAAAGGGACTGGCTGTTTTCTGTAGTCTCGACCAATTTTAAATGAGTCAGAAAATGCTGCGATGGAACTTGCGAAGTGATGAATCATGTTGTCTTTGTCTGCATAATCAGTTTCATCTAAATCGGTCATTCTGGATAATATCGCGCAGTCAATCAATGTTCCCTCCAGCCATAAAGAAGTAGAGGAATATCCCGCACACCATTTAAGATTAGTACCTTCTAAATAAGCTTCCATTGTGCTTGTGTTTTCGCCAACAAAACATGAACCTATCATCAACCCTGTGATATTGCATTCTTTTGAGCGTAAACCTACCTCCCAGATAAGGTCTGAAATTGATACATTGCCGACCTTTTTCTTGTAGCCATGAGCTGCAATATAGACCGTGGTATTAGTGAATTTTCTTTTGCACAGACAGTCCAAAGCTTTTAAAAAGCTACTTCTATCATAAAAGTTAGCATGATAAACCTCTGTGTCACCAGCAAGTTTACCAACACCTTCAACAAAAGGAAGAACGCTTGTTCTGTTAGAGTCACTATAATCAAGTTCCCATGGTGATTCTAGAATTAATATTGCACGATTAGAACTATGTCTTTTTGTCATCTTGTCACCTATTTGAAATTTAATATATGGTTCGTGTTTTATTGCCTTATTCGCTCTCTAAGATTAAGTTTGTTTCTCCTAGGCATGTTATTACCTGCGTAAGTATGACTACTCTGTATAAATCTATTTAAGATGCCAAATGGGTGGGTATCTAGGATTTTCCACATCATTACTTCGAATACACGAGGAGCGATTAACCTGTTGCAGAGAGATTTTTATTTGGCCACGTAAAGAAAAGTCACTCGCCAAGCCGCGCAGCGGCGGCGAAACCCCGTCGAGGACGGAGTCCTCGCGTCCTGCATGGCGAAGGCATGCCATTTAGGGAGATGATATTCCGCCATGCAAAGATGTTACCGAACCCCTAACCCTCTCCCGCAAGGGGAGAGGGGATGGTTACCGCGGACGATTACGCTTCGCTAATCGACCCTACAGGCTTATTGCACCCTGCGTCTCATCCCGTGGTGGGAGAGGCAACTCTCCCGCTGCTTGGTGACCCATCCACTGGAATGCTAGGATGCCCAACCGTCCTTTATCCAACCCTTATCAGTTATGGCAAACCGGCTCGTCGAGAGTAAAAACAGGATCACTCGGGCAGTACGCTGGCTCGCAACCCGTGGCGCCGCGCTCTTTGCAGAACTCTCGGAGTTTCAGCAGCGCATCTGGGTGGTCAGCATAGTGAACGACACCTACACGGATACCTTTATCGTCAATGAAGGCAGCTTCGAAGAGCCTATGCAGTGGATGCGGCGCAAACAGTACAACGCCGACATGCTGCAGCGGGTAGATGCCATGCAGCGATCCCAGGTAATCCAGTTCGAGCTGGGCGACATCTGCCATCGCCTGATGCGGGTCAAATAACGCTGAGCATGCTCAGTAGCGACGGGCGTTGGGCCAAACGGCATCAATAGCTGACCAGCCAGTGACCCATACCGCAGGATGCAACGAAGGAAGTGAATTGCACCTCTATTCGGCGCAGGTTTGCTTGTGGCAACAGGCTTTGTGGATTGCGCCATGAGCCTCACCCATATGGGGTAAAGATGGTGACCGCGGACGATTACGCTTCGCTAATCGACCCTACGCTAAAGTGGCTACCGCCCCTGACTCTCGCTACCAGATTGCGCCGTTGACCATTGATCTCGGAAAAGGGGCCAACAGACGCCCGTCGCCATATTACGGAGCCAGAGTGGTCTTATCTATGGTTTTAATGGGCTAACTATCAGAAAAGAGTGATTTTTTGCGCTGGCACAAACTTTTATTAACTGACGATTAGTTGATGACTATCTGGGTTTTGGGCGGCCGGTGGGACTGGGGGTGGATGGGGTGCCCCCAACGATACCTCGAGTCTGACGAAGGAGGCCCCTCAGACGCTCGAACTGCAGCGGTTATGGGCGGTAAGTGGAATGAGGTGGATGTCGCCATAGCGGGGCTCGATGTCGAACAGCTTATCGCCCGCCACCAGTTGTCCGCCGCGGCGCTGGTGCATGGCTAGCCGACTCTGGTGCGACTCTGGCAATAACCGCAAAGCGGGTCTCACTGATGAGCCGCGGATCACCTTGCTCTGCTTTCGGGCAAGACTTGGGCCGATAACATCCGCCCGCAGCCTGCAGCTTCCTCTCTCTTGGCCCTTGCCTCTTTCAAGGAAACCTCTGGATAGACAACTGGTACCAGCCCCTCTCCTTTCTACCGGGGCAGAACCTGAGGCGCCTGTACTTCCCCCGATAGGGAGGGCCTATTTCATCAGGCAGCCTCTGCTGCTGACCAGCGCCCCTTACTTGTGACCCCATGGAGTCGGATGGCGAAATGGAGGGATCTCCCGTTTCAATTGGGAGTAGATGACAAGTGCAGGGAGGATAATCCACCACCTCACAGCCAGGCATAGCAAACATATGGAGGGCTTTTTCCCCCCTGCCGGAACATGCGTCCCCTAATCACGGAGGAATATCACAAGGCCAGATTAGCCGACTAGATACAACAAAAAACCCGCAAAGCCTTTGGCTATGCGGGTTTTGGTATTTTTAAGGCTCTAATATGGTGCCGAGGCCGGAATCGAACCGGCACGACGCGAACGTCGAGGGATTTTAAATCAAAGAGCTTCGTTTGCATCTCATCGCATGAAATAGCAAGTAGATGGAGCGAGTAACACCGCAAGTTCGCAACAAATCGCACTCCGTCATAGAACATCGCATACCGCTTATCACAGAATTCGCAAAGATACGCCGCCGTGTTGGTCTTGCCCCCGATCTGATAATCTCTGAGCCTTCGCATTTGCAATCGTTTCAGTCGGAGTCCCCCATGGCAGCCTATTCCCCTCCCTTCACCCTGACCCACGCCATGTTGAGCCGGGTGGCGGAGATCGCAGAATTGGTGGGGCAATGGCGCTCGATGCAGAGCTCGCAAGTCCCCATGCTGCGCCGGGAAAACCGGATCCGCACCATCCAGGCATCCCTGGCTATCGAGCACAACACCCTGAGCCTGGATCAAGTCACGGCAGTGATCGACGGCAAACCTGTACTGGGATTGCCCCGTGAGATCCAGGAGGTGCGCAATGCGTTTGCCGCTTATGAAGCAATGTCGGCTTGGGCCCCTACCTCTTCTGCGGATTTGCTCAGGGCCCATGGACGTTTGATGCACGGGTTATGCGATGACGCAGGGCAATGGCGTAGCAGTGGGGTCGGCATCTATCGAGGTGAGCAATTAGTGCATATGGCTCCCCCCGCGACTCAGGTCCGCGTCTGATGGAACAACTGATGCAATGGTTGGCAGAAACAGAGGCCCATCCCTTGATCGCCTCTTGTGCCTTGCACTACGAGTTGGAGTTTATCCACCCCTTTTCAGATGGAAATGGTCGTATGGGACGCTTGTGGCAAACGCTGATCTTGAGCCGTTGGCAACCAGTGATGGCCTTCCTGCCGGTGGAAGCGATCATCAAAGAGCGCCAAGAGCACTACTACCACCAATTAAGTCAGGCCGACAGGCTGAGTGACTACACCGATTTTATTCTGTTTCTGCTAGAGGCGCTGCGAGATGCGTTGGCCGAAGCGATTACCGCACAGCCGACATCTCAGCCCACCCCGCCAGAAAAAGTGAGGGTAGAAATGAAGGTAGAAATGCGGGCAAAAACACCGGATGCAGTGTTGGCGATCTTAGCGAGCGAGCCTGCCCTGACCCTGACACAAGTAGCCGAGCGAATAGGCAAATCGACCAGCACGGTGGAGCGAGCAGCTGCCGCATTGGTTAAAGCGGGGCGATTGCGCTTTGTTGGTCCGCGCAAGGGTGGGCATTGGGAAGTGCTGTCATAGGACTGCTTGCTAAGGCCACCGAGTGAGTTGCTACAGCCGCCCAGCTTCCGGGTCGCATCAGTAAACATATAACCAGCCAAGTAAACCCAAGCGCAACGAACCCCATTTGCGCACAAAGGAGGCGCAGTAACTCTCTGTTTTATCTCACTAACACCACAAGGTGTAAGATATCCATTGGGGATAATCAGATACTGTGATACTTACCCCACATCCCAATGGATAGACTCCTATAGGTCAGCTAACCTGACCTCACCACATTCCCCAAAAGACGCATGAAATGGAACTCTCGTCGCTCGCGGTATCTGTTCTGGCAACTTCTGGCTTGTTCTTGGGCCCGATATTCTTATCAGTTGGGATCATCTTGCTAATAAGAAAGAGGCTTCGCTCACATAGGGTCAGCCCGTTGACCGCCGACCTGCTCAGGCCAGCGGGTCACACCCTGCAACAGCAAATCCAAGACCTACAGATAGACCTCTTTTCCCAAATGCTATTCACGCCATTGACCATGATGATGATCGGGTTCTACCTCTTGTTACAGAGCTACATCGATAAGAAGGCTATGAGCACGACTGTGATGCTGACTTCTGGGGTAGTCATGCTGGGTCTCTTTATCTATGGCACAACCAAAACTTACAAAATGGCCAACAAGGTTCAACACCTCAAGCTGGGTTACTCCTGTGAACTGGCAGTGGGTCAGGAGCTGGACCAAATCGTTAGGCCCCAACAGCCCCCCTATCGGGTTTACCACGATATCCCGTTTGATGGATTCAACATCGACCATTTGATCATCTGCCCTAACGGGGTCTTTGTCATCGAGACTAAGGGTCGCTCCAAACCCATCAACAATGGAGAAAAACAGTTCAAGGTTCGGGTCGAAAATGATGCGCTTCACTTCCCAAACCATGTTGAAAAAGCGCCGCTCGAACAGGTCCGCCGTAACGTCACCACTGTGCGTAACTGGCTCAACAGTGCAACTGGGACCGAAGTCCCGGTAGGTGGCGTTCTGGTTCTACCTGGCTGGTTTGTAGATTTACGCCAGAAGATCACCTTCCCCTACATCGTCAGTGCCGCTGCACTCCCCAAGCAACTCCCCCAATTTAGGGCAGGCTCACTAGAACTGGCTCAGATTCGGGCCATAGCGCACCAAGTAGAGCAAAAAGTACGGGACGTCGCCAAGGCAGGCTAACAAGACTGTATTGCCGACTGATTTTGCATCAGTCGGCAAAAGTCCCCCTCCCTTGAATTCCCCTCGGTTTGAGGCTTTTGGGGTATAGGGGAACACAGGGGGGATTCGCAGCGATGAATTTGAAGCTACCCATTGCGGGTAAAAAGCCAGCGGCGCTATTGTACTAATTCTTTTTTTGCACAAGGAGTGTGCTCGATGTCTATCTCGCCCATGGATCTCGCTACTTATTACGGTGTCGATGACATTCCTGCAGCCCTATCGATAGGCGATAACCTCCATAGTTTGCTCGTAGCCATATTCAGGAATGAACCTCTGAATCCGCCCCGCTGTGACATTCTAGCCAACTATGACCTTAACGCCTTGAGAGGCTTTATCAACGGCGATATGACTCTCCCTGAGTTCAGACGCCAATCTGCGGTAGAACAGGAGCAGCGCCGTTCTAAATCTCTTTACTTTAAGGGCCGAAAGATTGTGCATCGCTACCAACCTTCAATCACGAAGCCATTGGCTGCTCAGCCAGACGACAAAGCTAATATAGAGAAGACCAGACAAAATCCCACTTGGGATTACCTGCAGAAATTTCGGATCAAAAATGGTCTGGCCGATGGCCAGAATTCTGTGTCCCTCCCCCCGCATGAACTGGCCAGACAATTCTGGGTGGATGATATCACCAGTGCGATCACGGGCGGTGCCAGGTTGCACAGCCTCCTTGTCGCGGCAGGACAAGGCACGACGATATCAGCAGCTAACAGACAATTTCTCTTGAACAGAGGGTTGAATGCCTTGCTGTGCTTCTTGACCGGTGAACTATCCCAAGAGCAGTTCGGCCAAAAAGGAAAAGCGGAACAGGAGCAACGAAACGAGCTTGCGCAACAGAAACAACGCGAGATCGCCGCTCAGAAGGCCGCAGATGAAGAACGTTATAAAGCCGAGCAGAAAGCCCGCAGTGTGCGACTTGAGGCTGAGCGGATTCAGCGTGAGAGTGACCCCAAGTACATCGCACGGATGAAGAACCAAGCACTCAGGGAGAAGTATGGTGTAGCTGGATATGTCGAATCACATCACCTCAAACAGCTCATGGCAATCCTTCTCAAGCTGGATGCAGGTACACGGCTGCTGGAGACTGAAACCATCTGGCTCAAGAGCAATGGCCGTGAGTACGAGACAAAGGAGATTCTGCATACCTACAACCGACTTGAAGCGGATCACTGGTTAGCGGAGTACCACAACAGCAAGAACCCATGGAGTGCAGTCAATGCCAGCGGACACTTGCGTAAATGCGCAGCATCGAATGAGGCGATTGCGCTGCTGAGTGCCATCCCAGCCAAGAGGCAGGGTCAGCCAAAGCTGAAATCAGCCATTCTCACCACGCATGGTGGTGCGATGCGTGACCGTGGCGAACATACTGCAGCATTGAACATGGGTGCCGAAGCTCACCACCTTCAACCCAACAACTTTCGCCCCTGCACACTTCTTGGTGCAGTCTGTATCGAACTTGGCAACATTAGTGAGGGACATGAGTGGTATTGCAAGGCGGAAGCCAGAGGCGCTGGTCGTGACAGTATTATGTCGGATGTCAGGTCGCTTCTTACCCGGATGACAGCCGATAAGCGTGAAGCAGTTATCGCAGAGCTGTTACGCATTCATCCCGAACAGTATCGATGGCTAACTAAGTGGCGTCAGGCAAAGGCATAATTGACATTATTGCTAGCAAACTGAAAGTGAATCGCTACCCGTTACTGAGAATGGAAAGGGATGTAACTAGGCTGTGTTCTTAAAGTGATGAATATATAATCTCAAATATTCTCAACAGCTTAAGACCTATGCAGTGTCCCGTCGTTACCCGTTGACCGATGCACAATGGGGGCTTATCGAGCCCCTTTTTCGATGCTGCCGCATAAGCGGACGCCCTACTCGTGAGCCACGCCAAGTGCTTGATGGCATTCTTTGGATACTTCACACCGGCGCACCTTGGCGAGATCTACCAGAACGTTTCGGCCCATGGAGCTCGGTCTATAACATCTTTCGACGTTGGCTGAGTACCGGTCGTATCGATGCCATCCTTGCTGCGCTGCAACTGCATCTCAATGAAGAAGGGCTTATCGACTTCGACCTGTGGTGCATTGACGGCTCCAATGTCAGGGCATCCAAAGATGCTGCCGGAGCGCGTAAAAAAACACTCCGGTGAATCAAGCTCTTGGTCGCTCTCGTGGTGGTTTTGGCAGCAAAATTCACTTGGTCACTGATGGTAATGGTTTACCGCTGGGGTTCTGCCTTTCGCCGGGGCAATCAGCGGAAATCAGATATGCGACAAGTGCGTTGGCCATGGCAAGGATCCCGACTTCATCAGGCCGTTATCGCACTCGGCCAACTCATCTTGCCGCAGATAAGGCCTATAGCAGCAGGGCTCTGCGGGCAGAACTCCGGCGCAGAAAGATAAAAGCGGTTATCCCGCAACGCAGCGACCAGCAATGGCACCATAAGGGGCGCCCACTGGTGTTAGACAAAGCTCGTTATCGTAGGAGAAATGTGGTCGAACGGTGCTTCGGATGGCTGAAGAAGTTTCGCCGATTCTCAACGAGGTATGAAAAGCTGGCGGGAAGTTTTGCTGCTTTTATCAAGCTGGCTTTCTGCCTTCGTTACTTACGGGAACTATTGGTGGACAGAAAACCAGCATTTTGAGAACGCAGCTTAACCACTCAATGCTCGACATACTGACTTTCTGTGTCAGATAGCCGAAAAAACCAGCGAGAACGACTAGCGACATGATAATCACCAGTCGCTGCTTGCCAGCTTTAGAGGAGAGATTGGGCTCGGGGATATTCTTAGATAACATCAGCTTTCCCCCCGCATAAAGCATGAAAGGAGCGGCAAGCAAGCCAATGAAGATTGCAAACCATCCTCGCCAATCATTCATTCTGAATGGGTCATCTGGTGTCTGTGCTAACAGAACCGTGAATTCAGCACCAAATACCATGGCCATCCAGAGACTCGCACAGCCAAAGAGGAACACAACCAAACCACTGGCCCGCATTTACCATGAAACCTTTACCGTCATTCGAACTTCGCCTTAGCCGCTTGCAGTCTAAAAACACAGCCATTTAACCAAGACTGAATCAAACCTATTACCTGTAGACTTATCAGCGACGATAGATGTCACATTCTGACAAAAATCAGACACATCGGTCTAGGGAGACATTTGCAGCCATGTTATGTTGAATGTATTTTATTCGTGTCGATGAGGAATTCAGATGGCAAAAAGCGCTGCAAAAGTTGGGGATATTGGAACAGATCATGACGGCTTCTATCCAACAGCCATTACTGCTGGCTCTCCTGATGTATTCATAGATGGAATTCCCGCTGCACGTGTTGGTGATCCGCTGGCTCCCCATGACAAGCCAAATAACCCACCCCATCCCAGGAAGATCGCGTCAGGTTCTTCCACTGTTTTTATAAATGGAATGCCTGCCGCACTCACTGGCGGAGCAGTTGACTGTGGTGGGGTGATCATTGGCTCAGGCACCGTCGTCATCGGAGACCAAGCACCTGCTGCACGTTCTGCAAGAGCGGCCCCAGTGCAGCAACCGGTACAACCGGTAGAGATCCAAGCACAGAATGCTTATTGGCCTCCATATGACTTCGCTCAAGGTAAAACTCTAGAGGTTGTGTACACAACAGCACCAACTGATATTGCAGTACTCTCCTTTGAAGAGGCCAAAGAACTTCTTCAAACGCTTTATTCTGAATCCGGTGGTAAGGACACTGTTGGTACAACAAAAAGTTATCATGACTTAATCGATGGTGTTAAGACTGCCGCGCAGACAGCCAAAGGATTAGGTGGATTTGGCGTAATATCTTATACCAAGAACATCAAGGGCATTGATTATGTAATAATCAAGAACTATCGACGCCATGCCCAAACCTTAATGAAAGGGAACAAATGGAAAGCAAGTAATCCACGAGTTGTTCAAATCGGTATCGGCTTGAATGATGTAAAAGGTGCCGCTCGATGGATCAAAATAAATGCAGGGGTGGAAATTGCCTTTGCTGTCGGGGTCAATGCTGCTGATTACGTCTTACGTGATGAAGCAACTTTAGCTGAGTTCATTGGTAACAGCTCTAGCGACATAATCAAAGGCATGACGACACTTGTTACCATGTCTCTAGTCGTTGCGACATTACCAGTATCAGGGATTTTAGTAACTGGTGCACTCTTTGCATTCGGTTCCTTCTTTATGGGACGTGAGCTTGATGCATTAGATGAGCGTTATGGATTCTCAGATGAGATCGGCAACTCGCTTAAAAGGTTGGTTGAATGATTCATATCATTAGAGCCATTATTGCGGTTGCATTTATCTGGTTCGGACTTGAACAAGTATCAGAGGATTTGTACGCAACGTTATCCAATGTTGCTCTGTCATTTAGAGTTAGTGGCATTGCCAACATTTGGGCGTCTTACTGCGCGCCATTAATTGGTATTGTATTGATTGTTCATGTGTTAATGTCATTGGCAAGAAATGGTAATTCAGACAAATTTTTTCAACGAGGAGCTCTAATTGTCATCTTCGTAATTTCACCAATCTTAACCTTTGGAACCAAGATTATATTAAGTATAAAGTCTGAAAATTACGTGGAGTGCCAGGAGCTAAAACGGGTTTCTCGTTGGAATTCTTATCAAATTTATGCCATATCAGATAATGAATGCCAATTAATAAATAAAAAAATGAATGCAGAATGAAAAAAAGCCATCGTAATACTGGCTTTTTTAGGCTGTAAAACCACACTGAAAAGCATTCAAAAACAAATCAAGGAGGTACTTGAGTGAATTACGTTAGAATACTTTTCTTTGGGGCAATCGCGTTCGGGAGTACCTTTTTCGGTTGGAACGTAATCCAGAAAGCTTTTGGTGAACAGCATGACGTCTACGTCATAGCTGGAATATTAAATTACTGGGCTATTTTTTCCTGTATGGCATCTAGCCTAATAATAATATTGTATTGCTCTGTGGAAATTGTCACTGGGAAATCTCTATCAGTATTTCTAAAAAATGGAATAATAATAAGTTGCTTGCTCATCTCACCACTAATTTCATTTTCTTTGAAAGAATTAACATTACATCGAATAAACGATTATGTGCAATGTGATACCTTGAGCAAGGTAACCTCTAGATTTACAAGCAAAACCTATGCGGTGACCACTGAACAATGCAGGAAGATAGCCGCAGAGAACTAGTACACAAGAAAATGAAGAAAGCCCCATCAAATGGGGCTTTCTTCTATCTGACTGACGGCACCAAAGCATGCCGCATGTATGAGCACCATCAGGCAGGCGCTCATCCGCTCCCGCCTGCGGGCTTCACCAGGAAAATTTTTTGCAAAAGTGGATTACCGCAAAACCATATGCACAGACCGCACCAGATAAAGGATCCGCAGAGCGTTGAGGATCTGCAAAGAAGGATCTTTTTTGCAGGGTTTTACAGTTTGAAGTCGCTCTGAATAGCTGCAGCAAGAAAGTAACCAATTGAATAATTTGGAGTATTAGTGATTTTCGTGGGGTTTTGAGCTGTAGGGGAGGATCTGATTTGCTGTAGGAGAAAAGCCAAAAGGCATTTGGTTTCAACTGGTTAGTTGCAATGAGGGATGATCTGATAACTGAAATTTTGATAGAAGCTGATCAGTCTTGATGTCCTCCCCCTCCCATGGTCGTGGAGTCTGTTCGTCCAAATGATGCAGACTCGCACAACCCCCAAAATATTGTTACAGTGCCAGCCCTCATAAAACTCAACAACCAATATGCGTCCTTAACAGGGAGAAAGTGATAGTGATAACAAAATCACTCGCGTGGAAAGTGAGTGCAGCAATATCCACGCTGTTGTTACAAGGGCTTAGTTTTGGCGCATGGGCTGACGGAGAACAAGTTTGCTCTTCAGAACAACTAGCAGCTATTAAGGCAAGCACGCCTTCAGACACCGAACTGACTGCCAGCGCATGTAAGACGTTACCAAACCAGCCAGAAGTGACATTGACCTCCTACATTTTCCCAGATAGCGCAGATCGCCATGATGACATGTCTCTACCCACGAGTGTCTGGCGAGTAGAACTCATTTCCCAAGGGAAAGTACAACAGCGGTTTGAGGAGCCTATTGAAGAAGATGCCAGCATCAGAATTGGAAGCTCCAGTATATGGCTCGACACAGCTCCTTACCTACTGGCCAAAGGAGAACGGGCCTTTGGCGTAAGATTGGATATCGGCGATGGCCCCTCCTGTGCAGACGGTTTTAGATCCAGATTCTTACATCTATTCAGACAACATAATGGAACCATTCAACGCGTAATGAACGGCGCCCCTATGCTGCACACTTACATCCGAAAAGGCGTGCCCTGCTCACCAGAGGAAATTGATTTAGAACGAGGAATATCCTACATCCAAGTCCTGCCAGGGATATCTAACGGGCTGCACGATCTGAGAGTAGTAACCAAAGCGAAAACAGAGACAATAGAGCAGGACGGCACCTTTCAAACCACCAGTAAGAGAACATTGAGCACCACACTGCGCTTCAATGGCCATGAATACCCGGTTGGAGAATGGAATAACTTACCGAGCAAGGAGTGGTGGAAGTAATCGGCCATACCCTACCCCACACGGTAAATTCCTCGGCTATATACAGACCCAATAAAAGCCTGCCTTCAGCAGGCTTTGTTGTTATGAGGGTGTGGACTCAACACAATCGCTGTCGCCACTTTGGCGCCATTTAGGCAAAAGAAAAGGCCACTATTTCTAGTGGCCTTTCGTAACCCTTTGATTTTAATGGTGCCCGAGGCCGGAATCGAACCGGCACGACGCGAACGTCGAGGGATTTTAAATCCCTTGTGTCTACCGATTTCACCACTCGGGCACCGCAATCGGTATCAAGCTCGCGTGGCGGGCTTGTCAATATGGAGGCACGTTCCGGAGTCGAACCGGACTAAACGGATTTGCAATCCGCTGCATAACCGCTTTGCTAACGCGCCATGCAAAAGAGAGTTGGCTCTCGATTGTCTGAATTTGGAGCGGGAAACGAGACTCGAACTCGCGACCCCGACCTTGGCAAGGTCGTGCTCTACCAACTGAGCTATTCCCGCATTGGTCTGGCTGACTGCCTGACTACGAGGACGCATTCTAGCGATGTTCCTCGCCCAGTCAACCAGAAATATTTAATTACCTGATCGTTCGGGCATTTTTTGCCCTTTTTGGACAGTTTTAGCGCCTTTGGCCGTTTCCTGCCTCAAATCAGCGGAAACCTCACCTTGCGGCGCAAGTGACTCACAGGTTGGCGTGGTGGGTCAAATCGCCCCAGGCCGCCTTCATGTACTGGAACATCGACCAGAAGGTGAGCACGGTGGCGACATAGAGCATCACATAGGCGAGCCACACCATCCAGACGTTGTATTGCCAGATAAGACCGGTGAGCGACACCATCTGGATCATGGTCTTCCACTTGCCAATCCAGCTGACCGCCACCGAGGAGCGTTTGCCGAGCTCGGCCATCCATTCGCGCAGGGCGGAGATGATGATCTCGCGGCCAATCATGGTCATGGCGGGGATGGTCACCCAGATGGTGTTGTAGTGTTCGACAATGACCACCAGTGCAGCGGCAACCATGATCTTGTCGGCAACGGGGTCAAGGAAGGCGCCAAAGGCGGTGGACTGATTGAGCTTGCGGGCCAGATAGCCATCAAACCAGTCGGTGGCAGCGGCCAGAATAAAGATGATGGCAGCAGCCAGATAGGACCATTGATAAGGCAGATAGAACAGGATGACGAAGACGGGAATGAGCAAAATCCGGAAAAACGTCAACAGGTTAGGTATATTTGTCATTATTTTCAGCCACTTCTTGTACGTCGCTACATAGTGCGCCAAAGCCGATTTGCGATGCAACCGCACTGGCGCCCGTCTTGGTCTTTTTAATCCATCAATCTTCTCAAAATGCGATGGCCATTATGGCATTTACGCCCCCCCCGCGTCACGGCTCTTGTGCATCAAGGAGTTAGCGATTGTGCCATGCTGCTAACCCTGCTCAGGCGCTGTGCAAGCCATCGTGGATGGTCTGGGCCAGCTCCTGACTGATGCCGGGTACCTTGGCCAGTTCATCCACGCTCGCCTTTTTGACCTCCTGCAGACCGCCCAGATATTTGAGCAGCGCCTGCCGTCGCTTTGGCCCCACCCCCGGAATATCCTCCAGACTGCTGCTGGTGCGGGCCTTGGCCCGTCTGGCCCGGTGGCCGGTAATGGCAAAACGGTGAGATTCATCGCGAATATGCTGAATAAGGTGCAAAGCGGGCATATCTGCCGGTAAATGCAACTCTTCGTGACTCTCCCCCATGATGAGAGTTTCCAACCCGGCCTTGCGGGTGACCCCCTTGGCAATCCCCACCAGCAGCGGGTATTTGCCGCCGAGGAACTCCAGCTGACGAGCCAGGATCTCTTCGGCCCGGCGCAACTGGCCGAGGCCGCCGTCGATAAATAGCACGTCCGGCACCTTGTCCGGCTCCTGCTGCTTGCCAAAGCGGCGCTCCAGCGCCTGCTCCATCGCTGCGTAGTCATCACCACCGGTGATGCCGTCGATGTTGAAACGACGATATTCCGATGAGAGCGGCCCCTCCCGGTTGAACACCACGCAAGAGGCCACGGTGCGCTCCCCCATGGTGTGGGAGATATCGAAACACTCCATGCGGGCGATGGGACGCTCCAGCTCCAGCAGCTCTTCCAGCTGGTCGTAGCGGGCGGTGATAGTGCTCTTGTGAGCCAGCCGCGATCGCAGCGCCGTCTCGGCATTGATGGAGGCAAGCTTGATAAAGCGGGCCCGTTCGGCGCGGGTTCGGCTCACCACCCGCACCTTGTAGCCTGCGGTCTGGCTCAGGGTCTCGGCGATGACGCTCTCATCCTCCAACGCCACATCGAGCAGCACCTCACTGGGGATCTGCCGCCCCCCCTGCCCCGACAGATAGAACTGCAGCAGGAAGGATTGCACCACCTCGTCGAGCGGGGTGTCAGCCGGCACTTTCGGGAAGTAGCTGCGCGAGCCCAGCACCTTGCCCTGACGGATAAAGAGCACGTGGATGCAGGCAGCGCCTTGCTGGAAGGCGACCCCCACCACATCGAGCTCGTCCAGCACGTTGCCGCTCACCGACTGCTGCTCGGTGACCCGGCGCAGCGCCAGGATCTGATCCCGATAGCGGGCTGCCTCTTCAAAGCGCAGATCGCCGCTGGCGGACTCCATCTTGCCCACCAGCTCGCCTATTACCTGCTGGTTCTTGCCCGCCAGAAACAGCTTGGCCAGCTCCACCTGCTGGGCATATTCGGCTTCGCTCACCAACCCGGGTACGCAAGGGCCAGCGCAACGCTTGAGCTGATAGAGCAGACAGGGACGGGTGCGGTTGGCATAGACCGCATCCTCGCACTGGCGTACCGGAAATATTTTCTGCATCAGGTGTAAGCTCTCACGCACCGCGCCGCCAGAGGGGTACGGGCCGAAGTACTCCCCCTTCACCTTGCGGGCGCCGCGATGGACGCCGATGCGCGGATGCTGGTGCGCGGTGATGATGATCCAGGGGTAGGATTTGTCGTCTCGCAGCAATACGTTGTAGCGGGGCTGGTACTGCTTGATGAGGTTGTGCTCGAGGATCAGCGCCTCGGTCTCGGTGTGGGTAACGGTGACCTGAATATCGGCGATCTGTCGCACCAGGGTGCGGGTCTTGATGCTGTCGACGTTGGTGCGAAAGTAGGAAGCGAGCCGCTTTTTCAAATCCTTGGCCTTGCCCACATAGATCACGGTGCCACCGCTGTCATACATGCGGTAGACGCCACTTTGATGGGTGACGGCGCTCAGAAACGCCTTGCTGTCGAAGAGATGTTCGGGAGAGAGGGTCATCAGCTACTCGGCTCACACAAAGGCAAAAATTGACGGGCAGAGCATACTGCCCCCGCCGCCTGAAAAGCAAAGGGGCAGAAAAGCAAAAAGGCGGCACGCGCCGCCTTTGTGACCACACGCCACCCGATTAGAGGGTATCGGCATCCAGCATGCCATAGCGAATGGCCAGATGGGTCAGTTCCACGTCACCGTTAATCCCCAGTTTGCTGAAGAGACGATAGCGGTAGCTGTTGACCGTCTTCGGGCTCAGGTTGAGCTGCTCGGAGATATCAGTCACCTTCTGCCCCTTGGTGATCATCATCATGATCTGCAGCTCGCGCTCGGAGAGGGACTTGAAGGGATTCTCGTCAGCGGAGGCAAACTGGCTGAGGGCCATCTGCTGGGCAATCTCCGGGGAGATGTAGCGCTGACCGGAGTGCACCAGCCGGATCGCCTGGATCATCTCGTCAGGAGCAGCCCCCTTGGTCAGGTAACCGGCGGCGCCAGCCTGCATCACCTTGGTGGGGAACGGATTTTCTGAATGAATGGTCAGCACTATGATGCGCACATCGGGGCGGATCCGCAGAATTTTGCGGGTCGCTTCCAGACCACCAATACCCGGCATGTTCATGTCCATCAGGATCACGTCCGGATGGTGTTGGCGACAGAAAGTGACTGCGGTCTCGCCGCTCTGTGCCTCACCCACCACCTTGATCCCGCGCACATCTTCAAGAATGCGTCTTATCCCTGTACGCACCAGCTCATGATCATCGACCAGGAATACATTTATCACCCAAACACCCCGTGTTATCTCGTTTTAGCCGCCCGGTTAGGGTTAACAGGGCGTCTTGCATCATAACCAAACTCGTCGCTTTGGCAAACCATGCACACCAAAAGTTTGAGAAAACCCATGTTTAGCGTTTAAAATCAAATAATTATATAAATTTTCAAAACAAAAACGGTGCCTTGCGACACCGTTTTTCATGACGTTAGTGCTGTGGCCATCACTTGGCCAAAAAGGCGCGCACCTTCTCCAGATCGGCCTGGGTATCCACCCCGACCGGCGGCGCTTCAAGGGCCTGGGCGACGTGGATCTTCTCCCCGTACCAGAGCACCCGCAGCTGCTCCAGTGCCTCGACCTGCTCCAGCACGCTCGGTGCCCAGTCTACGTAACGCTGGATAAAGCCGGCGCGATAGGCATAGATACCGATATGACGCTGGTAGTGGTCACCAATCTGCTCATGGCTCTTGGCAAAGCGATCCCGATCCCACGGGATGCTGGCGCGACTGAAGTAGAGGGCATAGCCATCCTTGTCAGTCACCACCTTGACCGCATTGGGATTGAACGCCTCTTCAGCATCCTTGATCGGCACCGACAAGGTCGCCATCGGCGCCGTGGCGGCGGCCAGATTGTCCGCCACCTGACGAATGATGGCGGGCGGAATGAGCGGCTCATCCCCCTGCACATTGACGATGATGGTATCGGCGGCGAAGCCGTAGTGACGGCACACCTCTGCCAGACGCTCGGTGCCGGACTGGTGATCCGGTGAGGTCATGCACACCTCGACGCCGGTGCTCAGCAGTGCCTGCTGCACCCGCTCGTCATCGGTGGCAACGATCACCCGATCGGCACCTGATTGCAGAGCTTTCTCCACCACATGCTGCACCATGGGCTTGCCATGGATATCCGCCAGCGGCTTGCCCGGCAGACGAGTTGACGCATAGCGGGCAGGAATGACGACGACGAAACTCATGACGGCAGCTCATCGCTGTTGAGAGGACGGGCACGGTTCTCCAGTAGTACCGGGATCCCCTCTTCCAGCGGATAGGCCAGCTTGTCGAAGCGGCAGACCAACTCATGAACTGCTTTGTTGTAATGCAGCTTACCCTTGCAGACCGGGCAGGCGATGATGTCGAGCAACTTGATGTCCAAAGCCAAAACGATACTCCTTCAACGATGTCGCGCTGGCGGCTTCATCACGCCAGCGATGGATGTCGAGCAACCAGCTATTCCATACGGGGCATATCAACCCCCAGCTCCCCCGCCGAGGCGAGAGAGATTAATCTTGCGCCCTGGCCGCGCCCTTTGCCTTCGCCCCCAGCTTGTGCAGCAGGGTGTCGAGCAGGGAGGCGGGCAACTCGGCGCTGACCGGTAGATACCACCAGTTATCGAGGGCAAACGGGCGGCACTTGACCGCATCCTTCTCGGTCATCAGCAGCGGCTTGCTGGCAAAGCGCCCAACCAACTCATCCCGATCGAAGGGGTGATGATCGCCGTAGGCGGCCTGCTGCTCCAGCTGGTAGCCGAGCCCTTCCAGGGTGGCAAAGAAGCGGGGCGGATGACCGATCCCCGCCAACGCATCGACCGGCCCCGACAAGGGGGCGGCAAGCGGTGCATCGTCGCGCACCCGGCGCGGAGTGTCGGCGATCAGTTGCATGGGGTACTCCCCCTTGCCCGGTTCACCGCCGTTGCAGATGATGGCGTCCACCCGTTTGAGACGAGTGACCGGCTCGCGCAGCGGCCCCATCGGCAGCAGGCAGGCATTGCCGAAACGGCGCGCTCCGTCCACCACCACCAGCTCGATGTCGCGGGCCAACGCATAGTGCTGCAGACCATCGTCGGTGATGATGATATCCACTTCACCGCTCTGCTCCAGCAGTCGTACCGCGTCGGCCCGTTTTGGGGCAACCACCACGGGGCAGCCGCAGCGCCGGGCAATCAGCACCGGCTCATCACCTGCTTGCGCCGTGGTGCTGGTTTCATCCAGCCGATAGGGGTAATGGGGCGCCTTGCCGCCATAACCACGGCTCACCACCCCGGGGCGATAGCCGCGGGCTTGCAACTGTTCCACCAGCCAGACCACCACCGGCGTCTTGCCGTTGCCGCCCACCGAGATATTGCCCACCACGATCACCGGCAAGGAGGCGCGATACCCCCTGCGCCAGCCATGACGATAGGCGTAGCGGCGGCTGCCGCTGATAACGGCGAACAGCAGGGCAAAGGGGGCCAGCAACCAGCGCCAGCCACTTTTGCGATACCAGAGCCGTTCCAGCATCAGGCCTTGCTTCCCGCGTTGCCAAACTGAATGGCGCGCAGTTGGGCATAGGTGCCGCGCTGCTCCATCAGTGCTGCGTGGTTCCCGCGCTCGACGATATGGCCTTCGTCGATCACCAGGATCTCGTCCGCCTTCTCGATGGTGGAGAGACGGTGGGCGATCACCAGCGAGGTACGCGCCTTGCAAAGCTCGTCGATAGCCGCCTGAATGTGGCGCTCGGACTCGGTATCGAGGGCCGAGGTGGCCTCATCCAGCAGCAGAACCGGCGCATCGCGCAGCAGGGCGCGGGCGATGGCCACACGCTGGCGCTGACCACCGGAGAGGGATGCACCGTTCTCGCCAACCACAGTGTCATACCCGTTGCTCATCTTGCTGACGAACTCGTCGGCATGAGCGATACGGGCGGCCTGCACGATCTGGTCGCGGCTGTATTTGTCTTCTGCCGCGTAGGCGATGTTGTTGGCCACCGAGTCGTTGAACAGGTGGACATGCTGGGAGACCAACGCGTACTGCTTGCGCAGCTCGCTCAACTTGTATTCGCGGATGTTGATGCCGTCCAGCAGGATCTCGCCCTGATCGATGTCGTAGAAGCGGGTCAGCAGGCTGGCAATGGTACTCTTGCCAGAGCCGGAACGGCCCACCAGCGCCACCGACTTACCCGCCTCCACCTTGAAGCTGACGTTGTGCAGCGCCGGGGTGTCCTTGGTCGGGTAGGTGAAGGTGACGTTGCGAAACTCGATCTCGCCACGGGCGCGCTCCAGAGTGCGGGTGCCGGTATCCTGCTCCGGCTCGCTGTCGAGCAGGCCAAACAGGCTGTGGCAGGCAGTGATGGCCCGCTGGAACTGGTTGTTGACGTCGGTCAGGCTTTTCAGCGGCTTGAGCAGCATCATCATGGAGGTGATCATGACGGTAAACGTACCGGCAGTCAGCTCGCTGCGCACACTGTCGATGGTAGCTACATAGAGGAAGGCAGCCAGCGCGATGGAGGCCACCATCTGCACCACCGGGCTGCCGATGGCATCGGCAGCGACCATCTTCATGGTTTGCTGGCGCATGTTGTTGCTGACCTGGAAGAAGCGTTTCTCTTCCACCTTCTGGCCACCAAACATCAGCACCTCTTTGTGCCCTTTGAGCATCTGCTCGGTGGAGGTGGTGATATCCCCTACCGCCTGCTGGATGTGACGGCTGATCTGGCGGAAACGGCGGCTGATAAGGCCGATGATGATGCCCACCAGCGGGCCAACCACCAAAAAGATCACTGACAGCTGCCAGGAGTGCCAGAACATCAGGCCGAGCAGGCCGACCACGGTCGCCCCTTCCCGCACCAGGGTCACCAGCGTGGTGCTCGCCGCCGAGGAGACCTGACTGGCGTCATAGGTCACCTTGGAGAGCAGATGACCGGTGTTCTGACGGTCAAAGAAGCTCATCGGCATCGCCACCATGTGATTGAACACCTGCTGTTGCAGACGCATCACGACGTGGTTGCCGACCCAGGCCATGCAGTAGTTGGAGAGAAAGTTGGCGACACCGCGCAGGGCCACGATGCCGAGGACGAAGAAAGGCATCCATTTCAAAACGGTGCTGTCGTTGCCATTAATGCCCTGATCGATCAGCGGCTTGATGGAGTAGACAAAGGTGGTATCCACGGCGGCGTAGCCCAGCATCCCTATGATGCCACCGACCAGGCCCAGCTTGCGATCACGGACATAACCGAGCAGGCGTTTGAATACTGGCCAGCTCTCTTGTGAGGTTTCTTGTTGCATGAATAGCCGTTAGTAATGGAAATGACGGGCTATTCTAGCCAAAGCGCAGGCTTACACCAAGCGCCGCCACCTATATCGCATTCCTCCACGGCAGAAATGGCGGATTATTGCTCAAACCACACTCGCGGTCGCCACCACTCACCACTGCGCCGGTACCAGGGCCCCAGATCTCGCTCGGCGGTGACGCTCAAGCCCGCTGCGGTGGGTTCGACCAGCATCGCCCCTTGCTGACCGGTGATCCACTGGCGGGCATCCCGATAGCGGGCCACTACATCGGGACGGGGAAAGCCCCACTGATTCATAAAACCGGCGCTGTGGATCACCTCCTGCGCCGCTACCGCTGCAACAAACGGGGGCGTGGAGGAGGTGCGACTGCCATGATGTGGGCTCACCAGCAAGGTGCTGGCCAACCCCTCTCCCTCCAGTGCCACCAGTCGCTGTTCGGCCTGCCGTTCGATATCGGCACTGAGCAGCACGCTGCGCTGCCCATCGCTGATACGCACCACGCAGCCATCGTTATTGCGCCCACCACCGGGGCGTTCTGGCCAGAGCACCCTAAACGCGAGCCCCTGCCAGCGCCACTGTTGCCCACGCTGGCAGAGCGTCGTTCCCTCACTGAAGGGGTAAGAAGAGAGCTCGTAGCGCACCGGCATGGCGCTGAGCAGTCGCTTGCGATTGCCGGCATGGTCCCGATCCTTGTGGCTGATGATGAGGCGATCGATGACCCGGATCCCCAGATGACTCAGTTGGGGCAGGATCACCGCGTCCGCCATGTTGTAGCCTCCGGGATAGCGATCACCGGTATCATAAAGGATGGCGCGCTCCCCCTTGCTGATCAGCACCGCCAGCCCCTGCCCCACGTCCAGCACCCGAAGTTGCCAGCGGGCAGGCGTTGGCCAGAGCGTGAGCAACAGCGCACACATCCCCGGCAGCCAGAGCCAGCGTGCAGGGCGCCACTGCGCGGCGACCCAGAGCAGCAACAGCAGGGTGCAGAGCGGCAGCCACCAGCCGGGCAGTGGCCACCACAGTTGCAGTTGATCGGCCAGCCAGTTCAGAATCGTCAGCACCCACCCGAGCCCCAGATCCGCCAACCAGAACAGGACATAGGCAAGCGAGGTGGATAGCGGCGCCAGCAACACACCTATCAGGGCCAGCGGGATGATGGCGATACAAAAGAGCGGCACCGCCAACAGGTTGATCACCATGGCAAGGGGCGCAATCCCCTCGAACAACGCCAGTTGCAGCGGCAGCAGACCGAGCAGGAGCCAGAGCTGGATCTGCCAGAGCCCCGGCTTGTCGTGGAGATATCCCACCAGCAGCAAGATGGCCACCGCCAGAAACGAGAGCCAGAAGCCGGCCGAATAGAGTGCGAAGGGATCCCAGAGGGTCAATACCACAAAGGCCCACAGCCAGATGCGCCAGGCCGGCCACTCTCGTCGGCTCCAGCGCAGCACACTCCACACCAGCACCATGATCAGGGCCCGCTCAGTGGCCACCGCAAACCCGGCCAACGCGCTGTAGACGGCGGCAAACAGCAGGGAGGTGATGATGGCGCCACGCAGGCCAAACAGCCTGCCCAGCCACCACCCGAGCACCGCCACCAGCGCGATGTGTTGCCCTGATATGGCGATGATATGGGTCAGGCCGCTGCCGCGAAACAGCTCCCACTGGGCATCCGTGATGCCGCTCTGCTCGCCAAAAGTGAGCGCCGCCAGCAAGGGGGCATGATCAAGTGGGCGCCAACTCTCGGTCGCCGCGCCCAACCAGCGTTCACGCCACCCCGCAGGTGCCTGTTGTATGTCGATCACCCGGCGCAAATTGCCGGTGGCGGCGATCCCCTTGCCCAGCAGCAGACGCCGACCATCCAGCCCCGCCTCGTTGGCAAGGCCATGAGCCGGTTTCAACGAGGTCACCAGGGTGATCCGGCTGCCTACTGTCATGGCTGGCAATGCCTGGTAGGCATTGACCCGGATCAGGGGCTCAGGTGTCACCGGTTGCTCGTCGAGGGTGCTCACCCGCAGCAGCAGCCGGACAAATTTATCCCCCTCGGGCTCTGCACTTTGCAGCTGTGCGGTTATCATGTGGCTCGTCTGATCGCCCAACCGCTCCAGCCAGGCCAGCCGATAGGCAAGATTGGCCTGCATCCAGAGGATGCCGAGCAGGAGAAACAGCCACCGCCAGGCACGGCAATATGCAAGGGGGATCAGCAGGGACAGCAACAGGCCCCCCCATGCGAGTGAAGGTAACCATGGCCAGAGCAGTGAGGAGCTTGCCCCCAGGGCAAACGACAACAGACGCAGATCCATGGAGCAAGTATTTAGCAAGGTTTCAATATGCCCAAACGACTCATAAAACGCTGGATGCCCGATCAGCAAACCCTGAAAGAACACAAGCACTTGCGGCTGTTCGGCAAACTGCTGCTCGATGCCAACCTCTGGCACCTCAACCGGCGATCGGCCGCTGGGGCATTTGCGGTGGGCCTCTTCATGGCTTGGGTGCCGCTTCCCTGCCAGATGCTGCTGGCCGCCGGTGGCGCCATTCTGTGCCGGGTCAATCTGCCGCTCTCGGTGGCGCTGGTCTGGCTCTCCAACCCCTTTACCATGCCGCCCCTGCTCTATGGTGCCTATCTGGTGGGTTGCCAGCTCATGGGACATTCAGCACAGCAGATAGAGATTGAGTTCACCTGGGAGTGGCTGGTCTCGGTACTGGGCACAGTGGCACCGCCGCTGTTGCTGGGCTCGCTGATCCTGGCCCTGCTCAGTTCCCTTATCGGCTACACCCTGATCCGCACCTTCTGGCGGATCAGCACGGTGCGCCAGTGGCAAAAACGCAAGATGGCACGCCCATGCTGAGCCGCTGGTTTGCCTGCTTCAAGTTAGATCCCGAGACGCTTCGCCAGCAGAAGTGGTTTGCCCTGTTTGGTGAGCGACTGCTTGCCCCAGCCCTCTGGCAAGGGGGCACTCGCGCCCTGAGTGGCGCGGTGGCGGCCGGGATCTTCGCCTGCTGGTTCCCCATCCCGATGCACTCGCTCATCGCTGTCGGGCTGGCGCTGGCATTCAGCCTCAACCTGCCGCTGGCACTGCTGGCGGTCTGGTTCAACAATCCGCTGACTTTGCCGTTCATGTATCTCTACGCCTATCGCACCGGTTGTCTGGTACTGCACCAGACGCCGGAGCCTTTCCACCTCAGCTGGACCCTCCACTGGCTGGAGCAGGAGGCTGCGACCCTGGTGCCTCCCTTCCTGCTCGGCAGCCTGCTGCTGGCGGTACTCACCGCCCTGAGCGGCGGCGCCCTGACCGCGCTGCTGTTGCAACTGCGCAAACTGTGGCAAGGTGCCCGCCACCACTGAGCCGCCCTTACCCTTGTTTGGCGATCAGCCGTTGACGATCAAAAAAGCCCGTCACCAAGGTGACGGGCTTTTTCATGGCATAGTGCCGCATAGTGCCAGAGCACCAGGCGATGGGATTACAGCACCTTGGCAATGGCCTCGCAGAGGGGATCGATATTGGCGCGGGTAATACCGGCCACACTGATCCGGCCGGAGCCGACGATGTAGATGGCAAATTCGCTCTTGAGGCGCTCCACCTGATCCTTGGTGAGACCGGAGAAGGAGAACATGCCGTTCTGCTCGCGGATAAAGCTGAAATCCTGGCTCACGCCGAGGGCCGCCAGCTTCTCTACCAGCAGTTCACGCATCTCGCGAATACGCACCCGCATGGCAGCCACTTCTTCGACCCACTCGGCATAGAGAGCCGGATCGCTCACCACGGCTGTGACCACAGCGGCGCCGTGTGACGGCGGGTTGGAGTAGTTGGCACGGATCACGGTCTTGACCTGAGTGAAGGCCACATCGGCGATCTCTTTGGTTGCGCTGACCAGCGTGAAGGCACCGACCCGCTCGTTGTAGAGGCCGAAGTTCTTGGAGAAAGAGCTCGCCACCAGCAGCTCGTCATGGCATTCGGCGAAGATACGCAGGCCTTCGGCATCCTCTTCGATACCACGGGCAAAACCCTGATAGGCGAAGTCAAACAGCGGCAACCAGCCGGCGGCAGCACTTTGTTTGGCCAGCGCGCGCCACTGTTCTGCAGTGGGATCGATACCGGTCGGGTTGTGGCAGCAACCGTGCAGCAGCACCAGCTCACCCGGCTGCACTTCGGCCAGCGAAGCCTGCATGGCGGCAAAGTCGAGCCCCTTGGTGGCGGCGTCGTAGTACTTGTACCACTTGACGGTCAGGCCCGCGGCCTGGAATACGCTGACGTGGTTGGCCCAGGTGGGATCGGAGATCCAGATGGTCTTGGCCAGACCATTGCGCACCACAAATTCGGCCGCGATACGCAGGGCACCGGTACCGCCCGGCGCTTGGGCGGTCTTGGCACGACCGCTGGCAACCAGCGCAGAATGCTGCCCGAACAGCAGTTGCTGCACGATACGGCCATATTCGATATTGCCTTCAATACCGAGGTAGTTCTTGGTCTTCTCGTCGGTCAGCAGCTTCTGCTCGGCTTTCTTGACGCAGTGAAGAATGGGGGTGGCACCGGACTCGTCCTTGTAGATCCCTACGCCCAGATTGATCTTGTGGCTGCGAGAGTCAGCGCGGAAGGCTTCGGTCAGGCCCAGGATCGGATCCGCTGGGGCGGCAACAACCTTTTCAAACATGGTATTCCCTGTATTCCGTTGAGTTCGTTGGGTGGCAAAGCGGCTTGATAAACAAAAGCGCTCATCTGGCGAGCGCTTCGTCAACTCTTTATATCACCGCGTTCAATGGGGGAAAACCGCTTTTTGGCTCGCTTTCGGGCCAATTTCAACCAACGGTATGCCACGCTGGTGCCAGTGCGCACACCTCGGCCGACAAGCCACCATTGGACTCAACCAAACCGCTACAAACTGCTAACAATGGCTTGGGAATCCGGCTCGGCTCCCAGTGCCGAGCCTCAGTCAAAGGCTGGGCATATGCGCTGAGGATGGGGGCCAGATCACGAGGCAGCCACCAGCTGGCCGGACGACCCAAGCGCTGGGCCAGCGCCTGCAGCCGATCCACCCCGGCAGGGTCGAGGGCGGTGAGATGACTCCACAGCACATTGGGGGGCAAGGCGGCCACCACCTGCTGCAAGGCAAGAGGAGCCGATGGGGGGGCCCACACCAGCAAGGTGCCGGGTTCAAGAGGCAGCTCGGCAAAGGCGCCGACGCTGTCTGTGGTGATCACCCGCTCGATACTCCCCTCCCCCCACAGGATCTTGCCAAGACCCGCCAGGGTGCGCTCGGGCAAGGCCACCTCCCCCAGCGCCTGCAACCAGGGGGCTGCGTCGATCAGGGTACCGCCGCTGAAAAAGAGGCTGAACGGCTGGGCTGCGCGCAAGCGCAACAGCTGATCGGCGCAGAGCCGGATCCCCTTGTCCTCGAAATCGATCTGCTCGTTGGGGGTGAAGTTCACCTCGCTCTTGCGATAGAGCGCCGCCAACACCCGTTCGTTGACCTGCTCCCCCAATTGCCAGCCCTGAGCATGCAACCACTCCTCGGGCTCGGGGGGCGCGGTGGCGATCTCGGCCAGCATCAGCTCGCGGGTGAGATAGCGCCGCCCGGCCGGGGTGAGCTCATAGCTGTGGCTGCCATGGGCGAGCAGCAGCTGGTTATCCTTGAGCAGGCCCACCAGCGGTTGCCACTGGCGGCCACGGATCACCACAGGTGAGTGGCTCAGCAACTGCTGCGCCAGTGCCCGCCATTCGGGGTGACTAAAGTCGATCAATTACAATCCATCCCTGTCAGTGCTCAATCGGATAAACAGCCTGAAAAGGTACCGTTACAGACCGATGACGCCAAGCCTCCCGCGCCAATTACGTGACCCCGCTCCCTGCAATTTTCCCCAAACAGAAGAGCCCACCGTGGGGTGGGCTCTTCCTTGGATAACACTCGACGCTTATTCGACGTTGAGGCGCAGTTCGGCATCGTGCCAACCCAGTGGCAGGGTCAACAGCTGATCGATCAGCTCCCGGCGATCGGATTTCTCCAGATAGGCGAGATAGAGCGGACGGCTCAGCGGCTGCCCCCCCTCCACCAGATGGAGCGCGCCCTTCTCGAGGAAGGGGCTGACCATCCGCCGTGGCAGGTAGGCAGCGCCACCGTTGGCCAGCACAAACTGCAACGCCATGCTGGCGGAGCTGGAGTGCAGCACCGGGGTCTTTTGCAGGCTCTGCAAGCGGCTGGGTTGCGGCTCGAAGCTGGTGCCCCAGTCGAGGTGGATGTGCGGTATCTGCATCAGGTTGTCGGCATTGGCGGCCGGATCCCGGCTCACCAGCTCGAACACCAGCTCACCGATGGGATGCAGGGCAATCTCATCGATCTTGGTGGGCTCGGAGAGCAGGGCCAGATCGAGGGAGCGCTCCAGCAACTGACGGCAGAGGTGCTCACGGGAAGCCGTTTCCAGCCGTACCGCCAAACCGGGCGCCAGTGCATAGATGTGATTGAGCCAGTCGTTGAAATCGAGCTCCCAAAACACCGCGGGCGCGCCGATGGCCAACTGCTGGCTGAATCCTGGCGAGAGCGCCACATCCTGCTTGGCACGACCAAGGGTGTGCAAGATGGCGTCTGCATAGGGCAGCAGACGCTCACCGGATGCGGTCAAACGGATATTGTTGCGATGACGTGCAAACAGACTGACACCCAGTTGCTGCTCTAGCTGGCGGATCCGGAAACTCACCGCCGACTGGGTCAGGTAGAGATTTTCAGCAGCCCGGCCAAAGTGCCGGGTCTTGCTCACCTCGATAAAGGTCCGAAGCAGCTCGGTATCCATTAATCGATGGACTCGTCACTGCCACCACCGCTGCCACCACCGACATCAAAGCTGCCGCCACCGCTACTCTCTTCGCTGGCGCCGCCAACGACGGTGCAGAGGCGATGAACGCGCTTGGGACCGATCACCTTGAGGTATTTGAACCACACCTTGGCATGGGGGTTGGCACCGGCTGCGCCGGATTTGACCTGCTCGACGAAGGCGGACTCGACATCGTCACGGGGTGCAAGGTTGCCCTGGTAGAGTGCCAGCATGGCGGTACCATACTTTTCCAGACTGTCCGCTTCGGCCACAGTGAATTCGCCACTGCGACGCAGGCCACGGGGAAAATGTTTGAAGTCGTTGAAACGCTTGTCTGATTCGAAGCTCATAGTGCTCTTTTTCTGGTTAGTTTGACCTTTGCGGGCAAGTATCATCAGGCCATCGCCGAGTGCAAAATCAATTTTCTCACTATGTTAATAAATATCTTTTATCGAAGTCAGTTTGCCCCATCGCTGACGCCGATTTTGTGGCATAACACGCAAAAAACGTTGATAAATAATAAACTTATGTAAATGTGCAACCCATTTACACGTCACTTTTGGGGTTACGCAGGCAAAAATAAAGCGCCATACGGCGCTTTATTTGTCACATCAGGTGAACCAGCTGAACCCTTGGTTCAAACATGCTTACTCAATCATGGCCGGTTGAGCCAGGTTGTCGGCACGCCACAGACGGTAGCGCACTTCATACTCCTGCGGCACGTAGATCACGAACGGCAGTTTTGAATTGTAGTTCACGAAGAAGCCCTGACCGTAGATCTGGACGAAGGTCTCTTTCTGCTGGTTATCCGGGCACATCATCAGGGTGCTGATGGGGTCGGAGACCTTGCCCAGTTTCAGGTAGTTGTAGCCCCAGCCTTTGACGCTGTGCTGTTCCAGGTTGCCTGCAAAACGCGGTACGTTGCAATCAACCATCATCTTTTTGCCGACCTGCAGCTCGACCATCATGTCGGCTTCTTTTTCGACTTCAGGCAGGCGGATCACCACACGTTCCTGATTCACGTCAGCGGCTGGGAACATGCTGATATCAAATTTTTTCGGCTCGGCGGCGAAGGCATGGCCACCCAGCAACAAGGCGCCCAGCAGGCTAAAACGCAATACGGTTTTCATCTGTACCTCATGGGGTTGGTTCAACGCCGCTAGACTAACCGCTCTGCCGATTTCATGCCAGCGATCTGCTACGTAAAAACTGCGTAAAATGATGCAGATCCGGCACACCATGACGTGATCTGGCTATTTTCTGACAGGGCGCACACTCCCGTTACGGGAACCTGAAACAAAAAGCGAGGCTAATTAGCCTCGCTTTGCATTCAAATGGCGCCAGAGTGCTATTTGGTCGCCTCTTGATGGGCCTTGATGACGGCGACCGCCTTGTCGGGGAAGTCGCTGAACACCCCATCCACATCGGCCTGATAGAGGAAGATGTTAAGGAGATCGGTGAAGTCCTTGGCATAGGCCGGGATCTGCCCCTCATCCTGACGGAAGGTATAAGGGTGAACTTTCAGGCCCGCCGCGTGGGCTTCTTTTACCATGCCGGTGAAGACCGGCTTGCCCAAAGTGCCCGGTTCGGTAACGATCATCGGCTTCCAAGGGCCAATCCCTTCGGCATAGCTGGCGATGGTTTTCATCGCTCCCGGCTTGAACATCCAGTCATAGTTGTAGGGGGTCGCCTTACCCTTGGCATCGTAAACCATGGTCTCGTTCCAGTCGGTCTCGGCCATCAGCTGCACCAGTTTCAGATCCATACCCATGGCGGGCATCAGTTCGCTGTTAATGCGCTTGAGTTCATCGGCATCGAAGCACTGCAGATAGACCTTGTCATCCTTCCCGGTGTAGCCGTACTCCTTGAGCACCTTCAGCACCGCCTTGGAGATATCCTTGCCTTCGTGGCGGAACAGCCAGGGTGCCTTGATCTCCGGGTAGATCCCGATGTTTTTGCCAGTGCTCTTGTTGAGCCCCTGGATCATCTCGATCTCCTCCTGGAAGGTATGGATCTTGAAGTCTGACTTCCAGAGCGGGAAGCGCGCCGGATAGACCGGCACCTGCTTGCCATCCACCAGCTGGAACGGCTCGGTCATACGCAGGGAGCGCACCTCGTCCAGGGTGAAATCCACCACATAATAACGGCCGTCCGGACGGGCACGACCGGGGAAGCGCACCGCCACATCGGTGATGCCATCGAGGAAGTGATCGTGCATCACCACCAGCTGGTCATCCTTGGTCATGACCAGATCCTGCTCCAGATAGTCGGCCCCCATGCCATAGGCCAGCGCCTTGGACTCCAGGGTATGCTCGGGCAGGTAGCCGGAAGCGCCACGGTGGGCGATCACCACCTTGCCTTCATCGGCAGCCAACACGGGTAATGAGAGGGATGCCCCAAGGCTCAAGGCGATGAGGGAAACGGCGAGTTTTTTCATATGTGATGCTCTTTATTATTGTGTGTAGGTAATTGTTATATCAGAGGTTTGTTGCATATTTACGGTGGAAAGCGGTAGGCAGCAGCGCACTGCCTACCGTCACTCATCAGCTCGCCTTGCGCAGAGCCTGATGGTATTGGTCGAGCCAGATCTGCAGCATCTGCTGCTCTGAGTCGTTCAGGCGCAGCCCCAGCTTGCTGCGGCGCCAGAGGATATCGTCCAGTGAACAGGCCCACTCCCGCTCGATAAGGTAGCGCACCTCAGATTCGTATAGTCCGGCACCAAAGTGCTGGCCACGGGGCTCCTTGAGCCAGAGCCGGGCATGGGCACCATAGGCCTCGGCAATGCGCAGGGCGCTGCGATCATCGAGCCAGTCAAACTCCAGCGCAAAGGCGCGGGCCAGCTCGCGTACCGAGCAGTCAAACTCGCCACCTGGCAGCCGGCTGGTCGCCGTCCAGTCATCCCCCATCTGGCTAAACCAGGGCTTGAGCTTGTTGCAGGCGGCCTGCGCCAGCTTGCGATAGGTGGTGAGCTTGCCGCCAAACACCGACAAGAGCGGCGCACCGTCAGACTCGCCAGACAGTTCGAGGGTGTAGTCACGAGTCACCGCTTGCGGCGAGTCTGACTCGTCATCACAGAGCGGACGCACCCCGGCATAGGTCCAGATCACATCTTGCGGCGCAATTTGGCGAGTGAAGTGGGCGTTGACCACCTTGCACAGGTAGGTAATTTCAGCCTCGCTGATCTTCGCTTCCCGCGGGCTGCCGTGGTGCTCCACATCCGTGGTGCCGATAAGGGAGTAGTCCTGCTGATAAGGGATGACGAAGACGATACGGTTATCTTCGTTTTGCAGGATATAGGCCTCTTCGCGCTCGTGGATGCGCGGCACTATCATGTGGCTGCCTTTAATAAGGCGAATGCCGCGGGGGGATTTCTCGTGCAGGCTCTCGTCGTAGAAGGTCTTGACCCAGGGGCCCGCGGCATTGACCAGACCACGGCAGGTGACGGTGAACTGCTCGCCCCCTTCCCGCTCCAAAGTGAGCGTCCAGTGTTTGGAACCGCGCACCGCCTTGATGCAACGGGTGCGGGTCTGCACGTCGGCCCCCTTGTCACGGGCCATCATGGCATTGAGCACCACCAGCCGGGCGTCGTCGACCCAGGCGTCCGAGTATTCAAATCCCTTGTTGATCCCCGCGGTCAAGCCATCTTGCGGCAGAAAGCGCACGCCGCAGCTCCCCTTGAGCTTGTCGCGCTTGGCCAGATTGTCATAGAGGAACAGACCGGCACGGATCATCCAGGCCGGACGCAGGTGTGGACGGTGCGGCAGGCGAAAACGCATGGGACGCGCGATGTGGGGCGCCATACCGAGCAGCACCTCCCGCTCCGCCAACGCCTCTTTCACCAGCCGGAATTCGTAATGCTCGAGATAGCGCAAACCGCCGTGGATCAGCTTGCTGGAGTTGGACGAGGTGGCAGAGGCGAGATCTTGCGCCTCAAACAGGGCAACCTTCAGACCCCGTCCTGCCGCATCGGCTGCGATGCCGACCCCGTTGATGCCGCCACCGACGACGACCAGATCATAATGTTCGCTCATGTTCACCTACTTTCATTTTTATGATTGCTATAACAGCAATGTTTGATTTCGCTCATTTTAGAACATGAAAATACAACAAACGAACATTTTATGGCGAAAGTGTGATCGCCACAGCCCGCCAGAGGTGGCAAAGGGGACAGGTCAGCGGAGCCAATGGCGTCGGGCCAAAATCGGCGGATTGATAGCCAAAAAAACCAGATTGAATAGTGGTTTTTGCAATACCTATAAAGGGGTGAGATGAGTGCGGAGCTAGGGGAGATAAAGATAAAGGAGGCCGCCCTGACGGGCGACCGGCACAGCCTTGGCGTGTTTCGCCGTTAGCAGATGTGGCAGGCGATCTGGTGTTGCGCCATCAATCGCGTCAGCTTTTCCGGTGGCTCCTGATCGGTAAAGAGGGCGTGGATCTGGCTGAGATTGCCCAGATTGACCATGGCATTGCGACCAAACTTGGTGTGGTCGGCGGCCAGGAACACCTGACGGGAGTGAGCGATAATGGCCTGGGCGATCTTCACCTCGTGATAGTCGAAATCGAGCAGGGAGCCGTCGTTGTCGATCCCCGAAATCCCGATGACGCCATAGTCCATGCGAAACTGACCGATAAAGTCGCGGGTCGCCTCCCCCACGATGCCACCATCGCGGTTGCGGATCTCGCCGCCGGCAATGATGACGGTGAAGTCATCCTTGGCCGTCAGAATGCTGGCCACGTTGAGGTTGTTGGTGACGATGCGCAGCTCGCGGTGATCGAGCAGGGCGCGAGCAATCGCTTCGGTGGTGGTGCCTATGTCGATAAAGAGCGATGAGCCGTCGGGAATATTGGCCGCGACCTCGCGGGCGATGCGCTCTTTCTCCTTGAGTTGCATCACTTTACGGGCGCTGTAGGCGGTATTGACGGTACTCGAATGCAGGGAGGCACCGCCATGATGGCGCCGGATCTTGTTCTGTTCGGCGAGATCGTTCAGATCCCGGCGAATGGTCTGGGGGCTGACGTCAAAGTGGGTCACCAGATCGTCGGTCGAGACAAATCCCTGCCGCGTCAGGACGTCCAGGATCTCCAGATGTCGTTGGGTTTGCTTCACGCTTACACTCCGATGATGAGACAAAAAAAGGCCCCGGCAGATGCGGGGCCTTTTGGCAGTTTACCTGATCCCCTTTGGGATCAATAAGCTGAGGATCACGTTTTATGCCTTATGGGCAGCCGCTTTCTTGGCCGCAACGGCAATGTTCTCATGCTTGAGGGTCATCGCCAGCAGGATGATGGAGAGCACGCAGGAGACGGTCAGCACCATGAAGCCGCCATCCCAACCGAAGTGGTCAACGGTATAACCCAGCATGGCGTTGGCTGCCACGGCGCCGCCCAGATAACCGAACAGACCGGTGAAACCTGCCGCAGTACCGGCTGCTTTCTTCGGTGCCAGCTCAAGAGCATAGAGGCCAATCAGCATGACAGGGCCGTAGATCAGGAAGCCGATTGCCACCAGCGCCATCATGTCGATGGTCGGGTTGCCGGCCGGGTTGAACCAGTAAACCAGTACAGCCAGGGTCACCAACACCATGAACAGGATACCGGCCGGTGCACGGCGGCCCTGGAACATCTTGTCAGAGATCCAGCCACACAGCAGGGTGCCCGGAATACCGGCCCACTCGTAGAGGAAGTAAGCCCAGGAGGAGTTGTCGACGGTGAAGTGCTTGGCCTCTTTCAGGTAGGTTGGCGCCCAGTCCAGCACACCGTAACGAATGAGGTAAACGAAAGCGTTGGCGATCGCGATGTACCACAGCAGTTTGTTGTGCAGCACGTACTTGACGAAGATCTCCTTGGCGGAGAACTCCTGCTCGTGGCTCTCGTTGTAATCCTTCGGATAGTCGTTCTTGTACTCTTCGATGGGAGGCAGACCGACCGATTGCGGGGTATCACGCATCACGAAGAAGGCGATCACCGCGATGGCGGCCGCCGCAGCCGCAGGCACATAGAAGGCGCTGCGCCAGTCGTTGAACCAGCCCATCCCGAGGATAAACAGCGGGCCAATCATGCCGCCGCCCACGTTGTGAGCCACGTTCCAGACCGCAACCACTTCGCCGCGCTCTTTCTGTGACCACCAGTGCACCATGGTGCGACCGCAGGGCGGCCAGCCCATGCCCTGTGCCCAACCGTTCAGGAACAACAGCACAAACATGATGGCAATGCTGGAGGTGGCCCAGTGCATGGTACCCATCATGAACATGATGGCAGCCGAGAGCAGCAGACCGGCGGAGAGGAAGTAACGGGCGTTGGAACGGTCGGAGACGTTCCCCATCAGGAACTTGGACAAACCGTAAGCGATGGAGACCCCGGAGAGCGCGAAACCGAGATCACCACGGGAGAAGCCCTGCTCGATCAGATAGGGCATCGCAAGACTGAAGTTTTTCCGTACCAGATAGTAGCCGGCGTAACCGAAGAAGATCCCGAAAAACACCTGCCAACGCATGCGTTTGTAGAAGGGGTCGACCTTGTCAGCCGGGAGCCTGTCGATATGTGCCGCAGGCCTGAAGAGACTAAGCATGTTCTGCTTCCTTATTGTTGTTATGGGCGGTTGAGGATGCCCTGATCATTCTGACGAATCATGTGAGTCCATTGATTCGTAAGCGAGCCAATTGTGCTCATATACGCTCATTTAATCTGTGATGCATACTCAAATATTGCAGTTTTATTACAAAAAAAAGCTCCAAATGAGCAATTACTCAGCAAGCCCTATCCCTTGTGCAGCAAGGGATAGGGCTTACCCAATAAGTGGTATTTACTAGCAATTGAGTTGCTTTACGTCACATTTTCTTAGCAATGAGTGGGATCTTGTCCACATTTCCCATGGCGGGGGGATGGTGAAATTAACGGGAAGGGTTATTTTCTGTCACGACCGATAACGAGCGAAAACGAGCACATCGTTTGCGCAAGACACAAAAACAACAGGGAAACGTTTTCGGCAACAACGGATAGACACAAAAAAGATAAAACAGAACATCAAGCCTCTACGGGTGGATATAAGGAACAACGTTATGAGCATACAAAGACCCAATACCCTGCTTGGCGAGTGCATCGCCGAGTTTATCGGAACCGGCCTGCTGATATTCTTCGGCGTCGGATGTGTGGCGGCACTGGTGCTGGCAGGCGCCAACTTCGGGCAGTGGGAAATCTCCATTACCTGGGGTCTGGGTGTGGCCATCGCCATCTATGTGACCGGCGGTATTTCAGGTGCCCACCTGAACCCTGCTGTAACCCTGGCGCTGATGACCTTCTGCGGTTTCGACAAGCGCAAGGTGGTGCCCTACATCATCGCCCAGATGGCCGGTGCCTTCTGCTTCGCGGCCCTTGTCTACTTCCTTTATGGTAACCTTTTCACCCAGTGGGAAATGACCCATAATGTGGTGCGCGGCAGCGTCGAAAGCCTCGGTACTGCCGGGATCTTCTCTACCTACCCCAATGCCCTGCTGACCAACATGCAAGCTTTTGCCGTCGAGCTGGTGATCACCGCCGTGCTGATGCTGGGCATCATGGCGCTGGGTGACAACAACAACGGCGCTCCCAAAGGTTTCGCAGCCGCTCTGCTGATCGGTATCCTGATCGCGGTGATCGGTGCCTCCCTTGGCCCGTTAACCGGTTTTGCCATGAACCCGGCCCGTGACTTTGGTCCGAAACTGTTCGCGTTCTTTGCTGGCTGGGGTGATGTTGCCCTGACCGGTGGCCGTGACAACCCCTACTTCTGGGTTCCGATCCTTGGCCCCATCGTTGGCGCCCAGATTGGTACTGCCCTCTATGTCAAAGTGCTGGCTCCCTGCGTCCCGGGCAACCGTGTCGTCACCACCGAGCAAGCTACCCAAACCGCCAAAGAAGAGGCTGCCGCATAAGAGCGGCCCCCTCCAACGTATAAAAACGTGGAAAATAGAAACGTGGAGAACATCATGTCTGCTGAAAAGAAATATGTCGTCGCTCTGGACCAGGGAACCACCTCTTCCCGCGCCATCGTGTTTGATCAGGATGCCAACATTGTCGGTACCTCCCAGCGCGAATTCACCCAGCACTACCCGAAAGCGGGTTGGGTAGAGCACGACCCGATGGAGATCTGGGCGACCCAATCCTCCGTCTTTACCGAAGTGCTGGCCAAGACCGGCCTTCGCAGCGAAGAGATCGCCGCCATCGGTATCACCAACCAGCGTGAAACCACCGTTGTCTGGGAAAAGGCCACCGGCAAACCCATCTACAACGCCATCGTCTGGCAGTGCCGCCGCACCGCAGCCATCTGCGAAGAGCTGAAAGCACGCGGTCTGGAAGAGTACGTCCGTGAAAACACCGGTCTGGTGCTGGATGCCTACTTCTCCGGTACCAAGGTGAAGTGGATCCTCGACAACGTGGAAGGTGCCCGCGAGAAGGCAATGAACGGCGAGCTGCTGTTCGGCACCATCGACACCTGGCTGGTCTGGAAAATGACCAATGGCGAAGTGCACGTCACCGACCCGACCAACGCCTCCCGTACCATGCTCTACAACATCCGCGAGCTGAAGTGGGACGAGAAGATGCTGGACGAGCTGGGCATCCCCATGTCCATGTTGCCGGAAGTGAAACCCTCTTCCGAAGTGTACGGCTACACCACCCGTGGCGGCGGCTCCCGCATCCCCATCGCCGGTATTGCCGGTGACCAGCAGTCTGCCCTGTTTGGCCAGCTCTGCTTTGAAAAAGGGATGGCCAAGAACACCTACGGCACCGGTTGCTTCATGCTGATGAACACCGGCACCGAGCCGGTTCGCTCCAGCAACGGCCTGCTGACTACCGTCGCCATCGGCCCGAAAGGGGAAGTGAACTACGCGCTGGAAGGGGCAGTATTCATGGGCGGCGCCACCATCCAGTGGCTGCGTGACGAGCTGAAGATCATTCACGATGCCCGCGATACTGACTACTTCGCTTCCAAGGTTGGCGATACCAACGGCGTCTATCTGGTACCGGCCTTCGTCGGTCTGGGCGCCCCCTACTGGGATCCGTATGCTCGCGGCACCATGGTCGGCCTGACCCGTGGCGCCAACCGCAACCACATCATCCGTGCCGCGCTGGAATCCATCGCCTATCAGAGCCGCGATGTGCTGGATGCGATGCAGCAGGACTCCGGCATCAAGCTGGCAGCGCTGAAAGTAGACGGCGGCGCCGTAGCCAACGACTTCCTGATGCAGTTCCAGGCTGACATGATGCACACCCCGGTGGTACGTCCGACCCGCATCGAGACTACCGCCATGGGCGCCGCCTTCCTGGCTGGTCTGGCAGTCGGCTTCTGGAAGAGCTCGGACGAGCTGGAAGACAAGTTCAGCGTGGACCGCGAGTTCATCCCGCAGATGGACAGAGACGATCGCGCCAAACGTTACAGCGGCTGGCAAAAAGCGGTTGAGCGTTCACGCCGTTGGGCTGAAGAGGATTGATCAGGCACCCGACATTCCGTTGAGATAAACACCAAAGAGGCCGACCGCAATGTCGGCCTCTCTTTTTTGCTTTCCCTTGCCGGTTTCTGCCCCCTTCCCCGCTCATTGCTCCCTCCTGTTTTTCTGCCGCCCTCTGTTGTTACCATCCGTCACAACGCAATTGAGTTCTCTATCTATAATCATCATCTGGGTCGCATATGCGACCTTATTTATGAGGAGAGCGATATGGAGAGGGCGATACACCGTTTTACACTGCACTCACTCTGGTCAGGGCTCGGGATCCGCACCCGGATCCTCGCTGGCGTGGCGATACTGATGGCCATCGCCATCAGCTGCATCACCTTGATCCTCGAGCAGATATCCCACAGTCAGGCCCAGCAGCGGGTCGAGCGCTACGAGCTGCCAAGCAGCGTGGATCGCATTGCCAACCAGCTCACAGCGCAGCTTATCCAGCACCTGACCGAAGCGCAGGCGCTGGCCAGCAACCGTTTTGTCATCGACTGGCTGACCGCTGGCATGCCAGAGCAAGAGTGGCCCGCCATGGAGCGCTACTTTCAGGATCTGCAACGGCGGATCGGCGGCAACGTCTTTATCGCCCCCCGCCAGAGCAACACCCTGATCAACTTCAGCGGCGGCCCCACCGCCCAGAAATCGCTTAGCGAATCAGACCCGAAAGATGGGTGGTTTTTCGGCTTTCTCAAACGCAGCAAACCCTATGAGCTGAACCTCGACATCTCGGATTTTGACAAGCGAGCCTCCCTCTATATCAACACCGCCGTCACCCACGAGGGCAAGACTCTGGCGGTGGCAGGCACCTCCATTGACATGAGTGCCCTGAGCAAGCTCATCAGCGGCTACCGGATCGGCAAGAGCGGTCAGGTCTATCTGGCGGACATGGAGGGCAATATCGAGATCCACCCCGAGCAGGAGGTGGAGGGGGCCGCCCACCACCAGCAATCCTTCCTCGATACCGTCAAGCGGCTTATTCCCAATGCCCGGGAACAGGTGGCCGTAGAGGCGCTAACGCTGGAGGGACAAACCTACCTCATCGCGGTGCGTTACATCCCCACCCTCAACCGGCTGCTGATTGGCGAGATCAACAGCGCCGAGCTGGAAGAGGGACTGCAGGAATCCCGCCAGCTGATCATCATGGTGTCGCTCGCCATCGGCGGGATCGCCATGCTGGCCTCCGCCTGGCTGGCTCACTCCATCAGTCGCCCCATTCGTCAGGCTGCCGATGGCATGCACCACATCACCGCCGATCGGGATCTGGCGACCCGCCTCGACTTCTCTGACGAGTCGGAGCTGGGGCTGATGGCCCAAAGCTTCAACCGGCTGATCCAGAGTCTTAACCAGAGCTTCTCCCGCTTCCAGCAGTCAGGCAGCGCCCTCTCCGCCCAGTCGTCCCAATCCATGCAGCAGGCCCAGGCACTGGCAGGAGAAGCGTGCCAGCAGGCCCAGAGCATTCAGGAGCTGACCACTGTGGTCACCACCATCGGTGACAACGCCGAGCAGATCGCCAGCCGCTCTGAAGGGGTCAACGACGTGACCCAACGCATCGCCAACCATATGCTCAGCATCGAGCAGGATGTGACCCAGAGCGCCGCGCAACTCGACAGCTTGCGCAGCAGCATCGGCAGCTCCTCGGCCCTGCTCGATGAGGTGGTGAAAGACAGCAACAACATCACCCAGATCATGAACCTCATCCGCGATGTCTCGAACCAGACCAACCTGCTCGCCCTCAATGCGGCTATCGAAGCGGCTCGGGCAGGGGATATGGGACGGGGCTTTGCGGTGGTGGCCGACGAGGTACGCCAGCTGGCGGTGCGTACCCAGACCGCCACCAAGGATGTGCAGGATCTTATCTTGCGCCTGCAGGAGGGAACCCGGCAGGCCAGCAGCTCGATGGCAGACTCCCGCAACCTGAGCGAAGAGGGATACAACCGGATGAATCAGGCCAGAGAGGTGCTGGTTGATGCCACCAGCCAGATCAACCAGACCGCCCTCGAGATCAACGAGATCAGCGCGCTGGCGCAGGCGCAGAATCAACAGATGGGGCAAGCCAGAACGGCGCTTGACGAGCTGGCCATGGTGGCCGAACACCAGCGGGAACACGCGCAGGAGAGCAATGCTGCCAGCCGCGAACTGTTCGAACTGGCCAAAGCCATCGACGAGCAGATCCGCCAATACCGGATTGGCTAGACCCGGCGATTCCCCCTCTCCCTCTCAATAACCAAGACGCTACCTCAGGGTGGCGTTTTCATTTTGCAAATCATTTTGCCTGCGCTCTCGAAACGGGAATGACGAAAAACAGTACAAATCACTGATAAATAACATAAAAAATGTGGAACGGCCATTGCTTAGTGATATCAGACTCAACAGAGGGATATCGCCATGAAACCGACCACCAATCAAGCGCCCGTAGCTCACGTCGCCACTCAAAAAGAGACACTGACCCCCCGCGAAGGCACCTTCCTGATGATGGTGGCCCAACTGGTGGTGCTCACCTGTATCGTACTGGCTGCCACCGTCGGCGGCCTCTCCTGGCAGTGGACCCTGCTGCTGGCCATTCCGCCGGTGATCGGCGGCGCCCTGCTCAGCCGGGTATGGGGCAAACTGCCCCGCTAACTGCGCTTCAGCTCACACACCTTCCCGAACCGGCGGCCGACCCTCAAGTCGGCCGTCTGTTTATCTGCCGCCAGGCTAATGCTGATGGGCCGCAACGAAGGCGCGGCTTGTTTTTCGTTAAGCAAACCGCAGCGACGAACCGTTCAAACAAACCGCACAAACCAACCTGAACTACAGGGTATGGCTGCCCAGCTGCTCCTTGAGAAAATCGAGCCAAACCCGCAGCCGGATATCCCTCTGGGCATCGGAGTAGAAGACCGCATTGATGGGGCGCGAGGCGCCGCTGTTACTGCGGGCCAGCACCTCCACCAGCGCGCAGCTCTCCCGATCCGGCCCGGTCATGAAATCCGACAGACAGACGATCCCCTGCCCCGCCAGCGCCAGCTGACGCAAGGTTTCGCCGCTGCTGGCACGCAGAGTGGGGGTGATGGCAAAGCGATCCCCCTGCTCGGCACTGAGCAGCGGCCAGTGGTTGAGGTGATCGGGATGCAAAAAACCGAGCAGCTCGTGACCGCTCAACAGATCCGCCGGTTGGCGTGGGGTGCCGCGCTCGCTCAAGTAAGCAGGAGAGGCCAGCAGCCGCAACCGCGAACGGCCCAGCGGCAGCGCGCGCAGGGAGGAGTCGGTCAGCTCGCCGATGCGGATGGCCATGTCCACCCGCCGCTCCATCAGATTGATAAAGCCCTCCGAGCTGTGCAGCTGTAGCTCGATGGCAGGGTAGCGGCGGCGAAACTCGCCGATGATCGGCACCAGCCGGTGCAGAATAAAGGGGGTAGCGGCATCGACTCTCAACACCCCTTCGGGTTGTTCCCGGCGCATCAGCAGATGCCCCTCCGCCTCGCTCATCTCGGTCAGGATCTTCACCGCCCGCTGATAGAACCAGCTCCCCTCCTCGGTCAGGCTGACACGGCGGGTGGTGCGATTGAGCAACACGGTGGAGAGCTTCTCCTCCAGCCGCTTGATGCCACGGCTCACCACCGAGTTATCCATGCCGAGGTTCTCCGCCGCTTGGCGAAAACTGCCCGCCTCCACCACCGCCACAAACAGGGTCAGTTCATCAGAATGGGTCTTCATTACTGTTATCCGGACAAGAGTAATGAGTCTTTATAGGCGTAGCTGCTGTGGATTGGCAAGCGTGCGGTGAGGCCAGTTCTTTTTTTCTACAGAGAAAGAACGTGACCACGAGCCCACATCATGCTCGCGATTTGTCAGTACAATGCAGCCTAAAAAGCACCGTATGGCACCTTTAATTTCACAAGGATGAATAACATGACATTTGAAGAACGGCTGGCCGCCGCCCATCAGGAGCTGGCTAACAAGGGGGTATGGCATGCCAACTACAATCCCCCCTTGTTCTGGTTGTTGCGCCAACTGGGTTGGTCTGTCAAACCGCCTCAGTACGAGGGCTGGCTAACCAACTTTCTGGTATTTGGCATCGGCCTTGGCCTGATCTGGAGCATTCTGTTGTGGTTTTTCAGCTGGCAACCCTTAGAGATAGACCCACTATTTGCCCTACGCCAGACAGCCCTGTTTGCCGGATTAACAGGCATCATCATGGCGAGTCTCTTCAGGCTACGCTCCAGGCAGCTTAAACTGACCCCTTGGGAAAGATTGCCATCCTCGGCAACAGATATCACAAAGCAACCGGATTGATAATCCGTTGGCATTGTTATGAAGCAGGAGTTCTGGGCACATTATTGCCTTTGCCCGTCAGAAATCAGGTTGAAAAGAGCCCCTCATTGGAATGAGGGGCATGACAATCTCCTGCTACATCCCCATGGGCCACTGCAATACATATACCCAGAACAGCAAGAGGGCCGTCCATGCAAACAAGAACGCCATGCTAAACGGCAACATTAATGACATTAATGTGCCTAACTTGGCATTTTTGTCATAGTCTTGCGCCGTCGCCAATATAAGCCCCAAGTAGCCAAACAGTGGACTAATGATATTGGTTACCGAGTCACCGATTCTGAATGCAGCTTGGGTCACCTCCAAAGGTATATCTACATAGAACAGTGATGGTATAAGCACTGGCGCCATAAGGCTCCACTGGACAACAGGTGAACCCATAAAGAGATTGAGGAACGCACAGAGAATAACAACCAGTAGCAAAATGAATGCAGGATGCAATGACAGATCTGCAACCATGTTGCTCATCGACATGGCCAACACGCCTGAAAGTTGGCTTAACTTGAATATATATATCAGCTGGGATGCCACAAAAATAATCAGCAAAAATAATCCTAGCTGACTTAAACTCTTTTGGCATGCCTTGATGAGATCTTGCTCACCCCGAAAACTACCAGATAGATAACCGTAAGTTAAACCACTCAAGCCAAAAGTAATAGAAATAACTATTGGTAGACCACTAATGATTTCGCTGCGAGCGAGTTGCTGCCCTTCATTGGGTGCCAGCCAATTCCCCGGCACTGCCGCCGATAAAACAAAGAAGATGATCGCAGAAAGAAATACGCTACCAGAAGCCAGCATGGCCCTGTCATTTTTCTTATTGCAGGGAATATCATGGCTAATTAGATGACTATCAGTAGCATCATTATCAATTAGCCGATGCTGCCGTTTTTCTACTACCATGATAGAAATAAAAGACCCCACTGCGACTAATAGAAGGACACTGGCACTCATAAAAAAGTAATTCGCCAATGGGCTAACACTGTATTCAGGATCGATGAGCTGGGCTGCCGATGTAGTGATACCAGCAATCACCACATCATAGGTTGTAATGAATATAGTTGCATGCGTCCCTCCCGCGACACCGGCAAAAGCCGTTGCAAGTCCGACCAAGGGTGAGCGACCCGCAGCCTGATAGGCACGGCACGCCAGAGGTATCAAAACAATATAACCAACTGCGCCAACCACATTCGAAACTATCCCCAGAGCCATAATGCTGATGGTCAGTTGCCATTTTCCAGTTTTATTTACTAACCGTTGCACCGAGTAGCTAATCAATCCGGAAGAGTCAGCAAGCCCGATACCTATCGTCGCTATAATGACTATGCCCAAAGGAGGGAAGTTAATAAACTCTTTAACACTGCCACCAAGCCATTCTCGAATACCGGCCAATGACAGCATATTATGAACGTACTGAGTGTTCTCGCCAGGCAGGGTGTAAGAGAGTTGTGCTTTGGCAGCAATAAAAGAGACGACCATGACTATCAAAGATAGCCAAATGAACAAGAACACCGGATGGGGAAGTCGATTTCCCCATCGCTCAATACTATCAAAAACAGACCTTTTCATGGTTTTAGAATTCATAATTAATGCCGGTATAATAAGTTCTTCCCTGAATGACCTCAGTGTACGTATCCGGGCTGGACACATCTTTATTCATCAGGTTGTTAACCCCCATCTTCAGTGCCACTCCATTGGCAAGGTCGTAACTCATGCCAAGATCCAGGGTGGTATATGGATCAGACACATCATTATTGCCAAGCTCGCCACGCACTTCACTACGATAATGCAACCGAGTGAAAATATTTAATGCATAGTTAGCATACCATGTCGCCTTGAGCGAAGCTTCATGCTCTGACGTACCAACCAGTCTGTCTCCGGAATAATCATCTTTTGCATCAAGATATGTATATGAAGCATCCAGACCAATATATTCCCATTGATGCGTAGCAGACAGTTCCAAGCCTTTCAGAGTGGCCTTGTCTATATTGACGAAGGTGTAGTCACCATTTTTTTTCTTTGCTTGTTGAATAATGTCATCAACCTGATTATAGAATACTGTTGCGCTGGCTAACGTAGTACCATTGGTATAATACATCCCCAATTCACTGAATGTGCCAGTTTCTGCTTTCAGGGCCGAGTTACCATAAATATTACAGCGACCGCCACAGCCAGGAGCTGAATAATATGGGGATATTTGAGCCAGGCTGGGTGCTTTAAATGCCGTCCCCACACCAGCTTTCATACTCCAGTTCTCAGCTACCCCTTGGGTGAGATAGCCACGGTAGGTAAACTCGCTGCCAAACAATGAATCATGATCATATCGCCCACCCAGGGTCAAGGTAGTTGCGTCAGTCAATGCATGATTGAATTCAACGTAAGCTGCAGAACTCTTTCTGTCTGCGGAGCCCCCCTTAAAACTAATATTGTCTACTTTGGCATTGCGGGTTTCAGTGCCAAACGTAATGTCATATTGATTGAACGATAATATGGCTTTGGCATCACCACCATAATTATGCTCAGTACTATTTGATGTGAGGAGATCATACTGGACATCAAAGTCACTGTAATAGAGATTGGCATCAACGTTCAGTCGTGAGGATTGGTAGCCATATCCTAGCGTGTAGCTTTGCAGACGGCGTTGCTGTTCATAATACCGATTGTTGAACATCGCAGTACCCAACTGCTCTTCATTGGATAGCTGAATATCAAGCGCTAATGAATGCTGGTCATTAATAGCAAGATCGAAGGTATTTACCAAGTTGTAGTTTTCTTGCCCGCGACGCTTGGTCGCATCAGGGTAGTCAGCATAAAATGACTCGGCGATATCCAGATAGTTGCCATATACGGTATAACTCAATGCATCGTTGACAGGCATGGAGTAATACAATCCATAAACCTGGCCATTACCACCTCGATCACCCTGGTTGTATTGCCCTTCAACACTCATTGCCCCTTCAGCAGCACCATTGTGTTTGCGCGTTATCACATTCACAACGCCCCCCATGGTATCGGCACCGTAAAGGGTAGACATCGGGCCACGAATAACTTCGACTCTATCAACGGCTACTGTAGGGGTAAGGCTTAATGCACTGTCACTGCCACGCCAAAGCGCTTCTTTGGTATAAGAACGGCGACCATTCAACAACACTTGCGTGTAATCATTGCTCAGGCCACGAATGCGAATGCTACGGGAACCATTAGCCTGGGTTGATATATTGACGCCCGGAGCATCGACCAAAAGATCACCGACATCCCCCGTCATTTGATATTTACTCTGCTCCTGACCATCGATCAAGGTCATGGTTGCAGGGGCTTCAAGAAGATTTTTTTCCTTTCCGGCGGTTGCTGTTACCACCATGGTTTCATCAGCAATATTCTCGGCAATTGCAACATGTGCAGGAAGTATCAGTGCACTCAATATGTAAGGCGTTCGGACTTTTAGATTATTTATATTCATTTTAAGTGATTTATTATACGATAAATTGCGCATTATAATGGAAATTATTATCATTTTGCATTGTTTTTCATTACTGATATTCATGGGTGATTAAAAAACGGCTTTATGACCCAAATCAGCCTATTAGTCGTTACTTCCTCTATCCCGGATTACCGGTGTCCTTTTCTCAACCGTTCCTGCCGCCTGATACGCCTTATCATTGCTGCTGATTTGGCAAAAGTAATTTGATGTTGTCATCATTTTTGCCAACAAAACCCATCGGCATACTGGCGCCATTCTCCCGTCGGGAGTCCCTAACCAAGGAGTTGTTATGCCACTGGCGTTATTTGCCCTTACCTTAAGTGCCTTTGCGATCGGCACTACCGAATTTGTGATTGTGGGGCTTATCCCCACCATAGCCCAGCAGCTCAATGTCTCGCTTCCCTCGGCGGGCCTGTTGGTCAGCCTCTATGCCCTTGGCGTAGCCATCGGCGCTCCTGTGCTCACGGCGCTCACCGGCAAGGTGCCGCGCAAGTGGCTGCTGGTGGGGCTGATGGCACTCTTTACCGCCGGCAACCTGCTGGCCTGGCAGGCCCCGGGTTACGAGAGCCTGATCGTGGCCCGCATCCTCACCGGATTGGCGCACGGGGTCTTCTTCTCGGTGGGCAGCACCATCGCCACGGGTCTTGTGGCCAAAGAGAAGGCGGCGAGCGCCATCGCCATCATGTTCAGCGGCCTCACCGTGGCGCTGGTAACCGGCGTACCACTCGGTACCTGGATTGGTCAGGTCTTTGGCTGGCGTGAAACCTTTCTGGTGGTGAGCCTGCTGGGTCTGGTCGCCATGGTGGGTAGCCTGCTGCTTATCCCGGGCAACCTGCCCAAGGGAGCTGCCTCGACCATCCGCGAACAGCTCTCGGTACTGACCAAGAAGCCACTGCTGTTGGTCTACGCCAAGACCGCCCTCGGTTATGGTGGCGCCTTCACTGCGTTTACCTTCCTCGCCCCCATCCTGCAGCAGGTGAGCGGCTTTAGCGCCGGTGCGGTGAGCCTGATCCTGCTGGTCTACGGGGTATCGGTTGCCGTCGGCAATATCTGGGGTGGCAAGCTGGCCGACAAGATGGGCCCATTGCCCGCACTGAAACTGCTGTTTGCCGGTCTGGCGCTGGTGCTGCTGGCCCTCACCTTCACCGCACCCCATCCGGTGCTGGCCGTGCTCACCGTGCTGGTGTGGGGCGCCTTTGCCTTCGGCAACGTGCCGGGTCTGCAGGTACTGGTGGTGAAGCAGGCCGAGCTGCACACCCCCAAGGCGGTGGATGTGGCATCGGGCCTCAATATTGCCGCCTTCAACGTCGGCATTGCGCTCGGCTCCGTGGTCGGTGGCTTGGTGGTAGAGCACCTCGGCCTGATGCATACCCCCTGGATCGGCGCCCTTATCGTGCTGCTGGCCTACGGGCTGACCCATGTCAGCGAGCGCCGCGAAGCCCTCCGGCTCGCCGCCTGTCAGGCATAAGTTGCGCCAGCAGGCGTCACGCAAGGGCGTGGCGCCTGCTGCAATCGGCGCGGCAGGCTTCTATGCTGTGACACAGCCTCAACCCGGCAACTGTTTCAGCAACCAAGCCGGTCACCCTCGCATCATTTGCCACGGAGTCTGTTATGAAGGTGCTTATCGTCTATGCCCATCCCGAACCCAAAAGCTTCAACGGTGCCCTCTTCTGCCACGCCATCAGGGCGCTGGAACAGGCGGGCCACACAGTGATGACCAGCGATCTCTATGCCATGGGCTTTGATCCCGTCTCGGATCGGCGCAACTTCACTGCCGCCAGCGATCCCGATTTTCTCAAGCTGCAACTCGAAGAGCTGGCTGCCACCGAGCAGGGCAGCTTTGCCCCGCCGCTGGAGCAGGAGATGCAAAAGCTGGAGGCGGCCGACCTGCTGATCTTCCAGTTCCCGCTCTGGTGGTTTGGCCTGCCCGCCATCCTCAAGGGATGGGTGGATAGGGTCTTTGCCATGGGGCGGGTCTACGGTCAGGGCCATATCTACGAGAGCGGCAAGTTTCGCGGCAAGCGGGCGTTGCTGAGCCTCACCACCGGCGGCCCTGCCGAGACCTATCTGCCCGACGGCTTCAACGGCGATATCGACGGGGTGCTGCGCCCCATCCAGCGCGGGATCCTGCAATTTGTCGGCTTCGACGTGCTGCGCCCCCATATCTGTTATGCCCCGGTGCGGGTCTCGCAAGAAGAGCGGGAAGCCTGGCTCGCCCAGTGGGCCGAGCGCCTTGGCCAGATTGAGCAGGAGTCCCCCATCGCGGTCGGCCGCTACCAGTAACGGCTGACGCAGCTGACACTCTCCCCCCAAAAGCACAAAAACAGCGAGCGGCACCCGGCCGCTCGCTGTTTTTCACGCTCTGTCGTTATGGTTTTTGTTATCCGTTGGCGGGTCTTATGCCGCCTGTTGCACGCCTGCTTTGCCGGTCACGGCACGTTTGAGCCAGTAGTCGAGGCTGACGTAACGGCCCCCGCCGTAAACCAGCAGCACCAGCAGCATCACGAAATAGGTGGCGGCAAACTCCATCCCGTTGTTGAGCATCACGGGATCCCCGAGCTCCGTGATGTAGTTGTAGCGACCGGGGAAATTGGCGGCCAGCCACTCGATAAAGCCGTTGAGGCGCACAGTGGCCTCCATGCTGCCGGTGGCGATGGCGTCCCAGCCGTGCTTCCAGTGCACCATGGCGCTCGCCACGCTCATCAGGAAGATGGTGGGAATGGCCATGATGCGGGTAAAGAGGCCAAGGGCGATGCAGATGCAGCCCAGCACCTCGGTGCCCGCCGCCAGAAAGGCGAGCAGGGTCGGGAACGGCAGGTTGAGCCCCCCTTCCGAGACCGGGGCACCAAACCAGGCGACCGTGCCGGCAAAGCCCATCACCTTGGAGTGGGCCCCCACATAGATGACCGGAATGAGATAGAGGCGAATGGCCAGCAGGGCCAGAAAATCGAGCCGCTTGCACTGGGCCACCGCCCGCTCGTACCACTGGATAAGGGTGTTGTTCATGGGAATTCTCCTTGGTGTTTGCTAAATGGGGGCAAGGGGGTGCTGGGCTGGCGCTCGCCAACGGGCAGGGTAAGCAGACCCAGCCGGTAAAAATGGCGAGCCCACTCGCTCAGATCAAAATCACTGCGAACCTGTTGCACCTGTTGCTGGAACGCGGCTTGGGTGATCCCCGGTTGCTGTTGCAGCAACTGGATCAGCGCCACATCCCATTCGCGCAACCGCTGGGTCACCACCTGATGCCCCGGGCTGCGAAACAGGCCATAGAAGTGGTTGCCCTGCCGGGTCGGCACCACGCCGCTGCGACGAATGGCAAAGGGGAGCTCAAGCAGTTGCAGGGTGGGATTGAGCAAAAGCGGACTCTCCGCCGTCACCTCCTCCACCGGTAGCACTTGCGGTACCCCCCCTTGGTCAATCTCGACACAGAGGCAGGCCCACTCGTACTCCAGCAGCGCCAGCCGCTGCCTTGGCCAGTTGAGGGAACCCTCGCCGTGGCGATGCTGTACATAGCGGACAAACTCGGTGGCGATATGGTGAAACTCGGGGGCTTCGGCGCCGTGTGCGATGACAAAGCCCTCCACCAGCTGCCCTCTGTCCACCGGCGCCCAGTGAGCGTGGGTGAGCGGAAAAGCGCTCTCCAGCACCGACGCCACATTGGCGCGCACGCTGCGGGCATAGTGGCAGGCAATGCCATCCTGCGGCAGCCGCACCCGGCTCGCCAGCCAGGCGGTCTGCTGCTGCATCCGCTGCGGCGCCGTTTTGGGCGCAGTGATCAGAGATAACCGTCTATCCATAGCGCACCTCCCGCACCTGACTGTCAATCGCCTCGCAACAGGAGCCATGCACCCTCGCCAGCTCGGCCTCCAGCTCTGCCAGCGGTGGCAGATGGTGATCCCGCTCCAGCAGCAGGGGGCGCAGGCCGTGGGTCTGCACCGTATAACGGGCCAGCGCCACCACCTCCTCGCACACCGGTTTGCCATGGGTATCCAATAAAGTGCCGTCTGCCTCTTCCAGATGACCGGCGATATGGAAGTAACGGATCGCATTGCTCGGCAGCCCGGCGATCATCCGCTTGGGGCAGTAACCGTGGTTGCGGCTGTTCACAAAGACGTTGTTGATATCGAGCAGCAGCTCGCAGCCGCTGCGCGCCACCAGCTCGGCGAGAAAATCCTCCTCCGGCATCTCATGGTCATAGCCGTGGTAGTAGGAGATATTTTCCAGCACCAGCGGGCGGGCCAGCGCCTCCTGCACCTGCGCGATCCGCTCTGCCAGATAGGGGATGTTCTCCCACTGACGCGGCACCGGTAGCAGTTCGTAAAGATACCCCTGCTGGTCGCGGGAAAAGCTCAGGTGCTCGCTGTAGATCTCGATGCCGAACTCATCCAGAAAGGTGCGGATCTGGCTGAGCAGGGTGCGATTGAGGGGCTGGCAATCGCCGAGGGAGAGGCTGAGGCCGTGGGCAACCAGCGGGTAACGCTCGGCCAGCTGATGCAGCTGCGCCCGCTTGGCTCCGCCGATGGCCATCCAGTTCTCCGGCGCCAGCTCGAGAAAGTCGATGCCGGGGCGGACGGGGCAGGAGCAGAGCGCATCCAGATGCTCCTGGCGCAGCCCGATCCCCCGACTGCGGGAGCTTATTGGCCGCATACCCCCTCCGTCATCTTGCTGCCCTGGCTGGATTTGTCGCCATCAATCCCCTCGCCCGCCACGCCACACTTGCCATCGCGGGCGCGCACCAGCCGCCCCTGCGGATCACTGTCGAGGGCTTGCTTTTCAAAGCGCTTCTCGGTGCCGCACTTGCCTGCCGCGCACTTGCCGCCGTGCTGTTCGCTGGGGGCGGCCTTGACCGGCGCATCGCTCGGGGTGGCCGCCAGCGCCAGCCCCGGGGTCAGGACAATCAGGCTGGTCATGGCGATGGAGAGGGTCAGTTTGTTGGTTTTGTTGCTGCTTGAGTTACTCATGGGCGGACTCCTTGACTGATGAAACGGGGTAACTGGAGAGATCGCGGGCGGCCACGATCTGGCCGTGGAACTGCTGTTTGACGATGGCCATCGCCTCTTTCTTGTGATTGAGGCCAACCCCCATCCAGTGGTTGAGCACCAGCAGCTTGGGGTTCACCTCGGCGGCAATCTTGGCCACCACAGATGGCTTGGCGTGAAGTGAGGCGGAGACCGGGTCGGCCCCTTCGTGGATAGCGAGCGGCATCACCAGAATGTCGGCCCCCTTGGCAAACGGCACAAAGGCCGGGTTGCTGCCGTTCTGATCCGCCGAGATAACGATGGTCCCCTCGGCGCTCTCGATGCGATAGGCCAGACAGGGCACGTCACCGTGAGGGATGCCGAGCGCGGTGATGGTCAGCCCATCCTGCTGATAGACGGTGTGGGGCTGTGGGCTCTGGTAGGGCACATCATGGAGGGTGATGGGGAAGAGGCCATCGGTGCCATCCTTGAAGCCGCTCAGGTAGGCATAAGCGCCCTTCTCCTTGTTGAAGAGGGCATCAAAGTAGCCGCTCATGCTGGGGAAGGCCGAGCCGGCTTGCGGCCCCGCCAGATCCAGCGGATCGCTGCGCTCGAAGAAATAGGCCCCCTTGAGCAGGGCGGGCAGGTCGGTCACATGGTCGGTGTGAAAGTGGGTGATGCCGATAAAATCGACCTCTTCGAGCTTGGCCCCCGCCTGGCCGAAGCGCAGGTAGACGCCGCCACCGGCATCGATCAGGATGCGCGATTTCCCCTTCCACCAGATCACCTCGCTGGAGGAGGCGCGCAGGTCGTCGGAGATGGGGCCACCACTGCCGAGCACCTGCAGGGTGAAAGTTTTATCCAGTGGCGTCAGTTGTACCGGTTCGGCACAGGCCGGGGCGACGGTGAGCGCGCACCCGATGGCCAGCACCACCGCTTTCAATCTCTGTTTCATCACAATTACCTGTCGGTTGGTTGTCGGTTGAAAGTGTGTCGTTTGTGTCGTTTAAAGAGGGGGATAGAGGGGCCGATGGCGACGTGTGAACGTCAACCACCGGCCGTGGCGAGGCGCGAGCCCCCGCCGTCAGTTGCCGTCCCGTTCGTCCGCCTGCCAGCGCGCTTCCAGCCAGAGCAGGTTGCACAGGCCCAGCAGCAGGGCGAATCCGAGGCCCAAAATCCAGGTGAAGTACCACATAGCAGATCCCTTGAGGTCAGTAGAGTTGATGGCTGTCGCGCTTGATGCGGGCACGGTCGAGCTTGCCGCGCACCACCCGATAGACCCAGCCGGTGTAGCCCAGGTTGACCGGCATCAGCACCAGCACGAGGCCGAACATGATGGCCAGGGTCTTGTAGCTGGAGGTGCTGTCCCACAGGGTCAGGCTGCTGACCGCATCGAGGGATGAGGGCAGCACGAAGGGGAACAGGGCGATGGCCACCGAGCAGAGCATGGCGGCGCAGGCGATGGCGCTGGCCAGCAGCGCAATCCGGCCCCGCTCCAGCCAGGAGGCAATCCCGCTCACCAGCGGCGCCAGCGCCCCGATGATCGGCACCAGCCACAGCAGCGGATAGTCAAAATAGTTGCGCAGCCAGCCTCCGGCGTGGGGGATCACCCCCTTCATCAGCGGGCTGATAGCAGCATTCGGGTCAAAGGGGTGTGTGCCGACACCGGTCAGCTGAAACCCTTGCAGATCCACCAGATGCCAGCCGGCCAGCAGATAGCAGAGGCTCACCAGCGGGGCCAGCAGGATGGCGATCCCCCGTGCGCGCAGCGCTGGGGTGCCGGTCACCTTGGCTTGCAGAAAACCGGCGCCGTGCAGCAGCAACAGGCTGATGGCAGTGGCCAGCACCGAGAGCAGCCAGCCCCAGTGGAAGTCGAACGCGCCGTAGTGCAGGCGCAGCGCCGTGTCGAAGCGAAACGGCAGCCCCTCCATCACCAGACCGATAGCCGCACCGAGGATGAGCGCCGGTATCAGGCCACCGGCCACCAGCGCCCGATCCCACCAGCGGCGCCACACCGGATCGGCCAGCTTGCTGCGATAGTCAAAGCCGACCGGACGCAGAAAGAGCCCGAGCAGCAGCACCACCATGGGGATATAAAGCCCCGAGAAGGCGGCGGCATAGACCAGCGGCCAGGCGGCGAACAGGGCACCGGCACCGGCAATCAGCCACACCTGATTACCCTCCCACACCGGCCCCACGCTGTTGATCACCAGACGGCGGTCGTCGTCATCTTTCGACACCACCGGCAGCAGCATGGCGATGCCGAGATCGAAGCCATCCATCACGATAAAACCGACCATCATGAAGAGCACCAGCGCCCACCAGATGAGTTTCAGGGTTGCGTAATCCATCAGGCGATCCTCGCAAGTTCGGGTTGTTCACCGCTGTAGCGGCCGGTATGGAGAATGGCGGGCCCCTTGCGGATCACATGGCGCAACAGGAACAGCTCCACCACCAGCAACAGGGTGTAGATGGAACAGATGGCGATCAGGCTGAACCAGAGTTGGCCCGGCTGAAGCAAAGAGACCGAGGCCGAGACCGGCAGCACGTCGCTGATGGTCCAGGGTTGACGGCCAAGCTCGGCCACCAGCCAGCCCGCCTCGATGGCAATCCAGGGCAGCGGAATGCTCCAGAGCAGGGTCTTGAGCAGGCGCGGTGAGTCTTGCAGCCGGTTGCGGCAGAGCTGGACAAAGCTCACTACCATCAGCCCCAGCATGGTGACGCCAAGCCCCACCATCACCCGAAAGCCCCAGAACAGCGGTGCCACCGGCGGGATGGAGTCATCGACCGCCTTGGCAATCTCTGCCTCACCGGCCTTGGCGATATTGCTGGCATAGGGGGTCAGGAGCATGCCGTAGCCGAGATCCTTGCCGTGCTGCTCGAAGCGAGCGCGGTTGGCCGGGCTGTCATCGCCCCGACGGATCTGGTCGAGGGCCTCTGCCGCCACCATGCCGCTGCGAATGCGTGCCTCGTTCTGCACCTTGATATCCTTGAGGCCGGTCACCGCCTCGTCGATGGAGCGGGTGGCGATGATCCCCATCAGATACGGGATCTTGATGGCGGCATGGGTGGTCTGCGCCTGCTGATCCGGGAAGCCGAACAGGGTAAAGGAAGCTGGTGCCGGCTCGGTCTCCCACTCCGCCTCGATGGCGGCGAGCTTCACCTTCTGCACCTCGCCGGTGCGATAGCCCGACTCATCCCCGAGCACGATGACCGAGAGGATGGCCGCCAGTCCGAAGCCGGAGGCGATGGCAAAAGAGCGCAGGGCAAACTGCACCTCGGTCTTGCGCAGCAGATACCAGCTGCTCACCCCCATCACAAACATGGAGGCCGCCACATAGCCCGCCGCGACGGTGTGAACGAACTTCACCTGCGCCACCGGGTTGAACAGCACGGCGGCGATATCCACCAGCTCCATGCGCTGGGTCAGCAGGTTGAACTCGGCCCCCACCGGGTTTTGCATCCAGCCGTTGCCGATCAGGATCCAGAGCGCCGAGAGATTGGAGCCGAGCGCCACCAGCATGGTCACCAGCAGGTGCTTGCCGCGGGAGAGCTTGTCCCAACCGAAGAAGAAGAGCCCCACCAGGGTCGATTCGAGGAAGAAGGCCATCAGCCCCTCGATGGCCAGCGGAGTACCGAAGATGTCCCCCACATAGTGGGAGTAGTAAGCCCAGTTGGTGCCGAACTGAAACTCCATGGTGATCCCCGTGGTGACCCCCATGACGAAGTTGATGCCAAACAGTTTGCCCCAGAAGCGGGTGATGTCCTGATAGATCACCTTGCCGGTCATCACATAAGCCGACTCGGCGATCACCAGGATCCAGGACAGCCCCAGCGTGAGGGGCACAAACAGGAAGTGGAACAGGGCCGTGGCGCCAAATTGCAGGCGAGACAGGCTGACCACGTCATCCGGATTGATCATGCGTCACTCTCTTTTGTTGTATTTGCCTTGCACGTTTCGTGCGTGACAAGTACATCACGGAGCATGACACCTATAACAGATGCAGTTATATTGAATTACACCTATAACAGTTGATCCAGATCATGTCTCTTTACCAGCAGTTGGCCGACCGCCTGCAAAGCCAGATCGACGATGGTATCTGGCAACCGGGGGAGCGCATCCCCTCCATTCGCCAGAGCTGCAAGACCCACGGGCTCAGCCCCATGACGGTGCTGCAGGCCTATCAACTGCTGGAGAGTCAGGGGCGGATCCTCGCCCGCCCCCAGTCCGGTTACTACGTCAAAGCCGCCTCACCACAGGTCGTGCAGCACACGCCGAGCCAGACCCACTACAGCGGCTCGGTGGATATCAACGATCTGGTGTTCGAGGTGTTGCAGGCGAGCAAATCGCGGGATCTGGTGCCCCTTGGCATGTCAGTGGCAGACCCGACCCTGTTCCCCCATCCCCAGCTCGGGCGGGCCCTGGCCAGCTGCATGCGCAAGCTCGATCCCTTCAGCACGGTGGCCGACCTGCCCCCCGGCAACGAAGCGCTGCGCCGCGCCATCGCCCAGCGCTACGCCAGCGACGGAGTGGCGGTCAATCCGCAGGAGATCATCATCACCACCGGCGCCATGGAGGCGCTCTCCCTCAGCCTGCAGGTGCTGACCGAGCCCGGTGACTGGGTGGTGGTGGAGTCCCCCACCTTCTATGGCGCCCTGCAGGCCATCGAGCGGCTGAAACTCAAGGCGGTGGAGATCCCGGTGATCCCGGGGGTGGGCATCGATCTGGCGCTATTGGAAGATGCCCTCAGCCAGATGCCGATCAAGGCGTGCTGGCTGATGGGCAATGTACAGCACCCGCTGGGCCACACCATGCCGGATGGTCACAAAGCGCAACTGATGGAACTGCTCAACAGCCACGGGGTGCCGCTGGTGGAGGATGACGTCTATGCGGAGGTCTACTTCGGCCGCGAGCGCCCCAAGCCGATCCGCCACTGGGATCAGCGTGGCGACAGCCTGCTCTGCAGCTCCTTTTCCAAGTGTCTGGCACCGGGCTTTCGGGTCGGCTGGGTAGTGGCGGGGCCCCATGCCGAGCGGGTGCAGCGGCTGCAACTGATGTCCACCCTCTCCACCAATGTACCGAGCCAGCTGGCGCTGGCCGAGATGCTGCGCCAGGGCGGGGTCGATGCCCACTTTCGCCGCCTGCGCCACACCCTGGCCCAGCGCCAGCAGCAGATGCGGGCGGCCCTGCAACGACTGTTGCCGGACGAGGTGCGGATCTCCTCCCCCGATGGCGGCTACTTCCTCTGGCTGGCGCTGCCTGCCCATTTCGACAGCCGCGCCCTGCACGCCAAGGCTCTGGGCAGCGGTTTTTCAGTGGCCCCCGGCGCGCTCTTCTCCAGTCAGGGGCAACACAACCACTGCCTGCGCCTCAACAGCTCCCATCCCTGGAGCGAGCAGCTGGAGCAGGCCCTCACCCGGCTGGCGGAGCTGATTGCCGCGCAGCTCGGTGAAAAATAACGTGGCAAAGAGCCGTTGGCGAAACGAACAAAGGCCCGCAACGGGCCTTTGTAGTTGGGGAGTGACGCGCCTTGTCTCGCCATCAAAAACTGATCATCTGGCCATGATCTGCGACTGCACCTTGAAGCCCAGCGCCTCGTAGAGGGCTTTGGCGCGCTCGTTGAAGGCCATCACCTCCAGCCGGATTTGCTGAGCATCACGGGCCTTGGCCCACTCATCGCAATGGGCGATCAGCGCCTTGCCAATCCCATGGGAGCGGTGCTGCTCATCCACCACCACGGAGCCGATGCGGCAGATCGGCGCACGGGTGAGAAACGGCACAGAATCATTGATATCGATCCGCGCCGTCAAAAAGCCCACCACCCTGCCATCCTGCTCGGCAACGCAGAACAGACGCCCTTCTGCGGCAATGGCATCGAGCAAAAATGCCCGCTCCTCTGGTGACGGCGGGCAGAACACCTCGGGATAGTGCTGATGGTGGATCTCTCCTATCTGCCGATTCAGCTCGACAATGGCGTCTATATCCAGTGCTGTTGCCTTGCGTATTTCCAACGGTTGCTCCTTGCAAAAATGGTGATGGTCCTGCGCCATCTTAGGGGCTGTGCTCAGCAATCCAAATAGGCTCATCCGCATCTTTTGACGGGCAGCAGAAACAACAACGCCCCATGAACGGGGCGTTATCGGCAATCCATGGCGGTGAGGGATATCAGGCGGGGGCGTTAAGCTGAGCCACCTGCCGCTCGATGCTTCCCTTGAGGTTGTCATCGAGCTTGAGGGCGCGCGCCAGCTCGTCGAGATAACCGCGCTCCATAAAGTGATCCACCTCGATGGCAAGCAGGGAGGCGAGATAGACCTCGGTGGCCAGCTCCATGTCGGTCACTTCCCGCGCCAGTGCGTGAGGATCGAGGGGACGGGCCAGCTCGGCGTCAATCCAGCGGGCCACATCGCTCTGACCCTGTTCGGTCAGGTACTCCTGAATTTTCTGGCGCTCGGCGCCGTCGATATGGCCATCGGCACGGGCTGCCGCCACCATGGCGCGCACCAAGAGGGCCGCGCGGGCGTCCAGCGCATTGCCTTCCAGGGTACTGACGGGATGGGTAGGCTGGGCGGGTGCCGCCTGCTGGGCCTGCCAATCCTGATAGAGCTTGTAGGCCAGCCCGCCAAGGGCTGCCGCGCCGCCCACGGCAGCGGCCTTGCCGCCATATTTGCGCACTTTTTTATTGCCCAGCAGCATACCGAGCGCGCCACCGGCCAGCGCTCCCTGCATCTGCCCCTTGCGCTTGTCGCCGCCTTCGTTGAGCCAGCCTTTGCCAGCCCCCAGTAACTGTTCCAGCATCTGTTTCATCGTGACACCTCGCTATTGTTCGCCCCATGCTGGCGCTGGCGTCATGAACCAAGAGTGAATGGGCCCCATTATTGCGCCGCCCCCCTGTGCATCCTGCCGCCATTCGCGGTATACCTGAAACAGGTCAACAAGGAGCATCAGGATGCGCATCATCACCCCTTTCGTGGTTCTGCTGTTGTGCGGCACTGCCAGTGCCGCCAGCGAGCTGGATCGCTCAGCCCAGCAGGCCAAGCTGGATGCCGCCTGCCAGCAAGCTCAGCAGCAACTGGTCGAGCAGGGCAAGCAACAGCGGATCGACGCCTGCATCAAGGAGGGCGGCAAGGCCGACACGTGTCAGCAGGAGTTCGCCAGCTTCGGCCAGCGCGAGGGCAACAAGCGGCCCGACCTCAACAACCTGCCCCCCTGCCAACAGGCTGACTCCTACCGCAAGAGCTACCGTCAATGACCCCGAACCAAGGAGAGAGCATGATCCCCCCCCGCGAACTGACCCTGCAATTTTTGGCCGAACCCTCTGACGTCAACTTCGGCGGCAAGGTGCATGGCGGCATGGTGATGAAGTGGATCGATCAGGCGGGCTATGCCTGCGCCGCTGGCTGGTGTGGCGGCTATGCGGTGACCGTCTATGTGGGAGGGATCCGCTTTTTGCGCCCCATCCAGATTGGCCAGCTGGTAGAGGTGCACGCCCAGGTGATCCACACCGGTACCACCAGCATGCATCTGGCGGTAGATGTCTACAGCCGCCACCCCACCGAGACCGAGCGCCACAAGACCACCCACTGCATCATCATCTTTGTGGCGATGGATGAGCAGGGCAAGCCGACCCCGGTACCTCAGTGGCAACCGGTGAGCGAGAGCGATCTGCAGTTGCAGCAGTACGCCAAAAAGCTGATCGCCCTGCGCGAGGAGATCGACAAGGAGATGCGCCAGCACCTCTGACCCTGGTGATTCCCCTTCCCGATACAGCGGGCGCTTTCGGCCTGCGGCGGCGCCCCTGTATAATCCCCCCTCTTCCCGCAACCGGAACCCTGCCCATGTCACTGGAAACTGCCCCGCCCGAGGTAAAACTCGCGGTGGATCTGATTGAACTGCTGGAGACCAACCAGCTGGCTCCCGAGCTGGTGCTGGCGGCACTGGCCATTGTGAAACAGGATTACGAGCGCAAGCTGGCGGAGGGGAAGGATCACTGATCCCTCCCCGCACTTTTTCTGCCTTATCTTTCCGACGCCAGTTTTTCCCCACAGAAGTTTTTCCCCCACATAGCCACTCACTGCGGCCCCATCACCTCGTCACAGAGGGCGATTAGGGCCGCACTCAAGCGGGTGAGCGGCTCGCTCCCGCTTCCCCCGGCATGGAGCGCCAGCTCCACCGGCACCACCTTGGGCCACTGGGTCAGGGCCAGCTGATCGGCGGGCATCAGCCGTTTGGGTAGCAAGCTCACCCCGATCCCCGCGCTCACCGCCCCCTGCAAGCTGGCAAGGCTGGCGCTGACATAGGCGATACGCCAACGCCGACCGAGGCCATCGAGCGCCTCGGTCATCTGCCGCCGATAGAGCCCTTCGCTCGGGAACACCACCAGCGGCAGCGGATCCCGTTCCCGTGCGGGCCAGTCGCGACTGTCGACCCACACCAGCGGCTCGCGCCAACTGGCAAGGGGCGAACCCTGCCCGCGAGTCTGCTTGACCAGCGCCAGATCCAGCTCTCCCGCCTCGAAGCGCTGCCAGATCTCGTGGCTCAGGCCACTTTGCACCTCCAGCCGCACCTCGGGGTAGTCACGGGCAAAGGCGGCCAGCACAGGGGTAATGGCGCCTGCGGCGAAATCCTCCGGCACCCCGAGGCTGAGGGACAAGCTCCCCTCGCTCACCTGCTCCTCGGCCTGCGCCAGCAGCGCCAGAATGCGGCGGGCCAGCCCCAGCAATTTTTCCCCCTCCGCCGTCGCCACCACCTGCCGACCGGAGCGGTCCAGCAGCGGACAGCCAAGCTGCTGCTCAAGGCGGCGGATCTGCTGGCTGATGGTGGATTGGGTCAGATGAACCCGTTCACCGGCGCGGGTAAAACTGCCGGTGTCGATAATGGCGACAAAACTGCGCAGCAACAGGGGATCCAGCATGGGGCACTCCATTTACAAAACCACTGAAACTCATTCTATCATTTAATTTCCAAATGACTTTTTTCGCCGCTAGGCTGGCATTTGTTCTGTCAAATCAGGGTTTTTCATCATGTCACAGCCTCTTGTAGCGTCTACCCCTCTTCGCTCGCTCACCCCATCAACCTCACTCCAGACTCACCGACAATGGCTGGAGCAGGCGGTGCAACTGGCCAGAGCAAATCACCGGCAGGGCGGTCGCCCCTTCGCCGCCCTGCTGGTGCGCGATGACCAGCTGGTAGCGAGCGCGGTCAACGGCATTCATCTGGATGGCGATCCCACCCGTCACGCCGAGCTGGAGGCGCTGCGCAAGGCAAGCCAGAGCGCGCCGCTCGCGGGCAGCATCGTCTATGCCAGCGGTCACCCCTGCCCCATGTGCCTCGGCGCGCTGGTGATGAACGGTATAGCCGCCGTCTATTACGCCTTTGATAACGCCGATGCGGCCCCGTTCGGCTTTGACAGCACTGCCGCCTATCAAACGCTGGGACTGCCGCTGGCACCGCCACCTCTGCCGCTGGTCAAACTGGCCGTCACCATGACGGCGGCGGATCTCTACGGCCACCAGCCGCAACAAGCAGCGCCTGATCATGAGTAAAGGGACTTTTGAACGCCCGGCAGAAGCGCGCCGCCAGCAGTTTGCCCTGCTGGTGCTGGTGATCCTGACTGGCCTGAATCTGCGCCCCTTTCTTACCGCCATCGGCCCGCTGAGCGGCGAGATTGGCCGCGCCCTGTCGCTGGGGATGGACACCCTCGCCTGGCTTACCCTGCTGCCGCTCTGGCTCATCGGGATTGGCGTGCTGCTCACCCCCAGCCTGCGTAGACGCGCCAGTGCGTGCCAACTGCTGGGGCTGGCCCTGCTGCTGCTCGGCATTGGCAGCGCCATGCGCTTCGATGCCCAGAGCGGCGCCCTGCTGATCGCCAGCGCGGCGCTTTGTGGATTGGGGTCGGCACTGGTACAGGGGGTGCTGCCAGCGCTGATCAAGCAGGCGTTCACCCACAAGGTACCGCTGGTGATGGGGATCTTCTCCGCCTGTATGATGGGAGGTGGCGCGCTCGGAGCCAGCCTCACGCCGCGACTGGCGGCAAGCCTCGACTGGTCGCAGGCACTGGCACTCTGGAGCCTGCCGCTGCTGCTGGCCCTCGGCTGGCTGATCGGCAAGGTGCGCCTGCCGCACACGGCCACCAGCCACGCGCCTCACGGCGAGCAGCGGCTGATCACCCTGCCCCGCAGCTGGTTGCTGATCGTCTGCTTTGGCATTATCAACAGCGGTTACGGCATCGTAGTGGCCTGGCTGGCCCCCGCCTATATGGCGAATGGGTGGAACGCTGCGCAGGCTGGCGAGCTGGTCGCCTGGCTGGCACTGGCGCAGACCGCCAGCGGCCTCGGCTTGCCGCTACTGGCGGCGCGCAGTCTGGATCGGCGGCCATGGATGGGGCTGGCGATTGCCATGCAGTTGGCGGGATTTGGCGGCCTCTGGCTGGCACCAGCCAGTGCCCCGATTCTCTGGTGCATGCTGTGCGGCACCGGTCTTGGCGGCAGCTTTTCCCTCATCATGGTGATTGCGCTCGATCACCTGCCAGACCCACGCCGTGCGGGCACCTTAAGCGCCCTGATGCAGGGCTTCGGCTTTATGCTGGCCGCCACCGGCCCCTGGGTGGCGGCGCGGCTCTATCACTATGTGGGCGACTTCGCGGCCGCCTGGCAGTGGCAGCTGGGAGGATTGCTGCTGATGAGCCTGCTGGTGCTGCGTCTCGACCCGCGCCACTACCCTCGCGTCATGCGGTTACCGACCGCCAGCGAGCAGCCCCTTTCGGCGCCCCTCCCAACCGGCTCTGCGGCCCAAAGCAACACACCGGCCTGAGGCCGGTGTGTTGGGGATAACAAGACGAGGCTGACGCCACTCAGAGGGACAACTCAGCGCCCCTTCTTCTGCCGTCCGGTGTTAGCGGTGCGCGGCTTGCCTGCGGCCGGTTTGCCACCCTTGCCGGGAGCCCCTTTGCCTGCACTGCCCTTGCCAGCGCCGCCCTTGTTGGCGGCACCTTTGCCCGCGCCACCCTTGCCCACCGGCAGCTTCTTCTCGAAAGCTTCCGGGCCCGGCACATTGGGACGCCCGCCAATCTCGTGATCGTCATCGCGGCGCGGCTTCTTGCCCTGCCCCGGTTTGGCGGTTTGCGCCGCAGGGGCCTTGGCCGCCTTGGGCTTGTCGCCTTTGGCCGGTTTCACCTCGGAGGAGGAGTCCTCAATCAGCTTGAACAGATCGATCAGCTCGTCGTCGGTGAGATCGCGCCACTCGCCCACCGGCAGCCCCTTGAGGCTGACGTTCATGATGCGGATACGCTCCAGCTTGGTCACTTCAAAACCGAAGTGTTCGCACATGCGGCGGATCTGGCGATTCAGCCCCTGCACCAGGGTGATGCGAAAGACGAACGGTGCCTCTTTCTTCACCTTGCACTTCTTGGTCACAGTACCAAGGATCGGCACCCCGGCCGCCATGCCGCGCACAAACTCGTCGGTCACCGGCTTGTCGACGGTCACCAGATACTCTTTCTCGTGATCGTTGCCTGCCCGCAGGATCTTGTTGACCAGATCGCCGTGGTTGGTGAGGAAAATCAGCCCCTGCGAATCCTTGTCGAGCCGCCCGATGGGGAAGACCCGGGTGCTGTGGTTGACGAAATCGACGATATTGTCCTTCTCGCCCGCCTCCGTGGTACTGACGATGCCCACCGGCTTGTTGAGGGCGATCAGCACCAGACTGTCCGCCTCGCGCGGCTCGATCACCTGACCGTTCACCTTGACCAGATCGCCAACCTGCACCTGATCGCCGATCCCGGCGCGCTTGCCGTTGATAAAGACGTGGCCCTGCTCGATAAAGCGGTCGGCCTCGCGGCGCGAGCAGATACCACTCTCGCTGATGTATTTGTTCAGGCGCATGGATTCGTTAGCCAGCATGGTGCACCTGCCACAGGGTCTGGGCCGCGCCCGGTTGTGCCATCGCCTGTTCCGGCTGCGCCGGGGAGGCTGTTTGCTGCATCAGCCAATTCACTACGTCAAAGTTCTGCATACCATTCCATCTTCAAAAAAGGCCAATGCCAGCTTATCCATCAAAAAACGCCGCTACAGTAGCATAATTGCCCCCGCTCAGGGGCAGATAGTTGCAAGATCGCAGCGCCCAAGCGGGCATCCGCGGATAAGTTCACAGCGCCAGATGGCCGCGATGCAACCTTTGAACGGCCAGCCTGATGCCAACAGCGGGATCTGGTGCCCACAGCCAGCGTGGCCGAACGCCATCAACTATACATATCACCTTGTTTCCATTAGGCTTTAAGCCGATTGGCAGCGCCTAGGGTGCTGCGCCGAACTCGCCCGCCCAGAGGCGGCCCCACCCCTATCGCCAAGGATTGCACCATGCTGGCTCACACTCGCCGCCTTGTTCGCCGTGCTCTGCTGACCCTGTTGCTGCTGTTGCTGACCGCATGGGCGGTGATCGCCTACTTCGCCTGGCAGGCAGCGCCGCTGCAGCTGTGGCACACAGTGGTGCCCCCCGAACTCAGCGCCGATGAGCTCGATCGCAGCGACTGGCAAGCCTATCTGGCCCGCGAAGCAGAGCTGTTCGAGCTGGTGGCCACCGAGGTGGTTGCCAAGACGCCGCCGGAGCAGCAACTGGCCAGCAATCGCTACTATCAGGACGCCCCCATCAATCCCGCCCGCTTTCAGCAGAACTGGAACCGCTCCTACCTGCTGCGCCCCGAGGGGGAAGTCAAAGGGGTGGCGGTGCTGCTGCACGGCCTGACCGACTCCCCCTACAGCCTGCGCCATCTGGCCAGACGTTATCAGGAGCAGGGCTTTATCGCGCTGGGGCTGCGGATCCCCGGCCACGGCACAGTGCCCGCTGGCCTCGTAGATGTGGATTGGGAAACCTGGCTGGCCGCCACCCGACTGGCGGTGCGGGAGGCCAGATTGCTGGCACCGGGCAAGCGGCCGCTGCATCTGGTGGGCTTTTCCAACGGCGGCGCGCTAGCGGTGAAATATGCGCTCGATGCGCTGGCCGACCCGAGCGGCACGCTGGCAAAACCGGATCGGCTGGTGCTGATCTCCCCGATGATCGGGGTGACCCGCTTTGCCCGCTTCGCCGGGCTCAAGGCCGTGCCCGCTCTGCTGCCCGCCTTTGCCAACGCCGCCTGGCTCGACACCATGCCGGAGTTCAACCCGTTCAAGTACAACTCGTTTCCGGTCAACGGGGCGCGCCAGTCCTATCGCCTGACCCACGCCATCCAGCAACAGGTGCGCCAGCTGGCCGCCAGTGGCGAGCTGGCGGCGTTTCCCCCCGCCCTCACCTTCCAGTCGGTGATGGACTACACCGTCAGCACTCGCTCCATCATTGCCGATCTCTACCACTACCTGCCGGCCAACGGCAGCGAACTGGTGCTGTTTGATATCAACCGCAGTACCCTGTTTGGCCCGCTGATGAGCTCGGCCTCCGAGCTGGCGCTGCACCGCTTGCTGCCAAACGCCCCCGGGCACTATCGCCTCACCGTGGTGGGCAATGTGGACCCCGCCTCCCCCGCGACGCAGGCCAGAACGCTGGCCAGCGCAGATCAGCCTGAGCAGCTCCGCCCGCTGGGTATCGATTATCCCAAAGAGATCTACTCCCTCTCCCATGTGGCGCTCCCCTTCCCGATGGACGACCCCCTCTATGGCATGGCGGCGCGCCCGCAGCAGCGGGAGCAATACGGCATCAACCTCGGTGGTCTGGCCCTGCGTGGCGAGCGCGGAGTGCTGATCGTCAACCCCGGCGCCCTCACCCGCACCTCCTCCAACCCCTTCTACCCCTATCTGCAGCAGCGGGTGATGGAGACCCTCACCGCCCCTCCCGTCGCTCGTCCTGCCGCCGTCACCCCTGCCAGCAGTGGTCAACCTGATGCGGCCTATCAGGCCGAGCTGGAGCAGTTTTTACAGGAGAGCGACGAGAGCGGTGCGCCTTTCTAGGGCGCTTCTGGAGAATCGGCAAAGAGCCACTGGCGCTGGGTCGATAGCGATACGAGAAAGGGGCTGTCAATTAACGGCCCCTTTCTATTGATGATGGCGATGGGACTGATGGCTTGGTGGGCTCAGGGATAGATGCTCACTTCTATCAGATTCTGATCCGGGTCGAGGAAGTAGATGGATTCTATCGGCCCACAAGCACCGCTTTTGGTCACCGGCCCCTCGACAATCTCCACCCCGTGGCAGGCAAGCTGGGCCATCACCTGCTCCAGCGGCCAGCGGGTGATAAGGCAGACATCCCCCGACCCCACCTGCGCCCGATTGCGCGGCTCCTGCCCAAGCAGCTGCAGATTGATCTTCTGGTTGCCAAACCCTACCGCCCGGCGCCCCGTACCGAAGGTGATGGCCTCCATATTGAGCACCGAACTGTAAAACGCCACGGCCCGTTCGATATCACTGACCGTCAATACCAGATGGTCGATATGGCTGATCATGGTTACCTCCTGGTGGTGATCTGGCTGATGTGACCGACATATGCCCGCAAGCATCCGACTGTTACCGCCACGGCGGGCAACCCCATCTTACCCGGCAAGGGAGAGCCCATGTGTGCCGTGGCGCGCAAAGAAAACGCAAATGATCTGGTCAAATAAATTCGCGTTACTGCACCGCTGCACACGCTTTATTCCGCTGGGCCTGCAGGGTCTCATCTTCGCTATCCATCGCCGCCAGAATCGCCTGATTGCAAGCCCGCTCTGCCAGCTTGGCCGGACTCTGTTTGGCATCCCCTATTTCGGCGATAAGGGGCCGATAACTGACGGCTGCCGAGCAATACATGGTGCGAAATTTGGGCAGTTGCCAGCTGCTGTCATCCTGCCGGGTCAAGTCATCACACAGCTTGTGAAAAAGGGCGGACGCCTTGACCGTGCACTGGCTAAAACGCCGCACATCCTGCTGGTAGGGACGACAAACGCTCGGCTGCTGGATCTGCCACAGCTGAAAAGAGAACGGAACCGACTCCCCTTCATACTGCACCACCAGCGTCTTGGCCTCAGTGCCATAGATATCCGCAACCTGCTGCTGTACCAGATTGAGATAAGCCGAAAAAAGATAGGAAACCGGATCCATCACCACCTCCCTGTGGGTGTATTACGTGCAACGCACATAGTTGCGTAGCCTATCCAATCGCGAGCCTGAAACATGAAAATGAAAAATAGCTTACTGATTTATTTAGATAAATTTATGGACTGGGCGCACGCTATCGCAAAATGACAGCTGAAATGCGGTGTCGTTTGGATTAATATGCCTGGCGATAAAAGCACACTCGGATGACGCCGTCTATCACTATGATACCGGCCAATCCCAACAGCATTATCTCCTCTAATTAGGATCTGGTTTTGAGCGATAACTGGACAGAAGAAGAGCTAAGGGCTGCGGTTATTGCATATTTGGATATGCAAACCAAAGCATCTCTTGGTGAACCCTTCGTGAAAAAGCACTATTACCGGGAATTGGCGAGCCAATTCGGGCGTACGGAGAAATCCTTCGAATATCGGATGCAGAACATCTCATATGTCTGTGCCGAAATGGGACGAGATTGGCTCCCCGGGTTAAAACCCGCCAAAAATGTGGGGGCAACCGCTTTTACGCATATCGAACGCCTGATCCGCCAACAGGAACTTAACCTTCGCTCTTACAAAAACGCGCTGGAACAGCCGCTTCCACAAGGGGTCGAAACGCCCCAATCACGTTATGTCATCACCAACAGTCATGAACGAGACCTGCAAGTCAGGGAGTGGGTACTGCAAAATGCAGCCCAACAATGTGAATCATGTAACGAACCTGCTCCCTTTATAACCGTCGCAGGGGAACCCTTCTTGGAAGTACATCACCTGAAAGGGTTAGCAGAGGGTGGCTCAGATACGGTTAGCAACACGGTAGCCCTTTGCCCTAATTGCCACCGAGAGATGCACTACGGCTGTAATAAAACGGAGATTGTCGAGGTTCTTTATCAACGGATTAAACGTCTCGTTCGCGAATAATCACCCACTCAGAGGTAGATTGTTCACGCAGTGTTGCTTACTGGCGCAAAACCCACCGGATTCTTGCCCAAAACCCCGGCTAAATTATCCAGTTGCATAATAACCATGCGGCCTTGCGGTTGTTTAACTGGCCCTAACGTCAGATAATACCGCCCGCCTTCAACCCCCCGATAACCCGACTTTCAGTGACGGTAATTGATGACTGAGTACCTGCTTTTATTGATCGGCACCGTGCTGGTTAACAACTTCGTGCTGGTGAAATTCCTCGGCCTCTGCCCCTTTATGGGGGTCTCCGGCAAGCTGGAAACCGCCATCGGCATGGGGCTGGCGACCACCTTCGTGATGACCCTCGCCAGTGCCAGCTCCTATCTGGTGGAGCACTATATCCTGCTGCCGCTGGATATCGCCTATCTGCGCACCCTCGCCTTTATTCTGGTGATCGCCGTGGTGGTGCAGTTTACCGAGATGGTGGTGCGCAAAAGCAGCCCGACCCTCTATCGCCTGCTGGGGATCTTCCTGCCGCTCATCACCACCAACTGCGCGGTGCTCGGGGTGGCGCTGCTCAGCATCAATGAGCGACACGACTTTATCCAGAGCGTGATCTACGGCTTTGGCGCCGCCACCGGCTTCTCGCTGGTGTTGATCCTGTTTGCCGCCATGCGCGAGCGTCTGGTCGCCGCCGATGTGCCCGCACCGTTTCGCGGGGTGTCGATTGCCATGATCACCGCCGGTCTGATGTCGCTGGCCTTTATGGGCTTTACCGGCCTAATCAAGATATAACCATGATCCATATTCTCTTTGCCATTCTGGTGCTCACCCTGCTGGCGCTGGCGTTCGGGATTATCCTGGGCTTTGCCGCCGTCAAGTTTCATGTGGAAGCAGACCCCATCGTCGATCAGCTCGATGCCCTGCTGCCCCAGACCCAGTGTGGCCAGTGCGGCTATCCCGGCTGCAAACCCTACGCCGAGGCGCTCGCCAACGGCGATCAGATCAACAAGTGCGTGCCCGGTGGCGAGGCCACCATGCGCAAGATTGCCGATCTGATGGGGGTAGAGCCCCAGCCGCTGGGGGGCAGTGACGAGGCCGCCGTGCCGGTCAAAAAGGTCGCCTTTATCCACGAAGATCAGTGCATCGGCTGCACCAAGTGCATTCAGGCCTGCCCGGTGGATGCCATTGTCGGCGCCACCAAGGCGATGCATACCGTGATTGCCAACGAGTGCACCGGTTGCGATCTCTGTGTCGATCCCTGCCCGACCGACTGCATCGAGATGATCCCGGTGCCCACCACGGTCGATAACTGGAAGTGGGATCTCAATAACGTGCATGTTCCGGGCAAGATTCCGGTCAAGATAGTGGAATAAACAGCGGAGCAACCATGCATTCCTTACTCGAACGTATCAAAGCCGGCACGCTCTGGGACTTTCACGGTGGCATTCATCCCGCCGACAACAAGCTGCAATCAAGCCAGAGCCCGGTGGTAGACGCCGGTCTGCCGCCACGCCTCATTATTCCGCTGCGCCAGCACGCAGGCCCCGCCGGTGATCTGCTGGTGCAGGTGGGCGACAAGGTCAAAAAAGGGCAACCGCTGACCCGTTATGCCAAGGGGCGGGTCGTCCCTGTCCATGCCTCCACCTCCGGCACCATCACCGAGATTGGCAACCACACGGTTGCCCACCCCTCCGGACTCGGCGATCTCTGCGTCATTCTCACCCCCGATGGCGAAGATGAGTGGGGCGAGCGCAATGGCAAAGCCGATTATTGGAATCTGGAGCGGGGCGAGCTGCTCGAGCGCATCCAGCAGGCAGGGGTAGCGGGCCTTGGCGGCGCCGTATTCCCGACCCACAGCAAGCTCGACGGCCGCGGCCAGCTCACCGAGATCCTGATCGTCAACGGGCTGGAGTGCGAACCCTATATCACCACCGACGATCGGTTGATGCAGCAGTATGCCGACGAGATCATGGATGGCATCCGGGTGCTCAAGCACCTGCTCAAACCCAAGCTGACCCTGATCGGGGTGGAAGACAACAAGCCCGAGGCGATCGAGCAGCTGACCCGCCACGCCACAGACCCGGATGTGCTGGTCAAGACGGTGCCAACCAAGTACCCCTCGGGCGGTGCCAAGCAGACCATCGAGCTGCTCACCGGCCGTCAGGTGCCCAAAGGTGGCCGCGCGGTCGATATCGGCATCATGGTGCTCAACGTCGCCACCGTGTTTGCCATCAAGCGCGCCATCATCGACGGCGAGCCGCTGATCGAGCGGATCGTCACCCTCACCGGCGACAGCTTCAAAAAGCCCGGCAACGCCTGGGTGCGCCTCGGTACGCCGGTGCGCTGGCTGTTGCAGCGTTTCGAGCTGCAACCGGAAGCGGAGCAGCGGGTGATCATGGGGGGCCCTATGATGGGCTTTACCCTGCCCCACGCCATGGTGCCTGTGGTCAAGGCCACCAACTGCCTGCTGGCGCCGACGCAGGCCGAACTGCCCGCCCCCGGCCCGGAGCAGCCATGCATCCGTTGCAGCGCCTGCGCCGATGCCTGCCCGGCTACCCTGCTGCCGCAAGAGCTCTACTGGTACAGCCGGGCCAAGGAGTATGACAAGGCCGAGAAGCTCAACCTGATGGACTGCATCGAGTGCGGCGCCTGCGCCTGGGTCTGCCCGAGCGAGATCCCGCTGGTGCAGTACTACAAGATCGCCAAAGACGACATTCGCGAAGCCCGCGCCGAGGCCGAAAAAGCCGAACGCGCCAAGCAGCGTTTCGAGGCCAAGCAGGCCCGTTTCGAGCGAGAGAAAGCGGCCCGCGAAGCGCGCCATGCCGAAGCCGCCGCCCAGCGCCGTCAGACCATGACGGCCGCAGGCGGGGAAGATCCGGTGGCAGCGGCACTGGCCCGTATCAAGGCCAAGCAGGAAGCTCCCATCACTGCCATTGCCGCCACCGCAGAGGGCTTGCCCGACAACAGCGCAGTGATTGCCGCTCGCGAAGCGCGCAAACGGGAAGCGGAAGCGCGCCGCGCTGCCAAGCTGGCGGAGAGCGCAAACAGCGAAACAGCCGCTGCGCCGCAATCCGCCGAGGCGGTTGACCCATCCAGCGATCCCAAGAAAGCGGCCATCGCCGCGGCTCTTGCTCGTGCCAAGGCCAAGAAGGCAGCTCAGGCTGGCGAGAGCTCCGAGCCTGCAGCCGAAACCGCTGCTGCCCCTGAGGTAGATGCTGCTCAGCAAAAGGCAGAAGTTGATCCGAAAAAGGCAGCAATTGCCGCCGCCATTGCCCGTGCCAAAGCCAAAAAGGCCGAGGCAAATGGTGAACCGGTAAGCGCTGCCAACGGCACGGCAGCCGAGACAAACATCCAAAGCGATGCGCCCACTGATCCCAAGAAAGCCGCTATTGCTGCAGCCATTGCGCGGGCCAAGGCTAAGAAGCTGGCCCAGCAGAGTGACAGCGCTGAGGGCGATCTGACTGCAAATGCAGGCACCAGCGAATCCGCTGCAACCCAAAGCGCTGCGCCATCTGCTGCCAGCGAAGCGGTCGATCCCAAGAAAGCAGCGATCGCCGCTGCCATTGCCCGTGCCAAGGCCAAAAAGCTGGCGCAGCAGGGCGAAAGTGTCGGTGCTGAAGGTGCGCTGAGTGAGCCAACTGCCAGCGCACAGACCCGCGACGATACAGTAGCCAAGAGCGAAGTAACCACCAGCCAAAGCGATACTGCTGCAAGCGAAGCGATCGATCCCAAGAAGGCCGCTATCGCCGCTGCCATCGCCCGGGCCAAGGCCAAAAAGCTGGCCCAGCAGAGCGCAAGTACCAGTGCTGAGGTAGAAAATGCCGGTGCTGAGGTAGAAAGTGCCGGTACTCAGGTAGATAGAGCCGGAACTGAGGGTGAGCGCGCACCGGCCGAGCCGATGCAAAGCAATGCCGCCAGCAGTGAGCAACCACTTGCCGTCACAGAGGCTCCTGAAGCGAGCGCCCCTGTGGCTGACGCCCCGGTTGATCCGAAAAAAGCGGCCATTGCAGCCGCAGTGGCCCGCGCCAAGGCGAAGAAGCTGGCGGCCGAGGCAGCCAGAGCCGCAGAGAGCGCCGCTGAAGATGCCCCGTCAGCCGACCGAACAACCACAAGGTAATCGACAGACTCATGTTCAATATTGCGACTGCGCCGTTTGCCCATAACCGCAAACAGACCCGAACCCTGATGCTGCTGGTGATCCTGGCCTGCGTGCCGGGCTTGCTGGCCCAGACTTGGTTCTTCGGCTGGGGCTCCTTTATCCAGATCCTGCTGGCGTTGGTGACCGCGCTGCTGTGCGAGGCGCTGGTGCTCAAGCTCCGTGGCCGCGCCATCAAGCCAGCCCTGATGGATGGCAGTGCGGCGCTCACCGCCGTGCTGATCGGTCTCTCCCTGCCGCCGCTGCTGCCGTGGTGGATGCTGGTAGTGGGCACAGCCTTTGCGATCATCGTCGCCAAACACCTTTACGGCGGACTGGGTCAGAACCTGTTCAACCCGGCCATGGTCGCCTATGTGCTGCTGCTGGTCTCCTTCCCGGTGCAGATGACCAGCTGGCTGCCACCGGAGAGCGTGCGCGCCTACAGCCTCGGCTTTGGTGATGCGGCGTCGGTGATCTTCACCGGCTTTAGTCTCGACGGCTACAGCATGACCCAGCTCAAGCAGGGGGTGGATGGTCTCACCATGGCGACCCCCCTCGATACCCTGAAAACAGGCCTGACTCAGGGGCTCACCACCGGCGAGATCCTGAGCGGCCCGCTGTTCGAGGGTTGGGGCGGCATCGGCTGGAGCTGGGTCAACCTCGGCTATCTGCTGGGCGGCCTCTTCCTGCTGCAACAGAAGGTGATCAACTGGCGCATTCCCACCGCCATTCTCGGTGCCCTGCTGGCGGCAGCGACCCTCGGCTACCTGATGAGCCCGGATGCCACCGCCACGCCGATGTTCCACCTCTTTAGCGGCGCTACCATGCTGGGGGCCTTCTTTATCGCCACCGATCCGGTCAGTGCCTGCACCACGCCGCGCGGCCGCTTGGTCTATGGCGTGCTGATCGGGGTGCTGGTCTACATCATTCGCCGCTTTGGCGGCTACCCGGATGCCTTCGCCTTCGCCGTGCTGCTGGCCAACCTTTGCGTACCCTTTATCGACAGCCTGACTCGCCCGAAAGTGTATGGAGCCCGTCGCCAATGATGTTTCTGCCCTCTTTTCCCATCACAGCTGACGGAGCCCGGACATGTTAAAGAGCATGCGCAAGAACGGCCTGATCCTGGCCATGTTCGCGCTGGGCTGTACCGCGCTGGTGGTACTGACCAACGAGCTGACCAAGGATAAAATCGCCCACCAGCAGCAGCTGGAGAAGCAGCAGACTCTCTCGGTATTGCTGCCGGAGGGGAGCTATGACAACGATCTGGTGGCCAGCTGCAAGCAGGTGACCAGCAGGAAGTATCTCGGCAGCGATCAGCCGCAAGCCCTCTATACCGCCAGCAAAAATGGCGTGGTGACCGGCTATGCGCTGGAGGCGATCGCGCCGGATGGCTACAGCGGGGCGATCCGCATCGTGGCGGGCTTTGATGCCAAGGGCACCATCACCGCCGTGCGCGTGCTCGCTCACAACGAGACCCCGGGCCTCGGTGACAAGATCGAGCTGAAAAAATCTGACTGGATCAACAGCTTTGCCGGAAAATTCCTGACCCATGACAACGAGCCCCAGTGGGCGGTTAAGAAGGATGGCGGCGAGTTCGATGCCTTTACCGGCGCCACCATCACCCCGCGAGCCGTGGTCAAGGCGGTGAAGAACCTGCTGAAACTGCAGCAGGAGCAACCCGAACTGCTCAGCAACGCCCCGGCTTGTCCGGCGGCGAACTAACGGAGTCGAGCCATCATGAACCAGATGGAACAGATTGAAACGGGCGCAACCCCGATTGCCGAGCTGGAAAGCCGCAAGGGCGAGCTCAAGGAGCTGATGAGTCAGGGGCTTTGGAAGAACAACCCCTCGCTGGTGCAGGTGCTGGGGCTCTGCCCGACCCTCGCCGTCTCCTCCACCTTTACCAATGCGCTGGGGCTGGGCCTTGCCACCATGGCGGTGCTGGTCTGCTCCAACCTCGCCGTCTCGCTGGTGCGCAACTGGGTGCCGAAGGATATTCGCATTCCGGTCTATGTGATGATCATCGCCTCGCTGGTGACCAGCGTGCAGCTGTTGATGAACGCCTACACCTATGGCCTCTATCAGGCGCTCGGCATCTTTATCGCCCTCATCGTCACCAACTGCGTCATCATCGGCCGCGCCGAGGCCTATGCCTCCAAGAACCCGCCGCTGCTGGCGGCCCTCGATGGCCTGATGATGGGCCTTGGCTTTACCCTGGTGCTGCTGGTACTGGGCGGCATGCGCGAGATCATCGGCATGGGCACCCTGTTTGATGGCGCCGAACTGCTGCTGGGCGAGTGGGCCAAATCCCTGCGCATCGAGCTGTTCCACGCCGATGCCAGCCTACTGCTGGCGATTTTGCCGCCGGGCGGCTTTATCGGGCTGGGGCTGCTGATCGCCGCCAAGAACGCCATCAACGACTGGCGGGACCGCAAACAGGCGACCACTGTGGCCCACTGCAACGTTGCCCCGGCTCGCGTCCGGGCGACCGAACTATGATCGGACGCAAGGCATGAACAACCAGAAACGCAGAGAGATCCTCGAGCGACTGCGGGCAAACAACCCCCACCCCACCACAGAGCTCAACTTCAGTTCGCCGTTTGAGCTCCTGATCGCCGTGCTGCTCTCGGCGCAGGCGACCGATGTCAGTGTCAACAAGGCGACCGACAAGCTCTATCCGGTGGCCAACACCCCGCAGGCGATGCTGGAGCTCGGGGTGGACGGACTCAAGGAATACATCAAGACCATTGGCCTCTTCAACACCAAGGCCGAGAACGTCATCAAGACCTGCGCCATCTTGCTGGAGCGCCACGGCGGCGAGGTGCCGGAAAACCGCGAAGCGCTGGAAGCCCTGCCGGGTGTCGGCCGCAAGACCGCCAACGTGGTGCTCAACACTGCCTTTGGCTGGCCCACCATCGCCGTCGATACCCATATATTCCGGGTATCGAACCGCACTGGTTTTGCGGTGGGCAAGAACGTGGATCAGGTGGAGGAGAAGCTGCTCAAGGTAGTGCCCGCCGAGTTCAAGCTGGATGTCCACCACTGGCTCATCCTGCACGGGCGTTACACCTGTCTGGCTCGCAAGCCCCGCTGTGGTTCCTGTATCATCGAGGACTTGTGCGAGTACAAAGAGAAGGTCTATCCAGAGAGCTGAATGACTGGGCGCTACAACCGTCCTACCTGTCTCGCTCGCAAACATCCGCTGCAGTGGTTCCTGTATCATCGAGGACCTCTGCGAGTACAAAGAGAAGGTCTATCCCGACAACTGATAGCCTCGCAACCGAGATTGAAAGCAGTACACATCACCAACCCGGAGAACTGAGCAATGAGAATTCTGCATACCATGCTGCGTGTCGGCGATCTGCAACGCTCCATCGACTTCTACACCCGTGTCCTTGGCATGAAGCTGCTGCGCAAGAGCGAGAACAGCGAGTACAAGTACACCCTGGCCTTCGTGGGCTACGGTGACGAGAAGGATGAAGCGGTGATCGAGCTGACCTACAACTGGGGGGTGAGCGAGTACGAACTGGGCTCTGCCTATGGCCACATCGCGCTGGAAGCGGACGACATCTATGCCACTTGCGATGCCCTGCGCGCCGCCGGTGCCAAGATCACCCGCGAACCGGGCCCGGTCAAGGGCGGTACCACCGTCATCGCCTTCGTCGAAGATCCGGACGGTTACAAGATTGAACTGATCGCCAAGAAAGATGCCGGTACTGGCCTCGGTGACAGCTTCTAAGCTGCCCTAATCCCGCTGCCTAATGGCAGGATCAAAAAAGAGCGCAGATGCGCTCTTTTTTATGCTTCTCTGACCGGGCCGCAAAGCTAGATCTCGCCGTTACGCCCCATGCTGATCACCACTCGCCGGTTCTTGGCACGACCCTGTTCGGTTTCGTTGGAGGCGACGTGCTGCTTCTCGCCATGCCCCTCCACCGAGATCTTGCCGGGATCGATCCCCAGATCGACAAACACCTTCTTGATGGCATCGGCCCGCTTCTCGGAGAGTTTCAGGTTCGGCCAGCGGCCGCCATAGCTGTCGCTGTAGGCGTCGATCACCACCACATCGATGCTCTTGTCCGCCTTGATAAACTCGCTGATCATCGCCAGCCGCCGCTTGGAGGGGATGGAGAGCTGATCGCTGTTCTTGTCGTAGGTAAGCACGCTAAAGGCGATGTCATTGAAGCTGTAGGGCAAGAGCCCGCTCAGACAGTCGATAAAAGCCTGATATTTCACCCGAAAGTTGACCGACGAGAGGGACACCCGCACCGCGCGGTTCTGGCGATACCAGTCCCGATACTGGAAGGTCGGCATCCGCCCCCCCTCCAGCTCGTCGAGCATGGTCCAGGCGGTTTGCCCCTCTACCAGCCCATCGAACTGCTGATAGAAGCGCAGCTGGCTCACTTCTCGCCCGGCGATCCCCGGGCGCCATACCGGTGGCATGATGCCAAGACTCACCGTCTGTGTCTGGGCCTGTGGCCGCTTGCCCTTGAGCTCGAAGTCGAGGTTGATCTTGCGCCCGGCGCGGCTGACAAAGGCCCCCGTTCCCCAATTGGGAATAGGGTGTTCGAGGCGACACTCAATCTGGGTATCGGAGGTCAAACGCCAGACGGATTGATCCAGACCGGCACCAAATTCGGTGACCCCAGCCTGTAACTGCATACTCACGGATATGCTGACCAACCCCAACACCCAAGCGTTCAATTGCTTGTCCTCCACACGATCTCACAAGGGGTATCGGCCAGGGAGGGACAAGCTTTAGCTCAAATGGATCAGTGTGGAGAGGCTCTCTCCAGCAACTTGAAGCTGGCAATGCGTCCAGCCAACTCCCGAGCCAACTGATCCAGTTCGACACTATTCTGCTGCAGGGTGACCGAGTGCTGGCGATGGGCCTCGTACACTTCGCGGATGGTCATTACGTTGTGCTGGATATCGTCCGTTACGTAGCGCTGCTGCTCGGTTGCGGTAGCTACCTGCGCTGTCATGTCACTCACCTTGCGCACCTCATTGACGATGTCGGTCAGCTCGTGACCCGCCCGCTGCGCTTCACTGACACTGAGACCCGCCTGCTCGCTGCCCGACTGCATGGCCACCACCGCCTGACGGGCCCCCGCCCGCAAACGGGAGAGCATCTGTTCGATATCATCTGCCGCCTGCTGGGTACGGGCAGCCAGTGAACGTACCTCATCGGCGACCACGGCAAAGCCGCGCCCAGACTCACCGGCACGGGCGGCCTCAATGGCAGCATTGAGGGCCAACAGATTGGTACGATCAGAGATCTGCTTGATGAGGTTGAGTGCCTCGACGGCGGACTCGGTATCCTGATGCAGGTTGTTGACCAACAGCCGGGTCTCGTCGAGGGTGCCGGCCACCTGCTCGATGGCGGCGATAGTCTGATCCACCTCCTTGTCCCCCTGCCGGGCACGTCCAATGGCCTGCTGGGTCGCCAGCGAGGTCTGGGTCGCATTGCGAGCAATTTCGGCCACCGTCGAAGCCATTTCAGTTGCGGCGGTGGCAACCAGTTCAACCTGACCAACGCCACGCACCACACCTTCATTCACTTCGGCAATCACCTCGCTGGAGTTGCTGGCACTACGGGTCAATATCTCACAGGAGCGGCGCACCTCCAGCAACAAGCCTTCCAGATGCTGCAGGAAGCGATTGAGATCCCGCGCCAATGCCCCCAGCTCGTCACCCGATTTCCAGTTGACCCTCACCGTCAGATCATTGTCATTGACGAGCCGTGAAAAGGTGCGATGCAGAGCGACGAAGCCCAGATGCACATCCCGCAGCACCTTCCAACTGATAAGAGAGGTCAACAAAAGACAGCACAGAACCACCATTGAGCCCCACCAGAAGTTGCGCTGACTCTCGCTCTCCATCTGCTCAACCCGTTCGAACAGCTGCTGATAGAGCTGATCCTCACCCTGTTTGAGCAGGTCGATCTTCTCGGTGCTCACGGCAAACCATCGCTCCGGATCGACATCAAAGCCCCCCTCGGTCATCTTGTCCAGAGCTAGCTGCTCATATTTCGCGACCTCTGCAATGACAGGGCTCTTCTCTATTTGCTCAAGCAGTCGTTGCTGCGCCGGACTTGCCGCAGCGCGAAAACGCTCCAGATAACTCTGCTGGGCAGAGAGCAGGGACATAAATTGCTGCAAGGTAGCCGGGGTGAAACTCCCTTTGGCAAAAACATTGCTGAGGGTCGCCCGCTCCATCCCCATACGCTCCTTGTTTTGCAAAAATGCGGCGTAGGCATTGGTCTGCAAGGCAATAGCGGCATCCTGGCTACGCAGGCTAATCTCATCCACCACCTTGAGCAGAGAAGCAATCAACTGGCTATAAAAAGCGACCTGACGGGGAGCCTCTATGGCCAGTTTGTCCACCTGATCGCGGATCCCCGTCAACTCGCTCAAACCCAGATCCGCCTGCTCGTGGACGCTCCCCCTCTCCAACCCCTGAAAGCGACTAATGGCTTCATCAACCTGTTGCCGTTGACGTGGCAAGGCATCGGCAAATTTACGCCCTTCAGAGCCAATAAACCCAGCCGACATGCCACGCTCCTTTTGCAGCTCGTGCACCAGCTGGGCGCTGCGTTCGACCACTGTCAGCTGCTGTAGAGCTTGCGCCATCTCATGGGTCACCCGATATCTGTCGTATGCGTAGTGGCTGGCGAAAAACAGCAGCGCCAATAACGGCAGGCAAATTGCCAGCAACATCTTGCCGGCCAATCCGAGTCTGTTCATCCCGCACTCCTGTCATTTTTATCAACGCGTTGAGTATATCCAGCCTGCTCGCTTATGCCGCTGAGGACACCTGCCATTGGCCAGAACCATGAGCTGCATCAACCATTTTCTGCAGATGGCCACGCCACCACCCATAGCCCAACCCAATGGTCAGGTCGAGACAGCCAGAGAGAAACTCGCTACAGTAGATTGGGGCGACAGGAGGTCGCTTGTTTAGGGTATCCAGCCATGAAACACCCGCTCTGCCTGCTGTACCGTCTGGGTTGCGCCCTCTTCGCGGCGATCCTGCCCATGGCGTCACTCGCGGCCAGTAACAACCTTGATGATCAGGAGGAGGACTGGGCGCAAAAACGGGCCAATGCGGTGATCTCGCTGATGACTTTCAGCGTGGTGCCGGACATCACGGCCAGCAACCTGGATATCGGCAGCAGTACTGGCCAATCTTCGGCGCTCAACATGGGACAACTGGGAGGCGGCGCAACCCTGAGCGAAGCCGTGCCCATCTATCTGGAGGGGGCGCTGGGCTACAGCCGCTACGACCCCCAGTTTGTGATAAGCAATGGTACCGAGAGTCGCACCATACCGACCAAGTGGAATAGCCTGACCGCTTCGGGCGGGATCGGCTGGGATGTCACCCTTCACAAAGATCCGCGTGGCGGCCACTGGGTGCTGCGCCCCATAGCCAACGTCTCGCTCGGTACCATGGCCAGCGACCTGCGGATCGGCAACTGGCTGCTTGATCGTACCAAGGGCTACTCGCTGGACTTTCTCGATGGGGGTCAGCTCAATATGTACGGGCTGGGTGGCTCGCTGATGCTCGATTACGAACTCTTTTCACCGGCCCAGGACATAGATGCCGAACTGCGCTACTCCTATCAGCACCTGCAGAGCTTTGGCGGCACCTCGACCAGCGTCCGTGGTCACGCCGAGGCGGAGAACCTTGGCCTCTATCTGCGCCGCCGCGCCCCGCTGTTCCACTGGACCCTGCTCGACAGGCCGGTGCGCTATGTACTGGAGGGGGCCCATACCGCATATCTGGGGGAGCAACGGGGGTTGCTTGGCTTTGACTCCCTCAACTCCATCGGCGCCGGTCTGGAGCTGGACAGCAGCAATTACGACATCATTGTCACCCGTACCCGGCTGGTTGCCCGCTACATGTTCAGCCACAACACCTGCGGTTATTCCATCGGGCTGGCCATGAGCTTCTAACCCGGGCTGCCAGAGGAGCATCCACCGAGTTGCACCATGCAGCTATCACCGCCACCATAAAAAACGCCAGCCCTGCGGCTGGCGTTCTCATTCAGGTTAAAGCGACTTATTTCAGATCGAAACGGTCGTTGTTCATCACCTTGACCCAGGCCTTGACGAAGTCGCGGACGAACTTCTCCTTGCCATCTTGCTGGGCATAGACCTCGGCGTAGGCACGCAGCACCGAGTTGGAGCCAAACACCAGATCAACCCGGGTGGCAGTCCACTTCACTGCACCGCTCTGGCGATCCACGATCTGGTAACTGTTGCGGCCAGTCGGCTGCCAGCTATAAGCCATGTCGGTCAGGTTGACGAAGAAGTCGTTGCTAAGCACCCCGACCCGGTCGGTAAAGACGCCGTGGGCCGAGCCACCGTGGTTGGTGCCAAGCACCCGCATACCGCCGACCAGCACTGTCATCTCGCGGGCGGTGAGGCCCAGCAGCTGGGCACGGTCGAGCAGCATCTCCTCCGGCTGCACCTTGTAGTGCCCCTTCTGCCAGTTGCGGAAACCATCGTGCACCGGCTCGAGGAAGGCGAACGACTCGGCATCGGTCTGGTCGGCGCTGGCATCGCCGCGGCCCGGCGCAAAGGGGACGACGATATCAACGCCGGCCAGCTTGGCCGCCTGCTCCACCGCTGCGCTACCACCCAGCACAATCAGGTCGGCGATGCTGACCGGCTTGCTCAGGGTGGCCTGCAGGGCGATCAGGGCGTTGAGCACCTTCTCGAGGCGAGCGGGCTCGTTGCCTTCCCACTCTTTCATCGGCGCGAGGCGGATGCGGGCACCGTTGGCCCCGCCGCGATAATCGGAGCCGCGGAAAGTGCGGGCACTGTCCCACGCGGTTGCAATCAGATCTGACGGCGCCACGCCGCAGGCCAGCAGTTTGGCCTTGAGCTCGCTCACCTCCTTATCGGAGAGCTGGTAATCCACCGCCGGAACCGGATCCTGCCATACCATGACTTCGCCCGGCACTTCCGGCCCCAGGTAGCGGCTGCGCGGCCCCATGTCGCGGTGAGTCAGCTTGAACCAGGCGCGGGCAAAGGCGTCGGAGAAGAGGTCTTGATCCGCAGCGAAGCGCTCGGAGATCTCCCGGTATACGGGGTCAAAGCGCAGCGCCATGTCCGCATCGGTCATGATGGGGTTGCAGCGGATGGAGGGGTCTTCCACGTCCACCGGACGATCTTCCTCCTTGATGGCGACGGGCTCCCACTGCCAGGCGCCGGCCGGGCTCTTCTTGAGCCACCAGTCGTGGCCCAACAGCATCTTGAAGTAACCGTTGTCCCAGCGAGTCGGGTTGCTGGTCCAGGCCCCTTCAAGGCCACTGGTCACAGTGTCACGGCCGATACCGCGGCTTTCGTGGTTGATCCAACCCAGTCCCTGCTCGTGCACATCGGCCCCTTCTGGTGCTGGCCCCAGTTTGGCTGCACTGCCGTTGCCGTGGGCCTTGCCGACGGTGTGGCCACCGGCAGTCAGGGCGACGGTCTCTTCGTCATTCATCCCCATGCGGGCAAAGGTGACGCGCATGTCGTGGGCGGTTTTCAGGGGATCGGGATTGCCATCCACCCCTTCCGGGTTGACGTAAATCAGCCCCATCATCACCGCAGCCAGCGGGTTCTCCAGATCCCGTTCGCCGCTGTAACGGCTCCCTTCGCTGCCGCTCGGTGCCAGCCACTCCTTCTCGGAACCCCAGTAGACATCTTTTTCCGGATGCCATATGTCCTCGCGACCACCGGCAAAGCCAAAGGTCTTGAGCCCCATGGACTCATAGGCGACGTTGCCCGCCAGGATCATCAGGTCAGCCCAGGAGATCTTGTTGCCGTACTTCTGCTTGATCGGCCACAGCAGACGGCGTGCCTTGTCGAGGTTGCCGTTGTCAGGCCAACTGTTGAGGGGGGCGAAGCGCTGGTTGCCGGTGTTGGCACCGCCGCGCCCGTCGGTAGCGCGATAGCTGCCGGCGGAGTGCCAGGCCATGCGGATCATCAGGCCGCCATAGTGACCCCAGTCTGCCGGCCACCAGGGCTGGCTGTCGGTCATCAGGGCATGCAGATCGGCCTTGAGGGCATCGTAATCGAGGCTATTGAAGGCATCGGCATAATCGAAAGTCTCATCCATCGGATTGGTCTTGCTGTCATGCTGGTGCAGGATGTCGAGGTTGAGGGCATTGGGCCACCAGACTTGATGCTCTTGGCTGGCAGAGGTATTGGCACCGTGGGCAAAGGGGCACTGACCGGCCCCGCTAGCGTGTTTGTCCATCTATCAGATCCTCATTGTGGTCATAATGACGGCGAAACCCTTCGCTTCGCAGTAGAGACTAGCCTACCCCCCACCAGTCACTTAAAAAACCGAATAAAAAAGTTCAATTCAATCTGGTTTTGCGATTGAGCTATCTCGTCACCGGGTAACAAACAGAACAATGCAGGCGCGGGCAGAGTAGTCATGGCATAGATCACACAAGCTTGTTGAACCCACTGTTAACATGTGGCCATTGCACGCCAGCCGACAGCGTTGAAATGGACTTCACATCTGTTATTGCAGCTCTGCTGGGCCAGCTCTGGTATCTGCTACCCCTGCTGCTGATTGCCACCCTGAATTCCGCTACTTTCCTAGACATTCCCAGATCCTCAAACTGAGGTCATTTAGGATGGGTTATGCGCAAGCTGTGATAATCACCTTCAGGTCTACCACGCCTTGATGACCTTCATTGTCATCACGCACAACACAGAGTAGACAGACGGATACAGTCCAGATGGTGGTCAAAGCAATGCAAGAGCCATGGTATGCTCTTTAAAGTTCTCACTGGAATCCATCGATGCTTATACCTACCCTCTTGGCCACCATACTGGCCACACAACCCGAAGCCCTATATTTTGCCCATAAAGACTGGGAGATCGCCTGCGACAATACACGTACATGCCGAGCCGCAGGTTATAGTTCCGAGTCTGGAGGTATCTCGGTGCTGCTGACACGAGAAGGCGGCCCTAAAGGCGGACTCAGTGGCAATTTGGCAGTCTCGATCATGAATGATGATCAAGAGAGACCGATTACATCACCACTGACAATGCTTATTGACGGCAACATCGTCGGAACCGCCCGTTATGATCAGAAAAGTGACTACTACCAACTGCCAGCGACAGCATTAATACCACTGGTGAACGCCATCAAAGGCAGCAGTACCGTAGAGTTTACTGCTGAGCCTTCCCATCGCTGGTCACTCTCAGGCGCCGGCGCCACAGCAGTACTGCTCAAGATGGATGAATTTCAGGGGCGGATTGGTACAGAAACCGCCTTCGTCAAACCCGGTACCAACGCCGCGTCACTGGTTCCACCCTCCCAGCCCGTACCACTTATTCGTGTTCCCCAAGTCCCGGAGAACAGTGAGAGAGCACTGACCGGCGATGAATTCAACGCCATAGGTCAATGGCTCGATGCGCAAAAGAGGGACACCTACTGCTCGTGGCAAGATTACCCATCACTTGGCGTGGTCTATCGACTCAGTAAGGAACAACTGCTGATCGAGATGCCCTGCAATATGAGCTCGTACAATCAAACTTATGCCTATCTTCTGACCAACAACCAGCTTGCTCTCAAGCTTGCCCGCTTAGTCACATCATCTGCCACCGGCTACATGCAAGGAGAGATCACATCTTCGATGAAGGCTCGCAGTCTGGGGGATTGTTGGGAAAGCGAAAGCTGGGGGTGGAATGGCGAGACATTTAAACTCACCGAGCGAAGTACTACCGGAATGTGTCGACTCATCACGCCGGGGGGAACGTGGAATATGCCTCTATGGCGAAGCGAAATCATCAAGGTTCAATAAAGTAAGAGCGCTCAAAGCGCCCTTACTTTATCAATGCATGACGACCCGCATCAGCAATCAGCGAATGGTCGCCATCTGCCGCACGCAGCGCTGCTCCCTGTCATCCACTCGCTTGGCAAACCAGGCAGTGGTGAGGTTGCGGGTGATCTTGGGGCTTTTCAGCTGAATGCCCGGCAGGATGGCGCGGGGTAGCCGCTTGCCCGCTTTCTGGTCTGCCAGCGTAAACACGCGATGATAGAGGTCGCTCTGGCCAAATTCGGCGGTATCGCCAAGTTTGAGGCTCTGGTGGATAGCCTGCTGACTCATATTGATCCGGCTGGCGATGGTATAGACCGCGAGTTCCGTCTTGCCCGGCAGTTCGGAGTCATAGCGGATCAGATCGCCATCCAGAGCCAGCGTGGTACCGCTCAAACGGCTGACAGCGGCCTGAAAGGCGGCATTGCGACTGGCATACCAGCCGGCGTTGAAGTCGGCGAAACGGTAGAGGGTATCGGGGTACTTCGCCTCATAGCCGAAGATATGTTTGGTACCAAACCAGATACCGCCGCGGCGGGTAAAGACTTCGTGGCGGATGGACTCCTTGACCGGATAGGGGTAACCGCGGGTATTGGCCTCGGCAAAGGCGATGCTCACCTGCATCGGGCCGCCGGTGTGCACCGGGTTCATGTTGCCAAACAGGGTCTTGCCCATCGGCAGCATGCTGATCATGTCCTCGAAAATTTCGCTCATCTCCCGCTCGGTGCGAAGCGCATCGATGCGCTCGGCATAGCTCTTGCCGGTCGGCGAATTGATGGAGAGCGCGGCCCGCACCATAAACTCGGGGATCAGCAGCTTGGCCGCCCGCGAGTTGATCTCCTTCCAGGCGATCTTGCCAAGGCCCGGCACCACGGGGTCGGCCTGATAGGTCGCCTCCTGTTCCGCTACCGCCAGCACGGTACAGACGTTGTGGTCATTGACTGTCACCCCCTGGGTAGTGAGTGCCGTCACCACATCGTTGGCCCACCCCTGCTTGTCAACTACATGGCGGGGCAAAAACCTCACGATGCGGCTCTTCATGTCCGCCGGCTTGCGCGGCTGCATGGCTGGCGGGGTCGCCTTTTGGGCGGGCACTGTCGCGCCCGTTGTGTCGCTCGGTGCAGGGGCAGAAGCGGGGTCGCTGGCACAGCCGGCCAGCAGCAAGGGGATCAGCAGCGCCAGCGTGCGCATGGCGGGGGAAACAGAAAAGAGAGAGAGCGTCATCGGATATCCGGTACTGAGGCTGGAGGCAAACCCGCCCGGCGGCGGGCGCACACATGATGGCTCATTGTAGAGAATTGATCCACAAGGCTAAAGTCCCATTGCCTCGCCCCTTCCTCGGACCAGACAGGGGTTGCCGCAACAGGAGCGCCCCCATATATGACCAGATAACAGGTATGACCCGACAACAGGTATGGGCTTTTATCGAGAGTTGTTTACATTTAGAATGCCGCCGCCAGGATGCTCACGGTATGGACCCTATGGATACGCTCGCCCATCTCTTTGCTTACGTGCAGCAGTGGCTGCTCACTCCGATCTGGCACTGCCTGACCGGACTGCTTGATTTCAACGGGCGGCTTGGGCTCCCCTTTCTGCTGATATCCGGCCTCATTGCCTACCTCCTCTACCGTGTGCGCCGGCACCAGCAAGGCCCGGCAGCAGGCAGTTTCGCCCGGTTTCTCGGCGGCCGGGCCATCTGGCTGCATCCCTCCGCCCTGCTCGATTACCAGTATTATCTGGTGCGCGCCCTGCTCCATGTGGCCCTGATCGTGCCGCTCCTGACTCTGCTTAACCCCTAGCTTTTGCAGGCAACGGATATTACCTCTGCGCTTACCCGTCTGTGGGGTGAGCGTCCCCGTCTGGCCGAGGCGAGCTGGCTGATGATGCTTTACGGTCTCGGGGTATTTCTGGTCAGCGATTTCGTCCACTACTGGCTGCACCGTGTCTTTCACAGCCGCTGGCTGTGGGAGTTTCACAAGGTGCACCACAGTGCCACCGTGCTGGTGCCGCCGACCGCCAGCCGTATTCATCTGGTGGAAAAGCTCTCTGAAATCCTGCTCAAGGGGTGCGCGCTCGCCCTCTACTCCGGTGCTTTCTACTGGCTGTGCGGCGGCTCCGTGCGCCCCTACACCCTGTTTGGGGTGGGCTATCTGGTGCTGATCTTCAACTCGCTGGCCGCCAATTTACGCCATAGCCATATCTGGCTATCGTTTGGCCCGCGGCTGGAGCATATCTTCAACAGCCCGGCCCAGCACCAGATCCACCACAGCCGGGATCCCCGCCACTTCAACCACAACTTCGGGATCAATCTGTCGCTGTGGGACTGGTGGTTCGGCACTCTTTACGTCACCAACCACCAGCCAGAGCCGCTTACCTTCGGGGTCGGCCCGAAAGACAATGTGCGCTACAGCCGCCTGGGCGCGCTGATCCTGCGCCCCTTTCTGGTCACGGCCCGCAAGCTGTGGCATGCCCTGCCCCGTCCACGCAGCCGCAAGCCACAGCCTGATTTACGGTAGCCACGCTCTTCCCCCCATGAATTTGGCCCCCGTAGCGCCAAACCCGTCGTTATAAAAAAGCCCCCGCCATTGCTGGCGGGGGCTTGTCATCTATGCGATGCGAGCATGGCTCGCTTGCAGAGCGTTAGCGGTTGTTCACCCGCTCGTGCAGCTCCTGCACCGAGTTGACATTGGCGGTGGCATCCACGCTGATGGCCATGCAGGTGGCAAACGCCTCATTCATGGTGGTGGTATACGCCACCTTGTTCTGCAAGGCGGCGCGACGCAGCTGCTTGGAGTCCTGGATCGCCACCCGCCCTTCGGCGGTGTTGACGATGTAGGTGTACTCGCCATTCTTGATGCGGTCGAGAATGTGCGGGCGACCTTCGTGCACCTTGTTGACCAGGCGCGGGTTGATGCTCGCCTCACCCAGCGCGACCGCGGTGCCGTGAGTGGCATCCAGCTCGTAGCCCAGCTCCAGCAGCTTGGCAGCCAAGTCAACCACCTGCGCCTTGTCACTGTGACGCACAGACAAGAGGGCACGACCCTCTTTCGGTACGGCGTGGTTGGCACCCAGCTGCGCCTTGGCATAGGCCTCGGCAAAGCTGCTGCCTACCCCCATCACTTCGCCGGTGGAGCGCATCTCCGGCCCCAGCAGCGGGTCAACCCCCGGGAACTTGGCGAACGGCAGCACCACCTCTTTCACCGAGTAGTAGGGCGGGATGATCTCTTTGGTAAAGCCCTGCTCTTTCAGGCTCTGACCGGCCATCACGCGGGCGGCAATCTTGGCCAGCGGTGCACCGGTCGCCTTGGAGACGAACGGCACGGTACGGGCGGCACGCGGGTTCACCTCGATGAGGTAGATGTCATTGCCCTTGACCGCGAACTGCACGTTCATCAGGCCGATAACGCCGAGCTCCAGCGCCAGTTTGCACACCTGCTCGCGGATCTCGTCCTGAATCTTCTTGGACAAGGTGTAAGGAGGCAGGGAGCAGCCGGAGTCACCGGAGTGGATACCGGCCTGCTCGATGTGCTCCATGATGCCGCCGATGACTACATCGGTACCGTCGCAGATGGCATCCACGTCCAGTTCGGTGGCATCGTCCAGGAAGCGGTCCAGCAGTACCGGCGATTCGTTGGAGACGCTCACCGCCTCGGCGAAGTAGCGACGCAGGTCGGTCTCGTCGTAGACGATCTCCATGGCGCGGCCACCCAGCACGTAGGAGGGGCGAACCACCAGCGGGTAGGTGATGCGCTCGGCCACCACGACCGCCTGCTCCAGCGCGGTGACGGTGCCGTTTTCCGGCTGCTTGAGACCGAGGCGCTCGACGGCAGACTGGAAGCGCTCGCGGTCTTCGGCGCGGTCGATGGCATCCGGGCTGGTACCGATAATCGGCACGCCGTTGGCTTCCAGTGCGCGGGCCAGTTTCAGTGGGGTCTGGCCACCGTACTGGACGATAACGCCCTTGGGTTTCTCGATGCGCACGATTTCCAGCACATCTTCCAGCGTCACCGGCTCGAAGTAGAGGCGATCCGAGGTGTCGTAGTCGGTGGAGACGGTCTCCGGGTTGCAGTTGACCATGATGGTCTCGTAACCGTCTTCGCGCAGGGCCAGCGCCGCGTGTACGCAGCAGTAGTCAAACTCGATGCCCTGACCGATACGGTTCGGGCCGCCACCGATGACCATGATCTTGTCGCGGTCAGTGGGGTTGGCTTCGCACTCCTCGTCATAGCTGGAGTACATGTAGGCGGTGTTGGTGGCGAACTCGGCGGCACAGGTATCGACCCGCTTGTAGACCGGGAAGATGTTGTGGCGGGCCCGCAGCTTGCGCACTTCCCCTTCGGCCACACCGAGGATCTTGGCCAGACGCGCATCGGCAAAGCCCTTGCGCTTGAGGGCGCGCAGGAAGTCGGCATCGAGACCGGCCATGCCGCGCTCTTTCACCTCTTCTTCCAGCTTCACCAGCTCTTCAATCTGCACCAGGAACCAGGGGTCAATCTTGGTCAGCTTGAAGATGCCGTCCATGGAGAGGCCTGCGCGGAACGCATCGGCGATGTAGAAGATACGGTCACTACCGGCGTCCTGCAGCTCGTGACGGATGCGGGTCAGGGAGTCCGGGGCATTGAGGTCAACCATGGGGTCGAAGCCGGTTTTGCCGGTCTCGAGGCTGCGCAGGGCCTTGTGCAGGGACTCCTGGAAGTTGCGGCCGATGGCCATCACTTCGCCGACCGACTTCATCTGGGTGGTCAGACGGTCGTTGGCACCGGCGAACTTCTCGAAGTTGAAGCGCGGCACTTTGGTAACCACGTAGTCGATGGCCGGCTCGAAGGAGGCCGGAGTACGGCCGCCGGTGATGTCGTTCATCAACTCGTCCAGGGTGTAACCGATGGCGAGTTTGGCTGCGATCTTGGCGATGGGGAAACCGGTCGCCTTGGAGGCCAGCGCAGAGGAGCGCGACACCCGCGGGTTCATCTCGATGATGACCATGCGGCCATCTTTCGGGTTGATACCGAACTGGACGTTGGAGCCGCCGGTCTCGACGCCGATTTCGCGCAGCACCGCCATGGAGGCGTTGCGCATCAGCTGGTACTCCTTGTCGGTCAGCGTCTGGGCTGGCGCGACCGTGATGGAGTCACCGGTGTGGATACCCATGGGGTCGAAGTTTTCGATGGCGCAGACGATGATGCAGTTGTCGTTGCGATCCCGCACCACCTCCATCTCGTACTCTTTCCAGCCAATCAGCGACTCGTCGATGAGCAGCTCTTTGGTCGGCGACAAGTCCAGACCGCGCTCGCAGATCTCGACGAACTCTTCGGTGTTGTAGGCGATGCCGCCACCTGAGCCGCCCATGGTGAAGGAGGGACGGATGATGCAAGGGAAGCCGACCATCTGCTGCACGCCCCACGCCTCTTCCATGTTGTGGGCGATGCCGGCACGCGGGCACTCGAGGCCAATGCTGCGCATCGCCTTGTCAAAACGGGAGCGGTCTTCGGCCTTGTCGATGGCGTCGGCGGTGGCACCGATCATCTCGACACCGAACTCGGCCAGCACGCCATGCTTCTCCAGCGCCAGTGCGCAGTTAAGCGCAGTCTGGCCGCCCATGGTGGGCAGGATGGCGTCCGGGCGCTCTTTCTTGATGATTTCGCGCACCACTTCCCAGGTGATGGGCTCGATGTAGGTGGCGTCCGCCATCTCCGGGTCGGTCATGATGGTGGCCGGGTTGGAGTTGACCAGAATGACGCGGTAACCCTCCTCGCGCAGGGCTTTGCACGCCTGGGCGCCGGAGTAGTCAAATTCGCAGGCCTGGCCGATGACGATGGGGCCGGCGCCGAGGATCAGGATGCTCTGAAGGTCGTTACGTTTTGGCATGAAACTCTTTCCTCTTTTCCTTAGGCGCGATACTGCTTAATCAATTCAATAAAGTGGTCAAAGAGACCGGCACAATCGTGCGGGCCTGGGCTCGCCTCGGGGTGACCCTGGAAGCTGAAGGCCGGTCGGTCGGTGCGATGGATGCCCTGCAGTGACCCATCGAACAGGGAGACGTGGGTGGCGCGCAGGCAATCCGGCAGGGTGTTTTCGTCCACTGCAAAGCCGTGGTTCTGAGCGGTGATCATCACGGTGTTGTCGTCGAGGCTCTTGACCGGGTGGTTGGCACCGTGGTGGCCGAACTTCATCTTGACGGTCTTGGCGCCGGAGGCCAGACCCAGCAGCTGGTGACCCAGACAGATGCCGAACACCGGCGTGTTGGTATTAAGGAAAGCCTTGATGGCGTCGATGGCGTAGTCGCACGGCTCGGGGTCGCCGGGGCCGTTGGAGAGGAAGATGCCATCCGGGTTCATCGCCAGTACCTCGGCGGCCGGGGTCTTGGCCGGTACCACGGTCAGGCGGCAGCCACGGTCAACCAGCATCCGCAGGATGTTGCGCTTGACGCCAAAGTCATAGGCCACAACGTGATATTTCAGCTGGTCAGCATCCGGGGTGACATGCCCCTTGCCAAGCTGCCAGCTGCCTTCGGTCCAGTTGTACGCCTCACCAACCGTCACCTCTTTGGCCAGATCCATTCCCTTCAAACCTGGGAAGGCGCGGGCCTGTTCGAGGGCATAGGCTTCATCGACTTGCTTGCCGGCCAGAATGCAGCCAGCCTGAGCGCCTTTCTCGCGCAGGATGCGGGTCAGTTTACGGGTGTCGATGTCGGCGATGCCAACGATGTTGTGAGACTTAAGGTATTCGGAGAGGGATTGCTGATTGCGGAAATTGGAGGCAAGTATCGGAAGGTCCCGGATGATCAATCCCTGAGCATGGATCTGACTGGACTCTTCATCTTCGCTGTTGGTGCCGGTGTTGCCTATATGGGGGTAAGTGAGGGTGACTATCTGACGGGAATAAGAGGGATCGGTGAGGATTTCCTGATAGCCCGTCATCGACGTATTGAAAACCACTTCACCAACGGAACATCCCTCGGCGCCTATCGACACGCCTTTGAATACAGTTCCATCTTCCAGCACTAGCAATGCAGTGTGATTCAAGACAACCTCCAGTTATTTAGCTTTAAATTCAGCAATTTACCTGGGTGTTGCGGGCTCGGTTCCGGTCTTGGACAGGACTCGAACCCGGCAGATTTCTGGCAAATTGGGCGCATTCTACTTAAAAAAAGTGGCATTTCAACGTCTTTTCTCAGATGAAATGCATCTAAATTCAATAAAAAAGCAACATTACCCATTATCTATGCACTCAACCGCTTTGCAACCCCCTCCCATGAAAGAAAATGAAAAACCACCACCAAAAGATGCCACCAAGCCAGCAATAGCGACAAAAACAAACAAAAAAACTAATTAAAACAATGGCATTTATTTTTACACGAAAAACATTAATCACAAATTTAACGCTTTTATGATGACAAGAGTGAACATGAAAAATGGAAAACGTTTTTCTTCGTTTGAATTTTTAGTCTTTTCTTGTTGGTGTAAAAAAATGGCTTAATCAGCCATAAAGATGCTCAAATCTGTTACCTGGTGATGACATTCAGGAAGGGAAAATCTGGTGGATAACGCAATAGTGTGATTTATAAGGCATTCAGATAAAAAATTGCCGATAGCGCGTCTTTTTACACAAACTCTGGCTGACTGACAGCAAAAACCCCGGCAAGCCGGGGTTTTTCACTGGGGTAGCAGTAGTACGAAAGTGCCGCTCAGAGGCATCACTTGAGATTGAGCACATCCTGCATGTCATAAAGACCGGCCCCCTGCTGACCAAGCCACTTGCCCGCCCGCACAGCACCGTTGGCGAAGGTCAGGCGGCTGGAGGCCTTGTGGCTGATCTCCACCCGCTCGCCGATATCGGCAAACATGACGGTATGCTCCCCCACCAGATCGCCGGCACGAATGGTGGCAAAGCCGATAGTGTTGCGATCCCGCTCGCCAGTGATCCCCTCGCGGCCATAGACGGCGCACTCTTTCAGATCCCGGCCCAGCGTTTTGGCGACCACTTCCCCCATGGAGAGTGCGGTACCGGACGGCGCATCCACCTTGTGGCGATGGTGCCCTTCGATGATCTCGATGTCGGTGTAGTCGCCCATCACCTTGGCGGCCTGCTCCAGCAGCTTGAACACCAGATTGACCCCGACCGAGTAGTTGGAGGCGAACACGATGCCGATCTGCTTGCCAGCCTCTTTCAGAGCAGCCTTGCCTGCATCGTCAAAACCGGTGGTGCCGATCACCATCTGCTTGTGGTGGGCCAGCGCAAAGGCCAGATTGGCAAGGGTCACCTCGGGGCGGGTGAAGTCGATGATGAGATCAAACTCATCGCGCACCTTGTCCAGACTATCGCTGATGGCCACACCCAGATGGCCCAGCCCATTGAGCTCACCGGCATCGAGGCCGATCACCGCCGAGCCCGGCCGCTCCAGCGCAGCACCAACCACCACGCCATCGGTGTTGGTGATGGCCTCCAGCAGCACCTTGCCCATACGACCATTACAGCCCATCACGGCCACACGGATCGGATTGTCCATCTCCACCCTCTCATCTCTTTTAATTATGGAAAGAGACCGTTTTACCAGCCCGCGCCGGGTTTGAAAAGCCATGATGCCACCACTCCTTGCTGCACTCGCCAACGGCAGCGCACACTGGCTGGCCAAGAACTTCCTTTTGGTCACAGGCCGTTTTTCATCGTCTCACTCCATCATTTGGCAGACCGGGTGCCATCTGATAGGTTCGAACGAGTGAAATGCCAGCATAAGCAAAATCAGGGCCACGCCCGTGTCGATATCAAATGAGGTGCAAGGATGAGCGCAGGATTGCTGTTTGCTGTGGGGTTGATATCACTGACCCTGGTCATGCTGGCCGCGGTTCTGCTGTTTGGCGGGCCGAGTCCGGCACCGGCGATGGCCAGCATCAACGACCCTTTCAAGGGGAGTGACTGGAGCAACATGCCACCCCTCTCAAGATACCCGGCGCGTGACGGCACGCAGTTGGCCTATCGGCACTATGGCGCAGAGGAGAATACGAAGAACAACAAGGTCAAGGGCAGCGTGGTACTGGTTCATGGCTCTTCTGCCAGCAGCCAGAGCATGCACAAGATGGCGAGCGCCTTTTCGCAAGCGGGATACGACGCCTACGCCCTCGATATTCGCGGCCATGGCGCATCGGGCAACAAAGGCACCATTGCCTACATCGGTCAGCTTGAGGACGATCTGGAAGATTTCATCAAGTCGGTAGCCCCCGACAAGCCTGCAACACTCGTCGGTTTCTCGTCAGGGGGTGGCTTTGTGCTGCGCGTTGCTGGCAGCACGCGACAAACCCTGTTCGAGAGCTATCTGCTGCTCTCCCCCTATCTCGGCCCCACCGCCGCCAACTACCGGCCCAACAGCGGTGGCTGGGTGCGTGTCGGCTTGCCTCGCCTCATCGCCCTGAGCATCCTCAACGGTTTCCATATTTCCGCACTCAACCATCTGACCGTGCTGAATTTTGCCCTTAATGATGAGGCGAAATCCCTGCTGACCCCATCCTACTCCTTCAACCTTGCTTCGAACTTTCAGCCGGAGCGTGACTACCAGCAAAACATACGCAATGTGCAACGCCCCTGCGCCGTGATCGCTGGCACAAATGACGAAGCCTTCCAAACTGATCAACTTGAACCTGAGTTAAGACGCCTCGGCATCCCCTGGCCTGTCACCCTGCTGCCGGGTATTGGCCACATTCCGCTGACGCTGGAACAGGATGCCATTGCGACAGCCGTTCAGGCGGTAGAGAAACTGACACAGTAACCACACAGCCCAGGTCTTGTGTCCAAGCGTTCTGGAAATATCCGCACCATGCTCACGTAGAGATAGAGAGAGGTGCGGCTGACGTTTGGCAGCGGGAGAAATCCCCAAGATGGCATGCAGAGATCTTATCGTTTCCCTCTTTCCTTATTAAAGGCACGCGATACCCCCAGATACCCGCGGACTGTGTCAGAACAGTAATGAACAATAAACAGCGCTAACTTCTTTTTCCGAATATTCTTTGGATATCTCAATAACACCAGAATCATCAAACAAAAACACCTATCCATCTGGACGTCTATCTTGACCAAGCGAGGTTGACTCACTACTGTGGGCACCCCAATGCGGCAGGATGCCCGCCCTGTTTTCCCCCTATCCCTATCCGATACAGGTACAAAGCAGTTTATGACAGGAGGTCATTGTTCAATTTCAGAGGAACACATGATCCAGACTCAACCCAGTGCCAGGGCCTTGTTGCCACTTCTGGTTTTTCTCGCACTCTTTATCGGTACCGGTACCTGGCTGACCCTGCAGGGGGTCGAATTCGCCTTCTATCAGCTGCCTGCTCCGGTTGCGGCCCTGCCTGCGGTGATGCTGGCCCTGCTGCTTGGCAAAGAGAGCTTCAACAGCAATCTGGAGACCTTCTTCAAGGGAGTCGGCCACAGCAATATCATGGCGATGTGCCTTATCTATCTGCTGGCGGGCGCCTTTGCCAGCGTGGCCAAGGCCACCGGCGGGGTTGATGCTACTGTGGCGCTGGGCCTCTCCCTCATCCCTGGCTGGGCGCTGTTGCCCGGGCTGTTCCTCATCTCTGCCTTTATTGCTACCGCCATGGGCACCTCCATGGGCACCATAGGTGCCGTGGCGCCGGTCGCGCTGGGCGTGGCACAGGCGGCCGGTATTGATCCGGTGCTGATGGCGGGAACCATTCTCTCCGGCGCCATGTTTGGCGATAACCTCTCCATCATCTCCGACACCACCATCGCGGCCACCCGCAGCCAGGGGTGCGAGATGAAGGACAAGTTCCGCGAGAACTTCAAGATTGCGGCCCCAGCTGCCATCGCGGTGATCCTGCTCTATCTGACCCTGGGCTCAGTGGGTGAATCCCCTGCCAACGGCAGCGCCATCGAGCTGTTCAAGGTGATGCCTTATCTGCTGATCCTGGGGCTGGCGCTCGCCGGGGTGAATGTGTTTGTGGTGCTGGGGATCGGTATTCTGGCCGCCGGAGCAGTGGGCATGATCAACGGCTACGCCATCGGTCAGTTCAGCAAGGATATCTATCAGGGCTTTACCGGCATGCAGGAGATCTTCCTGCTCTCCATGCTGATCGGCGGTCTCGGCGCCCTGATGGAACGTCAGGGTGGACTGGCATGGATCAGCGAGCGCATCAGCGCCCTGATTGCCCGTTTCACTCGCGAGCACAATGGTGAACAGAACGAGAAAGCCGCCGAGCTCGGCATCGCCGGGGTGGTGAGCCTCACCAACCTCTGCACCGCCAACAACACGGTGGCTATTATCGTCGCCAGCAAGGTAGCCCGGGATCTGGCCGAACACCACGGTGTCACCCCGCGCCGCGCCGCCTCCATGCTCGATATTTTCTCCTGCGTGGTACAGGGTCTGATCCCCTGGGGCGCACAGGCGCTGCTGCTGGGCTCCATCTTCGCCCTGTCACCGCTGGCGGTAGTGAGCATGAGTTTCTACCCGATGGCGCTCGCGGTGGCGGCACTGATTGCCGTGTTCGTGAAGCACCAGATGCGCGGCAAAGCTGACAAGTAACAGACCAGACGCTGGCGCGCCGACATGCCATCAACAGGGGCCACACCCTGGCCCTTGTTGACTCACTATCGGATCCGCCAGCATTTATCCCACCGTTCCGGGCATCAGCCGTCCGGGACGGGGTTTCCCTGCCCCCCTTAACGTCAAGAGTGAATGTGCTAAGGTAGAGCGCGTTCAAGCCATCGATGCGCAGCTATACCAGAGGTTCCCCATGCATGAGTCCCAACCCGAACGTCAATCCCTGCGCCAACTGGTTCGTCAACGCCGCAAAAATCTGAGTCCGGCCGAGCAGCAGGCGGCGGCCCAACAGCTGCTGGCCCAGTTCAAGCAACACCCCGAGATCCTCGCCGCCAAACGCATTGCCCTCTATCTGGCCAATGACGGGGAGATCAATCCCTTGCCCACCATCCATTGGCTGTGGGCCCAGCACAAAGAGGTCTACCTGCCGGTGCTCCACCCCTTTACTCCGGGTCACCTGCTCTTTTTGCGCTATACCGCTACCAGTCCCATGGTGCGCAACCGCTACGGCATCGAAGAGCCGGAGCTGGATATCCTGCAGGTGGTGCCCCACAGCACGCTCGATCTTATCTGCACCCCGCTGGTCGCCTTCGATGCCCAGGGTAATCGCCTTGGCATGGGGGGCGGCTACTACGATCGCACTCTCGCCATCTGGCATGAGCACAAACTGGGCCCCAAGCCACTCGGCATTGCCCACGACTGCCAGCAGGTGGATGCGGTCCCGCAAGAGGAGTGGGATGTGCCGCTGCCCCAGATCATCACCCCGAGCCACTGCTGGCGCTTTGAATAGGCTGTTTTTGGCAGGCAGCCCCTGCTTTGTGCGCGCAAACGCAGAATAAACAGGCAAACGATTTACAAAGTCCCTCTTTTTGCCCCGGAACGTGAGCAACAAGGTCGCGACGGGGTACCGGGTTGGATATAATGCGCCCGCTTTTTTCTTAAGGAACGATCATGACTCAAGATGAAATGAAGAAGGCGGCCGGTTGGGCTGCGCTCAAGTATGTGGTTCCCGGCACCATCGTCGGGGTGGGCACCGGCTCTACCGTCAACCACTTTATCGACGCGCTGGCGACCATGAAGGACGAGATCAAGGGGGCAGTATCCAGCTCCGTGGCCTCTACCGAACGCCTCAAGGGCTTCGGCATCACCGTGTATGATCTCAACGAGATCGACGCCCTCTCCGTCTACGTGGATGGCGCCGACGAGATCAACGCAACCCGCGACATGATCAAGGGCGGCGGCGCAGCCCTGACCCGCGAGAAGATCGTTGCCGCCGTCGCTGACAAGTTCATCTGCATCATCGACAACACCAAGACCGTCGACGTGCTGGGCAAGTTCCCGCTGCCGGTGGAAGTGATCCCGATGGCTCGCGAATACGTGGCCCGCGAAATTCGCAAACTGGGTGGCAACCCGGTGTGGCGTGAAGGGGTGGTCACCGACAACGGCAACCACATTCTGGATGTAAAAGGCATGGCCATTACCGATGCCAAGGCGTTGGAAGTACGACTGAACGCCATTGTTGGTGTGGTCACCAACGGCCTGTTCGCCGCCCGCGGCGCCGATGTGGTCCTGATCGGTACGCCGGACGGCGTGATTACCCAGTAATCCCGACACCGGTAGCACAGTGCAGCGGCATCCTCCCTCGCCCGCCAGCGCCACTCTGCCAGCCCTGACGCAACAGCGGCGTTGATTGAGCCCCGGGATGGGATATGACCCAAACATTGCACTGTGAATAAATGACGGCGCCTGATGGCGCCGTTTTTATTTATCCCTCAACAAGTTGCATACGGATGTTTACAACATTCGTTGATAACTTCAAAGAATTTGACTTTCGTCACAAATATTCCCTCTCCCAAACGTTTTTGCTACTTTACGGTTTTCTTCGCACACCAAATCTGCACTTACGTTTGCACATACAGAGGGATCGTCATGACTGCCAAGTTTTCGTTGGACAAGGATAAAATCAAGGTTCTGCTGCTTGAGGGGGTTCACCCCAACACCGTAGAGACCTTTCGTGCCGCAGGTTACACCAGTGTGGAGTATCTCAAGACCTCGCTCTCCGAAGAGGAGCTGATCGAGCAGATCCGCGACGTCCATTTCATCGGGCTGCGCTCCCGCACCCAGATCACCGAGAAAGTCCTCGACGCCGCCAACAAGCTGGTCGCCATCGGCTGCTTCTGCATCGGTACCAACCAGGTCGAGCTGGAAGCGGCCCAGATCCGCGGTATTCCGGTCTTCAACGCCCCCTTCTCCAACACCCGTTCGGTCGCTGAACTGGTGCTGGGCGAGATCCTGCTGCTGCTGCGCGGCATCCCCGAGAAGAACGCCAAGTGCCATCGCGGCGTGTGGGAAAAACTGGCCAATCGCTCGGTGGAAGCCCGCGGCAAGAAGCTCGGCATCATCGGCTACGGCCACATCGGTACCCAGCTTGGCATCATCGCCGAAAGCATCGGCATGAAGGTTTATTACTACGATATCGAGAACAAGCTCTCGCTGGGCAACGCCATCCAGGTGCCGAGCATGGTCGAGCTGCTCAATATGTCTGACGTCATCAGCCTGCACGTACCGGAGACCGCCTCCACCAAGAACATGATCGGTGCCGAGCAGCTGCGGATGATGAAACCGGGCGCCATCTTCATCAACGCAGCCCGCGGTACTGTGGTGGATATCGATGCGCTGGCTGACGTCATCAAGAGCGGCCATATTGCCGGCGCAGCCATCGACGTCTTCCCGGTCGAGCCCAAGTCCAATGACGAGGAGTTCCAAAGCCCGCTGCGTGGGCTGGAGAACGTGATTCTGACCCCGCACATCGGTGGCACCACCCATGAAGCGCAGGAGAACATCGGGCTGGAAGTGGCCAACAAGCTGGTCAAATACTCAGACAATGGCTCCACCCTCTCCGCCGTCAACTTCCCGGAAGTGTCGCTGCCGGGCCACAAGGGCTCCAGCCGCCTGCTGCACATTCACCGCAACCAGCCGGGCGTGATGAACCAGATCAACCAGATCTTCGCCGAAGAAGGGATCAACATCGCCGGTCAATACCTGCAGACCAGCAGCCATATCGGTTACGTGGTGATCGACGTGGAGACCGAGCACAGCGAGAAGGCGCTCGCCAAGCTCAAGGAGATCAACGGCACCATCCGTGCCCGCATCCTCCACTGATAGACCCTTATCTGCGCAGCAAAAAGCCCGTCGTGATGACGGGCTTTTGTATGAAGCAGAACCTCAAAGCAGCGTGATGGCTTACCACCACCCCAACAGATTGCGGCCCACCAACGCGCCCCATACCAGGGCGTTCAAGGCCAGCGCGATAAAGACGGCGGCAGAGCCCAAATCCTTGGCGCGACCGGAGAGCTCATGATGCTCGGAGCCAACCCTGTCTACCACAGCTTCAATGGCGGAGTTGAGGATCTCGACGATCACCACCAGCCAGCTGATGACGATAAGCAGCAGGATCTGGTTAAGGGAATCGCCAATCCAGAAGGCAAGTGGCATCAGCAACAGGATCAGCATCAGCTCCTGCCGAAAAGCCGCCTCGTTAATCCAGGCTGACTTGAGCCCCTTCATGCTGTAACCGGTTGCGTTGATGATGCGGGTGACCCCGGTTGCCCCTGGCTTTGCCACGCTATCTACCTCATTTGGAATCGATTTTGGCCTCACATCCTATCAGAGCCCCCCAAGGTTTCAATCAGGGGACTTTTGCTTTATTTTATCTCTTTGCTTTTTTGCCCCTTGCGGCTGACACCACCCACTCGAGACTTGAGTTGTATGTCCATTCACACAGATGAATTGCGCACCCGTCGCCTGGAGTCACTGATCACTCCGAGCGAGCTTGCCCACGCGTTTCCGATCACCGATACCATTGCCCAGAATCTGCTGGATGCCCGTCGCGAAGTGGAAGCCATTCTGGCCGGAGACGATCAGCGCCTGCTGGTCATTGTCGGCCCCTGCTCTATTCATGATCCCGCTGCTGCTCGCGAGTATGCCCAGCGCCTCAACGCCCTGCGCGAGCAGTATAAAGAGAGCCTCTGCATCGTGATGCGCACCTATTTCGAGAAGCCGCGCACCATCGTCGGCTGGAAAGGGCTGATCAATGACCCGCGCCTCGATGGCAGTTTCGATGTCAACGAAGGGCTGAAACTGGCGCGCAAACTGCTGGTCGATATCAACGAACTGGGCATGCCAACCGCCACCGAATTCCTCGATATGGTGACCGGCCAGTATATTGCCGACCTCATCACCTGGGGCGCCATCGGCGCACGTACCACCGAATCCCAGGTACACCGCGAGATGGCTTCGGCTCTCTCCTGCCCGGTTGGCTTCAAGAACGGCACCGACGGCAATACCCGCATCGCCATCGATGCGGTGCGCGCCGCCCGTCACAGCCACATCTTCTATTCGCCGGACAAAGACGGCAAGATGACCATCTACCGCACCGCCGGTAACCCCTTTGGTCATGTGATCCTGCGTGGCGGCCACCGCCCCAACTACGACACCGCCAGTGTCGATGAAGCCTGTGAAGCGCTGGCCGATGTGGGCCTGCCGGAGCGTCTGGTGGTCGATTTCAGCCACGGCAACAGCATGAAGGATCACCGCCGTCAGCTGCTTGTGGCGCAAGATATCTGCGATCAGCTGCGCCGCGGCCGTACCGGCATCGCCGGCATAATGGCCGAAAGTTTCCTGGTGGAAGGGCGTCAGGATGTAGAGAACGGCTGCGCCGCCACCTTCGGCCAGAGCATCACTGATGCCTGCCTGTCATGGAGCGACACCGAAACCCTGCTGGCGATGCTGGCAGAGGCAGCACTGGTACGCCTTGCCAAGCGGCAAGCCTGAGCCCCGATGACGAATATCGGCTGGCAGATAGTCCCCCTCGACGAGACGCTGCTGGCGCAGTGGGCAACCCTGCGCCAGCAGCTGTGGCCGCACCACGCACTTTCGGCCCACCTGCAGGAAGGGGTTGAGATGTTGGCCAATGCACATCTCAACGCCTTTCTGGCGCTGGATGAGCAGAGTCAGGCGGTAGGCTTTGCCGATGCAGCCCTGCGCCACGATTACGTGAATGGCTGCAACAGCAGCCCTGTGATGTATCTGGAAGGGGTCTATGTGCAACCGGCCTCGCGCCAGCGTGGGGTGGCCCAAGCCTTGATCGCTCGGGTGGCGCAGTGGGGCCGCGAGCTGGGTTGCCGGGAACTGGCCTCCGATGCCGCCATCGACAATCTTGACTCGCAGCAGATGCACCAACAACTCGGCTTTGCCGAAACGGAGCGGGTCGTCTTCTTCAAAAAGGCCCTCGGCTGACGCCAAGGGCCTTTCTTGTTTCTCACAAACTGGGCATAAACCACACCCGGCCAGCCGCTTCGATGCGGTCGGTGCGGATCTGGAATACCTGCTCCAGCAGCGCCTCATCCACCAGCTCGACACCCCCTTCGCGCACCACCGCGCCCCCTTGCAGGCAGAGAATGCGGTCGGCCCAGTCGATGGCCAGATTGATATCGTGGATGGCGAGCACCACCAGCAATCCCTGCCCAGCCAGGGTTTTCAGCAACCGCACTAGCGCCAGCTGGTGATGCAGGTCGAGCCCCGCCAGCGGCTCGTCCAGCAGCAGCACCTTGCCGGTCGGATTGAGGCTCTGCCACACCTGCAGCAGGGTACGGGCAATCAGCACCCGCTGCTGCTCACCGCCCGACAAGCGGCTGAAGTCCCGGGCCAGCAAGGCTTCCAGCTCCAGTGCCTCGCACAGAGCCACGATCGCCTCGTTCTGTCTGGCGGGCGCAACCGTCTCATCGAGCCCCAGGCTCAACACCTGAAACACCGGAATATGAAACAGCTGGGGCTGACGCTGGGGCAGCATGGCACGCCGTTTGGCAAGCTCGGGCCAACTCAGGTCAGTAAGCACTTCCCCCCCCAGCAGCACTGTGCCATCGGCGGGTAAAATCCCCGCCAGCGCCCCGAGCAGGGTCGACTTGCCACTGCCATTGGGGCCAAGCAGCGCCACCAGCTGGCCGCCATGCCAGCGGATATCCAGGGGAGAGAGCCGTCCGGCAATGGCGAGTGCGCGCGCCTCCAGCAGCGGCGCAGCAGCACGAGAAGAAACCGGCATGGGATCAGCGGGTGACATCGGCATCTTGCCTCAACAACGGGTAAATAAGGAGACTGCGCGCCCCGACCAAATCATGCAGATATTCATGCAGCACCATCGGCAGCTTGCCTCAATAGCAGGTAGATAAAGAGCGGCGCCCCCACCGAGGCGGTGATGACGCCGATAGGCAACTCACCCGCGCTCAGGGTGGATCGAGCAACCAGATCGGCCGCCAGCAGCAGGGCCCCGCCGCCAAGCGCCGAGGCAGGCAGCAGAAAGCGCTGATCGCTGCCACCGCAGAGCCGCAGCAGATGGGGCACCACCAACCCGACAAAACCGATGACACCACACAACGACACCGCCACACCGGTCAGCAGACAGACCGCCAGCACCAACCGCACCCGCATCCTGTCGACATCCATCCCCATCAGGCGGGCCTGAGTCTCCCCCAACAACAACTGTTGCAGCGCCTTGCCCTGCCAGCAGAGCCAGCCCAGGGTAAGCGGCAGCACCAGCCACCACCAGCCGAACTGCTGGCTGCCGTAAGAGAGGCTCCCCATCATCCAGAACATGAATTCACGCAAGGAGCCATCGTCGGCAAAGTACATCAGCCAGGTCATGGCGGCATTGGTGAGAATACCGATGGCAACGCCAAACAACAGCAAGCGGGCATGGCCGAGGCGTGCCCGGCGAGCCAGCCGAATGAGCAGCATGGTCACCAGCAGGGCGCCACCGAAGGCCGCCAGCGACAGCCCCCAGCCTGGCAGATAGAAGCCAAGGGATTTGGCCACCGCCATCGCCACCATGGCGGCAAGGCCTGCTCCGCTTGAAACGCCAAGCAGCCCGGGTTCGGCCACCGGGTTATGCAGCATCACCTGCAATACGGCGCCGCCACAGGCAAGGGCTGCGCCAGCCAAGAGGGCCAGCAGGGCGCGCGGCAGGCGCAACTCCAGCAGGATGCGCTGTTCGAGATCGCCAAGGGGCTGCCAGGGCAGCAGCACAAACTTGCCCCAGACGAGGGAGAAGAGAAACAGCAGCAGGGTCAGCAGCGTCAGGCCACAGAGCCAGCGCCGCTGCCAGCGCTGCTGGCGGGCGATAAGGGAGAGGTACAAAGAGGATCCCCGAATAACAAGGCTTCCCCCCGGCCCTGTCGCAGCGCCGGGGGAGAAGCAGGAAAAGGGCATGATAACAGTGGCTTGCCACCCAAGGTCAAGGCTGGTAACGCTTGGCCATCACCCTTATCTCGCCGCTGGCCACCAGATTTTGCAGCGCCACCAGCAAGGGCTGGCGCAGCGACTGGTGAGGTGAGTGCTTGCTCATCCCCAGATAGAGGGTTACCGGCGTGGCGGGGCGGTAGTCCGCCTTGCCTATCCGGCTGGCATTTCCCTGACTCAGGGCATAGTCAACCTGACAGTCGGTGCCAATCATCAGCGGCAGGTGACCGCGCTGCACCATGCGCAGCAGCTGATCTTCGGTGGGTACTCCGTGCTTGTCGAGGCGGCTGTCACTGTTGAAGGGCTCAAAATAGGCGGAGTTGAGCACATAGCCCACCTTCACCCCCTGCAGATCGCGGTATTGGTGGATCCGTGCCACATTGACCGGCTGACCATAAAACGCGGGCCTGCACTGGTAGTAGGCAGGCTGCAGATAGTCGATGAACTGCGCCCGCTCGGCGGTATAGGCGAGTCCAATCATCAGATCGACCTGACCGGTCTGCATCTGCTTGAGCGCCCTGCCCCACGGCATCCGCCGTACCTGCAACTCAATGCCGCTCGCCTGTTGCAACCGGCGCAGGATGTCCATGTCGAGCCCCTGCAACCGGCCATCCGCTTGCAGGATGCGAAATGGCGGCCACAGATCGGTGGCCACCGTCAGCGTCGGGGCCGCACGCACCGGCATGGCAAATAACAGTAACAACACAATCCCGCATAACTTGCCCATCCCGTCGCATACCTCGCACGGCTTATCCTGTTGGTTAAAAATACCCTCCCGCACCACGTATGAAAACCCGTGGTTCAGGGATAAAATGCGCCGGATTTTCAAGGAGAACCCTATGAACCCGATTTTCGCCAGTATCGGTCTGCTGCTCTGCAGCAACGTCTTTATGACCTTCGCCTGGTACGCTCACCTCAAGAGCATGAACCATAAACCCTGGATCATTGCCGCCCTGGTGAGCTGGGGTATCGCCCTGTTCGAATACCTGCTGCAAGTGCCTGCCAACCGCATCGGCCATACGGTGATGAGCGTGGGCCAACTTAAAATCCTGCAAGAAGTGATCACACTCACCGTATTCGTCCCCTTCTCTATCTTCTATCTCAAGGAAGATCTGAAATGGGACTATCTCTGGGCAGGGCTCTGCATTCTCGGTGCGGTCTTTTTTGTCTTTCGCGAGAAACTGACCGGCGCCTGAGGCTGTACACTCAATATCATCCCGCTCATGGCATCTCATTGATCGACGAGGCAAAAAAAATGGAATTGCGAGACATGTTACAGATCCTGGCCAAGCAGGATGGCTCAGACCTCTATCTGTCGACCGGCGCGCCCCCCTGCGCCAAATTTAACGGCGGCCTGCGCCCCCTCAACGAAACGCCGCTGGAACCGGGTGAAGTGGCGCGGATCGCCGCCGAGATCATGGATGGCGAGCAGAAGCAGCAGTTCGAGAAGGAGTTGGAGATGAACCTCGCCATCTCCCTGCCCCAGATCGGCCGCTTTCGGGTCAACATCTTCAAGCAGCGCAACGAAGTCTCTCTGGTGGCGCGCAACATCAAGACCGACATCCCCCGCTTTGAAGATCTCAAACTCCCGCCTGTGCTGCTCGACACCATCATGGAGAAACGTGGCCTGGTGCTGTTTGTCGGCGGTACCGGCTCGGGCAAGTCCACCTCGCTCGCGGCCCTCATCGACCATCGCAACCGCAACAGCGGCGGCCACATCATCACCATCGAGGATCCGGTGGAGTTCGTGCATCGCCATCGCAAGAGCATCATCAACCAGCGGGAAGTGGGCGTGGATACCCGCAGCTTCCATGCGGCCCTGAAAAACACCCTGCGTCAGGCGCCAGACGTCATTCTTATCGGCGAGATCCGTGATCGCGAGACCATGGAACATGCGCTGGCCTTCTCCGAAACCGGCCACCTTGCAATCTCCACCCTGCACGCCAACAACGCCAACCAGGCGCTGGATCGCATCATCAACTTCTTCCCCGAGGAGCGCCGCCCCCAGCTGCTCAACGACCTTGGCAACAACCTCAAGGCCTTTGTCTCCCAGCGACTGGTGAAAACCACCGATGGCGGCCGCCGGGCCGCAGTGGAGATCATGCTCGGCACCCACACCATCCGCGACATGATCAAGCGCGGTGAATTTGGCGGCCTCAAAGAGGTGATGGAAAAATCCAAAGCCCTCGGCATGGTCACCTTCGACAGTGCCCTGTTTGATCTGGTGGTAGAAGGCGTGATCGACGAGGAGGAGGCCGTGAAGAACGCCGATTCTGCCAACAACCTGCGTCTCAAGATCAAACTGTGGAAGGAGAAGGGGCAGATCGCCAGCAGCAGTGATGCCACCGGCTGGAGTCTCGAACCCACCAAGGACGAGAAAGACGATTTTTTCTAAACCTGTCCCTCTAGAACCTCGGGCCAGCCCGAGGTTCTCTTTACCCCGTACGGCTAGCCCGACTTATCCCTCAGCTCACACAGGTCACTGCCATTCAGCACCAACGGCGAACGCGTTGGCAATACGCCACATACTCGTCGCCGAAACGGGCGCGCAGCAGCCGCTCCTCCGGCATGATCTGGAAGCGTGTCAGCCAGGCCACCAGCACGATCGGCCCAACCCAGACCCATATACTACCGAGATAACAGCCCCAGGCGGCCAGCCAGCAGAGCAATCCCAAATACATGGGATTACGGCTGAAGCGATAGACGCCACAGGTCACCAGATGGCTGGTGTGCTGGGGTCGGGTGGGGCTGACCGTGGTCTGGTGGTGGCGAAACCGTTGCAGGGCACCAAAACCCATGATAGCCCCCACCACGATCAGCGCAGCCGTCAGCGCCATCACCCAAGTGCCGGGCTGGCTCTCCGATCTCAGCCACCACATGAGTCCCACGCAAAACAGGAAAATCAGTGGGGGTGGCAAACGTAACTCAAGATTGACCATTTTCTTCCCCTGACGAGTGTCGGCCGAACCCGTGTTGCGGTAGACTCCCAACCAGTCAGCGCCTGTTGAGAGTGACAAAGATCATAATAATAACAACAAGTTGTGGTTAAACCACCACCAATGTGGCCGACCCCGTCCAAACTATCCAACGCGAACAACAAAAAGGAATCACCATGCACAAGAAAACTCTGCTGGCTACCCTGATCTTCGGCCTGCTCGCGGGCCAAGCCGTTGCGGCTCCCTATCTGCCCCTTGCGACGGATCATCGCAACGGCCAGGAGCAAACCGCCAGCAACGCCTGGTTGGAAGTGGATCTGGGCGCCTTTGAACACAATATCCAGACCCTCAAGGATCGCCTCGGCGACAAGGGCCCGCAGATCTGCGCCATCATGAAGGCCGACGCTTACGGTCATGGCATCGACCTGCTGGTCCCCTCCGTGGTCAAGGCAAATATCCCCTGCATCGGCATCGCCAGCAACGAAGAGGCGCGCGTCGCCCGCGAGAAGGGCTTCACCGGCCGTCTGATGCGGGTGCGTGCTGCCACCCCGGATGAAGTAGAGCAGGCCCTGCCCTACAAGATGGAGGAGCTGATCGGCAGTCTGGTCAGTGCCCAGGGTATCGCCGATATCGCCCAGCGCCACCACACCACCATTCCGGTGCATATTGCACTCAACTCCGCCGGCATGAGCCGCAACGGCATCGACCTGCGTCTGGCCGATGCCAAGCAGGATGCGCTGGCCATGCTCAAGCTAAAGGGGATCACCCCGGTCGGCATCATGACCCACTTCCCGGTTGAGGAGAAAGAGGACGTCAAGATGGGACTGGCCCAGTTCAAACTGGACTCCCAGTGGCTGCTGGAAGCGGGCAAGCTGGATCGCAGCAAGATCACCATCCACGCCGCCAACTCCTTCGCCACTCTGGCCGTGCCGGACGCCTACTTCGACATGGTGCGCCCGGGCGGCCTGCTCTACGGTGACTCCATCCCCTCCCACACCGAATACAAGCGGGTGATGGCATTCAAGACCCAGGTCGCCTCGGTCAACCACTATGCAGCGGGTAACACCGTCGGTTATGACCGCACCTTTACTCTCAAGCGTGACTCCTGGCTCGCCAACCTGCCGCTGGGCTACTCCGATGGCTATCGCCGCGCCCTCAGCAACAAAGCCTATGTGCTGATCCAGGGTCAGAAGGTACCGGTGGTCGGCAAGACCTCCATGAACACCATCATGGTGGACGTGACCGACCTGAAGGGTGTGAAACCCGGTGACGAGGTGGTGCTGTTTGGCCGTCAGGGTGACGCCGAAGTGAAACAGGCGGATCTGGAGGAGTACAACGGCGCCCTGCTGGCGGACATGTACACCATCTGGGGCTACACCAACCCCAAAAAGATCAAACGCTGATCACGCGATATGAAAAAGGGCTCCCGCGGGAGCCCTTGTTGTTTGGTATTAAATAATGTTGCGTTTAAGCGGCCTTTTTACGGGTCACAAACAGACTCAGCCCCATGGATGCCAGCAGGATCAACGCGACTACGCCCAGTGCTATGCCGGTCGGGATCTTGAAGATATCCAGCAGCAGCATCTTGACCCCGATAAACATCAGGATCAGCGCCAGACCGTATTTGAGCAGGGCGAAGCGATCAGCCACACCCGCCAGTAGGAAGTACATGGCGCGCAGACCCATGATGGCGAAGATGTTGGAGGTCAGCACGATGAAGGGATCCGTGGTCACCGCGAAGATGGCCGGGATACTGTCCACCGCGAAGATGAGATCGCTCACCTCCACCAACACCAGAATGAGCAGCAGCGGGGTGGCATAGCGCACACCGTCACGCCAGACGAAGAACTTCTCCCCTTCCAGGGTCTCGGTCACCTTGAAACGACGGCGCATCCAGCCTAGCAGCGGATTGTTGGCCAAGTCCGGCTCCTTGTCGGCCGCCCACAGCATCTTGGCACCGGTCAGCAGCAGGAAAGCGCCGAACAGATAGAGGATCCAGTGGAACTGCTCGATGAGCCAGCTACCCGCGAACACCATACCGGCACGCATCACGATGGCACCCAGTACTCCATAGAGCAGCACCCGGCGCTGCAGCTCGGCCGGAATGGCAAAGTAACCGAACAGCATCAGCCAGACGAATACGTTGTCCACTGCCAGCGCTTTCTCGATGAGGTAGCCGGTAAGGAACTCCAGCCCCTTCTGGTTGGCAATCTCACGGCCCGCGCTGTGATCGAGCCAGAGCCAGATGGCTAGGTTGAAGAGCAGCGCCACGCTGACCCAGATGAGGGACCAGACACCCGCCTCTTTGAGGGACACCTTGTGTGACTTGCCGCCACCGACAAAGCGTATGTCTATCCATAACAGGACCAACACTATGCTGAAGAAACCGGTCCACATCCACCATTCACCCATTTTCACTTCTCCCAAAAACGACAAAACCCACGACCGAGAGGCAGTGGGTTTGCGTTTGGAGCAGATACACCTTGCCTCTCGGCAAGGTCTCACTTACAGCTGATTTGCATCGACTGCCCGGCTGCCGGGTGCACTGCAGGAAATGGGTGCACCGTAATGACGACAAACCGGCGAGAAGTTACTCCCCTTGTTGCGCGGATAGTAGCAGCGGTAAAAGATAACGCCAAGAGGCATCTTCACTACCGCCAGAAATAAATCGGGGCCCCATCAAGGAGCCCCGCAAACAGATTCAACACATCCCCATCAGAGCGGGTCGACCTTGAGGCAGGAGACCGCGTGATCAAAGTTCCCCTCAAGCACAGGACGGGTCTTGGCGCACTCGGGGCCAGCCACCGGGCAGCGGGTGCGGAACACGCAACCGGACGGCGGGTTCATCGGTGAGGGCAAGTCGCCCTCCAGGATCTGGATCACCTTGTTGCGCTCCAGCTCAGGGTCCGGGATCGGCACCGCTGACATCAGCGCCTTGGTATAGGGGTGCAACGGGTTGGCGAAGATCTCCTTGCGAGTCCCCAGCTCAACGGCGTTGCCCAGATACATCACCAGCACCCGATCGGAGATATGCTTGACCACCGACAGGTCGTGGGCGATGAAGATAAGCGACAGCCCCATCTCCTTTTGCAGGGATTTGAGCAGGTTAACCACCTGCGCCTGAATGGAGACGTCGAGCGCCGACACCGGCTCGTCGCAGATGATCATCTTGGGCTCGAGGATCAGCGCCCGGGCAATCCCGATCCGCTGGCACTGGCCACCGGAGAACTCGTGCGGATAGCGGTTGACCAGGTTGGGCAACAACCCCACCTTGCTCATCATGGCGCGCACCTTCTCTTTCACCTCTTCCCGTGGCAGGTTGGGATAGAAGGTGATGAGCGGCTCGGCGATGATGTCGCCGATGGTCATGCGCGGGTTCAGAGAAGCCAGCGGGTCCTGGAAGATCATCTGGATCTCTTTACGCTTCTCGCGCAGGGCATTCTGATCGAGCTTGGTGAGATCGTCACCCAGCCACACCACCTTGCCATCGGTGGCCGGTACCAGACCGATGATGGCGCGGGCAAAGGTCGATTTGCCGCAACCGGACTCCCCCACCACACCGAGGGTTTCACCCTCATAGAGACGCAAGGTCACGCCATCGACCGCCTTGAGATCGGACGGTTTGGCCCAGGGCCACGCCTTGCCACTCTTGATACTGAAGTGGACCTTGAGATCAGACACTTCCAACAGCAATTTTTTGTCGGCACCCATTTAGTTGGCCCCCTTGTTCATGGCATCCGAAACCCAGTGGCAAGCACGCTCCCGACCATCGTTGAACGGGGTCAGGATCGGTGACTGCTGGCCGCAAATCTCGCTGACCCGGTGGCAACGCTCCTGGAAGGGGCAACCGGTGGGCAGACGCAGCAAGTTGGGCGGATTGCCCGGGATGGTGGGCAGCACTTCCCCTTCGGTATCGAGGCGGGGAATGGCGCGCAGCAGGCCTTCGGTGTAGGGGTGGCTCGGGCGATAGAAGATATCGTCTACCTTGCCGTACTCCATGGTACGACCGGCATACATCACCAGCACCTTGTTGCAGATACCGGCGACCACGCCAAGGTCATGGGTGATCATGATGATGGCGGTGTTGAACTCGCGCTTGAGCTCGTTCATCAGAGTCATGATCTGGGCCTGTACGGTCACGTCGAGTGCGGTAGTCGGTTCGTCGGCGATCAGCAGTTGCGGCCGGCAGAGCAGCGCCATGGCGATCATCACCCGCTGGCGCATGCCGCCGGAAAACTCGTGGGGATACATCCCCATCCGCTTGCGTGCTTCGGGGATCTTCACCGCATCAAGCATCCGTACCGACTCTTCGAACGCTTCCGCCTTGCTCACCCCTTTGTGCAGCATCAGCACTTCCATCAGCTGATCCTGCACCTTCATGTAGGGGTTGAGCGAGGTCATGGGGTCCTGGAAGATCATGGCGATCTTCTCGGAGCGGATCTTGTTGAGCTTGGACTCCGGCAGGTTGAGGATCTCCTCCCCCTGAAACTTGGCGGAACCGGTAATAATGCCATTTTTGGCCAGCAGCCCCATGATGGCAAAGGCCGTCTGGGATTTGCCGGAGCCGGACTCGCCGACGATCCCCAGGGTTTCACCCGCAGCGAGGGAGAAGTTGAGGTCGTTGACCGCCACCACATTGCCGTCCGGGGTCTTGAACTCGACCCGCAGATCTTTCACATCCAGTAACTTCATATAAAAACTCCTTCTCGATCTTTCGTGACGTTTTCCTGTCGATCCGAGGCGCTATTAACGATCTTTCGGATCGAGGGCGTCACGCAGACCATCCCCGAGGAAGTTGAAGCAAAACAGGGTCACCACCATGAAACCGGCGGGGAACAGCAGTTGCCAGATGGCCACTTCCATCGACTTGGAGCCTTCATCCAGCAAAGCACCCCAGCTGGTCATGGGCTCTTGCACGCCCAGGCCAAGGAAGCTCAGGAAGGATTCGAACATGATCATCCCGGGCACCAGCAGGGTGGCGTAGACCGCCACGATCCCCAGCACGTTGGGTACGATGTGACGGGTGATGATCTTCCACTTGGAGACGCCGCAGACGTGAGCCGCCTCGATAAACTCCTTGCTCTTGAGGCTGAGGGTCTGGCCTCGCACGATCCGCGCCATGTCGAGCCAGCTAACCGCGCCGATGGCGATGAAAATGAGCGCCAGGTTGCGGCCGAAGAAGGTCACCAGCATGATCACGAAGAACATGAAGGGGAAGGCGTTGAGGATCTCAAGGACCCGCATCATCAGGCTGTCGACCCGCCCGCCGATAAAGCCGGAGGCAGCGCCATACAGAGTGCCGATGATGACCGCCACCATGGCCCCCATGATGCCGACCATCAGGGAAATCCGGCCACCCAGCAGAGTGCGCACGAACAGATCGCGCCCCAGGCTGTCGGTACCGAAGTAGTGACCCGCTTCCATATCGGGCGGCGACTGCATGGCGCCCCAGTCCGGATCGTCAAAGGTGTATTGGGACAGATGGGGGCCAAAGATGACCGCCAGACCGATGATGGTCAGAATGATCAGGCTGGTCAGGGCCGCCTTGTTGCGCAGGAAACGGCGACGGGCATCCTTCCACAGGGAGCGCCCCTCCACCACCTCGACCTTTTGCGCGAACGCCTCGACGGCATCGCGTTTTTCAGTTGAAACAACCATGATGAACTCCCGAATTAGTAACGGATCTTGGGATCGATAAAGGCGTAGAGAATATCGACCACAGCGTTAAAGGTGATGGTAAGGGCGCCGACCAGAATAGTCAGACCGAGCACCATGGAGTAATCACGGTTAAGGGCACCGTTGACGAACAGCTGACCGATCCCCGGCAGACCGAAGATGGTCTCGATCACCACCGAACCTGTGATGATGCCGACAAAGGCCGGGCCCAGATATGAGACCACCGGCAGCATGGCCGGACGCAGCGCGTGTTTCAGGATGATGTGGCGCAGCGGCAAGCCCTTGGCACGAGCGGTCCGGATGAAGTTGGAGTTCATGGTCTCGATCATGCTGCCCCGCATGATCCGCGAGATGGCGGAGATGTAGTACATCATCATGCCGAACACCGGCAGCACCATAAACTGGATGCCACCACCCTGCCATCCACCGGCAGGGAACCAACCCAGATGAATACTGAAAAAGAGCACCAGCAAGGGCGCCAGCACAAAGCCCGGGATCACCACCCCGGCCATGGCCGACGACATCAGCAGATAGTCGATAATGGTGTTCTGTTTCAGGGCCGCTATGGTGCCGAAGGTGACCCCCAGCAATACGGCGAAGAAGAAGGCCGTGGTCCCGATCTTGGCGGAAACAGGCAGCGCCTGACTCACCAGATCATTGACGGTGAAATCCTTGTATTTGAAAGAGGGGCCCAAATCACCCTGCACCAGGTTGCCTAGGTAAGTGAGATATTGCATGCCAATGGGTTTGTCGAGACCATATTTGGCTTCGATGTTAGCCATCACTTCAGGGGGGAGTGAACGTTCGCTGGTAAAGGGGTTACCCGGGGCGAAACGCATCATGAAGAAAGAGACAGTGATCAAGACCAGCAGAGTCGGGATCGCTTCCAATAGCCGTTTAAAAATGAATTTCAACATAGACATTTCCTGTCCTGTACTGCTTCCAAATGGTCGCGGTTGTAATAAAGGCCCGCCGTCCGGCGGGCCCTGCTTGTTATGCGACTTGTTGCTTTAAATCAGTGAGCAATGATGTACATATCTTTGCTGTAGAGGTTATCCAGCGGGTTGCTTGGGTAACCCCCAACATAAGCTTTGACCATCCGAGGTTGAACATATTGGTATATCGGGATGATCGGCATGTCCTTGGCCAGGATCTCTTCCGCCTGGACATAGAGCTTGTTGCGAGCGTCCGCATCGACCTGATCACGAGAATCGGTCATCAACTTGTCAAACACCGGATTGGAGTACTTGCCATCGTTGTTGCCGTGAGTGGTCTGCATCAGATCCAGCATGGATGAGGCTTCATTGTAGTCGGCGCTCCAGCCGGCACGACCCACGTCAAACTGTCCCTGCTTCTTGGTTTCGAGGTAAGTTTTCCACTCCTGGTTCACCAAGCTGACCTCTGCCCCCAGTTTTTTCCACATGGAGGCAACGGCCACAGCTACTTTCTTGTGGTTGTCATCGGTGTTGTAGAGCAGCTCGAACTTCAGCGGCTTGCTGGCATCGAAACCTGCCTCTTCAAGCAGCGCCTTGGCCTTGGCGTCACGTTCAGCCTGGGTCATTTTTGACCACTCCGGAGCAACCGGTTTAAAACCATCAACATAGTCAGGCGTCAACCCATATGCGGGTTTTTGCCCTTGTCCCATGACTTTATCTGCAATCACGTCACGATTGACCGCATAAGAGAGAGCAGTTCGCACTCGCACGTCATCAAACGGCTTTTTCTTGATGTTGAACTGGTAGTAATAAGTAGAAACCAGACCTTCAACCTTCAGATCCGCGGGATAATCTTTCTTCAACTGCTTAAAGCGTTCGATCGGCACATTCCATGTCATGTCGATCTCACCAGCCAAAAAGCGATTTAGCTCCGCGTTGGTGGACTGGATCGGAAGATAGGTAACCTTGTTGATCACCGTTTTCGCATCATTCCAATAGTTTTTATTACGCTCCAAACCAATTCGCTCATTAACAACCCACTCCTTCAATACGTAGGCACCATTACCTACCATATTGCCCGGCTGGGTCCATTTTTCACCATACTTCTCGATCACCTTCTTCGGTACCGGATAAGTGGTGGTATGAGAGAGCATGGTTACGAAATAAGGGATGGCCTTCTCGAGCTGAACTTCGAAGGTGTAGTCGTCGGTCGCCTTCACACCCAGCGTATCAGCCGGCTTCTTGCCAGCAATGATCTCTGTAGCATTGGCAATAGTTGGCATCTCCAGATACCAGGAGTAAGGAGAGGCTGTCTTGGGGTCAACTGCACGTTGGAAAGCATATACAAAGTCATGTGCGGTGACCGGTTCACCGTTGGACCACTTGGCATCTTTGCGCAGGTGGAAGACGTAGTGCTTGTTATCCTTGGTTTCCCAAGACTCTGCGACACCAGGAACAACTTCCCCTTTCGAACCGGATGTCACGAGACCTTCAAACAGGTCGCGCAAAATTGCAGACTCAGGCGTTCCTTCAACTTTCTGTGGGTCCAAGGTCGCAGGCTCGGAACCGTTGCCTTTTACCAACTGCTGGACATCCGCCAGCTTGGTTCCCGCCGGGACATCGGCAGCCTGAGCCACATTGACGCCACCAAACAGTGCAGCCATCAGCAATGTGTTAATCATTGTTTTTTTATGAGTCATTTCCCTACTCCAACAAGAACATTCCATGCGTTTTTTAAAGTGACGGTGATAAAACCCGCTCCCAGCATAATTCCCTGCCAATTCTGATAATGCAACAGATATTGTTAGGGTAACTGTCATTTCCTGGTTAAAAAATCAGCTAATGTGCGTTTTTTCAGTATTAAAACACCAGCAACTCGCTCATTTTTCACACAAACGACCGATTCTAGAAAAGACAGGGTAAAAAGCAACCAATAAAAAGCCGGTCACGAGGACCGGCTTTCATAAAGTGGAGCTGGCTCACATCAGACTGGGGAAAACGCCCTTGATACCGGCCACCATGATCTCGATACCCAGCGACATCATGATAAGGCCCATGATACGGGTCACCACGTTGATACCGGTGTTACCCATGATCTTGAACAGCAGCGGTGCGGCGCGGAAGATAAGCCAGGAGCAGAAGGAGAAGACCACGACAACCACTGACATGCCAAGCAGTTGCTGCCAGTGGCTCTGGCTGGCATAGACAATCACCGAGGAAATGGCACCGGGGCCTGCCATCAATGGAAGTGCCAGCGGAACCACGGCGATAGACTCGCGCACCGCCAGTTCACCCTTCTCCTGTTTGTTGTGCTTCACCTCGCCCAGCTTGCCCTGCAGCATTGACCAGGCAATCAGGGTAATCAGCGACCCACCGGCGATCCGGAACGACGCCAGCGAAATACCAAACCCATCGAGGATCAGTTGCCCCATATACATGGAGACCAGCAAGATCACCATCACCGCGATATTGGCGGTGGTGTTGGTTTTCATCCGCTCGGCCTGGGTATGGTGGCTGGTCAGGCTGACAAAGACTGGCAGCAGACCAAGCGGGTTAATGATTGCGAACAAACCGACAAAAAACTTCAGATACAACGAGACGTCAATTGCTGCCATAGGCGCCTTCCAATAGAGTTTCGGGCCCAGCGGGCCAGTCCATTAATTTCGTGCGTAAATTTACATCATAGCCAGAGCGGGCACCAATCAAATAATCTCACCATTTTGAGGGTTTTTTAGTTAGTTCATCTAATGCATCCACGCTAACTGGCATAAACCGATGCCAAAAGCCCTTTCTACCGCCCGACACGCGTTAGAAAAGTGAGTGCAAGTCTACTTAATCATGACCAGAGAGTCCGACGGTGACTGACCGAATGACCAAGCGACTCGAGAGAATCCAAGCTTTGCCTTTCCACTATTTCAGGCTATGCATCACTTCACTGACTCGGCAAGAGAGCCACAATGCAAAAACCGGGAAAGCGGGCAGAAATGGCGTCCTCGGGGAATAAAGCGGATTAGTCATGGATTAAAACAACAATCATTCTCGCAACAAATGCAGAAATAAAGCGCGTTTGCCGATGATTTTGAAACCTATCTACTCATATTTACTAACTAATAGCGCCAAATTGGTGCTGCAACCAGATGAAGAGGAATAATTAACCGCTTGATAAATGTGGTTTATTGCCCTGCATTAACAGGCCTCTTACCTTTCCCTTTGGTGTACATTTCGATAACATCGGTCAAACAAGGATTGTGAAAGAAAATTTCTTTTGTTCTTTTGTTACACATGATCCAGATCAAGTTTTTCTGAGTCGGCCCCGCTCTATAATCGACTCAGAAAGCGATTTAGTAAGGCATGTAAAAACCGTGTTGCAACCATACCGTCTTGACAGGGCGACTATAATTGCCGGGCATTGCCAACGTCTTACTAAACAGTTTTCAAATAATCAGGAGATAAACATGGCAGTAACCAATTTGGCTGAACTGGATGCACTGGTCGCCCGCGTTAAGGAAGCACAGCGTGAATTCGCCAGCTTCTCTCAAGAGCAGGTAGACAAGATCTTCCGTGCCGCCGCCCTGGCCGCCAACAACGCCCGTATCCCTCTGGCCCAGATGGCCGTGGAAGAATCCGGTATGGGTATCATCGAAGACAAGGTTATCAAGAACCACTTCGCCTCCGAATACATCTACAACAAGTACAAAGACGAGAAAACCTGCGGCATTCTGAGCGAAGATGATCAGATGGGTACCATCACCATCGCCGAGCCGGTAGGTATCATCTGTGGTATCGTTCCGACCACCAACCCGACCTCCACTGCGATCTTCAAATCCATGATCGCGCTCAAGACCCGCAACGCCATCATCTTCTCCCCGCACCCCCGCGCCAAGAACTCCACCAATACCGCTGCCAAGCTGGTACTGGATGCAGCTGTTGCCGCCGGTGCGCCGAAAGACATCATCGGCTGGATCGACCAACCGTCTGTTGAGCTCTCCAACGCCCTGATGAAGCACGAAGACATCAACCTGATCCTGGCCACCGGTGGCCCGGGCATGGTGAAAGCAGCCTACTCCTCCGGTAAGCCTGCTATCGGTGTGGGTGCCGGTAACGTACCTATCGTTATCGACGAAACTGCCGACGTGAAGCGTGCCGTTGCCTCCATCCTGATGTCCAAGACTTTCGATAACGGCGTGGTCTGTGCTTCCGAGCAGGCGGTCATCGTTGTTGATGCCATCTACGACCAGGTTAAAGAGCGCTTTGCATCCCACAAGGGCCACGTGCTCTCCAAAGAAGATGCTGACAAGGTACGTAAAGTCATCCTGATCAACGGTGCCCTGAACGCCAACATTGTTGGCCAGCCAGCCACCAAGATTGCCGAGATGGCAGGCGTGACTGTACCGGCTGATACCAAGATCCTGATCGGTGAAGGCGTCAAGCTGTGTGCAGAAGATGAGTTTGCTCACGAGAAATTGTCCCCGCTGCTCGGTATGTTCCGTGCAAGCAGCTTCGAAAACGCCGTTGATATGGCCTGTGACATGGTCAACATCGGTGGCATCGGCCACACCTCAGGTCTGTACACCGACCAGGACCGCAACGCTGACCGCATCAAGTACTTCGGCGACAAGATGAAGACCGCGCGTATCCTGATCAACACTCCGTCTACCCAAGGCGGTATCGGTGACCTGTACAACTTCGCAATGGCTCCGTCCCTGACCCTGGGTTGCGGCTCCTGGAGCGGTAACTCCATCTCCGAAAACGTGGGTCCGAAGCACCTGATCAACAAGAAGACAGTCGCAAAACGGGCAGAAAACATGCTGTGGCACAAACTTCCGAAATCCATCTACTTCCGTCGTGGTTCCCTGCCGATCGCTCTGAGCGACCTGGAAGGTAAAAAACGTGCCATGGTCGTAACTGACCGCTTCCTGTTCAACAACGGCTACGCCGATGAACTGGTCAGCCTGCTGAAAGCACAGAATATGGAAGTGGAAGTGTTCTACGAAGTAGAAGCTGACCCGACCCTGGCTGTGGTTCGCAAGGGTGCCGAGATGGCCAACTCCTTCAAACCGGACGTTATCCTGGCGCTGGGCGGTGGTTCACCGATGGATGCGGCCAAGATCATGTGGGTAATGTACGAGCACCCGAACACTGCGTTCGAAGATCTGGCCATGCGCTTCATGGACATCCGCAAGCGTATCTACAAGTTCCCGAAAATGGGCGTGAAGGCCGAACTGGTCTGTATCACCACCACTTCCGGTACCGGCTCTGAAGTCACTCCGTTTGCGGTAGTAACCGATGAAGTGTCTGGTCAGAAGTATCCGCTGGCTGACTACGAGCTGACCCCGAACATGGCCATCGTTGATGCCAACCTGGTCATGGGTATGCCGAAGTCCCTGTGTGCATTCGGTGGTATCGATGCCGTGACTCACGCCATGGAAGCCTATGTTTCCGTACTGGCTAACGAGTACTCCGACGGCCAGGCGCTGCAAGCCCTGAAAATGCTGAAAGAGTATCTGCCGTCCAGCTACCAGAACGGTGCCAACGACCCGATCGCTCGCGAGAAGGTGCACAATGCTGCCACTATCGCCGGTATCGCGTTCGCCAACGCCTTCTTGGGTGTGTGCCACTCCATGGCTCACAAACTGGGTGCCGAGTTCCACATTCCGCACGGTCTGGCTAACGCCCTGCTGATCAGCAACGTCATCCGCTACAACGCGAACGACAACCCGACCAAGCAGACTGCGTTCTCCCAGTACGACCGCCCGCAGGCTCGTCGTCGTTACGCCGAAGTCGCTGACCACCTGGGTCTGACTGCTGCCGGTGACCGCACCGCAGCCAAGATCGAGAAGCTGCTGACCTGGCTGGACGAGTTGAAGGCTACCCTAGGTATCCCGGCCTCTATCCGCGAAGCTGGCGTGACTGAAGCTGACTTCCTGGCCAAGGTTGACCAGCTGGCTATCGAAGCTTTCGATGACCAGTGCACCGGCGCCAACCCGCGCTACCCGCTGATCAGCGAGCTGAAGCAGGTTCTGCTGGACTCCTACTACGGTCGTCCGTTCACCGAAGCCGCTCCGGTAACTGCTGCCCCGGTTGAAGCCAAGGTTGAAGGCAAGAAGAAATCCAAGGCCTGATAATCAGTCCTGAAATAACAAGCCCGCGCACTGCGCGGGCTTTTTTTTATCTGCCACTTATTCACTGCTCTCCTCTCTCCAACCGATTGCGCTAGTGCAGCACCTATCTTCCGGACCAACCAACCAACCAACCAACCAACCAACCAACCAACCAACCAACCAACCAACTCGTCCCAGCCAATCCGCTATCGATATCCCAACCTGTGACTCTGTATTGATGGGCCACCTGTGATAACAAGAGCACGTCCCATCACCTCCTCCCCCTACCCGCAACGCAATTACCCTGACGGGCAGATGCGAGCACTGAACCCCATCTATAGAGCTAAAGGAGTGATAAACAGGATAAGCGGAGCCTCGCTAGCGCAACGCAGCAGAACTGCCGACTGGCGTACGTGCAGGGCCAACCGACTGGCAGGGACAGATCAATGATAATTCGCAGAGAAAGCGGAGAAGACTGTCAGTGAAGAGAGTTGTTGCACCGGTTGATCAACCGACACATCAATCAGCAGTTGCCACGATGCAAAGATAAAAAATGGCAGCCATCAGGCTGCCATCGGGAGAGCACGATTCTGCGATCAGAGGGTCGCAGCGACTTCATCGGAGATGGAGCCGTTGTGATACACCTCTTGCACATCGTCCAGATCTTCCAGCATGTCGATCAGACGCATCAGCTTGGGTGCAGTTTCTGCATCCAGCTCAGCTTCGGTGGAGGGGATCATGGTCACTTCGGCGCTCTGGGCCTTGAAGCCGGCAGCTTCCAGACCGTCCAGCACGGTACCGAAGTCGTTCGGGGTGGTGTACACCTCGATGGTGCCATCCTCTTCGGTGACCACGTCATCGGCGCCCGCTTCCAGCGCGGCATCCATCAGGGCATCTTCGTCTACGCCCACGAAAGTCAGCAGACCTTTCTTGCTGAACAGATAGGCAACGGAGCCGTCGGTACCCAGGTTGCCACCGCACTTGCTGAAGGCGTGACGCACTTCGGCTACGGTACGGTTACGGTTGTCGGTCAGGCACTCTACCATCACGGCAGAGCCAGCCGGGCCGTAACCTTCGTATACGATGGTCTCGAGCTGTTCGCCATCGCCACCACCGGCGCCACGCTGAATGGCACGGTTGATGGTGTCGCGGGTCATGTTGTTGGTCAGGGCGGCAGTCACCGCAGCACGCAGACGCGGGTTGTTGGCCGGATCGGCATCACCCAGACGCGCGGAGGTAGTGATTTCGCGGATCAGTTTGGTGAAGATCTTGCCACGCTTGGCGTCCTGAGCGGCCTTGCGGTGTTTGATGTTGGCCCATTTACTGTGACCTGCCATAGAGACTCTCCGTTCTTTTTTAAATGTCAGTAACACTGATCATGACTAACTCAAGGGAAACACAGAGGCCGCACGGGGCGGCCTCCAGTGCCGGTATCGGCTTACTCGTCGCCCTTGACGGTGGTTGCAATCGCCAGCTCACCCAGTTGGGCGGCATTGGCAAGGCTGGGGGCGTCTGTCATCAGACAGGCGGCCGCGGTCGTTTTCGGGAAGGCGATGACGTCCCGAATGTTTTCGGTGCCGGTCAGCAGCATGCTGAGACGGTCCAGACCGAAGGCCAGACCGGCGTGCGGCGGGGTACCGTACTTCAGGGCATCCAGCAGGAAGCCGAACTTCAGGCGCTGCTCGGCCGGGGTGATACCCAGGATGTCGAACACGGTGGACTGCATCTCGCTGTTGTGGATACGGACAGAGCCACCACCCACTTCGTAGCCGTTGATCACCATGTCGTAGGCGTTGGCGTAAGCACCCACAGGGTTGGCTTTCAGCTCGGCCGGGCTCATGTTGCTCGGCGCGGTGAACGGGTGGTGCATGGCGGCCAGACCACCTTCACCATCTTCCTCGAACATCGGGAAGTCGATGACCCACAGCGGTTTCCAGCTGTTCTCCAGTAGGCCCAGATCGCGACCCACTTTCAGACGCAGGGCGCCCATGGCATCGCAAACCACTTTCTTGCTGTCAGCGCCAAAGAAGATGATGTCGCCGTCGGCTGCGCCGGTACGGGCCAGGATCTCGCGCACGATGGCGTCAGAGAGGAACTTGGCAACCGGAGACTGCACGCCTTCGATACCATTGGCCGCTTCATTGACCTTCATCCAGGCCAGGCCCTTGGCACCGTAGATGCCGACAAACTTGGTGTATTCGTCGATCTGCTTGCGAGAGAGCTCGGCACCGCCCGGGACTTTCAGGGCAGCCACACGGCCTTTCGGATCGTTGGCGGGGCCCGCGAACACGGCGAACTCGACAGTAGTCAGCAGATCAGCCACATCAACCAGCTCCATTGGCAGACGCAGGTCCGGCTTGTCGGAGCCGTAGCGACGCATGGCTTCGTCGAAGGTCATGATCGGGAAGTCGCCCAGATCCACGTTCAGGATGTGCAGCCACAGTTTGCGGATCATCTCTTCCATCACTTCACGCACCTGCGGCGCGGTCATGAAGGAGGTCTCCACGTCGATCTGGGTGAATTCCGGCTGGCGGTCGGCACGCAGGTCTTCGTCACGGAAGCACTTGACGATCTGGTAGTAGCGATCGAAGCCGGACATCATCAGCAACTGCTTGAACAGCTGGGGGGATTGCGGCAGAGCGTAGAACTTGCCCTTGTGCACGCGGCTCGGCACCAGATAGTCACGGGCACCTTCCGGGGTGGCCTTGGTCAGCATCGGGGTCTCGATATCGAGGAAGCCATGCTCGTCCATGAAGCGGCGTACGAAGGCGCTGGCCTTGGCACGGGTCTTCAGGTACTTGGCCATCTCGGGACGACGCAAATCCAGGTAGCGATACTTGAGGCTGATCTCTTCGCTGTTGACCTGATTGAAGTCCAGCGGCAGCGGCTCGGCACGGTTGATGATGTTGAGTTCGTGGGCGAACACTTCGATGGCGCCAGTGGCCATCTCGCTGTTGCGCTGGGACTCGGGACGGGTGCGCACCACGCCGGTCACCTGGATGCAGAACTCACCGCGCAGCTCGGAGGCCAGGGCGAACGCGTCCGGTTTGTCCGGATCGAAGAACACCTGAACGATCCCTTCCCGGTCGCGCATATCGATAAAGATCAGACCGCCGAGATCACGACGACGATGAACCCAACCGCACAATGTAATGGTCTGCCCTGCATGGGCCTCATTGACCTGTCCGCAATAGATAGAGCGCATGGACTTCTTCCTTCGAAATTGTAGAGAGACGGTTAACCTTGGGCCGCCGGGCACGACTGGCAAGCACCGTCTGTCTCACAGCTGGCCAGATTCTTTTTCTTACCCGGTTTGAAATCAGTCTCGTACCATCCGGTTCCCTTGAGCCGGAAGCCTGCCGCCGATATCAGCTTGACCAGATTCGGCTTGCTACAGGCCGGACAGTCGGTCAGGGGGGCATCGGAAAGCTTTTGCAGTTTTGCCAATTCATGGCCACAGACGTCGCAACGATATTCGTAGATAGGCATGGGTCACAAGAAATTGAAAAACAAAAGGGCTGGCATTATAGAGGAAAACCCCCTTTTGGGTAAAATGGCCAGCAGCCTCCTTTCGCCAGTTTTTTGCACTCGATGGCAAAAAGCGGGCAAAAAATCGGCACGAATGCACCAAGAGCGAAGAGATTAGTCACCATGAGCCTCTATTTGGGCCTGCCACAGTGGTCCCACCCCAGCTGGCCCGGCCAGTTGCTGGGCCTTGGCGCCAAGCCTGCCGAACACCTCGCCCACTATGCGACCGTCTTCAACTCGGTGGAGGGTAACACCACCTTCTACGCCCTGCCGACACCGGACACGGTACAGCGATGGGCCGATGCGGTGCCCGATCACTTTCGTTTCAACTTCAAGTTTCCACAAACCATCAGCCACCAGAGCGATCTGGTGAGCGCAGACAAACAGGTTGCCGACTTTATCAAGCTACTTGCGCCACTACACGACAAGCTGGGGCTGCTCACCCTGCAGCTGCCCGCCCGTTTCGGGCCACAGGGGCTGGCCAGACTGGCGGCCTTTATCGAGCGGTTGCCACGGGCGTTTCGCTACGCCCTCGAGGTGCGTCACCCCGACTTTTTCGCCAAGGGGGAGGCCGAGCGGGCCTTGAACCGGCTGCTGATGGAACAGGGTGTGAACCGGGTGATGCTCGACAGCCGGCCACTCTTCTCGGTGCCAGCAACCACGCCAGCCCTTGTCGATGCCCAAGGCAAGAAACCGCGCCTGCCGGTGCATCTGCTGGCCACCGCCAACGCCCCCATGGTGCGCTTTATCGGCCTGCCGGACCCGGCGGCCAATCACCCCTTCCTGCCCAGCTGGCTCCCCCACTGGCGCCAGTGGCTTTCCGAAGGCAAGGATCTTTACCTCTACATCCACACGGCCGACAACACCCAAGCCCCCGAGCTGGCCCGTCAGGTGAGTCGTCTGCTGGGGCAGGAGATGGCCCCCTGGCGGGGGGAAAACGATCGCGCACGGCAGGGAGTGCTGCGCTTTTAACCAGTGGCACAAGCAACCCTCGCAGCCCCCCGAAAACGCAGTAAAAAAAGGGCGATTTTTGTGGTTTGGCAGGGCCCGGCGTCAAGACAAATGGCCGTCAATCCTCTACACTAGCGCCCCATGCAAGGAGCCCTGTCACCGTTACTGTTAATCAGTGGTAACAAATGACTCGGCTCTGGATAAGGGTCCGGAGATGACCCCTACGAACAGGACCGGTCACCAGGAGCTCATGACCGACTACCCCGTTCGTAAACAGGTGATGAGCCACCCCCAGACGGGTGCCCCCCAACGATTCAATTGAACAAAGCAGTCGGCCGATATGCCGGCTGTCAGGTTGCGCCAGCATGCAGACCAAAGACCAAATTTTTGCCGCCCCGATCGCCCGATTGGGCGACTTTTGTTTTGACGAACAGGTCGTCGACGTATTTCCCGATATGATCCAGCGCTCGGTGCCGGGTTACAGCAACATCATCTCAGCCATCGGCATGATGGCCGCCCGCTACGCTCAACCCGAGAGCCGTCTCTATGATCTCGGCTGTTCGCTCGGCGCCGCCACCCAGGCGATGCGTCGCCATATTAGCCAGCCCGGCTGCCGCATTACCGCGGTGGACCTCTCCCACCCGATGATCGAGCGCGCCCGCGCCCACCTCTCCGGTTTCAAATCCGAGGTGCCGGTGGAGCTGGTGGAGGCGGATATCTGCGACATCGAGATTGAGAACGCTTCCGTGGTGGTGCTCAACTTCACCCTGCAGTTTGTCGAGCCCGAGAAACGGGCAGCCCTGATCCAGCGCATTCACGACGGTTTGCGCCCGGGCGGGATCCTGATCCTGAGCGAGAAGTTCCGTTTCGAGGATGAGCCGGTCAACGAGCTGCTCATCGATCTGCACCTCGACTTCAAGCGGGCCAATGGCTATAGCGAGCTGGAGATCAGCCAGAAACGCACTGCCCTTGAGAACGTGATGCGCACCGACAGCCTGGAGACCCACCGCGCCCGCCTGCGCGACGCCGGTTTCATCCATCAGGATCTCTGGTTCCAGTGCTTCAACTTCGGCTCCATGATTGCCATCAAATCCAGCGACGCCCAGCCATGATCGACTTTGCCAATTTCTATCAACTGATTGCCAAAAACCGGCTGAGCCACTGGCTGCATACCCTGCCCGCCCAGCTGCACGCCTGGCAACATGACAACCAGCATGGCGATCTGCCGCGCTGGAACCGCGCCCTCAACAAGCTACCGGTGGTCTCCCCCGGCAACATCGAGCTGAAAAGCCGGGTCGAGATAGGCTCGGCCGAGAGCCTGGGCGAAGGGGAGCGCAAGAAGGTCGAGAGCCTGCTGCGCCACTTTATGCCTTGGCGCAAGGGGCCGTTCACCGTGCATGGCATCCACATCGATACCGAATGGCGCTCCGACTGGAAGTGGGATCGGGTGCTGCCCCATATCAGCCCGCTCGAAGGCCGTTACGTGCTGGATGTGGGTTGCGGCAGCGGCTACCACCTCTGGCGTATGGTGGGTGAAGGAGCCAAGCTGGCGGTCGGCATCGATCCGAGTCCGCTGTTTCTCTGCCAGTTCGAGGCCATTCGCCACTTCGCGGGCAATGATCAACGCGCCCACCTGTTGCCGCTCGGCATTCAGGAGCTGCCGGAGCTGCGTGCCTTTGACACCGTCTTCTCCATGGGGGTGCTCTATCACCGCAAATCTCCCATCGAGCACATCGAGCAGCTGCGCAATCAATTGAAAGATGATGGCGAACTGGTGCTGGAGACCCTGGTGATCGAGGGCGGGGTCAACGACGTGCTGATGCCCACCGACCGTTACGGCAAGATGCGCAACGTCTGGTTTATTCCCTCAAGCCGCGCCCTCAAGCTGTGGGTCGAGCGCTGCGGCTTCACCGACGTGCGGATAGTAGACGAGAATATGACCAGCACCGACGAACAGCGTCGTACCGACTGGATGATTAATGAATCCCTGAGTGACTATCTGGATCCAGACAATCCGGCACTCACGGTAGAAGGACACCCGGCGCCGAAACGTGCCGTACTGATTGCCCGCAAGGCCAAAGACTAGCCGGTGGCGCTTGTGGAAGTTACACTGACCCAATTCCAGGAAGCACAGTTAAATGAATGACATGAAAAGCAAATTAAAAGGAATGACCCTGCTCTCCCTGCTCAGTCTCGGCGGGTGTGTCAATATGGAAAAAACGCCTCAGGTTCCCGCTCTGACACTGGCCGAGCTTCGTAGCGAGCTGAGCCAGAGCGAGCAGCGCCTGCAAACATCCATGGAACAGCAACAGAAGCAGTATGTGCAGCAACAGCACCTGCTGGTTCAGCTCAACACAGATGTCACCAATATGAAAGAGTCCGTCAAGCAAGTAGACCAGAAGCTCGCAGCTCTCCCCTCCGAGCCGCCCAAACCGATGGCGATCCCCACCGAGAAGTGCCCGGCCCCCAATCAGGGCCACACCATCGATGGCAAGCTGATGGTCGGTGAAGCGGAGTGGATCTGGGTTGATGCCGCCAACGACGCCTTCCAGGCCCGGGTCGATACCGGTGCGACCACCTCCTCCATCAGTGCGCAGGAGATCACCATTTTCGAGCGCAACGGCAAAAACTGGGTGCGCTTCTTCCTGAGCCATCAGGATGTGGACGACAAGATCCAGATCGAAGCGCCGCTGGTACGTCACGTGCGGGTGCGTCAGGCCTCTGCCGATGATCTGGACCGCCGTCCGGTGGTGCGTCTGGCCGTGCGCATTGGCGACATGACCGAGAAAGCCGAATTTACCCTGAAAGACCGCAGCGATATGACCTTCCCGGTGCTGCTGGGTCGCGAATTTTTGAAAGACATCGCCGTGGTTGATGTGGCCCGCGAATATATCCAACCCAAACCCAAGCTCAAGGATGTGAAATAATCCATGGTTTCCCGTAAGCCGTTCTATTTGCTGGTAGCCCTGCTGTACATTGTCGGCCTGGGGATGACGATCTATCACCATATCGCGTTGGATGTGCCGCTGACGCCCGGTGAAAAGCGCCAGATCTGGTCCATCGAAGCCAAACTGGAGTTCGAAGCTACCGGTGAGCCAGTGATCGCCTCCCTGGCTATCCCGGGCACCCAGCCCGGTTTCACCCTGATGAACGAGAACGCCGCCAGCCCCGGCTACGGCCTCTCCTTCGTCGAGAAGGATGGCGATGCCCGTGCCGAATGGTCGATCCGCAGTGCTACCGGCCGTCAGGAGCTCTACTATCGCGTCGACATGATGGCGGATGCCCACGCCAAGCCGGCCGCCAACCCGCAGCCGCCCGCTATCGAAAAGCAGATCGAGAGTGAGCCCTATGCCACTGCGATGAAGCAGATCCTGGAGCGCGCCCAGGAGCGCTCTGCTGACGGCTATACCCTGACCCGCGAGATCATCAAGGAGATCGAAAAGCAGGAGCAGAACGCCGAGCTACTGAAAAAGCACAAGAGCCGCGCCAACCTGATCGCCGAGTTGCTCAACAATGCTGATGTGCCGACCCGCGTAGTGCATGCCCTGAATCTGGAAGATGGTCGCCGTCGTCAGGAGCTGGTCGATTACCTGCAGGTGTTCAACAGCCCGACCGACTACAAGCTGTTCAACCCGCAAACCGGTGAACAGGGTCGTCCTGCCAACCTGCTGCTGTGGGAGTATAACTCCGGCGCCCTGCTGGATGTGACAGGTGGTCACAACTCCCGTGTCAGCTTCTCGATGATCGAGCAGGAGCAGCCGGTCAGCGTGGCACTGGCCCAGAAGTTTGAAAAATCAGAGATGATGAACTTCTCCATCCATAGCCTGCCGCTGGAAGAGCAGACCTTGTTCAAGGGCTTGCTGCTGATCCCCATCGGTGTGCTGATGGTGGTGTTCTTGCGCGTCATCGTCGGCATCAAGACCTCGGGTACCTTTATGCCGGTGCTGATCGCGGTCGCCTTTATCCAGACCCAGCTGATCACCGGTCTGGTAGGTTTCCTGCTGATCGTCGGCACCGGTCTGGTGATCCGCTCCTACCTGTCGCGGCTCAACCTGCTGCTGGTCGCCCGAATATCGGCCATCATCATCATGGTGATCTCGATGATCGGTATCTTCTCCGCCTTTGCCTTCAAGCTGGGGCTGACCGACGGTATGAAGATCACCTTCTTCCCGATGATCATCCTCTCCTGGACTATCGAGCGGATGTCCATCCTGTGGGAAGAAGAGGGCCCGAAAGAGGTATTCCGTCAGGGCGGTGGCTCCCTGCTGGTGGCCATCATCGCCTATCTGGCTATGGATAACGAATTGATCCGTCACCTCACATTCAACTTCCTCGGCCTGCAGCTGGTGCTGATGGCGACCGTGCTGTTGATGGGTAACTACACCGGCTACAAGCTGAGCGAACTCAAACGCTTCAAGCCGCTGGTGGACGAGATCAAGTCTGGCGCCACCCCGGGTAAGGACAAGTAACAGATGTGGTTCTGGGAAAAGTACACTACCCCGTGGAGCCTGTCGCAGGCAGGTATCCTCGGCATGAACAAGCGCAACCACTCCTATATCAGCCGCTACAATCCGCGCAGCCTCTATCCGCTGGTGGATGACAAGCTGCAAACCAAGCGTATCGCGCTGGATGCGGGCGTGACGGTGCCCGAGCTGATCGGCACCATACGAGCCCAGCACGACGTGGGTCGTATCACCGAGCTGGTGAAGGATTGGCCTGGCTTCTGTATCAAGCCGGCTCGAGGCTCGGGCGGCAAGGGGATCCTGGTGATCCTGCGCCAGGAAGAGGGTCTCTTCTACAAGCCCAACGGCAGCGCCAGCAACGGCCAGGATCTGGAGCGCCATGTCTCCAACATTCTTGCTGGACTCTATTCGCTGGGGGGCAAGCCGGACGTAGCGCTGGTCGAAGGCCTCATCAACTTCGATGACGTGTTCGACGGCTACTCCTTTGAAGGGGTGCCCGATGCCCGGGTGATCATCTTCAAGGGGTTCCCGGTGATGGCGATGATGCGTCTCTCAACCTCTGCCTCCGACGGCAAGGCAAACCTGCACCAGGGCGCCGTGGGAGTGGGTCTGTGCCTACGTACTGGCCGCGCGCTGCGGGCGGTGCAGTTTGGCAATCCGTTGCGACACCATCCTGATACAGGTCTCGACCTCTATGAGCTCAAGGTGCCCCACTGGGATACTCTGCTCACCCTCGCTGCCTCCTGTTACGAGATGTCGGGTCTGGGCTATATCGGTACCGACATGGTGCTGGACAAGTTCCGCGGCCCCATGCTGCTGGAGCTCAACGCCCGCCCAGGTCTGGCCATTCAAATCGCCAACGGTCGTGGCCTGGTGCCCAACCTCAAGACCATCGAGAAGCTGGGCCAAGTGAAGATGAGTGTGGCGCAGCGGGTCAGCTTTGCCAAAGAACACTTCGGTATCTTTGACGAGTAGTCCCGCCCCCCATGTCAAAAGCGCGCCAAAGGGCGCGCTTTTTTATGACTGCCGTTTATCGGCGCGCTGCCGGCAACGACAATCCTGCCGAGCAATGGGACAGAACCAGACAGCCAAACAACGGCCATAAAAAAACCGATGCCTGGGCATCGGTTTTTCACTATCCGGCACGCAGACCCGATTACAGGGAAGCGGCGTTCTCGGACAGATACTTGGCAACGCCATCCGGGGAGGCGGTCATGCCTTTCTTGCCTTTCTCCCACTGAGCCGGGCACACTTCGCCGTGCTCTTCATGGAATTGCAGGGCATCGACCATGCGAAGCATCTCGTCGATGTTGCGGCCCAGCGGCAGATCGTTGACCACCTGATGACGAACGACACCATTCTTGTCGATCAGGAAGGAACCACGGAACGCCACACCGGCTTCCGGATGTTCAACGTCATAGGCCTTGCAGATTTCGTGCTTGACGTCGGCGATCAGCGGGTACTTGACCTGACCGATACCACCATCTTCAACCTTGGTGTTACGCCATGCGTTGTGGGAGAACTGGGAATCGATGGAAACACCGATCACTTCCACGCCACGTTTCTGGAACTCTTCATAGCGGTGATCAAAAGCAATAAGCTCGGACGGGCAGACGAAAGTGAAATCGAGCGGATAGAAGAAGACAACAGCAGCTTTGCCTTTGATGTGGGATGACAGGTTGAATGAATCAACAATTTCGCCATTACCCAGAACGGCTGCGGCGGTAAAATCGGGTGCGGGACGGCCTACCAATACCATATTCAATTCCTCTTTAAGTGAAGTGAACAATCCAGTCAGGATTGGGCTACCAAGAGCCTAGTCCGTCTAAATCAAGCGACAAACTATAGACCCGGTGGTAGATTAGTTAAATCAAATTAAATAGATAGCATTAATCGGGTTTTCCTATGCAACGTTGGCCCAGCCTCAAACAGCTGCAATATCTGGTCGCTCTCGACGAGCACAAAAACTTCAATCGTGCCGCCAAAGCCTGTCATGTCAGCCAGTCGACCCTGAGTACCGGGATCCAGACGCTGGAAGAGATGATGAACCTGCAACTGGTGGAGCGAGATCACAAGAGCTTCATTATGACCCCGGTCGGCATGGAAATCGTCGAGCGAGCTCGCAATTTGCTCTCCGATGCGCGGGATCTGATGGAGCTAGGTCAACACCAGGGCGGTGTAATGCAGGGGACAGTGCGTCTGGGCTGTATTCCCACCATCGCCCCCTTCCTGCTCAGCAAGCTGCTGAAAGTGTGCAGCAAAACCTATCCTGACCTCGAATTGTTACTGCGGGAAGACACCACCAGCAATCTGCTCAAGCAGCTGGAACAGGGTCAGCTCGACTTGCTGATCCTCGCCCTGCCCATCGAGATAGGTGGATTTCACTGCAAGACCGTCGGCCAGGATCCGTTCCACATGGTGATGCCCGCCAGCATGGCGGCCGGTCTTCACACCCCGTTTGACTACAAGGAGCTGCCAAACCAGAGCATCTTCCTGCTGGAGCGGGAGCACTGCCTCACCGAGCACGCAGTGAGCGCTTGCCGTCTGCGGGACAAGAGCAAGATCAACCCGTTTGCCGCCACCAGCCTGCACACCTTGGTGCAGATGGTGGAAGCGGGTCTTGGCACCACCTTCCTGCCGCAAATGGCCATCGATGCCGGCATTCTTGCCAACTCCGATCTGGTGGCCATCCCGCTGCCGGGGGAAAAATCCTATCGCGAGATCGGTCTGGTCTGGCGCCCCAGCACCACCCGGGTGCAGACCTTCTACAAACTGGCCGAGCTGCTTAAACCGCTGATCAGCCACAACGAGTGACAACAAACGCCAACCCTCGGCTGGCGTTTTTCAGTGCCCCACCACATTTTTCCTCTCGGAGACTAGGTCTGGAGCCAGATCCCTGTTTATGATGGAAAAATTGTCGCGCCCCCTACCGCCAGAACGATTTGGCAGGATATGGCGCTCGATAAATGTCTCGTTTGGTAGACCCGTCCGTGGAGAGAGCCCGATGTATCGCAAGCTGCTGCTATCCCTGCTGACCCTGCTGCTGGCCGCCTGCTCCAGCACACCAGAGCCACCGCCGCCCCGCCAGCAGAGCAGTGCCTTTGACGGTTTCTACCAGCAGTGGCGTGGCGTCCCCTACCGGATGGGCGGCACCAACCGTGCCGGACTCGACTGCTCCGCATTCACACAGCTCGCATACAATCAGGTGCTGGGGGTCAATTTGCCAAGAACCACCGAATCCCAGGCCAGTATCGGTAAACCAGTCGATCGCTACCGGCTGCAACACGGGGATCTGGTCTTCTTCAAAACCGGCTGGCAGCAGTACCATGTGGGGGTCTATACCGGTGCCGGCGAGTTTATCCACGCCTCCACGAGCAAGGGAGTAATCCGTTCGAGACTCGACAACGTCTACTGGAACAGCCGCTATTGGCAAGCACGTCGGGTAACCCAGTAAAGGGGTTCAAACACCTGTCCGTTATACTGCTGGACTCCGTCAATCCCTGTCGCCAGGTCGAGATAATCCCCTGCACTGAAAACTCAATTGGCCCCAAAACCTGCCTTTCATACCATTTTGTGGTAAGGTGGTGGCCACTTTTTAGCACTTTCGCGCTTTTCTCATACGCTATCTGTCCTGATTGACAATAAGCGAAGCGGCGAAAGTGGCTGTGACAACACTGCCGGACGAGTGGCCCACAGCAGCAATATCAAGGGCTAAATAGATAAGGAGATCGTGCAATGAAACAGTATCAAAACTGGCTGGGACAATACCTGATGAGTCGCCGTGACGGCGACCATGCCATGGCGTGCGAGATGGCGAGTTCCATCTGCGAGTTCTGGCAGCAACAGGGAGATGAAACCGAACTGGACAAGTGGCAACAGATTTACCAGAACCATCTGGAAAAGACCACCTGATCCCGACCGTCACCTTGCTGCCAGCCATCTGTTGGCAGCAAGGCCGCCCCCCTATTGCTTCGCGCATAGCCAGCTCCCGCATAACGCCCTTTTGCATCCCCCCTCGACCATTTCTTGAGTCCATGACACAGCTCATCCAGAACCAAGTGTCGAGCTCGTCGATGCAATCGGACACAACAGGGTTACCTACCCTGTTTCCCCGAGTTTCATCCAAACCAAGCGTGCCCTCACGGCGAGTTTTCTGTTGTGGGAACAAGGGGATGGAGCCGCTCCATTACAATCCGTGGCGACAATTTCCCCAAGTTGGTCAGTTTGTGCTAAAATGGCGCTCATTTTTTGACATCTCGCGTCATGTTCGCCGCCAGATTGCCCATCAGGCTCTCTGCCCGGGTCGTGACTTTGCACCATCATGCCTGAGGATGTTCCCCCCAAGATGAGCCGTCAGGCTCCCGTCAAGGTGGGCCCCCTCAAGGGCACATGAGATAAGGAGATCGGGTAATGAAACAATATCAAAGCTGGCTGGGAGATTATCTGATGAGTCGACGTGACGGAGATCACGCGATGGCTTCGGAACTTGCCAACACCATCTGCGCCTTCTGGAAGGCCCGGGGTGATGAAGCAGAAACCAGCAAATGGCAGCAACGCTATCAGCAACACGTAGAGCAGGCGCAATAAGCCCCTGCACTCTTTCGCGATAAAAAAACCGGCGCACATGGCGCCGGTTTTGCGTTTCTGGCAAGCAGCAGATTACATCTGGTCGATCATGTCCTGAGCAAACTGGGAGCAGGAACGCAGGGTGGCCCCTTCCATCAGACGCTCGAAGTCATAGGTGACGGTCTTGTTGCGGATCGCAGCTTCCATCCCCTTGATGATGAGATCGGCCGCTTCAACCCAGCCCATGTGGCGCAGCATCATCTCGGCGGAGAGGATCAGGGAGCCCGGGTTGACCTTGTCCTGACCGGCATATTTCGGTGCAGTACCGTGAGTTGCCTCGAACAGGGCCACGCCGTCGCCGATGTTGGCACCCGGTGCGATGCCGATACCGCCTACCTGAGCAGCCAGCGCATCGGAGATGTAGTCACCGTTGAGGTTCATACAGGCGATGACGTCATACTCGGCCGGACGCAGCAGGATCTGCTGCAGGAAGGCGTCGGCGATGACATCCTTGATGACGATGGTTTTGCCGGTTTTCGGGTTCTTGAAGGAGCACCAGGGGCCGCCGTCGATCAGCTGGGCACCGTACTCGTTCTGGGCCAGAGCATAGCCCCAATCCTTGAAGGCACCTTCGGTGAACTTCATGATGTTGCCCTTGTGCACCAGGGTCACTGAGTCGCGATCGTTATCGATGGCATACTCGATAGCGGCACGTACCAGACGCTCGGTACCGGCTTTGGACATCGGCTTGATGCCGATCCCGCAGGACTCCGGGAAGCGAATTTTCTTCACGCCCATCTCGTTTTGCAGGAAGGCGATCACCTTGTTCGCTTCGGCGCTGTCAGCCTTCCACTCGATACCGGCGTAGATGTCTTCGGCGTTTTCGCGGAAGATCACCATGTCGGTCAGATCAGGACGCTTCACCGGACTCGGGGTGCCATCGTAGTAACGTACCGGGCGCAGGCAGATGTAGAGATCCAGCTCCTGACGCAGGGCCACGTTGAGAGAGCGGATACCGCCGCCGACCGGCGTGGTCAGCGGGCCCTTGATGGCCACGCAGTATTCGCGAATGAAATCCAGGGTTTCGGCCGGCAGCCAGGCACCTTCACCATAAACATGAGTCGATTTCTCGCCGGTGTAGATCTCCATCCAGGCGATCTTGCGCTCGCCCTTGTAGGCTTTCTCGACCGCAGCATTCACCACATTCAACATGGCTGGGGTCACGTCAACACCGATGCCATCCCCTTCGATAAACGGAATGATCGGATGGTTGGGAACCTGCAGCTTGCCGTTAGCATCGACTGTGATTTTCTGGCCCTGGGTCGGGATAACTACTTTGCTTTCCATCGGCATCTCCTAACTTCCGTTTGTTATCAACTTGTTTGTTGCGCGCGGCCATCTTAGCCCATTCATTTTCATAATAAAACGACAAGAAAGCATGTCAGACCAAAGAGGTAGCCACCCGCCAGTGCGCCGTCACAACGCCTTGCCGACCCCGCCCCGTTATGCCTCCAGCTCGCTGGCCGTCGCCTGCGGCTGACTCAGGGAACGGTACTGGGAAGGGGTCAAGCCGGTCTTCTGTTTGAACACACGGCAGAAGTAGTTCACGTCGGTAAACCCGCAGCGATTGGCGACCTCTTCGAGACGGAAGCGATACTTTTTCAGCATGAACTTGGCCCGCTCCAGCCGCACCCAGCTGATGTAGTCCGCCAGCCGCATGTGCCCCTGCTGGCGGAACAGACGTGAGAGGTGGCTGGGGGAGAGATTGAAGCGGGCGGCGATGCATTCGCGACTGATGGGGCGGTGGAAATTTTCCTGAATGTAGATGCAGATGCCGTGAAAAAGATCGGAGCCACGAGGACGACCGCTCTCCGACTCCACCAGCAACTGCCGTGAATAACTTAGCAGCGCCTGCAGCAGGTGATTGTCCATCGGTGCCCTTATCGGCTCCTGCGCAAGGGTGTTGAGGGAGAGCAGGATATGATCGAGCGCCCGTCCGGCACCGGCCTGAATACTGTGCTTCTGCACATCGAAGAAGCCGGTGTCTCCCTTGTGCTTGCTCACCAGACTGAACCCTATCTGACGCTTGCCGAACAACAGGCTGAGCACGGAACAGTCATTGTCCCAATCCGGCTTGTTCCAGCCGTTGGGGGGAATGTACATCGCCTCCCGCGGCCCCATCTGTACCGACTGCACATCCCCTTCCGGGGACCAGATCTGGTTGAGATAGTGGCCACTGAATACCAGCTCGAGACGCGGAAAATTGACCTGATAACTGAAGCAGGGAGGCACCCCTTTGTCAGAGGCAAACAACACCTTCTCAAAGCCTCCCCCCTCACTTAGAAAGCCGTCCAACAGCTGGGTAAAGATGATACTCATGAATGATCCTGATCAAGATGCAGAGAGCAACCGATTGCGGTGCGCTGCCCCTGCCATGCTATAGTCCGCGCCAGACTGAAATTCCCAAAAAATCGTTCTGATACAAGGAGCCATCCATGAGCTACCCGCCGTTTTTTCTAATGTGCAACCCGATCCAGGATTATGTCTGGGGCAGTCGTGACTCCCTGACCACGCTGTTTGGCATCAAAAATCCCGAAGGCAAACCACAAGCTGAACTGTGGATGGGCGCTCACCCCAATGGCTGCTCCGAAGTGACCCTGGCAGGCGAGACCGTGAAGCTTTCCAGCCTGATTGACGCCAACCCCGTCGCCATGCTGGGCGAAGCTACCCAGGCTCGTTTCGGCTCACTCCCCTTCCTGTTCAAGGTGCTCTGCGCCGAGCAAGCCCTCTCCATTCAGGTACACCCGAGCAAGGCACAGGCCGAAGCCGGTTTTGCCAAAGAAGAAGCCGCAGGCATCGATATCAAGGCGAGCAACCGCAACTACAAGGATCCGAACCACAAGCCGGAGCTGGTCTTTGCCCTCACCCGCTATCAGGCGATGAACGGCTTTCGCGCCATCCCGGCCATCCTGGCCCTGTTCGATCGCATGGCGCTGCCCGCACTGGTCGACCTGACCGCGGCGCTTCGCCAGTCACAGGATGAAGCTGGCCTGCAGCACTTCTTCCACCAGTTGCTGATCCTCAGCGGTGATCGCAAGGACGAGGCGCTGGCTGGCCTGCTGGCCTATGCCGCCGCCCATCAGGATGAAGAGACTTTCGCCACCATCAGCAAGCTGGCCAACCAGTACCCGGGGGATGTGGGGCTCTTCTCGCCGTTGCTGCTCAACGTGGTAACACTTGAGCCGGGTCAGGCGATGTTCCTCGACGCCCAGACCCCCCACGCCTACATCCACGGCACTGGCCTCGAGATCATGGCCAACTCCGACAACGTGCTGCGTGCCGGTCTGACCCCCAAATACATGGATGTGCCGGAGCTGCTGGCCTGCACCCGCTGTGTCGCCAAACCGGACGACCAGATCCTGCTCACCCCTCGCATGGAAGGCACAGTACAGCACTTCGACGTGCCGGTACCGGATTTCACCTTCAGCGTATATGGCGCAGGCGAACATGCCCTCACCACCGGCAATGCCGAGATCCTGTTCGCCATCGATGGGCCCATCACCCTCATTGGCCAGGATGGCGAGCGTCTGACACTGACCATAGGGCAATCTGCATTTGTACCCGCCAGCACCAGCGATTATCGCGTGACGGCTGAAGGGCGTTTTGCCCGCGCCAGCAACCGCTGATCCTGGTGGGCCATCGGCTCATCACCCTCTGTTCAAAGGGCCCAGCAGGGCCCTTTTTTTCAGCTCATCTGACCATGTGGAGCCCGGTACGACTCACAAAATCGGTCATTTAACTCAACATCGAAGAATAACACGCTGACTTATAATGATTAATATCATTTAGCCTCCCTGGTCACGCCACCCTGCAGTTATGCGAGCCAGCTCACACCCTTCCCCACACGTCATAAAAATCCAGTTAATGCCATTTTTTTCCTCTGTCCCAGGATATTAATCAACGAAATAATAGAAACCGTTAATTTACAGGCAGCAGGAAAAACATTTAAGAGCATTTATATATTCCAGATGTAACACAGCTCAGCCACTTATTTCATAAGTGTAAGGGGCGATTTTTTAAATCAGGCTCTGGGTGCCTGTTATTTTTCTGCGCATTTATTTTTCCGCCTGTATGGCCAGATCGTTTTCACGATCCATTTTATCTGGCTGATATTCCCCCCGTCACCCTCTATATCCAGTGACAGTCGGGGTAATACATGCAGATGGCTCTCTCATCCGGCAGATATTCATTGGCTGGCCCGGCGTTCTGCATTATCTGTTTTTATACGTTCGATACCCTACTTTCATTAACCTGTGGCGACAAATATGAAACTGAAACGTTCCCTGCTCGCGTGTGCCGTACTGGCTGGCCTGGTTGGTATATCCGGTTGTCAAAATGACTCGGATACCGCTGTCGATAACAATAAAGAGACTAACGTCTCCCGTTACGTCAATCCATTCATCGGCACAGGTAATTTAGGCAACACCTATCCCGGCGCCACGACCCCGCATGGCATGGTGCAGCTGTCGCCCAATAATGGGGCCAATGGCTGGGAATATATCTCCGGCTATTACTACCACGACAACCGCCTCGCCGGGTTTTCCCACACTCACCTCTCGGGGGCCGGAGCTGGAGATCTCAACGATATTCTGGTGATGCCGATCAACTCACGCTCCAATTTCATGCTGAACGAGGGGTCGGCCTCACTGAATCTGGAGGCCTCCCGCTACAGCCACAAGGATGAAGAGGCAACGGCGGGCTACTACAAGGTCAATCTGAAGGATTACGGGATCAAGGCCGAGCTGACCGCCTCGGATCGGGTGGGGGTTCATCGCTACACCTTCCCGCAAGATAAAAAATCGGAAATCGTGGTCAACCTCGGCTTCAAGGTCAACTGGGACTACACCTCCGACTCCTATCTGAAATGGGACAAAACCCACAACCGGATCGAGGGCCATCGCTTCTCTGACGGCTGGGCCCCCAGCCAGAAAGAGTTCTTCGTGATGGAGTTCGACCAGCCCATCAAAAACATCCGCTTCGCCTACTTTGACAAAGACCAGAACCGCTATCTGGACCTGCCGGAAGGCACCACCGAGATCGGCAACGAGACCCGTGGCAAATATCAGTACGCGCGTGCCTATGTGGAATTTGATACCGCGGCGGCGGGCTTGGTCGTCGAGGCCAAGGTAGCCCTCTCCAACGTCGAGATCGGCCGGGATGGCAACGCTGGCGCCTCACTCAACATGACCGAAGTGGCCAATATGTCGTTTGACGATGTCCGGCAGGCTGCGACCCAAAAATGGGAAAAGGAGCTGGGCAAGATCCGGGTCAGTGGGGATGAGGAGTACAAACAGACCTTCTATACCGCGCTCTACCACACCTATCTGGGCCAGACCATTCACTCCGATCTGGACGGACGCTACCGCCAGGTGCATCAGGGGCGCAACGCCTATCCGGATGGCAACACACCGTGGGGCGAGCAGATCGATACCCTCAAGGAGTCGGTTCGCACCGCCGATGCCAACCGGGATGGCAAAGCGGACTTTACCCGTTACGACACCTTCTCCCTGTGGGACACCTACCGCGCAGTACAACCCCTCTCGTCACTGCTGGAGCCGGATCGCCTCGCCGATGTGGTGCTCTCCATGCTCTCCTACGCCGAGGAGGAGTGGATGGACGATCTGGGCAACCTGCGCAAGGGCAGATTGCCGGAGTGGACCTTCAAGGGTAACGAGACCGGCATGATGATGGGGATGCACTCCACGCCGGTGATCCACGACGTACTCTCCAAAGGCTCGCTGGACAGACGGATGATCGCGCTGGGCTTCAGCGATGCGGAACGTCAGGAGATCAAGGAGCGACTGGTGACCGCCATGATCACCGACGCCCGCGCAGCCACCAGCCAGGGGGTCGCCTGGATCAAGGAGTACGAGCAGCAAGGCTATGTACCTGCCCAGTTGCATGACACACCGCCGGGCAATGACTGGGAATCTCACTCCCCCTTCAAGGATGCCTGGACCTCATCCTACTCGCTGGAGTACTCCATGAATGACTGGGCGATCGCCCAATCGATCAAGGCAGTATTTGGCGAAAGTGACCCCCGCTATCAGGAGTTTGCCGATCGATCCAAGAACTGGCAGGCGCAGTTTGACTTTGGCGGCAAGCAGTACAAGGGGTGGTTCAAGGCCCGCGACTACGCTGGCAAGTTCATTGATGCCGGTTGGGTAGACCCGAAAACCGGCCGGGCAGTGGGCAAGGATTGGCGCCCCGACATGTTCAACTGGTCATTCGCCGAGTCCAACGGCTGGCAATACGCCTTCAGCGTTCAACATGACATTCATGGCCTGGTCGATCTGATGACCCGCTTCGACCAGACCCAGAATCCTCAGGCCAAACGGGGCGAACTGTTTGCCAAACGGCTGGACGAGTATTGGAGTACCTATCCGGATCGCAACGCTGGCGACAACCAGTTCCCGGTATTCAACACCGGCAACGTGGGACAGCATGTGCAGGGCAACGAGCCCGATATCCATGTGCCCTACCTCTACAACTACGTAGGACAGCCCTGGAAGGGACAGGCCGCCATCGTGGCAGCCACCAACGTCTGCTACAAGAACACCCCTGACGGCATCTGTGGCAACGATGACTTTGGCACCCTCTCTGCCTGGTTCGTGTTCCGGGCGCTGGGCTTCTTCCCGGTCAATGCCTCCTCCGGCATCTACGAGATTGGCACCCCCATGTTCGAAACCGCCTCGCTCGATGTGGGTGCGGGCAAACAGTTCACCGTCACGGCCCAGAATGTCAGCCGCGACAACATCTACATCCAGTCCGCTCGCCTCAATGGCAGCGAGTTCAATCGCAGCTACCTCACCCATGAGGAAATCCTCAGTGGCGGCAAGCTTGAATTCGTGATGGGCGATAGCCCCAACCAGAATTGGGGCAGCCAGCCGGAAGATCTGCCGCCCGCGCAAGGTATCGGCACCTTCCTGCACGAAGGCGACCTGCCTGCCGGTTCCCGTTAATCACCTGTTCGGGGGAGGACTTCCTCCCCCATCACCACTCAAAAATGGAATGACCATGTTCAAGTGCAATCTTCTTTCTCTTGCGGTGATTGCCGCACTGACCGGTGGCATCGCCGGTTGCAACAGTGAGAGCGAGTCTACCGCTATCGAGAAACCGGTAACTCCGGTTGTCGATCTGTCGGTACTGAAATACGTTGACCCCATGATAGGCACCGCCGCATCAGGCCACACTTTCCCCGGTGCCACCCGCCCTGCCGGCATGGTGCAGCTCTCGCCGGATACCTTTATTGGCTCCAACACCGATCACGAGAGCGGACTCAACCCCTGGCACTCAGCCTCCGGCTACTGGGACTCTTCCAATTACCTCACGGGCGAGATCGTCGCAACCGATGTTCCGCTCTACGGCTTCTCCCATACCCATCTCTCCGGCACCGGTGCCACCGATCTGGGCGACATTCTGGTACTGCCCTACGCCGAGATGGCCGACGCCCAGATAAACGCCTTTGACAAAACCAATGAGCACGCCAGCGCCGGTTATTACAAAACCAGACTGAACAAGGGGGAGATTGAGGTTGAACTGACCACCACCAAACGAGTCGGTTTGCACCGTTACACCTTCGCCAAAGGAGCGGATCGGAATGTGAAATTCGATCTGGGTCATACCCTGCTGAACAACAACGGCCAATCGCTGAAAAACAAAATCGAAGTGGTGGATGAGTACACCCTGCGTGGCCGCAAAACCTCCACTGGCTGGTTCCAGGGACAGAACCATCAGGGCCAGAACATCTTCTTCTACGCCAAATTCAACCAACCTGTGGCCAGGGCCATGCTGGGCGAGCAGGACAAGATGCCCACCCGGGAGATGCGCCCCAACAGCGTCTATCAAGGGGATGACCTGACCGCCTACCTCAATTTTGGCCAGGGTGACCAACCGCTCGAGATCCGGGTCGGTATCTCGGCGGTGAGCTGGCAAGGAGCACAGAAGAATCTGGAGGCGGAAGCCCCCACCTTTGATTTTGCCAAGGTGAAGTCAGACGCAGAATACGCGTGGGCCGAAAAGCTGGCAACACTCAAAACCGAAGGGGGGACGGAGACCGAGAAGACCAATTTCTACACCGCTCTCTACCACATGATGATCGCCCCTATCGAGCTCTACGATGTGGATGGCAAGTATCTTGATATGCAAGGCACCCTGCGCACCCTGCAACCTGGCGATACCCCCAACTACTCCATCTACTCGACCTGGGATACCTTCCGCGCCGTTCACCCCATGTGGACCATCATGGACCCGCCACAGGCGACTCTCTACGCCAAGGATCTGATCCGCAAATCCAACGTGGAGTTCGGCCTGCTGCCCAAATGGGAAGGCCACGGCTCGGAAACCGGCACCATGATTGGCTACCCCTCGGCGGCCATCCTTGCCGATGCGGTGACCAAGGGGCTGATCGATGCGCAAGAGGCACTGGAAGCCTCGGTCAAATCGGCCCACTACCGGCCTGCCGATTACCCGCAGATCCATGACGACATCCTGAGCTCGCTGATGGCCGGTCAGCTCAGCTATCACGAGAAAGAGCAGTGCGTCCGTTATCCCAACTGGAACTCGGTCTCCTACTCGCTGGAGTTCTCTTTCTACGACTGGACCATCGCCGAGATGGCGAAAGCCGCGGGCGACATGACTACCTATCAGGAGTTCAAGGCACGATCCTACAACTCGCTCAAACATTGGGATCCCCAGGCTGGCAATGCCGATGGCAAAGGCTTCTTCGTACCGACCGAGCTGAAAAACGGTGACCCGTGCGCCCTGAAATACGCGCCAGCCGATTTCGATCCCTACAAGTCGGATGCCTTCTACTACACCGAGGGCAATGCCTGGCAGTGGCAGTGGTCCTTCATGCAGGATCTCGACAAGCTGACCGAGATCATGGGTGGCCAGCAGGGACTGAACGACAAGCTCGACAACCTGTTCAACGCCGACCCCAACGGGGGCGAAGCACATCAGGACATGACCGGTTACATCGGGCAGTACATTCATGGCAACGAGCCCTCACACCACGTCATCTATCTCTACAATCGCACCGCCCAGCCCTGGAAAGCGCAGGAGTACCTCGACCGGGTCTATAAGGAGTTCTACAAAACCACCCCGGATGGCCTGATCGGCAATGAAGACGTCGGCCAGATGTCGGCCTGGTACATCATGAGTGCCATGGGCTTCTATCAAATCTCCCCGGGCGACCCGACCTACACCATCGGTCGTCCCATCTTTGACAAGGTCACCATCAACCTGCCCGACGGTCAGTTCAACGTGGTAGCGCAGAACAACAGCCCGGACAACCTCTATGTCAAAGAGGTCACCATCAATGGCAAGCCACTCAACCAGTACAACACCTTCGCCCACAGCGAGATCCGTCCCGGTGGTGAGCTGCGTTTTGTGATGACCAACCAGCAACCGACCCCGTAACTCTACAAGCGGCAAGCCACCCGGCTTGCCGCTTTTTCATCTCCGGAATTTGAGGAACAACAATGTTCAAACCCCACAAGCTGGCCATCATGGTGACAGCCCTGCTTGGCCTCTATGGCTGCAACACAAACGATGAGACTACTGACAATGGCCGTCCCGATAATGCCCTGCAGGTGCTGCAATATGTCGATCCGCTGATCGGCACCGATGGGCTGGGCAATGTCAATCCGGCCCCGGTCATGCCGGAAGGGATGATCCAGCCGGGCCCGGACAACTGGAATCCGGCCAACTGGAATGGCAAGGGATCCCCTTCCGACTATCACCACCATCTGGCCAAGCTTTCCGGCTTCAGCAGCACCCATATCTCGGGGGCAGGCAAGGGGGATCTCAATGATTTCGCCTTCTTGCCCTTCATCGGCAGCAATACCGACCCGGTCACCATCAACAAGACGAGCGAACAGTCGGAAGTAGGCTACTACAAAGCGGATCTGGTGGAGACCGGCATCAAGGCCGAACTCACTGCCACCCAGCGGGTGGCCTTCCACCGTTACAGCTATCCGGCGGGTGAAGATCGCAAAGTCCAGCTTGATCTGCAGCACGAGCTGCTGGAGCAGTACGGTAACCACTCCCGCAATATTTACTTCAAGCGGGTGAGCGACAACGCCATTGCCGGAGCCAGAACCAGCAACGAGTGGGGGCAGTGGCAGACGGTCTTTTTCTACGCCGAGTTTTCCGAGCCGTTTGTGGATCAGATCCTCTATGTCGATGGCAAATTGAGCAACGACACCGAGGTGGGGTTGGCCGATTACATCGGGTATGGCGAAACCAGACCCCGGGTACGGGATGTGGTGACCCAGCTCAACTTTGCCAAAGGGGAACGGCCCATCACCATGAAGATGGCCATCTCGGGCACCGGCATTGAGGGGGCCATGGCCAACCTGCGCGCCGATGAACATGACTACCGCTTCGATCAGGTGGTGCAGGAGAACAAGCAGGCATGGGCGAAAGTGCTCAATAAGTTCACCCTGGAGGGTGGCAGCGATGCCGACAAGACGATGTTTTATACCTCGCTCTATCGCACCTACATCGCCCCCTTCGTCTATCAGGATGTGGATGGTCAATATCGCGGAATGGATGGCAAGGTGCATCAGGCCAAGCCGGGCTTTACCAACTATTCGGTCTACTCCATGTGGGACACCTTCCGCGCCGCTCACCCATTGAAGACCATCATCGAAAAAGAGCGATCCATCGACTATGTGCACGATCTGCTCAACAAATATAAAACCGGCGGCATCATGCCCAAATGGGAGCTGCACTCCGACTATACCGGCGAGATGGTCGGCTACCCGGCGGTCTCCATCATCGCCGACGTCATCGTCAAATACCCGGATGCATTCACACAGGAAGAGATAACGCTGGCGCTGCAGGCGGCCAATGTCTCCGCCAACTTTGACCTCGCGCTGACCAAAAGCTGGGTGCCCTATCAGGATCCCTGGAACGGCGACAAGCGCTTCACCGTGATGACCCGTCACGGCCAGTATGCCGAGCAGCACGGCTATGTCCCCGCCAACGTCAAACTCAAGCCGGAAGAGGGCGGCATGGCGCAGGACAAGTACGATGAACTGGTCAACGAGTCCGTCTCGTACGGTGTCGAGAATGCCTACTATGACTGGTGCATCGCCCAGCTGGCCCGACTGGCTGGCGACAAATCCGCCGAGAACCGCTATCTGGCCCGGGCGACTACCTGGCGCGCCTATTTTGACTACAACCCGGCGCAATATGGCAAATATGGCGCGACCGGCTTTATGCGCCCCAAAAATTACGATGGCAGCTGGGTCAACAATTACCCCTCCTGCGCCATCGATAAAAACGGCAATCCCGTTACACCACCACAAAACTGTGACACCAACGACAGCAGCCGTTATGACATCTTCTGGCCCTATCGGGCCGAGCACAGGGGGCAGGACTTTACCGAAGGCAACACCTGGCAGTGGAGCTGGTTTGTTCCCCACGATATCGAGGGGCTCAAAGAGGTGATGGGTGGCGAGGAGAAATTCAGGAAGAATCTGGATGCCCTCTTCACCGCCAACTCCAACGCCGATACCTCGCAGGGGGATATGACCGGCTATATCGGCCAGTTCGTGATGGGTAACGAGCCGGATCACCATGTCCCCTACCTCTATAATTGGACCAGAGAGCCGTGGAAAACCCAGGAGTATGTGGATCAGGCGGTACGCAGCTTCTTCCACCCGACCACCACAGGGCTGATTGGCAATGAGGATGTGGGGCAAATGTCCGCTTGGTACATCATGAGTGCGCTGGGTTTCTATCAGGTTACGCCGGGGCTCCCGGTCTACACCATAGGTCGGCCACTGTTTGACAAGGTGACCATGGATATCGATGGCGGAAAATTCACCGTGATCGCCGAAAACAATGGTCCCCAAAATATCTATGTGGAATCGGTCACCATCAATGGCAAACCATTGGGGGAAAACCTGACGTTCAGCCACAGCGATATTCGGGCTGGTGGTGAACTGAAATTTATCATGACGGCGCAAAAACCGATCCGCTCAGATAATAAATAACCATCATGCATTATCAATATATGTTCAGGCCCAAAGCTTCCTTTGGGCCTCTTTTTTTGTCGACTCACCAAGCACCTCAAAAAATATGAGATGTTGCATCAGATGATGCGCAGATCACAAACAGACTGCCTTGCCACAAAAATCTAGTGAATGACACTTTTTTACTCTGTCGATGAAACAGATGGCATGGGAATAATAGTGCTCGCCGGGATCAATGCCATCGAGCACCAATATTGCTCAGGGATCGCTCCGGTCTCATAAAAATAGATCATGACTGCTCACCCTCTACCCGATGGAGCCGCTCAATATGTTCAAGAAAAATATTCTGGCCATTGCCCTGACCAGCACAGTAGCCATGTTATCCGGCTGCGATTCAGATAACAGCAGCGACAATAACGACGATCAAAAGCCAACGCCAACCAATGTGTTGCAATATGTGAACCCATTCGTTGGCACTGGCTTTAACGGTCACACCTTTCCCGGCCCTGTGGTACCGGAGGGCATGGTGCAACTCTCGCCGGATACCGAGTTGATAGGCTGGCACTCCTCCTCCGGCTATCACTTTGACAAAGATACCCTGTTCGGATTTTCCCACACCCACCTCTCAGGCACCGGCATGGGGGGGCTGGGGGATATTCTGTTCCTGCCCTTTACCGAAGATAAATCCAAATACATCGAGCAAAGCGATGATTACCGCAAAGCCATCTCGGTCAAAATGGACAAAAAATCCGAGCAGGCCGAGCCTGGCTACTATGCGGTGCGCATCGCCGAAAATGGCATCAAGGCCGAGCTGACCGCCTCCGAGCGGGTGGGCTTTCACCGCTACACCTATCCGCAGGGGCAACCCCAACGGCTGAAGATCGATTTGAACTCGATCCTCAACAGCGACTGGGGATCGAGTTCGCTGCGCAACAAACTCACCGTCAGCGAAGATGGCTACACCATCACCGGCGAGCGAGATGCGACTCACTTCTCCGGCTGGGCGAAAAACCAGAAGATCTTCTTCCATGCGACCTTCGACAAGAAGATCAAAGGGGTCTACATCCTCGCTGGTGGTGTGCCGGTAGAGGGCTTGAGCGCCGAGCATAAGGCCAAATCCAAAGCGGATGTCACCGCTTACGTCGAATTTGAAGAGGGCGGCTCAGCCCAACTGAACGCCAAAGTTGCCCTATCGGCGGTCGATGCCACCGGCGCATGGAACAACTACCAGGCCGAAGGGGATGTTTCGTTTGACGAGGCCCGCGCCAACGCCCGCGAGAAGTGGGCCAACGCCCTCAATTTCACCATCGAGGGGGGCAGCAAGGAGCAAAACGAGATCTTCTACACCGCCCTCTACCACACCAAGATCGCCCCCATCGTCCATCAGGATGTGGATGGCAACTACCGCGGCATGGGCAAAGGGGCGCAGGCCAAGGGGGAAGGCAGCTACTCCATCCACTATGGCCAAGCAAGCGAAGATCAGCCCAACTTCTCGGTCTACTCACTGTGGGACACCCAGCGAGCGCTGCACCCGCTCAAAACCATCACCGAACCCACCCGCGCCGTGCAGTATGCCAAGAACCTGATCCAGAAGTATCTGGAGAGCGGCCTGCTGCCCAAGTGGGAGCATCTGGGGGATGAGACAGGCACCATGGTGGGCTATCCGGCTGTAGTGGTGATTGCCGACGCCATCACCAAATACCCCGATGCCTTCACCGCGCAGGAGAAAAATCTGGCGCTCACGGCCGCCATCGACTCCTCCACCTATACCAACTACCCCATGCTGGCGACCGAGTGGGACAAGGCGGTGCTGGACAAGACCCTGACCAACCACATCGATTACATCGAGAAAAACGGCTTCGCCCCGGCAGTGCAGCGGATCGACGGTCAGCCCGTCTTCGCTGACTACACCCTCGAGTCGGTCTCCTACGGTCTGGAGAACGCCTTCTATGACTGGGCCATCGCCCGGATCGCCAAGGCGGCCGGCAACCCGGCGGCCGAAGCGCGCTATCTGGCCCGTTCTAACGGCTATCAGCGCTACTTCGACCACAATGCGGCCGAATACGCCCAGTACGGGGTGACCGGTTTCATGCGTCCGGTGATGATCGATGGCGCCTTCATGACGCCGTTTGATCCCTATGGCACCGAACATGAGACCGGCAACTATACAGAGGGCAACGCCTGGCAGTGGACCTGGTTTGTGCCCCATGACATCAAGGGTCTGAAAACCGCGATGGGCGGAGAAGAGGCCTTCAAGCAGAATCTGGACGCCACCTTTGCCGCCGAGAGTCAGGGGTCGGAGACCGCTGACATGACCGGGATGATGGGTCAGGTGGCCTTCGGCAATGAACCCTCCCACCATATTCCCTACCTCTACAACTGGACATCGGAGCCGTGGAAAACTCAGGAGACGGTCGACTACATCCTCGACACCATGTACTCGAACACCCCGGCAGGCATCATAGGCAACGAGGATGTGGGCTCCATGTCTGCCTGGTATGTGATGTCAGCACTTGGCTTCTATCAGGTGAATGCAGCAGACCCCGTTTACACTATTGGCCGCCCGCTATTTGCCAAAGCGACCATCCCGGTCAAGGGGGGAACCTTCACCATCATCGCCGATAACAACAGCGCCAAGAACCGCTATGTCCAGTCGGCCACCATCAATGGCAAACCGCTCAAAGATGGTCTCTTCTTCGAGCACAAGGAGTTTGTACCGGGGGGCAACCTCCACTTCGTGATGGGCGATACCCCGCCACAAAAGTAACTAACGATAGCATTGAGGTGACATCCAGCACGCAACCCGAAAATGTCACTTTGTGATACCCGACGGCCCACGCCAGATGGATTGATAAAATCCAATCAGCGCTGGGCCATTTTATTTTCCAGTGGGAAGCCCTGGTTCAGCCATTAACCCGTTTTTCTCAAATCAGCCTTAAATCGGGCAATAAACCGCAAAAAATGGCGGTAAATCCCATTACAAGGGTTTTTCTGTCATACCTTGACCGCTGTCACATCCCGCCATGAATTAAACAAAAACAACTATTGAGTTGAAGCTCAACACTTTGCGAGCTGGATCACACCAGCAAAACCATGCAACAAAAATCCAGTTATTGCTACATTCATCGCCTGTCCAACCCTACCCGTGAGGGCAATAATGAGCCCAATTCGCAACGCATGACTTAGCCCTTACAGGGAAGGAGAGTGAGATGTTACCCACCATGACCAACGGCAGACTCATCTGCCTGGAGTTGAAGGCCACCAGCAAGGAGGCTCTATTCGACGAGATGGCACAGATGCTGGCGCGCGATGGCGCCGTGTCTGATCAACAGCAGTTCGTCAAGGATATCTGGGCCCGCGAGCAGCTGGACTGCACCGGCTTCGAGCAGGGTGTCGCCCTGCCCCACGCCAAGAGCAAGGCGGTCAGCCGTCCGGCCATTGCCATCGGTGTCAGCCGTCAGGGTATCGAGTACGGCGCCGAAGATGGCAAACCGACCCAGCTGATCTTCATGATCGCCTCCCCGGATGGCGGCGCCAACCACCATATCGAAGTGCTGGCCGAGCTCTCCACCCGTCTGCTGGAACCGGGCTTTATCGAGCAGATGAAGGCGGCCACTACCGTCGAGCAAGCCCTGACCCTGCTCAAGCAAGGCCCAAAAGCGGAAAAACCGGCGCCAGCCGCCAAACCGGCTGCCACTGCTCCGGTTGAACCCGACGAGCGCACCTTCAAGGATCGCCTCAACACCATGAAGCAGCACCTGCTGTTTGGTACTTCCCACATGATCCCCTTCATCGTGGCGGGCGGTGTGCTGCTCTCCCTGTCAGTGATGATGAGCGGCAAGGGCGCCGTGCCGGAAGCGGGCTTCCTTAAAGACATGGCGACCATGGGTATCGCCGGTCTGACCCTGTTTACCGCTGTACTGGGTGGCTACATCGCCTACTCGCTGGCTGACAAGCCGGGCCTGGCCCCGGGCATGATCGGCTCCTGGATTGCCGTACAGCACTATCAAACCGGTTTCCTCGGCGCCATTCTGGTGGGCTTTATCGCAGGTTTCGTGGTCAATCAGCTCAAACGGATCAAGCTGCCTGACTCCATGACCTCCCTTGGTTCCATCTTCATCTATCCGCTGATCGGTACCTTCCTGGTGTGTGGCATCGTGATGTGGGGGATCGGTGCCCCGATCGCCGCCATGATGGAAGGGATGAACCACTGGCTCTCCAGCATGGCGGGCTCAGGTAAAGTGATGCTGGGTGCCATTCTGGGTGGTATGACCGCCTTCGATATGGGCGGCCCGGTCAACAAGGTTGCTACCCTGTTTGCCCAGACTCAGGTCAACACCCAGCCCTGGCTGATGGGCGGCGTCGGTATCGCCATCTGTGTGCCGCCGCTGGGTATGGCACTGGCGACCTTCATGTCTCCGAAGCGTTACAAGAAAGAGGAGCGTGAATCCGGTAAAGCAGCCGCCATCATGGGCATGATCGGTATCAGTGAAGGTGCTATCCCGTTCGCCGCTGCTGACCCCATGCGTGTTATCCCGGCCATCGTCGCAGGCGGCATCGTCGGCAACATCACCGGCTTTATGATGCACAGTATCAACCACGCCCCCTGGGGTGGCTGGATTGTCCTGCCGGTTGTTGAAGGCAAGATGGGCTACATCCTGGGTACCATCCTCGGCGCCCTGACCACTGCCATCATCGTCAACCTGCTGAAAAAGCCAGTGAGCGAAGAAGATGACGTGACCGCCACCCAAACCAGCTTCGAAGTCATTGAAGCGGAAGGGGAAGCAGACGTACTGGCCATCACTGCCTGCCCGTCTGGCGTTGCCCACACCTTCCTGGCCGCCAAGAGCCTGCAGAAGGCCGCCGCCAAGCAGGGGATCAAGATCAAGGTCGAGACCCAGGGTGCCAACGGCATCATCAACCGCATTACCGCCAAGGATGTCGCCAACGCCCGCTGCGTCATCTTCGCCCACGACGTGGCTATCAAGAACCGCGAGCGCTTCACCGATATCGAAGTCATCGATGTGAAGACCAAGGAGGCGATTCACAATCCGGAAGCACTGCTGGCCCGCACGCTGGGCAACAAGGCAAACGCCGCCTGATAGCAGTCAGACAGCTCATCACAAGGGGCCCATCGCGGGCCCCTTTTCGTTGTCTGCCGAGCAACCGCACATCATCCCACCGACCAAGCCACTGATTTAAAACATATTAACCAGTCACATCACGGATCTTGGCGAGCCGTCACAGAACGGTGACGTGTAAAAAAACAGCAATTGAAGCGCTGGTCAGATCTCATGTCAAATGGCTCCGCCTACTAAACTGGAGCATCACAAAAATGATAAAAATCAATAAATTGGTTCTGGCTGTTACCCTCACCCTCACTGCCACCCCCTTGCTGGCGGCTCACTGGGCGTGTGGCGAGCACGTACGCTTTGGCCTCCCCTCCGAATCGGATCAGAAGCTCTGCCGTGAAGGGTATGCCGTCGGCTACAACTACGACTACAAGGTGGCGGACTGGGTCTCCTACCGGATGACCGCCCAGAGCGCACAGGGCACAGTGCCGCGCAAGGATGCCTTCGCCGAGGACAGGGAGATCCCGGTTGCCTACCGCGCCACCCTCTCCGACTACAAGGGCTCGGGCTACGACCGTGGCCATCAGGCCCCGGCGGGGGACATGAAATCGAACAAGAACACCATGAAAGAGAGCTTCCTGCTGAGCAACATGACACCGCAGATCGGGGTGCTCAACCAGAAGGCGTGGCGCGTGCTGGAGGACAAGGTGAACAAGTGGGCGGTCTCCCGCAAGGATGTACAGGTGATCACCGGCCCCATCTTTACCGGCTCTGAAGAGTCCATCGGTCAGGGTGTGGCGATCCCGAGCGCCTACTACAAGATCGTGATGGACCCGGCCAAACTGCAGGCCATCGCCTTTATCATGCCGCAGCAAGAGGTGCCCATCAGCCAGATCGCCGACTACCGGGTCTCGGTACGTGAGGTGGAAGAGCAGACCCAGCTCAACTTCTTCAGCGATATGCCCGAAGAGCAGCAAGAGACCCTGGAAGCCCGCATCTCCCCGATGTGGAACTGACCGCGAACACTCGTCAACAGATGGATTGAGACGCCATCTGTCTTGCATCGCAACAGAGGGAGGGGGAGTCACGCTCCCCCTGCCCTTTTCAGATGGCTGCTGACCCGTTGCGGCCATTTTTGCGGCCACAGGTGTGGCATCACCCGACGACTCGCCCCGACTCACAGTTTGCCGCACCGTTAACTGGTATATTGCCCTCTCTTTGGCACTAACAGACTGAATTGACGCAAATTTGCCTTATCCCATCGGCCCGCAAACCGGAGCCCACGGCGCGATTCAGCCCGACAGAGGACCTTTTGATGAAACAGACCCTTCTTGCCCTCACCCTCGGCGGCCTGTTGGCGCTCTCGCCCCTCGCCCTGCAAGCGGCCGAGAGCTCGATGCAAATGGAGCACGACCTCAATACCCTGGTCAGCAAACGCCAGGCGGTGGACATGTTGCTCGGCGAAGCGCTGCAGATCTACAAGTCGCCAGCCAAAATCTCCCACGCCGGTTTTACCGCCAAAATGCCGAGCAATATGGAGCTGGTGACCGAGCGGCTGCTGGCCGCCTACCAGCTTGAGCCCTACCGCACCGACCTGCTCATCTCGGCGGCCAACGCACAGCTCTACAACGGCAACCTGAGCCGCGCCATCACCTTGCTGGAGCAGGCGCAGGCCGTCGCCCCCGATGATCTCGACATCAACAGCTATCTCGCCATCTGGCAGCTGGTGAAGGGTAACAAGGAGGCTTCCCGCAGCTATCTGGCGAAAGTGGCGGATCGCAACAGTGGCCGCGCTGCCGATCTGGAGGAGATCATCGCTCGGGTGCAGCGGATCACCGCCGCCCCGCTGCAAACCGAACTGACCGAGGATCAGCTCAAGGCCAGCAGGGAGGGCAAGCGCGCCATCGTCACCCTGGGCTACGCTCTCAATCCCGACGGCAGCATGGACAAGATCCTGCTGGGCCGGCTGCAAACCACCCTTGAGCTGGCCAAGGCCGATCCGGAAGCGCTGATCATCCTGACCGGCGGCGTGCCCCAGAACCGCCAGACCGAGGGCAAGCTGATGGCTGACTGGCTGGCCAACCACGGCATCGACCGCAGCCGCCTGATTGAAGAGAACTACGCCACCAGCACGGTGGATAACGCCCTCTACAGCGCCTATGCCCTCGCCCGCCACCAGATTGACTATGCGGTGCTGGTAAGCTCCGCCAGCCATGTACGCCGCGGCCAGACGGTGCTGGAAATCGCCTGCGACCAGATTGGCCCGGCCAACATCAAGGTGGCGAGCGTCAGCTACCCCGACAAGCCCCTCGAGGAGCTGGCCACCCCGAGCGAGAGCGAGCTGCTCGGCATCTACCGGGATGCCCTGCGTACCTACGGCATGTGGAGCTACCGCTCCGCCCCGCTGATTGAGCGTTGATCGACCATCAACACGAAAAAGAGAGGGAGGCGTGATGCCTCCCTCTCTTTTATTGACCGATGATTGGCCAAGCCGCGCCCGTTAGCTGACGATAAAGCCCTGTGAGGGGGCCGCTTTGGGATCATCACCGAAGCGGTTTGGTCCCTGCTGACCGTTGCAAACCATAAAGTAGATAAGCACCAGAGTACCGATAATGGGGATAAGCCCGAGCAGCAGCCACCAAGCGCTGCGGTCGGTATCGTGCAGGCGACGGGCCGCCACCGCCAGCGAGGGCAGCAGCACAGCCAGCGAATAGATGGAGCTGATCAGCTCCTTGTCGCCGCCAATCAGCTTGTCCACCATGCCGAGCAACAGCATGACGATGACGTTGCACAGCACAAACATCCAGTATTCGGTGCGACGGGCCCGTCCGCTGAATACCGCATATTGCTTGAGGACCGAGAGATACCAGTTCATTGCGCCTCCAGACTGTTTTCAAAAACAAGTAGTTGCAGATCCGAACCGAGCTTAGCGCGATCAGTGTCCGGCGTCGATCACCAGCTGCTCCAGATCCTGGCGACTGACCCGTTTGCTGTCCACCTTCACATAGAGCGAACGTTCCTTCCGTGCCAGCAGTACATCGTTCACCCCATCGCAGGCACGGAGTTTCTGCTCCAGTGCAGGGCTCGCCTCCACCCCTTCCGGTAACAGGATGCGCAGACTGCTCACATAGGGGGGCTCCTGCATGGTGAGGCTGACCCCGAGCCAGACAAGGGCCAGCGCAGAGCAGCCGCCAAACACCAGGGCGCCACCACCCAGACTGTAGAGCAGGCCCCCCAGGCTGCCACCGATAGCCACTCCGATAAACTGGCTGGTGGAGTAGATCCCCATGGCCGTCCCCTTGTAACCCGGTGGCGACTCCTTGCTGATCAGGGATGGCAACAGCGCTTCCATCACGTTGAAACCGATGAAGAAGAGCTGCAGGCCGGCGAGCAGGCCCCACAACTGCAGGCCAGCCTGCCACAGCACCACTTCGGCGCTGAGCATCACCAGCACGCAGATCTGGAACACCAACTTCATCTTTCTGCGCGTCTCGGCATAGATGATGAAGGGCACAACGCTGACGAAGGCGATCAGCATGGTGACCAGATAAGCCTGCCACTGGCTGTCCCGAGGCAGACCCGCTTGCTCCAGCAGCGGCGGCAACGCCACGAAGCTCGACATCAACAGGGTATGCACGCACAAAATGCCGAGATTGAGTTTGAGCAGGCGCGGATTGGTCAGCACAGTGCGCATCCCGCCCCTGACCATGCCGGACTCTCGATTGAGCAGATGAGTTGTCGGTGTCGGCACCAGCCAGAGGGTGACGGCGATGCCCCCCAGCGCCAGCAGGGCGATGAGCCAGAACAGGCCGGAGAGTCCCAGCGCATGAGTAATCAGGGGGCCAGTCACCATGGCAATGGCGAAGGTGATACCAAAGCTCACCCCGATAAAAGCCATCGCCTTGGTGCGGTTCTGTTCGCGGGTGAGATCCGACAAGAGCGCCATCACGGCGGCCGAGATAGCGCCGCTCCCCTGCAGGGCGCGGCCGAGGATCACGCCCCAGATAGAGTGAGTCAGCGCAGCGATCACACTGCCAAGAGCAAACACCAGCAGACCGCCGATGATGAGTGGCTTGCGGCCCACCTTGTCGGAGAGCAGGCCAAACGGGATCTGGAACAGCGCCTGGGTCATGCCGTAGATGCCGATGGCCAGACCAATAAGGGCCTCGGAGGCACCGGCCAGCGACATGCCATAGGTAGTCAACACCGGCAGAACCATAAACATGCCAAGCATGCGCAGAGAGAAGACGGAGCCGAGCGCCCAGGTGGCACGGCGCTCGCCCCTCGTCATGGTGAAATCATTCATGATGGCCTCGATAGTTCAGGGAACAAGGAAGAGTCAAGGGGTGGCCGACACGCACCATGCCACACCCTACACAGGGGAAAAGTACCCGATGGGCGGCCCCATAATAACAGAGCCGGGAAGGTTCCCGGCTCTGGATCTCGTGCAATCGGAAGCAACGCACACTATCGGAGCAACATGCTCACCAGCGCCACAGGCTCGGCCTCTGGCTGGAAGTCTACCGACATCATGACACTCAGACAGGTAATGGTGACGATGGAAAACATAAACAGCTTGCGCGCCCAGAGAGCATCATCAACCAGCTGTTTGTAACCCGACAGCGCCATCCCCAGCCACCAGACACTCACCGCAGTGGCCACCACCAGATACTTGTAGCCGGCGTAACCGCCGAGGAACAGCATCAGGGTCGGCACCATAAAGGCCAGGATGTAGAGGGTAATGTGGTGCTTGGCCACCGAAATTCCCTTCACCACCGGCAACACCGGAATGTTGGCCGCCTGATAATCCTTGAAGCGGAAAATGGCGATCGCATAGGAGTGCGGCATCTGCCACAGGCTGAAGATCGCCAGCAGGATCAAGGCCCCCGAGTCGAACTGACCGCTCACCGCACAGTAGCCGATGACCGGCGGCGCGGCGCCGGAGAGGCTGCCCACCAGGGTGCCGTAGACCGAGTGACGCTTCATGTAGAGGCTGTAGACCCCCACATAGACAATGAAGCCCAGCACCGCCAGCAGAGCGGCCAACGGATTGGCCGCCCAATAGAGCAGTGCAATGCCCGCCATGCCAAGCGCGGTGGCGTACCAGAGCGATACGCCGGGGGCGATCAGCCCCTTCACCAGAGCACGGTTCTTGGTGCGCTCCATGATGCAGTCGATGTCCCGGTCGATGTAGTTGTTGAACACGCAACCGGAGGCCACCACCAGCGAAACACCCACCATGGTCAGAATGAACAGGGGCAGGTCCAGGCTTCCTTTTGAAGCCAGCAGAAATCCCCCGATCACCGAGATGAGGTTGCCGAAGATGATGCCCGGCTTGGTCACTTGCAGGTATTGCTTCATCATTGCCAGCCTGCTCAGTGGACCATCATGTTGATGTTGAGGTTGTACATGATCCACAGGGAACCCACGACCACGATGGCAATGATGAGCACGGTAAAGACCAGTGCCACCAGGTTCCAGCGCTCTTCAGACGAGGTATTCATATGCAGGAAGTAGATCAGATGCACGAAGATCTGCACCACCGCCATGCCAACCACGGTGGCCAGCACGGTGGTGTGGGAGGCGGAGCCATCTATCACCATCCAGAACGGTACGGCAGTCAGGATCAGTGACAGCACGAAGCCGATCAGGTAGCTCTTGGCGCTGCCGTGGCTGGCGCCGTGAGAATCAACGGAATGACTCATTTACATTGCTCCCATCAGATAGACCACGGTAAAGACGCAGATCCACACCACGTCGAGGAAGTGCCAGAACAGGCTCAGACACATCAGGCGGGAGCGGTTGCGATCGGTCAGCCCCTTCTTGGCCACCTGCACCATCATCACGATGATCCAGATCAGGCCACTGGTCACGTGGATACCGTGAGTACCAACCAGGGTAAAGAAGGCTGAGAGGAAGGCACTGCGATCCGGGCCGTAACCTTCTGCGATCAGGTGATGGAACTCGTAGATCTCCATCGCGATAAAACCGGCACCCAGCACAAAGGTCACCAGCAACCAGCCATTGACGGTAGACACCCGGTTCTTGTTCATCGCCAACATGGCAAAACCGAAGGTGATGGAGCTCAACAGCAGCAGCATGGTTTCGGCAAATACGAACGGCAGTTCGAAGATATCCTTGCCGCTCGGACCGCCGGCAGTGCCGTTGACCAGAACCGCATAGGTTGCAAACAGACATGCAAACAGAATGCAGTCACTCATCAGGTAGATCCAGAAACCAAACACCTTGTTGGCACCGGCATCATGGTGCCCATGGTCATGGGCACTCTCGTGAGTGTGATGTAGAACGTCGGTCGCCATAGCGTCACGCCCCCTTGTTAATGTTGGCAAAATGCTGACCTTCGGGTGCCCATGCCCTCCGGGCACCGTAGACGTGAATGTGATATGAAACGCCAGTGGTCATAGCACTAAGCCCCCTTGTTGATGTTGGCAAAATGCTGATCTTCGATGCGCGTGATCTCGTCAACCTGGACGTAGTAGTCCACGTCATCGTTGAAGCTGTGGATGATCCAGCTGCCAATCATGGCGGCAAAGGCAAGGATGGCCATCCACCAGATATGCCAGATCATGGCAAAGCCAAAGACGGCGCTGAAGCCCGCGATGATCACCCCTGCCCCGGTGTTCTTGGGCATGTGGATCGGTGCATACTGCTTGGGCTGCTGATAGGCTGAACCGTTTTGCTTGGCCTCCCAGAAGGCATCCAGACCGGTGATCTTCGGCTCGATGGCGAAGTTGTAGAAGGGCGGCGGTGAAGAGGTCGCCCACTCCAGCGTCCGGCCACCCCAGGGGTCACCACTCACATCACGGTTCTGCTCGCGGTCACGGATGCTGACCACCAGCTGGATCACCTGGCACAAGACACCAAGGGCAATCAGGCCGGCACCACAGGCGGCTACCACCAGCCAGGGGTGGAAGGCCGGATCCAGCTGTTGACTGATGCGGCGGGTCATCCCCATGAAGCCCAGTACGTAAAGCGGCATGAAGGCAACAAAGAAGCCGATAATCCAGCACCAGAAAGCACGCTTGCCCCAGGTTTCATTCAGGGTGAAGCCGAACGCCTTGGGGAACCAGTAGGTGATTCCTGCAAAGCAGCCAAATACCACGGCACCAATGATGACGTTGTGGAAGTGAGCGATGAGGAACAGGCTGTTGTGCAACACGAAGTTGGCCGCCGGCACCGAGAGCAGTACCCCTGTCATGCCACCTATGGTGAAGGTGATGATGAAACCGACGGTCCACAACATGGGTGAGGTGAACTCGATGCGACCACGGTACATGGTGAACAACCAGTTGAAGATCTTCACCCCGGTCGGGATGGAGATGATCATGGTGGTGATGCCGAAGAAGGCATTCACGTTTGCGCCCGAGCCCATGGTGAAGAAGTGGTGCAACCAGACAATGAAGGAGAGCACGGTAATGGCAATGGTCGCCCATACCAGCGAGGTGTAGCCGAACAGCTTCTTCTTGCTGAAGGTGGCCACCACTTCGGAGAAGATCCCGAATACCGGCAACACCAGGATATAAACCTCGGGGTGGCCCCAGGCCCAGATCAGGTTGATGTACATCATCATGTTGCCACCCATGTCATTGGTAAAGAAATGGGTACCCAGATAGCGGTCTGCGGTGAGCAGGGCGATGGTAACGGTCAGGATCGGGAAGGAGGCGATGATCAGTACGTTGGAGCACAAAGCCGTCCAGGTGAACACCGGCAGACGCATCATGGTCATGCCAGGAGCGCGCATCTTGATGATGGTGGCGAAGAAGTTGACGCCAGTCAGCAAGGTGCCCAGACCCGAGATCTGCAGACTCCAGATCCAGTAATCAACCCCGACCCCCGGGCTGTACTCCAGCCCGGAGAGGGGCGGATAGGCCAGCCAGCCGGTCTGGGCGAATTCACCGACCCCGAGGGAGACGTTGATCAACACCACGGCGGCGGCGGTGAACCAGAAGCTGATGTTGTTGAGGAAGGGAAAAGCCACATCACGGGCACCGATCTGGAGCGGCACGACGATATTCATCAGACCGATCACCAGTGGCATGGCCACGAAGAAGATCATGATGACCCCGTGGGCGGTGAAGATCTGGTCGTAGTGATGCGGCGGTAAAATGCCGTCACCACCAGCCGAAGCCATCACCTGCTGGGTACGCATCATCACCGCATCGGCGAAGCCGCGCAGCATCATGACCATACCCAGGATCAGATACATGACCCCAAGACGCTTGTGGTCGACCGAGGTAAGCCACTCTTTCCACAGATATTGCCACTTGCCGAAATAGGTGATCAGGCCGGCAACGGCCAGCCCCCCCAAAATGATACCGGCTACCGTCACCATGATGATGGGTTCATGGAACGGAATGGCATCGAGTGTTAATTTTCCAAACATCGGTTATTCCTCGGATCCTGCTTGCACAGCCTTGTTATCCAACGGCGCGTTCATATGTCCGGCATGCTCCTTCTGCCCGTCATGCGCCATAGCGGCATGGTCCATCTGCATATGTGCCATGTCATCGTGATTCATGGCGGCGCCATGCTCTGAGGGGGCTTTATGGGTCATCCCCTTGTGCTCGCCATGCCCCATGTCACCCATAAACTTGTTGATCAGCTTGACGAAAAGGGCCGGATCGGCACTTGAGAAATACTCCACCGGGTGGTTTTCGCTCTTCTTGGCCAGCGCATTGAACTCATCCATGGTGGTCAGCATCTTGGGAGAGGCCCTGACTTTGGCAACCCAGGCATCAAAACCGGCCTGATCCTGCGTGGCAATCGCCTTGAACTTCATGCCCGAGAAACCGGCTCCGCTATAACTGCTGGAGATACCGTCATACGCGCCTGCTTCATTGGCAATGAGATGCAACTTGGTCTGCATACCTGCCATGGCATAAATTTGCCCGCCCAGCTTGGGAATGAAGAAAGAGTTCATGACTGTGTCTGAAGTCACCCGGAAATTGACGGGGGTATTGACCGGGAATGCTAATTCATTGACCGAGGCAATCCCTAATTCTGGGTAGACAAACAGCCATTTCCAGTCGAGGGAAATAACATCAATCTGGATCGGCTTCACCGTAGAATCCAACGGTTTGTAAGGATCCAGTTCGTGGGACGTTTTCCAGGTAATGGTTGCCAGGATGACGATGATAATAATTGGCACGGTCCACACAACCGCTTCAATTTTATTGGAGTGAGACCAATCCGGAGTATATTTAGCGTTGGTATTTGATGCCCTGTATTTGCGGGCAAAGACCACAGCCATAATAATTACAGGGATCACCACAATTAACATCAGCCCCAAGGCGGTTAATATCAGTGATTTCTGCTCCAGACCAATCTGCCCTTTGGGGTTCATCAAGGCCATGTCGCAGCCGGTCAGCAAGCTGGCCGATGCGAGCAACAGCAAAGCACCCAAGCCCCTCTTTAATTCAAAAGGTCTCATGCAGTGTCCTTATGGTCGCAGGCTAAAGTTGTAAAAACGGGCAACATTGTGATCAGAACCAGAACATGTAAACAACATGAAAAATTAATCCCGAGATTGTGCAAAACTTGGCGAACGCATGTGAAAATTGTTAATCAACCATCCAAGTCACTATAAATAGTGCTTTTCCCTATAATTAATCAACAGAACTGCCATCTCAAATTACAGTTGAACTCTGCACACTAAACTACCAACAAACCCCACATAGTATATGGATATATGAGGCTAAAATTTCGCCCTCCAGCATGAATAATAAACAGCTGCTAGCTACGATGATAAATGACCAATTAAATACATCTGCATTTACATAGTTAAATGCACCCACAGATAGCTGCCCTATATTTCTGCTGCATTTATTTTTAAAATCGGCTAACCAGAACAAGTCTGTCACTTGGCCCCTTGTTTGAATAATTTGTTTAATAAGTTATTATCAAACTATATAGACGCCATGCGAATATGGCGGTAGGTTGCGTCCTCTTGCTGCTGGTCAGCTACCCATTCCACTCTGTGCTTTTCCATTTTTCATACAGCAGGTATTGCCATGAGTATTACACGCAGAGATTTTCTCAACGGCGTTGCCATCACCATTGCGGCAGGCGTCGCCCCCATCAATCTGCTCAAGGCTGCCGAAGGCGGCAGCACGCTGGCGGATAAAACCCTGGCCTACCCGCCCGCCCTCACCGGCCTGCGCGGCAACCACCCGGGCTCTTTCGAACCGGCCCACAGCATCGCCCGTGACGGCAAGCAGTATGATTTTGCCAATATTCCCCTTGAGGGGGAGTACGATCTGGTGATCGTCGGCGCCGGGATCAGCGGCCTGGCTGCCGCCTGCTTCTATCAGCAACTGCTCGGCGCGGATAAGAAGATCCTGCTGCTCGACAACCACGATGACTTCGGTGGCCACGCCAAGCGCAACGAATTCACCACCCCCGATGGCCTGCGTCTGGGTTACGGCGGCAGTGAATCCCTGCAATCACCGCGTTCGGTCTACAGCCCGGTGGCGCTCGGTCTGCTCAAGACGCTGGAGGTCAACATCGACGAGCTGGCCGCCGGTTTCCAGCAGACCTTCTATCCGGATCTGGGGCTGAGCCGTGGCGTCTATTTCGACGAGAAGCACTTTGGCGTCAACAAGATAGTGAACGGGGATCCGGGCCACAACGTGGCGGACGATATCCCGCGCGATCGCCTGAACGGCCGGCCGCTGGCAGAATTTATCGGTGACTTCCCCCTCGATGATGCCGACAAGGCCGCCCTGTTGGCCCTGCACGAATCGAAGATCGACTACCTGAGCGGCATGACCCGCGAGCAGCAGGACGAGTGGGTGACTCGCAACAGCTACACCACCTTCCTGCGCGATAAAGTGGGTCTCAGCGAGCGGGCGATCACTTACTTCCAGCAGCGCACCAACGATTTCCAGGCGGTCGGCATCGACGCCACCGCCTGCGCCGATGCGCGTCTGTGCGCCTTGCCGGGTTTCGACGGCCTCAATCTGACGCCGCTTGATGCCGAGGAGCAGGCGGAGCTGGACGATCCCTACATCTTCCACTTCCCCGATGGCAACGCCGGTCTCACCCGCCTGATGGTACGCAAGCTCATTCCGCAGGTGGCGCCGGGTCACACCATGCAGGATGTGGTGCTGGCCAAGTTTGACTACAGCAAACTCGACCTGCCCGAGCACAAGGTACGGTTGCGTCTTGGCAGCACGGCGCTACAGGCTAAAAACGTGCGCCTCGCCGATGGCAAGCTGGCGGTGGATGTCACCTACATCAAAGAGGGCAAGCTGCATCGGGTACGGGCCAAGCAGTCGATCATGGCGGGCTACAACATGATGATCCCCTATATGGTGCCCGAGATGCCGGAGCCCCAGAAGGAGGCTCTGCGCCAGAACGTCAAGGCGCCGCTGGTCTACACCAAGGTGGTGATCAAGAACTGGCAAGCATTCGTCAAGCTGGGGGTGCACGAGGTCTACTCCCCCGCAGCCCCCTACAGTCGGGTCAAACTCGACTATCCGGTCAACCTCGGTGGTTATGAGCATCCCAAAAACCCGGATCAGCCCATGTGCCTGCACATGGTCTATGTACCGACCCTGCCGGGCAGCGGCCTCTCGGCACGCGAGCAGTCCCGCAAGGGGCGCGCCATGATCCTCGGCATGCCATTCGAGCAGCACGAGCAGATGATCCGCGAGCAACTGCAGGGAATGCTCGGCAGCGCCGGTTTCAACCATGAGCAGGATATCCTCGCCATCACGGTCAACCGCTGGTCTCACGGTTACTCCTATGTCACCAACACCCTGTTTGATGACGAAGCGCAGTGCGAAAAATGGATTGAACTGGGTCGCCAGCCGATCGGCAACATCACCATCGCCAACTCGGATGCAGGCTGGAGCCCCTACGCCCACGCCGCCATCGACGAAGCGTGGCGCGCCGTCAACGAGCTGGTAGCCATGAGCAAGGGAGGTGCCCAATGAGCCGCGCCCTGTCACTGACCGCCAGCGCCCTGCTGCTGGCTCTGCCCGCCCTTGCCGCCAACGCAGCCCCCGCCATGTCGGCGGGGGAATACGTGGCCAAGCTCGGCGATTGCGCCGCCTGTCACACCAGCGAGACCAGCAAGCCGCTGGCAGGCGGCAAAGGATTCCCGACCCCCATCGGCACCGTATTTGCCACCAACATCACCCCCGACAAGACCCACGGTATCGGCAACTACAGCCTGCCGGAGTTCATCAAGGTGATGCGTGAAGGGGTGGCCCGCGACGGCCATCACCTCTATCCGGCCATGCCCTACACCGCCTACGCCAAGATGAGCGATAAGGATCTCGAAGATCTCTATCACTACCTGATGAAGGAGGTGCAACCGCTGGCCATCGCCAACAAAGAGAGCGACATCCCCTGGCCGCTCAACATGCGCTGGCCGCTGATGGGATGGAACTGGATCTACCACGACGACAGCCGCTTCACCCCGGTCGCAGGCAAGAGCGAAGAGTGGAACCGTGGCGCCTATCTGGTGCAGGGTGCCGGTCACTGCGGCAGTTGCCACACTCCGCGCGGGCTTGGCATGCAGGAGAAAGCGCTGACTGAGGCGGACCCTGTCTACCTAAGCGGGGCGGCGCTGGATGGCTGGTATGCCCCCGACATTCGCGGCAGCCGTTACAGCAAGCAGGCGCTGATCGATCTGCTGAAAACCGGCCGCAGCCAGCATGAAGCGGTCGCGGGCCCCATGGGGGAAGTGATCACTCACAGCAGCCAGTATTTCAGCGACGCCGATCTGGCCAGCATCGCCACCTATCTCACCGATCTGAAAGATGAGCCGGTCGCGGAGAAAGGGGCCCGTGCCTATGCCAGTGCCAGCGGCAAGGCGGACTACGCCATGTACTGCTCCACCTGTCACGGGGTCAACGGCCAGGGCAATGACCACGTCATTCCCTCGCTGGTGAACAACCGCACCGTGCTGGCGAGCGATCCGTCGAGCCTGATCAACGTGCTGCTACACGGTGCCGAGACGCCCATTACGCAGGGGCATATCGGCTACCATATGCCGGGTTATGGCTGGGCTCTCAACGACGAACAGGTGGCCGAGCTGGTCAACACCCTGCGCGCTTCCTGGGGCAATCAAGGCACCGCCGTCAAGGCAGCGGCGGTCAAGACCCAGCGCGAGCTGCACGGCAAGGAGTAAGGGCTGTCAGCCCTCTCTTGGCCAAGTGCCATAAAAAACGGGCCTCCACTGGAGGCCCGTTTGCTATTGATTAACCACGTTCCGGTGCTTATCCCTTGCGGGATTTTGGCCCCGGCAGTGGCGCCGTTGGCTGGCGGTAATCGCCATAGGGGAAGATATTGCGAAACCGCTGGGCCACCGGCTCGGGGATAGAGCGGGAGAAGATCAACTTCACACCATCGCCATCGCGCTGCCCCACAATGCGACCGCGTACCGTATCGTGGCGCAGGATCTGTTTGGCATGGTCAATAAAAGCGGGTGAGACCTTGCCCTGCTTGACCACCACCTTGCCGGGAGCAAGGCGGATCTCGAACAGGGCGCCACGCCCCAGCTTCATCAACCACCAGATCAGCGCAATCGCTACGATCAAGGAAATCCAGGCCATCTTCATCCCTCCCAAGCTCTTGATATCAGGCAGTATAAGCGGCCATGCGCCCCGATTGTTTGGCGCCGATCACAGCCCCCGCCTCAGCGCTATAGCGCCCCTTTGCTCAGCAATCCTTGCCCCAACCCACCAGCGTCTCGCGATAGAGAGCGAGCAGCGCCTCATCACGCACCGCCACCCCGACCTGCTGCGGACGATAGGCTGACCAGTCATCGTGGGAGTGGCGCTTGCCATCGAACTTTTGCAGGGTGTGGCCGATGGCCGGACCGCTGGTGATAACCCGTACCGGCCCCTCGCGCAGGGTAAAGAGGGTCGGATCAATCACATAGGCGATGGCGGACGGATCGTGGACGTGGCAACCGGAGAGCCCCAGTTTCTCGGAGTAGAAGCGCAGATAGAAGCGGCTCACATCCCACAGGAAACGGCCCGGCTCTCCCGCCTTGTCCTTGAGCTCATCAAGATAGGCGCTGCTGAAGAAGCTCTGCTGGGTCACGTCCAGCCCGATGATCACCACAGGCCAATCGGCGGTAAAGACTCGGTCGGCGGCATCGGGATCATCGTGAATATTGGCCTCGGCATAGGGGGTCACGTTGCCACGATGGCCGTTGACGCCAAAGGCGCCCCCCATCACTACCACCTGTTTCACCAGCAAGACAATCTCGGGCGCCTGTTGTAGCGCCAGCGCCAGATTGGTCAGCGGGCCGATAGTGACTATGGTGATCTCCCCCGGCGCGGCTTCCACCGCCTCGACAATATATTGCCAAGCGGGGCGAGGATCCGGAGCGATAGTCACCTCCCCCGCCTCCATATCGCCAAAGCCGCTCGGGCCGTGGACTATGGTGGTGGGGCCAACCGGCTCGCGCAGCAGCGGGGCGGCAGCACCTTTGGCCACATCCGCCTTCATGCCGTACTTCTGCTTGAGCCAGAGGGCGTTGCGGGTGCCATTGTCGATGGTGGCGTTACCAAAAACAGTGGTGATGGCGAGCAGCTCGATGGCGGGGTGGGCCTCGGCAAACAGGATGGCCATGGCATCGTCGATACCCGGGTCGGTATCCAGAATGATTTTATGGGTCATGAGAAATTCCTACGGTGACAAACCCTGCGACAAAAGGGAGAGTCTATCCGGCTGACGGCCCCATATCCCGGCATGGGATCACAGAGCGGGCCTTTGCTCCCGGCAGCGGGGGCGCTGCTGGCGACAATTAGCATAAAAAACGCGGCCCTGTTGCCAGCGCCGCGCCCTTTATCGTTGTTCGTTATCTGCTATCTGGCAGTGATCTGCCTGACCGGATCCTCAGTGCTTGCGGTGCCAACGCGGTGAGGTCGCCTTCTCCCCCCAGGGGGTGACGCAGGGGAGCAGAGCCCCTTCAATCACCATCTCGCTGCCCGCCAGCGCTTCGGCGATCTTCTGGTGCAGCACCCGCAGTACCTTGCCCTCGTGCTCGGCTAGAGAGTGGCCCGCGGCAAAGAATTCCGGCTGATATTGCAGTGCCAGCTTCTGGGCGAATTCGTAGGTGTTGAAGCAATCCGGCATCCGCTCAACCACATCTTCAAGCCGGGCCAACAAGCTGTTCAGTTCCCTGGTCATAGTGCTCTCTCCGTGTAGGTTAATAGCCAAAAACTACCCCTTATTAGATAAGTCACCAACGAGCAAACCACAAAAGTGTGGGGAGACACACAGTTCTCTCTTGCGTCCGGCTCATGGTGAACGGCAGACAGCTTGCCAGCTTTACATTCCGGTAACAAACAGCTAGATTTAGACCGACTAATCAGTCGGTCATTTTTCGTGCGGAGAACAACATGGGTGCGGCGCAGCTTCAACACACTCCTGAGGATATCCTCGCCATCAAGATGTCCCTGCCGGATCAGCTGGCGCGGCTCAAGCGGGCGAGTCTGGCTCACCCCATGCCTACCCTGGCCGAGCGCCGGGCGCAGCTGACCAAACTCAAACAGGCGTTGCTCGCCCACAAGGGACAGCTGTGCAAGGCGCTGGCGGCAGATTATGGTCAGCGCAGCCACTACGACAGCCTGATCGCCGATGTGCTGCCCTGCATCATGCAGATCAACTACACCCAGAAGCGGCTCAAACGCTGGATGCAGCCCCACCGCCGTCACACCGGCCTGCTGCTGGCCCCCGCCAAAGTGGAGGTGCACTTCCAGCCGCTCGGGGTGGTCGGCATTATCGTGCCGTGGAACTTTCCGGTGATGCTGAGCCTTGGCCCCCTCATCACCGCCATCGCGGCGGGCAACCGGGCGATGCTGAAACTCTCCGAGTTCACCCCTCATACCAACGCCGTGCTGCGCACCATGCTCACCAGCGTGTTTGACGAAAACGAGATCGCCATCATCGAGGGAGATGCCCAGATGGCGGCAGCGTTCAGCTCACTGCCGTTCGATCACCTGCTCTTTACCGGCTCCACCATGGTGGGCAAGCTGGTGATGGCCGCCGCCGCGCCCCAGCTCACCCCCCTCACCCTTGAGCTGGGTGGCAAGAGCCCCTGTCTCATCGCCCCCGACATGCCGGTCGCCACCGCGGTCGAGCGGATGATCTTCGGCAAGAGCCTCAACGCCGGGCAGATCTGCGTCGCCCCCGACTATGTGCTGCTGCCCCGCAGCGAGGTGGATAACTTTATCGCCGCCTATCGCCGCCACTTCAGCAAGCTCTACCCGCAGGGGCTCAATAGCGCCGACTACGGCGCCATCATCAACGACCGCCAGTATCAACGTCTCGTCAGCTGGCTCGATGAAGCCGAGCAGGCGGGTGCCCAGCTCCATCCCTGTGGCAGCCCGGCCCGCGACGACCAGCGTCGCCTGCTGGTGCCCCATCTGCTGACCGGGGTGCCGAGTCAGTGTCAGGTAATGCAGCAGGAGATCTTCGGGCCGCTGCTGCCGCTCATCCCCTACGACACCCTGGAGGAGGCGCTCGCCTATGTGGCCGAGCGGCCCCGCCCGCTGGCCCTCTATCTGATGAGCTTCGATCCCGAGTTGCAGGCGCGAGTGACCCGGGAGACCCACTCCGGCGGCATGGCGATCAACGAGAGCCTGTTTCAGGTGGCTGCCGACGATGTGCCGTTTGGCGGCATCGGCGCCTCCGGCATGGGCCACTACCACGGCCACGAGGGGTTTCTTACCTTCTCCAAGGCAAAAACCGTGCTGACCCGCGGCAAGTTCACCACCGGCTCCCTGATCCATCCCCCCTACCACAGCTGGATCCAGAAGCTGATGATGGCCTTCTTCCTGCGCTGATGGAGATGACAATGAAGCAGGCTATCCCGCAGCCACAAACCATGACCGACAAGCGCCGCCAGATCCTGGATGCCGCCCTCGCCCTCTGCGCCGAAGATGGCCTGCAGGGGGCCGCCACCGCCCGTATCGCCAAGGCGGCCGGGGTGGCCAACGGCACTCTGTTCCACCACTTTCCGAGCAAGGAGGCGCTGATCCTCGCCCTCTATCAGGATGTAAAGACCCGGATGGGGAGCGCCATCCATGAAGCAGATCCCACCCTGCCGCTGTACGACCAGACCCGCCACTACTGGCAGCTGGCGATGGGGTGGATGCTCGCGCATCCCAATGAGCTCAAATTCGTGCTGGGCTTCTTTCACTCTCCGCTGCTGGCCAGACCGGCCCGCAGCCAGATCCTGAACGATGCCCTGCGCTTTCTGCCAGCCCTGCTGGCAAAGGGGCAGGCCAGCGGCGAGCTGATGCAGGCTCCCGCGCCACTGTTGCTGGAGGTGTGTCAGGGCCAGTTCCTCGCTTGCGCATCACTGTTTGTCGATCAACCGGAGCTGGGAGAGGACGACTACTGGCAAGCCAGTGCGTTCGCCCTCTTCTGGTCAGCCATCTCAGGAGCCAATCCTCATGCAAACACGGATGTTTGAACCTGCGGCAGCCCTTGGCCGCCGCCTCTGGATCACCACTCTGCTCTGGGTGGTGGGTCGCACCCTCTGTCGCGCCGCCCGCACCGACGAGGCAGTGCGCCGTGAATTGGCGCCGTTGCCGGACGGGCTGGCTATTCGCCTCGAAGTGGGCGGCATCGGCTACGCCATGAACATGCACAAGCAGGGTGGCCGCTGGTATCCCGGCGCGCCAGTCGCCCCTCATGCCACCATCCATCCGCTACGGGTGCGCTTCAAGCATCCCAATATCGCCTTTCGCGCCCTGAGTTTTCGGCTCGGGGTCAATCAGGCATTTGGCGAAAACCGGCTGCTGGTGGAGGGAGATCTGACCGTTGCCATGCATCTGGTACGGGGGCTTGAGCAGTTGCAGTCCCTGATCCTGCCCGCCTTTATCGCGCGGCCTCTGCTGCGCCACTATCCCGCCCCGACCAACAAGATCGGCCGGGCCTGCAACATCTATCTGGGTCTGGTGACCGGCTAACGCGCAAGGAGCTTTGAAATGAGCCGCTATTACGATTTCTTCTGCCCGGTCAAACTGCTGGCCGGTGAACAGGCGCTGGAGCAGCTGGCCAGCGAGCTGGCCAGCCTCGGGGCCCGTCGCCCGCTGCTGCTGACCGACAAGGGGGTCAATGCCACCGGCCTTGCCACCCTGCTGGCCAATGTGCTGGCCGAGGGGGAGCTGCCGGTTGCCGCCATCTGGGACGAGATCCCGGCTGACTCTTCCACTGCCGTGGTGGAGCGGATCGCCAAACGCTACCGCGAGCTCGACTGCGACAGTCTGGTGGCGCTGGGGGGCGGCTCGGTCATCGACACCGCCAAGGCAGTCAACATTCTCACTTCCATGGGGGGGGATCATCTGCTCGACTACTCGGGCGCCGGTTGCCTGACCCGTCCCCTCAAGCCGCTGGCGGTGGTGCCCACCACGGCGGGCACAGGATCAGAAGTGACATTGGTTGCAGTGATCAAGGATGAGGCGAGCGGGCGCAAGGTGCCCTTCACCTCCCCCTTCCTGCTGCCCCAGCTGGCGGTGCTCGACCCGCGCCTGACCCAGGGACTGCCCCTCAATATCACCGCCGCTACCGCCATGGATGCCATGACCCACGCCATCGAGGCCTTTATCGGTACCGCCAAGAACCCGGTGAGCGATGCGCTGGCCCTGATGGCAGTGGAGAAGATCGCCAGCGCCCTGCCGCAAATCATCCACGACCCGCAAAACAAACAGCTGCGGCTGCAACTGGCGGAAGGCTCCACGCTGGCTGGCATGGCTTTTTCCAACTCCATGGTGGGGCTGGTGCACGCCCTCGGCCACAGTCTGGGAGCCCGCTGCCATCTGCCCCACGGGCTGTGCATGAACCTCTTTTTGCCGACCGTGCTCGACTACAACCGCCCCGAGGTGGATAGCGAGTTGGCCCGGCTGCTGTTGCCGCTGGTGGGGGCAGAGCGCTTTGCTGCCACCCCGGCCCATCAGCGGGCGGAAGCGACCATCACAGCTATTCGCACCCTGCGCGACACCTTGTGGCAAGCGGTCAAGCTGCCGCGCACCATGAGCGAGGCTGGGGTAAGCGATCGCTCGCTACTGACCGAGATCCGCGATCTGGCGGTCAACGACGGTGCCCTGCTGTTCAATCGCAAGGACGCCGACCGTGAGCAGTTACTCACCCTGCTGGAGCGAGCCTGGGTCTGATCCCTCCCCTTTGCCAATAATCTTGTGCTGACACTAACGCGGTGCCCGACTCACCATCGGGCACCTTGATCTACATCGCGATATCGATGCGCCCTCTGTCAAAGGGGGATGATATTGACCACGGGCTCTCATTATCTGTTCTATACCTTGGCTAACCGCTATCTTGTGCCAACAACACCATCTTGATGCCAGAGGTGCCCACCATGAGCGAGATTATTCATCAGGCCAACCAGCAACAGTTTATCTGTATGGTTGAGGGGAAAGAGTCGAGACTGCGCTACCGGCGCCTCGATGCCAAGACCATCGACGCCTACAGTACTTTCGTCCCCCCCGAGCTGCGGGTGCAGGGGATTGCCGATCAGCTGGCGCGCGCCTTCTTCAACTGGACTCAGGCGGAGGGGCTCACTATAGTGCCGAGCTGTCGCTACATTGATGTCTGGTTACGCCGCAATGCCAACAACTGAACCTCTGAACACCGTCCTCGAACAGCAATTCCAAGCCAAAACAGAAGCCCTGCTGCGGGCCGATCCGCAGCGGATGGCCTGCCTGCAAGCCGCGGCCGAGCTCAATCTGCCCGACTGGGCGCTGGGGGCCGGTTTTATCCGCAACCTCATCTGGGATCACCTTCACCACAAGGCGGTGCCCACCCCGCTCAACGATATCGACCTTATCTATCTCGATAAAACCGATCCGCAAGGGCTGGCCGAAGCGGAGCACGAAGCTTGGCTCGCCAAACGCCTGCCCGGCCAGCAGTGGGAGGTGCGCAATCAGGCCCGCATGCATACTCGCCAGCTGGTAGCGCCGTTTGCCAGCAGCCTTGAGGCGCTCAGCCATTGGGTCGAGGTGCCCACCTGCATCGGCGTACGCCTCACCCGGGATGGCGAGTTCGAGTGGCTTGCCCCCTACGGCTTTGCCATCAACTGGTCGCTGCAAGTGAGTGCCAACCCCAGATGTCGTCAGGACAAACAGATTTTTACCCAGCGCATCAAGGAGAAACGCTGGCAGGCTATCTGGCCTGACCTTCAGGTAAACTGGCCATAACCTGATTGCAATCTTTCGATAACCTTGGGCACACTAGGGGAAAAGCTGGTTGTAACTCAATGGGTTAAATAATGCGCGACTTCTTCTCTCTCGAACGCTGGCTACCGGGCCTCGCCGCCCTGCTGCATTACCAGCGCGCCTGGTTGATGCCAGATCTTCGCGCCGGACTCTCGGTGGCGGCCGTGGCCCTGCCCGTCGCCATCGCCTATGCCGAGCTTGCCGGGGTGGGTGCCATCGTCGGCCTCTACTCCTGCATCCTGCCCATGCTGGTCTACGCCCTGTTTGGCACCTCCCGCCAGCTGATTGTCGGCCCCGATGCCGCCACCTGTGCGGTCATCGCCGCCGTGGTGACGCCGCTGGCCGCAGGCGATCCAACCCGTCACTGGCAACTTGTGATGACCATGACCGCCATGACCGGCTTCTGGTGCCTGATTGCCAGCCGCTTCAAGCTGGGGGTGCTGGCGGACTTTCTCTCCCGCCCGATCCTGATGGGGCTGCTCAATGGTGTGGCCATCACCATCATGGTGGGCCAGCTCTCCAAGATCTTCGGCTTCACTTTCAGCGAACGTTACCTCATCGAGCGGATTGCCAGCGGGGCGACCTATATTACCCAGACCCATCTGCCGACCCTGGCCATGAGTCTGGTGGCTCTGCTCACCCTGCTGCTGGCCAAGCGCTACAAACCGGCATGGCCCTCCTCCATGGTGGCCATGGTGGTGACCGCTGCGCTGGTGTGGGGCTTTAATCTCGGCCAGTTTGATATCGCCACCCTGGGGGCGGTGGGTTCCGGCCTGCCCGCCTTCCAGATGCCGGAATTCCCCCCCGGCCTGATGCGGGAGCTGGTGCTGCCCGCCCTTAACCTGGCCATGGTGAGCTTCGTCTCCATGATGCTGACCGCCCGCAGCTTTGCAGCCAAAAACGGTTACGAGATAGACGCGGACAAGGAGTTTCGGGCCCTCGGTATGGCCAACCTCGCCTCCGCAGTCTCCCAGGGTTTTGCCATCAGCGGCGCGGATTCGCGCACTGCGGTCAACGACGCCAACGGCGGCAAGAGCCAGTTGGTCTCCATCATCGCCGCAGCAGTGATCGCCCTCATCACCTTCTATCTGACGGCGCCGCTCAAATATATACCCACAGCCGCCCTCGGGGTGGTGCTGGTGATGGCCTCTCTGTCGCTCACCGATTTTCGCGGACTGTGGGCGCTGCGCCACTCCGACCGCTCCGCCTTCTGGTTGGCGCTGGTCACCTTTATCAGCGTGCTCACCATGGGAGTGATCCCCGGGATCACCCTTGCCGTGTTGCTGGGGCTATTCCAGTTCCTGCGCAATGTGATGCGCCCCACCGATCAACTACTCGGCATGGATGACGAGGGGGTGGTGCGCACCCTGGGGGACAACGAACAGGCCAAGGCGATCCCGGGTATTCTGGTCTATCGCTTCAACTCGCCGCTCACCTACTTCAATGCCCCCTATTTCAAGCGGCGGGTGCTTGCCCTGCTGGTGCAGGATCCCCGAGCCCCCAAGTGTCTGGTGATCGATGCGGTCGCCTGCTTCACCCATCAGGACATCAGCGTGATGAGCATGGTGGGAGAGCTGCACAAAGATCTGAAACGGCGCGGCATCCATATGGTGATGGCGGGTCGCCACGGCCAGATGACCCACTGGCTAAAGCAGGCGGGTGTGCGGGTGGGCGATGAGGGGATCATCCTCTGCCCCGATATGTATCAGGCGCTGCGCCTGACCCGCTGCTACCGCGAGCCGGTGTTCAAGGATGATGCGGTGGTGGAGAGCACCACAGATGCCATCCGCTCGAATTGGCCGCAGGATGATGCCCTGCCCGACTCGGCGCGCCTCACCCTGCCAAGCGAACAGGAGGCGGGCGCCACGCCTGCCTGATCCCTTGGCCTGCGCCCCTTGCCGGTGCAATCCTGCACAAGGATTGCACCGGCCTTGGCCTTGGTGTTAAATGCGCCCCCAGAGGGCACTCCCCCGTACCCTCCCAGCTGTTGGACATGCCATGCAATCTCAATCCCACGCAGGCCCGGGCACGCTATTTGCGCTGACCTGGCCGCTCTTTATCGATCTCGCCCTGCACTTTCTGACCGGTGCCCTCAACACCTTCATGGTGGGTCACGTCTCCTATCAGGGAGTGGCCGCGCTGGCGGTCGGCAATCAGGTGTTCGATCTCGCCATCACATTGTTCAGCTTCGTCAGCATCGGTACCAGTGTGGTGATCACCCAGTATCTGGGGGCGGGCGATCGAGAGAAGAGTCGGGTGGTGATCCACACCGCCATCGGCTTCAACCTGCTGATCGGTCTGGTAGCCGCCATCGGCGTGATGGCAGGAGCAAGCACCATGCTGGCGCTGATGAACCTGCCTGCCAATCTGATGAGCGACGGGACGCTTTACTTGCAGATCATCGGTCTCTGCCTGTTACCGGAAGCAGCAGCCCTCTGTCTGGCAGCCACCCTGCGCGCTCACGGCCACACCCGTCAGGCGATGTATGTGACCCTCATCGTCAACCTCATCACCTTCGTCGGCAACCTGCTGCTGCTCTACGGCTGGTTCGGCCTGCCCCAGCTGGGGGTCGCCGGTGTCGCCATCAGCACGGTCGCGGGCCGACTGGTCGGCGTGGTGCTGCTGGTGTGGCTGGTAGCCCGCAAGACCGGCATTCGACTGGTGGTGCGCGATATCGTCCACCCCAGCCGGGAGATGCTCGGCAAGGTACTCCATATCGGCCTGCCGGCGGCAGGAGAGAACCTCTCCTGGATGCTGCAGTTTATGGTGGTGACAGCCTTTGTCGGACTGCTGGGGGACAAGGCGCTGGCGACCCAATCCTACTTCTTCCAGATCTGCCTGTTTATCCTGCTGTTTGGCCTCTCTATCGGCCTTGGCAACGAAATCATCATCGGTCATCTGGCAGGTGCCAGGCAGTTCGATCGCGCCTATCAACAGCTGCTCAAGAGCCTCAAGCTGGGGCTGGCAGTCACCTGCGTCATCGCCGTGGTGGCTGCCCTCAATGGCCGTACCATCATCAGCCTCTTTACCGATGATGCCGACATCATCACCCAGGTGGCGCAACTGTTTCTTATCAGCCTTATCCTCGAGCCCGGCCGCACCTTCAATCTGGTGGTGATCAACGCCCTGCGGGCCACCGGGGATGCCCGTTTCCCCCTCTACATGGCGTTGCTCTCCATGTGGGGAATTGCCGTGCCACTCTCCTATTTCCTCGGTATCATGCAGGGTTATGGACTGGTCGGTATCTGGCTGGCGCTGGCCTGCGACGAGTGGGTGCGCGGTCTGGCCATGTTCTGGCGCTGGCGCAGTCGTCGCTGGCAAAACAAAATTCTTGTTGAAACAAAAGCGGAATCACAATGAAGAAGATAGGACTCTTGCTGGCTGCCATCCTGCTCAGCCCCCTGGCCATGGCGCAAACTGCCCCTGCCGCTCCCAAGGCTCAAGCCACCCAGACCTGGTATGTGGCCCCCATCGCCATCGATGAAACCAGCGACGCCCAGAAGGCGCTGACCAAGGACTTCATGGCCCAGATGATCAAGACCATCAAGATCAACGAGTACCAGACCGGCAAGGCGGTGGGCAACACCAAAAAGCCCAAGTGGCTGATCCGCACCAAGCTGATCCCCGCCAGCAACGAGCCGCTGGTCGGCAAGAAGCACCCGCAGGGTCTCACCTACGGCAAGGGCAATCCGACCCAGGAGATCGTCGGCGAGCTGTTGATGAATGGCACCCTGGTGGCCCACATCGGCCAGGGCTGGCGCGAGCCTATCGTCCCGGGCACGCCGGTGGCTGACAAACTCTCCATCGCCAACTATCGATACGCCATCGGGGATCAGGCCAAGTCGGCGGATCTGGAGGAGCTTGCCGCCCAGATTGGCTTTGAAGCGGGCAAGGTGATCCACCGCGACGGCAAGCCGCTGCCCGAGAAGAAAAAGAAAAAAGAGTAAATGCCATACCGGTTATATGAAGGGGCGCTATGCCCCTTTTTTGCTGCCGTTTACCGGCTCGCGACCATCATCCCGCCGTCACAACTGTGATCAGGATTCCAGTTTATCCCTCTCCCTCTGACTAATGAATATCTGATCTGCTTTTGATTCAACAAGTTAAAAACCACATTCTTTATGCAGCAAACCATTGTTGCCGAATTGGATCCGGATCACATTTATCTGGGGGGGTAAGGGGTAGTTTGGTCTCTAAGGCACAATCAAACGAAACCAAGGAGGCTCCATTACATGTTCCCAGAGTACAGAGAACTTATCTCGAAACTGAAGAGCAGTGATGTCCATTTCCAGAAGAAGTTTGACTTGCACAACGACCTGGATGCGGAGATTAGAAAGCTGGAAAAACATCACGCCAGCGACTATAGCGCCGAGGTGAGGGATCTGAAAAAACAGAAACTCAAACTGAAAGAGGAGATATACGACATCCTCAAACAACATCCACAATAGATGCCTCGAAGATAATCCGGATAAGCAATTTATCCCTCAGCCCGGCCCAAGCGCCGGGCTTTTTATTGTTTTAGTCAATTAGTTGATCCGCCACACTACCGACAGTAGCGGTTGTTTGTTACATTTTTCATTTTGGATTCAAGGCACAGATGTGATGGTAACATGACCATAAATCGCGTTTTTTATCATCTTTTACTGCTTTGCATCTTATCTGGCCTCCAGCCACTGCGAGCCCAGGAGCCAGTGCTGGAGTTGTGGCACTCCCAGCAGGCCGGATATGTGATCGACGACGTGATCACGCGATTCAATCAGGAAGGCAATCACAAGGTTCACGTCACCCAGATCGAGCCCGGCAAGATCAAGGCAGACATCCTGCTGGCTGCGCAAGCCAGGGGGCTGCCCGACTTGATGCTGATCCCGTCCGACTTTATCGGCCTCTACCGACAGATGTCCCTCGCCCCCCTGCCAACCGGATGGTTCTCATCTGCACTGATGAGCAGTGCTCTGCAATATGTTACCCTGGATCAGCAACGCTGGGGCATGCCCATGATGCAGGGCAACCATCTGATGCTGTTTTACAATAAGGCGCTGGTCTCAACACCGGTGACCCAATGGCAGCAACTGGCAGCCATCACTCCGGCCCTCAAGGCCAAGGGGATCCAGCCCGTCAGCTGGCCCTACCACGACATGTACTACTTTGCAGCATTTCTGCTCACTTTTGGTGGCTCGCCAGTGACCGAAGGGCGCATCACACTCGACACGCCGGCCATGATTCAGGCACTGGAAGCGTACCGTACGGTCGCCAGAGAGAAGTGGGGCGATCCCGAGTGCGACTATGATACCGCTCTCGCCAATTTCAACGACGGCAAGAGTGCCTATCTTGTCAACGGGGACTGGGCCTTCAATGACCTGGTGAAAAACATGGGAGAACAGCTTGGGGTTGCCATGCTGCCTCACTGGGAAGATCGCCCGATGCACTCCATGAGCGGCGCCTACGTCCTGAGTGTATCTCGTTGGGCAATGGCAGATGAAGAACGTCAGACCGTCATCAAAGCCCTGATGGCCTTTATCCAGCGGGACGATATTCAGCAATTGATCTATCGACAGGGTTCGCTGTTACCAATCAACCAGCGGGCTTTTTCCGCCATCAACCAATACCCCGCCCTGCACGAAAAGGTGCTGCTGGAACAGTTCACCCTCAGTACACCCATGCCTTCAGAGAGCGCCATGTCCATTGCCTGGCAGGCGATGGACAAGGGGTTCGAGCGTTTCAAGGAGGGAAGCAGTGCCGCTGAAGCAGCTCGCTATATGCAGCAACTGGCCGATCAGCAATACCAGCAGGTCAAGTCAAAATGAGCCACCGCACCTTTCGTCTCGGTCCTACGCTCATCGTCATACTGTTCACCGCAGCCCTGCTGCCAGCGCTGCTGGTAAGCGGCATATTGCTGGCTCGTCAACACCAGATCATTGCCCAGAGCGAACAATCCCAACTGGAGCGAGCCCTCACCAGCATGACCCGTGAGGCACGCTTTCGCAGCGAATTGATCGGAACCCAGCTTCAACAACTCAGCAACGATCGGGTGCTTAATCAGGCACTCGAGAATTTTCTCTTCTCCAGTCATGCCCGCCTGGCGCTGGCGGCCTTTATCAAGTCCAACAGTCTGCTGACCTCAGCCTACCTGATCGATGATCAGGGTCGGGTAGTAGAGTACATCAACGGCCGAGCCTCTTACCTTGAATCGAGTAACCTGATGCCACAGCTGATGGCATGGAGCGAGACGCGGGAAGCCAAACAGGGCAAGCATTTGCTGATGCCTGTGGATGATCCCTTGCTGATCGGCGATATGGAACAGGATCGCAGTGGCGGGTTGGCGCTGGTGGCCCCCATCTATCGCAATCATCAGCGGGCCGGGGTGATGCAGACCCCAGCGGGCTTTGTGATGGCCATCCTCCCCTGGAGGCAGATGGCCCAACTGCTGGAACCCTATCTGAAGGGGAGCGAGTATCTGGTGATTTCACAAGGAGATACCCGTCTCTACGAAGGCTCACACAACAACACCAAAGATATGAACGACCGGGTACCCAGCCAGATGGCACAGCTCTTGACCATCGGCTGGCCACAACTGGAAGAGACCATCACCCCAACCATCACCCTCTACAGCTACAGCGATGACAGGGTGAGCGAGCTAAACAAATCTCAGCAGTTGTTGACCGTCAGCATCGCCGTCATGTTGCTGCTGGTGGCCATCGGCTGTATCTGGCTTACCCGCTGGCTCACCCGACCGCTGCGCTCGCTGGCAGCCCTGGTGCGCAGTTACGGCAAGGGCAACTACCAGCAACAGCAAGCACCGCTGCGCTTTGTGGAATACGATGAGGTGCGTCGGCTGCTGCAGGAGATGGCCTATACCATCTCTGCCCAGGTAAGAGCGCTCTATCAACAGAATGAACAGCTGCAGCAGGCCAACAGCGAGAAAGAGGCCTTCAATCAGCGGCTGCTCGGCTTCAACGATGAACTGGAGCAAGAGGTCGCCTCGCAAACGACCGCCCTGCGCTCGGCCCTGAGCCGGGAGGAGCGCAGCCGCCATATCCTGCAATCATGGTTGCAGTTCGGTCTGCACCAGCAGCTGGATATCGATATTGCCGAGCTGGCCAGCTCCGCCCTGTTGCAGCTCTCCCAGCTCTATCCCGGCCACCGCTGGGGGCTGGTGATCCGCCGCGATGGCGAGCCCCACTACTCCCTGACCCAGGGGGTCGATGCCCCCTTGCGTGATCCCCTGCAGGAGAAACTGACCCAACTGATGGATGAGGAGGTCAAACACTCCGAATGCCAGTGGGATAATGCCTCCTGGAAGATCATGACCCTGCCCGGCAGCCAGAGTGGTGTGCTGTTTGGTTATCTCATGGTGAGCGCCGAAGGGCTGGAGTCCGAAGACAGGGCCATCTTGCGGTTGTTTGCCAAACAGCTGGCGGTAGGCATCGAGGGGCGCCTCTTCACCGACGAGCTGGCGCGGGTCGCTCGCACTGATAACCTCACCGGCCTCCCCAACCGACAGGCGTTCGAAGAGGCGTTTCATCACTATCAGACGGTGCTGGCGCGCCATCCGGAACGTCACCTCGCGCTCTTCATGCTCGACCTTAACGGCCTCAAACGCACCAACGACCAGTATGGGCACGAGGCGGGCGACGCCCTGCTGATCCAGATGGCACGACTACTGCGCACGCTGTGCCGACAGAATGAGAGCATATTCAGAATGGGAGGAGACGAATTCGTGCTACTGGCGGAGGCGGATCACCTTGCCTGCCAACAGCTGGCAGGCAGACTGGAGGCAAGCCAGCAGCACGCCATCGTGCAACATGGGGAGCACAGATTCCCGCTGCGTTTCGCCATCGGCTGGAGCAGTAGCGACCAGACCCCGTTGGCAGAGCTGAGCCGGGTGGCGGACGACGCCATGTATGCCGACAAAGCCCGCTTCTATCAGGGGCAACGCTAAAAGCGGTGACCTCCGGCGTTGGCGAGCCTTTCGCCAACCCCCTGATTAGCTCGCAAAAATGGTGCGCAACGCTAGACGCGGCGCAGACCATGACTAAGATAGGGGGCTCTTGATATCGCGATTTGCTAGGGAGTAGGAAATGGAGTTAGTACTTGGCCCGCTGGAGGCCCGTGTCATCGGGTGTCTGATTGAAAAAGAGATCTGCACCCCGGATCAATATCCCCTCTCCCTTAATGCACTGGTCAATGCTTGCAACCAGAAGAGTAACCGTGAGCCGGTACTGGATCTGGCCGAACTCGATATCCGCGTCGTGGTGGACGAGCTGATCCGCCGACGCCTGGTAGTCAACACGGCAGGTTTCAATGCCCGGGTACCCCGCTACCAGCACAGATTCTGCAACACCGAGTTTGGTGAACTGAAATTCGATGCGCAGGAACTCGGCATCATCTGCGAGTTGCTGCTGCGCGGCCCGCAAACCCTGGGGGAGCTGCGTTCTCGCACCAATCGCCTCTGCAGTTTTGATGACGTGACCGAGGTAGATGCCGTACTCAATCGCCTCATCGAACGTGGCCCTTACGTGGTCAAACTGCCACGTGAGCCGGGCAAGCGCGAATCCCGCTACGCCCACCTGTTCAGCGGTGAGGTGGATATCCAGGCGATGATGGATGCCACCCCTGCGGCTGCCTATGCCTCCCCGGCCGCCGACCGCCTGAGCGAGCTGGAGCAGGAAGTAAGCGAGCTCAAGAGCCGTCTCGCCGCCATAGAAGCACGACTGGCTGCACTGGATGGTCAGGGCTGATCGCCCTTACCATCGCCCATCTCTATCAGGGAGCCGGGGTTGATGTCACCGGCTCCCTGCGTTTTTTATCGTGAGGAAGTGCCCGTGATCACCCTGATTAAAGAGTCTGACCACCAGAAGATGCCCTGGAAGAACCAGCAGGGCACCACCAGCCAGATCCTCATCTCCCCCAAGGGGAGCAGCCTTGCCAAACTCGACTTTGACTATCGGCTGAGCTCGGCCCCCATCAAGAGTGCGGGCCCCTTCTCCCCCTTTCCCGGCTATCAACGCATTTTGCTGCCGGTAAGCGGGGCTGGCTTTGTGCTCAACGGCCACCCCTACGCCACCTTCGAGGCGGCGCACTTTAGCGGCGACGAGGAGACCCACTGCGAGTTGCTGAAAAAAGAGGTGACCGATCTGGGGCTTATCTACCATCCGGATCGCATCAGCGCTAACGTGCGGGTGCTGAACCTCCCCTTCCCGCTGACCCTGACCCTCGAGCCAGGGAAGACCTACCTCTGTCACCTGCTGAGCGGCCAGCTGACCGTGCAGGGCAAAGAGGTGGCCATCAACGAGACGCTGGTGGTGACCGGTGAAGAGAGCATTCACTTCGAATGCCAGAAGAAGAGCTCCATCGCCTTCTTTACCCTGCAGGCCAAATAGCGCGAAAGTCGGCTGTGCGCAGTCATGCCACGCCACAACAAGCGACAGATATGAAAAAGCCGGGAAATCCCGGCTTTTTCTATTGAGGCGACCGGCTCGATGCCGGTCAGCACCTTAGTTGACCTTGAATGAGCCCTTCATCATGGCGAAGTGGCCGGGGAAGGAGCAGAAGAAGGTGAGATCCTTGCCCGCCAGACCGTCGGTCTTGAAGGTGACGCTGCTGCTCTCGCCACCGCCGATCAGCTTGGTATGCGCCAGCACGCGGGGATCATCCTTGGGCAGATAGCCGTTCTCGGCCCCGGCGCTCATCCCCGCCGTCGCCACAGTCTGATAGTCTGCGGTGCTGGCCAGCACCCAGTTATGGCCCATGGCGGTCACAGGCAGCTTCCCGGTATGGTTCAGAGTAACCGTCACCTCCTTGCAGGTGGCCGGAACGCTCATCTCTTTGAGGTTGTACTGCATGGCATCATTGCCTTCGATGACCAGTGCGCACTCATCGGCCAGAACCGGGGCAGCCAGAGTACTCAGAAACAGCAGGGTAATCGCCTTTTTCATCATCTTCTCCTTTGATTGGCAATGGATGGCAACAGCGTGGCGTATATGCTTCGCAAAGATGCCGTCTAAATCGACCTTCATTTTACTCAATTGTTTTCAATCGGCGATGGGTTTTGGCCAAAGCTGCGGGCCAGGTCACCAGACGGTGCTGTACTCGCCACTATCTCCCATCACGGATGGACGATACGACCCGCTCCAGCAACAGGTTCAAAACTGTTTAATTTTTTCTGCTCTTTTCCCCCCGATTGCCCCTATCAGGGCTCGCCCGGCGAGCGCCCCTTGGCTAAGCTAGCGCCCCGATATGAACCTTCTCCAGATGAGAGCGCCGGATGATTGCGATGACCCCCGTGGCGGCCCTGCGCGGCCTGCTGCTAACCCTGCTGCTGGCGCTGACCGGCTGCCAGCCGACCCCGCCAGCCCAGACCCGTATTCAGGGCAAGACCATGGGCACCTACTATGTGGTGACCCTGAGCGATAGCTACCCCGGTGGGGAGCCCTCCCTCAAAAGCGATGTAGAGAGTCTGCTGGCCCGGATGAACAAGGAGATCTCCACCTACGATCCCGACTCCCTCATCTCCCGATTCAATCAGGGGCCCGCCAATACCCCGTTTGCCATCCCGCCCGCCATGGCCATCATAGTCCAGCAGGGGATTGATGCCGGTAAGCTGACCGATGGCAAGCTGGATGTGACCGTGGGGCCGCTGGTCAATCTGTGGGGATTTGGCCCGGACAAACGCCCGGTCAAGCGACCCGATGAGGCGGCCATCGCCGCCGCCCGCCACAAGGTGGGCATCGACAAGCTGACCCTGACCCCGCAAGGGGATCACTTCCTGCTCGAAAAAACGATCCCGGATCTCTATCTCGACCTCTCCACCCTGGGCGAAGGGGCTGCATCGGATGAAATCGCCGCCCTGCTCGAGGGCAAGGGGGTACACAACTACCTGATCGAAGTGGCCGGTGCGGTGCGCAGCAAGGGCAACAACAGCAAGGGTTCACCGTGGAGAGTGGCCATCGTCGAACCTTCCGATCAGCCGGGAGCGTTTTCCGATATCGTCATCCCCAACGGTATGGCGCTCAGCACCGCAGGCAGCTATCGCAACTACTACGAGATAGATGGACAGCGTTACTCCCATATCATCGACCCCGCCACCGGCCAGCCTGTCACCCACAAGCTGGTCTCCGCCAGCGTGATCACCCCGACCGCGCTTGAGGCTGACGCCCTCGATACCGCGCTGATGGTGATGGGGCCCGAAGCGGGTATGGCATTTGCCAAACAGCACAAGCTGGCGGTCTATCTCATCATCAAGACCGAACAGGGGTTCAAGGCCAAGTACACGCCCCAATTCGCCCACTATCTGGCGAAGCAACCGACAGAAAAGCACTGATAAACAGAAGGCCCCGATAACGGGGCCTTCTCATTACGGTTGATGATGAACTTGTCACGGGCTATTCGATGGTCACCCGGTGAGGGGCTGGCGTTTCCACCTGCTTGGGCAGTTGCAACGTGAGGATACCGTTCTCGAACCTGGCGCTGACCTTGTCCAGCGCCACCTCGACCGGCAACTCCAGAGTGCGTGAAACACTGCCAAAATAGCGTTCACTGCGCAGTGTTCGCTCATCCTTGTTCTGGCTGTCAAACTGGCGGATCTCCGCTTTCAGCGTCACCTGTTTACCATGGATATCCACATGGATGTCCTCTTTGGCAACCCCCGGCAACTCGGCTTGCAGCACATAGTTGCCATCACTCTCCTTCAAATCCAGCCTGATCTGGCTCGGCAAGGGGTCCCCGTGCAAGGGGCGAATATAGAAGCCGGACGCCATATCGCGAAACAGGTCATCGAACAGACTGGTACGGCTTGGTAGCAAACTCATCTCTGATCCCTCCGTGATTCATGGACTAACAGAGGCAGGCCCTGATACCTGCCTGATGGGGCCTATATGTGACCGGGGCTTGTCGTTGCCCCCTCTATCAGTCTAAAAAGTGTGCCGCGTGCTGCCACCCCATCTGAGCTTTATTTGATATGGATCAACCACATCGCCCTGGCCACCAGGCACAGAGCGTGACATGGAAACTGAAAGTTGCGTGACAAAAGCACATTGATTGCCACTTGACACGCTTTGGTGGCACACTTTCTCCCATCAACCCGTAGCGCCTCGACCCAGAACAATGCAGACACCGGAAAACGCGTCAGAAAAGAAGAGCCCTGCCAAGCCACAACGCATTCTGATGGTCAATGAGCAGCGCTCGTTTCAGGTGATGATGAAGGCGATGCTGCTCAATCTGGGTATCAGCAACATCACCTACTCCAATACCGCCGAGGATGCGCGACGCCGCTGCCAGAAGGGCAGCTTCGATATCTATCTCATTGATTACGATCTGGGGATTGGCGAGAACGGGCGGCAGCTGCTGGAGAGCCTGCGGGATCAGAAGCTCATTCCGCCCCAGAGCGTGGTGATCATGGTGAGTGGCGACAGCTCTCGCGCCATGGTGCTGAGCGCGCTGGAAGCCGAGCCCGACGAATACCTGATGAAGCCCTTCTCCCAGGAGCAGTTCTCGTTTCGCCTCAAGCGGGCCCTCGCCCGGCGCAACGCCCTGGCCAGCGTCTTTACTGCGCTGGCTGATAACAATCTGGCGACCCTCATTACCGCCTGTGCCGAGCGGGCTGATGCTGTCCCCCGTTTTGCCAACTACTGCCGCTGCCTGCAAGCTGATACTCACCTCAAGCTGGGTCAGGCACAAGAAGCACGCGCCCTGATGCGCCAGCTGCTGGCCGGGCAGGAGAACAGCTGGGCCCGCCTGACGCTGGGCAAGGCGTGCAATACCTTGGGACTTCATGAAGAAGCGGTCAGCCATCTGCAGGCGACCCTCAAAAATACCCCGCTGATGGTGGAAGCACACCTCTGGCTGGCGGAATCCCAACTCGCCCTCGGCAACGATGAACTGGCACAACAAGAACTTAGACGAGCGGTGGATATATCCCCCCAGTCGGTGCAGCTCTCCCGTCGGCTGGCGGAAGTGTGCCTGCTACGCCACGACTACGCTCAGGCCAAGGATGTGCTGCTGTCGCTGATCGATCTGTCGCGTAACTCGATCCACCGAACCCCCCACTATCTGGGTGCCTATATCCAGACCCTGACCCTCTACGCCCTCAACAGCAACGACAGCTATCATATCGCTAACCTGCAAAAGCAGGTCAACTCGGCCCTGTCGCGCATCCGTGATTCGCTGATGATGTCGGAGTTCAACTACCCGGTATTCGAGCAAATCTGTCAGGCCCGAGTGCAAATTGCGCTGGGCGAGCTGCTCAAGGGCAAGAAGATGCTCTATCGCGCCAACCAGAACTGGCTTGATGAACCGGCCACCATGCCCCCTGCCCTGCTTGGCGAAACAATCCTCGCCCTCTACCAGCTCGGCGAGTTCGAATATGCCGAGAGCCTGCAGGGACTGCTGGCAAAGGATGAAGACCGGCTGCTTACTACCTGCATTCAGGCAACCCGTGATGATAAAACGGTGCTGGAGCGGCGTCAGCGCTACCAGCAGCTCAACGATCTGGGGATCAAGGCCTATCAGAGCGGCGAGCTGGAACAGGCGCTCGGTCACTTTCGCGAGGCGCTGCGCCGGGCCCCCGCCAATACCGGTGCCGCCCTCAACAAGATCCAGGTGTTGCTGCAACTGATGCAGAAAAACCGCAAAAGCCCGGAGTTTGGTATCGAGTGCAAAGAGACCCTGGACGTGCTCGACGGCATCCCCCTCAACCCGGCTCAGCAGGAGCGTTTTCGCAAGCTGCGTCAGGAGTTTAACCAGTTCAACTAAGACGCCGTCACGCCCCCTTTTCCCGCCTATGCTGAAACCAGTACGGTAATGCGAGGGAAGCGAAGATGGCGATGTGTCGTTATCTGGTGGCCGATGGCCGCCACTGCAGTGAAGAAGCTGGCGAGCACGATCTTTGCAAGTGGCATGATCCCCATGGACCTCATCAGGAAGCCCGCACCGCCGAGGCGCTCGAACAATACGTTCGCGCTGGCGGACTCTGCCACGGCCTGCAGCTGTCACGGGCCAATCTGGCTGGCCTCAATCTGGTCAACAAGGAGTCCGATCAGGGATTCTTGCTGGAGCAGTGCAACCTCTATCGCGCCAACCTGCGCGGGGGTCACCTCTACGGCCTGCGCATGAAAGGGGGCAGCCTGATGAAGGCCGATCTCAGTGATGCCAACCTCCAGTGCGCCACCCTCGATGACGTCAATCTGCTCGGCATCCGCTGGCACAACACCCGGCTCGACAACATGCAGACCGGCAAACGGGTGATGCAGGATCGCAAGGGGCGCCGTGAACGGGATCCCAAACAGGCGCGCATCTGGTTCAAGGAGGCGGAAGAGACCTACCGGGATCTGCGCAAAGCCTCCGAGGCGCAGGGGATCTTCACCATGTCCGGCAACTATATCCAGCAAGAGCTCACCATGCGTCGCCTGCAACTGCCGTTCTGGTCGACCCAGCGCTTCACCTCCTGGGTGGTCGATCTCTTCTGCGGCTATGGCGAGGCTCCGATGCGGGTGGTGCTCTTCTCGTTGCTGCTCATCTTTATCTGCAGCATTTTTTACTTCTTCTGCGGCCTTAACTTCGCGGGCAATCATCTGATATACCGACCAGAAGCCTCTCTTGAAGAGAACGCCATCTTCCTGCTGGAGTGCCTCTACTACAGCGTGGTCACCTTCACCACCCTGGGTTATGGCGACTTCACTCCGGTCGGGCTTTCCAGGATCTTTGCCGCCTTTGAAGCCTTCACCGGCAGCTTCACACTGGCGCTGTTTGTGGTGGTATTCGTCAAAAAGATGACCCGCTGACACCTCTGCCCACCCCGCGGTGCCTGCCACTGATGCAGGCCCGCGGCCAAACTTGCATCCACCGCCGATTCCTAGTCCAATAGCGACTTATAAAAATGACATGAGCATCCCGGACATGAAGATCATCTCTTTCAATATCAACGGCCTGCGCGCCCGTCTGCACCAGTTGCAAGCCATCATCGACAAGCACCAGCCCGATGTGATCGGCCTGCAGGAAATCAAGGTCCATGACGAGGCCTTCCCGCTGGCCGATGTGGAGGCCATGGGCTATCACGTAGCGTTTCACGGCCAGAAGGCTCACTACGGGGTCGCCATCATGAGCAAGCAGAAACCGGTCAAGGTGGAGAAAGGCTTCCCCACCGATGACGAAGAGGCCCAGCGCCGGATGATCATGGCCACCTTCGAGCGCGAAGACGGCTCCCTCATCAAGGTAATGAACGGCTACTTCCCGCAGGGTGAAAGCCAGGATCACGAGACCAAGTTCCCGGCCAAGCAGAAGTTCTACGAGGATCTGCAGCACTATCTCGAGACCAACCACACCCCGGACGACCAGCTGGTGCTGATCGGAGATATGAATATCTCCCCCACCGATCTCGACATCGGTATCGGCGAAGCGAACCGCAAGCGCTGGCTGCGGGATGGCAAGTGCTCCTTCCTGCCCATCGAGCGGGAGTGGATGGAGCGGCTGAAAGGGTTCGGTCTCACCGACACCTTCCGCGCCGCCAACCCCACCGAGTGCGAGCGATTCTCCTGGTTTGACTACCGCTCCAAGGGCTTTGACGAGAACCGTGGCCTGCGCATCGACCTCATCATGGCCTCCGATGCTCTCAAGGACAGCGTGACCGAGACCGGCATCGATTATGAGCTGCGCGGCATCGAGAAACCCTCAGATCACGCCCCCATCTGGGCCTGCTTTGCCTGACAGACCTGATAGTGGGGGCATTTGACGCCCCCACTGTGACCCAGCCCCCACTTCCCTCGCTTTTTCCTTCTTATAATTCCTTTGGGCCCCGCATCCAGCCATGACAACGCCGAAAGATACCTGCTGGCCTGTTATCGCCTGTCGCTGCCCCGTCTACAACCTGCCGTCATGTTCTGACAACTTTCACTGTCGAGCAGCTTGGGTTCAATATTCGTGCTCTATCATTAAAAACTATCAGTAATCCAATAAGTTAAATTTGTAACCATGCAGTTAACCATGTTCATGAAGAGAAAGGGTGGGCGCGGCAATCGTGCACCATCCCACAGGAGTATGATGATGAAGGTGCAATCCGTCAGGGAAGAGATGTTAAAACGCGGCTGGATCGCTCTGGCTCTAGCCAGTGCCCTGACCGCCTGTGGTGATAAACCAACTGCCGGAGCTCAGGCGCTGCCGCCGGTCCCCGTAGTGGTGGCAGAGGTCAAGCTGACCGATGTGCCGCTCACCACCGAGATGGTGGGTGAAACCGCCGGTTTTCGCGAGATCGATGTGCGATCACGAGTCAGTGGCATCCTGCTCAAGCGCACCTACATCGAAGGTCAGCCGGTTACCGCCGGCCAGGAGCTGTTTCTGATCGATCCCGAGCCCTACAAGGTGGCGCTGGAGCAGGCCAAAGGGACCCTGGCTCAGGAGCTGGCTCGCCTCAACAAGGCCCGCGCCGATCGGGATCGCATCATCCCGCTGTTCAAACGCCAAGTAGTGAGTCGCAAGGACTATGACGATACTATTGCCAACTACGAGGCTGCCATCGCCAGTCACCAGGCCGCCCAGGCCAAGGTGAAGGAGGCCGAGCTCAACCTCAGCTATACCCAGGTGACCGCCCCCATAAACGGCATGGCGAGCAAGAGCTCCCAGTCCGAGGGGAGCCTTATCTCCACCAGCGGCGACAACGGCCTGCTCACTACCATCACCCAGTTTGATCCGCTCTATGTCAACTTCTCCTACTCGGAGCAGGATCGCCTCAACTTCGAAAACTCGGTAAAGAAAGGGGTGATTGAGGCGAAGGATGCCACCACCTGGCGCACCCATATTCGTCTGGCCGATGGCTCTGTCTACCCTGAAGCGGGCAAGCTCAACTTCTCCGACAACCGGGTCGATCCCCAGACCGGCACCATCCGGGCCCGTGCCATCTTCGACAACAAGGATGGCGTGCTGCTGCCCGGCCAGTTTGTCCGTATGACCATCGATCTGGGCACCCGCAAGAATGCCATCGTGGTGCCGCCCCGCGCTATCGTCCAGTCCCAGGCTGACCGCATGGTGATGGTGGTCGATGCCGAGAACAAGGTGATCCCCCGTCCGGTCAAACTGGGCCCGGTGGTCTCCGAGGGGGTGCTGATCGACAGCGGCCTCAATGCCGGTGACCGTTACATCGTCGAAGGCTTGATGAAGGCTCGCCCCGGCAGCGTGGTGAAACCTGTCTCTGCCGACGAGATGAAAGCCATCACCGCCAAGATGGTCAGCCACTCAGCGGCCAAGTAAGGAGCTCGTATGTTTTCCAGGTTTTTTATCGAGCGTCCCATCTTCGCCAGCGTGATTTCGATCATTATCGTGCTGGGCGGATTGGCGGCAATGCGCTCGCTTCCCATCGAGCAGTACCCCCAGATCACCCCGCCGGTGGTCTCGGTGACCGCTTTCTATCCGGGGGCCACTCCGGAGGTGATCTCCCAGACTGTCGCCGCACCGCTGGAGCAGCAGATCAACGGCGTCGAGCGGATGATCTATATGCAATCGGGTTCGGCCTCCAACGGCCAGATGAACCTCAACGTCTACTTCGAGATCGGCACAGATCCGGATCAGGCCACCATCAACGTCAACAACCGGGTATCGGCCGCCATGGCCCAGCTGCCGGAAGAGGTGAAAAAGCAGGGGGTAACGGTCAAGAAGAAATCGACCTCCATCCTGCAGGTGGTCACCCTCCAGTCGCCGAACGGCTCGTTTGATACCACCTATCTGTCAAACTATGCCCTGCTCAACATCATCGACGAGCTCAAGCGGATTCCCGGCATCGGTGATACCACTCTGTTTGGCGGTACCGACTATGCGATGCGCATCTGGTTGCGGCCGGATCGACTGGCCCAGCTCGAACTCACCCCGAGTGATGTGATTAGCGCCATCCGCGAGCAGAACACCCAGTTTGCGGCAGGCAAGATCGGCGCTCAGCCCACCTCGACCCCCATCGACTTCACCTACACGGTGCAGACCAAGGGTCGCCTTGAAGATGTGAAAGAGTTCCAGAACATCATAGTTCGCTCCATGCCCGATGGCTCCAAGATCCGGGTCCGCGATGTCGCCCGGGTCGAGCTGGGGGGCAAGGATTATGATCTGGTGGCCCGCGCCAACGGCAAACCGGCCATCGGTATCGCTACCTATCTGCAGCCCGGTGCCAACGCCGTAGCAGTCGCCGATGCGGTGCACACCACCATGGAGCGGCTCAAGGAGCGCTTTCCGCAGGATATCGAGTACCAGATCCCCTACGACACCACAGAGTTTGTGAAGATCTCCATCGAAGAGGTGGTACACACCCTGTTCGAGGCGATCGTGCTGGTGTTCGTGGTAGTCTACCTGTTCCTGCAGAACTTCCGCGCCACCCTGATCCCCTGTATCGCGGTGCCAGTGTCACTTATCGGGACCTTCGCCGGCATGCTGGTGCTCGGTTTCTCCATCAACCTGCTGACCCTGTTCGGCATGGTGCTCGCCATCGGTATCGTGGTGGATGACGCCATCGTGGTGCTCGAGAACGTCGAGCGGATCATGAGCGAGAAGAAATGTTCGCCCAAAGAGGCTGCCATCCTCGCCATGCAGGAGGTCTCAGGTCCGGTGGTCGCCATCGTGCTGGTGCTTTGCGCCGTGTTCCTGCCGGTCGCCTTTATGGGTGGCATGACAGGGGTGATGTACAAGCAGTTCGCCATCACGGTCGCGGTCTCGGTGGCCATCTCCGGTCTGGTGGCTCTGACTCTCTCTCCGGCCTTGTGCGCCGTGTTGCTGAAAGAGGGACATCACAAACCGGCCCGTTTCTTCGTCTGGTTCAACGATAAATTTGACCAGCTGACCCACGGCTATGTACGGGGTGTGGCCTTCCTGAACCGTCGGGTGGGGGTCGCTTTTGCCATCATCGCCGTACTGTTGCTCTCCATCTACGGTCTCTTCCTGAAAGTGCCGGGCGAGCTGGTACCGAACGAAGATCAGGGCTACCTCATCTCCGCCGTCATGCTGCCGGATGCCGCCGCCATGAGCCGGACACAGGCAGTGGCGGATCAGTTCGACAAGATCGCCATGGCCAATCCCAATGTGAAGGATGTGATCACCTTCTCGGGCTTCGACATCCTCTCCAACGCCATCATCAGCAACAGCGGTCTCACCTTCATTACCCTGAAGGACTGGAGCGAGCGCAAGGGGACAGGCCAGGACTCCTTCGATCTGGCCAAAACTCTGCAGGGGATGAGCCTGATGGGGCTGGCTGACGGCTTTGTTGCCTCCTTCAACCCGCCCCCCATCCAGGGGATGTCCACCACCGGCGGACTGGAAGGCTACCTGCAAAACCGGGGTTCCGGCAGTGCCCAGGAGTTTTCGGGCGAAGTACAGCGCTTCCTCGCCGCCGCCAAGGAGCGCCCCGAGTTTGCCAGTGTCACATCCACATTCCGTGCCAATGTGCCGCAGGTCTATCTCGACCTGGATCGCGAGAAAGCCAAGGCGCTGGGGCTGCCGATCAATGCGGTGTTCGACACCATGCAGGCCACCTTCGGTCAGGTCTATGTCAACGACTTCAACCAGTTTGGCCGAACCTACCGGGTACAGTTGCAGTCCGAAGCGGACTACCGCGCCAAGAAGAGCGATATCCGCAACGTCTACGTGCGCTCCAACACCGGCGAGATGATCCCGCTCAGCAGCCTAGTGACGGTCCGTGATGCCACTGGCCCCGAGCTGGTAGAGCGTTTCAACATCTTCCAGGCAGCCAAGATCATGGCACAGCCGGCACCCGGCTACAGTTCGGGTCAGGCGATCGCCGCACTGGAAGAGGTGGCCAACAGCACCCTTGGCAACGATGCCAAACTGGAGTGGACCGGTTCCGCCTATCAGGAGAAGGCCTCTGCCGGTAGCGCAGGCATGGCGTTCGGCTTCGGTATTGTGATGATCTTCCTCATCCTGGCAGCCCAGTACGAACGCTGGAGCCTGCCGTTTGCGGTGATCACAGCCGTACCGTTCGCCCTGTTCGGCGCCCTGCTGGCCACCTGGCTGGTAGGACTCACCAACAACGTCTACTTCCAGATCGGGCTGGTGACCCTGGTGGGCCTTGCCGCCAAGAACGCCATACTGATTGTGGAATTCGCGGTGATGAAGCACGAGGAGGGGATGAGCCTCATCGAGTCGGCACTGGAGGCGGCGCGCCTGCGTTTTCGCCCCATCGTGATGACCTCGCTGGCCTTCATCCTCGGCTGTGTGCCGCTGGTCACCTCCAGCGGCGCCGGTGCCGCAAGCCGTCACGCTCTCGGCTGGCCGGTCATCGGCGGCATGCTGGCGGCCACCTTTATCGCCATCTTCTTTATCCCGCTCTTCTTCCGCCTCATCATGAAAGGGTCGGAAAAACGCGCCAAGCCGTAACGCTCTCCACGGGCGTGCCACCGATAACAAACTACCCCCGCCCGTGCGGGGGTATTTTTTTGTCTGCGGTGTGCTTCAATGACACACATCGAGACTTTTTTGCACAGGATCCGGATATGCTGGCTCAGCTCTGGCTCGCGACGACCTTGACGACCACTACCCTCTCCGCCTGTGGTCATCACGATTATCCCCCCTGGAACTGGCTGAGCGATGGCAAGATCATCGGCGTTTGTGCCGAAGTAGTCAGTACCCTCTATCAACGGTTGGGTTTCAATGTGGATCTCTCCTATGTGGGCCCCTGGGCCCGCTGTCAGCAGAAAGTGGCGAAAGGAGAGGTCGACATCAATATCTGTGCGCTGCGCAACGAAGAGAGAGCACACTACTCCCGCTTTACCCGAACGCCCATGGCCATCAATGACATGGCGGTGTTCGTGCGCCAACCCGGCAGCCGCTTGCTGCAGCGACGGGAGGATCTGACCGGACTGCGGGGAGCCATGATGATAGGCGTCAGCCTTGGCAGCGAAATGGATGATTTTTTGCAAGCAAATACCCGCATCTACAGGGTCAACTCCCTCAAGCAGGTATTTGGCCTGCTGGCCAGTGACCGGGTCGACTTCGTTCCCTATGGCCGCTCTTCCGGCCGCCTGTTTTTGAGCGAAAATTACCCGAGCAGCGGAATGACTGATCTGCAGTGGCCACTGCAGCGCGGTGAGCTCTATATTTCTGTTTCACTACAATCTCCCCATCTTGGCACCCTCGAACAGCTGGAACCCATGCTGCAAGCGCCGGGCATGAGGCAGTGGATAGATCAGCTGCTGGAGAAATACAGCGACATCTATCTGCAACAACAGCGCCAGCCCTCGCCTTGACCTTCTCCCAGAAGCAAGGTTTAGAGTCTGGATACCAGATCCTGAAGGATGACCGGATTGTCACTCACCCAGCTTGCGACAAGATTGCCCTCTGCCCTGCTAGCCCGGCTATTGCTGGCGCTGCTGCTCGTGTGCAATCTGACCCTCTGCATCAGCTGGCATGGTTCTCCCCTCTCCTCCGAGACGACCCAAAGCAGCCCCCTGCCAATGGTGATGTTGGATTCATCCATGGCGATGGCGGATGGCGAGAGCTCTCATGCGATGCCCGCAATGTCTCACCCGAGCGATACCATGGCCCTCTCCTGCCATCAGGGAGACGAGGGGTCGGCCATGGGCGATGAGTGCCAGATGCAGACCGGCGTCAATGCCCTCTCCTTCGGCGCGATAGCTCTGCTGGGTGTATTGGTCGCCCTGCTGATCTTCCCCCTGCTACTTGGCAGTAACTTCGCAACTGCACTGCTTGATAACTGGTTGCGGGATCCCTTCCTGCGATCACGCGGTACCCATCCCCCCTCCTGGCCGCGCCGACACCTGATGTTGTCGGTGCTGCGACACTAGAAAGATCTTCTCTTGCGGCAGCGGCAAGCCTCGGCTTGCCCGTCTCCTGCCGCCTTGCCTGACCCTGTGCCCCGGCCAAACCGGCCCGCTCACTGGGAGCCGTGCGCGCTGATACAGCTGCGCCCCGTTTGCCGCCAATCCCTTAGGTGATGCCTTGTCCATCTCCGATCCGGCGGCCTGCACAAGAGAAGAGATATGATGTCACTTGTCCCTGTTACCGGCCTTATCGCCGCCAAGAACTTTGCCACCCTGCCACTAAGTGGGGGTGTGCGATGAGCCAGAAACTGCTGGTATCAGCCCTGCTGCTGGCCCTCGGCGCCGGTGGCGGTTACTGGGCTGCCAAACAGACCACTGCTAGCACCGTGGCCAAGGAGAAGACGCCGCTCTACTGGGTCAACCCCATGGATCCGCGCGACAAGCGCAATGCCCCGGCCAAGGACAACATGGGGATGGACTTTATCCCCGTCTATGAGGAAAAACAGGGCGGCTCACCGGGCACTGTCACCATCAGCCCCGAGATCCAGCAGAACCTGGGGGTGCGGCTTGCCAAGGTGGAGAAGCTCCCTATCCACCAGCAGATCGAGACGGTGGGCTACGTCGGCTATGACGAGGACAAGCTGGAGGCGGTCAACGCCCGCATGGCGGGCTGGATCCGCACCCTCGCCATCAAGAGCGAAGGGCAGCAGGTGAGCAAGGGGAGCCTTATTTACGAGCTCTACGCCCCGGATCTGGTCAACGCCCAGCACGAATACCTGCTGGCCCTCAACACTGCCAACCCGCTGCTGCTGCGCGCCGCCGAAGGCAAGCTCAAGTCCCTGCAGGTACCGGCAGATCAGATAGCGGCCCTCAAGCGCACCCGTCAGGTGCAGGAGACGGTGCGTTTCTATGCCCCCAGCAGCGGTTATGTCTCCGAGCTGAAGGTGCGAGAAGGCCAGTATGTGGAGCCTGCCGCGGCCCTCTTTAACATCAGCACCCTCAAGCAGGTGTGGGTGAGTGCAGAGGTGTTCGAGCGCCAGGCGGCCCAGCTGAAGGTGGGGGATCCGGTCACCATGACCCTCGACTATGCCCCCGGCCGCAGTTGGCAAGGTAAGGTGGATTACCTCTACCCGACTCTGGATGCCACCACCCGTACCCTCAAGGTACGGCTGCGCTTCGCCAACCCGGACGAGTTTTTGAAACCCAATATGTTCGCCAAGGTGACCATTCAGGCGGGCAAGGGAGAGCCGCAATTGGTGGTGCCGAGCGAAGCGGTGATCCGCACCGGCAGTCAGGACCGGCTGGTGCTGGCGCTGGGGGATGGCAGCTTCAAGTCGGTGGCCGTCACTCTGGGCCCCCAGTTTGGCGACAAGGTGGCCATCAAGGCTGGGGTAGAGGCGGGGGATAACATCGTCAGCTCTGCCCAGTTCCTGCTCGACTCCGAGTCGGCCATCGATTCGGACTTCCAGCGCATGACGGCGGTGCGCCCTGCCCAGGTGTGGACTCAGGGCGAGGTTGAAAGCATCGATCTGGCCAAACGTACCCTGATGGTCTCCCACCAGCCCATCCCCGAGTGGCAGTGGCCCGCCATGGAGATGGAGTTCACCGTCGCCGACGGGGTCGATATCAGCAAGCTGGTCGAGGGGCAGACCCTGCACCTGCAGGTAATGCAGGAGGGGGATGAGTACCGCATCACCAACATCCATCAGGAGAAGGCCCCGGCCAGCGGCCACGCTCCGGAGCAGGCAAAAGATGAGATGGAAGGGATGGACCATAGCCAACATCAGATGGCGATGCCCGAGGTGGAGAAGAAATCATGATCCCTGCCATCATTCGCTGCCTAGCAGGCAACCGCTCTCCGCTCTCTGTACTTGGTGAGAAAGGAGTTCAATCATGATCCCGTCGATTATTCGCTGGTCCATCGGCAACCGCTTTCTGGTGCTGCTATTGACCCTCATGCTCACCGCCTGGGGGCTCTGGTCGGTCAAGCAAACCCCGGTGGACGCCCTGCCGGATCTCTCCGACGTGCAGGTGATCATCAAGACCTCCTATCCGGGCCAGGCGCCTCAAGTGGTGGAGGATCAGGTGACCTACCCGCTCACCACCGCCATGCTGGCGGTGCCGGGGGCCACCACGGTGCGCGGCTACTCCTTCTTCGGCGACTCCTTCGTCTATGTGCTGTTTGACGACAACACCGACCTCTACTGGGCCCGCGCCCGGGTGCTGGAGTATCTGAGCCAGGTTGCGCCCAACCTGCCCGCCTCAGCCCGCCCCCAGCTCGGCCCCGATGCCACCGGGGTGGGCTGGGTCTATCAGTACGCGTTGGTGGACAGAACCGGCAAGCATGACCTCAGCCAGCTCACCTCGCTGCAGAACTGGTTCCTCAAGTACGAGTTGCAGACGGTGGAGGGGGTCTCCGAGGTCGCCACCGTGGGCGGCATGGTGCGCCAGTATCAGGTGCGGGTCGACCCGGACAAGCTGCGCGCCTACGGCATTCCGCTCTCCCTTATCGAGACCGCCATCAAGCAGGGTAATCAGGAGACCGGCGCCTCCGTCATCGAGATGGCGGAAGCGGAGTACATGGTGCGCTCCAACGGCTATCTGAAAAGCGTGGAGGATCTGAAGCAGATCCCGCTCGGTACCACTGTGCGCGGCGCCCCGCTGCTGCTGGGCGATGTAGCAGATGTGGTCACCGGGCCCCAGAGCCGGCGCGGCCTGGCCGAGCTCAACGGTGAAGGGGAAGTGGTAGGCGGCATCATCGTGATGCGCTATGGCGAGAATGCCCAGCACACCATCGACGGGGTCAAGGCGCGGCTGGCTCAGCTGAAAAGCAGCCTGCCAGAGGGGGTGGAGATCGTCACCGTCTACGATCGCTCCGACCTTATCCAGCGCGCCATCGACAACCTCTCCGGCAAGCTGGTAGAGGAGTTCGCGGTGGTGGTGCTGGTCTGCCTCGCCTTCCTGTTCCACCTGCGCTCGTCGCTGGTGGTGGTCATCTCCTTGCCCATCGCCATCCTGACCGCCTTTATCGTGATGCACCTGCAGGGGATCAACGCCAACATCATGTCGTTGGGGGGCATCGCCATCGCCATCGGCGCCATGGTGGATGGCGCCATCGTGATGATCGAGAACGTCCACAAACACATGGAGCGGGAGGCGCTCACCGATAAGAACCGCTGGCGCATCATCACCGAGGCAAGCATAGAGGTGGGGCCCGCCATCTTCTTCTCCCTGCTCATCATCACCATCAGCTTCCTGCCGGTATTTGCGCTGGAGGCGCAGGAGGGGAGGATGTTCCATCCCCTCGCCTACACCAAGACCTATGCCATGGCGGCGGCTGCCGCGCTCGCCATCACGCTGGTGCCGGTGATCATGGGTTACTTCATCCGTGGCAAGGTACTGGCGGAGCAGGCCAACCCGCTCAACCGCTGGCTAAGCCAGGGCTATGTGCCGCTGCTCAAAGCCGTCTTGGCCCGCCCGAAAACCACCCTGGCCATCGCCGCCGTGGTGACGGTGGCGGGCTTCTGGCCGCTCAAGTACCTGGGCTCCGAGTTCATTCCGCCGCTCGATGAGGGGGACATCATGTATATGCCCACCACCGCAGCCAATATCTCGGTGGGCAAGGCGCGGGAGATTTTGCAGCAGACCGACAAGCTCATTCGTACCGTGCCCGAGGTGCAGAACGTGTTCGGCAAGGCGGGGCGCGCCGAATCAGCCACCGACCCTGCGGATCTGGTGATGATGGAGACCAGCATCCAGCTCAAACCCCGCGATCAGTGGCGCCCCGGCATGACCCCGGAGAAGCTCAAAGAAGAGCTCGACTCCCTCATCCGCTTCCCCGGCCTCACCAACGCCTGGGTGCCCCCCATCAAGACCCGCATCGACATGCTGGCCACCGGCATCAAGACCCCGGTCGGCATCAAGATTGCGGGGCCCGATCTCAAGGTGATCCAGCAGCTCGGCCAGCAGCTGGAACAGATCGTCGGCAAGGTGGAGGGCGCCTCATCGGTCTACGCCGAGCGGGTCGCCGGTGGCCGCTACGTCAAGGTGGACATCGACCGGCTGAAAGCGGCCCGCTACGGCCTCAACATCGCCGACGTGCAGGCGGTGCTCGCCACCGCGGTGGGCGGCATGGAGGTGGGCCAGACCATCGAGGGACGTGAACGCTACCCTATCAACCTGCGCTACCCCCAGAGCTATCGCGATTCAGTGGCCAGCCTCGAGCTGCTGCCGGTGGTGACTCCGAGCGGTGCGCGTATCGCGCTGGCGGATGTGGCCCGGGTCTATATCAGCGACGAGGCCCCGATGCTGCGCAGTGAAAATGCGCGCCTCAACGGCTGGGTCTACGTCGATATTCGCAGCCGCGATATCGGCTCTTTTGTAGCTGAGGCCAAGGCAAAGGTGGGCAAGCAGCTGGTGCTGCCGGCGGGCTACGCCCTCACCTGGTCTGGCCAATACGAGTACATGGAGCGGGCCAAGGCGCGCCTCGCCTACGTGGTGCCGCTCACGGTAGCCATTATCGTGCTGCTGCTCTATCTGGCGTTTCGCCGCTTCCAGGAGGTGCTGCTCATTCTCACCACCTTGCCGCTGGCGGTGGTGGGGGGGATCTGGACCCTCTGGCTGCTCGACTTCAACCTCTCGGTGGCGGTCGGGGTGGGCTTTATCGCTCTGGCGGGGGTGGCGGTGGAAACCGGCGTCTTGATGCTGATCTACCTCAACCACGCCTGGGATGACCTGGTGGCCAGTGGCAAGCCGGACAAGGCGGGTCTGCACCGGGCGGTGATCCACGGCGCCGCCCTGCGCCTGCGTCCCAAGATGATGACGGTGGTCACCATCATCGCCGGCCTCTTGCCCATCATGTGGAGCCATGGCACCGGCTCCGAGGTGATGCAGCGCATCGCCGCCCCCATGATCGGCGGCATGGTGAGCGCGCTGGTGCTGACCCTCTTGGTGCTGCCAGCGGCCTATTACCTGTGGCGTAGTCGCAGCCTTGGCAAGAGCGCGAACCCGCAATCCGAATAACCCGATTTCACGATCCATATTGACTGAACGATAAGGAAACCATCATGAACTACAAAACGCTGACCCTGACATTGCTGCTTGGCCTTGCCACCCAGACCAACCTGCAAGCCGAAGAGATGATGCACCATGAAGGGCACGAGATGAGCCAGACAGGTGAGATGAGCGAACAGGGCGCAATGGTGATGACCAAGGGGGTCATTACCCGCCTCGATGAGGGGAGCGGCAAGGTCGGCATCAAGCACGAGGCGATCGAGAACCTCAAGATGCCCCCCATGACCATGGTCTTTCGAGTGGTAGATCCGGCCCAACTCAAGGGGCTCAAGGTGGGGGATGCCATCCACTTTCATGCCGAAAGCCAGAGCGGCAAGCTCACAGTGACAGCCATCCAACCGCAATAAACGGCTCTGGCTCGCCGAAGAGGTCACGATAGAGAGTGACAACGCAAGAGGGAGGCATCAGCCTCCCTCTTCTTTTGATCAACCTGTTCATGTGGTCAACCTCTGGTGCGCATGGCACTCAGCTGCGGGTTGCCAGCAACTGCTCCACATCCTCGATCACCTTGAGGGCCGCCTGCGGGCCACCGCTGGAGGTCCAGAGCGATCCGTCCACGGCGCCAAAGCGCTTGGCCTTGATCACCGGCAGCTGCTGGAACGCCGGGGTCTGCTCCGCCTGACGCATGGCATCCACCGCATCACCGGTGGCGCTCAGGGTACCGACCACCAGCCAGTCAGCATCCAGCAGATTGAGGGACTCCAGACTCAGCGCCGGTGAGTGGGGGGCGCCAGTACCCTGCTGCTTGCTTGGGCGTACCAGCCCCATCGACTCCACTACGCTGCTGGCAAAGGTGCCCTGATACATAAAGCTCGGCCCCTTGGGGTTCCAGCGCACTATGCTGATGCTCTCCCCCTGATGCTTGGCAAGCTTGCTGCGGGCCTGAGTCAGCCGCTCGGCATACTGCAGCAAGAAAGTATCCCCTTGCTGGTCGCGGTTGAGGGTGTGGGCGGTGCGGCGGAAGCTATCCTGCCACGGCTCACCCCACTTGCTGGTCACCACGGTCGGCGCGATCTCCCCCAGCAAGGTCAGCAGCTCGGGACGGGTCTGGCCGGTCAGGATAAGGTCGGGCTCCAGCGCAATCAGCGACTCCAGATTGGGGCTGTCGAGATCGCCGATCACCTGGATCCCCATGCCCGCCTTGTTCAGCAAGTAGCGGGGCAAGGTGGGTTGACCACGGCCATTGACGGCGCCGATGGGGGTCAGCCCCAGAGTCAGGGTGCTGTCGAGTTCGAGCTCGCTCAGCACCACCACCCGCGTTGGCTGAACTGGCACCTGCACCTTCTGGCCAAACGCATCAGTCACTTCACGCATCTCCTGCGCCTGAACCAGCGGCGCGGCCAGCATCAGGATGGCTGCTGCCAGGGCGGCAAAACGCTTCATCATCTCACTCCTTCTCGTTGCACGGCCCGGATAATCGGCCGCGTGAATATACTCGGCGGGCCCACAGAGCAGGCCCATATGACTCAACTCGCCGAACGCAGGGTGCGGCCATGTTCGTGGCGACGGGGCACGATAATGGGCGCCCCGTCGCCGGGGGCATGCAGAATGTCGACACTGGTCTGGTAGAGCCGGTCGATTAGATCCTTGGTCACCACCTCCCGGGCCGGGCCCATAGCGGCAATGGTCCCCTCGCCGATGGCGATCAGCTCGTCACAGTAGCGGGCCGCCATCGCCAGATCGTGGATCACCAGCAGCACGGTTTTGCCCTCGGCGGTGATGCGATGGATCGCCTCCATCACCTCGGTCTGGTGACCGATATCGAGGGCGCTGGTGGGCTCGTCGAGCAGCACCATGTCGCTGTCCTGCGCCAGGATCATCGCAAGCCAGGCCCGCTGCGCCTGCCCGCCGGAGAGGGACGCTGCGCTCTGCTGCCAGATGCTTTCAAGCTGCATCCGCTCGCAGGCAATACGCACCATGCGGGCATCCTCCTCACCCCACTGATTGAACCAGCCCTGATGAGGGTGGCGGCCATACTGCACCAACTGCTCCACCAGAATGCCGGCAGGCAGGGTCGGCCGCTGGGGCAGATAGGCGAGCTCCCGCGCCAGCCCCTTCATGGGGTAGCTGGCAAGCGGCTTGCCTTTGAGCAGGATCTCGCCGCGTTGGGCTTTCATCTGTCCGGATAGCAGCTTGAGCAGGGTCGATTTGCCGCAGCCGTTGGGGCCGACGATCCCCACCAGCTTGCCTCTCGGCACGCTGAAAGAGATGTCCCGCAAAATGGGGGTCTGCTGATAGGCGAAGTGGAGGCGGTTTACGGTGAGCGTCATCAGTCAGCCCTCTGGCGATCGTTAACAAGAAGAAACAGCAGCAACAGGCCGCCGAGAATGCGGGTCATGATGCCGGTCGCTACCTCGTGGGGACTGGCCAGCCCCCGAACCAGGGTATCGCTGGCAAGCAGCAGCAAGGCGCCGCTGAGCGCCGCCAGCCAGAGCGGCACCACCCGGTCTTTCACCAGCCAGGAGGCAAGAATGGGGGCCGCCATGGCGATAAAGACCACGGGGCCGCCGATGGCGGTGCCGAGCGCCGCCACCAGAACGGCCTGGGCCAGAATGCCCAGTTGCACCCGATCGCCGTTGACGCCAAGCCCTCTGGCCATCTCGGGGCCAAAGCGCAGCACCGCCAGCGAGCGGGAGAGATAGACGATCCACGGGCAGAGCAGCAGCAACAGGATGGCGATGGGGGTGATGGTGCTGTACCCCACGGCGATAAAGCTGCCCATATTCCACAGATAGAGAGAGCTCAGGTGCAGCAGGGCCTGAGTGGACATCACGAACTGGCCGAGCGCCTCGAACAGTTCGGAGAGGCCGATGCCGATCACCACGAACAGATAGCCCTGCTCACCCGGTTTGCGGCAAAGTGCATAGAGCACCAGCGCCGCGAAGATGGCGCCGATGGGGGCCGCCCACCAAGGCCAGCTGCCTATCGTCAGGTAGAGGGAGAAGACGATGATGGCCAGAGAGGCCCCGTTGTTGACCCCCACCATGTCGGGTGTGGCCAGCCGGTTGCGAACCAGCGTCTGCACCAGACAGCCGGAGAGCCCCATGGCCGCCCCCGCCACCACCACTCCAAGGATGCGCGGCAACCGGATCTTGAACAGGGTGAGCTGCTCAAGCCGGGTCCCCTCCCCCAGCAGAGTGTTGACCACCCCGGCAAAGCCGAGCTTGCCGCCGCCAACGCTCAGGGCCAGCAGACCCAGCGCCAGCAGCACCATGGCCAGCAGCGCCAGCCAGCGCCAGCTCGGCAGATGGAGCAGCAAAGAGCGGTTGCCGGCCCGCAGGCAGAGCATATCGGTAGGTGTACGCATCAGACCCTCACTTGACGGTCAGCAGGGTGCGAAAGCCCCCGCGATGAACGATGGCGATCAGCACTGGTGCACCGATCAGGGCCAGAATGACCCCGTTTGGCAACTCGAACGGCTGGATCAGCCAGCGCGACAGAATGTCGGCCAACAGCAGAAACAGCATGCCGAACAGGGCGGAGAAACAGACCTGCACCGACAGCTTTACCGGCTCTACCAGTCGGCCACAGTAGGCGGCCAGAAAGCCGACAAAGCCGATGGGGCCGGCGATGGCGATGGCACTGGCGGTAAACAGGGTGGCGGCCAACAGCACGCCAATTCGCACCCGGTTGGGCCGGATCCCCAGCGCCTGGGCCTGACTGTCCCCCATCTGCATCAGAGTCAGCTGGCGACAGAGCAGCAGGGTGATGACAAACGCCGCCAGCACGAAGGGCAACACGGCAATGATGGCATCGAGGTTGGCCGCCGACAGGGAGCCGAGGTTCCAGAAGCGGTACTGCTCCAGCACCATCTTGTTGGAGAGCAGCAGAAAGCTGGAGAGACCGCCGAAGGTGGCGGAGAGCGCCACCCCGACCAGAATGAGCTTCAGCGGATTGGAGCGGCCAATCATCATGCCGAGCCCCAGCACAATCACGTTGCCGAGCAGCGCGCCGAGTCCGGCCCAGAGCAGATAGCCGTAGGCGGACTCCACCCCGAACCAGGTGAGCCCCACCACCAGCGCAAAGACGGCCCCGGCGTTGACCCCCAGCAGACCGGGTTCCGCCAGCGGGTTGCGGGTCGCGCTCTGCAACAAGGAGGCAGCCAGAGATAAAGAGGCGCCGACCACCATGGCGCAGAGGGTGCGCGGCAGTCGCAAGGTATTGAGCACCATGGCGAGCTTCTCGTCGCCAGCCCAGCGGGCATCCCCCATCAGGTAGCCGAGCACCTCGCGAGCACCATAGACACCCGCACCGGTGGCGAGCGAAAGAGAAAGCAGTACAAACAGGAGGAACAATCCCAGCCAGAACAGCGAGGTCTGGTCTCTAAACACCCTTTAACTCCTTATGGTGGCAATGCGCATGTTGTTGAAATACATGTGGTTGAAATAAAAGCCGTCACCCGAGGTGATCCCCTGACAACAGCGGAAGCCCGCCAATGCGGGCTCCCGTTCAGCCATTACAGCTTGTAGGCCACACCGGCATAGACAGTGCGCCCGTCGAGGATCTGATCGGCCTCGGTGGCAACCCAGTCACGCTTGGTATTGGTCAGGTTGTTGAGTCCGAACTTCAGATCCAGTGCCCGGGTGGCGTTCCAGACTGCCCCGACATCCAGGGTGTGGAATCCTGCAGTCGTCTCATAGGTGGTGCCGCTCATGCGCGGAACCGGGAGGATCTGGCTGCCGGTGTAGTTCCAGCCCAGCTGGGTACTCAGGCTCTCGATGACCTGCCACTCCAGCTTAGCGTTGGCGGTATGCTCCGGCGTCCGATAGAGATCCTTGCCGCTGGTCTTGTCTTCCCCGTAGATCAGGGTGACGTTGCTGGAGAGGGTCAGGTCATCGGTAATATCAAACCAGCCGCTCAGCTCCACCCCCTTGATGCGGGACTTGCTGACGTTCTGATAGGTCATCACCGCCGGACGCCAGGTGGAGGTCCATGCCTCGCTCTGGATCTTGTCCTTGATATCGTTGTGGAAGGCGGTAACCCCGGCGCCCCAGAACGACCCATCATAGGCGGTGCCCAGCTCGTAGCTGACGGCGGTTTCCGGCTTCAGATCCGGGTTGCCCACCACGGCGCAGCGACCGCGACAGGCGGCTACCGCATAATCCGGGTTGGACTGGGCAATAGTCGGCGCCTTGAACGCCTTGCCAATGCCGCCCTTGACCACCCAGTTGTCAGCCAGGCTGTAGAGGGCATAACCACGGGGGCTGAACTCGGTGCCATAGGTCTCGTGGTGATCGACCCGGCCACTCAGGGTCAACGCCAGATCGCCAAAGCCAAACTCATCCTGCAGATAGAGCGCGCTCTGGTTGACGCTGACATCCCCCCCCTTGAGGTTGACGTTATGCTTGAGTTCGGTGATGCGGTACTCGGCACCACTGGTCAGCAGGTGGCTGCCCAGATTACCGCTCAGCTGGCCATCGAAGGTGTGGTTGGTCTGGCTCACATCGCCGCTGGTCTTGCTCAGCGCCGTCATCAGTTCGGAGTCATCAAAGAGATCCACCTGCTCGAAGGCATAGCCGACCCGGCTGTCGAACTGATCCCAACGGCCGACGTGGGTGGCATTGAGCCCCAGTCGCTCCATCTGCTGGATATTGCGCGGCGTCTGGCCGTAGTTGTTCCAGTGGGCCTCCCGATCGTCTTTGGCGTAGTTCATCCCCACATCCAGATCCTGACGATCGTCGATCAGCCATTTGACGTTGGAGAGGACCCCCAGCTTTTCACGCTGCTCGATAGCATCAGCCTTGGGGTTGATGCTCTGCTCGCTCTGCCAGGCATCTCTGTGGTTCCCTTCCACCACCAGGTTGGCCAGCAGTTTGTTGTCGATCAGTGCCCCGCCCACATAGGCGCTCGCCTTGTTGATAGTCCCCCCCTGACCGTCGGTGGGGTCACTGAAGGTATAGGTGGCCGCCGCTTCGGTCTTCTCCGCGGGTTGACGCAAGATGACGTTGACCACCCCACCCAGCGCATCTGCGCCGTAGAGGGAGGAGATGGGTCCACGGATCACTTCGATACGCTCGATGGCCGCCATGGGGATGGCGGAAAGATCGAAATCATTGCCATAACCGGAGGTAAGGGCATCGCGGGAGCTGATACGCCGGCCATTGACCAGCAACAGGGTGTAATCCCCCTCCAGCCCGCGCAACTTGATCTCGCTGCGGCCGTAGCTGGTCGCAGGGCTGATATTGACCCCCGGCAACTGTTTCAGAGCGCCGGTCAGATCATTGACATTGAGCTTGTCGAGCTCGGCCCGGGTCACCACAGAGACGCTGGCCGGGGCGGTCAGCTCGCTGTGCCGGGTTTTGGTCGCCGTCACCACCATAGTTTCATGAGCGGCGACAGGCGCAGTCCCTTGGGCCAGAACTGGCAGGGCAAAAAGGGACAACACCAGCGGATGCACTGCAAATCGTCGGGATGATGTACGCATCATCAACACTCCACATAAAACAACCAAGGCCAACACCACCGACATCCCTGTCTGACCTCGCCAGACCCGGTGCAAAGTGATGGAGTTCATTGGCATGAACAGTCGTCCATGCCCCATCACCCCGAACATCAGTGCATCACGGCAGGCCCTGCGTTGTGCTATGCCACTCGCAGCCATCAATAACAAAAGCGCCGTACCGACTGACATCGGGACGGCGCAATACTAAATGCAAATCATTTTTATTTGCAAGGGTGAATCAGGTATTCTTTCGCATCCGCTTAATTATCCATCACATCGTGACGGGTCTGGTGATAGGCCTCTTCACTCTTGCCCCGACGCCAGTACGGCACGGCGTAGAGCGACTGGCGATCCACCTCGAGCACAGACCGAAAATGGCGGCGCAGCGGCAGCACCAGCGCCTCTTCCCCACCCAGCCAGAAGAAGCCACCATCGCGCACCAGCGGCAGAGCAATCACATGCTCCAGCAGGCCGCTGGACTCGGGCTCGCCGACAAACCAGTGACAGCGCACCCCGACCGGCAGCGTCAACGGCTGAGCATCGGCCTGATCCGGCACCAGAATCGCAATTTCCCCTCTGGCATCGGCAGGCATCACCTCGCACATCGCCATGATGGCGGGCAAGGCGGTGAGATCCCCTACCAGGCAGTAATGCTCGGCCGGTTGCAGCATAGGGTTGGGACCACCCGGCCCGGAGAGGATTACCTTCTCTCCCGGCTTGGCATGGGTAGCAAAGGCGCTGGCGGGCCCGCCGTCACCGTGCAGCACGAAGTCGATATCAATTTCCTGCTCATCACGGCGAAACGCGCGGATGGTGTAGGTGCGGATCACCGGCTTGTCAGCCGGGTCACTCCAGCGCGGGCCGCTCGGGGTCATTGCAGGCAGCACCGGCTCTACCTGATGGGGCTGGGCCAGCATCACCTTGATATGGGCCCCACCGCAGGTGAAGGGATAGTCAGCCAGTTCGCTGCCACCAAAGGTGATACGACGCAAATGGGGGGTGATCTGGGTAATGGCTTTGACAGTCAGCAGACGGGGACGATTGGGAGGCAGAGATGGGGACACAATGAGGCTCCTCGTTGAGTGTGTTGCCTATGCTACACACAAATGGGAATCACTATCAAATGCGATTATTTCTCGTCTATCCGGCTCAAACATCACTAATCACTACCATCAGCCCCCGAACAGAGAAACGGGCTTATGCACGCTAGTCCCATGATTGGACGAAGAAAGCAGCCGGACAACAACACTGTCACGCAGGGTTCCATTTGCCTATTTCGACCATAGTTTTTCGAGATCAAATTTTATTTCTCAATAAGTTTCCTATCCTTAGTGAAGCAGTTAATGTAAGCACAGGATGCCAAACAGGATTGTATGATGGATGACCAGATCCTGATTATTGATGATGACGAGCTCTCCCTCCCCGACGCGCAGCAAGCAGGCTGGAGGGTGATGATTGTTGACGATGAACCGGAAGTGCATCGCATCACCAAGATCACTTTAAACAAATTCGAGTTTGACAATCGTCCCATCGAGTTTCTGCATGCCTATTCGGCAGCAGAGGCAAAAAAATTGCTGGCCACCACCCCGGATGTTGCACTGCTGCTGCTGGACGTGGTGATGGAGGTCGATCACGCCGGTCTTGATGTCGTCAAATATGTCCGTGAAGAGCTGCAAAACAAGATGGTACGAATCGTGCTGCGTACCGGCCAACCCGGCCAAGCGCCGGAAGATGACGTGGTGACCAACTACGACATCAACGACTACAAGGATAAAACCGAGCTCACCTCCCAGAAGCTGCGCACCCTGCTGCGTGCCAGCCTGCGCTCCTATCGGGATATCCGCACCCTGGAAAGCAACCGGCAAGGGCTGGAAAAAGTCATTGAGGCCTCCAAGGGGATCTTTGAGAAACGGGCGCTGCGTCAGTTTGTCGAAGGCGCCCAAGAGCAGCTGAGCGCCCTGCTCCATCTGGGAGAGACCCAGATTTACGATGTAAAACAATATGCCTACGAAGTGAAGGATCAACTGCTGGAGCCCCTGCTGCCAGGTCATCCCCCGGTGCGGTTGACAGAGGCACCCGAGATACTGCGTCAGGCCATGACCCGGGGCTGCAATATCTACAACACCAACCAGATGGTGCTCTACTGCCAAAACCCGCGCCACCACCTGTTGTTTCATATCGAGACCACTCGCCAGCTCAGTCAGATCGATACCAGCCTGCTGACCCTGTTTACCGAAAACATCATAGTGGCACTTGAAAATATCCGGCTCAACGAGGTGATCGCCGACAACCAGCGGGAGATCATCTATCGCATCGGCGAACTGGTCGAAACCCGCTCCAAGGAGTCAGGGTTACACGTCAAACGGGTCGCGCTCTACACCGAGCTTTTCTGCCATCTGCTGGGGATGAGCGAAGAGCAGAGCGAGCTGGTTAAACGGGCCTCACCACTGCACGACATTGGCAAGGTGGGTATTCCCGATGCCATTTTGCACAAACCGGGCAAGCTGACCCCGGAAGAGTGGGAGATCATGAAAACTCATGCCCAACTCGGTCAGGATATGCTCTCCGGCAGCGATCTGGCGTTGTTCCAGATTGGCGCCACCATAGCAGGCAATCACCATGAGAAGTGGAATGGCAGCGGTTATCCCCGCGGTTTGAAGGGGGCCGATATCCCACTGGAAGGACGGATCGTGGCACTGGCCGATGTGTTCGATGCCTTGGGTTCGGATCGCTGCTACAAGAAAGCGTGGCCGCTGGACAAGGTGCTGGCCCTGATTGAAGAGGAGAAGGGGCAGCATTTCGACCCCCAGCTGGTCGAGCTGATGATGGCCAATCTGGACAAGTTCCTCGAAATCCGCGAGCAGAACAAGGATGTCTATATTGGCGATCACTGATTGCTGCCAATCCCTTATCCTAAGGGTTCGAGCTAAAAAAACGCCCTGCTTATCGAGGGCGGTTTCTTCTCTCTGGTGTATCGTTTTTCCCGAGTCTGGGCTACTGCTCTGGCAAATTGAGATCCAGCTTGGCTGCCGGTTGGCCGTTTTGTTGATTTTCAGCCTGAGCTGCTGCTAGCGCACGTTTAAAAGCACGCCGTTTTTGCATCACCACAAAACCTGCGCCTCCCAGCAACACCAGTAGTACCCCACCCCCAACCAGAACCCAAAGTAGCCACCCCATTCCCTCTTCAGGCTGCTCTTCGGTAGACTCGGCGCTGGAAATCGGAGCAGCTGCCGACGCCACCTCTGCGGGAGGCGGTGGAGGCGGGAAGATATTGAAGGTCTTTACCGGTAATTCGATTTTCAGCTCGCGCCCCAGGCGAGTGGTGCCATAGAGGGTTGCTTTCACCTCATGCTGACCGACCTCCTTGATGTTGGAGAGATCGATATCAAGCTTGGGGTCGCTGGCGGTCTCGCTGAACTCGTAGAGGCCGCCCACATTGCTGGTCACACTCCCCTTGACCACCACGGAGGCGGGATCCAGCTCATCACGGTCGATTAGCAGTGAGAGCTTGGCACCCAGCTCATCCGAAGGCGGCGACAAGTTATAGCTGAACGGATAGGGGTAAAGCAGAACATCCTGATAACGGGCACGGACAAAAACCTGATTGCCCGTGCTGAACATGGCGCGGTACTTGCCACCGGGAATATCCTGCAGCGTCACTTCCGCCGTCATGATGCCATCGCCCGGCACTTCGTCGAGCCCCTTGCCATCATCGCGATAGTGGCCAAGTACTTGATCCAGCACGACCTCTTTCTTATCGGCATCGCTGAACGATTGCAGCTTGACGGTCATGCCAAGATCAGAGAGATAGTATTTATCTTGCGGCGGCTGACCATTGATCAGCAACCACGCCTTGAGCTTGACCACCTCCCCCTGATAGAGCTGCATCGGCAGGGCGGCGATATCGAGCCGGATATCGGAGAGAATGCGCACCCGGTTGTCGGGATCCACCTCGCCAATCGCCTGCCAGGGGCCCGGCATGGGATTGCGCAGGGTAATGAGATCATGCTCCGGCAGCGCCAGCCAACCCACATCTGCGGGTTTGACCTTGCCCACGTAAAGCTTGCTGCCATCGGGGCGAACCAGGATCACGGACGGGGTGCCCGGCTTGCGCTTGATGATGAAGGTGATCTCCTTCACGCCGTAATCGATGCGAAAGCGGTTATCCAGCAGCGGAATATCGGAAGGGGCAAATACCTCGGTCGCCATAGCCCCCAGCGAGAGCAACAACAGCAGACCGGCACACCACTTGCTCATTGCCGCCACAGACAACTTCCTCCCTTTTTCTGTACCAGATCCAGTCTCGCCTCGTGCAGGGCCTGAACCTCGGCACTGGCACGCACCACCTTGAGGGCGGGTCGGTTGCTCTCTAACCGACGAATACTGGTGTCCTGATTGCTTTCGTTTTCGTTGCTTTCGGTGGCCAGATTGAGTTTGGTCTGGCCGCCGGTCATCAGCAGGTAGACGTCCGCCAGGATCTCCGCATCGAGCAAAGCCCCGTGCAGGGTACGGTGGGAGTTGTCGATACCGTAACGATCGCACAGCACATCCAGGTTGTTGCGCTTGCCGGGGAAGAGATCCCGCGCCATCGCCAGGGTATCTGTGATGGTGCAGATATCCGCCGTTTTGAAGTTGAGTCCGAGCTTGCTGAACTCGTAGTCCATGAAGCTCACGTCAAACGGCGCGTTGTGGGCGATCAGTTCGGCGCCGCGGATGAACTCGAGGAACTCGTCGGCGATCTGGCTGAACGACGGTTTGTCCCGCAGAAACTCGTCGGTGATACCATGCACCTGTACCGCTTCCGGGTCGACCGGACGATCAGGTTTTATATAAACGTGATAGTGGTTACCGGTCAGCTTGCGGTTGATCACCTCCACACAGCCGATTTCGATGATGCGATGGCCAAGGTAAACGGGGCCACCACCGGTATTCATACCTGTGGTTTCGGTATCCAGAATGATCTGGCGATTCAGTTGGGGTGTGTTCATGATCCAATCTATGTCAAACTTCGGCTTTACTTACTCGCTAGTTTACCCCAAGCCTCATGTTAAAACAGATTGATTGCTCATGTTAAAACAGATTGATGTCTATACCGACGGCTCCTGCCTCGGCAATCCGGGCCCGGGTGGTTACGGGGCCGTGATGGTCTACGGCAAGCACCGCAAGGAAATTTCCGCCGGATTCAAGTTGACCACCAATAACCGGATGGAGCTGATGGCAGCCATCATGGGGCTTCGAACCCTCAACGAGCCCTGCAAGGTGCGCCTCACCACCGATAGCCAATATGTGCGCCAGGGGATCACCCAGTGGATCATCGGCTGGAAAAAGAAGGGGTGGATGACCGCCAATCGTCAACCGGTCAAGAACGTCGATCTCTGGAAGGAGTTGGATGCAGAAGTGGGTCGCCACCAGATTGAGTGGCTCTGGGTAAAGGGCCACTCCGGCCATCCGGAGAACGAACGGTGCGACGAGTTGGCCAGAGATGCCGCCTGCGGCAAGGATCTGGCCGAGGATACCGGTTACCAGCCCTGACGGGCCATGCCCGGTGTGGCGAGGGACTTTGGCAGTTGCCAGCGCCGCCGCACCGGGATCAGTGGAAAACGCCGTTTACGGGCAGCAATCACGTATACCGACGCAAACGCCTTGCAATAATCCCGCCCGATACTCTCCCGCCACCAGCTGTGCCAGCTCTGTTTACCCATAAACGAGTAACCGAAACGCTCGTCAAACATCACTTCACACCCCAATAGATGCAGCCAGTCCGTCACCCGCCCAGGGGTAAACATCCGAGCAGACCAGGGCAACTTGCGCCGTAAAAAAGGGATACAGTGGCCAACTCCCACCAGACTCACCGGATTGTAACCACTGATGATGAGCCAGCCATCATCGGTCAGCACCCTTTCGGCTTCACGCAATACCTGATGGGGATCGGCGGAGAAATCGAGGCAGTGAGCCAGCAGACAGGCATCGACGCTGCCGGTTCGCACCGGCAGCTCGAGGGGATCGCCATAGATGTCCAGCAGTCGTCCCTCAGGCGCGACACCCACCTGATGACGAATGGATGAACATTTGCAGGAGAGCTCGGCGCTCAGGGCTCCGACCTTGAGCAAGTGATACCCGAACAAGTTGGGGCACCAGCTGTCGAGCCGCTCCTGAATTTCGGCCGCCACCCAGTCACCCATAGGCAGCGCTGACCAGCTGGTCGGGATCTCGATTTGTTGTTCGGTACGTGCCACCTGCATAATAGGGTTCAACTCGCGGTTTCGAACGCCATCCTGTTATATAAGATACCCTCCCTAAAGAGAAGCAGACTCATGTATCCAGTGATCACAGTTCCAGCCTTTAATGACAATTACATCTGGTTGATTAGACACGAAAATCACTGTCTGGTTGTCGATCCGGGCGATGCCGCCCCCGTGCTGGAGCGGCTCTCGGCACTGGATCTCGTGCTTGATGCCATCTTGCTCACCCACCACCATCATGACCATGTGGGAGGCGTCAGCACATTGCTCGAGCACTTCCCCCACGCGAGACTGTATGGCCCCAAACTTGACCCCATGCCGGATCATCATGGCCAGTGGCTCGAAGATGGTGATCAGATCAACTGGCACGGCCTCGCCCTCGAGGTAATCCATGTGCCCGGGCACACCCGTGGCCATATCGCTTACTATGGTAACGGCATGCTCTTTTGTGGCGATACCCTCTTCTCGGCCGGTTGTGGCCGCCTGTTTGAAGGGACGCCGGAACAGATGTACCACTCGTTACAGCGCCTTGCCGCCCTGCCCGACGAGACCCTGATCTACTGCGCCCATGAGTACACACTCTCCAACCTGCGCTTTGCCTATGCAGTTGAACCGGACAATCCGGCGATCCGTGATCAGATCGGACTGATCAGCAAACTGCGGCAACAAGGGCTGCCAAGCCTGCCCACCCGGCTGGAGGATGAACGCAAGTTTAATGTTTTTCTGCGCTGCGAGCTCGATTCGGTAAAATTTTCTGCTGAAAAGAAGGGGCTAAAATGCGTGGAAAATCCGGTAGATACCTTCACCATCTTGCGTCAGTGGAAGGACGTTTTTTGAACAAACCTTGATCAGGGGGCCATTGCCCCTTATGATGCGGGCTGTTTTTCCCAAAAATGACCGGAACGAGATGAAGGTACGAACGGCCTTATTGGCAGCGCTGTTGCTCAGCGGCTGCCAAAACCTGAGCCATCAGGATGACCGGGCGCTAACGGCAATCGAGCCGATCAAGTCCCCCCAGGTCAAGAAAAAAGCGCATAAAAAACACTCTTCCCATTTCCTGTTTGGCGATGAACAACTGGATGAAATGGAAGAGACGGACAATCTGTGGGTGCGTATCAGCGATGATATGCAACTGGAAACTCCGGACAACCCGCGCATCCGCCAGCAACGTGAGTGGCTGTTGCGCAATGATAAGCATCTGGCGACCATTGCCAGCCGGGCTGAACCCTACCTCTATCTGATGGTAGAGGAGATTGAACGGCGTGAGCTGCCAATGGAGCTTATTACTGTCCCGATGATCGAGAGCATGTTTGATCCCCATGCCCGATCCCGCAGCAATGCCGTCGGACTCTGGCAGTTTGTGCCAGCGACAGGCAGAAACTTCGGTCTGCGCCACGACAACTGGTATGATGGACGGCGCGATGTGCTGGCCTCCACCAATGCGGCGCTCGACTATCTGGAATACCTGAACCGCTTCTTTGACGGTGACTGGCTGCAAACGCTGGCCGCCTACAATGCCGGTGAAGGCCGGGTGCGCAACGCCATCCAGCGTAACCAGCGCGCAGGCAAGCCGACCGACTACTGGTCGCTCGATCTGCCGCGCGAAACCCGGATGTATGTGCCCAAGATCCTCGCCATGGCTGACATGATCAGCAATGCTGACAAATACAATATCCAGTTGCCGGTGCTCGCCAACGAGCCGAAGCTGCGAGTGGTGGAGACCGGCAGCCAGATCGATCTGAATGTGGCCGCCCAACTGGCCGGTCTGCGCACGTCACAGCTCAAGGAGGTCAATCCGGCCCTGAGCCGTGGCGTGATGTCGCCCCGTGGCCCTTACCGCCTGCTGGTACCGGTAGAATATGCCGATACCCTGGAGCTGGCACTGGCCGATCTGCCCAAGAGCGAGCGTATTCGTACCCGCTCCTATCAGGTCACCAGTGGCGATACCCTGTCACGCATCGCCCAGAATCATGGCGTCAGCGTGAGTGAGCTGAAGCTGGCCAACAATCTGCGCAGCAACAACCTGCGTCGCGGTCAGCAACTGGTGATCCCGACCCACGGTCAGGTCAGCAGCAAGGCCAGTTCCGCCAGCAAACCGCAGCAGCTGGCAAGCCGTGGCAGCAGCCAGAAGGCCAAGGTCAGTTACAAGGTGCGCTCGGGTGACAACCTGTGGAGTATCAGCCAGGCACACGGCGTCTCCCACGAAGAGCTCGCCAAGTGGAATGGTCTGAATGCCAAGTCGGCGCTCAAGCCAGGCATGAAGCTGGTGGTCTATCCCAAGCAAGGGAAGAAGAGCGACAAATCGATGGTGTATCAGGTTCGCCGTGGCGACTCCATCTCCTCCATCGCGGCTCGCTTCCAGGTGGCCATCAACGATGTGATGCGCTGGAACCAGCTGGATAAAGGGGATTACCTTAAGCCCGGCCAGGAGCTGACCCTGTTTGTGAAGAACAACAGCTAAGCCTCACCGCTTGAACCCGATAAAAAACGGGGCCAGTCAGATGACTGGCCCCGTTTTTTATTACTGCGGCTAACCGCTGCTGTGTCTGAGCCACCGACTAAAACAATGACTTGGCGCCGCCTGCGGATGCATCATCACTCTGCAGGCAAAACTATCACCGCTATTCCCAGAGCCTTGTCGGCACAACCAGCAACACAGTGCGCTGGCCGATCGCCACATTGGCATTGGGGAAGACCACCGCCTCACGCGGCTTTTCCACCGTGTAGCGCAGCTCACCATCCTCGGCCAGCACGAACCCTTGGGGGAATTCGGTGAAGTTGTCCACATCGCTGGCGAACAGGAAGCGAAAGTCCGCTGATTTTTTGGTGATCACCCGATCGATAACAAACAGAGTGAAATCATCCGCCCGCCACGGCTCCAGCACCACCTCATCCTGAGTGACCAGCTCCTGCAGTGCCTGCCGGGTTTCGATAAAGCGGGTCATGTCGTTCTCACCAAATGGCCGGACCTTGCCCAGCTCCACCGTAAAGGCGTGGGCTCCATGCTGGCGTGAGCTGTAGTAGCTGAAAGTAGTGGTCGGGCTGGCGGAGAGCAGAATGGTGCGCACCCCGCAGGCGCCGAGGAACTGCACCTGCTCGCGGCAGTGGGGCCGCTCGTGGGGAAAGGGGTAGACGGCGAACTTCTCGTGGCGCGAACCGCGAATGGCGGTGTGCAGATCGTAGTGGTAACGGGGACGAGCCGGATCGGCAAAGAAGCGGCTCACATACTGCTCGAGACGCATGGCGCGGATCCGCTCCCGATTGCAGAGCCCCTCCCCCTTGCTGTGGGCGCCAGAGAAGAGCCGGTTCATGTTCTCCTCCACCTCCCGCAGCCCGAGGTTCATCGCCGCCGGATTGCCAAACAGGAACAGCACCCGATGGCGGGCGCTCAGCTCGCCAGAGAGCAGACGGCTCAGCAGCTGGTTGCAGATCTCGATGGGGGCGGTCTCGTTGCCGTGAATACCGCAGGAGAGGACGATATCCTTGCGCCCCCCCGGCTGGCCGCTCGCTCCGCTGGCAGGCTCCAGACAGATGACACCGGTATCCCAGACGCTGACTTGCGTGCCATCCGGCAGCGCAAAATCAAAGGGATCGAGCTGCCACTCGTGGCTGCGGGTCATGGCCAAAAAATCGTGCTGGGGAATCATCCGTCTCACCCTCTTGCGCTGGAATACTATGGCCGGATTATACGCAAGGCGTTGCGGCTTAAAACCGATTTTTAAACAAATTCAAACATTAACGATACAAGTGTGATAACAATCTAACGATGACAGCAATGACAGTAGCGATGTGGAATAAAGAGGAGAGGAAAAAGGATCAACGTAAAGCGGGGGGAGATAAAACAGACAACAGACCTGGCGGCTGGGCGCCACGGGGCAGAACAGCAAACGACTCAGCAGAAAAACAAGGCATCCATGCCCGGTTGATTAACCACGCCAGAACGGCTTGGTGGTTTCTTGATAACGGTCAGCTTCGTTCAGGCCGATGTCTTTGAGCAGGTACTCGGGCAGCTCGGAGAGCTGGCGACGGCTACGGCTGCGCTCCAGCCAGGTCAGAACGGTCATTTTAACGCGAGCAACCAGATTCAATTGGCTGGAATGCTGGTAACCGGTTTCGGTATAAGTCATGTTGGCCATGATGTGGCTCCTCTGAATATTTGTTTACGCACTGGGCTTCAATTTGATGCGCAAAGCTTAGTCAGGGAGTCAGACCGACTCAATTGACGAATTTTGATACGTTACATTAGTAAATCTAATGTTTAAAAATGGCAGGATTTAATTTTAACACCCTGATTTTAAACAACTAATTATCTTCATGGTTGGCCAGCAGAGTCGCACAGCATATTGTGCTGCATGGCCCCCATCTATATATGCATTTTACTGCTTTACATATGCAGGGATGGACAAGGTGTGAACAACTGGCAACAGCGGAGTTACACGAAATTGTTAATTTAATGATCTTGTGATTACCCTTATTTAACACAATGAAACATAAATAAAACCAGCACCGCATCCCCATTCAGAGGCGCACATTGCCCCCTCCTCAAAGTGCCTCTTGGCACTCTAACCGCATGCTGGTATGTTTATTTATACAGTAGTTTTGCTACCCGCAGCGATGTCATACCTGGTGTCGTCAACAGCGGGTCAGACCACAGGATCATCGATGGATACCTTTACCCCGACCGCCGCCCTGCGTCAACAGATGGCCGCCATTGAAGCCTCTCTCAACCAGCTGGCCGATCTGCTTGGCCAACTCGAGCTGCAGGAGGCCCATGTCTATCCCCTCCCCCCGGTGCCACAGGGGGAAGAACACGACCCGATCGAGCAAATTGAGGTGGGCTATCTCAACGGTGAAGCCGCGCTGGCGGCCACCCTCGCCGCTTATCGGGACCACAGCGCCCGCCCCGGCTGCTCCACCAAGGCAACTCATCGGCTGCCCGGCTGGTTGCGCTTTCCTGCCGCCGCCGCTCCGCTGATCCAGCCTCTGGTTGAGGAGATCAATCAGCGCAAGCTCGATTTCAAGGGGCTGGTGCAGCAGGCGGGGGGACGGGACGAGAAGTTCGAGCTGGTACATACCGCCCTGCCCGGCGTGATCACTCTGCAGGTCTACCGCAAACTGACCCTGTTGGCGGGGGAGCTGCAATCCCTTGGCTTTACCTGGGCTGACAAGCAGACCATCAATCGCCTCAGTCGCGAGCAGGTGCTTGAGATGCTGGAGCGCAGCCGCCGCTACATACCGGCCCTCTCCAACAACGAGGAGTGGAGCAAGATGGTGGATCAGGAGGTGTACGACATTCGCCGTCTGCCCGCCGATGCCGAGCTGCGGATCCGCCGCCCGGTCAAGACTCACCCGATGATCAACCTGCTCTGGCTGGAGCGCACCCCGCGCAAGCAGCAGATCAAGGCGAGCCTGCCTCTGCTGCTCTGCTCCGATACCCCGCCTGCAGTCACCCATCTGGGCAACTATCCTCCCAAGAGCCGGCAGGCGCGGCGAGATCGCAAAATTGGCGGCGAGCCCATCATCGAGCGGCTGCACCTCTATCTCTATCAGGGGTGACTGGATCTGGGATAGCTGGATCTGGGATAACCGGGCCGCCTTTCCGCGATAAACGAGTATCCCGCATCTGTATCCCAAATAAGAAAAGGGAGAACATCTCTGGATGTTCTCCCTTTTCTGTATCGATAGGAGGTATGAAAGGTGGCGTCGCCAATCAGCCCATCAGCAGGGCCCGCAAGCTCTCCACATCTAGCCCGCGCACCTCGGACTGGCCGCTCAGCAGGCCATCGGCCAGCGCCCGCTTCTCGTCGTGCAGGGCGACGATCTTCTCCTCCACCGTCTGCTCGCACACCAGCCGATAGACGGTCACCGGCTGGGTCTGGCCCATCCGGTGCGCCCGATCGCTCGCCTGATCTTCCACCGCCGGGTTCCACCAGGGATCGAGGTGCAGCACGGTATCGGCCTGGGTGAGGTTGAGGCCGGTGCCCCCCGCCTTGAGGCTGATGAGGAACAGCGGCACCTCCTCGTGGCGAAAACGCAGGATAGAGTCCTGCCGCGCCTTGGCCGAACAGCCGCCATCCAGATAACAATAATCCCAAGATTTCTGCTCGATGCGGGCCCGCAACAGACTCAGAAGGTCGACGAACTGGCTGAACACCAGCACCCGATGACCACCGTCGATCGCCTCTTCCAGCAGGGCCATCGCCTCATCCAGCTTGCTGCTGGTTTGCGACCACTCGGGCATCACCAGCTCCGGCGAACAGCAAAGCCGGCGCAACCGGGTCAGGCCACTCAACACATGCATCAGGGCACGACCATCGGCACTTTGCACCTGCTGCACCACTTCACGCCGGGTCGCCTCGTAGAGCTGACGCTCTTCGGGGGAGAGGCTGATGTGGTGAATGATCTCGGTCTTGTCTGGCAGCTCGGTCAACACCTCCTGCTTGAGACGACGGAGGATGAAGGGGCTGATCACCGCCCGCAGCAACGCCATATGCTGGGGATCCTTGACCGCCTTGCCAAAGCGGCGCTTGAACTCGCCAAGGCTGCCGAGCAACCCCGGGTTGATAAAGGTAAAGAGGCTCCACAACTCCCCCAGATGGTTCTCGATGGGCGTGCCGGAGAGGGCGAGGCGAAAATCCCCTTCCAGCTGGAACAACAACTTGGCGCGCTGGGTACCGGCGTTTTTGATCTGTTGTGCCTCATCGAGCACCATGGAGGGCCAGCGACGCCCCTTGAGCGCCTCCGCCAGACTGCCGAGCATACCGTAATTGATGATGATCACCTGCCCCGCTTTGGCATCGCGAATAATGCGCTCGCGCTCGGCGGGATTGTCAAAGATCACCACCTCCAGCTCGGGGGCGAAACGGGCCACCTCCTCCTGCCAGTTGGTGACTACCGACTTGGGCACCACTACCAGCGCAGGGCCAAGGTGCTGGCGCATGCGCAGCACGATAAGCGCCTGCAACGTCTTGCCAAGACCCATGTCATCGGCCAGACAGGCGCCAAAACCGTGATGGGCCAGGGTCGCCATCCAGCGCACCCCCTCCTTCTGGTAATCCCGCAGCGCGGTGAGCAGCTCCGGCGGGCAGGATACCTCCTGCTGCCACTCCTGCTGCAGAGATTGCCATGCCGTATCCCCCTCGGTGGTGATGACCGAGAGCAGACGGGTAAGCGGATAGGCCAGCTTGTGGTTGATCCGCTGCTCGTCGTCGAGCATGGCCCCCAGCATGGAAAGCCGCTCCACCAGCTTGTCGCTCAGCATCAGGCTGGTCTTTTCGTCGAGCTGGACGGTGCGCTGACCCGGGGTCAGCTGACGCAGGATCAGGCGCAAATCGAGGATCTGATGCTCATCGAGGGCCAGCGCCCCTTCGACCTGGAACCAGTCCTGCCGCCGCTCGATGCGCAGGCTCAGTGCCGCTTCATCGAGGCTCTTGAGGCGGGTGCTGTCCTGATGCCAGTGAATGACCACACCGGTATCCACCAGCTCCGGCAGGGCATTGACCAATGCCAGTGCCTGCTCTCCTTCAAGGCGCCACTCGCTGCCGGGCAGATCGATGGGAAGCTGATTGCGCAGCAGTTGGGCCTGCCCCTTCTCGGCTCCGAGATCCCGCTGCCAATAGTGGTTACCCTTGATCCCTTGACGGATGATGCTCTCCCCCTTGCCCAGAGGCTGGGGAGGCAACTCGTCAAAACGGGTCACCAGCTTGACCGCCAGCTGGCCATCCTGCCAATCGAGCTGCACCGAAGGAATGCCCGGCCAGGGGGCCAGTTCGGCATTGCCGTGCAATCCCTCAACCTGGCTGTGCCAAGGCAGATCGGCGATCCCGTCCAGAGTGCGCTGCAACTCGCTCATCCCCTCGGCGGGCAGCAGCGGGATGGATTCGAGCGCTGGCAAACGGTCGAGCAGCGGCTGCGGGGTGAGGATGAGCTGCCACAGATCCTGCGCCAGCGGCATGATATGGGCCCCGCGGGCGGCTGCATCTGGGATCAGCAAGGCACTCATCCCCTCTTCGGTCGCGATAATCTGCAGCAGCGGCGCCGTGATGGCGAGCTGCAGCTTCTGCCCCTTGGCGTTGAACAGGCGGGGGTGATCGGCCAGCGGCGCCCAGACATCCCGGGGCAAGCGTCCCATCACCCGCGGCAGGGTGCGCACCACTGCCCAGTCGTGCTCATCGAGCAGCGCCGCATACTGGGTGGAGAGCAGGGTGGGATCGACCCGGCGGCCCGCCGTCCACTCCCCCTTGGTGCTGAGTTTCTGGATCTTGCACTCCAGCTCGGGGCCATCGGCGTGAAGCAGCCACACCAGCCGCTCCTGCGGCTTGCGCACACCGCTGGCACGTCCCAGCCCCTGCAGCCAGTTGAGCCAGCTGGCGGAGGCTGCCCCCTTCTCCTCGCCGCCTTCCTCTTCTGACTCTTCGTCTTCGGCCTCGCTGTTGCGCAGCTGGCAGAGTGGCGCCCCTTTGGCCCCCTCTCCCAGCAGCAGGCGCAGCAGATCCTGACAAAACGCCATCAGCCGATGATGGGGTTCGGCGTCAAGCAGGTGGGAGAGATCCCACTTGTGCAGCATGGCCACCTGCGCGCTCTGGGCGCCGTGACGGGCCAGCGCGCAGAGATCGAGCCAGAGATAGCCCCAGTGCAGCTCCTCCACCGGCAGTTGCAGGGTATCGAACAGCCCGACCGCCTGCCCATGCCGCTCACCGGCCCACTGGCTGAGCAGATCGGCCAGCAGCGGAAATTGTCCGCCAAGGCTGCGCTGCCACTTCTTGCGCTGCTCGCTGGCAATGACGGGGTCTGCCTGCTGCAACCAGCCGAGCCAGAGCAAAGCACTGAAGGCACGCGGCCACTGCCCCTCATGACCCTCGGCCTGCCACTGGCCCAGAGCCGTGAGCAACCGCTCACCCAAAGGGCCACACTCCCCCTGCGAGGCAACCGCCTGCAGGGCAGGCCACAACAGGCTGGAATCGGTGCTTTCGCCATCCCCACAGAGCCAGCGCCACTCCGCCTCAAACGCCTTACCTTGCGCCTGCACCTCGGGGGCACAGCGCACTAGCGCATTGGCCAGCGGCCAGTGCTCTTCATAAGGGGCATCGAGAAGCAGCTGCAGCGAGAAGTGCTCCAGCAACAGTTGCTGCCAGGCGGGGCTGGAACCCGCCAGCAGCAGATGGGCATCTGCGGTATCGAGCAGTGTGAGCAGATCACCGGGAGAGAAGAAAGCCGGGATCTCGCCCGCCTTGCCCCTGCAAAGCTCGCGCACCAGCCCGTGCACCAGATCCTGGCCGGTCACCGAGGAGACCCGGCTCCAGTCAGGGGCAGCACAAAGCCCAGCCCGCACCCCCAGGATCAGCGCCAGCGTCCCCTCTGCAGTCAGGCTCCACTGCTGCTCCCCGCGCAATCTGACAAGGCCGGCGTCATGGAGCCGGGTCAGGTGGCTGGCGAGCTCATGGCCCGCCCCCAGCGTATCTTGTAACAGACGGGTACTGGCGACACGCTGCAGTTGCAAGGCACTGAGCAGCAGATAACTATCCGGGGAGAGGGTGGAGGCAGACATCAAGACTCACGGGCAGATGCAAAAGCGGAATTTTAACGGGAAAGCGTCAGCCACTCGACCCTTTACCGTGAAATAACTCAAAAAAAAAACGGCCATCCGTGATGACCGTCGAAAGTAACGAAGGAAATAGCCGGATCATCCGGTTACCTCCCACAGCGGGAAAATCGGGAGCGCTAGCCCCTAATTCGTGGGGCCAATGCTAGAGGTTGGCGCCCGAAAAAGCTTTGAAGCGGATCACAGTTGAAAAGGATTTCTGAAAACGCTTTCAATATTTGGCGACCAAAAGAGATGATTTTGCGCCAAATGAACCATCTTCAGCCTGGCCTTTCTCTCGTCTCGACATGGGTCCCCATATCCCAATGTCCATTCAGTACTCGACGGGTTCTCTTTACACTGACTGCCTGCATGCGCGGAACATCACTGACTGTTGGTAGCGGAGCGATTGCCCTTGTCCGGAGCATTGGCAGACTGATCTGGCCAGCACGCTCGGTACTCGGCCAGTTACGAGGGCTGGGTGGCAACTCACCGGTTGCAAGAAACGGGGATCCATCCGACCGGCTTGCCCGGGCTGTCATTGATCGATAGGATGTGCCCCATTCCAAGAAGGCAGGAGCAACATGATTTTGCGACAACGCGTGGCGACAAGACTCCTGCTGCTGGTCTGCATTCTGCTGCTCAATTGTGCACTACAGCCGCTGACCAGGCTGGCTCAGCTGGAGATAGCCGCTGGCTGCCATATGCTGACCGCCCCATCCTCCGCCATCGATGTCGATGAGGATGGCCGCGCCGCAACGCCGCAACCCAGCAGTTGCCATCTCAACGGCAAGTGGCTCAGTGCCGCCAGCCTGCAATGCGCCGAACAGATCTTCTTTGCCATCGCATTCCTGATCGCCCTGCTGGCACCACTGCCCCGTTGCTCGCCCCCCCTCCCCCCACCCAGAAATATCTCTCCGCCAGAACGGCGGCTTCATCTCACCCTTTGTGTCTGGCGAGAATGAGTCAGTCGCGGCTTAAACAACCCTGACTTTCATTTTCAAGAGACAACACCATGTCAAACATCTTCAAGACTGCCCTCTTGCTGGGCAGCCTGCTGTGGCAATCCATCGGATTGGCCAGCGATACCGGCTGGCTCACCAGCCCCCGCAACGATCACGCACAAATCCGGCTGCAAGCAGATAGCCGGGATCCGGCACAGCCCCGGATGCTGCTCAGTCTGGCACTCGAGTCCGGCTGGAAAACCTATTGGCAAAACCCGGGTGAAGGGGGAATTGCCCCTGAAATTCTCTGGGATGATCCCCAACTCACTCAACAATGGCACTGGCCAGTGCCAGAGCGATTCGCGGTCAGCGGCATGTCGACCCAGGGGTATCAGCAGGCCGTTACCTTTCCCATCAGCCTTGGCCATGGCAACCGCAAAGAGTTGACCGGCACATTACGCCTTTCAACCTGCAGCAACGTCTGCATCCTGACCGACTACCCTTTTGCCCTTGCTCTGGATGGTACGGCACCGGACGGGTTCGATCTTGCCTATGCACAGGCGATGAGCAAGCTGCCACAAGCCATGCCCAAGAGCGTCAACCTCCAGGCCGGCTACCAGCAAAACCGGCTACAGCTGAGCGCTAAGCAGCAAGAGGGGTGGCGGGCTCCGCAGATTTTCCTCCAGCAGCTGGAGGGGGTCGAGTTTGGCGAGCCCAGCCTGGAGGTGCAGGGCAATACCCTGATTGCCCGCATTCCGGTCAGCGATGGCTGGCAAGGGGATGCACCGGATATCCGTCATCAGCAATTGGGCGTGGTACTGGTCAATGGTGATGAAGCCTGGCAGCGCCAGGTCACCATAGGTGATCCCCTGCCACTACCCGCTGGTGGCCACTCGCTGCGCTGGATCCTGGGGGCTGCACTGCTTGGTGGGCTTATTCTCAACCTGATGCCCTGTGTGTTGCCGGTGCTGGCCCTCAAGCTGGGATCAGTACTGCAACTGGAGACCCGTGAGCGTCGCCCGGTTCGCTTGCAGTTCCTGGCGGCAAGCGCAGGTATCCTGGTCTCCTTTTGGACGCTGGCACTGATGAGCACCCTGCTGCGCGCCACCCAGGGGGCCGTCGGCTGGGGTATCCAGTTCCAGAGCGTCTGGTTTATCGGCTTCATGGTCGTGGTGACCTTGCTGTTCTGTGCCAACCTGCTGGGGCTGTTCGAGATCAGGTTATCCAGCAATGTCAACACCCGCCTGGCAACCGCGGGTGGCAACGGCATGGCCGGTCACTTTCTGCAGGGCTGCTTTGCCACTCTGCTTGCAACCCCCTGCTCCGCCCCTTTCCTTGGTACCGCAGTCGCCTTTGCGCTCGGGGCACCATCCGGTCAACTCTGGCTTGTCTTTACCGCACTGGGGATTGGCATGAGCCTGCCATGGCTGCTCATCGCCGCCCTGCCCCGTCTCGCGCTCTGGCTGCCAAAACCGGGACGCTGGATGGGGCGCCTGCGCATCCTGCTCGGCCTGATGATGCTGGGCTCCAGCTTCTGGCTGCTCAGCCTGCTTGGCAACCATATCGGCCATAACGGGGTGGTGATCCTGATGACTCTGATACTGGCAGCCCTGCTGCTGGCGGTCGTATGGCGCCACGGTATTCGCGGTGTAACCCTGGGGCTGGCGCTGGGCTGCTTGCTGGCCGCAGCCCTGCTGCTCGGCGGCGCCTTCACCATGGAGGGCAAACCACCACAGGATACCGTCAACTGGCAGCCACTCTCGGAGCAGGCCATCCAGGACGCCCTGGCACAACACAAGCGGGTCTTCGTCGATGTGACCGCCGACTGGTGCATCACCTGCAAAGCCAACAAATTCAACGTGCTGCTGCGCGATGATGTGCAACGAGCCCTGAGTGCCCCCGATGTGGTGGCCTTGCGCGGGGATTGGAGCCGCCCCTCCGACAGCATCGCCGGCTTCTTGCGCCAACGCGGCAGTGTGGCCATTCCTTTCAACCAAATCTATGGCCCCGGGCTACCGGGTGGCGAGATCCTCTCTCCCCTGCTGGACCGTGCAACTCTGCTGGCCACTCTGGAGCACGCTGCGAACGCCCCTGTTCAAGGAGAAACAAGATGAGATATATCCTGCTCATACAGACCCTGCCGGGAGAGCGGGGCATACCCGCAGCGCAAGGGGGAAATTATCGGCAATCGGCTGATCTCCCTCATGTAGCGCTCGGGCGCAACGTCAAAAACGCACTGGTCATCAAGGGGCAGTCATGACAGCAACATCATCCCGGATCCTCCGTCTGCGCCGCTGGAGCAAGGAAGCCCTCTGGCTGCTGCTGTTGGCGGTGATTATCTCGACAGCGCTGGACCTCTGGCGCAGTCCGGCGCTGCCAGAGGAAAGCCCGCTGCCTCAACTGCTGCTGCAAGATGGCACTCTGGCCGACCTGCAGACAATGAGTCGGGACAGACCACTGCTGATCTATTACTGGGCCAGCTGGTGCGCAGTCTGCCGTGTTACCACACCGACAGTGGAGCAGCTATGGCGAGACGGCGAAAACGTGCTGACAGTGGCGCTGCGCTCCGGCGACCAAGCCAGGTTGCAGCAGGGGATGGCCAGGAAGGGGCTGACCTTCCCGACCCACAATGATGAGCATGGCGACCTTGCCGCCCGCTGGCAGGTGAGCGTCACCCCCAGCTTCCTCATCATCAAGCAGGGTAAAGTGGTGAGCTCCACCACTGGCTGGAGCTCGGGCCCGGGACTGAAACTGCGGTTGGCCTGGGCCAGCCTCGGCTAACTCGGCCCGCCAGGGAGCACTATTGCGGCCCCTCTTCCCGCTGAAGAGGGGCTGCGATCGTATCGTTCTGACCTCGATTCAGAAAAAGGCCGGAGCCCGCAGCTACGCTGTTTAGCTTGTCCTCGCCGGTGATGGCATCTTGCCAAACCAGTGCTCTGAAAGTTTCTGCGCCTGTTTGACTTCCGGCCTGGTCATCGCTGCTTCCAGCTCGTCACGAGCCTGCACCGCCTCCGGCATCCCTTCTGTTGCCGCCAATGACAGCCAGGCATAGGCATGTACCCGGTTACGCGGAGCCCCCAGTCCCTCTTCACGCATGGTTCCCATCCGGTATTGCGCCATACGATCACCCTGTTGGGCCGCCTGCCGATACTGCTTGAGTGCCAACGCGTAATCTTCTTTACCCCCTTGCCCCAAACGCAGCATTTCACCGTAGGCATAGAGTGCAGCCCTATTCCCTTTCCGGGCGGCCTTGGCATAGCTGGCTCTGGCCTGCTCCAGTTCACCTTGCTCCTGCTGCAGTGCTGCCAGATCGAACCATGCCCTGGTCACACCACCGTCAGCAGCACGCATTAACCAGTGGATCTGCTGCTCCCGGTCTACCTGCTGCAAACTCAATTGATATTCGGCCTCATGGGAACCGTGTGCAGCGGCCAGCTCCAGCCAGTAACGGCCCAAAGCAGGGTCTGCTGATACCAACTCCCCGGCCAGATAAGCCTGGCCAAGCCAGAGCTCGGCTTCAGCAGAACCGGCATTGGCAGCCCGTTGATAGGCAGCGAACCCATGGATAGGGGCGGCCTGTCTGGCTTGCTTTAGCAAAGCGTCCGGTTGCTGCTGGGCTGCTGCCTTGTCGTTCCAGCGCTGCGCAAGATCCGGCCGTTTGGCGACCCCTTTACCTTGCGCATAGCGCTCGCCCAGCAGGTACTGGGCATCACGGTTGCCAAGCTCTGCGGACCGTTCAAGCCACTTGACGGCATCCGTATCGGCCCCCGGTTGGGTGCTGTACCAGCGGGCCAGTACCAGCTGAGCGTCAGCATGATCCCGCTTGGCGGCCTGCTCGAACCAGTCGAGGCATTCACTCACCAGTTTGCCTTGATGCTGCTCCTGGCACATCACGCCCAGTCGATAACTGGCATGGGTGTTGCCAAGCCGCGCAGAGCGTTGCCACCACTGGGTAGCGAGCGCCGGATTTTTGGGCTCACCGAGCCCGGCCTGATACCAGTCACCCACTTGCCACGCAGCGTTGGCGCGGATCTGCTGATCGGCAGCCAAGGGGCCCGACTGCTCAGCCGCTTGCTGCATCCAGTGCATGGCATTGGGGTAATCGGGTTGGGTTGCCAGCCGTCTGGCCAGCTCATATTGGGCGCGGCCATCCCCCTGCTTTGCAGCTTGGGATAGCTCGGCGTCAGTACGTGGGGCAGTGGAAGAACAGGCTGCAAGCACACTGACTGCCACTGCCAGGCATAAGACTCGATATGTCATGGGAAATCCTTCGCAGAGTGAAAAAATGAGAATAAAACAGGCGCTATTGCAAATTGCACCGTTATTGGTCAATCAAAGGGCAAAGAAGCTGAATTACAGCCTCTTCGCCCTGAATTAATAACCGAACTCTTTGCGCGTCGAAACCTCTATCAATTTATGTTCAGGTAAGAAACCAATAATATCATTCAATACGTTTTCGTATTTTTGCGCGTTAGTGAATATGGTTGCATGCCCCTCAGAGTCAAATGGCCGACCAAATATATCAATGCCATATACACCTCTATAAATGGTGATGTCAGCTTTTTTGGAAAACTTACAACCATAATGATTTATTTGAGGTTTCATATTGGTTATTTTAAAGGCCAGAAATGCACCGACACCTGCACCGGCCAGTGCCAGCGGCCCCACCAGACCCACAGCGATGATGCTGCCCACAATCAACAAACCACCAATGCCGCGAGAAATGGTATAAGCCACTTCCGGGATATTGTCCTGCTGGGTGTAGTAGATCCCCTTGGCGGTCATTCGGTAGTGATAGAGTTGATTAGGTGAAAAAATATAACGTCCTTGAAGTGCTCCTAATACACCAAACACCAGAAACATGAGGGTTATTTGCCAGTCATGCTCATTATCACCGTTAATAAAAATCATTAAACCAATAAACCAAAGTAAACCGCATAAACCCGCAGCCATCTCTCTCACCAACCTCTGCCGATGAGCAATCTGCCACTCATATAAAACCGGCTCCTTTTGCAACTCAAGGTATTGCTCGCTGTAGTAGTGGTTGGCGCCATCAGCCTCTGCGTTCTGAGACTGTTCTGTTGTTTCACTCATGTTATTGCAACCTTATGATGGTGCCTTTCACTGGCAGTGTGATATCAGATTCTACGGTCAAGACCACTCCACTGGTAAAGGTTGCTCTTGCCACAAAGCGCTGCGCCTGCAGGTGGCACCATTATTGGTCAATCAAAGGGCAGATAAGCTGAATTGCAGCCTCTCTGCCCCATGGCTTAATAACCGAACTCTTTGCGCGACTTGGCTTCGGTAATTTGATAGTCAGGGAGTGAACGAGCTAAATCATTTAGCACGCGTTCATAATCTTCCTTGTGTGTTAACACAATGCCGTACTGCCCCGTCTCTCTTGGCATCTCTATAATTTTGATCCCATAAACATCTCTAAATATGGAAAGACCACCAAAACCTTTGAACTGACAGCCACTATGAAACACTCTTGGTTTCATATTGGTAATTTTAAAGGCCAGAAATGCACCCGCACCTGCACCGGCCAATGCCAGCGGCCCCACCAAGCCGACAGCAATGATGCTACCCACAATCAACAAGCCACCAATCCCGCGTGCAATGGTGTAAGCCACTTCCGGGATCTTGTCCTGCTGGGTGTAGTAGATCCCCTTGGCAGTCATTCGGTAGTGATAGAGCTGGTTGGGGTCAGTTAAGTAGCGCGAAAAAATAACACCCCACACACCCAGTATTAAAAGCACCCAAATTAACGGCCAGGGGTTCTGACTATCGCTATTAATAAAAATCATTAATGCAATTAGCCAACACACACCACCCATTAACAGTGACGATGACCATGCTGCTCGCGGGGCATGGTCAATATGCCACTCATATAAAACAGGCTCCTTTTGCAATTCAAGGTATTGCTCGCTGTAGTAGTGGTTGGCGCCATCAGCCTCTGCGTTCTGCGGCTGTTCTGTTGTTTCACTCATGTTATTGCAACCCTATGATGGTGCCTTTCACTGGCAGCTTGATTGTTGATATAACCGGGTAACCCGATCTCAAGCTGCTGACCCTTGAGGCTGACAGGCGCTATTGCAGGTGGCACCATTATTGGTCAATCAAAGGGCAGAAAAGCTGAATTGCAGCCTCTCTGCCACATGGCTTAATAACCGAACTCTTTGCGGCTTAACACTTCCATCTCATCAAATTGAGGAAGCTGTTTTTTCATAAACGCATAAATTTCCTCAAAATTTTCAGGCATACAATGTACAACACAGAAATTTTGAACTTTAAAAGGGATGCTTTCAATTTTTATTGAGTACCCAGACCTAAATGTAGAGAATGTGCCATCACCAGAGTGAAAATAACGTCCAAAATGATTTATTTTTGGCTTCATATTGGTAATTTTAAAGGCCAGAAATGCACCCGCCCCCGCTCCGGCCAGTGCCAGAGGGCCCACCAAACCCACTGCAATAATGCTACCCACAATCAACAAACCACCAATGCCGCGAGCAATGGTGTAAGCCACTTCCGGGATCTTGTCCTGCTGGGTGTAGTAGATCCCCTTGGCTGTCATTCGGTAGTGATAGAGTTGATTGGGGGTAAAAAGATAACGTCCCTGAAGTATTGCGACAGCCCCAAAAATAAAAAGGAATATATTCCTAGGGAAAAAACCCTCACCATTCGTTAATAACAAATAGATCCCGATTGACCAAAGAAAGCCACCTATGGCAATCGGAAGTTCCCATGCAAGTCTCTGCCGATGGTCAATCTGCCACTCATATAAAACCGGCTCCTTTTGCAATTCAAGGTATTGCTCGCTGTAGTAGTGGTTGGCGCTATCAGCCTCTGGACTCTCTACGCTCTGCCGTTCTGTGGCGTCACACATCTTATTTCAACTCTTTATTTGGCCTCTGAGCAGGTTGAGGCAGCATCAACATAGCCTCTCAACCTGTTCACCCTCTGAATTCACGATACGTAAAGACTTCTCTTTCATTATGATTCGGGGTGAACTGCCTGGCTATTTTGTAAACATGATCAAAATCATCAGCATTGCAGTTAATCACTATGTGATTAACTAACTTAAAGGGTGAGCTTTCAATAATGAACGCATTATCCTTTCTATATGACTTCAATGTTCCTTCTGCGGTATAAAGTGCACCTAAATACTTTATTTCCGGCTTCATATTAGTGATTTTAAAAGCCAGAAATGCACCTGCACCTGCACCGGCAAGCGCCAGCGGGCCAACCAAGCCTACTGCGATGATGCTACCCACAATCAGCAAGCCACCAATCCCGCGTGCAATGGTGTAAGCCACTTCCGGGATTTTGTCCTGCTGGGTGTAGTAAATCCCCTTGGCAGTCATTCGGTAGTGATAGAGTTGATTGGGTGCAAATAAGTAACGCCCCTGAAGCGCAGCCAAAACACCTGAAACAAAAAAGAAAAGACTTAACTGTCTGTCAATATTATTATTACCAAATATTAAAAAACCAATACTGATGGCCCACAGCCCCCCCCAACCACTGCAATGGCTAACCACACGCGATATTGTTGATGATCAATCTGCCACTCATATAATACCGGCTCCTTTTGCAATTCAAGGTACTGCTCGCTGTAGTAGTGGTTGGCGCCATCAGCCTCTGCACTCTCTACGTTATGATTGTGCTCTGTGGTGTCATTCATCTTATTTTAACTCTACAAGGTGCCACGGGCCATAAAGCACAGGGGTTGGCCGCTTAAACGCTCTGCCACCGGGTCGCCTATCTTGCTCTGTTATTAGTCAATCAAAGGACAAAGAAGCTTAATTACAGCTTCTTTGTCCCCATGTCTCAATAACCAAACTCCTTACGGCTCGCAGCTTCAATCACTTTATAGTGCGGCAACGCTCGCGTGATATCACCAAGTACACGTTGATATTCCTCCGGCTTGCTAAATACGAGTGCGTATTCCCCTCCACTATACGGGATCTCCATGATTTCCATACCGCACAGCTTGCCAAAAACTGATATTTCACCTGCCCCCTTAAAAATACACCCATAATGGCGGATCCTTGGCTTCATATTGGTGATTTTAAAGGCCAGAAATGCACCTGCACCTGCACCGGCCAATGCCAGCGGGCCTACCAAGCCGACTGCAATGATGCTACCCACAATCAACAAACCACCAATCCCACGCATAATGCTATAAGCCACTTCCGGGATCTTGTCTTGCTGGGTGTAGTAAATCCCCTTGGCAGTCATTCGGTAGTGATAGAGTTGATTAGGCGAAAAAAGATAACGTCCTTGAAGTGCTCCTAATACACCAAACACCAGAAACATGAGAGTTATTTGCCAGTCATGCTCATTATCACCGTTAATAAAAATCATTAAACCAATAAACCAAAGTAAACCGCATAAACCCGCAGCCATCTCTCTCACCAACCTCTGCCGATGATCAATCTGCCACTCATATAAAACCGGCTCCTTTTGCAACTCAAGGTACTGCTCGCTGTAGTAGTGGTTGGCGCCATCAGCCTCTGCACTCTCTGCGTTCTGCTTGTGCTCTGTGGTGTCACTCATCTTATTTCAACTCTATCAAGGTGCCCTGGGCGGGCAGTTTATCATCGATCTCAGCGGTCAATACCACCCCTTTGGCCAAGGTACCGCGGGCCATAAAGCGCAAGGGCTGGCCACTTAAACTCTCTTCCGCCGGGTAACCTATCTGCAACTGCAGTTCATCCCCCTGATTGGCCGCGACCACCAATGTCACCTGCCCCGCCTCTTGGCTGGTCATCTTGATGGCGGCCTCTTGCGCAGGCCCTAATACTGCGCTCACCGCGGGGTAGCTTTGGCCGGAGGGCGCATAACCGAGGCGCCTTATCGACAGCTGCAAGGTGATAGTGCGCAGGTGCGGCGGCAGCGCAACGGTCAGCGTCTCCCCCTTGAGCTCCACCGTCGGCTGGCAGGCAACCCGCTCATACTGGAGCAACTCTTCAGCCGCAGGCCACCCGGCTGGTTTGGTGCCCCAGGTGGATTGCAACAGCCAGCGCTCAATAGGCAGACGGCTGTAGCGTGCCAGTATCACGGTGGCGGCCAGATAGAGCAGGCTGCCGATACCGATAGCGGCAACCATCCAGGGAGCCCAGATTGCACCAAGTGATGCTCCAGCTATCAGATTCCCGGAAGCCCACAAGGCTGGTATACCCTGCGCGATCAGGCCACCTAGCTTGAGTTGGTAACCAAATCTCTCCATATCGGCATTGGTATCATCCTTTAGCTTGGCGCGTGTTTCCCACGCCTCCAGCCCCGCCGCCAGCAGCCCCAGCCCGGTCATCCAGCCAGTGGTGAGCGCAAAGCGGCGCACCAGGGCGGGGTTCTCCTTCATGGCAAGAGCCAAGCGTTTCTCAAGAAGATGGTCAGGCACCACCACCTGCCCTTGCTTGATGGCGACCATAGCGCTGCCGGTCCAGGCGGCGGTGTAGGCCAGGTTGCGGCTCAGCTCCTGCTGTGCAGCAGGGTTGCCATGCAGTTTGCGCGCGCTCTCGTCATACCCTTGCAGCGCCACCGTCAGGTTGGCGATGTTGAGCAGGGCCGCCAACCCGCCAAAGTTGCCCCACTCTTGCCACACCTTGGCAGCCGCTTGTGCCCCTTTCGCCCCTTGCCGCTGCAAATTGAGGTAGCTGGTCATCTTACGTTCAAAATCCTGCTGCAAACCGCCTTCCAGCAATAACAGGCGGGGCCATTTCAGCTGCGACCACTCGGCGCCTGCCGCCTTCATCCGGCCAAGGTGGCCCTCTGTTATCTTGCCGGGCGTTGCCAACTTGCCAAGCAGGTTGCCCTGCACCTGAGCCACAAAGGCTTTGCTCTCGGCCGCAAATGCGGAGTTGATGCGCACCTGCTGGCCGGTGTGAATGGATTCGAGTACCACCAGACTCAGAGTGCGGCCAAGTTTTTCACCGCTGAGCAGATGGGGATGCAGCAACTCGCTGAGCTGTTGCCATGGCTTGATGGCCGCCCCGGCGATGGCCGCTTTGAGGGCGCTCATGGTTGCCTTGGCCGCCTCATGGAACCCGCCAAACAGCTTGCTATTGCTCAGAAGATGGTTACTGGCTATCGCTTCCATCGCCGCCAGCGCATTGGCGACACCGGTGATATTGCCCACCCCAATCCAACCGGGATTGTTCTCGAGCTCTTTTTTAACTTCGATATCAAAGCCGTAGTGTGCCAGCGCGGGCAGCGCCCCCTTTTTCAATGCCTTGGTCAGCGCGGCCCCCCGTTGGGTATCGGGGGCAAAAAACAGGCTAAAGAGCCACTGGCTACTGCTGGCCAGCAAGAGGGTCTGGGTATCCTCCGTCTGGCTATCAAGCCCCAACAGCAAAGGGGAGGTCGGTAACGCCTGCAGTAACTGCAGGGCATCGTCATAGGTCGCCAGCCAGCGCGGACGCAGAGCATCCACGCCCCGCGCATATTGCTGGATAATCCCTTCCAGCCCAGACCAGTTCACTTCGTCATCAAAACGCACCCCGGGCCAGCTGGCCCACTTGTCGGGGTTGAGGCCCAGCAGCTTGAGTTCAGCATGCTGCGCCATCAGGCGCTGCTCGGCCCCCAGATCGATGTAGTGATTACCACTCCCCTTACGCTCTTTGTAGTCATGGTTGGCAACCAGATATGACTGCAACTGCTTCTTGAGCTTGAAGGTCGCCAGACGGTCGCCTCTGGCTGAGACCGGCAAACTGCTCTCATCAAGCTGTGGCAGAGCCAGCATCTCGGTGATACCGGCCATGTTCCAGCGGTGGCGGGTGTTGTCGTCATGAAAGGGATGTTCATAGCGGAGGATGATGTCGCTCAGGCGCTCGGTCACATCGTGCATATCCGAGATAAGGTCATCGAGTGCCACCACCAGAGCACTCTTAAAATCTGGTATGCCAGCCTTGCTAGCCTCCGGTGAGCCTGCGGGTTTGTCGTGCCACAGCTTGCCAGGTTTAATACCTGCGGGAGCCTTAAGGGGGGCACAACTATTGACGAATCCCTTGTTGGGCAAGCCCATGTCGGCTACGTGAGTAGAGAGCAGGTCGAGCAATCCCGCATGCTCGCCCCCCATCTTGCTGGCCAGCGAGAGCAGATTAAAAGAGCGCATCCCTTTGCTGCGCAGGCCGCTCTCTTTGCGATACGCCTTTTTCAGCCGCTCGGTCCAGCGCTGATGGGAGAAGGCCATCGCCACCTTGTGGTTGGCCGGATAAAGCAGATGCCCCTTGCTTCCCTTGCTCTCGTGAATAAATTGGCTGCCTTTAACCTCATACTCGTCGAGAATTTTTGCTTTTTCATCAAAGACATAGAGCCAGCCATCGCGCAGTTGGCGCAAAGTGTAAGGCGTTGCCTTTAGATCCAGGGCGCCCTTGAACCCTTTCGACGGTAAGGGATGAGGTTGTTTGGCTGGCACGTCAAAGAGCTCATCCAGGGCATAACGCACCGGCACCAGAGCAATCTCTTTGTTTTTAAAAGGGCAAGTGCCAACCGGACTTTTGCAATCCTTGTTGCCGGCAGCGCCAGCTGCTTGATTCGGGGTGCTCATGAGGTTCTTTCCTGTGCAATGACGTGTTGCTCTGCCCAGCTGGCAGCTTGTTCAACACGTTGTGACGGGGTCTGTGCCGAGGGGGTAGTCAATAACTTGGTCACGACCGGATAGGCATCGTCCTGCCACCACGACTCGCCCAAAAATCCCAACACATTGAAAAACAGCAGCAAGTCGCGTTCGGTCTGAAATCCAAGTTGATAAGCCTGCTCGGCCCAGCGGGCAATCCAGTTCTGCGGATCACTCTGCTGCGCCAATCGGGCAGGAAACCAGTGCGCCATGTGGTGATAAGTTGCATCCAACTGGTGTTGCCAGCTCACGTCACTCAAACGTGCCCACTGTGCATCGGTTAGTCTGCATGTATCGCCAATCGGCTCGGCAAGTGCCTCTTTGACCTGCCAATGGAGCCAACCTGTGCGGGTTGGCAGCCAGACCTGTGTGATCCCTCGCCAATACCAGGGATCCGCATCCACCAATAGACATGCCATGGTTTCCGGCGCTGCCAGTTTGAGCAGAATACGGCTACCGTAGGGACTTTCGACCTCGATAAGCTGGCGCAACTGGTCAGCCAGCGGCAAAAGGGACAAAGGGGATGAAAGCAGCCATCCGGCATTGGCGGGCAGCGTCTGAAACCAGCCGAGCAAGGGCTCGCTGGCCTCAACCAGACAGGGCGAGACCTCCCGCAAACTATCCCATGGAGCGTAGAGATAAAGTGGCTGGTAAACGGGGCTATCGGTTACCTCAAACAACTGCCGTTCAAGCTCGGGGATCTGCCCGCCATCGAGCAGCAGATAGAGTTGCTCTCCTTTGGCCAAATCAAACTCGGGCAAAACCATTACTGGCTCTCCCCCTTGGCCAGTTGTTCACAAATCTCGCAGACCGGCTCTGCCGATTTGAGCGTTGCAATCTGGCGCACCGGATCCATAGGCACAGGGGGGGCAACAACCTCAACCGCACCGGGCTGGATCGGCATCTGCCCAGCCCAACCGGAGCCAGAGCCAGGACTGCCGCCGGAGTTCATCTTGATGGAGCCACCGCTTAGCGTGACGCCACCGGCGTCGAGCTTCACAAAGCTGCCACCCACCTTGAGGGTCAACTCGGCGCCGGCCTCCATCACGATCTTCATGCCAGCCTTGTGATGCACCTCCTGACCAGCATCAACCAGCAGAGATTGACCCAGCTTCTGATGCATGGAGGTATCCACCGTCAGCGAATAGTCCCCCTTGATCTGGTCACGCTTCTCACCCTCCACCGTCAGGTGGTCGTTGGCCTTGATGCGGGTGACCCGTTCGTTGTCGATATCGCGGTGCTCGTCGTGCTTGATATGCCACGCCGCATCATTTTCGATAAGCACATTCAGGTCTTTCTGACCGTGGATATAAATCTCTTCCTGCCCCGCCTGGTCTTCAAAACGCAGCTCGTTAAAACCCTCGCCCTTGTGGGTTTCGGTGCGCAGCACGGTGCGAGTCTTGTTGGCCGGCAACTCATACGGTGGCCGGTTGGTAGCGTGGTAGGTGCGCCCCGTCACGATGGGCTGGTCAGGGTCTCCTTCCAGAAACGAGACAATCACCTCGTGGCCGATACGCGGGATGGCCATCATGCCATATTGGCCGCCGGCCCAGCCTTGCGATACTCGCACCCAGCAGGAGCTCTGGTCGTTGGAGCTGCCATATCTGTCCCACGGGAATTGCAGCTTCACCCGGCCGTGCTCGTCGCAGTAAATCTCCTCGCCCTCGGGGCCGACTACGATGGCGATTTGCGGGCCGTCCACCATCGGCTTGTGGGGCGCCTCGGGGCTGCCGACGCGGGCCCGCCAGGTGGTGCTTGCCTTCACCACGCCAAATTCGTTGTGGTAGACGGTCGGGCCGCTGCCGCCCTCCTCCTCCAGCGCCTGGGGTTGCTCACCGGTGTGGCGGATATGGACGATTTGCCAGTCGGTGTTGAGGCTACCGTTGGGGTGTTCGGTCAATGAAAAGTGCTGGCCCGGCAACAAGGCGGCGCAGTTGGATTTGCCACTGCCTGCCACCGCGTCATTGCGCAGGGCATCGAGCCGGTGCTGGGCAAACGCCTTGCCACTCGGGTCCTGCTTGTAGCGGCCCGGGTAGTCGAAGTGCTGGTAAGTGTCCCGTTGATGCTCAAGCTCTGCGCCCAGCTTCTTGTGGGAGAGGCCATAGGCCGGGGTCTTGAAGCTGTAGTCCTTGAGCTCCACATCAGAGGGACGCACCGCCTCGCGGTAGTGGAACTGGCGCACGTAAGGACCTTGTTCCAGCGAACGGTTGCCAAGGTTGAAAAAGAGCTCGGGGCCGGCAGTCAGGGCTGCGGCATCGTCAGCAAAGACGATGCGGTGTTTGCCTTGCTCGAATTCGTGGAAGTAGAACAAGCCCTCTTCGGCTGCGAGGCGGTTCACGAAATCGAGGTCTGTTTCGCGGTACTGGACGCAGTATTCCCGCTGGGCATGCTCATTTTTCAGGGCAAAGGCGTAGTCGGTGATGCCGTGCTCTTGCAGCAGGATGCTGAGGATTTCGTCGGGCTTCTGCGCCTGAAAAATGCGGGAGTTCTGGCGCAACCCCAGTCGCCACAGGGCGGGTTTGACTTGCAGCTGATAGCGGGTGCGACGAAAGCCGCTGTCCCCTTGGGCAAATTCGCTCACTACCCCGCACACCCGGCGTTGCAGCTCGCCGTTGTACCACACCATGAGCTCGCAGGGCTGGTCCAGCACGGCGCCAAAGTCGACATCAGGCTGGCTGCTGGCCACCTCCAGCTGCAGATTGAACGGCCGGTTCAGCCCCTCATCCAGCTGGAAACTGGCCACCACGAAGGTGCTCTCGGGCAGCGCCCCCACCTTGGCGGTAAATTGTAATCCTGTGCTATTGGCCATCTTGTGCCTTCTCCATAGCTACCGCACGCCCGCGGCGCGCTACTTGGTGGTTCGATGATGAGATAAAGCCATCATTGACGGCCTTACCTCATAACCGATCAAAACAGTGACAGCACTCTCTAACCGGCCTGTCCGCTACCGGAACCAATCACTACGCCACCACAATCCACCGCGGTGCCGGTTATAGCGATAGGTTTGCCATTGACCAGCACAGACCCTACGCCTCCGGCGATGCTGCGCGGGTGAGGTGGATTGTTGGGCTTGTCGTGGGGTGCCAGTGGATCACCCTGACGGGCCACAGGCTTGCCATCGAGGAACACGTCAGGACTGGCAGCTATCACCGGGGTCGGTGGAAAGCCATCGTGGTCGGTGCCAATGTCACCGAGCAGTGCGATAGCGGGACACATAGTCATTCTCCATATGAGCGGGGAGACGCAACGGCATCCTCCCTCTGCCCCTGTGACAGCCGGTGAAACGCTCCGGGCACAGGGACTTTTGATAAACAACGAATAAACAGAACAGGCCACAGCACAGGCTATGCCATTCAGCATCGGTAAAATTAACCAAATAAAATCAGCCAGTTACCATTTTTCGATAAACAACAGGGTGGGCTGTTAGCAAGGAATTGCGCAAACTGAGCAATTTCCCTGCCAAATGTTGCACCTATAGTTAAACACTCCATATCGTGCGCAAAATATTGCGTAACACAGAGTAATCAACTATCAGGTAACCCATGCTGTAGTTGGTAAAGCCGAATATTGAGGGCTTGCAAGTCACTCTCTATTCCTTTCAGCTCGGCGGCTGTAATAGGCTCCTGCGACGCTTTTCGAGCCTCCAGTTCGCTCAGTCGCACACTGAACGGGATGCCCTGCATCAGGTTCTTTTGCACCTCGTAGAGCTGGGATTTGAGGTAGGAAATCGTGACTGTCTTGCGCTGACGCTCCAGCTCCAGCAGTTGAGCGATCAGGGCATCGACCCCGGCGCGGGCCTCGAGATAGGTTGGCACCCGGTTGAGGTCACCCTGCTGGCCAGCCAGCGCGGTCTGCCACTGTTTGTCGAGGGCCTTGACCGCCAGCGAGTCGGGATAGAGCATCTGCAGCGAATTGCGCAGCCCATCGCCATAACGGTACCAGTAGAGGGGAGAGGCCCGCTCCAGTCGGTCCAACTGGGCCTGATAACGTGACACCAACTCGTTCTCCATCCCCTGCAGGGTCTGCTCCCCCAGTACGATACGTGCCTGGCGAATATCGTCATAACTGAGGGCCTGTGGCAGCGCTGCGGCGGGTTGTTGCAGCCGTTGCGCCGCGATAGCCTTCTCCTGCTGCTGATGTTGCCACCCAAACCACCCCATCATGGGCAAAGCGCAGCTGAGCAGGCCACAACCAAACCAGAACCAGGCGGGCCGCTGTTTTCGATGCGGCTCGATCTTGAGCACAGTCGGCTTGACCTGTCCCTTCTCGCGCCCCACCAGAATGCTGCCCTGAGGCAGGTGCGGGGTCGATGCCGAAGCCACGCTGCCGTGGCTCTGCTCAATATCCGGCTTGAAAAAGACCATCGGCGGGATCTGCAGCTCCTCCTTGAGTCCCGGCTCATCGGAGACGATGACGATCTCTGTCTCGTCAAACAGATGGGTGTACCCCTCGATGAAGTGCACCAGATTCTCGACCCGGGGAATGCGACTGAGGCCGACGTTGTGCAACTTCTCGCTGATGAGTTGCAGTGCACGCTCGCAGCGGTAGATCAACCGCTTGTCCTCGTGGCTGATCTGGTACTGGCGGATCACGTCGCTGATGCGGGCGATAAACCAGTCGAGCATCTCGATACGGGCCCGCTCCTGGTGTAACGGCGGCCAGACACTCTCCCACTGGGTGACGATCAGATTGGCGAGAAACTCGCACCCTTCGGTAAAGCCACTCAATCCCTGCAGCCGGGATCGTGCCAGGGTGAAGTAGATGGCGGTCTGCAGATCCACCCCGTGCTTTTCAAAGATTTGACTGGCGAGCTGATGGATCCGGACCCAATCCACCTCGGGGCGGGAGGCGTGACTGAGCTTGTTGATCTCGGCGCGCAGCGCCTCGTATTCCGGCAACATTCTGGGGTCTCGCCCCACCTTCAATGCCTGCTGGCCTTGTTGATTCTGTGACATATCGGCTTCCAAGATGAGAGGGGCTCGTATGCCCCCCTGCATGATCAATAGAGGGATTCAGGCAATCTGAACTGGCTGAACAGGCCGCCGGTAAAGGGGTTCTGGGCACTGTCGGTATAGACCCGATAGGTCATGGCGCCGTGATCCACTGGAAAACGGACATCAAAGGTGGCGTCGTTGACCCGGGTCAGCTCCCCCTTGTCCATCAGGCGGAACATGGCCCAGGGTCCGACAAAGCCTTCGCTGCGCGGCGACCGTTCACGAGCAGCCGGTACCAGGGTGATCTTGCTCTCGGCCCCGTCGCGCATGGTGTTTGGCCACACCAGCGGGATCTTGTTGCGACGACCGTGGGCATACTCCAGCAACTGGCCATCCAGATTGAGCACGCTACGCCGCTTGTTGGCGGTGAGCTCGATGGGCTCGAGGGCAAATTGCACCTCCAGATTGCCCTGCTGACTGAAGAAGGTCTGGCGGATGCGCGCCGCGCGATCCAGCTGCTTGACCAGCTCGGCCTGAATGGGTGAGCTCAGTTCACCCTCCATCAGCCCGCCTTCAACCATCGGCTTGAGGTTGACCTGATAGAAGCTGTCCAGCGTGCCGCCGGGGGCAAAGAAACGTTCCATCTCTGAGAGCGGCACATCCTTGGCTGAGCCCGGGTTAAACGGATAACGATCTGCCAGTTGGCTGTTGAACGGTGCCAACACCTTCTCCTGCCACTCCTGATTGAGGGATGACATCGCCAGATCGACCACCAGTTGCGAGCTTTGATCCGCCAGCTGCCCCACCCAGCGATTAAGTGGGTCTGGCAGGCCACGGGCATACTGCTGCAGAGCAAAGACCGGGTCGGCATACTTGTTGGCCAGACGCAACTGCACCGCCTTGAGGGCTGACTGTCCCGGCTCGGTGGCATTGACGATGAGCTCCATATAATGCTGCAGCTCAATCAGCTTCTGGTTCACTTCCGAAATCAGCGGCCCCTGCTCGCCACGGCTGGTCAAGACACCGTTGGTGGCCATAAAGGGTCGACCGATACGCGCCGTGAGTGCCTGTGCCGGATCCCCTTCCACATCGGACAGTTTGCGAATACGGGTGTTATCATCCAGTGCGGCCAGCACCCGCAGGAACGGCTGGTCATTACCGGTAATGGTGGAGAGCACATCCAGCGCCTGCTCGGGGCTGGAGAGAGGCTGGATGTCAAGGTTAGTCAGCAACGTCTGCCATTGGTTGACGTAATCGGTGACGTAACGATCGTTGACCTGACGGGTGATATCCTTGCGATCGGCCTCGCTCAACTGGCTCAGCTTGCGCTGGCCCAGTACCCAGGCATCCATGGCGGTCAGGTCTAGCAGCGCCTTGTCCTGCTTGAGGAAGAAATCGCTGAAACCGGGCCAGGTCAGCAGACGCGGCACCTGACCGGCACTCTCGTTGCGCAGGGCAAAGACGGTATCAAAGGCGGGGCCCACCTCGTCACGCACGTTGAGAGCAGGCGGCAGCACATCGCCCGCCTTCACCACCAGATTCTGATAGACCCGCTGATACATGGGCAGCTTACCGAGCTCCCGCTGGGCGCCATACACCGGCTCCTTGAACGGCAAAAATGCCGTGATGGCGGCCTGATCACGAGCGGCGCGAGCGCCATGCCAGTCGGTATGATCGAGGGCATAGTCAAGATGCCCCATCAGCTGCTCCTGCACTGCCCCCTGCCCCGGGAACGCTTTTTGCCAGCGGTTGGCCATGTACTGCTCCACCAGCTCCTTGTTGCGACCAGAGGCATCATCCAGCATCCGCATCACCCGCAGAATGGCGAGCTTCTCCTCGCTACCAGCCGGCGCCTGGTCGAGATCGTCCAGCAGCCCCTGCATCTGGGCCGGCAGAAAGCTCAGACTCAGCAGTTGCAGATAGGATCCCTCCACATAGGGGCCAATTTCGTCCCCCTGATAGAGGCCGAGATCCGCCACCAGCGGCATGCGTTCCCGGTAGTTGCCAAAAGAGAGGGTCGCCTCGCGAATAAGGTTGAGACGCGGCAACTGGCTCACCCCGAAGGCGTGGGCATCGGCCACCTCATTCGTCTCCATAAAGGCCTGCGCCTTGGTCAGTACATTGCGACCCGCCTCCTCGTTGACCCGGTAAAAGTAGTGCCAGCCACCGATCAGGGCGGCAGAGAAGAGCGACAAACAGCCGAGGCCAATGGTCATCCGGCGGCGGCGATAGAGGGTATGCAGCCGGTTTTCTCCGGCCAGATGGGCCTCCGGGAAGATGATCGAGGAGAAGAGCTTGCGCACGAAATAGGTGTTGGACTCCCCGCGCAGGGCGGAGTGGATCGGCTCGGGCAAGCTGTAACGCCGGGAAGCGGCCTGGGCAAAGGCATCGAACGGGACACCTTGCTGATAAACGGAGCTGATATAGACGCCGCGCACCAGCAGTGGCTTGCTCTCTTCAATGGTCAGGGTTTCATCGAGCAGGCTGGTCACATAATCCTTGAGACCCGCCAATTGACGAACAAACGAGAAGAGGGCGTTGCGCTGGGCGGCATCGAGCCGGGCCAGCATCATCTCCGGCAGATTGCGGTTGAGATTGTCGACCCACTGATCCCAGAACAACGCCAGATCCTGCTGCCAGGATTTGCCCTGACTGCTGCCGGGGTTGAAGGTCACCCCCAGCACGGCGTCACGTGCTTCTTTATCCAACTGCTCATAGACCACATCAAAGCCGCGCAGCATATCGAGTTTGGTGAAGGTGACATAGAGTGGCAGCCGGGTATTCATGGTGGCCGACACCTCTTGCAACCGGGCTCGCATCAGCTGGGCATACGCCTTGCGCTCGGCCACGCTGGCAGCGGACAGCCATGCCAAATCAACGGTCAGTACCAGACCATTAAGGGGCTGACGACGACGGTGCTCGTTGAGCCAGTTCAGCAAATGCAGCCAGAGCCGCTCATGCTTGCGAGCTTGCGGATCCAGCTCGGGCTCGGCTTGTGACAACAGCGCGCCGGCCGGATCCAGCATCACGGCTTGCTCCCCCAGCCAGCAATCAACCAGCTGGCCTTGCGCCACGTCCCGCAGTTCGGTATCGAGTCTGGGATTGAGCTTGTTGGCCGGATTGGCACGGTGGATCAGGCTGCTCTTGCCGCTGCCGGGCAGACCCAGCACCAGATACCATGGCATGGCGTAGGGCGCCCCCTTGCCAAGGTGTTCATTCAAGGCTTGCAACCAACGATTGAGGAACTGCGCCTGTTTGTCGATGAGCCCTTTGACCGGATCCTGTTCCAGCAGCACCTCATGCTGGCGCTCGGCCTTGAGCTGCTTCATCTTGCGCCATACCCGCCAGGAGAGTACCCCCAGCAGCAACCAGAGCCAGAGCAGGGTAAACACCACCCGCCCCCACAAGGGCTCGAATGGCTTGGCATCACGGATCTCGATGCGAGGCCCCAGCCACCACACCAGGATCAGGGCGACAACCCACAGCACCACACCGAGCAGGGGCCAGGAGGGTTTCAGTTTCGGCAGCTGTTGCCTCGACAAGGTAAAAATGGTTTTGAACATAAAATGTGATCCAACTCCGACTCAATGACTCATTTCGGCACTTAGTTCGGCAAATGAGCGGCATAGGGGGCCAGGCGGCTGACCAGCCCAGGCTCCCACTGCGACAACCCGAGGCGATTCGCCTCTTGCCACAAGTGTTGATATTGCTGGCGCGCAAGCGCCTCCATGCCTTCCTGCTCCAACAACTCCGCCTGCACCAGCAAGGCATGGAAGCGGGCTCTTGGCTCTTTCATCTGTGCCATCCGCTCATCAAGCAGGGCGAGCGCGGCGGCAATCCCCTGCTCCCCATGACGCAAGGCAACCTCCTCGGCCAGCTCGGCCTGTCCGCTGCCGCCTCCACCACTCTTGGCAGGCTGCAACCAGCGACTGCACTCGGAGGAGAGAAACGGAGAACCATCGCTGAAGGTGAGATCCCGCAGCGCGGGAAGACGCAGCAAAAACGCATCCAGCTCCGCCATGATGGCCTGCGCCACCGCGCCATATCCCAGCTTCTGGGCCACCTCGGCCGAGAGCCTGTGCCCCTCGAACCAGTAAGGGGCCAGCATCAGGCTCTGCTCGATGCGCTGCCAGAGCGCCAGATCTGGCGTGCCCATGGCGGCGCGATACTCATCCACCATGTCCACCGACATGGAGGCCAGCTGGGTTTTGTTCCCCTGCGCCGTCATCGGCGGGGTGGTGATGCCGGCCCAGATGGCGTGACGACGCAGCCGATAACCGATCGCAGCCTCCGGCTGGCGCTCAATCAGCAGCTCCGCCACCTTGAGCTGGGTCTGTCGCCATGCCCGATCGTTGGAGCTGTCAATCTCGATGCCGGAGCCCTTGCTGCTGCCACTGAGCACCATAGCGCTCGCCATGCTGCTCGCGCTGGCGGTGGCTGCAACAGCGCTGCTTACAGGTTGAGTTCCGGCATCAGCCTGAGCCTGGACAACCTGTTGTCGCTGCGCTCGCTTCAACCCCATCATCAGGGGATCCAGCAGCTCGCTCTTGTCGGGGCACTGGGCCAGCCAGACGGCCTCCAGCTGTTCAGCCTGCGCCAGCAACTGAGCCAGCTCGGCCGCCGAAGCGCTCTCGCTCACCCTCGGCAGGGCCCCCTCGAAGCGCTTGATGATCTGCACCATCAATCGCTGCTTCTGAGCCGCATTCCCGGGCCAGGCCAACAGCCAGTAAGCCTTGATCCAGGCTTCCAGCAAACTCAATGCCGCTCCCATCGGGGTCGCTTTGGCCGGATGTTGCAGGCAGCGCAACAGCTGGGCCAACACCCGCATATCCTTGGTGCGACTCTCCAGCAACCCCAGACAGGCTTCGGCCACCGCATTGAGATCGACCTGGCTGTGGGCAAGGGAGCCCAACTTGACCAGCTCGGTCTCCACATAGTCCCAGCGCGGTTCATCGGCCAGCACAGCCCCTTTGATCTGTGCATCCGGCAAGCTGGTGAGCAGACGGCTACACCAGGGGTGTTGATAGCTCATTTGCCCCCCTACCAGCGACACTGTTGGCGCACCGGTATCAGCGCCTCTTTCAGACCGCCGAGATCGACCCGCAGCAAGGCACCGTTGGCCGCCTGAACCTGCAATTCACGATGACCAATCCAGCGTTTGAGCTCCTCTATAGCGGGCAGACCGCGGCCATATTCGAGCAGCCATCCCTGATCCCGGATAAACCAGCTCTGACTGCTGCGAGTGGCTTGTCCATCCAGCGCGACCTCGACACTCTCCCCGCGCCACGGCGCATCCAGTCGCAAGCGGATATGGGTGATGTTGTTGACGCAGCCGATCGCCAGGGTGGCACCGCGCAGGGCCGGACGGGTCAGTACCGCCGTGCCGCTCTCCTCATCCTGTCGCAACAGGAAGGGGGAGCTATCGGGCACTCGTGCCAACTCCTGCTCCGCTATCGCCAGCCAGGACGGAGACTTGGTGCTCTCCTTGCTGCCTGATGGCATCGCCTCATTGCCAAGGGCGTCATAACAGGCGAGCCGGATCAGCGGGGATGGCTCGCGGCGACACGCTTGCCAACCCGCCATATCGAGGGGGGGGACTGCGTTGCCGGTCGCCAGCAGCAGGGGCAACAAACCCATGATGATCATCAGTTCACCTCCAGTTTCTGGCACTTGTGATCCAGGGTGCGCTTGGGAATATTGAGGCTCTCGGCCACCAGCATGCGATTGCCCTGAAAGTAGCGCAGGCGCGCTTCAATCACCGATGCCTCGTACTGCTGCATGGCCCGGCGCAGATCGCGGATATGGTTGTAATCATCCAGCGCATCGGGCAGCTCGGCACAGACCCGATCCCGCAGTTCCGGTGGCAAGGCGCCAAGCCCTACCTCTTCACCGTGACGGGTGTGGGCACAGGCCACCTCCAGCAGGTTGCGCAACTCGCGCACGTTGCCGGGGAAGTCGTAACTTTGCAGTTGCTTGAGGAACTTGCGCTGCAAGCCAGCCAGTCCCTTGTCATCCTGCGCGGCAAACTGGGCCATGAAGTGCTGGCACAGCAGCGGCACATCTTCGATATGTTCTCGCAACGGGGCGATCAGCAGCAGGCACTGGCAGAGACGATGGTAGAGGTCGGCACGGAACCGCCCCTCCTCCACATGGCGGGTCAGCGGCTGATGAGTGGCCGCGATGAGGCGAAAATCGGAGTGATACTCTTGCTCTGCCCCAAGGGGCCGGTAGCTGCGGGTTTCCAGCACCCGCAGCAGCTTGGCCTGCATGGCGGCGGGCATGTCGCCCACTTCATCGAGAAACAGGGTGCCACCATTGGCCTGCGCCACCAGCCCGGTCTTGTTGGAGAGGGCACCGGAGAAGGCTCCCTTCTGATAACCGAACAGCTCGCTCTCGATGAGATTCTCCGGAATGGCGGCGCAGTTAATGGCGACGAAGGGCTTGTTGGCGCGATCGGAGCACTTATGCACCAGCCGGGCGACCACCTCCTTGCCACTGCCGGTCTCCCCCTGAATGAGCACGGTCAGCTTGTGCTGGCCCGCCTGGGCGATCTGCTCGCGCAGGCCGCGGATCACCGCCGACTGGCCAACCAACTGCTCGCCCAGCAACTTCTCATGCTGGCGCTGGCGCTCCCCCTCCCCCTTTATCTGACGCAGGGAGTCGCGCAGCACGCTCTGATCCCGGCGGCTACGTCCCAGATCGCGGATCAGGGTGAGCTGGTTGCAAAAGACCTGGGCCAGACTGGCCAGCTCGGGGCGGGCCGCCCACTCCTGCAGCACATCGCCGCTGTCCATCATCGCCAGCACGGCAAACGGCTTGCCGTTGCCATCATTGAGTGGAAAAGCGTGCAGGCCGCACGGCTGGCCAAGGTTGGCCAGCAGTTCACGAAAACCGGCATGCTCGATGCGAGCGCCACCATGGAGGGAGTCCCAGGTGCGGGATTGCGCCTTGTGCAGCACATAGGCAAGGGGATGAGAGAAATCATCCACCGCCAGCGCCAGCGCCACCTCCTGCCCCTTGACCCACCCTTTGCACTCCAGCTGACGGCCGCTCACATCCAGCATGCCAAGCAGCAAGCCTTTGGGCTGGAAGCTGGCATTGAGGGTCGAGCTCCACCAGTGGCAGAGATGTTGTTCATCCCGTTGCGAGGTGAGCGCGAGGGCGAATGCGAGGGCTTGCTCCATGGTCAGCCCTCCACCTCGGCCACAAACTGGTGATCGGCCACCGAGAAGCGCACCCGGTTGATGGGCTCACCGGCCGAGAGGCGCTGCAACAGTTGCAGGGAGACCGGCGGCAACAGGGCGCCATCGATGACGGATTCGAGCATCCGCGCGCCGTTCTCGCTACGGTTGGCCCGCAGCAGGATCTCCTCGGCCACCTCGCTCTCCAGCACCACCTCCGCACCGAAACGCTCCTTGAGCAGCTTGACCAGCCGGTTGAGTTTGCCACCGACGATCTGCACCAGCGTGTCGTGACCGAGCGGCAGGTAGGGGATCACCTCCATCCGCGCCAGCAGGGCCGGTTTGAAGAAGGCGGCGAGCTCCGGATAGAGGGCATCCAGCAGCACATCGGGCTGCTCGGCATACTCAACGATGGTCTGGAAACCGAGGTTGGAGGTGAGGAAGAAGACCACGTTCTTGCAGTCGATGATCCGCCCTTCCCCATCCGCCAGCTCGCCCTTGTCGAACGCCTGATAGAAGAGGTTGAGCACGTCAGGATGGGCTTTTTCCACCTCATCCAGCAGCACCACCGAGTAGGGTTTCTGGCGAATGGCTTCGGTCAGCACGCCACCCTCGCCAAAGCCGACATAGCCGGGAGGCGAACCGATCAGACGGGATACGGTGTGCTTCTCCTGATACTCGGACATGTTGATGGTGGTCAGATACTGGCGACCGCCAAACATCAGCTCGGCAATCTGCAATACGGTTTCGGTCTTGCCGACCCCGCTTGGCCCCACCAGCAGGAAGGCCCCGAGCGGGCGGCCCGGACGACGCAAGTCGGCGCGGGCGGTCAGCAGGTGCTTGTGCAGGTGAGCCACCGCCACATCCTGCCCCTTGATAAGCTCGCCAAGGTACTCCGGCAGACGGGTCACCACATCCAGCTCCCCCTGGGAGATGCGATTAAGCGGCACCCCGGTCCACTCGGCTATCACCGCGGCGACCTGAGTCTTGTCGACGTGGGCAGAGACCAGCACCTCACCCTGTTGCAGCTCGGACAATTCTCGCTCGAGCCCGGCAAGCTGCCCGGCGGCCGCTTGCGGATCGAGCGGCGCATCGGCGAGATCCAGCGCCTCTCTGGCCAGCATCTCATCCTGCTGATCCGCCAGCAGGGCGGCACGCAGTTCGACAATCCGATGCACCAGCCCCTGCTGTTGCTGCCATCGGGCTTCCTGCTCACGCAGGTTGTCACGACAGGTCTGCTGGGCCGCTTGCAGTTCGGCGAGGCGCTCATCGTTGTCACCCAGACCAATCAGGCTCTGGCGCTCCAGCTGACGGATCTCCAGCTCGCGCTGGCGCAGTTCGTTTTGCAGGTGACTGACGGCGCTTGGCGGCGTGGTGAGGTTGATGGCCACCCGGGCACAGGCGGTATCGAGTACGTCGATCGCCTTGTCCGGCAGCTGACGGCCGGAGATGTAACGGGCGGAGAGCTGGGCGGCAGCTTGCAGCGCCTCCTCGTCAATCAGCACCCCATGGGCCTTCTCGTAGATGCTGCGCAGGCCGCGCAGGATCACGGTGGCTTCATCTGCATTGGGTTCACCCACTTTCACCAGCTGGAAGCGGCGCGACAGGGCGGCATCTTTTTCAACGTACTTCTTGTACTCGCCCCAGGTGGTGGCAGCGATGGTGCGCAGCTCGCCCCGTGCCAGCGCGGGCTTGATGAGGTTGGAGACATCCATGCCGCCCGCCTGGTTGCCGGCACCAATCAGGGTGTGAGCCTCATCGATAAAGAGGATGACAGGTCGCACGGCATCCTTGACCTCCTGCATCACCCCCTTGAAACGCTTCTCGAACTCCCCCTTGACCGAGGCTCCGGCCTGCATGGCGCCAAGATCCAGGGTCATCAGCTCCACATCGCGCAATTTTTCCGGCACCTGGCCTGCGACGATGCGCAGCGCCAACCCTTCGATCAGGGCACTTTTACCGACACCCGCCTCCCCCACCACGATGGGGTTGTTTTTGCGGCGACGGGAGAGGATGTCGATCATCAGATCAATCTCGTGATCCCGGCAGAGTACGGGATCAAGCGACCCCTGACGGGCCTGTTCTGTCACATTGACGGTAAAGCGGGCCAGCAAGCTGGCGTCAGCGGGCAATGCAGCCTGAGTGGCAGTGCCATTTGCCGCAACGGTAACCTGGGTTTCTGCGGAATCTTTGACCCAGTCGTCGAACTGCTGGCGCAGCAGTTCGCGATTGACGTTGGCAAGCAGACGGGTCACCGAGACCGGCAGGTAACGGTGGGGGGTCATCAGCAGCACAAGCAGCATGACGCCACTGCGCAGCTGGCCGTGTTGCAGCTCGGCGGAGGCGAGCAACCAACTGTCTTGCAGCCACTCCACCAATAGCGGCGAGAAGGAGGGATAACCCTGACCATAACCGTTATCGGCCGCCGAGGGTTGCAGCAGGCTCTTTAACTCTTCAACCTCGACCTCGGCCCGTTTGAGGATCTGGCGCACATCGCAGAGGGGGGTCTCCAGCATCTTCAGCAGCAGGTGCTCGATGCGGATCTCGGCCCCTTGATGATTGACGCAGAGGGCTGCGGCCTCCTCCAGCATGTGACGGCAGATGGGGTTGAGTCTTTCCACCAGTACCGGTAGCTCTATACGAATCACGGCGTGCTCTCCTTAGTATTTTATTTTAATAATTCGCCCAGTTGACGCAGTACGTCCTGGGTCTGGTTATCGAGTTGGTGGTGATAGAGGCCAAAGATGATGGCCAGGATCAGCGCGCCGCCCATAAACAGGGTGCGCAGGGAGACTTGCTTGCGCAGCTGGTAGCGAGATGCCTGCTGACCGAGATCAAGATGAAACACGCTGGGGGCCTCGCCGCCACTTTCAGGTGACAGCTGCTTGTGCAGTTGCTTGACGATCCGTTCAAACTCGTCACGGCCCTGGCTCATCACCTTGTAGCGCCCCTCGAAACCGAGGCACAGACAGAGATAGATGAACTCCAGAATGTCGCGATAGCGCACCGGGTCCTCCTGCAGGCGCGCCAGCAGTACGAACACCTTCTCGCCCCCCCAGGTCTCGTTGTGAAAGCGGGCCAGCAGGGAGTGTTGGGACCATTCACTCTGGCTACCCCAGTCACGTCCCATCACCGCCTCATCGATAAAAGTGCAGAGGATGTAGCGAAACGAGAGGACAACGCCGTTCTCGTAGCCCTGCGCCATCAGCTCCTGTTCGATGGACTGGATCTCGGTCACCACCCGCTGGTAGAGCTCGGGCACCCGGTCGTAGCGCGACAGCAGGCGTACCCGCTGCACCAGCCCCAGCAAGGGGGTCACCGCATCGATCATCGGGTTGATGCTCTGGCCGCGCAGGCGAAACCAGTAGTCCGAGTCCATGTCCAGCTGCTCGGCATGATCGAACAGCAGGTCGCTCAGTTGCTCGTTCTTGATAATGTCCGTGGTCATCTCTGCTTGTTTCCTTGATGCGATCACTGGCTACGGATGGCCCAGAGCTGCATGTCGAGCTCGGGGAAATCGCCGGCAATGTGGAAGGCGAGGGTGTTGCTGACCGCCAGCATCTGCCAGGCCGGGCTCTGCCGGTCGAGCTGGAAGTAGCTGTAACCCGCGTGGTAGGGGAGCTGGCGCGGCGCCACCGGCAGCGGCAGCAGTGGAATACCGGGCAACTGCAGGCTGATGAGCTCGCGGATCTTGTCGCTGGAGGCCACCTTGGTCTGCTGCAGCAACTGCTTGCGCAGCTGCTCCTGGGGCATGCGGGCACGCACCGCCAGCACGAAGTCGGCGCTGGCAATCAGCTCACTCTCGTTGACCATGGCTACCATGACGCCGTACTGGTGCTTGCGCAGCTGGATGGAGACGGCGCGCGGAGACAGCACGGTACTGAGCGCCTGACGCAGGGCCAGCATCACCGGCTCGAAGCTCACCTGCTGATCGTCGTGACGATAGGCCGGGAACTCGGGCGGCAGGCGGGACTCGTCGGTAAAGGTCATCAACTCGCCACAGAGCTGCACCAGCGCCTCGTGCAGCCGCTCGGGGTGCAGGGTGCCAAGACGCGCCAGATGGGAGAGCTGGGGCTGAGCCCGGTTGAGCAGCTGCAGCATCATGAACTCGGCCACATCGGCCACCCCCTGCTGACCCGGCGCGGCAATGCGCTGGGAGAGGCTGCGAGCCCGCTCGGCCACGAGACCAGCCGATTCGCCGAGGAAGCGCTTGAGGGTCGGGATGGCGGAGACGCTGATGCTGCAGGGCATGAAGTTGGGATCCAGCACCAGACCGCCGTCCGGACGTTTGTCCAGAATGCGGGCGATGGCGAGCGAGGCGTAGGCGCTGCGATCTTCCCGCTCCAGCATCAGCCGCAGGCTGACCCGCCCCACCTCGAGGGAGACCACATCCCCCCCTTCGCTGTGCAGGTCGCGCACATCATGACGATGGGCCTGTAACCGGGTAGCCACCTGACCGCCCTGCCCCACCTCATTGACGCCGCTCACCGAGAGCGGCAGGGCCAGATAGACCTTCTGGTTGGCCACCGAGGCGTCGGTGACTTCCAGCGGGGTCGGCAGCACGTCGTCGTTGGGTATGTTGAAGACGGTACCGTCCGGCAGGATACCCGTGGCCCCCACCAGCGCGATGCGGCCAAAGCCGAGGTAATCCTCGTTGATAGCAAGCGACTGCAGCCCGTAGAAATAGTCGGACAGCGCGCTCAAACGCGCGTGCAGCGCATAATCCGAATGTCTCTGTTGTTGCTGGAAGTGCTGGGGCTTGATAAAGAGCCCTTCACGCCAGATAACCCGATTTCGACTCGACATAATTATTCTTCTTCTTTTTGTAGTTCCACTTCATCCAGGCGCAGGTGCACCAGGATGTGATAAGCCGCGCCCTTGCTCTTGACCTTGATGACCTTGCGCCACTCGGCACTGTCCGGATCGGCGTACCGTGCAATCACGCCGATGTAACGGGTCTTCTCGTCGAGCTTGACGGGGGGCAGGTATTTGAACTGGCCCGGCAGCAGGGTGTACTCCTGATGGTCGAGGTAGTTCTTGCCAAGGGCCTTCTCTACATCTGCCGTCACCTGGTCGTAGTCGGTGGCGAGCAGCCTGGAATCTTCCGCCAGCAGCACCACCTGAAACTCGATGGGTGCAGCCTCCCCGCTCTCGTTGGGGTTGACGTCAGGCTCCGCCAGCAGGCTCAGCCCCAGGGTGGAGGGCTGGTCATCGTTGCTCCCGACCTGGACATCCGGGTTCATGACCACATCGGCCATCTTGCCCATGGTGGTACAACCGGCCAGGGCCAGCAGACAGGCCCCAAACCACAGTGCACGTATCATCAAATCAGTCCCTGTTGCTGACGCACGGCCTGGTCATAGGCCTGGGCGTAGACCTGATGGAACAGCTTGTCGAACCCCTGCTGACGGGCAGAGGTGAGCTCGCGGTAGTAGTGCTGGTACATGTTCCAGGCCCACCCCTCATCAGCCATACCCGGCGCGCCGCTGCGGCGGTATTGCTCGAAACGGCCGAGCAAGGCTTCCGGTGAGAAGGCCTGCAGGATGCTGTCGAGCGCCGCACTGATGGCCTGCTGGTTCGCTACGTGGTGGATGCGCACGTTGTGCAGGCTCTCGGCCACCGCGGCCGGCGCGCTCAGGTGCACCGGGCTCTTTTGCTCGGCAAACAGCACCGCCAGGGTCTCGTCATAATCGAGGCCAAGGCGCAGCGGGTTGTCCTCGATGGGGCGCAGGTGCTTGTCTGCCAGCGCAGCCTGATCGCTTTGCAGTTGCAGCAACCCCTCCACCATGGCCCGCACTGTCTTGCCCATCTCTTCGAGCATGTCGTGAGCCTGTCGGGTGTCCTGCAACTGCAACGGCTGACCCAGCCCGCGCATCAGCGGCGTCAGGGCGACGTGATCAACGTCCTCCAGTGGCTGGAAATCGGGATGGTTCTCGATGTTGGGCATATCCAGAAATTCTTGGTTCATGGTGTTCTCGACAGCAGAAAAAGGGGCAAGGGAGAGGGTGTCCATCTCCGGTTGAAAATGCGGTTGAGCCTGCGGCTGGGTATCCATCAGCGGGCCAGGAGCCGCACGCTCCTGCTGCAATGCCAGCAGGGGGTCGACCGCCAGGGTCCGAGGATCATCCAGGGTCTGGGTGTGGTGGTGATCGCTGGCCAGCCACTCATCAAGCTGTTCGGTTGGACGGTTGCCCAGCACCTGCTGCAGGCTCTGCTCGGGGGAAATGGCACCGAGATAAGCGCGCAGCCGGAACGGGCCGACCACCAGCTCGTCCCCCTGCTCCAGATGCACCTTGCGAGCCCGCCCGATGGGCGAGGTAGCACCATTGATGTAGGTCTGGCCGCTCAGATCGCACAGGCAGAAACGACCGTCATTAAGCTCGACCCGGGCATGGGCCGGCATCACCGCCCCCAACCTGTCTCGCAGTTGCCAGTCATCCTGTTTGGAGGAGCCCAGGGTGCCTCCCATCTCGTCGAAGCGATATTGCACCTGCTGGCTGCCGTCGAGCTGCTCGCTGTTAAGCACCACCAGAGATAGTTGCTGGTTAAAGTCGTCCACATTCACTCCTGCACGTATTCCTACACTGAATTTCTGTGCTTATTCCTGTACACAGATCGTCACGAACGGATCACTCGGCGGTTGGCCGAGAAAGGTACTCCACCCCAGACGGGCACTCTGCTCTTCACCAAGTCGCAGCCCCTTGGCCTGCTCCTGGCCGAAGCCAAGCCGCAGATCCCAGGCCAGCTGATCGCGCAAGATGAAGGAGACAAAGGTCACCAGGGCGTGGAAATGCTCCCCGTTCGGGAGAAATCCGAGAAACTGGCCAAAACTCAGATCATTGATTTTCAATAAAAACTTGCCGGCACAATCATTGACCTTGTCACCGATGACGAAGTCCTGCCCCAAGGTAACGCCAGCGCCGCCCAGACGGTTTTGCTGCTCCTCATGGATAGGCACCTTGCGCCACTGCCAGGCGCTCACCTCTACATCCGCCAGATCGAAGCAGTGGGCCACCAGACCGGCGACCACCTCGGGCGAGCGGCTGGGGCTGGCCAGCATGCCCGCATAGGAGAGCATCTTGGCGCGGTTGACCGGCAGGCTCTGGCAGACGGCGTCGTTGCCAAGCCCCACCAGCGCAAACATCAGGCGGGAGAACCCATCCTCACCGTCGTCCTGAAAACGGACGTGGTAGCGATACTTGCGCCAGATCCGGTGCAGCAGGGTCAGCAGACGGTGGTGGAAGAAATCCAGAAACAGGCCGAGCTTCTGCTCCCCCTGGGCGTACTCCCACGCCAATGAGTCGAGGTAGTACCCCGGCATCGGCGACTGGCTGCCGTGCAGACCCAGAAAGGCCACTTCCAGCTCGTGACGCCCCTTCTCGTCGCGGCCAATCTGCAGCACGTCACTGGTGGGAAAGCCCAGCGATGCGGTCGCCTTGAAACGAATATTCTCGTCACTTGGCAGGTGGTCGAGACCACGCTCCTGATCGGCGCCATCGAGCCGGTTGAGCAGCTCGACCAGCTGGAAGAAATTAAAACGGGGCGCCTCGTTGGCGGCGCTCACATCAGGGAGTGCTGACCGATCTGGACTGGCCACTGATAGCGCTCCTTGTTATCGAGATTGACCACCTCAAGCAGGTGGAAGGCGTTGACGCTGGCATAGAGCGAGAAGAAATGGGCCAGCACGGTACTGAACAGATAGAGCTCCCCTTCGCTGCCAAAGGCGGACTGACGGATGGAGAGCACCGACTTGAGCCCCCGCACCGGCATGCCGCGCACCAGCCTGTCCACCGGCTTGGTCTCGATCTCCTCTATGCCCGCCAGCCGCTTGCGCGACGCCTGCTCCGCCTGCTTGTCGTGCAAAGCGGGAAAGTCATAGGTACGCAGCACCTGTACCAGGGCATCGCGGCGCAGCAGAGAGACATAGTTGAGCGACAGGTTGGAAATCAGGGTCCAGTGCAGGCTGCCATCCAGTGCCGGGCGCAGCGGCCGGGTCGGCCGGATCAGGTTGCGGAAGGTGGCAAACGACGGCGAGCTGCCGGTCGGCACGCAGATGCTGCCGACCTTGAGGCGGGCGGCGCGGGAGCGGTTGGTACAGGTAAGCGTCACCGAGATGGATTCATCGAGATCGACCGTGGTGGTTTCATCGCCCCGCACAAACGAGAGGCTGTGCTCGAAACCATCACCACTCACCGACTCCCTGACGCGCACCCGGTAATAGAGCGCCAGCCGCTGCTTGGCCCGCTCGATCTGGTGCTGAAAACTTTCGAACGGCTGATAGATGCGCGGCGTGCCGCGAGAGCGCCCCAGATTGCCCTCGACCCAGCCTTCAACCTGATCCACCGAGAAAATTTCGAAACTGTCGGCATAGCGATAGCTCGCCTTGAGCGGATATTCCGCCTGACGGCCGTTGAGATTGACCGGCTCGCTATCGTGCTGGAACAGGTTGATGGCCGGCACACAGTTGAGCATGAAAGAGTCGGGACGGATCTTGAGTTCCGCCGGCAAGGGCCGGTCGAAACAGAAATGAATTTTGAATTCACTCACCGGCAGCGGCTGTTTGGGCCACTCGCCACCGGAGAGTTCGAAGAAGAGGAAGCTCTCCGGAAAGCAGAAATACTCCTGCAGGATCCGGTAGCCGGAATAGACGTTGTTCGGATAGGGCAACAGCGCATCGTCGCGCTCGAAGCCGACCGATTTAAGGGCCCTGGCCTCCTGACGAAAGCGCTTGCCGTCGATCTCCAGCTCGATATGGGAGAGCTGGTTGGCGAGCCAGAAGTAGAGCTCATACGCGGTGTAGCTGTCGCCACCCAGGAAGAAGCGCAGCTTGTCCAGCTGCAACTCGCTGAGCAGCAAGGGGGCATGCAGGGCGATATCGAGCGAGATGGTCGAAAGATCGTTGCCACTTTGCGCCGTCACCTCGCGCATCTCGGCCGGATAGACCCAGGCATCGTGACAGGTTTGAAAATGACAGGTCACATCGTCAATAGGCAGACTGTCGAGTTGGCAGCCCTGTTTCACCAGCGCGGGCTGGGCGATGGCCCCCGGAATAACCGAAAACTGCATGATGGTCATGCTGGGGACGGGACGCAGGTAGTTTGGCCAGAGCATATTGAGCAGACCGTGGGTCAGCTCGGGAAACTCGTCTTCAATTTTTGCGCGCAGGTTGCCCGTGAGAAACGCAAAGCCTTCCAGCAGGCGTTCCACATCCGGGTCGGTATTCTGCTCCGACAAAAAACGGGTGAGTTCGGGATAGCTATCGGCAAATTCGCGCCCTTGCAGGCGCAAAAATGCCAACTCATCCCTGAAGTAATGTTCCAGCGACATTGATCAGACCATGCGGTAGTGGCGGTGACTGTCCATATGGACGTTGAACGAGGTAACTTGCTCGATATGCTCCAGCCGCACGTGGGCCGTCACCTGAAACGACATCTCGAGCGGACTCGCCTGATAGTCGGGTGAACGGACATCCACATGCACAATCCGCGGTTCATAACGACGGATGCATTGCCGGATCGCTTCGCGGATCCGCCCCTTGATATCCGCACTGCCCTGAGTGGCGTCATTGAGATCGATGACGCCAAGCTCGGGAGCACTGCGGCAATTGCCGGGACGGGTGTTGAGGATCTGTTCGAGCTGCCGCTTGACAGAATCAACCAACTCCTCAACCTCCGAACGGGGAGAAGGGCTCAGCCCCTCCCCCCGTATGCGATCGAACAGGCTGGCCGCATTTCCTCTATCCCAGGAAGAGAGATACGGCATCGGGCCTTATTCCTTGTCCAGTCGACCTACCAGAGAGAGCTCGAAGCTCGCCCCCATGTACTTAAAGTGCGGGCGCACTGACATGGCAACCTGATACCAGCCCGGCTCCCCTTCCACATCCAGCACCTTGATCTGGGCGGCGCGCAGCGGACGACGGCTGCGGACCTCTGCCGGCGGATTTTCCTGATCGGCCACAAACTGCCGGATCCAGCTGTTCAACTCCCGTTCCAGATCCTGACGCTCCTTCCAGGAGCCGATCTGCTCGCGCTGCAGCACTTTGATGTAGTGCGCCAGGCGGTTGATGATGAACATATAGGGCAGTTGGGTGCCCAGCTTGTAGTTGGTTTCGGCCTCGCGTCCTTCCTTGGTGTTCGGGAACACCTTGGGCTTTTGCACCGAGTTGGCAGAGAAGAAGGCGGCGTTGTCGCTGTCCTTGCGCATGGTCAGGGTGATGAAACCCTCTTCCGACAGCTCGTATTCACGACGGTCAGTGATCAGCACTTCGGTCGGGATCTTCGCCTGCAGCTGACCCATGGCTTCATAGACATGCACCGGCAGATCGTGGATGGCACCACCGCTCTGCGGACCTATGATGTTCGGGCACCAGCGGTACTTGGCGAAACTGTCAGTCAGGGAGGTTCCCATCAGATAGGCGGTGTTGCCCCACAGATAGTGATTGTGATCCGAGCTGATATCTTCCTGATAGTTGAAGCCCTTGATGGGATTTTCAGTCGGATCATACGGCAGACGGGCCAGGAAGCGCGGTGCGGTCAGTCCCAGATAACGGGCATCTTCCGACTCGCGCAAGGCGCGCCACTTGGTGTAGGCCGGCCCTTCGAATACCGATTTCAGATCCTTGATGGAGGGCAGATCGGTAAAGCTGTCTACACCAAAAAAGGTCGGTGCAACGGAAGAGATGAAGGGGGCATGAGCCATGGCGCCGACCGCGCTGACATACTGCATCAGCTTGATATCGGGTCCGCTGTGGGTAAAGGCGTAATCACCGATCACGGCACCCACCGGCTGACCACCAAACTGTCCATAACCGCTGGAGTAGACATGCTTGTAGAGACCGGACTGGGTGATTTCGGGGGAAAACTCGAAATCTTCCAGCAGCTCTTCCTTGGTGGCGTGCAGCACCTGGACCTTGATGTTCTCGCGAAAATCGGTGCGATCCACCAGCAACTTCAGGGAGCGCCAGGAGGACTCCATCTCCTGCAGCGGCTTGGCATGGAGGATGACGTCCATCTGCTTGCCGAGCTTCTTGTCGAGCTCGACAATCATGCTGTCCACCAGTGCCTTGTTCACCGGACTGCTGGCAGTACCGCTATCCAGAATGTTGGCGATCAGGGCTGCGACCCCCTGCTTGGCGACGCTGTAACCCTCATCAACCGGGGTGATGCGCGCTTGTGCCATGATTTCGTCCAGCAAAGAGGACGAGGAGGCGGCATTCGCCCCCGCTTGAACCTGTTCTTCGACCAAAGACATGTTTGTTCCTTCTCGTTCAGTCAATACAACCCGCCGATCACTCGGCTGGCTTGATCAAATCCAGCTCTTTGAGCAACTGCTCACGAGCCTCATCACTGGACAGCAGATCCTGCAAACGATTGCGGAAGGCAGGGATATTGCCGAGCGGCCCCTTCAGGGCAACCAGCGCCTCACGCAGTTCCAGCAGTTTGCGCAGTTCGGGCACTTGCTGGGCCACATTGTCAGGAGTGAAGTCTTCCAGGGACTGGATTTTGATCGAAACCGGCAGCTCGTCCTGGCTGTTCTCTTCCAGACGATTTGGAACGGTGAAGTTCAGTTCCAATGCCGATTCTTTCATGACAGATGAGAAATTATTCTTGTCGATGGAGACAGTCTGACGCTCCTCGATGGGGGTATCTTCGGTGCGTCCTTTCATGTTGCCGACCACCATCATGGTCAGGGGAAGTTCTACTTCTCCCTGTTGACCACCAGTCGACGGTACATACTTGATATTTATACGTTCTTTGGGCGCGACTGTGGCGCCATCAATTCCTTTTCCCATGCTCTAGTACCCGATTTTGAGGTTTTATCAAGAGGGGCTGAGCTTATATTCAATATAGCCAGCCTCAACTGTAATAAATTACAGTTGAAGCAATGACCATATTAAACAGGGAAAATTCCGAGTAATAACTTTAATATTTTGTGACATATCAATAAGCCGTCACGGCGCGACCCGCACGGCACCCAACCTCTTGTCCTCATATTTATTTCTTTTGATACCGTCAACGCTACCTCGTTGCTTTGCATCATAAAAATAAAAACAAAACACAATAAAATCATAAACATGCGTTCATTTCACAAAGGTTTTCAGCGCCAGAAGCTTTAGTGACATCTTGTTCGGCACATTATCGTTCTCGGCACATCCATATACGACAAATTCTGACATATATGAATCAAGGGAATGTGATACGTGCTGGATGGCATGATCTTGAACAAAATTGTAACCGGAAATGACAACCTGACAATCGGAATAATCTGACATAAAACAGGAGGCCAAAAATGGCAGAAACAGATAAGTAAAAATTACGCCATTAAAAAACAGTGATGCGTTTATATCCCTGATTAAATTTATTTGAGAGCAAGCCATAACACCGTCAATGGGAGCACTCCCTGCTAACACTGGAGTCAATCAGGAACGGAATGGGCAGTGGAAATCAGCCCCCAAGCACCTGCGTCTGTTTTGACGCTGCGCCCAGTCAGCAGAGGCAGAGGGATGTCACCATCATTCACCAAGCGCATGGTATGGCTCCGGGAATAAATATGAGCCTTGATCAGAGAGCAGAACCGTTCGCTCGAGCCACCGGAGCAGGGATCCCTCGCTGGGAAGATGGGGCGTAATAAGAGGCACAACCAGATCCCGCTCTTTGCTACATAGAGAAGTGCACCTTACTCCACAAGAGGCGTCGTTCAGTGCGCCAAAAAGCACGGGGGCCTGATGGCCCCCGCAAACACACCGGATGAGAAAATGCCTTACTTGGCGGCGCTATCCTTCACGCACTTCTGAACAAAGCTGTTCTTGGCCGCGCCGGCCAGCTTCTTGTCGGCCGCCGCCTTCTCGCACTTGGCCGCCGGATCCACCGCCGCGCCCGTCTTCACGCACTTCTGGATAAAACTGTTCTTGGCCGCACCGGCCAGCTTCTTGTCGGCGGCCGCCTTCTCGCACTCGCCAGTTGCGGCGCCAGCGGCATCTTTCACGCACTTGCCGATAAAGCTGGTCTTGGCGGCGCCGTTAAGCTTTTTGGCCGCGGCCTGCGCCTCGCACTGCAACTGGGCTGCGTCGTTGGCAAAGACCGGATTGGCCAGCAGCACGCTGCCGCAGAGCAGGCCGAACAGGATGGTACGCTTCATGGGAGATCTCCTCTCTATCTGGTGATGTGTTTGCATGGTCATATTTGTATGACAATGTGTTGCAAATGGCTGTGATGGCAACAGCTGATTGTTGCCGCAGATCCCCCACCTCGCCAGCTTGGGAGCGGAGCAGAGGGCAACCATCGCCCGCACTATAGCGCCGATTGGCAGAGCGGGATTGTCCCCGCCAGCCATCCCTCAGCGGCAAGCCAGCCCCCCAATTCCAACCCACACCCGCCAACCCCAATAAAATCAAGGGCCATGGGAATCCGGCGTCCGACCTTTGCTGTTTTTTGAACCAGCGCAAAAAACCAATTATTACTGACAGTTACGCCACTTTTTGGCTGGTGCGGCCAGATTCGATTGGCTTAACATAGCCATCCGGTGCCTATTCATCTGTGGTGGGCTACTGCCCTCGCTGGTTAATGGAGCATATTGGAGGCTGTAATCCACGGGCGGTAGCTTTTTTTTTGGAAAAAATATCACTAAGAAATGTAGCCATTCTATATATAATATTTACAACCAAGCATGACTATACATATCAATCTTACTTCAGTCTTTATTTAATGGTAAGCAGGTGTAATTTAACCACCTGAATTATTACATAATTTTCAACCAAGATAATTGTTATCGATATTTAATCGATACGATAAATAGGGGAATAACAATGCATGCTGAAGATGTCAAAGATATGTTGCTAGCAATAGAAGATGGGTTTTTATTTGAGTCATTCGCCCAAGAATTTATGAGCTCATATTTAGGATATAAGTTTTCAAGCAGCGGTGGTATAAAAGACAAGGGGATCGATGGTTTCGAACATACTACAGAAATTGAGGGAAAACCAAAATCTATTTTCCAGATGTCTATAGACAAAAAGACTCACATCAAAATAGAAGACACACTGGAGAAGTTAAGTTTAAATAACATTGATTATTCTAGATTAACATACATTACAAATGTATCAGTGAAAAATAAAGATGCATTGATGGATCTGGCGGAAGAAAAATATAATAAAAACTTACGAATCTATGATGGCCAGTGGATTGCAGACAATAGTAATCAATCAGAAGCAACTAAGGCAACCATTCAGAATTTTATTTCTCGCCATCTACGTGAGATGCAAACTCCGGGAAGATCATTTGTTGTGGATGATTTTATAAAAGATCCCAAACTGTATGTTTTTCTTATGCAGCAAATAAAAGGTGGAGAGGAAAGTCAAGATTTAAACAACAAATTAATCGACAGTCTAATAATATACTCACTACGAGAAACAGATCCTGACAAATCAATATTAATGACTGCTGATGAAATTGAAAAATCAGTAAAAGAAATGTTTGACTTTGAGGTTGAAAGATTAAGATCAAAAATAAACAAGAGACTTAAGCACCTCACTCAAAAGCCCAATAGAAAAGTAAATCATCATACAAGAGATAAGGATGATCGCTATTGCCTACCATTTGAGACACGACTTGAAATTATTGCTAGCAATAGCCGAGATCAGACTTTATATGAAGGATTCATGAAAGAGTCTGAGCAAGTTATTACAAATAAACTCAATGGTGAAGATGTCAAAGTAAAAGAATTAAGTCGCATTTTAAAGAAAACAATAGAGCTTATATATTATAATCAAGGGTTGGAGTTTTCCAATTTTCTATTAAATGGTGGCTCAGCGGATATATTTGAAGTAAACCTTTCTGATACGGTTGATTTAGTCTTGGATAGTTCAGGTGTTATTGATAAAAACCGGACTAAAGTGAAAACAGCATTGATATTAGCTATACGAGAGATTGTTTATTCTGGCTCTGAACTTTCTAAAATATATTTAAAGTCGCTATCCAGAACTTATCTTATGCTATTTCTAATGAAATGCGACCCTAAAATAATCACTTTCTTTCATGCCATGGCGGGGCATATGCGAATTTTTGTTTGCACATCAATCCTTGTGCCTGCCTTCTCTGAGGTATATTTAGAAGAACAAAACAAAAGATATTGGAACTTACTGAAGTCAGCGAAATCCAGGGGTGTTAGATTGCTGGTTAATGACACTATTCTAGATGAACTACTTGCTCATATTAAGAACTCCTATCGAATTTATAATGAGCAATACTTGGAGAATGCAGATAGATTTAAAAAAGGCACAGAGGAATTCATTGGGCAAATATTAATAAGATCCTATTTCTATTCAAAAAACGAGGGAAAGGTAAAGTCGTACACATCCTTTTTAGACAATTTCCTATCTATTGACTCATCATCTTCAAAGCAAGAATTAATAGATTTTCTAAGTGAGGAATTTGGAATTGAATATGTATCTTCAAACACTCCTGAAATGAAGGTGGATTTAGATCAGTCAGATTTCTCGCTATTATTTGAAGAGTTAAAAGGTGTCAAAGGCTCTGTAGGAAAAGCTAAAGCTGATGCAAACTTAATTTTAACTATATACGCACTTCGCTCAGCCCATGGTGAAATGAGATCATCTATTGAGGGATATAAAACATGGTGGCTTTCTTCTGATACTGCTACGCATAGAACAGTCAGTCGACTATTTAAAGAAAAATATCCGGTTAGCTGTTACATGAGGCCAGACTTTCTCTACAACTACATTAGTTTCACCCCTCCCAAGGAGAAGGTTGCCGCTTTGTATGAAAATACATTCCCTAACTTGTTAGGTGTGCAAATATCCAATCATGTATCACCGGATATAGGGAAGAGGGTATGTGATATGATCACCGAGCATAAAAACAGACCAGACGGGAGAGTAAAAGGAAAAATCAGGAAAATTTGCGACGATCTAAAATCTAGTACAGGCCTTGATTATGAGGATAAGCTCTCATCTTTTTTTGACGATTAAGAAGTATTTATAGCCAACCCTGTATACAACCATTCAACACAATACTTTTAACAGAATAATAAAAATCCCCCATCACCGGGGGATTTTTATTTCTATCGATTATCTCGACACAACAGTTAACCCACCAAAAACGCCCTTAACCGGGCAAACTCCGCTGGCAAATTAACGGAGAGCAGCGGCAGTTCGGCATGCTTGGCAAGCGGGCCGGGCAGCGGTACATCGAGATTGAGGATCTCGTCCACCGACTCCTTGAACTTGGCGGGATGGGCGGTGCAGAGGAACACCCCCACTTCATCCTCGGCCAGCTGTTCCCCCAGCAGATCCCAGGCAATGGCGCCGTGGGGCTCGCAGAGGTAATCCAGCTGGTGCAGCCGTTTCAGGGCAGCGCGAGTCTGGGCGTCGTCACGCATGCCAGACCCCAAAGTCTCCAGCGCCCAACCCTTGCGACGGCAGAGCTCTTCTACCCGCGGCCAGTTGTTGGGACGGCTGACATCCATGGCATTCGACAGGGTTGCCACTGTCTGGTGCGGCTCCCACTGACCGGTTTTCAGGTAGCGCGGCACGGTGTCGTTGGCGTTGGTGGCGGCGATAAAGCGCTTCACCGGCAGCCCCAGCGCCTTGGCAATCAAGCCTGCGGTGAGGTTGCCAAAGTTACCGGACGGCACGCTGATCACCGCCTTCGCGCGGTCAGCTTTCGGTAGCTGGGCCACCGCTTCGAAGTAGTAGCAAACCTGCGCCAACAGACGGCTGATATTGATGGAGTTGGCGGAGTTGAGGCCAATGGCCTTTTTCAGCGCCTCGTCGTCAAAGGCCTGTTTTACCAGCGCCTGACAGGCATCGAAGTCGCCATCGATGGCGATGGTGCGGATATTGCCGCCGAGGGTGCAGAAAAGCTTCTCCTGCAGCGGGCTGATCTTGCCCTTGGGATAGAGGATCACCACCTCGATCCCCTCCAGCCCGTAGAAGGCATGGGCCACGGCAGCGCCGGTGTCGCCGGAGGTGGCGGTGAGGATAGTGATCTTGTCGTTGGTTCTAAAGGCCGCGAGGCACTGGGCCATAAAGCGGCCGCCGAAATCCTTGAACGCCAGGGTCGGGCCGTGGAACAGCTCAAGGGCATAAGTGCCATCCTTGAGTTTCACCAGCGGCGCCGGGAAGGTGAAGGCGGCGTTGATCAGCTCGCTCACTTTCGCTGCAGGCACTTCGTCCCCCAGCAGGTGGCTCAGGATGCGGGCAGAGCGTTCGGCCAGCGGCAGATCCAGCAGGGCATCCACATCGGCCAGCGGTTCGAGTTGTTCGGGGAAGAAGAGCCCCTGTTCGCGACCCAAACCCTGACGCACCGCCTGCGCGAAGCTCACTTGTTCGCTGTTGTCCTTGATGTTGTAGAGATTCATAGCTCGCTTCCTGTTACCCGTGCCCCGGCCATGTCCAGTTTGCAGACCCGGGCAAATCCATCTTCGTTCTGCACGAAATGTGCTTCCATCCAATCCTTCATCCGCTCGGCCTGCGCCAGATCCTTCATCACCACAAACACGGTGGGGCCGGAGCCGGAGATGCCGGTGGCCAGCGCCCCGTTCTGGGCCGCCTGCGCCCGCACCTCGGCAAAGCCTTCGATCAGCGCCGCGCGGTAGGGCTCGGCAATCACGTCTTTCAGTACGCTCGCCGCCAATCCCTCCTGCCCGGTGTAGCTGGCGTGGACAAAGGCAGCCAGGCGGCGGCCATAGGTGAGGCAATCCTGACGGCGATATTGGGCCGGCAGAATGGCGCGGGCCGCGGCGGTAGAGACGACGGTGCCCGGGTAGCAGACCACCCAGTACCACTGATCGAACACCGGAATGCCCTGGCTGATGACGCCGTGCTCTTCCAGCACCAGCTGCATACCGCCGAGATAACAGGGGGCCACGTTGTCATAGTGAACGGAGCCGGAGATACGCCCCTCCATCTCCCCCATCAGCAGCAACATGTCGTGCTCATTAAGGGGCTCGCCGTGGAAGGCGTTGAGCCCTTCCAGCGCCGCCACCACGCTGCAGGCGCTGGAACCCAGACCCGAGCCCACCGGCAGGTTCTTCTCCAGCACCATCGCCAGCGGCTTGAGTTTCAGGCCCCGCTTCTCCAGCGCCTCGCCATAGGCTACCCAGCAGTCATGGAGAATATTCTTTTTCGGATCGTCCGGCAGCTTGTGGGCGTAGCGGCCCACGGATGAGAGGGCGAACGGCACGTCAGCCGCTTTTACCTGCACCCGATCGCCGAGCAGAGAGCCATCCACGGGGGCGAGCGCCGCCCCCAGAACATCGAATCCCACGCTCAGGTTGGCGCTGGAGGCTGGGGCATAGGCAACCACGCTTCTGTCATTACCCATGGCGCCTTCCGTCATATAAGAGGGGTACATGTCTGAACTCATGCTTATAGCTCCTGCTTCCAGTTCTGGGTGCGCAGCACGTCGGCAAAGACGCCCGCCGCAGTCACTTCGGTACCGGCGCCATAGCCGCGCAGCACCAGCGGGATTGGCTGGTAGTAGGTAGAGAAGAAGGCGAGCGCGTTCTCCCCGTCTTTGACCTTGAACAGCGGCTCGTCGCCACCGACCGCCTTGATGGCGACCTTGCACTTGCCACCCTCGATGGAACCCACATAGCGCAGCACCTTGCCTTCACGCTGGGCCGCAGCGAACTGGTCACGGAACCAGCCATCGGCCTCCGGCAGGCGGGCCATAAAGGCTTCTACATCGCCGCTCACATCAAATCCGGGCGGCAGTGCCTGCTCGACTTCCACATCGGAGAGCTCCAGCGCCATGCCGGCTTCGCGAGCCAGAATGAGCAGCTTGCGCGCCACATCCATGCCGTTGAGATCGTCGCGGGGATCCGGCTCGGTAAAGCCGTTGCTGCGGGCGATTTGGGTTGCCACGGAGAAGGCCATCCCCTCGTCCAGCTTGCCGAAGATAAAGGAGAGCGAGCCGGAGAGGATGCCGTCGAAGGCGCGCAGCTTGTCACCGGCCTTGATGAGGTTCTGCAGGTTCTCGATAACCGGCAGACCGGCGCCCACGTTGGTCTCGTAGAGGAACTTGCGGCGAGTCTGGCGGGCAGTGCGACGCAGCGCCTTGTAGTAATCGAGCGAGCCGGTGTTGGCCTTCTTGTTCGGGGTGACCACATGGAAACCGGCGGCGAGGAAGTCGGCATACTGGACGGCTACCGCCTCGGAGGAGGTGCAGTCGACGATCACCGGGTTGATGATATGGCTATCTTCCACCAGCTTTTTCACCCCTTCCAGCGAGAAGCTGTCGCGGGCTTCCGCCAGCTGTTCGCGCCAGTTGGCGAGGTTCAGGCCATCCTTGTTGACCGCCATCTGACGGCTGTTGGCGATGCCCACTACCCGCAGGCCGGTGCCCTGCTCGGCCAGTACCGGTTGCTGGCGGGCAATCTGATCCACCAGCGCGGCACCGACGCCGCCGACCCCGACCACAAAGAGATCGATAAACTGCTGGCTGCCAAAGAAGTTCTGGTGGCACGCCTTGATGGCTTCCGCCACCTTGCGATCCCGCACCACCGCCGAGATGGAGCGCTCGCTCGACCCCTGCGCAATGGCGACGATATTGATGGAGGCTTGCGCCAGCGAGGTGAAGAAGCGGGCCGCCATCCCCTTGCTAGTGCGCATGCCGTCACCGATGAGGGAGATGATCGCCAGATCGCTGATGATATCCAGCGGCTCCAGCAGCTGGTTTTTGAATTCGAGCTCGAACTCGCGCTCCAGCACCTTGCGAGTCTTATCCTGGTCGTAGCTGTGGATACAGAAGCTGACGCTGTACTCGGAAGATGACTGGGTGATCAGCACGATGCTGACCCCGGCGCGGGAGACGGCGGAGAAGATGCGACCGGCCATGCCGACCATCCCCTTCATGCCGGGGCCGGAGACGTTGAACATGCACATGCCGGAGAGATCCGAGATGGCCTTCACTTTCAGGTCATCGTCGCCGCTCTCGGGGCCGATCAGGGTGCCCGGCCCTTGCGGGTTGAAACTGTTCTTGATGAGGCAGGGAATATGGAACTGGGCCACCGGCGCGATGGTTTTCGGGTGCAGCACCTTGGCGCCGAAGTAGGAGAGCTCCATCGCCTCCTTGTAGGAGAGGGTTTTCAGCAGGTAGGCATCCGGCACCAGACGGGGGTCGCAGCTGTAGCAACCCTCGACGTCAGTCCAGATCTCGCAGCACTCGGCATCGACGCAGGCAGCCAGCACGGCGGCGGAGTAGTCGGAGCCGTTGCGACCCAGCAGCACGGTCTCGCCCTTGTCGCTGCCACCGGTAAAGCCCGGCATCAGGTAAAGACAGTCGCTACGCAGCCCCTTGGCGGCAAAGCGCAGGCGGGAGGCTTCGATATCGACGTGGGCTTCCAGATAGCCACCGTCGGTGACCAGCAGCTCTTCCGGTACGATCAGCTCCAGATCCAGACCGCGTACCCGCAGCAGCTCGTGCATAAAGGCGATGGAGAGGTTCTCGCCACGGCTCAGAATGCGCGCCTGCACGTTGTCCGGGCAGAGGCCCAGCAGACGGATGCCCTGCATCAGGCGCTCCACCTGATCCAGCTCGGCGGTGAGACGTGCCAGCAGCGCCTTGTCATCGAGCGCCGGATAGGCCGCCTTCAACCCGGCCAGCAGGCGGGAGAAGATGCCGTTGACTTCAAACAGGGTGGAACTGGCATCCATGCCACGGCTGGTCTGTTCCACCAGCGCCACCAGATGATTGGTCACCTTGGCAGGTGCCGAGAGCACCAGGGCTACCTGAGATTGGCCGTGGGTGTTGACCGCGATATCGGCCACCCGTAAAAAACGCTCTGCATCGGCCAGTGAAGACCCGCCAAATTTCAACACTCTCATCGCTTTCTCTCCCTGTAAGTCTATGAAATTCAATCTAAAAACCAATCCAACAAAAAGGCCCGTACTGGGTGGGTACGGGCCTTTTTTGATTTCTGTGCTTGTTCGTCAGCGCATCAACCGGCCCCAGTGCCACCTGTGGTGGTACCGGTAATAATGGTGGTGGTGATGACGTTGGTGAATAACTGCATGACGAACACTCGTTGACGAAGCTGGCTTTTAGCAATACCGCGGCTGGCGCTGGGCTGTCAACTTAAACCTCTTCGCTACTCACGCCCAAAGCGGCGAGCAAGGTCTTTGCAGAGCAGGTGGAGCATGTTCAAATCCCGCTGCGGCAGCATGGGTACCCGGTCCATCACCCATTGATGCAGTTTTTCATCCTGCGAAACTCCTAGTTCACCCAGCAATTCTGCTGTTTTGCTTTTCAGCACCCGAACCTGCCCGGCGTTATCAAAATTTTCTGCTACCGCAGCGGCACCGTCGGCGTTCAGCTCATCCATCAGCTGACTCATCTCGTAGGCGTAGAGCATGATCGCCTGCCCCAGATTGAGGGACGGGTAGCTCACCTTGAGGGGCAGATAGCTGATGAGGTCGACCTCGGCCAGCTGCTCGTTGGAGAGTCCCGACTCCTCGCAGCCAAAGACGATGGCGACCTTGTTGAGTGAAGGCTTGCTGCGGATCTGCTCGCGGATCTCCCCCGGGGTGAGGTAGTGCTGGTAGCGACCGCGTTCACGGGCAGTGGTGGCGATCACCAGATCCATGTCCGCCAGCGCCTCGGGCAGGGTATCGAACGCCTCGGCCTGAGTCAGGATATCCTGGGCGCCGTGGGCCACCCAGCTCGCCTCCTCCTCTTCGTGTACCCGGCTCGCCACCAGTCGCATGGCATCGAATCCCATGGTTTTCATGGCGCGGGCAGCCGCCCCCACATTTGCAGGTCGGGCAGGTGCCACCAGGACAAAATAGAGCTTCATCGGGTTTCCTCGCAGGCCAAACGGCCTCTCAAACAGACAGCAAACAGTCGCTAAACCATCACCAAAACAGGGGCGCAATCTACCGTTTATCCCCAAAAATTGCCACTTGAACAGACGTTTGAATGTTGCGATAGTGGCCTGACGTGTGAACAAATTACACCCAATCCTTCGCGCTATCGGCCCGACAGATCACAAGGAAGAGAGAGATGCAGCAGCCATTGGAACAGGCCGTCGCCGAGACTATCTTGCAACGCTTCGAGTCGTTTTACAGCCGGTTTCTCGAGATAACCCAGGGCAGCAAGAGCCGCTTCGAGAACAGTGACTGGCTGGGGGTGCAGCTCGCCGGGCGCGAGCGAATTCGCCTCTATGACCACCATGTGGGGGCCACCGCCAGCTCCATCCGCCAGATGATGGGGGAGCACCACGCCACTCAGGAGCTGCTCAAGCGGGTCAAAAGCGCCTTCAGCGATCTGCTGCCCCGTTGTGACAACTTCGAGGTGGCGGAGTCCTTCTTCAACTCCGTCTATCGCCGGATCTTTCGCCATCGCAATATCCGTGACGAGAACCTCTATATCCACCCCTTTGTCAGCCGTGGCGAAAAACCGGACCTGAGCGCCCTGCTGCGGATCTATCGCACCGATCTCGCCCACTTGCCGCAGACCCTGAGCCAGCTTTTGGGGGATTACAGCTTCACCCTCCCCTACGAGGACAAGCAGCGGGATATTGTCGACATCCACCGCCATCTTGCGGAGAACGGCCCGCAAATTATCCATGACGAGCCGTTTGCCATCGAGCTATTGAAAGAGGTGTTCTACCGCAACAAGGGGGCCTATCTGGTGGGACTTATCCGGGCCCGGGATCAGGTGTTCCCCTTTATCCTGCCCCTGCTCAGCACAGGCCACAGCATCTATGTGGATACCGTCATCTTCGAGCCGGATCTCGCCTCCATCGTGTTTGGCTTCGCCCGCGCCTACTTTATGGTCTATGCCCGCGAACCGGCACTGTTTGTCGCCTTCCTGCGCCAGATCATGCCCCACAAGCCCGATTACGAGATCTACAACGCCATCGGCTGCCAGAAGCACGGCAAGACCGAGCTCTATCGCCACTACCGCCACCATCTGGCCCAGAGCCGGGATCAGTTCATCATTGCGCCGGGCATCAAGGGGATGGTGATGAGCGTGTTTACCCTCCCCTCCTACGATGTGGTGTTCAAGGTGATAAAAGACGAGTTCACTCCCCCGAAGGATGTGAGCCACGAGCAGGTAAAGGCAAAATACCGGCTGGTTAAACAGCACGACCGGGTTGGCCGCATGGCCGATACCCAGGAGTTCACCAACTTCGAGTTTCCGCTGGACCGCATCTCGCCCGAACTCCTTGCCGAGCTCAAGACGGTGGCACCGTCGGCGCTCACCATCAGCGACGACAAGCTGGTGATCAAGCACCTCTATACCGAGCGCAAGATGATCCCCCTCAACCTCTATCTGGACAAGGCGGACGAGCAGCAGACCCGCCTCGCGCTTGAGGAGTACGGCAACGCCATCAAGCAGCTGGCGGCGGCCAACATCTTCCCGGGGGACATGCTGTTCAAGAATTTTGGCGTTACCCGCCACGGCCGGGTGGTCTTCTACGACTACGACGAGATCTGCTACATGACGGAGTGCAACTTCCGCCAGATCCCGCCGCCGCGCTACCCCGAGGATGAGTGGAGCGCCGACCCCTGGTACTCGGTGGCCCCCAACGACATCTTCCCCGAGGAGTTCGCCACCTTCCTGCTGCAAAAGCCGCAGGTGCGGGAGATCATGCTGCAGCTGCACAAGGAGATGTTCGACGCCAACTACTGGAAGATGCTGCAAAGCAACATCAAGGTAGGGGTGTTCGAGGATGTCTATCCCTACCGGCGCAAGAAGCGCTTCAAATACCAGCGCGGTGGCTGAGTCCACAGAATCCGCGCACATCGCAGCAACGAAAACGGGGTGGCCCAAGCCACCCCGTTTTGCTGACCGCTTTGCGCCTTAACTGCCGCGACGGCGGATCACCCCCTCCTGCATGGTGCTCGCCACCAGCATGCCATCACGGGTAAAGAACTGGCCGCGCACCAGACCGCGACCGCCGCTGGCGCTCGGGCTGTCTACCACGTAGAGCAGCCAGTCGTCGAAGCGGAAATCCCGGTGGAACCACATGGAGTGATCGATGGTGGCCACCTGCATATCCGGCTCCCAGTACGACACCCCGTGCGGCTGCAGCGAGGTGAGCAGGAAGTTGAAGTCGGAGGCGTAGGCCAGCAGGTATTTGTGCACCCGCAGATCGTCCGGCATCTGGCCGTTGGCCTTGAACCAGACGTGACGCACCGGATCCTGCACCGTCGGGCGAATAGGGTCGACCAGGGTCACCGGACGCATCTCGATGGGCTGCTCGCAGAGGATCTTGTCGCGCAGGGAGGCCGGGATCAGGTTCTCGTAGGGGCGCACCAGCTCCAGCTCACTCTTGAGCTCCTCCGGCGGGGTGATGCCGGTGGGCATCTGCGCCTGATGCTCGAAACCATCGGCCGACACCTGAAACGAGGCGTTGAGATAGAAGATGGGCTTGCCGCCCTGAATCGCCTTGACCCGGCGGGTGGAGACGGTCTGACCATCACGGATATTCTCCACGTCATAGACGATGGGACGGGTCACATCCCCCGGACGCAGGAAGTAGGAGTGAAAACTGTGAACCTGACGGCCGGTCTCGACCGTCTGCTTGGCGGCTGACAAGGCCTGCCCCATTACCTGTCCGCCAAACACGGCCCGAAGACCGAGATCCTGGCTCTGGCCCCGAAACAGGCCCTCCTCGATTTTTTCCAGCGCCAGCAACGCCAGCAGCTCATCAAGTACCTTGCTCATTGTTCACTCCTATATCAGAGCCGCACAGGCTAACAAGAGCTGATCCGGGGCGCAATCTTTTGGCTGGCAATCAAGGATTTCCGGATAGAAGAAAGGAGGCTCGATAGCCTCCTGTCTTCTATTCAACCAGACACGATAATGGTCAGTTATTTGAGAAAAATGCCTTGGTTATACCCATTTCCAATCCCCTCACTTCAGCCAGCCCTTTAAGACGACCAATACATGAGTATCCGGGATTTGTTTTCTTATTCAGATCATCAATCATCTGATGACCATGATCAGGTCGCATGGGGATAAGTCTATTATCACCATCTTTCAGTCGCCGTTGCTCTTCACGTACAATTTCCAACACTACATTATACATGTCGACATCACCATCAAGGTGAGCCGCTTCATGGAATGTCTTCGGATTATCTTCCCGCTTGGTTGAACGCAAATGGGTGAAGTAAATACGATTCCCGTAACGTTTTATCATATCAACCAGGTCATTATCCCCACGCACACCATAAGAGCCGGTACACATGGTAATACCATTGGCCTGACTGGGAATCCGGTTAACCAACCAAGCGATATCATCAATGGTAGAGACAATTCGCGGTAACCCCAGGATCGGGCGGGGAGGATCATCCGGATGGACAGCCAAACGGACGCCAGACTCTTCACAAACAGGGATTATTTCATCGAGAAAATAGGCCAGGTGCTCTCGCAAACGCTCTTTGTCGATATCCTTGTATTTATCCAGCTGAGCCTGGAATGCTTCCAGAGTATAACCCTCTTCAGCACCAGGTAAGCCGGCAATGATATTCCGGGTCAGTGTCTCTATTTGCTCCGGGCTCATTTCATTAAAGTAGCTGAATGCCTGTTGCTGCTCTTCCGGTGAGTATTCGTGCAAGGCACCCGGGCGCTTGAGGATGTAGAGCTCAAAGGCGGCAAACGCAATATGGTCAAAACGCAGGGCTCGGGAACCGTCCGGCATCTCGTATTCCAGATCGGTTCGGGTCCAGTCCAGTACGGGCATGAAGTTATAGCAAATCGTGTCGATGCCACATGCAGCCAGATTACGGATCGACTCTTTATAGTTGTCTATCCATTGCTGATACTGGCCAGAATGTGTCTTGATCTCTTCATGTACAGGTACACTTTCAACTACCGACCAGGTTAAACCTTTTTCTTCAATTAATGCTTTGCGAGCGAGTATCTCGTCTTTATTCCAGATCTGACCATTTGGTATATGATGCAGGGCAGTCACAATACCAGTTGCCCCCGCCTGTTTGATATCATTCAAGGTTACCGGGTCATTAGGCCCATACCAGCGCCATGTTTGTTCCATTACTACCTCTTGGTTTAAATTCGTTCGCTAACTTGAAAATCTGACTGGATAAGAGCCAAACAAAAATCCGTCAAACTCGGGAGCATCAACATCTGACAACTCCATCAATCGCTGTTTGACATTCTCTAAATGGGTCCACATCGCCAGTTTGGCTGCCGCAGGATCTTTTTTTTGCATTGCAGACAAGATTGCAACATGGTCATTCAACCACTCTTTGCGATATTCAGTAGTGGCAATCCGGTCATGCAAATGCTGCCACATCGGGTTATTTTCTCGACTAACCCAAGACTGGCGCCACAATGCCACCAGCATGTTGTTATGAGTCGCTTCGGCTATTGCCAGGTGAAAATTCATATCACCCTCTTCACCCTCACCACTCTCGACATCACGACGCTCAGCCTCCAGGGCTGCGCGCATTTTTTGTATATCTGACGGAGTCACCTGAATGGCGGCAAACTCTGCGATATTGCTCTCCAGCAATTGCCGGGCTTGCAGCAGTTCAAAAGGTCCCATCACGGTATCATTCGGGCTGAAATTTGGCTCGGAGGGGATCGCAATGACATAAATACCGGACCCCTTCTTCACTTCTACAAAACCTTCAATCTCGAGCATGATGAGAGCCTCTCTCACCACAGAGCGTCCCACTCCCACCTGTTCAGCAATGTCGCGCTCAGGAGGAAGACGGGAGCCCAAGGCGTACTTGCCTGAAGCCAACTCTTCCTTGATAAACTCACCAACTTCACGATATTGACGCTTTACTTCAACACTCATGGCTTGCTCTCAAATTGGTAGCGTAGTTTTCCAAAATGGTAAGCAACCAACAACAATTGGTCAACCAAAGTAATCATGATATCCAGTATCAACACCTTGGTGACCCTCTGACATGCTTATGAGAGCGTTGTTGCAGCCTTCTCCATGTGAAGATGAGTCAACCTCTGGGCTGCCGGCTCTTTTAGCAATACCCACAGCACAACGGCACCCACCAAGTCAAAGACACTGAGGCTAATGAAGAAAGGCCCATAGCCAATAATTGCCACCAAGGCCCCCATCACCAGAGTGAACGATAGCTGGCCAATCCAGGCTGCCGAACCCGCAAGGCCAACGACTGTCGCCACTTCATTCTTTTTGAAAAGGTCTGCCGACATGGTAATAACCACGGTTGACAACGTCTGGTGAGCAAATCCACCGATACTCATCAAGGCAATCGCCACGTAGGGATCCTTAATAATACTGACAAAGCCAATTGCCAACATAAGTATCGCCCCAATGGTGAAAGTAGCTCGCCGCGCATTCAGTGTTGTCATATTAAGTTTTTCCATGAAAAACTTTGCAATAAATCCACCCGCAATACATCCGAAATCAGCAGCAAGAAATGGTAACCAGGCAAACATGGCAATTTCTTTAAGAGGAAGATGCATTACCGAAGTCAAGTATAGAGGCATCCAAAAACTGAGCGTTCCCCAAGCTGGATCTGCTAGAAACCTTGCTATTGCCAAGCCCCAAAAATTACGCTGTTTGATAATTTCTTTTATTTCAGGCTTACCCTCATTGGCTGTGAGATGTTTCTCTTGCCCCTCTTCTATATATGTCAGCTCGTTCTGGGAAATCCATTTATGTTTTCTGGGGGAGCGATATACAAGAAACCAAGTGATCGCAAAGAGGATCCCCACACCTCCGGTGATTATGAATGCCATTTCAGTGCCTAACCCACTGCTTTCAAAGGTTAGCATTGCCCAGACTACCAACGGAGGAGCAAGCATGGCTCCGACTGAGGTACCAGCGTTAAACAATCCACCGGCAATGCCACGCTCCTTGGCTGGAAACCATTCGGCACTGGCTTTCATCCCTGCTGGAATAGCCGCAGCCTCCGTCAACCCCATGCCGCCACGCAATACCGCCAAACTAATCCAGCCGCCAGCAAATGCATGCGCCATATTAAATAGAGACCAAGCGACTGCAAAAATAAAAAAGCCTACTTTCAAACCAATCATATCGATTATATAACCAGCAATCGGCTGTGCAATTGTGTAACATATCTGAAATGCACTTACGATCCATGAATATTCTTTTTCTGTAAAATTCAGCTCACTCATTACTTGAGGTGCGGCAACACTCAATGAGCTGCGGGATAAATAGTTGACTATTGTGCCAAGACAAACCAAGGCGATGATATACCACCTCAAGTTTTTAACTTTGATGCTCATAATGAATCCTTCAACCACCAATTTAAATGAGTCAGGCCACATCAAGGCATATTGACTACTGCGATGTGCGGCCATCATCTTGAGGTGACAGCCATAGATCAACCAACTTAACTCATTTGGTTGATCTCGATCTCAAAAAAAGATCAATTTGGTCAACCAAAATAGACTTATGGCTGACCTGGAGATAGCATGCAGAGGCTGATATCCCAGTTACCCACACAAGTCATGTCACGACACACAACGGTTGGCTGACGCCTGTGGCGCCAACCTGCGACTCTGGTGATGTGCAAAAATTTATAAATCGAGGCAAGAAAAGATGAAGAACAAGCTGAGTGAATTGATGTTGAGCCCCTATCCGCGAGCAGCACTGCGAAACCGGATAGTTCATATCGGCTTCGGCGCGTTTCATCGAGCCCACCAAGCCTTGATTACCCATGAGACGCTCGCAGCTGGCGGAGGTGACTGGGGGATCTGCGAGGTCAACCTGTTCGGTGGAGAGGAGCTGATCCGTTCGCTCAGAGCACAAGACCACCTCTACACCGTGCTGGAGAAGGGGGCCGAGAGCGTACACCCCAAAGTGATTGGTTCTGTGGTGGAGTCACTGCATCCCACCTTTGATGGCATGTCCGCCATCCTAGAGAAGATGGCAGAACCGCAAGTCGCCATTGTATCCATGACGATCACTGAAAAAGGCTATTGTGCAGACCCAGCCACCGGGCAGTTCAACCCGCAGAATCCGTTGATCCAGCACGACTTGCTGCACCCTGATGCCCCCACTTCCGCCATCGGCTGCATCGTTGCCGCCCTGCGCCTGCGCAAAGAGCGTTGCCTCCCTCCCTTTACTGTCATGTCTTGCGACAACGTGCAGGAAAATGGTCATGTTGCACGTCAGTCCATTCTGGGATTTGCCGAACTGCTCGATGGAGAGCTGGCATCCTGGATCCGTGAGCAGGTCACCTTTCCTTGCACCATGGTCGACCGCATCGTACCTGCAGCCACCCCGGAGACGCTGGCCGAGATTGAGCAGGCCATTGGTGTGGCTGACCCCTGTGGTATTGCCTGCGAGCCATTCCGGCAATGGGTGATTGAAGATAATTTCGTCAATGGCCGACCGGACTGGGATCTGGCCGGTGCCGAATTTGTCAGCAATGTCGTGCCCTTTGAAGAGATGAAATTGCGCATGCTGAACGGCAGCCACTCATTTCTCGCCTATCTCGGCTACCTCGGCAGCTATGCCCATATCGCAGACACCATGACCAATCCGGCCTACCGCCAGGCAGCACTTGATCTGATGCTCAATGAACAGGCGCCAACCCTGAACATGCCTGTTGGAACTGATCTCGAGGGCTATGCCCAACAACTGATCGCCCGTTTCACCAACCCCTCGCTCAAACACCAGACCTGGCAAATCGCCATGGATGGCAGTCAAAAGCTGCCACAACGCATGGTCGACTCCGTCCTCTTCCATCTGAAGAACGGCAGTGATTACCGGCATCTGGCATTGGGCATCGCCGGATGGATGCGTTATGTCAGCGGTGAGGGAGAAAACGGTGAGGTGATCGATGTCAGGGATCCCCTGCTACCCCGCTTCCAGGCGATCTATGCAGAGCACGGCCTCAGTTGCAACGTGGTCAAACCGTTGCTGGCCATTGAGGCCATCTTTGGCCCGGAACTGCCGCAACAGGGTGCTTTTGTCGATGCGGTCACTCGGGCCTATCAAGGACTGCTTGACCACGGTGCCCGTCACTGCGTCGCTGCGCTCTAATCACCATATCTGGCAATGACAGAGCCAAGGGAGAAATGAATATGAAGTCTTTCCTGTGTAAGGATTTTCTTTTGAACAGCGATGCGGCACGTCATCTCTACCATGACTATGCCGCTGATATGCCTATCTATGACTACCACTGCCATCTCAATCCACGGGAGATCGCCGAAGATCGCCGATTCGATGATCTGGGCCAGATCTGGCTGGAGGGGGACCATTACAAATGGCGAGCCATGCGCAGCGCCGGTATCCCGGAGGCACTGATCACCGGAAAAAACAGCAGCAGTCGTGACAAGTTCAATGCGTGGGCACAGACAGTCCCGCAAACGCTGGGTAACCCTCTCTATCACTGGACCCATCTCGAACTGCGCCGCCCCTTCGGTCTGGAGGGTATCACCCTGGCGCCAAACACCGCCGACAAGGTATGGGATCACTGCAACGAACTGCTCGCCACCCAGGCCTTTTCCGCCCGCGGGTTGATGCAGCAGATGAATGTCCGAATGGTCGGTACCACAGATGATCCGGTGGATTCACTTATCTATCATCGCCAGATTGCCGAGGACCCCGGTTTTGCTATCGAGGTGCTCCCCAGCTGGCGCCCCGACAAGGTATTCAAGATCGAGCAAGCCGGTTTTGCTGACTACATTGAGGCATTGGGAGCCGCCGCCGATGTCGACATTGCTACCTTTGCCGACTTACTGACCGCGCTGGAACGACGCCTTGAACACTTCGCCCAACATGGCTGCCGCGCAGCGGATCACGGTATCGAAGTAGTGCGTTATGCACCAGTTCCCTCCGATGCGACCCTGACTCAACTGCTCCAGCGCCGACTGGCCGGAGAGGTGCTGGACGGATCGCAGATTGCAGCCTTCTCCACTGCCGTTCAGGTATGGCTCGGCCGTCAATACGCCAAGCGAGGCTGGGTGATGCAGTTGCATCTGGGCGCTCAACGTAATAACAACAGCCGCATGTTCACTCTGCTTGGCGCAGACTGTGGCTTTGATTCTATCGGAGACAAGCCGTTTGCCTGGGAGCTTGCTCATCTGCTGGATGAGATGGATCAAACCGATGAGCTGCCCAAGACCATCCTCTATTGCCTTAACCCTCGTGATAACGAGGTGCTGGCAACCATGGCGGGCAACTTCCAGGGGGGAGGTATTGCAGGCAAGATCCAGTTCGGCTCTGGCTGGTGGTTCAACGATCAGAAAGATGGTATGCAGCGCCAGCTGGAGCAGCTCTCTCAACTCGGCCTGCTCAGCCAGTTTGTCGGCATGTTGACCGACTCCCGCAGCTTCCTCTCCTACACTCGCCACGAGTATTTCCGCCGTATTTTGTGCGACATGGTGGGGCGCTGGATCGAGCAGGGCGAAATCCCCAGTGATCTGCAGCTGTCCGGGAAAATGATCCAGGATATTTGCTATCACAATGCAACCCGCTACTTTCAGCTGCCAGGAGCCCGGGGATGAAACGGATTGCCCTGCTCGGGGAGTGCATGATTGAGCTCAATGGCACGCCTTTTGGCGACATGCAGCAATCATTCGGGGGCGATACCCTCAATACCGCCATCTATCTCGCGCGTGCCTCCCAACCCACCGATATCCAGGTGAGTTATCTGACCGCCATGGGCCAGGATCCTCTCAGCCAGCAAATCATCGCGCGCTGGCAACAGGCCGGGATCGACACCAGCGCGGTGTTCATCGACCAACAGCGCCATCCCGGCCTCTATCTTATCCAGCTTGATGAGCACGGCGAGCGCACCTTCCTCTACTGGCGCAACGATTCGGCTGCCCGTTACCTGATGCAGCATCCGCAGTTGCCACAGCTCAAGCAGGCCGTCAGCGACGTGGATGCGCTCTATCTCAGCGGTATTTCGCTGGCGATCCTGCCCGCGGCAGATCGGCAGGCGCTGCTGCTGTGGCTGGCTGAACTGCACCGGGCGGACGTGGCGATCATCTTTGACAGCAACTATCGTCCCGCCCTGTGGCAGAGTCCGGCCGACGCCCGGGCCTGTTACCAGCAACTGCTGGCCATCACTACGCTGGCTCTGGTCACCGACGACGATGAGCAGGCCCTGTGGGGGGACGAGGATGTGACCCGGACCCTGCAGCGCCTCAAGGCGGCCGGGGTGCAGCAGGCGGTAGTCAAACAGGGGGCGGCTGGCTGCTGTTACCAGGCCCTGCAAACCGGGGAACCTGCCATCACTATCCCTACCCAAGCGGTCAGCAAGGTGGTGGATACCACCTCGGCCGGTGACTCCTTCAATGCCGGTTTTCTGGCTGGCTACCTGCAAGGACGGGCGATCGACGAGTGCGCCCGCATGGGCCACCGACTGGCGGGGATAGTCATTCAGCACAAGGGGGCAATTATTCCGGAAAGTGCAACCCGCAGTGTCACCGACAGCTTCATCAAACCGGCATCACACTAAACGAGGTCAACCAAATGTCATCCATTACTGAACAACTGCAAGCCCTGAAAGTGATCCCGGTGATCGCCATCGAGCAGGCTGAAGATATCATTCCACTGGGGGCGGCACTGGCCAATAACGGCCTGCCGGTTGCCGAGATCACCTTCCGCTCCGCTGCCGCGGTCGAGGCGATCCGGCTGCTGCGCCAGAGCCAACCTGAGATGCTGATTGGCGCGGGCACTGTGCTCAACCGCGAGCAGGTGATCGCAGCCAAAGAGGCAGGGGCCACCTTTATCGTCTCCCCCGGCTTTAACCCGAACACCGTCAAGGCCTGTCAGGAGCTGAACATCCCGATCATCCCTGGAGTCAATAATCCCAGCACCATTGAAGCGGCGCTGGAGATGGGGCTGACGACGCTGAAGTTCTTCCCGGCCGAAGCATCAGGTGGTAGCGCGATGATCAAGGCGCTGCTGGCACCTTATACCCAGATCACGCTGATGCCCACCGGCGGGATCTCGACTCACAATATCAATGAATATCTGGCGATCCCGCGGGTCATTGCGTGTGGTGGTTCCTGGATGGTCGACAAGAAACTGATCGCAGAGAAACAGTGGGAAGAGATCGGCCGACTCACTCGTGAAGCAGTGGCACAGGTCCAATAATATTGCCGCCAGGCAACGCGCTGACAAAAAAGGCCCGCAACAGTTGGTGCGGGCCTTTGCTTGGCCGACTGTGCGCTATTTGACGGCACACAGTTCGCAACGGGTTGTCGGCTTACTTGCTGCCGGTACCGGAGTTGCGGGTAGAGGCTTGCGGCTTGCGACGGGCGGTGGTGGCGCGAGCGCGCGGCTCTTTGCCCTGCATCTCTTTGTGACGCTGCACGGCGCGACGGATCTGGGCGGCCTGCTTGTGACGGCTGGTTTTGCCATCCTGCTGCAGATCGACTTTGGATTCGGTCTCCGGTGGCAGGTTGACAAGACCGCGCAGGTAGTTCACTTCCGGCAATTTCAGCTCTTGCCAGCCGCCGCGCGGGATGCCGCGATCCAGCTTGACGTCGCCGTAGCGGATCCGCATCAGGCGGCTCACCTGCACATCCTGGGATTCCCACAGGCGGCGCACTTCACGGTTGCGACCTTCGGTCAGGGTGACGTTGAACCACTGGTTCAGCCCCTCACCGCCAGCAGGTTTGATCTTGTTGAACTTGGCGGTGCCATCTTCCAGCTGCACGCCCTTGCGCAGACGCTGCAGCATGGCTTCGGTGATCTCGCCAAAGACACGTACCGCGTATTCCCGCTCCACTTCGTGGCTCGGGTGCATCAGGCGGTTGGCCAGCTCACCATCGGTGGTGAACAGCAGCAGACCGGAGGTGTTGACGTCGAGGCGGCCGACCGCGATCCAGCGGGCACCTTCCATCTTGGGCAGACGATCAAACACGGTGGGACGACCTTCCGGATCGTGACGGGTACACATCTCCCCTTCCGGCTTGTGGTAAGCCAGTACGCGGCAGATCACTTCCTCTGCGGCACGGGTCTTGACCTGGTGACCATCCACCCGGATCACGGCGTTCACTTCGACGCGATCCCCCAGTGTGGCGACCTTGCCATCCACACTGACCCGACCTGCGGTGATCAGGGCCTCCATCTCACGACGGGAGCCGTGACCCGCGCGGGCCAACACTTTTTGCAGTTTTTCACTCATCGGGGTTACCTGATTGTTGATCGCTGCCCACTAGTAAAAGGGGCAACGGGGTTAACTGTAACAAACGCCGGTTGGAGCTCTCGCCACAGTTGAAAAATGTATATCTCGGTGAAATCGGCACACTTGGGCACCATTCACCGGGCATCGCTCTCCCCGTCCACCGCAGAGGGCAACAGGGGTTGCAGCTCCGGATCCAGCTCGGGGAGCTGCTCCAGACTCTGCAGATTAAAGTAATCCAGAAACTCTCTGGTGGTGGCGAGCAGTTCGGGGCGACCGGCCACCTCTTTGTGGCCTATGCTGCGCACCCAGCCACGCTCTTTCAGGGTATTCACTATCTGGCTCGACACCGCCACCCCGCGGATCGCTTCGATCTCGGCCCGGGTGATGGGCTGACGATAGGCGATCAGGGTCAGCGTCTCCATCACGGCGCGCGAATAACGCGGAGCCCGCTCGCTCCAGAGCCGCGAGAGCTCCTCGGCATACTCCTGACGCGCCTGAAAGCGCCAGCCGGAGGCGACCTCTTTGAGCTCGACGCCTCGCGAGCTGTAATCTTGCCTGATCTCGGCCAACAGCAGCTGAACATAGCGACTGGTCACCGGATAATCGGCCAGCACGCTGCTTTTCAGTTCGCTGACATTGAGCGGGCGACCGGCCACAAACAGCGCCGCTTCGATCAGGGTCTTGAGTCGTTCAGTGGGCAGCGCCACGGTTGCCCTCCTCGCTCTGCTCGGCCAATGCGAAATGGATTGGGCCGAGTGGTTCTGCCTGCAGGATCCAGATCAGTTGCTCCTTGCACAGCTCCAGCAGGGCCAGAAACGTCACCAGTACCCCCATGCGCCCCTCTTCGGCACGCAGCACCTGCTCAAGGCGCAGGGTCTGCCCCAGCGTGAGCATGGCAAGGATCTCCGCCATGCGCACCCGGGTCGGGATCTGTTCGCGGCGGATCTGGTGATGTTCGAAATGAGTCGCGCGTTTTACCACACTTTGCATGTAAAGGGCGAGCTCAACCAGCGAAACATCGGGCGCCAGTGGCTTGAGGGCGCCAAAATCGGGGGGCAAGGCAGCGGCGATATAAATCTCCCGCTCCACCCGTGGCAGCTCATTGACCCTCTCCGCCCCTACCTTGTAGCGCTCGTACTCCTGCAGGCGGCGAATAAGCGTCACCCGCGGGTCTTCTCCCTCCTCTTCATCCTCCAGCTCCGGCGCCTTGGGCAGCAGCAGGCGGGATTTGATCTCCGCCAGCCAGGCCGCCATCAGCAGATATTCAGCCGCCAGCTCAAGGTTGAGCCCCTGCATCAGCTCCACGTACTCCATGTACTGGGCGGTGATCTGCAGGATCGGCAGGTTGAGAATATCGAGCTGCTGGCGCCGGATAAGGTAGAGCAGCAGATCGAGCGGCCCCTCGAAGGTATCGAGGAACACCTCCAGCGCATCGGGCGGGATGAACAGGTCCTGAGGCAGCTCGTGATAGGGCTGCCCCAGGACTTTCGCGATGGGTAGCGCGGCGCCAGTCCCCATCTCGGCGGAAGGGACTGTCACCGGTTCAGCGACATCACTCAAACGGAGTCGGGTCTCCGGCGCCGCGACGACGCAATACCGGCTCGTCGTCAGAGAAATCGACCACAGTGGTGGGCTGCTCGCCCAGATAGCCGCCGTTGACCACCAGATCGATCTGCTTGCCCAGCTTGTCGAAGATCTCTTCCGGGTCGAACTCGGCCATCTCGGAGTCCGGCAGGATCAATGTGGTGGAGAGCAGCGGCTCGCCGAGTGCTTCCAAGAGCGCCTGAGCAATCTTGTTGTCCGGCACCCGGATGCCAATGCTCTTCTTCTTCTCGTTCATCAGGCGGCGCGGCACCTCTTTGGTCGCCTTGAAGATGAAGGTGTAGGCGCCCGGGGTGTTGTTCTTGATCAGGCGAAACGCGCTGTTGTCGACCTTGGCGTAGGTGGAGATCTCGGAGAGATCGCGACACACCAGAGTGAAGTCGTGGTTAGCGTCGAGACGACGGATGCGGCAGATGCGCTCCAGCGCGCCCTTGTCACCCATCTGGCAACCCAGCGCATAACCGGAGTCGGTCGGATAGACGATCACACCGCCGTTCTGGATGATCTGTACCGCCTGACCGATCAGACGGGCCTGGGGGTTTTCCGGATGTACGTAAAAATGCTGACTCATAGCTTGTTCTCGCAATGGGGGCAGCAATACCTGCCCGCTCGTATGGTCACGGGTCAAAGACCCATGACACTACCTTAACCTGTTTGAACCTGTTTGTGGCCGCTTCGCTGGCGCCGTTACCGGCTTGCCAGCAGCTCGGCTTGTTGCTCGGTGGTGAGCCCAAAGTGATTTGGATAGGCCAACCAGATGGGCATCCCCTCTTTGGGCAGCCAGAGGTGGCGGCCCAGCTCGGTCCAGTTGGAGGGGAAGTGAAAATCCGATCCCACCGAGATATAGAGGTCGTGATCCTTGGCCCACTGGCCCAGATTGGCCCGCTCCTGCGGACTCTGCTGGGGCAATGAGACCTCCATGGCATCGCCACCGGCCGCCTTGAAGGCCACCAGCAGCCGCTTGATCCACTTGGCGGTGAGATCGTAACGGCTGGGGTGGGCCAGCACCGCCAGCCCGCCAGCGGCGTGAATGGCAGCGATGGCTTCGCTCATCTCGGGCCACTCGGCCGGGGCATACCCTTTATTGCCACGGCTCAGGTACTTTTTGAATACCTTCTGCATGTTGTCGGCCACCCCACGCGCCACCAGCACCCTGGCAAAGTGGGCGCGGGTCACGGCAGCATCACCGGCGAGCGCCTTGGCCTCTTCATAGGTGCCGGGGATGAGGCACTTCTCCAGACGACGCCCGATTTCCAGCGCGCGCGCCTCACGGCGGGCCAACTGACCGGCCAGAAAGTCGGTCAGCTGCGGATTGTTTTCATCCACCCCCAGCGCCACGATATGAATTTCGTGATGCTCCCAGCCGGTGGAGATCTCGACCCCGCTCACCAATCGCAGCGGCAGTTGCTCGGCTTCGATGGTGCGGCGCACCTCATCAAGCCCAGCGAGGGTATCGTGGTCAGTAACTGCTAACACCTCGACCTGTTTTTCGGCAGCGCGACGCACCAGTTCGGCGGGGCTCAGCACCCCGTCGGAGGCAGTGGTATGGCAGTGAAGATCGAATCTCATCAGGTTATTCCGCTCTCGTGGTCAGGTCACCATTCATGGCAAATCGGTGAAAGAAGGCTAAAAAGCGACTTGACTTGGCCGCGGCTTTATCGTCTTCTGTAGGCACTTCATTGCAAACATCTTTTTACAGGACTTTATCATGCAAACGACTTCCATCCTGACCATCTGGTGGTGGCACACTCCCTGACATGCGGGCGTGTGGTCGTTGCTGTACCTGTAATCTGACAGCAAATTAAGAACCCAAAGAAAAAGCCCGCTGACCCCAGCGGGCTTTTTTATTATCCGGCAAATGGACCTGTGATGAAACCGAGAATTCAGACAAGCAAGCTGACCTGGCGATGGCGCCCCTGAACCAGCCACCCCGGACCAATTAAATTTCTAAGGAATTCAACGTCATGAACATCGGTAACACGCATCACACGCAAGGGAACGCACTATGACAGCCACACATCGCCTTCCTCTGGGTGAATTCGATACCCTCAAGCTCAACGCCCCCTATGTGGCCGACCCGCTGGCGCTCTATACCCGCCTCTGTCAGGGTCGCCCCAACAACCTGCTGCTGGAATCGGTGGAGATCGACTCCAAGGCGGGCAAACAGAGCCTGCTGCTGGTCGATGCCTGCCTGCGCATCGAGTGCCGTGGCCGCACCGTGCGGGTTCGCAGCCTGAACGACAACGGAGCCCAGTTGCAGAGCCTGCTGGCCGAGCGGCTGCCTGCGGTGGTGGCTCGTTCGCTGGTAGATGGCGAATTGCAACTCGACTTCCCGGCCTCCGATCGGGAGCTGGACGAAGATTCCCGCCTCAAGGGGAGCAGCGTGCTGGACGTGCTGCGCACCCTGCAGCGGGAGCTTGATTGCCAGCTCGGCAAAGAAGCGCTCTTTATGGCGGGCAGCTTTGCCTATGACCTCATCGCCTCATTTGAAGAGCTGCCTGAAGTGCCGGAGGGGAGCAACAGCTGCCCCGACTACTGCTTCTACGTGGCCGAGACCCTGATCACCATCGACCATATCGAACGCACCACTCAACTGCTGGCCTGCATCTTCGGCGGCGACAGCGACGAGAGCCTGGTGGAAAACAGATACACCCGCCTGACCGAACGGCTCACCGACTTCAAACAGATTTGCCAGCAACCCCTCTGCGCCGAGCTGACCACCCAGCCCCTGACCGGCGGCATGAGCGTGGACAAGAGCGACAAACAGTTCTGCGCCGAGGTAGAGAAGCTCAAGGGCTTTATCCGCCGTGGCGACATCTTTCAGGTGGTGCCGTCCCGCTGCTTCACCCTGCCCTGCCCGAGCCCGCTGGCCGCCTATCGCCGCCTCAAGCAGACCAACCCCAGCCCCTACATGTTCTACGTGCAGGATGAGGGCTTCACCCTGTTTGGCGCCTCGCCGGAGAGCGCGGTGAAATTCTGCGCCGCCAGCCGCGATGTGGAGATGTACCCCATCGCCGGTACCCGCCGCCGCGGCTTCAACCCCGATGGCAGCATCAACCGGGATCTCGATGGTCGTATCGAGCTGGAGCTGCGTCAGGACGAGAAAGAGGTGGCCGAGCACCTGATGCTGGTGGATCTGGGGCGCAACGACATCGCCCGCATCTCGGAGCCGGGCACCCGCTACGTCAAGGAGCTGCTGAAAGTGGATCGCTACAGCCACGTGATGCACCTGGTCTCCAAGGTGGTCGGCACACTGCGCTCCGATCTTGACGCCCTGCACGCCTATCAGGCCTGCATGAACATGGGCACCCTCACAGGCGCCCCCAAAATCCGCGCCAGCGAGCTTATTCGCATGGTGGAAGGCAAGCGCCGCGGCAGCTACGGCGGTGCGGTCGGCTACATCAACGGCGCTGGCGAGATGGATACCTGCATCGTGATCCGCTCCGCCTTTGTCAAAGAGGGCGTGGCCCACGTGCAAGCCGGTGCCGGGGTGGTCTATGACTCCAAGCCCCAGGCCGAAGCAGACGAAACCCGCGCCAAGGCGGCCGCCGTGCTGGCCGCCATCGCCGCCAGCCATGGCACCTCTCTGCAAGCCCTGAGCGCCCAGCAGGAGCAACATAAGGACGTGAGCCATGACTAATATCTTCCTGCTCGACAACTTCGACTCATTTACCTACAACCTCGTCGATCAGTTCCGCTCCCTCGGTTATCCGGTGCGGATCTACCGCAACAGCCTGCCGGCGAGCCGCATCATGAGCGAGCTCGCCGCCTGCGAAGGGGACGCCGTGCTGGTGCTCTCGCCGGGCCCGGGTGCCCCCCACGAGGCGGGTTGCCTGATAGACCTCATCAAACTGGCCCGCGGTCAGGTGCCCATCCTCGGTATCTGTCTCGGCCATCAGGCCCTGTGCGAAGCCTACGGTGGCACCGTCGGCGCGGCGGGCGAGATCGTCCACGGCAAGCGCTCCCTGATTGAGCACAACGGCCACGGCGCCTTCGCCGGTCTGCCGAGCCCGCTGCCGGTGGCCCGCTACCACTCGCTGGTCGCCACCTATGTACCGGAAGAGCTGACGGTGATTGCCCACTATCAGGGGATGCCCATGGCCATCGAGCAGCAGGATGAGCGGGTACTGGGCTTCCAGTTCCATCCCGAATCCATCATGACCTCGGAAGGGGCCCGTCTGCTGACTCAGGCGCTCGCCCATATCACCCGTCCAGAAAGCAGCGTGCGTTAAGGTAAGGAGACCAACATGCATCAACATCTCAACACCCTCTATCAGGGTCAGTCTCTGAGCCGTGAAAGTACCCGCGACGCCTTCGGCCAGGTGGTTCGTGGCGAAGTGGACCCCATCGTGCTCGCCAGTCTCCTGACCGCTCTCAAGATCAAGGGGGAGACCCCGGAGGAGATCGCCGGCGCCGCCGAGGCGCTCTTGGCGGAAGCGCGCGACTTCCCGCGTCCGGATTACGAGTTTTGCGACATCGTCGGCACCGGTGGCGATGGCCTCAACACCATCAACGTCTCCACCACCTCGGCGCTGGTCGCCGCCGCCTGCGGCCTGAAAGTGGCCAAGCACGGCAACCGCTCGGTCTCGAGCAAGTCGGGTTCGAGCGATCTGCTCGACAAAATGGGCATCAAGCTCGACATGAGCCCGGCACAGGCGCGCCGCTGTCTGGACGAGCTCGGCATCTGCTTCCTGTTCGCCCCCCAGTACCACGCCGGGGTGCGCCACGCCATGCCGGTGCGCCAGGCCCTCAAGACCCGCACCCTGTTCAACGTGCTGGGGCCGCTTATCAACCCCGCTCGCCCCACCTATCAGCTGATGGGGGTCTATGCCCCCGAGCTGGTGCGCCCCATTGCAGAAACCCTGCTGGCACTGGGGCTGAAAACCGGTATGGTGGTGCACGGCGCCGGGCTGGATGAAATCGCCATCCACGGCCCGACCCAGGTGGCCCAGATCCGTGACGGCGAGATCCGCGAATTTATGATCACCCCGGCTGACTTTGGCCTGGAGACCTATCCGGTCAGCGCCATTCAGGGGGGGGAACCGGAAGAGAACCGTGCCATCACCGCCGCCATTCTGGAAGGGCGTGGCACCCCGGCCCACAACGCCGCCATCGCCGCCAATGTGGCGCCGCTGCTGCTGATGGCGGGCAAGGCGACCGATCTCAAGAGCGCGGCGGCCGAGGTGCTGGCGGTGCTGGCGAGCGGCAAGGCTGCGGATCTGGCCGCTCGGCTCGCCACTTTAAGCCATAAGGAAGCGGGCAATCAGGAGGCATGATGTCAGCCACCATGTCGCACAGCAGTCATTCAGAACGCCCACAGGGCAAGAGCCAGTTTCGCAAGGATAACGAGATGTCAGACCTTATTGCCCCCCATGCATTTCTGAACATGGCCTCCATCAGCCAGACCATTCTCGGCAAGATCGTGGCGGCCAAACAGGAGTGGGTTGCCGCCCGCAAGCTGGCCCAACCGCTGGAGAGCTTCCAGAGCGCGCTGACCCCGAGCGATCGGGATTTCGTCGGGGCGCTCAAGGCGGGCTCCACCCGCTTTATTCTGGAGTGCAAGAAGGCCTCCCCCTCCAAGGGCTTGATCCGCGATGACTTCAGCCCGGAGGCGATCGCCGACATCTATGGCAAATACGCCACCGCCATCTCGGTGCTGACCGACGAGAAGTTCTTTCAGGGGGATTTCGCCTTCCTGCCGCGGGTGCGCAGCCGCGTCAGCCAGCCGGTGCTCTGCAAGGATTTCATGATTGACCCCTATCAGGTCTATCTGGCCCGCCACTATCAGGCGGACGCCATCCTGCTGATGCTCTCGGTGCTCACCGACGAGGGGTATCGTGCCCTGTTCGCGGTTGCCAAAGAACTGGGGCTGGGCGTACTCACTGAGGTGAGCAACGAGGAGGAGCTGACCCGCGCCATCGCGCTGGGGGCGCCGGTGATTGGCATCAACAACCGGGATCTGCGCGACTTGAGCGTCGATCTCAACCGCACCAAACAACTGGCCAAAGATATTCCGAGCGATCGGGTAGTGATCAGCGAGTCCGGCATCAACCATCGCGCCCAGGTAGCGGATCTGCGCCACTACGCCAAGGGCTTTCTGGTGGGCTCGTCATTGATGGCCGAGCCGGATCTGGAAGCCGCAGTGCGCAAGCTGGTACTGGGCCAAAACAAGGTGTGCGGCCTCACCCGCGCCGAGGATGCCGCCGCTGCCCATCAGGCGGGCGCGGTGTTTGGCGGTCTTATCTTTGTGGCGAAAAGCCCGCGTTATGTGGACATCCCCGCCGCCCGCGCCGTGATGGCGGGCGCACCGCTCTCCTATGTCGGGGTATTTCGCAACGCCCAGCCCGCCACCATTGCCAAGACGGTGGATGCGCTGGGGCTCGCCGCGGTGCAACTGCATGGGGATGAGGATGCTGCCTATATCGAGGAACTGCGGCCGCTGCTGCCCGCTGGCTGCCAGATCTGGAAAGCAATCGGAGTCACAAGCGGCGAGCCGCTGCCCGCCCTCGACTACCCGGCGGATCGGCTGCTGCTGGATACCAAAGTCGGCAGCCAGAGCGGCGGTACCGGTCAGGCGTTCGACTGGGCCCTGCTGGCCACGCTCGATAAAGCCAAGCTGATGCTGGCGGGCGGCCTTAATCCCGACAACGCCCTGCAGGCGGCGCAAGTGGGCTGCCTCGGACTTGATTTCAACTCCGGGGTGGAGAGTGCCCCGGGCCAGAAGGATGCGCACAAGATTGCAGCCGCCTTCGGCGCACTGCGCAACCTGTAACGCAACCCTTTTTGATATTTCGATTTAGCTAATACAAGGAAGAAGCCATGACCCTGCTCAACCCGTTTTTCGGTGAATTTGGCGGTATGTATGTACCCCAAATCCTTATCCCGGCCCTGCTCCAGCTGGAGAAAGCCTTTGTCGACGCCAAGGATGATCCGGCCTTTATCGCCGAGTTTCAGTCCCTGCTGACCGAGTATGCCGGTCGCCCGACTCCGCTCACCCTGACCCGCAATCTGACCAAGGGCACCAAGACCCGACTCTATCTGAAGCGTGAAGATCTGCTGCACGGCGGCGCCCACAAGACCAACCAGGTGCTGGGTCAGGCGCTGCTGGCCAAGCGGATGGGCAAGAACGAGATCATCGCCGAGACCGGCGCTGGTCAGCATGGCGTGGCCACTGCGCTGGCTTGCGCCCTGCTCGGCCTCAAGTGCCGGGTCTATATGGGTGCCAAGGATTGCGAGCGCCAAAAGCCCAACGTCTTTCGCATGAAGCTGATGGGCGCCACCGTCATTCCGGTGCACTCAGGCTCCAGCACCCTCAAAGATGCCTGCAACGAGGCGCTGCGCGACTGGGCCGCCAACTACGAGTCGGCCCACTACCTGCTCGGCACCGCCGCCGGCCCACACCCCTTCCCCACTATCGTGCGGGAGTTCCAGAAGATGATCGGCGAAGAGGCCAAGGCCCAGTGCTTCGAGAAGGAAGAGCGGCTGCCCGATGCGGTGATCGCCTGCGTCGGCGGCGGGTCGAACGCCATCGGCATGTTTGCCGACTTTATCGATGAGCCGTCGGTGCGCCTCATCGGCGTCGAGCCGGGTGGTCACGGTATCGAGAGTGGCGAGCACGGTGCGCCGCTCGGTCACGGCAGCAAGGGGGTCTTCTTTGGCATGCACTCCTACCTGATGCAGGACAATCAGGGCCAGATCCAGGAGTCCTACTCTGTCTCGGCGGGGCTGGATTTCCCCTCCGTCGGCCCGCAGCACGCCCACCTGGCCGCCATCGGCCGCGCCGAGTACCCCTCGGTGACCGACAAGGAGGCGCTGGACGCCTTCCAGGAGCTGGCCAAATCCGAAGGCATCATACCGGCGCTGGAGTCCTCCCACGCGCTGGCCCACGCCCTCAAGATGGCCCGCAGTGAACCGGAAAAAGAGCAGGTGCTCATCGTCAACCTCTCCGGCCGTGGCGACAAAGATATCTTCACCGTGGCTGACATCTTGGAAACAGAAAGCATCGAGAAAGAAGGAACCTTGTCATGAACCGTTACGCACAACTCTTCTCCCGTCTGGATGAAGCCAATCAGGGCGCATTTGTGCCGTTCGTGATGCTGGGTGACCCCACCCCCGAATTGTCACTGGCCATCGTCGATGCGCTGGTCGCAGGGGGCGCCGATGCCCTCGAGCTCGGCATTCCCTTCTCCGATCCGGTGGCGGATGGCCCCACCATTCAGGGCGCCGCCCTGCGCGCCTTTGCCAGCCACACCACCCCGGACGACTGCTTCGAGCTGCTTGGCCGCATCCGCGCCAAGTACCCGCAGCTGCCCATTGGCCTCTTGGTCTACGCCAACCTGGTCTATGTGCGCAAAATTGACGGTTTTTACGAGAAGTGCCAGCAGGCGGGCGTGGATTCAGTGCTGGTCGCCGACGTGCCGGTGCAGATGTGCGCCCCCTACAAGGCGGCCGCCGACAAGTTCGGCATCGACAGCATCTTTATCGCCCCTCCCAATGGCGATGCCGAGACCCTGAAACAGGTGGCGGAGCTCGGCAATGGCTACACCTATCTGGTGAGCCGTGCCGGCGTCACCGGTGCCGAGACCAAGGCCGGCATGCCGGTGGAGGGGCTGATCAATACCCTGCGCGAGTTCAACGCCCCGCCCGCCCTGCTCGGCTTTGGCATCAGCGAACCGGCTCAGGTGCGTGAAGCCATCGCCGCTGGCGCCGCCGGTGCCATCTCCGGCTCCGCCGTGGTGAAGATCATCGAGACCCACCACCAAAACCCGGAGCATATGCTCACTCGTCTGAAAGAGTTTGTGGAAGGGATGAAGGCCGCGACCAATCGCTAAGGGGCAGCATTGGTCAAAGGCCGGTGGTCGTGAGTGGCCCGCTTATGTATCGATATCACGCATAGCGGCAATCACTGCATCGTTGCATCAAAGGGAGCCTGACCGGCTCCCTTTCTCTTTGTCGCTTGCACCCGCTTGCGGCTCCCGACCTGTTGCCCCCTCTCCCTCCGGGAGAGGGCTGGGGTGAGGGGAATTGTGCATTCCCAACCAAATGAGTTGCTCACATAGCGCACGCCTTAATAACTAATTTATTGATCCAACACAGATTCCCGCCAAAGCCCCCTTCTCAGCTATCAGCATCGCCCTTAAGATAGCCAAACGACAATCAACCTCTCGGAAGAACGCCATGACAGCGATTGTTGCAATCTCGCAGGTTAACAGCAGCGGACTGGGAGCTGGAACTCAGGGGCGGTAGCGTGGTTTTTTTGTAGGTTGGCGCAGAGCGTAGCGAAGCCCAACAGGCGAGCATTATTGCGCCAACCAGATCGGGATAAACAAGGATGTGGCAAAACCGTACAAAAGCTTTTCAGATATATTCGCGGTAAACGTTGGGCTTCACTTCGTTCAGCACCAACCTACGATTTATAGCCCAACATACAAGATTCGCTTTTGGCCGCCCTTTAACCAAACATTAGCCACAAGCAAGAGAGAACGAAATGCAACAATTCTTAGAAAGTAACTGGCTGTCAATTCTGTCTATCCTTATAGGTATCGTCGTAGCATATATCTTTTACCGACTACAGAAAAAAGATACTGCATCTGCATCTGCTGAACGTAAGAAGCACGCTACATATGAGCTATTGGATGTTGTTGAAAGTTATATAATTAATAAGCAGCGACTATCGGAACATGTGATTGAAAATTTGATACATGCGTCTGAACGTGATCACTCAGTTGCATTACGACCAACATGCACTGCAATTTCACTTCTTCAAGATGTAGCCCTGCGTTTACAACGAAGCAGACATTTGGATATACCGCAAAAGTCGGAATATTCCGAAAAAATTGAAGAGCTAATACGTGAGACACGCGAGCATCGAGAGCCTACTCGTCTCAATGAATTGAACACAGAACCAGATGAAATCATTACCGCTCTTGAAGCAATGTTGATACCTGAGCGGAGAGAAGATGCGAGAAAAATTCTTGATTCACTAGCAAGCATTGTTGAAAGAAAAAGCGAGATCTCATTGAAGAATGAAAAGAGCAAAGAGCTTACCATGATAATGGCTACAACTCTTCTTGGTGTGTCTACAGCTCTAGCAACATCATTAATCGGCAGTAAAATTTTCGATTCAGTCACAACTTCACCAATAACTTCAATGTTCAGTAAGCTTTTCCCGCTTATGGGGGCACTTCTAGCAGTTGTGGTTGCACTTCAGGTTACAATTACTGCACTTCGAATCAGGAGGCGTGATTCTAAAAATAGTGATGAAAAGTAAAACATAATGGCTAACTCATCATTCAAACGGGACGCTTAACGGCCCCCTTAATTAAAACGTTATGCGTCAGAGATAATTTATGAATCCAGATATCTTTTTAGATGATTTTGAAATTACAGAAAACACTCAAGAACTACATGCAATACTCGGACGTTGCTTGATAGTTGCAACTCATTTTGATCTCTTATGTGACCATACATCGAAATTCTTTAAACTAAAACATTCGAATGTACAGGCTGCGGTTGATCTTCAGAAATTCGAGGGTTACGTGATAGAGTTAATGCATAAATACCAACCCCTACATCAAAGCATAGAGTCATTACCAATTAATGATGACGTAAAAAACATACTCATTGCTGCGAAAAAGGCTAGAAATGAAATAGCTCACAGTTTAGCCAGTGGTCTAACTGGATGCTTGGATACAAAAATAAATGAAAGCGAATTTAAATCTCACTTAACTCAACTCATTCAAGATGTAGCTGCTGGTGATTATTTTATTTCTTCTGTTTTATCACTAGGTAACAATGCCCCTTTGTTTCAATTTTCACACAATGAATACCAAGAAAAAATAGTGACATGGGTGCTTGGAAAGTGAATTAAAGCCGCATAAAAAATGCTTTAAGAGTGACTTCCAATGCATAGCTTTTTCAGCAGTTCGATTAGACCATGGCTATTACAGTTGTTGTGTTTAGGTTTAGTTTTGTAACCGCCTTAAGCGGGCGTTATGCCTCAGAAGATTAAACACCTATTGCAACAATAAATTTGGGACACCCATCATTCTATAAAACAAGTTACATCGCCAGAGCATAAATAAAGGGTAACCGAGGTTTGATTTTTACTCAGCCACGATATTTCTAACAACCCTTGCCAACCCCACCACTACCTCCCCCTGTCCAATACCCGCCATCCCATCAGCGCCAGCATCAATACAACCCCCGGCAGCCAGACCCAGTAGAGCTCGGAGAGGATCACCGCTTCACCCCGGGCGGTCAGATAGGCTTCCAGCTTGAAGGGGGCAACCCGGATCACCTGCCAGGGAGCGAAGAAACGCTCGTCACGCCACGGCCAGAGCCAGCCAACCCCCTTGCCGCCGGTGGTGAGGGAATCGAGCAGGCTATGGGAGAGCAGAGAGACCAGCAGAAATGACCAGACGGTAGCGGCGCTCGCCCGAAATTGGCGGTGAAACAACACAGCCAGCGTGGGCAGGGCAAAGGCGAACAACAGGGAGTGGGTAAAGCCGCGGTGGCCAAAGACATGGCCGTAGGCGACCCCCAGTTTAAAGGCGAGCACATCGGCATCGGGCAGCATGGCGATGGCGACACCGGCCAGCAGCAGGCGTGGAGGGATAATCCGGCTGCCAAGCCCCAGTCCAAGGCAGAGAGGTACGGCGGCGTGGGTAACTATGGTGGGCATAGGATAAAGCTCCAACTGAAAACGTGAGCTTACCTTATCCCCGCTCGGTGAAGTGAAGGTGAAGTGTGCCCACTGTATTGGTTCGCTGTTAGCTAAACGCAGCGCCAATCAGCTTTGGCGCGCTAACTTGAAATGTTCATTTAACTGCGGCTGACATGCAGAACGGGATCGTGATAAGTAGTCTCTTCGGTTCACATCACAGGGATAGTGGCAGCGATGAATGTATCAAAAAGCATCAGGCTGATTGCGAGCGTTATCAGCCTTTGGTTAGTGACTGGATGCATGGCAGAGGCCGCCTCTGAGCAGCCCGAAAAAGAGCCGTACGCGCTGATCTATAACGGGCCGGTTTCTGATGGGGATAGCACGAAGGCGATTGCGGATGTGGTCAGGCAGGTGGGCTTGCCGGTCAGGTATCTCTCCAATATCGGGGAGCTGCCTGCAGAGCTCAATAATGCCAGGGTATTTATCGTTGGCGGCACTGAGGACGATGTGGAGCCGCTCCTCAATGCCTTCACCGCAGACGCGCGCTCGGCATTAAAAACCTATTTGCTAAGCGGTGGCCGCTACCTCGGGATCTGTGGGGGTGCCTTTGTGGCATCTATCGGCTGGTCTGAGGATGAAGGCTTTGTGCCGGCGCTGGGCCTTGTCCCTGCGACATCCGATGATTATGACGGCGACTTTAGCGCCAGGATCTTCCCGATCAGCTGGCTTGGTGAAGCGCGCCAGATGTATTACCAGGCCGGCCCGCAATTTACGCCGGTGCCAAGCCCCGAGCAGGTCAAGGTCATCGCCCATTTTCAAAACCATCAGATTGCCGCGCTGATCAGCTCATACGGGAAAGGCAAGGTGGCCGTTTCCGGGCCACATCCCGAAGCCCCTGAATCGTGGAAAGAGAACGCGGTGGACGGCGACAAGATGGAGTCGAATATTCATCTGGCTGCAGGACTCGTTAACGAGTTGCTCTCCGAAAAGCCCGTCACCCATTCGAATTAGTCGCATCCCTACGCCCCTGGATTTGCTCCCATTGATCGGCCCGGAAGTCAGGCCATCCAATCGACCGCAATCCATAAAAAAACCACCTACCTGCAAAAGGTCGGTGGTTTTTTTATCGGTGGCAGATCACGGGTAGCCGATACAAAGCGTTCGCTACCTCAACTTTCGCCCGGGAACGAGCACTACTCTTCCTGCTCCTCCGGTTGTCTCTCCCCACCCCGCAACTGTTGCAGCTCATCGACTCGGGCTTGCCACTTCTCTTGGGCTTTTTTGCGCTCCTGAAGCTGGAACTCTTCGCGCATGGTGTCGATGTTAAGGTCAAGTGTTTCCATCAGAGTGTCTCCTTTGTATGACCGCTTAAAGACTGGCTGACGGCGCATTGGCCAACCTGCTCCCCTATTCAGACACCACTCATCCCCCAAACGCCCAACTAAATAATCGATTGAATATGCAACATTCAATCTAAAAAACTATTCATTCTGCACGGTGACACGCTGTAGCAGCGGCTGCCGCCCCGTTACGCGAAACGCAACGAGGCCCACGTCCCCCGCCAAAAAGGTGATAAAGGCATACGCAGTAACCCGGTTTGGCGTAGTCCCATGCTGGAGCAGATCTCATCGCCGAACCGGATTATCTGGCACTGCGCCGAAATGGCGTTAAGCAGTGCTACTACCATTTTCAAAGGCAGGCAGCGCAGTTGCCCAACCGGCGAAACCAATAAAAAGACCCCCTATTGCCCAGCGGTAAGAGGGGGTCTTTTGTTTGAGCCGCCGGCTAGCCGGCTATTGCCTCACGCTATCAGGCCAGCGAGACAAAGATCCCGGCCAGGGTGGCACTCATCAGGTTGGCGAGGGTCGCCGCCAGTACCGCCTTGAAGCCCATATTGGCCACATCGTGGCGGCGCTCCGGTGCCATGGTGCCGATGGAGCCGAGCTGCACCGCAATAGAGCCCAGATTGGCGAAACCACAGAGGGCGAAAGTGATGATGATCTGGGTGTGGGCGCTCAGATCTGCCTTGATATTGGCAAAGTCCAGATAGGCGACGAACTCGTTCATGATCACCTTCTGACCAATCAGGGAGCCTGCCGCCATCATCTCACTGGTGGGCACGCCAATCAGCCAGGCCACCGGGGCAAACAGATAACCCAGCAGCTGTTGCAGGGAGAGATCGGCCCAGCCGAACCACTCGCCGACAGTGGTGAGACCGGCGTTGATCATGGTGATCACGCTGACAAAGGCGAGCAAGATGGTGCCGATGGCCACGGCGATCTTCATGCCGCCCATGGCACCGCCCGCCAGCGCGTCAATGGCGTTGCTGTAGTCACTCTTGTCGAGGGTGATCTCGGTCTGATCGCTCACCTGTTGCTGTTCCGGTACCAAGAGTTTGGCCATCAGCAGGCCACCCGGCGCCGCCATAAAGGAGGCGGCAATCAGGTATTTCAAATCCACACCCAGACCGGCGTAACCGCCCAGCACCGAGCCCGCCACCGAGGCCATGCCGCAGGTCATCACCGCAAAGAGTTCGGAGCGGGTCATACCGGCGAGGAAGGGGCGAATAAGCAGCGGCGACTCCCCTTGCGACAGGAAGATATTGCCGGTGGCCACCAGTGACTCGGCGCGGCTGGTGCCGAGCAGACGGTGAATGGCGCCGCCCAATACCCGGATCACCCACTGCATGATGCCAAAGTGGTAGAGCACGGCGATCAGCGCGCTGATAAAGATCACCAGCGGCAGCACCCGCACGGCAAAGATAAAGCCGTTGCTGGCCAGATCGCCAAACACGAAGCGGATGCCGCTGTCGGCAAAGCCGAGCAGGGCGGAGACGCCATTGCTCATGGCACCGAGCATGATTTGTCCGGGGGGGAAATAGAGCACCAGGGCAGCAAAACCGGTTTGCAGGGCGAGCGCACCCAGCACGGTTCGCCAGCGGATGGCTCGGCGGTTTTCACTCGCCAGCCAGGCGATAAACATCAGGGCCAGCATACCGACCAGACTCAATAACAGTGTCATCTTGCACCTATGAAGAGAGGAGTTTCATATGGCAAGTCTGCAGACAGGCGTCGCGGGCGATCCGGCGGGAGAAGTGCCGACCCACGCGACACGCAGACCACAAACCTACAGGTTAGTGGCGGGTCCCATCCTGGGGTCATTCACGTTCCGGGTGACAGCATGTATCGGGTGACGCCAGCGCCGTCGCAGGGGGAGATGCGGCCGGGTGGCAGGTCGGGCGGCGATGGTACAGTGATCATCGTCACAGAAAAAGCGGTAAAACGATTGGCCGGAATAACTTTTTCAACTTGTTCACACAACGAAACAGGGCCAGCGTGAAGCTGGCCCTGTTTCAATCCGTACTTGAGCGTTCAGACGATTACTTGAGGCGCTTGCCGCTCGCATCCACCACCTGCTCGCCATCCTCCTTGGCGAAGGCCCCTTTTTGCTGATCGGGCAGTATATCGAGCACCACCTCGGATGGGCGGCACAGTTTGGTGCCGAGGGGGGTGACCACGATAGGCCGGTTGATGAGGATGGGGTGGGCCAGCATGGCATCGATCAGTTCATCATCGCTGAAACGATCTTCCGCCAGCCCGAGCGCCTCGTAAGGCGGCACGTTCTTGCGTAGCAGATCGCGCACCGGCATACCCATAGCGGCGATCAGCGCCACCAGCTGGTCACGGGAGGGGGGCGTCTCCAGATAGTGGATGACAGTGGGCTCCACGCCGCTGTTGCGGATCAGCTCCAGGGTGTTGCGGGAAGTACCACATTCCGGGTTGTGATAGATGGTGATTGCACTCATTTGCGTGTCTCTCATTAATCAAGTGAATAGAAAATGGATAGCATCAGTTCGCGGCCAGCTGTTAGCGGCCATCAGTTAACGGCTCAGCCCCGCTTCGTACCAGGGTTTGCTGGCGTTAACCACCCGCACCACCAGCAGCATGACCGGCACCTCGATCAGCACCCCGACCACGGTGGCGAGCGCCGCGCCGGAGTGAAAGCCGAACAGGCTGATGGCGGCAGCCACCGCCAGCTCGAAGAAGTTGGAGGCACCGATCAGGGCGGAAGGACAGGCAACCGAGTGCTTCTCCCCCACCTTGCGGTTGAGCCAGTAAGCCAATCCCGAGTTGAACAGCACCTGGATCAGGATCGGCACCGCCAACAGGGCGATAACCAGCGGCTGCTCGATAATGGCGTTGCCCTGGAAGGCGAACAGTAGCACCAGAGTGAGCAGCAGGGCCGCCACCGACCAGGGCTGGATGCGGGTCATAACGCCGTCAAAATGGGCCTCCCCCTTTTTCAGCAAGGCCTTGCGCAGCAGCTGGGCGATGATGACCGGAATGACAATGTAGAGCACCACAGAGGTGAGCAGGGTATCCCACGGCACTATGATGCTGGAGACCCCGAGCAGCAGCGCCACCAGCGGAGCGAAGGCAAACACCATGATGAGGTCGTTCACCGCTACCTGCGACAGGGTGAAGTAGGGATCACCGTTGGTGAGGCGACTCCAGACAAACACCATGGCGGTGCAGGGGGCCGCCGCCAGCAGGATCAGCCCCGCCACATAGCTGTCGAGCTGATCCGCCGGCAGCCAGTCGGCAAACAGCACGCGGATAAAGAGCCAGCCAAGGAAGGCCATGGAGAAGGGTTTGACCAGCCAGTTGATAAAGAGAGTGACCCCAATGCCCTTCATGTGCCCCTTCACCTGATGCAGGGCGCCAAAATCGATCTTGAGCAGCATGGGGATGATCATCACCCAGATCAGCAGCCCCACCGGCAGGTTGACCTTGGCCACCTCCATGGCGCCGATGGCCTTGAAGAGATCCGGCAAACCCTGCCCGAGCCCAATCCCCACCAGAATGCAGAGGGCGACCCAGGCGGTCAGATAACGTTCAAAAAAGCCGATGGCAGGCACGGCCTTGGCATCACATGTTGCAGACATCACAGCTCCCGATGCGGCGCAATTTCGCATCTTCTATTGGTTCAAAACACGGGTTTATAACAAGTAACGGCATATTCAAGCCGCCCGGCAGCAGACCGGGGCGGCGACTCAATGGTACTGGCAGAGGCGGCGCAGGGCATCGGGCCCCACCGGCTCCTCGGCGAGCAGCGGCACCACGGCGTAGCGGCTGGCATGTTGCTGCTCGACCGCCTCGATATGGGGCAACTGGCGCTCGGCCCGCAGTTGCAGCAGCGGTGAGCTGACCGCGGCTTGCTGCAAGCTGTGGTTGATGAGCCAGCCCCAGGGCTCGATACCGGCCCGGCGCAGATCGGCCTGCAGATTCGCCGCCTCCTGCACTGGCGTCGGCTCGGGCAGCGTCACAATCAGCACCTTAGTCTGCTTGGGATCCTGCAACTGCATCATGGGGGTGGTGAAGTGCAGCCCCTTGTTTCCCATCTGGCGAGCGATCTCCCTGTGGTAGGCGCCGGTAGCGTCGAGCAGCAGCAGGGTGTGGCCGGTGGGGGCAGTGTCCATCACCACGAAGCGCTTGCCCGCCTCGCGAATGATGCGCGAGAAGGCCTGAAACACGGCGATCTCCTCGGTACAGGGGGAGCGCAAGTCCTCCTCCAGCAGTGCCCGCCCCTGCTCGTCCAGCGCTGCCCCCTTGGTGGCCAGCACCTGGGCGCGGTAACGCTCGGTCTCGGCGTGGGGATCGATGCGGCTCACCTCCAGATGGGGCAGACTAGCTGCCAGGGTCTCGCTCAGATGCGCGGCGGGATCCGAGGTGGTGAGGTGCACCGGCAGGCCGCGGCTCGCCAGCTCCACCGCCACGGCGGCCGCCAGCGTGGTTTTGCCCACCCCGCCCTTGCCCATCAGCATGATAAGGCCGTGACCGTCGGCGGCCAGCTCGTCTACCAGCGAACTCAACTCGGGCTGGGCTTGCTTGACAGTGGACTGTACTGTCGGGGATTCGGCGGCTGTTCCCTCTGCTTGCAGCAACAGCCGCAAACTGTCGAGCCCCACCAGATTGGTGGCCAGCAGCGGGATATGATCCTGCGCCAGCCCCTTTATCCCCTGCGGCTTCTGGGCGAGAGCCTGTTGCTCGCGCTGCCAGAGCGCCATTGCCAGCGGATCTCCGGCAATGGCGCCTTCGGGGAAGAGGCCATTGATCACCAGTTGCTGATTCAACAAGCCGATGGCGGCCAGCTCCTCGTGGGTGCGAGCCACTTCCCGCAGAGTGGATTGCTGGGCGCGCGCCACCAGCACCAAGCGGGTGCGGGCAGCATCTGCCAGGGCGGCGACCGCCTCGCCATACTGGCTGCGCTGTTTCTCCAGCCCCGCCAGCGGGCCGAGGCAGGAGGCATCCCCCTTGCCCTGCTCCAGAAATTCGCTCCAGGCTCCCGGCAGTTGCAGCAGCCGGATGGTGTGGCCGGTTGGCGCCGTATCAAAGACGATGTGGTCATACTCGGCCAGCAGCGTTTGGTCGGTCAGCAGGGTGGTGAATTCGTCAAAGGCGGCGATCTCGGTGGTACAGGCGCCGGAGAGCTGCTCCTCGATGCTGCGCACCACGCTCTCGGGCAACTTGCCGCGCACCGGCCCGACAATCCGCTCCCGATAAGCTTTGGCCGCCGCGGGGGGATCTATCTCCAGCGCCGACAAACCGGGCACAGCGGCGATGGTGGTGACGCGATTGCCGATCTCGGTGGCAAACACCTGCCCCACGTTGGAGGCAGGGTCGGTGCTCACCAGCAGCACCCGCTTGCCAATATCACAGAGAGCCACCGCACTGGCGCAGGCCAGCGAGGTCTTGCCCACCCCGCCCTTGCCGGTGAAAAAGAGAAACGGCGGTGGATTGGTCAGAAAATGGTACATAGCCTCTCCCGAATGGTGCGTCACGACTCAGCAGCAACCGCTGCCGGAGCAGCAACCGCCCTTGACGATCCCCTTGATGGCCGCTTGCGGCGCAGGCAGCCCGGCATAACGGGCCAGCTCACTGCGGCTCGGATAACGACCGGTCAACACCACCTGCCCCTCCACCAGCACCAGCGGCAACCCCTCCTCCCCGGCGTGGGTCAGAAAAGCGCTGACGGCAGGTGTCTCGGCAAATTGCATCGGCTGCTGGGCCAGATTGAAACGCTCGATGGCTACTCCCTGCTCCTTGGCCCAGGCAAGGTCGGCTGCGAAGGTGACCAGTGCCTGATCAACCTCGGTACCGCAGACACCGCTGGAGCAGCAGAGGGCGGGATCAAAAATCTGAATGGAGGACATGGCATTACTCCTTGTTGCAGCAGGGCTGCGCAGGCAGAACATGGGGGGAGCAGGCTGACTCGGCACGCATCACGCCGCACGCCTCGGGATGACCGGCACAGCACTCCTCGGTGAGGTAGGCGATCACATCCAGCATCAGGGGAATATTGGCGCGGTAGCGCAGAAAGCGCCCCTCCTGCTCCACCGACAGCAGACCGGCATTGAGCATCGCCTTGAGGTGAAACGAGAGGGTATTGGGGGCAATATCGATCTCGCTGGCCAGTTCACCAGCGACCCGCCCCTCCAGCCCGGCCTTCACCAGCAGCCGCCATACATCGAGCCGGATGCCGGATGCCAGCGATTCAAAGACCTTGGTGGCCATCTCTTTGTTCATCTTCATTCCCCTTGGTGCGACCTTTCATTTCAACTATACAAGAATTATTGAAATGATCAAAATGCGTACCGAAGCAAAAATTCGAGGTTCTGACATCAAACCGGGCAGAAAGGGGAATCGACGAGTGAACAACCGTTGCGGACGAGCACACAGGGCTCGTCGCAGATAAACAGACGCCCTCCAGACGGAGGGCGTATCAGACAGTCAGAGCTGTCGGGGCAATCAGACAAACGCGTGCCTTATTTGGCAGCAGGCACAGCGTTAAAGGTGAGCAGGGCTGCCTTGTTGGCATCGCTCAGAGTCAGCTGGTTGCCATTGATGGAGTAGGTTGCCACCTTCTCCAGCTTTTGCAGGAACTCGGTCTCTTTGTTCATGGCGTCGCCGATGCACATCATGCGAGTGGAGCCCATGGCGCCCAGCGTCAAGACACCGTCACCCTGCTTGGTGATACCGCCAAAATAGCGGTTGCAGCCGCCCTTGCCCGCCACCTTGCCGTCGACCACTTGCAGGGTGAAGGTATCGCCGGTGGCGCCTTGCAGCTGCCAGCTGGATGCTTGCAGTTGAGCCATGCTGGAACCCGTTGCCATTGCGCAGCCTCCCAGTGCCAGCGCGGCCAGCAGAGTCAGTTTCTTGTTCATGGATTCACCTCTTAATGATTAGAGCCATCAATACGGCAGCCTGTTTAACATGGCTGACGCCCATGCCAAAGGATTTTATTGTGATCTCGCTTCACTTTACTACCAGCTGGCATGTGCCATGCTTAGGCTCAGTTCCGGACCCAGGGAGGGGAAACGAATGGTCAAATCGCTCATCATCACACTGCTTGCAACCTGCGCCAGCATGGCCGCACAGGCCGCCGACTGGGCAGTGGTTCAGCCGCAATCCAACCCGTCTCTCTATGTCAAAAGTTACTCGGGTGTGCTGCTCAATGGCCATAGCCATCACAGCGACAGTTTTGATCTCTGGCTGGTCAATAGCGGCTATCAGTATCCGGTGGTGGATGATGTGACCCTCTTTATGGAAGCGGGCCCGGCGGTAGCGGATCAGAATCGCACATCCGGTTTCAATATGAGTTCGGGGGTGCGCTACCAGCTCTCTCCAGCATTCAATATCGGCAGCCAGATCAAGCATCTCGATCTCAACAAGGCCAGCACCCTGCTGGAGCTCAACTCCAGCCTGCTGCTGACCCCCAGACTCTCCCTCACCGCCAACTACGGCGTCAGCGCCATCACTGCCGATCAGGCACTGAGTCTGGGGGTCGGCTTCAATTTCTGATGATCACAACAGCGGCGTGGCGCTCACCACCACGCCGTTGCGATCCGCATAGACATAATCCCCTTCGTGGATGGTCACCCCGGCAAAGCTGACCACGGCCCCCAGCTCTCCCAATCCTCGCTTCTCGGTCTTGACCGGACAGGCCGCCAGCGCCTTGACCCCGAGCGCCAGTGTCGCCAGAGTGCCCACATCCCGCGCCGCGCCGTGTATAAGGATACCCTCCCACCCCTGCTCCACCGCCTTGACCGCCAGTTGATCGCCCAGCAGCGCACGGCGCAGCGAGCCGCCGCCGTCGATCACCATCACCTTGCCGTGACCGGGGCGGGTCACCAGATCCCGCACCAGACTGTTGTCTTCATAACAGGAAAGCGTTACGGCGCGACCATAAAAGAGGGCCTTGCCGCCAAAATCCTGAAACACCGGGTCGGCCACTTGCAGCAAGTCGCCATGTTGATCGCAGAGGTCGGGCAGGAGATCCAGCATGATTTGATTCCTTTCAGATACATGAAGGTGTTCATTCTTTCATCATGCAAGGTTTCTGGCAATCCAGAAGGATTCAATATTGCCCAAGCAAACGGCTGATTTATCCGTCAATACTGGTGTCAGCCAGAGCTGGCCATCCTCCACCCAGTAGATGGCGTTCTGGCCAAAACGGGCAGCCAGCTGACGGGCTTGTGGCAGAGATAGCGCCACCGCCAGCGATGACTCCTGCCAGCGTTCGTCCGGGTCAGATCCCCAAAACGGCCCCACCACGGGCACCTGCAAATCAACGGTCAGGTGGCGCCACATCGCACGTTCCCGCCGCGAATTGCGCCGCGCCGAGACCTGCTGACTGGTCGGGTTCCAAGCCGTAATAATGGCAAACTCGGGCCAAATTGGTGGCTCAAATGGCGCGAGAAAGCAGATTTTCTTGTAGTTTTCCCACAAATTCATGTCAATCACATGTTACATTCCATTACATTTTTCAGTGAATAAAAAGGGGGGCAGGCCAAGTATGATGCAGCTGTATCTGGGTTTGACCTATATCAAAACAGAGTTAAAAAGTTGCTATCTGACGGCAAAGAGTGTTGTTATGCTCCTGTTAACTGATAAAATGCGGCCACTTTCGTAATGGATGACCTTTCCAAGCGCTGCTCGACCAGACTTGTCGGGAACCTATAAGTGGCACAGGGATATTTGCCGGTACTGATGCCTAATTCGCGATACTCCGACCTGACTCTCATACCCAGGATGACGTAATTAATTTTCAGGATCAGTCAGGAAATCGGTTTGAAACGCCAAAGAGTGTTAAATTTAAGATAATTAACTGATAAGAATCTGGGAATACTCATGCAAACACCACACATTCTGATCGTCGAAGACGAGCTGGTCACACGCAATACCCTGAAAAGCATTTTTGAAGCCGAAGGCTACATCGTGCTCGAAGCCAATAACGGCGACGAAATGCACCAGGCCCTCACTTCCCACACCATCAATCTGGTGATCATGGACATCAACCTGCCGGGCAAGAACGGCCTGCTGCTGGCCCGTGAGCTGCGTGAGAACGACAACATCGCCCTGATGTTCCTGACCGGTCGTGACAACGAAGTGGACAAGATCCTGGGTCTGGAGATCGGCGCCGATGATTACATCACCAAGCCGTTCAACCCGCGCGAGCTGACTATCCGTGCACGCAACCTGCTGAGCCGCACCATGAACGTGGCTGCCGGTGGCGAAGAGAAGAAGCTGGTTGAGCGCTACCTGTTCAACGGCTGGGCGCTGGATATCAACAGCCGCGCGCTGGTCAGCCCCACTGGCGACATGTTCAAGCTGCCGCGCTCCGAGTTCCGCGCCATGCTGCACTTCTGCGAAAACCCGGGCCAGATCCAGACCCGTGCAGAGCTGCTGAAGAAGATGACCGGCCGCGAGCTCAAGCCCCACGACCGTACCGTCGATGTGACCATCCGTCGCATTCGCAAGCACTTCGAAAGCGTCAACGATACTCCGGAGATCATCGCCACCATCCACGGCGAAGGCTATCGTTTCTGTGGTGAGCTGGAGCAGGAATAAGCTCCCGCGACGCTGTTGATCTGAAAAGGCGCCTCGGGCGCCTTTTCTGTCTCTGCGATTTGCCTTAAAAGCTGAGAAACGATGAGCCTGACATCACACGGCGTACAAGATAGATGAGAAACAAAAAGCCCACTCCTGCGAGTGGGCTTTTTGTTTTTAAGCTGGAGCGGGCAGCGGGAATCGAACCCGCATCATCAGCTTGGAAGGCTGAGGTAATAGCCATTATACGATGCCCGCCTGGCATCTGAAATTTGGAGCGGGTGATGGGAATCGAACCCACGTATGCAGCTTGGGAAGCTACCGTTCTACCATTGAACTACACCCGCGTCAGGGCTCCTACTATATGCATTTTGCCGCCGAGCGCAATGGCGCCTCTGCCACTTTTTTCAATAAATCAATCTGTTCGGACAAGGATTGAACAGACGGTTGCTTTTTCAATCAAACATTTTCAACACAGATAATTTACAAGGTTGCCAAGGCCAAACGGCAAGGATAGTCTTGCGCCACTCGACGCGAGGATGGTGGTAATGGATAAAAAAACGCAAAAACGTCTCTATGGCTGGTTGCGCAAGCAATCGAGTCACGGTCGCCGCTGGATCACGATATCCATCGCTTTTGGCCTTGGCCAGGGCATTCTGATGGTGGCGCAAGCCTGGCTGCTGGCGACCCTGTTGCACAGCTTTATCATCGAAGGCTCAACGCCTGAGCAATCCATCACGCTCTTTATTACCCTGCTGCTGGTGACGCTTGGCAAAGCGGCGCTGGCCTATGGCCGGGAAGTGGCCAGTTTCAAGGCGGGCAGCGCGGTGCGCCAGACCATCCGCCAGCTGGTGCTCACTCGCTTGAGTCGTCTCGGCCCTGCCTATATCCAGCGCCGTCCGGCCGGTAGCTGGGCCAGCCTGCTGCTGGAACAGATTGAAAATATGCAGGATTTCTTCTCCCGCTATCTGCCGCAGATGGCCATCGCCGTCTTTATTCCGGTGGTCATTCTGGTGGCCGTGTTCCCGGTCAACTGGGCGGCGGGCCTGATCCTGCTGGGCACTGCGCCCCTCATCCCCATCTTTATGATCCTGGTAGGTGTGGGCGCCGCCGATGCCAACCGCCGCAACTTTCAGGCGCTGGCCCGTCTCTCCGGCCACTTCCTCGATCGGCTGAAGGGGCTGCGCACCCTGCAACTCTTTATGCGTACCCAGGCAGAAGGTGACGCCATTCGCGACGCCTCGGAAGATTTTCGCGAGCGCACCATGGAAGTGCTGCGCCTGGCGTTTTTGAGCACCGCCGTGCTGGAGTTCTTCGCCGCCATTTCAGTGGCACTAGTCGCCGTCTACTTCGGCTTCTCTTATATCGACCATCTGAACTTTGGTAGCTATGGGGTCAAGGTCACCCTCTTTACCGGCCTGTTCGTGCTGTTTCTCGCCCCCGAGTTCTACGCCCCGCTGCGGGAACTGGGTGCCCACTACCACGCCAAGGCGCAGGCTATCGGCGCTGCCGAGCAGTTGCTGGAATTCCTAGAAGCCGAGGTGAGCGAGCCGGCCGCAGGCACAGCGCCGTTCCATGCCGACAGCCCGGTCAAGGTAGAAGCTAAAGCCCTTGAAGTGCTGAGCGCCGAAGGCAAGGTGCTGGTCGGCCCCATCGACTTCACCCTGGAAGCCGGTTCGCGCACCGCCCTCATCGGCGTCAGCGGCGCAGGCAAGAGCTCGCTGGTCAACGCCCTGCTCGGCTTTGCCCCCTATCGTGGCGAGCTCAAGGTAAATGGTCAGGAGCTTGCCACCCTCGACATGAGCCAGTGGCGCCTGCAACTGGGCTGGCTCTCGCAAAACCCGCAGCTGTTCCACGCCTCCTTGCGCGACAACCTGCTGCTGGCCAAGCCAACGGCCAGCGATGCCGAGCTGGAAGATGCCCTGAAACGGGCACAAGCGTGGGAATTTGCCATGGAGAAGGGGCTCGACTATCCGGTCGGCGATCAGGCGGGCGGCCTCTCGGTCGGTCAGGCCCAGCGCCTCGCACTGGCGCGCACCCTGCTCAAATCGACCCAGCTGATGGTGCTCGACGAACCGACCGCCAGTCTGGATCGCCACTCCGAACGCGCCATCATGACCACCCTCGAGCAGGCGATGGCTGGCCAGACCCTGCTGATGATCACCCACCGTCTCGACCAGCTTACCAAGATGGACAAGATAATGGTGCTGGCCCGCGGCCAGCTGGTGGAGCAAGGCAGCTTCCAACAATTGAGTCAGGCGGATGGGCCTTTTGCCCGCCTGCTCTCCCAACGTTCCGGAGGTTCTCTCGATGAGTGATCTGTTGCCGTTTCTGCGCCTCTATCGCCAACACTGGCTCAGCCTCACCATTGGTTTGCTGCTGGCGCTGGTGACCCTGGCCGCTGGCATGGGGCTGCTCTCCCTCTCCGGCTGGTTCCTCTCCGCCGCCGCCGTGGCGGGGATGACAGTTGCGACGACCCATGCCTTTAACTACATGACCCCTGCAGGCGGAGTGCGCTTCTTCTCCATCGTCCGCACTGCCGGTCGCTGGGGTGAGCGGGTCGTAAGCCACGACGCCACCTTCCGGGTACTGACCCGACTGCGGGTCTGGTTCTGGCAAAAACTCTCGCCGCTCTCCACCGGCACCCTGGCCGGTTTCCGTCAGGCGGATCTGCTCAACCGACTGGTGGCAGACATCGATGCGATGGACCACGTCTATCTGCGGCTGATCACCCCCATAGGCGCGGCCCTGCTCAGCACCGCCGGACTGGTCTTCTTCCTGTCGTTTTTCGACAGCCGTCTCGCCCTCACCCTGGGGGCCATTCTGCTGTTTGGCATGATTGCCCTGCCGCTGGTGTTCTACTTCCTCGGCCGTCGCCCCGGTCAGGCGCTGATTGCCGAAAAATCGACCCTGCGTACCCGGATGGTGGACTATCTGGATGGTCAGGCCGAGCTGCAGATGTTTGCCGCCGCCCCCAAGGCGCTGGTTGAGCTGCAACAGGCCGAACAGACGCTGCTCGTCGCGCAGGCCCGGATGGCCAAGGTGAGCGGGCTGGCCAACTTCTCGGTGCAACTGCTGAGCGGCTGGACCCTGACCCTGATGCTCTGGCTGGCCGGTCATGGGGTAGCGGGTGCGGCGCCCGACCCCATCACAGCACTGATGGTCTTTGCCACCCTGGCAAGCTTCGAGGCTCTGATGCCGCTGGCGGGGGCTTTCCAGCACCTCTCCACCAGCCTCACCTCGGCACGCCGCCTGAACGAGATCCTGCAAGAGGCAAAAGCCCCTGTGTGGGGCGACGAGCAGACCCATGCCACCGCTGGCGCGCTGCAGATCAATGACCTCTATTTTGGCTACCCGGGCAACCCCCAGCCGGTACTGCGTGGCTGCACCCTGCAACTGCACGCCGGTGAAAAGCTGGCGCTGCTGGGCCAGACCGGCTGCGGCAAATCGACCCTGATGGGGCTGCTGACCCGGGAGTGGAGCCCGCAGGCTGGCAAGATCCTGCTGGGTGGCAAGCCGCTCACCGACTACAGCGAAGGGGCGCTGCGCGCCTCCATCTCGGTGGTGAGCCAGCGGGTGCATCTGTTTGCCGATACCCTGCGGGGCAACCTCAAACTGGCCGCCCCGACCGCCACTGACGAGCAGCTGATTGCGGTGCTGACCCAGGTCGGACTGGCCAATCTGCTGGAAGATGAGGCGGGCCTCGACGCCTGGCTCGGTGACGGCGGCCGCCCCCTCTCCGGTGGTGAGCGTCGCCGTATCGGCATCGCCCGCGCCCTGCTGCACGATGCGCCGCTCTGGCTGCTGGACGAGCCGACCGAAGGGCTCGACAGTCAGACCGAGCGGGAGATCATGGATCTGCTGTTCCGGCTCGGGGCTGATCGCACCTTGCTGCTTATCTCCCACCGCCTGCTGGGGATGGAACAGATGGATCGGATTGCCCTGATGGAAGAGGGACAGATCCGCCTCTGCGCCCCTCACAACGAGCTGCTGGGGGATGATTACTACCGCAGCCTCTATCAGCGACTGGCTCCGGTTTGATATCAGGCTGATGGGGGTCACACCCTGACAACAGGGCGCAAAACGGGGCTGGTCGCCGCAGGCGGCTGGCCCCTATAATGTCCCCCTCATTATTCAACAAGATGCCGACATGGAGCGCCCGCGCATTTCTACTGTCCTCATCACCGACACAAGATACGAGACGATGAAACGCCTGATCCTGATGATGCCCCTGATTGCTTCCGGCTGTGCCAACTACGCCTTCAACAGCAATCTGGATAAAGAGAACTTCGACGAATACTTCAAACCCGGTAGCGTGCGCATCTATGAACAGGATGAGCTGGCTGACCTCAACTACCTCTACCTCGGCACCATCGAGGGTGAATCCTGCCAGGCCGATGCCAACCAGCCGGTGCCCAACGCCGGTGAAGCGCGCACCCAGGCCCGTCGCCGCGCGGCAGACATGGGTGGCAACGGCGTCACCATCGACAAATGCGCCGAATTCAGCGACACCCCGGGCTGCCTGAAACAGGTGATCTGCTACGGGCAGGCGCTGAAAGTGGCCGAAGAGAAGTAACCCGCTGTCATGGCCCTTGCTATCGTTCGCCTTGGCAGCCCGCGCCTGCCCGATGAGGGACTGCGGATCGGCACGGTGCGCCGCCCGCCCCGCGGCGTCCCCAAGAGCGAATTTGCCAGCCAGCATTGGTATGATGTCTGGTTCCCCAACCTGGCGCCCAGCAGCGAGACCATGAAGTTGGGGCAGGCAGCCGAGACGCCCGCCCAGTGGACGGCGTTTGGCAAACAGTACAAGGCAGAGATGGCGCAACCTGCCGCCAGGCACGATCTGGCGCTGCTGGCCGCCCTCTCCCACACCACCAATCTGTCGGTGGGCTGCTACTGCGAGCAGGAATCCCGCTGCCATCGCGCCATTTTGAAAGAGCTGCTGGTAGCTGCGGGGGCCGCCATTCGCTAACTCGGTGAGCGACAGCAATACGATGGGGAATCGCGTCAGCCTGTACTCGGCAACCATCAGGCATGGATAGACAGAGAGGGCATCCCGCGGGATGCCCTCTCTCGTTGTATTCGCACCTGCCGTACCACGCTCGGCAGCAGCGGCTCGATGCCCCCTCCTAATGCAGACTGGGTTCCAGAAACTGCTGACGCAGCAAGCTCTCCTCGGCCTGAGTCATGGCATTCTCCGCCACCCCGGTGGCAGGCTCGATGGCCAGCCAGTGGGCAAGGTCGGCGACGGTCTCCTCCAGCGGCCGGAAGTTCAACCCGTGGACAATGGCCGCCTCAGCGCTTATAGAGCCATAACCGGCAAACTCCGCCTGCGCGCAGGGCAGCAGGGCGGGATAGCTCTGCCAGGGCTCGATACCGGCCGCCATCAGGGTGGGCCAGGGCAACCATTCGGGCTGAATGGGTCTGGCTGGCGGCAACCGGGCGCTCAACCGCTCCAGCCAGTCGCAGAGGGTAATGCCGGGTTTGAGCAAGTTGAATGTGCCCCCCAACTGCTGCTCGGCCGCGCGCAGCACAAACTCGGCGCAGTCGCGCACATCGAGATACTGCAAGCGATCCTCGCCACAGCCCGGTAACAACCAGGGCCCGCCCTGCTGCACCCGCTTAATCCACCAGGCCATGCGACCGGTGGGATCATGGGGGCCACAGAGCACGCCCGGGCGCAGGATGCAAAGCCGCTCACCCCAGCGGGCGCGATACTCGGCCTCGCACAACACCTTGAGCGGGCCATAGTCAGTGGACATTTCCCCTTCGGGGATAGGGTGCAGGGGCGCCGACTCATCCATTCCGGGCATTGAGAAATCGCGATAGACGCTGATGGTGGAGATAAAGATGAGCCGTGCGCAGCACCCGAGCAAAGCCGCCGAGAGGCTCGCCGCCTGCTCGGGGCGATAGCAGCAGGTGTCGATGACGAGATCCCACTGCAACCCGGCCCCTTGCAGGGGGCTCAGGTTCTTGTCCCTGTCGCCGGTGAGCTGCACCAGATCGCGCCAGTCCGGATGCTGGTGCAGGCCACGGTTGAACAGGGTCACTTCATGGCCCCAATCCAGTGCCAGCGCGGTGAGGTGGCGCCCCAAAAAGCCGGTGCCACCGATAATCAGCAGTTTCATCCCTCTCCCTCCCCCTTCGGCGCGAGTGCGCACATTTCATCCTGACACGCCAGTTGCCTCCACCCTACGCAACTCGGCGCGCAGGCACAGCCCCCGACTGGCCGGGATGGGACAGGGATCACGGCAGCGCCGCAGAAAAGGGCGTAATGAGGCCAAACCTGCGTTTTGGGGCCGTCTGTGCTAAATTGCCGGGGTTTTCAGTCAGGATCCGCCATGAAGTTCGAAATCGACACCCTCGGGATCATCCGCTCTCCCTACAAGGAGAAGTTCGCCATCCCCCGCCAGCCCGGACTGGTCAAATCGGCCCGCGCCCGCCTCGAGCTGCTTCCCCCTTACGATCAGCCGGATGTGCTGCGCGGCATCGAGCAGTTCTCCCATCTGTGGCTCAGCTTCGTGTTTCACCAGACCATGGCGCAGGGCTGGCACCCGACGGTGCGCCCGCCGCGCCTTGGCGGCAACGAACGGGTCGGCGTCTTTGCCACTCGCTCCACTTTCCGCCCCAATCCGCTAGGGCTCTCGGTGGTCGAGCTGCACGGGGTAGGTCGCGAACGGGGCAAGTTGTGGCTGGAGCTGGGAGCGGTGGATCTGCTCGATGGCACCCCCATCGTCGATATCAAACCCTATATTCCCTATGCCGACAGCCTGCCGGATGCCCGTGGCGGCTTTGCCCCCGATGCGCCCACCCCGCCGCTGGCGGTGAGTTTCAGTGCCGAGGCCGAACAACAGTTGCAACCCTGGCTCAAGGCCCACCCCGAGCTGCGCCTGCTGGTGAGCGAAGTGCTGGCGCAAGATCCGCGCCCCGCCTACAAGAAGGGCAAGCCCGATGAGAAGGAGTACGGGGTGCGGCTGTTTGACTGCAACGTCCGTTTTTGCATCAACGAACCCGCGTGTCTGGTAGTGGCCATCGAGCCCGCCTGAACCTGGGCGGGCCGACATCGCTGATGCTATTTCACGCCTTCTTCACGTCACAAGGGGCTTAATGAGCCTGTAAATTGTGTGGCATTGATCAGACTATCCACCCGGTTGCCAGTGATACCATGCAGACAGCAGAGGGCATCTCCTCTCTGACTGATGTCAGAAGCAGGCTATCGATGTATGGCAAGCATGGTAGCTCTGCTATTGCCGCCAAAGGATCTGGCCTCGCCCCGACACGTTTGAGTGCGGGGATGCCAAACGGATGTGACAGCACTTCGAAGGAACAAACCTATGCTGATGAACAGTGAACAACGTTATGGCACCCTGAATATCGGGCTGCACTGGCTGACCCTGTGGGCCATGATCGCCGTCTACGCCCTGATCGAATTTCGCGATATCTTCCCCAAAGGGGACCCGGGTCGGGATCTGATGAAGGAGTGGCACTTTATGCTGGGGCTGCTTATCTTCGCCCTGGTCTTTGTAAGACTGGCCCTTCGCTGGATAAGCCCGACGCCCCGTATCGTGCCCGAGCTCTCCCCGCTCATGCACAAGCTGGCAAAACTGGCCCACCTTGCCCTCTACGGTTTTCTCATTCTCACCCCGCTGTTTGGCTGGCTGCTGCTGAGCGCCGCAGGCAAGCCTATCCCCTTCTTCGGGCTCGAGCTGCCAGCCCTGATCTCCCCCAGTCCGGATATCAAGGGGCTGATCAAGGAGGTGCACGAAACCTTGGGCAATATCGGTTACGCCCTGATCGGCCTGCACACAGTGGCCGCCCTCTATCACCACCATATTCTCAAAGACAACACCCTCACCAATATGCTGCCGCCGCGCCGCAGCTAACAAGCAGCAGAACAAAAACAGAAGGGGCGCACATTGCCCCTTCTGTTTTTTGAACGTGACAAGACTGGTGTCTCTGAAGCGACCCACTGCTCACGCCTCTGACAGGTCTCTACAAGCAGAACGCCTTATGATTCAGTCCCGATACAGGAGCTGCACGATAGGATTCGAATTGACTCAAAGCGACATACACTTTCTAATTGACAGTCTGGACCCCTATGACCGTTCACATCATGAAAATTCTGTTGGTCGAAGACGACAAGCTGCTCAATCACCACCTCTCCTCTCTGCTGACCGAAGCAAACAACCAGGTCTACAGTACCGATCAGGCCGGAATTGCGCTGCACTATGCCGCCGACTACCCCATTGATGTGGCGATCATCGATCTCGGTCTGCCCGATATGGATGGTTTGCAGTTGATCCGCCAACTGCGCGAGCGGCAGATCCCCTTCCCCATCATTGTGTTGACAGCCCGTGGCAACTGGCAGGACAAGGTCGAAGGACTGGAGGCTGGAGCTGATGACTATCTGGTTAAACCGTTCCAGAAAGATGAGTTGCTGGCCCGCCTCAATGCCCTGATGCGCCGAAGCGCGGGTTTTATTTCCCCCAAGGTGAAGGCCGGTGATTACGAGCTTGATCTCTCCCGCAAGGAGCTGACTATCGCTGGTGAAGTGGCTGTGCTCACCAGCTTTGAGTACCTCATTCTGGAGTACCTGATGCGCAACGCCCGTCAGGTGGTCTCCAAGCAGCAACTGCTTGACCAGCTATACGGCGATGGAGAAGGGGATCCCAACACCATAGAGGTGATGGTGAGCCGCCTGCGTAAAAAGCTGGATCCGGAAGGGACGATTCAACCCATCTCGACCATCAGGCGTCAAGGTTACATCTTCAACCTCTCCTGTAGCTGATGCAGTTTCATCTGCCACGCCCAGTCAAGATGATCCGCAGCTCCCTGCACATCAAACTGCTGCTCAGCTCGCTGCTGGTGATCGCACTGATCATGGGGTTTGCCGTCTACGCCCTCTACCTCGGCCACATGGAGGAGCAGAGTCAGAAGGCGAGCGCCGGCATGCAGGAGAACCTAGCCAAGCTTTTCTCCTCCACCAAGCCGGTCAACAGCGAAGCCACCGAGATCGGCCGTATCTCCCGCCAGGTCAGTAACAGCAATCTCGATACGCTGATCTGTCGTGCCGATGGCGAGATGATTTGGTCAAGTCTTCATATGCCGGAGGTCATTAGCTCCAAGCAGACCATCTGCAGAGAGTTGATGAAGTATCTGGGCGGTATGGATCTGGACTACTTTTTCAAAAAACACACTATCAAGAACGGCGAAAGCTACTTCGTCTACAGCCTGCGTTTTATCCGCAACCCCGGCAATGGCACCACCGCTTACTACGTGGTGATGATCGACTCGGCCAAACGCTATCACGAAGAGTCCCGCGCCTATCTCTACCAGACGGCCAAACAGGCACTGCTCGCCTATCTGCTGCTGGCCGGGCTGTTGCTGCTTACCACCTTCTGGAGCCTCAGCTCACTGCGCATCATCGCCCATCAAATCGACGATATCCGGGCAGGCAAGCGGGATGAGATCGCCCATGATTTTGAACGGGAGTTGGCCCCGCTGACCGACTCCATCAACCAGTTGCTGGAGAACGAACGCCAGCAGACCCAGCGCTACCAGCATGCCCTTAACGATCTCGCTCATAGCCTGAAAACACGGCTGGCGCTGATCCAGATCACCACCCGTGAAATGCAGCTGGGGCGGGAACTCCACGACAACATCAATGAGCAGATCCTCACCATGGATCAGATGATCCAGTACCAGCTCAGACGAGCAGTTACTGGCCGCCAGCGCCTCGCCAGCAAAGGCACCGAACCAGTTCCGCTGATTGAAAAACTGCTGGCCAGTCTGGCCAAGGTCTATCGCCACAAGAAGCTGCAGACCCACTTCCTGTTCGATGATGATGCCCTCTTCCACGGCGAACAGGGCGACCTGATGGAACTGATGGGCAACCTGCTCGACAATGCCTGCAAGTTTGCCATCAGCGAAGTGAAGGTGACGGTACGCCGCCATCTCGACCGGTTACGCATCGAGGTAGAAGATGATGGCCCGGGCATCGATCCGGCCAAATCGGAGCAGATCTTTCAGCGTGGCGTGCGCGCTGACAGCTCGCCCGGCCAGGGCATCGGTCTGGCGGTGGTGACCGAGATCGTTCACAGCTACGGCGGCCAGATCCGGGTCGATGAATCTCTCCTCGGCGGTGCCCGCTTTACCCTGGATCTTCCCTGACACCGGATAGGCCCGACCACGGCCCCTCAGCCTCCCGCTACATCACCCTAACCGGGGTTAAAAATCCCGCCTGACACCACCCAATTCAGCAATATGCTATCGAGATACTTGAGATGTGATGCATCTCGGTTAAGCTATGGCCGACTCGTTTGTTAACCATTTGATGGATCTTTAATCGCACTATGGAAAACATGTTTGAAAGATTGATGTACGCATCCCGCTGGATCATGGCCCCCATCTATCTTGGGCTCAGCCTCATACTGCTGGCACTGGGAGTGAAATTCTTTCAGGAGATCCTCCATATCCTGCCCAACATACTGGAGATGAAAGAGGTAGATCTGGTGCTGGTCACACTGTCGCTGATCGATATCACCCTGGTAGGGGGACTTATCGTGATGGTGATGTTTTCCGGCTATGAGAACTTCGTCTCGCGTCTCGATGTAGGGGATGAGAACGACAAACTGGTGTGGCTCGGCAAGCTCGATGCCGGCTCCCTGAAAAACAAGGTCGCCGCCTCCATTGTCGCCATCTCCTCCATTCACCTGCTCAAGGTGTTTATGAATGCCGAGAACCTCCCCAATGACAAGATCAAGTGGTACCTGCTGATCCACATCACCTTTGTCCTCTCGGCCTTCGCCATGGGCTACCTCGACAAGCTGACCCGCAAATAGAAGTCAGCCTGTAATAGACGCTATGCCCGATAACACGACATGGACCGGGCATAGCGGTCGCCCCGAGCAGGGGATGGATTGGCAACGGGGATAAGCAAGTCACCAACATAGATGGCCGCCCGCCTTGGCCGGTATTGTGGTCGCCTTGAATGCCATGGCGGCATTCTCTACAATGACCCACTTTTTATTCATTTCGGGTTATATCGATGAGCGATACCAGCACCAAACCGGCTCTGCCGGATCACCTCTCCTGCAATCCCCGCAGCCCTCACTATGTGGCAGCCTGCTTCGAGCACCCGATCGGTATTCGCCTGAACGGCAAAGAGCGCACCGATGTCGAGGAGTACTGCATCAGTGAAGGCTGGGTGAAGATCCCCTCCCCCAAGGCGCTGGATCGCCGTGGTCAGCCCATTCTGATCAAGCTCAAGGGCACCGTCGAAGCTTATTACAGCTAATCGCAGCCACCCGCTTCGGGTAAAACAGAAGGCCACCCTAGCGGTGGCCTTCTGTTTTTCGGCATTTGTGCTGGGATCTGCGCCCGCATCGTCGCCAGCACCAGACCATATTTCTCGCTGGGCAGCCCTTATACCCCCAGCCGATCGCGCAAGGTATACCAGGCGGCACCCGCGGCGGTGAAGGGAATACGGAACAGCCGGCCACCCGGGAAGGGGTAGTGCGGCAGTTTGGCAAAGGCATCGAAGCGCTCCGCCTGACCGCTCAGCACCTCGGAGAGCAGCTTGCCCGCCAGATGGGTGCAGGTGACGCCGTGGCCGCTGTAGCCCTGCATGTAGTAGATGTTGGGGCCGATGCGGCCAAACTGCGGCAGCCGCGACAGGGTGAGCAGGAAGTTGCCGGTCCAGGTGTACTCCACCTTGACGTCGGCCAGCTGCGGGAAGGTTTTCAGCATCTTGGGGATGATCAGCCGCTCGATATCCGCCGGATCCCGCGCCCCATAGACCACGCCGCCGCCATAGAGCAGCCGGTGATCGCCGGAGGTGCGGTAGTAGTCGAGCAGGTAGTTGCAATCCTCCAGACAGTAGTTTTGCGGCAGCAGTGAGCGGGCTCGCTCCTCCCCCAGCACCTCGGTGGCGATCACCTGGGTGCCACAGGGCATGCTCTTGCTGGCCAGTTCCGGCACCAGATTGCCGAGGTAGGCATTGCCGGCCACCACGATAAAGCGCGCCTTCACCGCTCCTTTGGCGGTCTTGACCAGCGCCGGCTGACCCGGGGTGATGCTGGTAACGGCGGACTGCTCGAAGATCTGCCCCCCCTGGATGCGGATCGCTTCCGCCTCCCCCAGCGCCAGATTGAGAGGGTGAATATGGCCGCCGCTCTTGTCGAGCAGGGCGCCGACGTAGCGATCGCTCGCGACCACCTCGCGCACCCCCTTGGCATCGAGCAGCTCCAGCTGTTCATTGCCCCACTTCTCCCAGCGCGCCTTCTGCGCCTTGAGCTCGTGGAACTGCTTCTCGGTCTCGGCGGCAAAGACGCCCCCCTCCTGCAGATCGCACTGGATGTTGTAGCGCTTGATCCGCTCGCGGATGATCTGGCCCCCCTCAAACAGCATGGAACCGAGCAGCCTGGCCTGATCCGGCGGGCAGTTCGCTTCTATGGTGTCGATGTCGCGGCTGTAGGAGTTGACGATCTGGCCACCGTTGCGGCCGCTGGCACCAAAGCCGACTCGTGCGGCCTCCAGCACCACCACCTTGTAGCCCTTCTCGACCAGATGCAGGGCGCTGGATAGGCCGGTATAACCCGCCCCGATGACGCAGACATCGCACTCCAGCTGCTCGGTCAATGTCGGATAGGGCGCGTGTTTATTGGCGCTGGCTGCGTAGTAACTGTTTACATGTTCGGTCATGATCCCTGTTTCCTTACCGGTTCGGTTGCCAAACTACTGCCTAGATTAAAAGCTCGCCGGGGTGTGGGCGCTGACGATGCGGCAGGTCTGCCCCGACGGATTGCTGAAGCTGTGGGGCTCGCCGGTGTCGATCACATAGCTGTCGCCCGCCTCCAGCTGATAACTCTGGCCCGCCACCGTCAGGATCACCGACCCCTCCAGCACAGTGCCGACCTCCTCCCCCTGATGGGTCACCTGACCACCGGTGTCGGTGCCGGGGGGATAGGTCTCCAGCATAAAGCCGAGCTGGCGGCGGTTGTTGCCGTTGTGCACCAGCTTCATCGAGACCCCCTGGCTGCCCAGCTCGATCAGCTGATCAGCCTTGATCACCACCTGCGGCGGTCGACTCAGCTCCTCTTCGGCAAAAAAGCGTGACAGCGGCAAGCCATATACGGTGAGCAGCTTTTGCAGTGAAGCGACCGAGGGGCTCACCTTGTCCTGCTCGATCATGCAGATAGCACCGTGGGTCAGGCCGCTCAGCTCGGCTGCCCGCCGCTGGGAGAGCCCCAGCTGATGGCGCACCGACGCCAGCCGCTCCCCCATACTTGCCTGCAGTACAGCCCCCTGACCGGAGCGGGTACTGCTGCTCTGGGTTGGCGCCCCGTTCATGGCAAGCCTCCGCCATCGATTCCTTTGTCACGTTGGTACATTGACCACCTCCCTGTTGCCACTGGTTAAAATAGCGGACCAGCCATGGCATCACTGTTTGCTATCTTACACAGCCTGGCGTTCATTATTTTGCACACCACTTACCGTGCGATACCCTGTTCATCTGGTTAAACTGCGCTACACAGCCCAATTTCTAGCATGCGACACACCAGCAACTCAAATATATTTAACACTTGAAAAACATTTTCGCTCAATTTATGGTCTCTCTGTGCTTATTATTTTATACGGCAGCACCACAGGATGAGCCGCATCATCGCCACCTTGCTGCCAGGTTTCACCATTGAGGCTTGCCATGTCCGCTACCAGCTCCAATCAAAGCTTGATCAAATCCCGCGCCTATATAGATGGTCAGTGGTGCGAGGCCGCCAGCGGCCGCACCTTCGAGGTCACCAATCCGGCTACCGGTGCCGTGATCACTCAAGTGCCCGACATGAATGAAGAGGATACCCGCCGCGCCATCGCGGCCGCCCACGCGGCGCAACCCGCCTGGGCAGCCCTCACCGCCAAGGAGCGCAGCAACAAGCTCTACGCCTGGTTTGCCGCCATCACCGCCCACAGCGATGAACTGGCCCGCATCATGACCTGCGAGCAGGGCAAGCCGCTGGCGGAAGCCAAGGGGGAAGTGACCTACGGCGCCAGCTTTATCCAGTGGTTCGCCGAAGAGGGCAAGCGCGCCTATGGCCGCACCATCCCGGGCTTTAGCGGCGATCGCCGGCTGGCCACCATCAAGCAGCCGGTCGGAGTCGTCGCCGCCATCACTCCGTGGAACTTCCCGATTGCCATGATCACCCGCAAGGCGGGCCCGGCGCTGGCCGCCGGTTGCACCATCGTCATCAAGCCTGCCGCCGAAACGCCGCTCTGCGCGCTGGCACTGGCGGTACTGGCCGAGCAGGCGGGGATCCCCGCCGGTGTCATCAATATCGTCACCAGCCATCAGGCGAGCGCGGTGGGCAACGAGCTGTGCAGCAATCCGGTAGTGCGCAAGCTCTCCTTCACCGGCTCCACCCGCATCGGCAAGCTGCTGATGCGCCAATGCGCCGACACCATGAAAAAGCTGTCGCTGGAGCTGGGTGGCAACGCCCCCTTTATCGTCTTTGACGACGCCGACCTCGACGCCGCCGTGGCCGGGGCACTCGCCTCCAAATACCGCAACGCCGGGCAAACCTGCGTCTGCGCCAACCGCATTCTGGTGCAGGCCAGTGTCTATGACGCCTTCGCCGAAAAACTGACTGCCGCCGTCAAGGCCTTCAGGGTGGGAGATGGCATGGCAGAGGGCTGCCAGATCGGCCCGCTCATCAACCCGGCCGCCGCCAGCAAGGTGGCCGAGCTGGTGCAGCAATCGGTCGCCGCCGGTGCCGAAGTGCTGCTGGGGGGCGAAGCTCACCCCGCCGGCCCCCTCTTCTACCAACCCACCATTTTGGGCAAGGTGGATAAAACCAACCCCATCCTGCAGGAGGAGATCTTCGGCCCGGTCGCCCCGCTGGTACGCTTCGAGACAGAAGCCGAGGCCATCGCCATTGCCAACGACACCCCTTATGGCCTGGCCGCCTACTTCTATGGCCGTGACATCGCCCGGGTGTGGCGCGTCGCCGAGCAGCTGGAGTACGGCATGGTCGGCATCAACGAGGGGATCATCTCCACCGAGCTGGCCCCCTTTGGCGGCATCAAGGAGTCGGGTCTGGGTCGGGAGGGTGCAGCCGAGGGGCTGGAGGAGTATCTGGAGACCAAATACCTCTGCTTTGGCGCCATTCGCTAGGGCTGCAACAGAGAGACAAGGCGCCGCCGAACTGGCCCGATGGGCTGTTCGGCGGTAATAGGCGCCAAAACGCCTGCCACATTTTCAGGGAATATCGGGGGCTGCGGCCCCTCAGGGAGGAAAGATGAGTCAGTCACAATCAAACAAGGCGTGGCAAGCGCGCCGTGAAGCGGCCGTGGTCAACGGCGTCGGCACCCTGCTGCCGGTCTTTATCGACCGTGCGCAAAATGCCGAGCTGTGGGATGTGGAGGGCAACCGCTACATCGACTTTGCCTCCGGCATCGCCGTGCTCAACACCGGCCACAACCACCCGAAGGTGGTGGCGGCGGTGCGTGAGCAGCTGGAAAAGTTCAGCCACACCTGCTTTCAGGTCACCCCCTACCCGGGCTATATCGAACTTGCCGAGAAACTCAATGCCCTGGTGCCCGGCCCGACCCCGAAGCGCACCCTGTTTCTCTCCACCGGCGCCGAGGCGGTCGAGAACGCCATCAAGATCGCCCGTGCTCACACCGGTCGCAGCGGCACCATCGCCTTCAAGGGGGGCTTTCACGGCCGCACCATGATGGGGATGGCACTCACCGGCAAGGTGGTCCCCTACAAGACCGGCTTTGGCCCCTTTCCGGGTGAGGTCTACCACATCCCCTTCCCCGCCGACTATCTGGGGGTAAGTGAAGAGGATGCCCTGCACGCCCTCGAGCTCTGCTTCAGCGCCGACATCGAACCCTCCCGCGTAGCTGCCATCATTATCGAGCCGGTACAGGGCGAAGGGGGCTTCTATCCTGCCTCCCCGAGCTTTATGCAGAAGCTGCGCAGCGTCTGCGACCAGCACGGCATTCTGCTCATCTGCGACGAGATCCAGAGCGGTTTTTGCCGTACCGGCAAGACCTTCGCCACCGAGTATGCTGGCATCGAGCCGGACATCATGACCCTGGCCAAGAGTCTGGCGGGGGGCTTCCCTCTCTCGGCGGTGGTGGGCAAGGCGGAGATCATGAACTCGGCCAAGCCGGGCGGACTTGGCGGCACCTATGCCGGTTCCCCCATCGCCTGCGCTGCAGCACTGGCGGTCTTGCAGGTGATCGACGAGGAAAAACTCAACCAGAAGGCGCTGGATCAAGGGGAGCAGATCAAGACGGAGCTGCAACGCATAGCCGAGCGTTTTGACTGCATAGGTCAAATTCGCGGACCCGGTGCCATGGTGGCCATGGAGCTGGTGAAACGGCGTGATGCCAGCCAGCCCGATCCCGACCTCACCAAACGTCTGGTGGCCGAGGCGGGCAAACGGGGTCTGGTCCTGCTCTCATGCGGGGTTCGCGCAAATGTCATCCGTTTTCTCGCCCCCCTGACCGCCCCTGCGGCAGTGATTGACGAAGGGATGCAAATCCTTGAAAAATCACTGGAGGCCGCGCTGGCCTGACCAGCCGGAAAGTGACTGCTCACCTGTGCAAAAAAATGCAGTTTTGCCACCTTCTTTTACTTGTCAAGGGGGCCCTGCAAATGCACAATGCGCCGCCACTGAAAGAACCGGTGTAAATCAAATACATCGGTTCTTTTTCATACAGTGAACAAACCCATAAACGAGGCCGGATAACCCCCGGAAAAGATAGCGAGATTGGCAGCAATCTCCCGACACCACATTCTGTGAGGAACAACATGGGGCATCTCTATGCTTTCCTGCCGGCTCTGACCGGCGCGCGCCACCCCGGCGCCCTTGATTCCCGGGCCTCTCTCCCGGTTTCGTTGATGGAGTGTGCCGCCCTGGCACCGCGTGAGGAACAGGCATGATGAACGCCCAACCGGTTGGTCTGAAAAAGACCCTGAAACTGTGGCAGGTCGTGGTCATGGGTCTTGCCTACCTCACTCCCATGGCGGTATTCGATACCTTCGGCATCGTCACCGAAATTACCGAAGGCCATGTGCCGACCGCCTACCTCTTTGCCCTCATCGGCATGTTGTTCACAGCCCTGAGCTACGGCCATCTGGTACGCAAGTTCCCGTCGGCAGGCTCCGCCTATACCTATGCCCAGAAGGTGTTTCACCCCTATGTCGGCTTTATGGTGGGCTGGACCTCCCTGCTCGACTATATGTTCATGCCGATGATCAACATGCTGCTGGCCAAGATCTATCTGCAGGCTCTCTTCCCCGAGGTGGAGCCCTGGACCTATATTTTTGGTCTGGCGGCGGTGATGACCGCCCTTAACCTGCGCGGTATCAAGCTGGTGGCCAACTTCAACAGCCTGATCGTCATCATGCAGTTCAGTATTATCGCCGTCTTCATCGGCCTGATCGCCTGGGGCGTCCACAACGGTGAAGGGTTGGGGACCGTGGCCAGCAGCCGTCCCTTCTTCTCCGAGCAGATCAACATCTCGCCGTTGTTGATGGGTGCCTCCATCCTCTGTCTGTCGTTCCTCGGCTTTGATGCCATCAGCACCCTGTCGGAAGAGACACCGGACGCGGATCGGGTGATCCCCCGCGCCATCGTGCTGACGGCGCTGATCGGCGGTGTGCTGTTTGTCAGCACGTCCTACTTCCTGCAGCTCTACTTCCCGGACATCTCCCGCTTCAAGCAACCGGATGCAGTCCTGCCGGAGATCGCTCTCTATGTCGGTGGCAAACTGTTCCAGGCGGTGGTACTGGTCTGCACTACGGTGGCGGTGCTGGCCTCGGGACTCGCCTCTCACGCCGGGGTGTCGCGCCTGCTTTATGTAATGGGTCGTGATCGCGCTCTGCCGAGTCGCTTCTTCTCCTATGTGCATCCGAAGTGGCAGACCCCGGCATGCAATGTGCTGCTGGTCGGTCTGCTGGCCCTCTCGGCGGTATCGTTCGATCTCGAGATGGCACTGGCACTGATCAACTTTGGCGCCCTGGTGGCCTTCACCTTCGTCAATCTGGCGGTGATTGCCCACTTCTATGTGAAGCTGGGCCGCAACAAGTGTCTCAAGGACCACCTGATGTACCTGCTGCTGCCGCTCTGTGGCGCCGCCTGCATCGGGGTGCTGTGGCTCAACCTCGAGCCCTCCTCCTTCGAGCTGGGGCTGATCTGGGCGGCGCTGGGGGCCATCTACCTGTTCCTGCGCCTCACCGTGTTCCGCATCCCGCTGCATACCGCCGACAAGGTGGAGATCGCCCAGTAACCGCTGGCCCCCTCCCACCGATAGAGAACAAGGAGCCTGCGGGCTCCTTGTTGTTTTTGCGGTGTTCTGGTTGCCAGCAGCACGGGTTGCCAGATATGCAGTTTCTGCAGGAAGTGTGACTGATTTCAAATAACTACCCAGCCGGGCCGCTCGCCGAGCCATGGCTCAAGCTGCGTCATCTTCTATCCTCAGTCATTAATGTGAATGGATATGCAATAGATCTTTTTCCACTTCACCCCCTCCCATCCCCCGCCAGCCGATAAGCTCGCAGGACTCGAGCCCGGGGGGACGTTGGCAAATATGATCAGGATCAATGTTGAGGCGCTATGCACCCTGCAGCCCAGATTTGCCGATTTTTCATACGCCATGACAGGGTTCTCTTCCCCCCCGAAAAAGGGGGAGCGGCTCGGGGACGGCTGCAGGGGGCGAGTGACCACTTACCTGCCCCGTGCGTATGCAAAAAAATGCGTTAATCCGCCCTTTTTTGCTTGTCAAGGGGGCTGGCCGAATGCACAATACGCCGCCAATAAAGGACCGATGTTCACTGCGACATCGGTTTTTGTATTTTTGAAGTGCAGTACAAACCCACCACAAGAGGCCGGAACGTTTCCGGAAGTGATATTCGAGATTGCCAAACAATCTCCCGACGTTGAGAGGATAACAATGGGGCGTTTTAATGCTTTCCTGCCGGTACAGCCCGGTATGCGCCTCCCCGGCGCCCTTGATGTACAGGCTTGCGAATCCATCGTATCCCTGCGCTCGTTGCAAGCACGTGCTGCGGCACTGATTGAGGAGAAAGCGTAATGGCATCGCAAAACGCCAAGCTGCTCAAGACCCTTACCCTGACACAAGTGATTGTGATGGGTCTGGCCTATCTGACCCCCATGGCTGTATTCGATACCTTCGCCATCGTCGGTGACATCACCGATGGCCGGGTCGCCACCGCCTATCTGCTGGCTCTGGGTGGCATCCTGCTCACCGCTTTCAGCTACGGACATCTGGTACGCAAGTTCCCCTCTGCGGGCTCTGCCTATACCTATGCCCAGAAGGTGTTCAACCCCTACGTCGGTTTCATGGTCGGCTGGTCATCCCTGCTCGACTACATGTTCATGCCGATGATCAACATTCTGCTGGCCAAGATCTACCTGACCGCCATGTTCCCGGGCGTTGAGCCCTGGGTGTTCATCTTCGGTCTGGTGACCGTGATGACCTTCCTGAACCTGCGTGGCATCAATCTGGTAGCCAACTTCAATGGTCTGATCGTGGTGATCCAGCTGGCCATCATCACCCTCTTTATCGGCCTGATGGCGTGGGGCATCTACCACGGCGAAGGGGCTGGCACCCTGATGAGCAGCCGTCCGTTCCACTTCGAGTCAGCACAGCTGGTACCGCTCTTTACCGGTGCGACCATCCTCTGCTTCTCGTTCCTGGGCTTTGACGGTCTGAGCTCCCTCTCCGAAGAGACGCCGAACGCCGGCAAGGTGATCCCCAAGGCTATCGTGCTAACTGCCCTGATCGGCGGCATCATCTTCGTGGTGGTCTCCTACTGCCTGCAGCTCTACTTCCCGAGCCTCGCCCGCTTCCAGCATCCGGATGCGGTACTGCCGGAGATCGCCCTCTACGTTGGCGGCACCTTCTTCCAGTCCGTGGTTCTGGTCTGCACCACGGTCGCGGTACTGGCCTCCGGCATGGCGGCTCACGCCGGTGTGTCGCGCATCCTCTACGTGATGGGGCGTGACCGCATGATCCCGGAGCGGGTGTTTGGCTACATCCACCCGAAATACCGCACTCCGGCCATCAACGTGCTGATGGTGGGCGGTCTGGCCCTCTCCGCCGTGTCGTTTGATCTGGATACCGCGCTGGCGCTGGTCAACTTCGGCGCACTGGTGGCGTTCAGCTTCGTCAACCTGTCGGTGATCGGTCAGTTCTGGGTGCGCGAGAAGCGCAACAAGACCCTCAAGGATCACGTCATCTACCTGTTGATGCCGTTGCTCGGTGCCGCCACCATCGGTGCGCTGTGGATCAACCTGGAGCAGAGCTCGCTGGAGCTGGGCCTGATCTGGGCGGGCCTCGGCGCAACCTATCTGTTCCTGCGTCTGGCGGTGTTCCGTATCCCGTTCCGTCAGTACGAGGAAGCGGCTGACGCCTGATCCTTTGCGGATAACGGATAGACAGAAGGGGAGCCATGGCTCCCCTTTTTGCTGCCGGTCTGTGGCCGGTCACACGGGCTTGGGCCCGGTCCGCTTACTGCTTATCCAGTACGGCGGTCGCCGCAGCCTTGAGCGGATCGCGAGCGATGGTCTTGGCATCCTGCTCCGCCTTGTGCAGCTGCTGGTTTGCCTTGTCCATCTTCTGCTGCATACCGTTGCCGCTCTCCTTGAGGTCGGCACGCTTCTCGCCCAGCAGGTCGTTGCGGCCTTTTTGCACCTCAGCTTTCACCTTCTCTTTCTCCTGCTTCACCAGCTTGCTGGTATCACAGTTGCCCTTGACTCCCAGAGTGGCATTCACCGCTTCGTTTTTGAGGGCCTTGTCGAGGTTGCAGTCGGTTTTCAACAGGCTGGCCTGTGCCCCTGCCGAGAGCAGCCCCAGCGACAGAGAGAGGATCCATGCACGCATCATCTTGTTTACTCCTGCTTGCCAATAAAGGGGCGCAGTGTAGCGATCACATTCCGGCTGACAAGGCGGCAGTGCTTTCGTCCCCCCCTTTTGCCACCCCAGAGCCAACCGGCTCGGTCAGCGCCTGTCGCCGCAGTTCGTCGTCATAAAAACATCATCGAAATGTCACGTTGTCATATTTCTGTCATTAACCACTGATTAAATGCGCGGGTCATCAACAACCCAAGACGGAACGACCGTCTCAAGAGGCTTTATGCAACACCATCACTCCTTGTCACAGCCGCCCGCGACCCGCGCCCTGTTCAACTGGATGAGTGTCATCGTACTGGTCTACCTGATCCTGGTTGCCGTGGGCGCCATCTCCCACGGCTTCAAAGATTTCTCCGGCGGCGCCGAGGGCGCAGCCCAGATCTTCGCCTTTGCCAACAACCCCTTTGTCGCCCTGCTGCTGGGTATTCTCGCTACCGCGCTGGTGCAATCCTCCAGCACCGTCACCTCGGTGATCGTCGGTCTGGTGGCTGGCGGCCTGCCCATCAGCATGGCCATCCCCATGGTGATGGGTGCCAACCTCGGCACCACCATCACCAACACCATCGTCTCCATGGGCCATGTGCGGGATCGCGCCGAGTTCCGCCGCGCCTTCGCCGCCGCCACCGTGCACGACTTCTTCAACCTGCTGGCGGTGTTCATCTTCCTGCCGCTGGAGCTGATGTTCGGCCTGCTGCAACACAGCGCCGAGTGGCTGGCCAACCTGCTGGTAGGCTCCGCCAACATGTCGATGAAGGGCATGGACTTCATGAAGCCGCTGACCGCACCGGCCCAGCAGCTGATTGACAGCGCCGTCGCCTTCCTGCCGGGCAAGGGTGCCGCCATCGCCACTATCGTCATCGGTATCCTGCTGATCCTCGCCTGCGTCACTTATCTCGGCAAAGTGCTGCAACAGGTACTGGTTGGCCGTGCCAAAGAGGTGCTGCACAAGGCGCTGGGCCGTGGCCCGCTGACCGGCATCACATCAGGTGCGCTGGTGACCATCATGGTGCAGTCCTCCTCCACCACCACCAGCCTGATGATCCCGCTGGCCGGCGGCGGCGTGTTCAGCACCCGTCAGCTCTACCCCTTCACCCTGGGGGCCAATATCGGGACCACCATCACCGCCCTGCTGGCAGCCACCGCCATCAGCGGAGCCGGTGCCCAGCTGGCCCTGACCATCGCACTGGTCCACGTGCTGTTCAACCTCTTTGCCGTGGTCATCATCTATGGCATCCCCTTCCTGCGCGACCTGCCGGTGCGCGCCGCCGAGGGGCTGGCCCGGGTAGGCAGCGAGAACAAGCTGCTGGCTCTGGGTTATGTGACGGGTCTCTTCTTCGCCCTGCCCGCCCTGATGATGGTGGCCGCCAAGTAAGCGCCGCCGCCATGACGAGGGGCGAGTCACCGACTCGCCCCTTTTTGCGTCTGCGTCTTCGAGCTTTGCCTGCCCGCTCACATCCTCCCGCCCTGTGGCTCGCCATCAGGGGCGGTGCGCGATAAGATGGCGCCCTCATTGCACTTTTTACATTTCATGGAACAGGAAAAACCGATGAAATTCATACTGATCGCACTGCTCATCGCCGGTGTGGCCTACTACTTCTACTCCAGCAGCAACAACAAGAAGCTGGCGGCCGACAACGTGCGGATTGGCGCCGAGTTCCTCGCCAGCAACAAGGACAAACCGCTGGTGACCACTACTGCCTCCGGCCTGCAGTACGAAGTGCTGACCCCGGGCACCGGCACCGTTCACCCCACCGCCACCAGCAAGGTGAAGGTGCACTACGAGGGCAAGCTGCTGGACGGCACCGTCTTTGACAGCTCGGTCGCCCGTGGCGAGCCCATCGAGTTTGGCCTCAATCAGGTGATCGCTGGCTGGACCGAAGGGGTGCAGCTGATGGTGGAAGGTGAGAAGACCCGTTTCTACATCCCCGCCAACCTCGCCTACGGCGACCGCGCCGCTGGCAAAATCCCGCCGGGATCCGTGCTGATTTTTGACGTAGAGCTGCTGGGTATCCAGTAACTGCGCAGGATGCTCCAGTGGCAATATCCCACTGCGCGCCCGTGCCGATCTTTGACGTGGAGCTGTTGGGTATCCAGTAAGTGCTCCGTCACGCTCCATCAACAACAAGGCCAGCATCATGCTGGCCTTGTTGCTATGGGAACCTCACTCCCCCTTGGCGATCCCTTCCCGGCGCGGATCCGCAGCGCCAAACCAGCCGCCAGCGTTGCGCTCAACCCCCTGCAGGCCGGAGGTCTGCTCGTTCAATACCACCTCGTGTCCCCTCTCCTTCAATCCCTCGACCACCGACATGGGGGTGCGTCCCGCTTCCAGCTCGGTGGGGCCGTTGCGGCTGCCAAAGTTGGGCAGGTTGATGGCCTGTTGCAGGTTCAGGCCCCAATCCTGAGTACCGAGCAGGGTCTTGCCCACATAGTTGATGATGGCGGAGCCCCCCGGCGAGCCCAGCGTCATGGTCAGCTCGCCGCTTGGCTTGTCAAACACCAGCAGGGGTGACATGGAGGAGCGGGGCCGCTTGCCCGGCTCCACCCGGTTTGCCACCGGCAGACCGGCGGCATCCACCGAGGTGAAGGAGAAATCGGTGAGCTGGTTGTTGAGCAGGTAGCCGTTGACCATCTGACGCGATCCGAAACCATCCTCGATGGAGCTGGTCATGGAGACCGCCATTCCCGCCTTGTCGACGATCGAGACATGGCTGGTAGAGGGGAGTTCCGGGGTCGCATCCTTGCCGCGCGCCAGCGCCAGTGGCGGCGTACCGGGCTTGGCAATCCCCATGGAGTGCTGACCGACAAGCTTGCCGCGCTCGGCCAGATAGCCCTTGTCCAGCAACCCCTGCACCGGCACCCTGACAAAATCGCTGTCGGCGACGTACTGGTTGCGATCGGCGAAGGCCAGACGCGCCGCTTCGCTGTAGAGGTGGATAGCCTCGCTGGAAGCAGCCAGTCCCCCCTCCTTGGTGGTGATCGGCTTGAGGGCAGCCATATCGCGGCTCTCCAGCATGCCGAAAATCTGGCCGAGCGCCAGGGTGCCGGATGAGGGAGTGGGGAAACCGCAGATCTTGCTCTGGCGATAGTCAAAGCAGAGGCCATCCCGCACTTTGGCCTGATAGCTGGCCAGATCGGTGGCCGCCAGTACCCCGGGATTGGTGGGATGCTGGCGAACTTTGGCCACCATAGCATCCGCCAGCGGCCCCTGATAGAAGGCATCCACCCCCTCTGTTGCCAGAGTGCGCAACACCTTAGCCAGCGCCGGGTTGTTCAGCCGGGTGCCTGCCGTTTTGGGGCTGCCATCCGCCTGATAGAAATAGGCACGGGCATCCGGGTCACGAGCCAGATAGGGATCCTTGGCCAGCAATGTGGCCAGCCGTGGACTTATTACAAATCCTTGTTCTGCCAGCGTGATGGCGGGCTCGAACAGCACAGCCCAGGGCAGCTTGCCATAACGCTGATGGGCCAGCGCCAGGGCGCGCAGGGTACCGGGAACACCGACCGAGCGGCCCCCGACCACCCCGTCATAAAACGCCAGCGGCTTGCCATCTTGCATAAACAGCTGGTCGGTGGCGGCAGCCGGCGCCGTCTCGCGGCCATCCACCGCACTCACCTTGCGGCCATCCCACACCAGCAGCAGCGTCCCGCCACCGATCCCGGAGGATTGCGGCTCAACCAGCGTCAACACCAGTTGCACCGCAATGGCGGCATCGACGGCACTGCCACCGGCCTTGATGATCTGGTAGCCCGCATCCACCGCCAGCGGGTTGGCGGCCGCCACCATGAAGTCATGGCCCTGCCAGCCCTGTTTGTCGGTCCAGCCACTGGCGGCTTCCGGCGCGATCAGGGTCTGGGCTGGCGGGGTGTAGTGAAAGCCGTTGTCACTGGCACAACCGGCCAGCAGGGCAAGGGCGACAGCCAGCCCCAGAGGTTTGCGCAACATGACACTCTCCTTGTCTGTTTTATGACCATAAAAAGGGACTATGTCACGATTGGCGCTGGTAGCTCAAGTTATTGAACAAGATCAATATCTTACTCATCTATCAATAATGGCTATCCGTAACAGATATAAAAAAACCGCCCGAAGGCGGCTTTTACGATGGGATGGCAGAGGCCAAACAGGCGCAAGTCCGGTTAGATGGACTGCTCTTCGCCACCCAGGGCGGCAAACAGCGCCGGAATGAACTGGGAGAGCTCGGCGGTCACCAGTGCAAAGTCGGCATCCAGACGGGCGGCCGGATCTTCGCTGGTCACGTCGTCGTTCTGCTCGCGCAGCTCTTCGCTGAATTTCAGACGCTTGATGGAGAGATCATCCCCCAGCACGAAGCTGACGGTCTCGCCCCAGTTGAGGGCCAGCTTGGTCACCAGCTTGTCGTTTGCCAGATGGTTCTTGATTTCATCCGTCATCAGATCCTGCTGCTTGCAGCGGATGATGCCGCCGTGCTCCATGGCACTGCGCAGCTCGGCTTCATCTTCCAGAGTGAAGGAAGCGGGCAGGTTGCCCTCGTTCAACCACTCGGTCATGGTGATCTCCGGCGGGTTCTTGAGAGCCACTGGCACCACCGGCAGGGAGCCGATGGATTTGCGTAGCAGTGCCAGCAGATCATCCGCCTTCTTGGCAGAACCTGCATCCACCACCATCAAATTGTCGGCCGGATTGATCCAGGCGAAGGTCTGGCTGGTACGACTGAAGGCACGGGGCAGCAGGGTGTGGAGGATCTCCTCTTTCAGCGCTTCCTTCTCTTTCTTCTTGAGGGCGCGACCCTGTTCGAACTCGATCGCCTCTACCTTCTCGGCCAGCATCTCCTTGACCACGGTGCCGGGGAGCATCTTCTCCTCTTTGCGGGCGCAGATGAGGATGTGGCCGGAGGCAGAGTGGGTCAGGGTTGAGCCGAATTTGCCAAGGGGCTTGACCCACCCGAAACGGGAGATGTCCTGACTGCCGCAAGGGGTGAAGGCACAGGCTTCCAGCTGGGTTTCCAGCTGATCCACGGTCAGGTCAAAGGGGCGGGTAAAGCGATAAATCTGCAGGTTTTTAAACCACATGGCGTCCTCGGTCTCTAGATTGTCCGGCGGGCATTGTACTAGAGAGGCGCTTTGTGATCAGCCAATCATTCTCGCTAAATAAAGGGCGATCGACCTCACAGGGTCTCATTTATATCACCTGAACGGCCGTCAAGTTCCCCTAGACTGCGAGTGTACAAGTTGTTACCAAGGATGGATTTATGTTGCGGCCCAGTCGCCCGGAAGATATGGAAGAGATCGTCGAAATCTGGCTGCTGGCCTCCCTGCAGGCCCACGATTTCGTCGATGCCTCCTGCTGGTGGCAGGCCCAGGAGGATCTGCGTACCCGCTATCTCGATCGTGCCGCCATCTGGGTGTTTGAGGAGCGCGGCGATCTGCTCGGCTTTATGGCGCTGGTGGACAACTATCTCGCCGCCCTCTTTGTGCGTCCCGACCGTCAGGGTCGCGGTGTCGGCCACGCCCTGCTGCAGGAGGCCAAGCGTCAGGGGGCGTCGCTCTACGCCCGGGTCTTCGTCGAGAACGATCAGGCGGTACGTTTCTATCGTCGCCACGGTTTCGTCATCAAGGGTGAAGAGTCCGATCCTCTCACCGGTCACCCCCAGTACAAGATGTGCTGCGAACCCGCATGAACTGATGACAGACCGCTGTTTTACTTGAAAAAAGCACGGGGCATCCTCATCTTGTCTCCATCGGGTGCCGCGGGCACCATCCCTGCAACCGGGCTGCTTTCCAATGAAAATCCTCCATACCGCCGACTGGCATCTTGGCCATCAACTCCATGGTCATGACCGCCGTTTTGAACACGATGCCTTCCTCGACTGGCTGAGCGACACCCTCAAGGCGCGCGAGATCGACGCCCTATTGGTAGCGGGCGATCTGTTTGATACCGCCAATCCGCCCGCCAGCGCCTGGCAACAACTCTACCGTTTTCTGGCGCGGCTGCGCGCCGAGATGCCCCACCTCAACATGGTGCTGATCGGCGGCAACCACGACTCTCCCTCCAAGCTCGATGCCCCCCACGAGCTGCTGCGCGCCTTTGATCTGCATCTGGTGGGCAGCATCAGTCGCGACAGTGAGGGCAAGCTCGAGACCGACCGCCTGCTGGTACCGCTGCAAGACAAGGAGGGCAACATTGCCGCCTGGTGCGCCGCCGTGCCGTTCCTGCGCAGCAGCGACTTGCGGGTGGAGCCGTTGGAAGAAGGGCAGGACCGGCTGATCGAAGGGGTACGCCAAATCTACGCCGAGGTATTGGCCGAAGGGCGCGCCCGCTGCGGGGAGGGTCTGCCGCTCATCGCCATGGGCCATGCCTATCTGGCGGCGGGCCAGCTCTCGGAGCTGTCGGAGCGGCGGGTGCTCGGCGGCAACCAACACGCACTGCCTGCCGAACTCTTTGCCGGTGCCGACTACACGGCGCTCGGCCACCTCCATCTGGCCCAGAGCCCGGCCGAGGGGGTGCACTACAGCGGCTCGCCGCTGCCGCTTTCGCTGGCCGAAGCCAACTACAACCATCAGGTGCTGGAAGTGACCTTTTCAGAGGGGAAACTGGCCGGGCTGGAGCGGATCCCGGTACCCCGCGCGGTGGAGATGATCCGCCTGCCCCAGAGCAGCCTCGACGACGCACTCCAAGCCATCGCATCGCTCGAGCTGCCTGCTTGTCCACAAGAGGCACAACCCTTCCTCGAAGTGCGGCTGCTGCTGCCCAAGCCAGAAGCGCGCATCCGCGAGCGCATTCTCGCCGCAATCGCAGACAAACCGGTGCGTCTGGCCCGCATCAGCACCCAGTATCAGGGCTCGGGCGAAGGGCTGGCCGATGGTCGCGAGCGGCGCAGGCTCGATGAGCTCTCCCCCACCGAGGTGTTTCGCCTCTGCTATCAGCGCCAGTTCGAGGGGGAACCCGAAGCACAACTGGTCGCCTCGTTTGAAGAGATCCTGGAGCAGGTGAAGGAGTCAAACCAATGAAAATCTTGTCTCTGTCAGGTGAGAATCTGGCCAGTCTGACCGGCCCCTTCACCATCGACTTTACCAGGGGGGCGCTCGGCGCCGCCGGTCTGTTTGCCATCACCGGCAACACTGGCGCGGGCAAGAGCACATTGCTCGACGCCATTTGTCTGGCCCTCTACGACGAGATGCCGCGCTTTATTGCCAATCGCAAGAACGTGGCCGAAGTGGGCCGCATGGATGACGAAGAGAAGCTCAAGGCCAACGACGTGCGTGGCATCCTCAGTCGCGGCCACGCCAGCGGCTTTGCCGAAGTGCAGTTTCGTGGCTGCGATGGCCGCATCTGGCTGGCCCGCTGGGCGGTGCGCCGGGCGCGAAACCGCTCGGAGGGGCGTTTTCAGGCGCAGGAGCGAACCCTGACCGATGTGGAGTCAAGGCAGGTTTTCTCCGGCAGCAAGCGGGAGCTGCAGGATCGCATCGACGAGCTGGTGGGTCTCTCCTGGGAGCAGTTCCGCCGCGCGGTGATCCTGCCGCAGGGGGAATTTGCCGCCTTCCTCAAATCGGATGCCAACGAGCGCTCCGCCCTGCTCGAACGGATGACCGGCACCGAACTCTACTCTGCCATCTCCATCCAGACCTATGAACGGGCGCGGGAAGAACAGCAGAAGCTGGCCACCATCGCCCAGCGCCTCGGCGACGTGGCGCTGATGGATGAAGCGACCCGCGAACAGTGGGTAAGCCAGCAGGTGAGCCTCTCCACCACCCTCAAGCACGAGCAGCAACAGCAGCTGCTGATGCAGGACTTGCGCGACCTCAACAGTCGCATTGCAGCCCAGCTGCAGGGCTGCGCCGAGGGACAGGCGGCGCTCGATGCCGCCCTGCAGGCCCACGGCGCCGCGGCCCCCGAGCGCGAGGAGTTTGCCCGTGCCGAACAGGCCCAGGTGGCCCGAGCCGATCACGACGAGCTGGCCCGCCTCACCCTTGAGGTACAGCAGCAGGAGAAGGTGATCGCCGAGCTGGGGCCGGAGCTGGCCAAACTCGAGGAGCAGACCCAGCAGAGCGCGCTGACCGAACAGCAGTTGCTGGCGGAGAAGATCGCCGCCGAGCGGGAATGGGGTGCCCTGCAACCCGAACTCAAGCGGGCGCAGGAGCTCGATACCCGCATCCGGGAAAAAGTGCAGCAGTTGCAGAAGATCCAGCAGGAGGGGGCGCAGGAGCGAGAAGTGCAACTCACCCTCGAGCAGGGCTGGCGCGAGCAGAGCAGACAGGTGGAGCTGCTCAAGCAGCAGCACCAGCAGTGGGGCCTTTGGCTCGAAGAGCACAAGGAGCTGGCACCGGTGGCCCGCCAGTGGCAGCCCCTGCTCACCGCCATGCAGGATTGGGCCGAGGATGCCGACAAGCTGCAACAGCTGCTCACCCTGCGGGATCACAAGCTGCGCGCCCTGCAACAGTTGCAGCGCCAACTGGAGCAAGGTCAGCAGGAGCGCGACTACTGGCAACATGAACAAGACAGGCTGCAACAGCAACAGAACGAGCTGCAGGAGCAGCAGTGGGAGAGCCGCCTCGCCAAGGCGCAGGAGCAGTGGCAGCAGCAAACCGAACAGCTGGGACAGCTGCGCCAGCTGCTGGAGCTGGCCGATTATGGCCGCAACCACGGCGAACAACATGGCCGCTTGCAGCAGGAGATTGCCCAGCTGGAGCAGGCCCTTGGCAAGCTCGCCACCCTAAGCGAAGAGCTGGCCCCCGCCCGCGAGCGGCTCGCCCTGCAGCGGGATGAGGCGCGCCATGCGCTGGAGCAGTCCCGCGCCATCGCCAGCTTCGAGCAGTATCGCCATATCCTGAGCGATGGAGAACCTTGCCCGCTCTGCGGCGCCGAGGAGCACCCCTACAGCCAGAGCCAGCCGCAGGTGGCGGGTATTCTCGGTCAGCTGGCGGAGCGGGCCAGAAGCCTCGAACTGGAGTGGGAGCGGCTCAACCACCAATACATTCAGTGCGAGAGCGAGCGTCAGGAGCTGGCTCGCCAGCTGGCAGTGCGCCAGCAGCACCTGCCGGAGCTGGAAGCGCGCGCCGAACAGCTGACCCAGCGCTGGCTGCAACTGGGAGGCGATACCCTGCTCGGCCATTCGCTGCCGCTGCGCCAAAGCCCCATTGAGTGGAACGAGCTGATGAGCACCCTGCTTGGCCGTGGCCAGGCGCTGGAGCAGGGGCTGGCCCAGAGCCAGCAGCAGCTGCGTCAGGCCCAGCTTGGCCAACAACAGCTGCAAGGGGTGCGTCAACAACTAAGCCAACTGGCTGCCCAGCACCAGCAGTTTGACCAGCAGTGGCAGGAGGCCGATCGCCAGCGCATCGCACTGGAAGGGGAAGTGAAAGGCATGGGTGAGCAGGAGGCGACCCTGCGCCAGCGCCTCGAACAGGGCGCCCACCGCCTCGATGAACAGATGGGCGGCCAACCCTGGCGCCAGTGGCTCGGCAGCCAGCAGTGGCACGAGTGGCAACGGACCTGCGAAGCCTGGCTGCACGGCCAGAGCGAGTGGGAGCGGCTGGCCAGCGAGATCGCCAGCCTCACCCCCGCCCTGAGTGCGCAGGAGGCACGCCTGCAGACCCAGCGCGAGCTGCTGCACAAACTCGAGCGGGACTACAAGGAGCACGAACAGCAGCGTCAGGGGCTGCTCACCAGCCGTGCCGCCTGTCTGGGTGGCGAGGAGATCCCGCTGGTCGAGAGCCGCTGGCAGCAACGACTGCAACAACTCGCCAGCGAACTGGAGCTGATGCAAAGCGGCGGCCGTGCTCTGCGGGAGCGGCAGACTGAACTCAAGACCCGCCTCACCCATGTGGAGCAGGAAAAGCAGACCAGCAGCCGCCGCAAGCGGGAGGTGCTGGGGCGCTGGGCTGCCCACGCCAGCACCCTTGGCATTGCCGAGTACGACCTTCGCCGCCTGCTCGCCATCAGCCCCGATGAACTCAAGGCTCGCCGCTCTGCCCTGCAAGGGCTGGAAGATGCCCTTGGTGAAGCGCGTACCCGCCTTGCCGAGCGGCAACGGGCGCTGGCGCTGGAGGAGAGCAAGCGGGATCGCTATCGCGAGCACCATCCCGAGCTGGCCGCCCTGCCGGATGCAGAGCTGAGCGAGCAGCTGACGGCGCTCGATGCCCGTTGTCGCGCCCTTGAAGAGCAGCTGTTCGAGTGCAAGAGCAAGCTGGCACAGGCCGAAGCCGCAGCGCTCAAGGCGGGCAGCCTGCAACAGGAACTGGCCGCCCAGCAGGCGGTGGCCGACCACTGGCAGCAGCTGTGCGATCTGATCGGGCAGGCCAACGGCGCCAAGTTCCGCACCTTCGCCCAGAGCCTCACCCTCGAGCGTCTGCTGCTGGAGGCCAACGCCCAGCTCGCCGAGCTCTCGCCCCGCTACCGACTGGAGCGGGTGCCCGGCACCGATCTGGCGCTGCAGGTGGTGGATCTCGATATGGGGGACGAGGTGCGCTCGGTGGACTCTCTCTCCGGCGGCGAGAGTTTTCTGGTGTCGCTGGCGCTGGCGCTGGCCCTCTCCAGCCTCTCGTCACGCCAGACCCAGGTCGAGTCGCTGTTTATTGACGAAGGGTTCGGCACCCTCGATCCGGACAGTCTGGATCTGGCGCTCGCCAGCCTCGACTCCCTGCAGGCCGCCGGTCGCCAGATCGGGGTCATCTCCCACGTCCAGACGCTGGTAGAACGGATTGGCGTGCAGATCAGAGTCGAAGCCCTCGGCGGCGGCGAGAGCCGGGTAGTGGTCCCCTGAGTAGCATCAGCTCAATCACCAGTACCATCGGCTAAATCACTACGCCGAAAATAACAAGACCCCGCCAATTGGCGGGGTCTTGTTGAGAGGCTATCAGCCGAAGCGGTAGGCGCCCATATAGAGGCTGCCGCCATCCCAGCTCTCGTGCAGCCGAGCGGGCGCCACACCATCAGCGGCCCCCAACGCCACAAAGAGTGGGCGCAGATGATCGTCGTGGGGATGGGACTCCACCGCGCCTGGAGCCAGCCGACGATAGTCGAGCAGCGCCAGCCGATCCTCGTCGGCCATCTTCTGCTCCAGCCAGTCGACAAACAGGCTGGCCCACTCCGGCACTGGCGAGCCTTCCGGTGCCAGCGCCCGCAGGTTGTGGGTGATGGCGCCGGAGGCGAGGATGCCAATCCCCTGACTGCGCAGTGCCCCCAACACCTCTCCCAACTGCCACAACTGGGCCGGGGTGAAGCTCGCGGGAATGGAGACCTGCACCAGCGGGATCTCGCTGTTTGGGTCGATCAGAGATAGGGGCGACCAGACTCCGTGATCCAGCTCGCGCCGCACCGGGGTGGCGGTCAGTCCGGCCAGTGCCAGCTGGTCGCTCACCCCTTGTTGCAGCCACTCGGGGCTGCTGGCAGGCCAGCGCATCCGGTAGAGGGGCTCGGGGAAGCCGTAAAAGTCGTACATCAAGGCCGGTTTGGGCTCGACGTTGATCTGCAGCTCGCGGCTGAACCAGTGGGCGGAGATGACCACCAGCCCCTTGAGCTCACCCAGACGCAGGGTTCGCAGAAAGCGGGTGGCGGGTTGCTCACGCAGCACCAGATCCGGTGCGCCGTGAGAGATAAACCAGACGGGGGCGAGGGACATAAAGCAGACTCCAACAAAGTATCAGGGGGCGATACCGGAGGGGATATCGCTGTTGGAATCGATTATCCTCCCGCCATGAAAGGTGGACAATCCAGCAAGATAGATAAGAACTATCAACTAATGGTTGATAATTTCACGCCTTCACGACCGGTAAGCAGCAATAGATATCAAGGCTGCGGTGCATCCGGCAGCGGTCGGGCTGCACGAAGCGCCATCCGGGTCGCTGCACTGTGATCCTGCCACTCTCGCCACGCCAATCCCTCGGCGGCCGCCTCCCCTTTCACCGGATGGGAGAAGATCGCCAGCAGACCGGCATTGTCAGGCCAGTAGCGGGCTGGCAGCATCTGAACCAGCAGCAGGGCGGCGCCCAGCAAGAGCAGAGCCCATCCGGTTTCATGGCTGTTTTTCATCCCGACCTCCTTCACCCGCGCGCCAATGAACTAACATTTTTGCGCAAGCCGGTGACAAGACGGTGACAGCGGACGGGTGGTCATTTTACAACATCTGAACCTCAACCCGGCCAAACAACCACAGATGGTAACATTTGTATCCCTTCAGCCCGAACCTGTGGCCGTATGCTCTAAAATGTGACTCACAGGAAAACGTTATCCCTGAAAAGAAAACGTTATCTGGTCAAAACGTTGTTTCTGGATCATAAAAAGATTCCAAAAACTGGTGTATATTGCTCGGCGGAAATTCCTTAACCATGAAGATTGACATGAAAAAGACCAAAATTGTCTGCACCATCGGTCCGAAGACCGAATCCAAAGAAATGCTGGCCAAAATGCTGGACGCCGGCATGAACGTCATGCGCCTGAACTTCTCCCACGGTGACTACGCCGAGCACGGCAGCCGTATCAGCAACCTGCGTGCTGTAATGGCCGAGACCGGCAAGCACGCAGCTATCCTGCTGGACACCAAGGGTCCGGAAATCCGTACCATGAAGCTGGAAGGCGGCAACGACGTCGCGCTGGTCGCTGGCCAGACTTTCACCTTCACCACCGACCAGACCGTGGTTGGCAACAAAGACAAAGTGGCCGTGACCTATGCAGGTTTCGCCAACGATCTGCGCGTCGGCAACCGCATCCTGGTTGATGACGGCCTGATCGGTCTGGACGTTATCGAAATCACCGAGCGCGAAGTTATCTGTAAAGTGCTGAACAACGGTGATCTGGGCGAGAACAAAGGCGTTAACCTGCCGGGCGTCTCCATCAAGCTGCCGGCCCTGGCCGAGAAAGACAAGCGCGACCTGATCTTCGGTTGCGAGCAAGGCGTTGATTTCGTTGCTGCTTCTTTCATCCGTAAGAAAGAAGACGTTCTGGAAATCCGTGAGCACCTGAAAGCCCACGGTGGCGAGAACATCCAGATCATCTCCAAGATCGAAAACCAGGAAGGTCTGGACAACTTCGACGAGATCCTGGCTGTTTCCGACGGCATCATGGTTGCTCGTGGCGACATGGGTGTAGAGATCCCGGTTGAAGAGGTTATCTTCGCCCAGAAGATGATCATCGCCAAGTGCAACAAAGCCCGCAAAGTGGTTATCACTGCCACCCAGATGCTGGACTCCATGATCAAGAACCCGCGTCCGACCCGCGCCGAAGCTGGCGACGTGGCCAACGCCATCCTGGACGGTACCGACGCAGTGATGCTGTCCGGTGAATCCGCCAAGGGTAAGTACCCGCTGGAAGCCGTGACCATCATGGCCACCATCTGCGAGCGTACCGATGCCGTGATGCCGTCCAACCTGTCTGCTGCAAACGACAGCAACAAGCTGCGCATCACCGAAGCCGTATGTAAAGGCGCCGTAGAGACCTCCGAGAAGCTGGACGCCCCGCTGATCGTGGTTGCTACCGAAGGCGGCAAATCTGCCAAGGCCATTCGCAAGTACTTCCCGAAAGCCTGGATCCTGGCTATCACCACCAACAAGAAAACTGCTGCCCAGCTGGTTCTGACCAAGGGTGTGGTTGCTCACGTGGTTGACAGCATCGCCTCTACCGACGATTTCTATCGCATCGGTAAAGAAGCCGCGCTGGAAATCGGCATGGGTCTGAAAGGTGACGTGGTTGTGATGGTCTCCGGTGCTCTGGTACCGAGCGGCACCACCAACACCGCTTCTGTTCACGTTCTTTAATCAGAGCTGAACGAGTTGAAAACGGCGCCTGCGGGCGCCGTTTTTTTTGTCCCTCCCCCCTGCTTACCTGACAAGCCCGGTGTTAGAATCCACGCGAATTTAATCTATGCGGGAAATCTCCCGAATATCGCGTAATAACCCGGAAGTTATATGCCCTCAATACGTTTTAAAAGAGTCTCGGCCACCCTGTTGCCGCTGCTCTGTCTCCTTGCCAGCCTCTGCGTGCCGCAAGCCATGGCGCAAGATGTCCCCTCTCGCAACGCAGTTCAGCGAGCGCTGGATGGTCTGGGTAAATCAGAGACCCTGACCGTCAGTCAGCAAGCGGATCAGAAGTTGCTGACCGAAACCCTCGGTCTGCTCGACAGCATCGACAAGGAAGAGGCGAAGGCCAAGACCCAGGCCCAGCGGATCCGCAACCTGCCCACCGAACTCAGAGAGATCAGTGCCAAGCTCGATGCCCTGACCAAGGGCAAGAGTGCCGAGCAGATCAAGAGCGAATACGCCAGCATGAGTCTGGCAGAGCTCGACAGCCGTCAGCCGGAAGTGCTGGCCAACATGCAGGCGGCCCAGGAGGCCCTCGGCGCCATCGGCAGCCAGCTCACCAGCTTGCAGACCCTGCCGGAGCGCGCCCAGGCCAGCATGAGCCGCGCCTACCAGCGCAGTCAGGAGATCCGTACCCGCCTCAACGCCGGTGAAAGCGTCTCCAGCGCCGAGAAGATGAAGCTCGGTGCCGAGCTGGCCCTGCTCGACCTGCAACTGGCCCACCTGCAAAAGGAGCTGGATAACCGTACCAGCATGCAAGATCTGGCGATCAAGCAGCGCGACTACCAGAGTGCCCGTCTCGCCAGCGAAGAGCAGAAACTGCAGCTGTTGCAGGATCAGAGCAGCGCCAAGCGCCTCGGCGACACCGAAAAAACCGCCGAGCAGACCGGTGAACTGGTGGCGACCGAAGACAGCCCGCTGGTGCAAAAAGAGCAGGAGCTCAACCACCAGCTCAGCCAGCAGCTGATCGGTGCCACCACCAGCCTCAACTCGCTGGTCCAGAAAAACCTGCAAGCCAAGAGCTGGCTGGAGCGCGGCATCCAGACCGAGCGCAACCTCAATGAACAGGTGCAGATGCTCAAGGGCAATCTGCTGCTGTCACGCATCCTCTATCAGCTCTACCAGCAGCTGGAAGCGGCGCCCACCATCGCCGTCAAAAACCTGGAAGAGCAGATCGCCGATCTGCATCTGGCCCAGTTTGAACTGAGCCAGCAGCGTGACCAGCTGTTCCAGAAGAACCTCTATCTAGACAATCTGATCGCCGGCAGCAAGGATCCGGTCAGCGAGGAGGACAAGGAGAACCTTGCCAAGCTGCTCGATACCCGCATCAATCTGCTCGATCAGCTCAACCGCCAACTCGACAGCCAGCTTACCAACGCCATCAGCCTGCAGCTGACCCAGCAGCAGCTGGCGCGGGTCTATGCCTCTATCGAATTTACCCTGCAGCAACACATCTTCTGGGTAAGCAGCAACAAGCCCATCGACAGCAAGTGGTTTATCAGCTGGCCCGCCCAGGCCTACAAACAGGCCTCCGACTGGGTATTGAAACCGGACTGGAAACGCTGGCGCGAAGAGCTGCTGGGGATCTCCCTGCTTGCCTTCCCGCTGCTGCTGATCGGCGGCCTGCTGGTCTGGAAACGTCCGGCGCTGGTTGAGCGCGAGAAGAAGATCACCAAGGACCTTGGCCGTTTCCGTCAGGACAGCCAGTGGCACACCCCGCGCGCCCTGCTCTATACCGTGCTGCAACGCCTGCCGGGCAGCATGTTCATTCTGGCTGGCGGTCTGCTGCTCACCTACTGCGGTCTGCTCAGTCCCAAGCTGATGTTCCAGATCACCCTGAACCTTGCCCTCGGCTATCTGGTATTCAGCGTCTATCTGGCGGTGATGCGCCCGGGCGGCATCGCCGAAACCCACTTCCGGATCCCGAAAGCGGAGCTGCAGGCCAAGCGCAACAGCATGCGCTACATCTGGTTACCACTGCTGCCGCTCATCATGCTCGCAACCAAGGCGGTGGTTGAACCCTCCACCCTGGGCAACGACGTGATCGGCCAGGCCATGACCCTGACCCTGCTGGGGCTGGCCGCCTATCTGGTGTTCCCCATCTCCCGCGCCCGCATCAAGGGCGAGGCGAGCATGCAGAAGTCGCTGATCGCCATCGCCCTGGCGCTGGCGCCGGTGGCGCTGATCGTGCTGGCTGTGCTCGGTTACTACTACACCGCGCTGAAGCTGACCGGTCGCCTGATCGAATCCTTCTACCTCATCATCATCTGGAGCTTGGTCTACCGCACCGCCCTGCGTGGTCTGGAGCTGGCTGCCCGTCGTCTGGCCTACCGCCGAGCGGTGGCCAAGCGTGAGCACAAATCTTCGGAAGATGCGGAAGGTGGCGAGTCCATCGAAGAGCAGCCCATGGACCTGGAGGATGTCAGCCAGCAATCCCTGCGTCTGACCCGTACCGTGCTGATGCTGATCTTCGGTGTCGCCTTCTACTGGCTCTGGTCCGATCTGGTCGCGGTCTTCTCCTACCTCGACAGCATGGTGCTGTGGCACCGCAGTGAAGGCACCGGCGCCAACGCCGTGCTGTTCCCCATCAGCCTGAGTGACGTGCTGATCGGCTTCCTGCTGCTCGGCGGTGCCTGGTCACTGGCGCGCAACCTGCCCGGCTTGCTGGAGGTGCTGGTGCTCTCCAAGCTCAACCTGGCTCAGGGGACCGCCTACGCCATCACTACCATGCTCAACTACGTGCTGATCGGCTTTGGCTCCCTCACCGCTCTCTCCATGATGGGCGTACAGTGGGACAAGCTGCAGTGGGTAGCGGGTGGTCTGTCAGTCGGTATCGGTTTCGGCATGAAGGAAATTCTTTCCAACTTCGTCTCCGGCATCATCATCCTGTTCGAGCGTCCGGTGCGGATCGGTGACACCGTCACCATCGGCTCCTTCTCCGGTACCGTCTCGCGGATCCGCATTCGCGCCACCACCCTGACCGACTTCGACCGCAAAGAGGTGATCATCCCCAACCAGCAGCTGATGACAGAACGGCTCATCAACTGGTCGCTGAGTGACACCGTCACCCGGGTGATCGTACGGGTGGGCGTGGCGTATGGCTCGGATCTCGAGCTGACTCGCACCCTGCTCAAGCAGGCGGCCGACGAAAACAGCCGCGTGCTGAAAGACCCAGCCCCCATCGTCTACTTCCTCACCTTTGGCGCCAGCACGCTGGATCACGAGCTGCGCTTCTTCGTGAGCGAACTGGGTGATCGCAACCCGGCGGTAGACGAGTTGAACCGCAAGATCGACCAGCTGTTCCGCGAGAACGGCATCGAGATCGCCTTCAACCAGATGGATGTCTACATCAAGAACATGCAGGGCGAAGAGCAGAAGGTGGAGTCCAACTCCGCCGCTCTGCCACCTCCCGCGGAAGATGGCAAGCAGCCAGCCTGATAGCGAACTGCACTGATCTGATGACAACAGCCGCTCACCCAGGTGAGCGGCTTTTTTATGTTCCCGTTGCCACGACCGTCCACTCAGGCAACCGCCGGAGAGTGATAAATGAGTTTACCCGCTGCGGTCTCTCACCTAATGTAGGCTGACGAACGGGAGAGCAGGGAGCCGCGTTTTCGCCCATGGATGACCAACAACTAGAGCACATTCTGTTTCGCTCCTTTGATGTGATCCCGCTCCCAATCCTGGTGTCCGAGTCGACAGCCAGCCAGGGTCATATGTCACCCGACCGGATCCCCCTGCGTCGCCATCTCTTCCTCAACAGGGCCTTTCGCGAACAGCTGGGCTATGAGCTGCAGGATCTGCCGGACATGGAGAGCTGGTTTCACCTCGCCTATCCCGATGAGAGCTATCGCAACTCGGTAATTCAGGCCTGGCATAACCAGATAGAGCAGAGCCTGCACCATGGACTGGAGGTCGCCGAGATGCCGGCGCTGATCCGATGCAAGAGTGGCCACTCTCGCTGGTTTATCGTCACCGCCCAGCTGGGGGCAGATGCCATCCCGGATAGCCATATCGTCACCTTTCGCGATATCCACGACCTGCAATGCATGGTAGAAGAGGTGAGCCGCCTCTCCTGCACCGATCCCCTCACCGAACTGACCAACCGGCGTGGCGCCCAGCAACAGCTGCAGGCTCTCTGGTTGCAGGGCCAGCCCCTCTCGGTGGTGTTGGGAGATATCGACCATTTCAAGCAGGTCAACGACCGCTACGGCCATCCTGCGGGCGATGCCGCACTCTGCGCCGTCGCCCATGCCATGGCGGGCCAGTTGTTGCCCGGGGAAAGCCTGGCCCGTTGGGGTGGAGAGGAGTTTCTGTTGATCCTGCCAGACTGCAGCATTGAGCAGGCGGCACAACGTGCCGAGCAACTGCGCCAGCATGTCAGTACCACCCGCTTGCCATGGCAAGGAGAACAGATCGCGCTAACCATCAGTCTGGGGTGTGCCGGCATGAAGGGTCAGGAGAGCATCGACTATCTGCTGATGATGGCAGACCGAGCCCTTTATCAGGCGAAGGAGCAGGGACGTAACCGGGTGGTCATCTCGGCACAATAGCCTGATAGCCAGAAAGGGAAGCTCGCACGCAACCATAAAAAAACCGAAGCACCAGGCTTCGGTTTTTTACTGCGGCAACTGGCATAGGCCAGCCGACCATTACTTCTTGATGCGGATAACCGGAGTCTCGCCCACAGTCACGGCACCAGTCATCTTCACCAGCTCTTTGATCTCGTCCATGTTGGAGATGACCACCGGAGTCAGGGTAGATTTGGCTTTTGCTTCCAGAACGGCCAGATCGAATTCGATGATGGTGTCACCGCGCTTGACCTGCTGGCCTTCCTGAGCGATACGCTTGAAGCCTTCGCCTTTCAGTTCAACGGTGTCGATACCGAAGTGAACGAACAGCTCGATACCAGAGTCGGACTCCAGAGAGAACGCATGGTTGGTCTCGAAGATTTTGCCGATGGTGCCGTCGCACGGAGCAACCATCTTGTTGCCAGCCGGCTTGATGGCGATGCCGTCACCCACGATCTTCTCGGCGAAGACAACGTCAGGCACATCTTCGATCGGCACGATTTCGCCAGACAGCGGAGCAAAGATTTCGATGCCGCCGGTATCAGCGCTATCGTCGGACACCAGTTTCTTCAGTTTGTCGAACAGACCCATAGTAAAAGCTCCTAAAGATGATTTGTCGCTGTTTGCAGCCGATCTTAGCAGACTGCCTTCTGCTTGATAAAGTTATCTACGCACGCTTCGATTTCAGCAGCGGTGGCAAAGCTCAATGCCTGGTCAGCCATTGCCTTCACATCTTCGAAGCTGGTGTTGCGGATAAGCTTCTTGATACGCGGTACAGAGATGGCGCTCATGGAGAACTCATCCAGACCCATACCCAGCAGCAGCAGGGTGGCGCGCTCGTCACCAGCCAATTCACCACACATACCGGTCCACTTGCCTTCGGCGTGGGAAGCATCGATAACCATCTTGATCAGGGTCAGGACGGAGGGTGACAGCGGGTTGTACATAGCGGAGATCATCTCGTTACCGCGATCGACAGCCAGGGTGTACTGGGTCAGGTCGTTGGTACCGATACTGAAGAAATCCACTTCCTTGGCCAGATGATGAGCCATCACGGCAGCGGCCGGGGTCTCGATCATGATACCCACTTCGATGGATTCATCAAAGGCTTTGCCTTCAGCACGCAGTTCGGCTTTCAGCGTCTCCACGGTAGCTTTCAGGCTACGGAACTCTTCGACAGAGATGATCATCGGGAACATGATGCGCAGTTTGCCGAAGGCAGACGCACGCAGAATGGCCCGCAGCTGAGCGTGCATGATGTCTTCGCGGTCGAAGAAAATACGCACGGCACGCCAGCCCAGGAAGGGGTTCATCTCTTTCGGGAAATTCATGTACGGCAGCTCTTTGTCGCCGCCAATGTCCATGGTACGCACGATGATCGGCTGATCCGGCATCGCTTCGGCCACTTCTTTGTAGGCTTTGAACTGCTCGTCTTCGGTCGGCAGCGCGTCACGGTCCATGAACAGGAACTCGGTACGGTACAGACCCACGCCTTCGGCGCCATTACGGATGGCACCTTCGGTATCCTTGACGGTACCGATGTTGGCGCACACTTCGACCTGGTGACCATCCAGCGTGATGGCAGGCAGATCTTTCAGCTTGGCCAGCTCATCTTTCTCGGCCTGGAACTGAGCCTGGAACTTCTTGGCTTCGGTCAGCTGTTCAGCGGTCGGATTGATGATGATCTGGTTGTTGATCGCATCCAGCACCAGCATGTCACCGTTCTTGACGCGCTCGGTGATGTCGTTGGTGCCTACCACGGCCGGCAGCTCCAGGGAGCGGGCCATGATGGAGGTGTGAGAGGTACGGCCACCGATGTCGGTGACGAAACCCAGCACATATTTCAGGTTGATTTGAGCGGTTTCAGACGGGGTCAGGTCTTTGGCGACCAGGATCACCTCTTCGTCGATGGTGCTCAGGTTGACAACGGCGATGCCCAGTACGTTCTTGACCAGACGGGTACCGATGTCACGGAAGTCGGTAGCGCGTTCGCGCAGATAAGGGTCATCCAGCTCGGCCATCATCTTGGCGTACTGTTCGATCACCTCATAGATGGCTTTGTCAGCGGAAGCCTTGTTCTCTTTGATGAAGGATTTGATATCCCCTTCCAGCTCCTCATCTTCGAGCAGCATGATGTGGCCTTCGAAGATGGCCTCTTTTTCCTCACCGAAGGTGCGACCGGCCATCTCTTTGATGGCTTCCAGCTGGGTAGCTGACTTGGTACGAGCTTCGAGGAAACGGTTGATCTCGGCATCAATCTGGTCAGCAGAGATTTTGCCCTGATTGATAACGATTTCATCTTCTTTAAGAAGAAGCGCCTTACCGAATGCGATACCGGGGGACGCAAGAATGCCAGATATCATAATCCTTCCTATTAAAACGACTGTGGGGGAGGAATCTAAAGCTGGATTACTCCAGCTCGTCCATCAGGGCAACCAGCTTCTCAACAGCTTGCTGAGCATCCGGGCCATCAGCCTGGATAGTTACGTTGGTACCCTTGGTCAGGCCCAGGGTCTGCAGCTTGAACAGGCTCTTGGCGCTGGCGGACTTGCCACCGGAGACCACAGTGATCTCGCTTTGGAATTCTTTGGCTTCTTTCACGAACTGAGCTGCCGGACGGGTGTGCAGGCCGTTTTCAGCAGTAATAACAACAGACTTCTCGTACATGGTTTCACCCCATATTATTGATATTTTTTGGTGGATTGGTCGTTTTTGAAGCAACCTGACCCACCGTGTCAGTATGGATATGTTGTAAAGTAACGAAAGCAGACCCGCAATGGTTTAATCCAGGTCAAGTTTCTGTGCAGTAATCGGCGCGCTGGTTGGCAATTTTCAGTTATTGGGCTACAAGCCGCATCAGGACTGGCCTGAAATTATTTTATAACGAAAAATAACACTTTGTTACTTTGTGATACCCAGCCAGCAAACACCGCGTGACGCCGCACAGGATATGAGATTTAGAGCGGAATGTCTGCTTTTTTTCTCACTCCGGAACTTGTTATTTTACCCCAAAAAATAAGGATCAAGTGACACTAACAGGGGTTGAGTCTAGCCCATAAAGAAGCGGCGCTCCTGGGAGCGCCGCTGTTTTGAAAGATTCCGATCAGTTACTGCTGCAGTTCCTGCTCGCTGAACACCCCGGCAAACAGGGCGCTGGAGAGGTAACGCTCCGCCGCACTCGGCAGGATGACCACAATGGTTTTGCCCGCAAATTCCGGCAGCTCGGCAAGACGGCTGGCTGCCACCACCGCAGCACCGGAACTGATACCGGCCAGGATCCCCTCCTCCTCCATCAGGCGACGGGCCATCTCGATGGCTTCATCGCTGGTCACCTTCTCCACCCGATCGATAAGGGAGAGGTCCAGGTTGCCCGGGATAAAGCCGGCGCCGATCCCCTGGATCTTGTGGGGGCCCGGTTTGATCTCTTCCCCGGCCAGCTTCTGGCTGATGACCGGCGACTCCGCCGGTTCGACCGCAACAGAGACCACCGCCTTGCCTTTCGTCTGCTTCAGATAGCGGGAGACACCGGTAATGGTGCCGCCGGTACCGACCCCGGCCACGAACACATCTACCTCGCCGTCAGTGGCATCCCAAATCTCGGGGCCGGTAGTCTTTTCGTGGATCTCCGGGTTGGCCGGGTTTTCAAACTGTTGCAGCAACACATACTTGCCCGGCTCGGATTCGAGGATCTCGTTGGCCTTGGCAATGGCCCCCTTCATGCCAAGCGGCCCTTCGGTCAGCACCAGATTGGCACCGAGCGCCTTGAGCAACTTGCGGCGCTCCAGGCTCATGGTAGCCGGCATGGTCAGGGTGATAGGATAGCCGCGAGCTGCCGCGACAAAGGCCAGAGCAATACCCGTGTTGCCGCTGGTGGGCTCGATGATCTCCTTACCCTTGGTCAGGATGCCGCGCTTCTCGGCATCCCAGATCAGGTTGGCACCGATCCGGCACTTGACGCTGAAGCTGGGGTTGCGGCTCTCGATCTTGGCCAGCACGCGACCTTTGGTAACACGGTTGAGACGAACCAGCGGGGTGTGACCGATAGTCTGGCTGTTGTCCTCAAAAATTTTGCTCATGGCGCTATCCCTGTGTTTGTTACGACGATGAAACAAGATTACCCTGTGGTTTCTGAATGAGAAGTGACTATTCGTTATAACCATATGGTATTACAACATATAGAGCTTATTCTCTCTGGCCCCTGACTCCAGGCGCCAATCGTCAAAGGAACCGACGTTATGGGATTTTCAGGAAGCAGCCAGTATCTCGCCTCCGATGCATTGAAGATGGCGGTCAATGCCGCCATCACCCTCGAAAAACCGCTGCTGATCAAAGGGGAGCCGGGCACCGGCAAGACGGTGCTGGCGGAAGCGGTCGCCGACCATCTCGGCACAGACCTGATTGCCTGGCATATCAAGTCCACCACCAAGGCCCAACAGGGACTCTACGAATATGATGCGGTGGCCCGGCTGCGGGACTCCCAGCTCGGCGACCCCAGAGTGGCCGATATCAGCCACTACATTCGTAAAGGCAAACTGTGGCAGGCCTTCAGCGCCGAGCAGCGACCTGTGCTGCTGATCGACGAGATCGACAAGGCCGACATCGAATTCCCCAACGATCTGCTGCTGGAGCTGGATCGGATGGAGTTCGACGTCTACGAGACAGGCGAGCGAGTCAAGGCACGCCAGCGGCCTGTGGTCATCATCACCTCCAACAATGAGAAAGAGCTGCCGGACGCCTTCCTGCGCCGCTGTTTCTTCCACTACATCCGCTTCCCCGACAAGGTCGAGATGCAGGCCATCGTCAAACTCCACTACCCCGACCTCAAGGAGAGCCTGCTTGGCGAGGCAATGGATCTCTTCTTCGAGCTGCGCGAGGTAGAGGGGCTGCGCAAGAAACCCTCCACCTCGGAGCTGCTGGACTGGATCCGCCTGCTCTTGGCCGACGATATCGCCCCCGAGGCGATGCGCGCCCGCGAGCCCGGCAAGCTGGTGCCCACGCTATATGGCGCCCTGCTCAAGACCGAGCAGGATTTGCATCTCTTCGAGAAGCTCGCCTTTCTGGCCCGGCGCGGCAGCTGAACCATGCTGATCGACTTTTTTACCCATCTGCGCCGCCACAAGCTCCCCTGCAGCCTGCGTGAGCTGCTGGACTTGCACGCCGCACTGGCTGCCCGGCTGGTCGCTGTCGATATGGAGGAGTTCTACCAACTCTCCCGCTGCCTGCTGGTAAAAGACGAGGCCCACTACGATCGCTTCGATCGCGCCTTCGCCGAATACTATGAGGGGCTGGACGCCATCCCCCTGCTGCCGGAAAGCCTGCCCGAGGAGTGGCTGCGCAAGGAGTTCGAGCGACTGTTGAGCCCAGAGGAGAAGGCGCTGCTCAAATCCCTTGGCGGACTCGACAAGCTGCTTGAAACCCTTAACCAGCGCTTAAGCGAGCAGAAAGAGCGCCACGCCGGCGGCAACAAGTGGGTAGGGACCGGTGGCAGCAGCCCGTTTGGCCATGGCGGTTTTCACCCCGAGGGGGTGCGCATGGGTGGAGAGAAGCAGCACGGCAAGGCGGCCAAAGTGTGGGAGGCCCGTCACTATCGCAACTTCAGCGACGACTCACCGCTTGGCCAGCGCGCCATCCAGTTAGCACTGCGCAAACTCAGACGCTGGGTGCGCAAAGGCAATCCCGACGAGCTGGATCTCGACGACACCATAAAAAGTTCGGCCCGCCAGGGCTGGCTCGATGTGAAGCTGCGGCCCGAGCGCCACAACGGGGTGAAGCTGCTGGTTTTCTTCGATGTGGGGGGCTCCATGGATGCCCACGTGGCCGAGGTGCAGCGTCTCTTCTCTGCGTTGCGCCACGAGTTCAAGCATCTGGAGTACTTCTATTTTCACAACTGCCTCTACGACTTCGTCTGGAAGGATAACGCCCGCCGCTTTGAGGAGCGGTTCGATACCCTGCGGCTACTGCGCACCTATGGCAGCGACTACCGGGTGATCCTGGTGGGGGATGCCACCATGGGCCCCTACGAGATCACCTGGCCGGGCGGCAGTGTCGAGCAGTGGAACGAGGAGTCGGGTCAGGCGTGGCTCACCCGCTTGCAGCAGCACTTTCCCAAACTGGTGTGGATCAACCCCACCCCGCGGCGGGAGTGGCTCTGGCATCCCTCCATCAAACTGATGAATGACGTGGTTGGCGGACGGATGCATCCGCTGACTCTGGCGGGTCTCGCTGCGGCGATCGACCAGCTGTAACCCTCTCTACCCTATAAACCGACAAGCCGGGAACGCACCCGGCGAGGAGCAAAGATGACCTCTATCGTGATCAGTGGCTCAGGCCTCTATACCCCACCCTTTGCCGTCAGCAATGAAGAACTGGTGGCCGCCTTCAACCAGTATGTGGATCTCTACAACGAGGAGAACGCCTCCGCCATCGACGCCGGCCAGCTCCCCGCCAAGCAGCACTCCAGTTGCGAGTTCATCGAGAAGGCGTCCGGCATCAAAAGCCGTTATCTGGTGAGCCGCGAAGGGGTACTCAACCCCGACATCATGCAACCGCTGCTGGCGGAGCGGCCCGATGAGATGCCCTCCATCATGGTGGAGATGGCGGTGGCTGCCGCCGAGCAGGCGCTGATCGCCGCCGGCCGCGAGCCGGGTGAGATCGATCTGGTCATCGTCGCTGCCTCCAACATGCCACGCCCCTATCCGGCGCTGGCCATCGAGCTGCAGCACTATCTGGGAGCAAGCGGCATGGCCTTTGACATGAACGTGGCCTGCTCGTCCGCCACCTTCGGCATCAAGACTGCCGCCGACATGCTGGCGGCAGACACCGCCCGAGTGGCGCTGGTGGTTAATCCGGAGATCTGCTCGGGGCACCTCAATTTTCGCGATCGGGATAGTCACTTTATCTTCGGCGATGCCTGCACCGCGGTGCTGCTGGAGCGGGAAGCAGATTGCAAGGTGGCCAATCCGTGGCAACTGGTGGCCAGCAAGCTGGTGACCCAATACTCCAACAACATCCGCAACAACTTCGGCTTTTTGAACCGGCTGAGCCCGCGCACTCGCTACAGCGACGACAAGCTGTTCCGCCAGCAGGGGCGCAAGGTGTTCAAGGAGGTGTTACCGCTGGTGTGCGACCAGATTGCCAACCAGCTCGATGAGCAGGGCTGGCCCGCCGAGAGCCTGAACCGGCTCTGGCTCCATCAGGCCAACCTCACCATGAACCAGTTCATCGGCCGCAAACTGCTCGGCCACGATGCCAGCCAGCAGGAGGCGCCGGTCATTCTTGATAGCTATGGTAATACCAGCTCGGCGGGTTCCATCATCGCGTTTCATCTGTACAATCGCGACCTTCCTGCGGGGGCTCGCGGCGTACTGTGCTCCTTTGGCGCAGGCTACTCCATCGGTAGCCTGCTGCTACAACGACAGTAACAGAGTGCGCGGGGAGAGTGGCCCGCGCCCTGTACTCTGATTGGGGTTTGGCGCTGTTTCGCCGCTAGCCCCTCTCTCGGTTCACCCTTACGAGAGGAGAAAACGGGCATAAATAGTGGCCAGACCATGACTATTGATCCGAAAACACCGGACTACTGTGACAACGCATACCGACAAGCCATTGATGAAAAACTTATTTTTCAGATTGGTTGCAATTTTTGAGTACCATGGTGCAACGGGGCGATATCTGGATCACAAGATGACAGGAAAAGGCTGCAATTTGTCATCCTTTGCCAATGATGGCTTCCAATGAATTCGAGGTTTGCTATCATCCGGAGACATTTCTTATCTGTCGCCGGCTACAAAAGAATCCCCTCATGTACACACAGTTCTTCGGCCTATCGGAACCGCCTTTCTCCATCTCGCCCAATCCCAAGTACCTCTATATGAGTGAGCGCCACGGCGAAGCCCTTGCTCACCTCAACTACGGATTGCAGGATGGTGGCGGCTTTGTGCTGCTGACCGGCGAAGTGGGCACCGGCAAAACCACCGTCTCCCGTTGCCTGCTGCAGCAGTTGCCAGCAGATACCGAGATCGCCTACATCCTCAACCCCTCCCTGACCGAACGGGATCTGCTGGCAGCCATCTGCGACGAGTTTCAACTCCCCTACCCCGCCGAGGCCGGGATCAAGCAACTGTTCGACCTGATCCGCGACCACCTGCTGGCCAACCTGACCGCAGGCAAGCGCAGCGTGGTACTGGTGGATGAGGCCCAACATCTGTTGCCCGGGGTGTTGGAGCAGTTGCGTCTGCTCACCAACCTGGAAACCGACGAGAAAAAACTGCTGCAAATCGTGCTGATCGGCCAACCCGAACTGCAACAGATGCTGCGCCAGCCCCTGTTGCGCCAACTGGCCCAGCGCATCACCGCCCGCTACCACCTGCTGCCCCTCTCCGCCACCGATGTGGATGCCTACGTCCGCTTCCGGCTGCAAGTAGCCGGTTGTGTGCAGCCCATTTTTACCCCCAGAGCGATCCAGACGCTGCATCGGCTCTCCGGCGGCATTCCGCGCCTGATCAACCTCATCTGCGATCGCGCCCTGCTCGCCGCCTTCGCCCGTGGCAGCTACAAGATTGTTCATGGCGACATCAGCCAGGCAGCGTTCGAGGTGAGCGGCGTCCGTGATGAGGGGAGCTGGCTTTCCGGTCTGATGGTGACACTGGCTGGCGCCTTGCTGGTAGCTGCAGGCTGGTGGGGTTGGCAATTTTTCGGCGTATTCCCCGAACGGCCTGTGGTCAAGGTCGAGGTGCCTGTCACCGTTGACGAGACGGCCGAACAACAGGAACAGTTGACCGAGGCGATCAATCAGGCCCTCGACCCCGAGAGCGCCATGCAGAATCTCTATCGGGTCTGGGGCTATGAACCGGAACCGTTCGATGCCACCTGTGACAACGCCCCTCGCGCCGGTCTGCGCTGCCAGGAGGGAGAGGCAAGCCTCGAGGAGCTGCGCGCCCTGCAGCATCCCGCCATGATCACGCTCACTGACCAGAGTGGCGGTCTCTATTACGCCACCCTGGTCAATCTGGGGCCAAGCAAGGCCAGCCTGATGATCGGCAACCAAAGCTGGCAAGTGGATCGCCAGTGGCTCAGCGACAACTGGGGTGGCAGCTATACCCTGCTCTGGCGCATGCCGAAAGGGGGCGTCAGCCTGATCGCCAGCAATGCCGGACAGACCCAGATCCAGTGGCTCGACAACGCTCTGAGCCGAGCATTGCAACAACCCGAACGCAAGGTGCGCCGTTTCGATGGCGAGCTCAAGAACAAACTGCAGCAGTTCCAGCGGGATCAGGGGCTCACCCCTGACGGCATCGCTGGCAGCAACACCCTGCTGCGGCTCAACGCACTCTCCGGCGAACCCATGCCAAGACTGGAGGAGACCTCCTGATGTCTACCCTGCTCAATGCCCTGCGCCGTGCCCAGCAGCCTTCGCAACAGAGCCATATTCCCGCCATGGGGTTGGCGATAGCCCGCGAGGAGGCGCAACCCGCGCGTCGCGTCGGCTGGTTGCTGGCGCCCCTTGCCCTGCTGCTGGGGGCGGGTGCCAACTATGGCTGGCATCTAATCCACCTGCGTCCCATCGAGGAGAAGGTGGAGGTAAAAGAGGTGATTGCCTCCCCCTTCGTGCGGGTTGAGCCCAAGGCGATGGTGACCCGTCCGCTGCCCCCGCCCCTGCCGGAACCTGTAGTGCAGCAGCCCAGGGTCGCAGCGGCTGCCAGCAATCCGGCAGCCAGTCGACCGACCTTGGCCGAACAGCTGATGCGCGCCCTCAACGAAACACCGCTGCAACAGGAATCAGGTACAGTTTCCCAAAGCGTGCAGCCGGCCCAGTTGATGTCGCTGAATGCCGCTCCGCTTTCGGTTCGCCAGCAAGTGCCCGCATTCAGCTATGGCTCCCATGTGTTCTCATCCAATCCGGCCAAGCGGGCCGTGGTGCTCAATGGCCGCGAATACCGGGAAGGGAGCGAAATAGCCCCCGGGGTCGTGCTCGCCACCATCGACCAACAGTACATTGTGCTGGATGTCGGAGGCCAGAGCGTAACCCTCAAGGCGTTGCAGGATTGGCAAGGGTGAGTACACACCTTCCCCTGATAATCGCTGGCAAGCAGGATGCACCTCGCCTGAGTGCCACTTTTATGAGCATTCAAAGGTTTACGGTGTGATGAAATATCCATTTTTACGGTTTGGTGCGCCCCGACCCGTTGTGTCACAGCACGCAGCCGTACACAATACGCAGCCGCCCCAGAGCCTGGAATTTGTTGATTAATATGACGCTACGATTCAGGGATGACATCTTGACCCTGCTGCTGGCCCGGTGCCGGCAGCTTCCTTTGACTCGCGTCACCGGAGTGTTCTTTCTGGCGCTGCTGCTGATGCTGGCCCAGCAGAGCGCAGCCCTCACCTGGCGCTTGCTCACTCTGGCAAACCCGCAATCCAGCCAGCCGTGGCAACCCTCCACCGTGGCGGTCAGCGGCCAGAGCAGTCCGCGCCTTGAATTGGGCGAGGTGAGCCGACTGGCGCTGTTTGGCAAGGCGATCCCCAAGGCGCAGGCAAAAACCGCCGTGGCCGCCAATGCGCCGCGCACCCAGCTCAATGCCCAGCTCAACGGGGTGTTGGCCAGCTCGGATCCGGCCAAATCCATCGCCATCATCGCCATGTCCGGCATCCAGAACTCATATGGTATTGGCGACATGATTGACGGTACCCAGGCGCGGATCCGGCAGGTCTATCCGGATCGGGTGATCATCGAGCGGGATGGCCGCGACGAGACCCTGATGCTGGATGGCGAGGAGTATGGCAAGCCGCTGCCGCAAACCAACTCTGCTCCTCTTGGCTCCCTGCGCAGCGAGCTGATGGCCGACCCGGGCAAGATCACCGATTACCTCAATATTTCACCGGTTCAGGTGGATGGCCGCATGACCGGCTATCGCCTCAACCCGGGCCCCCATCCGGAATTTTTCAACCAGAGCGGGCTGCAGGCCAATGACCTGGCCATCAGCATCAACGGGCTGGATTTACGGGACAACATGCAAGCCATGCAGGCGATGCAGCAGCTGGCTGGCGCAACGGAAATGACAGTGACCGTCGAGCGACAGGGCGAACAGTTCGATGTCTATGTGCGCTTGTCAGAATAATGATTTGGAGTCGTACCAATAATGACCACTAAAGGGAAAGGCTGGCGTCTGGCCACTATCGCAGCGGCACTGATGATGGCGGGCTCAGCCTGGGCCACCGAATACTCTGCCAGTTTCAAGAACACCGACATTGAAGAGTTCATCAATACGGTGGGCAAGAACCTCAATAAAACCATCATCATAGAGCCTTCGGTGCGCGGCAAGATCAACGTGCGCAGCTACGACCTGCTCAACGAGGAGCAGTACTACCAGTTCTTTCTGAGCGTACTCGACGTCTACGGCTTTGCCGTGGTGCCGATGGATAACGGCGTGCTCAAGATACTGCGCTCACGGGATGCCAAGACCTCCGCCATTCCGGTGGTGGATGGCAGCAACCCGGGCATGGGCGACGAGATGGTGACCCGGGTCGTGCCGGTGCGCAACGTCTCGGTGCGTGAACTGGCTCCCCTGCTGCGCCAGCTCAACGATAACGCCGGTGGTGGCAATGTGGTGCACTACGAGCCCTCAAACGTGCTGCTCATCACCGGCCGCGCTGCCGTGGTCAATCGTCTGGTGGAAGTGGTCAACCGGGTCGACCGTGCTGGCGATCAGGATGTGGACATCATCAAGCTCAAGTTTGCCTCGGCGGGCGAGATGGTTCGCTTGGTGACCAACCTCAACAAGGATGGCAATCCGCAAGGAGGCACCGCCTCCCTGCTGCTCTCCCCCAAGGTGGTGGCTGACGAGCGCACCAACTCGGTGGTAGTGAGTGGAGAGCCGAAAGCGCGCGCCCGCATCATCCAGATGGTACGCCAGCTCGACCGTGACCTGCAGAGTCAGGGCAATACCCGGGTCTTCTATCTCAAATATGGCAAGGCCAAGGACATGGTCGATGTGCTCAAGGGGGTCAGCTCCAGCATCGAGGCCGACAAGAAAGGGGGTGGCAGCGCAGCCGCTACCAGTGGCGGCAGTATCGGCGGCGGCAAGCTGGCCATCTCGGCCGACGAGACTACCAATGCTCTGGTCATCACCGCCCAACCAGACGTGATGGCCGAGCTCGAACAGGTCATCGCCAAGCTCGACATCCGCCGCGCCCAGGTGCTGGTAGAGGCGATCATCGTCGAAATGCAGGATGCCGATGGCCTCAACCTCGGCGTCCAGTGGGGCAATGCCAATGGCGGCGGTACCCAGTTCACGAACACAGGGCTCCCCATCACTGGTGCCATCGCCGCGGGCAAGGATTACCAGAATGGCAAGACCGATGGTGCTGCCAAGTTGCTAGAGAGCTTTAACGGGATGGCTGCCGGTTTCTATCACGGCGACTGGGCCATGCTGGCGACGGCGCTGGCCTCCAATACCAAGAACGATATTCTCTCCACCCCGAGTATCGTCACCATGGATAACAAGGAGGCCTCCTTCAACGTCGGTCAGGAGGTTCCGGTCCAGAGCGGCTCACAGACCTCCACTACCAGTGATCAGGTGTTCAGCACTATCGAGCGCAAGACAGTGGGCACCAAGCTGACGGTCACGCCGCAGATCAATGAAGGGGATTCGGTGCTGCTCAATATCGAGCAGGAAGTCTCGAGCGTGGGTAAACAGGCAACAGGAACAGACGGTCTGGGACCCACCTTCGATACCCGTACCGTCAAGAACTCCGTGCTGGTAAAGAGTGGCGAAACCGTGGTGCTGGGCGGCCTGATGGATGAGCAGACCAAGGAGGAGATCTCCAAGGTACCACTACTCGGCGATATCCCGGTACTGGGCTATTTGTTCCGTTCTACCGCCAACAGTACCTCCAAGCGCAACCTGATGGTCTTTATCCGGCCCACCATCTTGCGCGATGCGGACGTCTACTCCGGCATCTCCAGTAACAAGTACAGTCTGTTCCGCGCCGAGCAGCTCAATGCGGCCTCGCAGGAGGGCTACCTCACCTCCCCCGCCCGTCAGGTATTGCCCGCCTACGGTCAGGATGTGATGGTATCACCCGAGCTGCAAAAAGAGATTCAGAAGCAGATCAACGAGATGCAGAACAGACAGCAGAGCGCCGTCGAAACCACCACCCCCTTTGTGCAGAGCCGTCCCTGATGAGTGCCTACCATCTTGACGGCGGCGAGTTGCCGCCCCCGCTGCCGGAGCTGCCCTTCGCCTTTGCCCGCAATTTCGGGGTGATCCTGATTGAGCGGGAAGGGGCACCTGTGTTGCAGTGCCGCCCCGGCGTCACCCCGCAAGCCCTGCTGGAAGTACGGCGGGTAGCCGGTTGCCGCTTCGCGGTAGAGCAGCTCGACAACGAGTCCTTCGAAGAGCTGCTGATGGCCCACTATCAGCGCGACTCCTCCGAGGCACGTCAGCTGATGGAAGATCTCGGCAACGAGATGGACTTCTTTGCGCTGGCCGAAGAGCTGCCCCAGAGCGAAGACCTGCTGGACGCTGATGACGACGCCCCCATCATTCGCCTCATCAACGCCATGCTGAGCGAGGCGATCAAGGAGGAGGCCTCAGATATCCATATCGAGACCTTCGAGCGGGCACTGGTGATCCGGTTTCGCATCGATGGGGTGCTGCGGGAGATCCTGCGTCCCCATCGCAAGCTGGCCTCACTGCTGGTCTCGCGGATCAAGGTGATGTCGCGGATGGACATCGCCGAAAAGCGGGTGCCGCAGGATGGCCGCATCTCGTTGCGCATCGGCGGCCGCGCCGTCGACGTGCGGGTCTCCACCATGCCGTCCAGCTACGGCGAGCGGGTGGTACTGCGTCTGCTCGACAAGAACACCATTCGCCTCGAGCTCAAGCAGCTCGGCATGACGGCGCGCAACCGCAGCATCATCAGCGAGCTTATCCGCAAGCCCCACGGCATCATTCTGGTCACCGGCCCGACCGGTTCAGGTAAATCCACCACCCTCTATGCGGCGCTCTCCGAAATCAACTCGCGGGATCGCAACATTTTGACGGTGGAAGATCCCATCGAATATGACCTCGAAGGAGTGGGCCAGACCCAGGTCAACAGCAAGGTAGACATGACCTTCGCCCGCGGCCTGCGCGCCATTCTGCGCCAGGATCCGGATGTGGTGATGGTGGGGGAAATCCGTGACCTCGAGACCGCCCAGATCGCGGTACAGGCATCCCTCACCGGTCACCTGGTGATGTCGACCCTGCACACCAATACCGCCATCGGCGCCATCACCCGGATGCGGGACATGGGGATCGAGCCCTTCCTGCTCTCCTCCTCCCTGCTGGCGGTGCTGGCCCAGCGGCTGGTGCGCACCCTCTGCCCCGATTGCCGCGCCCCGCGCCCGGCCACCGAGCAGGAGCGTCTCGCCATGGGCATCAAGCTGGAGCCGGATCAGCCTATCTGGCATCCGGTGGGCTGCGAACAGTGCAACCACACCGGCTATCGCGGTCGCACCGGCATCCACGAACTGGTGGTGGTTGACGAGGCGGTGCGTGAAGCCATTCACGGTGCCAGCGGCGAGATGACCATTGAACGGCTGATCCGCGGCCACACCCCCAGCATCCGCCGCGATGGCATCGACAAGGTGCTCAAGGGGCAGACCAGCCTCGAAGAGGTACTGCGCGTGACCCGGGAAGATTGAGATGGCGGCATTCGAATACAAGGCCCTCGATAACAAGGGGCGTAGCAAGAGCGGCGTGATGGAGGGCGACTCGGCCCGTCAGGTACGCCAGCTGCTGCGCGAGCAGGGGCTCACCCCGCTCGAGGTCAACGAGACCACCGAGAAGGCGAAACGGGAGGCAACCCGCTTCGCCCTGTTCCGTCGCGGTGCCAGCACTGCCGAGCTGGCCCTGATCACTCGCCAGCTGGCCACCCTGGTCGGTGCCGGTCTCACCATCGAAGAGGCGCTCAAGGCCGTGGCCGAGCAGTGCGAAAAGGCCCACTTGCGCTCTCTGGTGGCGACCGTGCGCAGCAAGGTAGTGGAAGGTTATTCGCTGGCCGACTCGCTGGGGGCCTTTCCCCATGTGTTCGACCAGCTGTTTCGCTCCATGGTGGCGGCCGGTGAAAAGTCGGGCCATCTGGAAAAAGTGCTCAACCGCCTCGCTGACTACACCGAGCAGCGCCAGCATATGCGCACCAAGCTGCTGCAGGCGATGATCTACCCCATCGTATTGACCTGCGTCGCCATCGGGGTTATCTCGATCCTGCTCACCGCCGTGGTGCCCAAGGTGGTTGCCCAGTTTGAACACATGGGTCAGCAGCTGCCGGGCACCACCCGTTTTCTCATCGGCACCAGCGAACTGATGCAGGCATACGGCCTCTGGTTCCTGCTGCTGATCTTCCTCGGCAGCTTTGTCTGGCGCTGGTGGCTCACCGACGAGAAGCGCCGCCGGCGCTGGCATCAGGTGCTGCTCGGCCTGCCGGTGATTGGCCGGGTCAGCCGCGGTCTCAACACCGCCCGTTTCGCCCGCACTTTAAGCATTCTCAACGCCAGTGCGGTGCCGCTGCTGGAGGGGATGAAGATCGCCGGTGAAGTGCTCTCCAACGACTTTGCCAGAATGCGCATTCTCGAGGCCGCCGAACGGGTGCGCGAAGGGACCAGTCTGCGCAAGTCGCTGACCGAGACCAAAATTTTCCCGCCCATGATGCTGCACATGATCGCCTCCGGCGAGCAGAGCGGCGAGCTCGACAGCATGCTGGAGCGGGCGGCAGACAACCAGGATCGGGAGTTTGAATCCCAGGTCAATATCGCCCTCGGGGTATTCGAACCCATGCTGGTGGTCTCCATGGCCGGGGTAGTGCTGTTTATCGTGATGTCGATCCTGCAGCCGATCCTCGAGCTCAACAATATGGTGAATATGTAAGTTTCCGGTGTTCGGTGATGCCGCTGGCGGCCCGTCGAACCCACCCAGTGATCACTCTCTGATGGGTCATCCCATCTCATTCGTTACGGAGCAACTCATGAACAAACGTCGTCAATCCGGTTTTACCCTGCTGGAAGTCATGGTGGTCATCGTGATCCTCGGTATTCTGGCCAGCCTGGTGGTGCCCAACCTGATGGGCAACAAGGAGAAGGCTGACCAGCAGAAAGCGGTCTCCGATATCGTGGCGCTGGAAAACGCCCTCGACATGTACAAGCTGGACAACAACCGCTACCCGACCACCGAACAGGGTCTGGAGGCACTGGTGACCAAGCCCTCCATCGATCCGGCACCGCGTAGCTACCGCGATGGCGGCTACATCAAGCGCCTGCCGCAAGATCCCTGGGGCAACCCGTACCAGCTGCTGAGCCCGGGCCAGTTCGGCAAGATCGACATCTTCTCCATGGGTCTGGATGGTGAAGCCGGTACCGATGACGACATCGGCAACTGGAACCTGAAGGATTTCCAATAAGTGATATGTCGCCACCGCACTCCTTGTGAGCTGACTGCATGAAGCGCTCTCTCTCCTTTCATCGCCAATCCGGCTTTACTCTGCTGGAAGTGTTGCTGGTTGCCATGCTGATGGGGCTGGTGGCCACTGCCGTCACCCTCAGCATGGGGGGCGCAAAAGGTGACAGGGAAATCGACAAGCAGGCGCGCCGCCTGATGGCGACCCTGCAACTGGCGCAGGAGTATGCGGTGATGGATGGTCGACTGGTGGGCATTCGCATCGAGGATAACGGCTGGCAGTTTATGCAGCGTCAGGCCAGGGATCGCAAGTGGCTGGCCCTGGCCGGCGACAAACAGCTGGGCCCGGTACAACTGCCCGACGAGATGACCCTGACGCTCGAACTGGAGGGATTTGGCTGGCAGCCGGATCCCGATGAAGAGCGAGAAAAGAAACGGGATGCGAAGGAGCGTACCCCGCAGCTCCTTATCTTCCCCGGTGGTGAACTGACCCCCTTTACCCTTACCTTCAGCCAGCAGGGTGACGATGCGCGTTACACCCGCCTTGTCAGGGGTGACGAGTTTGGACGTCTCACCCTGTTCACCGGCGATGAGGATGAAAAAGGGAACAACCCATCATGAACGCCTGCAGGATGATGTTGTTTGATAAAGCTGTGATGGTGGCGCCACCGCTGTGCCAACTACGCCCTCTACAGGTGACACGATGAATGCGCGCGGCATGACGTTACTCGAAGTGATGGTAGCGCTGGCGGTCTTTGCCATTGCCGGTCTCGCGGTCATGAAGACCGCCAGCGAGCACCTCTCGGCCCTCAACTATCTGGAGCAGAAAACCCTGGCCACCTGGGTGGTGGAGAACCAGCTGGTGCAACAGAAGCTCGAGAACAAGTGGCCCGGCAACAGCTGGGTAGAGGGGGAGGAGCAGATGGCGGGCAGTACCTGGTACTGGCGCTATCGTGGCGTCGCGACCAGCGACAGCAACTTCAAGGCACTGGACATGGAAGTGCGCACCGAAGCCAGGGCAGAGAACCCGGTCGCCATGATGCGGACCTATATCAGCCGATGACCCAGCTCTTCGCCCGTACACCTCGCCCCATCCGCCAGGCCGGTTTCACCCTGCTCGAAATGCTGGTGGCGATCGCTATCTTCGCCAGCCTCAGCATGGGCGCCTATCAGGTGCTGCAGGGAGTGCTCACCAGTGACGAAGTGGCCAAGCGCAAGGAGGCCCGCATCAACGAATTGCAGCTCGCCTTCACCCTGCTGGAGCGGGATGTCACGCAGATGGTGCCGCGCAGCGGCCGCATCGAGGGGGAGAACAACAAGGTGCTGCTGGCGGCCTCCCGGTTCGGCCAGCAGAGCGATGACTGGGGTATGGCCTTTATGCGCAGCGGCTGGCTCAACCCCGATGGCATGCTGCCCCGCTCCCATCTGCAGCGGGTCGGCTGGCGGCTCAAGGGGCAGACGCTGGAGCGCCTCAGCTACCTCTATCCGGATCCGGTGATCGGCACCGAGCCACGTATCCAGCCGATTCTGACAGGGGTCACCGCCTTTCGCCTCTACTTCTACGACAAGGGCAACTGGAAGGAGGAGTGGACCCAACGCAGCGTGCTCCCCTACGGGCTGGCAGTGGAGCTGGATCTGGAAGATTACGGCACCATTCGTCGTCAGTTTCTGATTGGTGCCGGTGGCCAACGCGCCGAAGAGAACAGCCAGAGCAGCAACCCCGATCAAGGGAGCGGCAACGGCAATACCCATGGCGGTAATGGTGACAGCCAGAATGGAGGGGGCGCCAATGGGGGCTAATCTCCCGGGCCGCCAGCGCGGCATGGCACTGCTGGTGGTGCTGCTGATCCTCTCGGTGATGGTAATCATCGCCAGCAATATGAGCGGCCGCCTGCAGCTCGAGCTGCGCCGCACCGCCAACATCACCACAGGTAAACAGGCATGGTGGTATGCCCTCTCGGCTGAGGCGCTGGTGAGCAAGGTACTGGCCCAGGATTTCAAAGACAGCCCAGAGGTGGTGCACCTGGGTCAGAACTGGGCCCGCAAGGATGCCATCTTTCCGGTGGATGATGGCCAGCTCAAGGGCGAGGTGACCGACCTGCAATCCTGCTTCAACCTCAACAGCCTGAGCGTGGCATCGAAGGCGGGGAGCGACGAGGATCTGGCGCAGCAGCCCTATCCGGTGCAAGTGTTTCGCGCACTGCTCAAGGAGCTGGCGATGGATGATTACGAGGCAGCCCAGCTCACTGACGCCATCCGCGACTGGACGGACAAGGATACGGTGCTGGTCTCCAGCCTAGGGGCCGAGGATGCCTACTACGAGGGACTCAAGCCTCCCTACCTCACCGCCAACCAGTGGATGCTGGGCAAGGATGAGCTGCGGGCGGTGCGCGGGGTGACGGCCAGGGTCTACGCAAAACTGGCCCCCTACGTCTGCGCCCTGCCAAACGACAAGCTGAAGATCAATATCAACACCCTGCTGCCCGAACACCCCGAGCTGCTGGCAGCCCTCTATCTGGGCAAGATTGGCAGCGATGACGCCAAGCGGGTACTGACCGAGCGGCCGAAGAAGGGGTGGAAAGAGAGCAAGCTGATGACGGATCAGCTGCCCGTACCTCTTGAAACCGTCAAGGGGCTCAAGGAGGCGCTGGTGGTCAAGAGCGACTTTTTCGAGGCCCACGTGGTCGCCGAGGTCGGTGACAACCGCGCCTGGCTGGAGAGCACCTTCCAGCGGGGCAAGGACAACAAGCTGGTCATGCTGCGCCGCCTCAATAGCGGCGCCGAATAAACAACGCTGGCGGGAGCGACTCCCGTCAGGGAAAACATTGGATGCAGCCTGCGGGCTGCGCACCGGTTGCGTGGGCCTGGCCCACACGAACCGGTATCGCAGGAGAGAGAGGCGTGAGCGAGAGTCTGGTCATCCGTCTGGGGACCACTAAACAACAACCGGTCGCCTGGCTGGTCTGGTCGAGTCAGGAGCAGGAGATCATCGCCTCCGGCGAGCTCCCTTCGGCCGATGCGCTGAGCGAACTGCAGGAGCGTGCTGGCGGCCGCCCCGTGGTCACCCTGGTGCCGGGCAGCGATCTGATATTCCGTCGGGTCACCCTGCCAGGACGATACAACCGTCAATCGGCGGCAGCCCTCCCCTATCTGCTGGAGGAGCAGATCGCCTCCGATGTGGATGAGCTGCATCTGGTGGTACTGGCTCACGACGGCCCGCAGGTAGATCTGATGGCGGTGGATCGGCAGAAGATGGCCCAGTGGCTCGGCTGGCTAGAGACAGCAGGACTCAAGGGCCTGCAGCTGTTGCCAGACGTGCTGGCACTGCCGCAGACCACTGATGGCTGGTCTGCACTGCAACTCGGCAACGAGTGGCTGTTACGCCAGGGCCCCTGTCAGGGGATCGTCGCCGACGAACCGCTGCTCGCCATCTTGCTGGCCGCAGAAGCTGAACCCGTCACAATTTATAGCCACACGCCGGCGCCCGCCATTGCGGCGGCCAACTGGCAGCCGGCCGAACCCGAACTGCCCATGCTGCTGCTAGCCAAAGGGGCCCTCACCTGCCGCGCCAACCTGCTGACCGGCCCCTACCGCACCCAGACCGAATATGCCCGCTACTGGCTGCAGTGGCGCAAGGTAGTCATTACCGCCGCCCTGTTGCTGCTGGTGGCGCTGGGCCAGCGCGGGGTACAGCTCTATCAGCTCACCGAGCAGGACAAGGCGCTGAAAGCGGAGATCCGCGCCGTCTATACCCGCATCTTCCCGGGAGAGAGCCGCATCGTTAACGTGCGCGGCCAGATGACCCAGCACCTGAAACAGATAGGACAGGCCCCGCAAAACGGCGTGCTGCTGATGCTCACCGAACTGGCCCCCACCTTTGCCGAAGTGCCCGGCCTCAAGCCACAGGTGATGCGTTTTGACGCCAGCCGTCGCGAACTGCGGCTGCAGGTGACCGCCCCCGGTTTTGCCGAGATCGAGCGGTTCCGCGAGCTGGCGGGCAAGCAATTCGAGGTACAGCAAGGCGAGGTGCGCAGCACCGAGGGCAAGGTTGAAGGGGCGCTGGTGCTCAAGGGTAAATCATCATGATGGAAAAATTGCAGAGCTGGTGGCACGGCATCACAGCACGGGAACAGCGGCTGGTGGTCGCAGGCGGCGTTCTGCTGCTGGTCGGCCTCTTCTACTGGAGTGTCTGGCATCCTCTCAACAACCGCATCGCCGAGCGCGAACGCCAGGTGCAAAACCAGCAGCAGACCCTCGCCTGGCTCAAGGAAAAAGGTGAAGTGGTGTTGGCCATGCAAGGGAGTACAGGGAGTCAGATCGACACCAGCGGCACCCTGGAGGGGGTGGTCAACCGCACTGCCTTCAACCACAAGATCAAGATTGCCCGGCTGCAACCCCAGGGGCAGGAGCTGCAGGTGTGGATCGACACGGTCCAGTTTGATGACCTGCTGCTCTGGCTCTCCACCCTGGTGGAGCAGCACGGCATTCAGGTTCAAATCATCGAGATCGCCCGCGAGGATCTGGCCCCGGGTCTGGTCAAGGTCAGACGTTTGCAGTTGAGTCGTCCACAATGAAAAAACGCATCCTGATTGCCAGCCTGTTTCTGGCCACCTATCTGGTCTTCCTGCTCGCCACCCTGCCCGCAGCACTGGTAGCGCGCCATCTGCCGCTGCCTGCCAACATTGCCAACCGGCTGAAACTGGAAGGGGTGAGCGGCACCCTCTGGAGTGGCCAGATCGCCCGACTGCAATATGCCAGCGAATCGGTGAACCAGTTGCGTTGGGATCTCAACGGCTGGTCGCTGCTACGCTTCGCTCCCGAAGTGACCATTCGCTTTGGCGATCGCAACGGACTCAACGGTCAGGGCGTTGTCGGCTGGAATGGCGCCGCCTTCGGCCGCGACCTAACCCTCAATGCCCCCGCCCCCTGGTTGCTGAGCCGGGTGCCGATGCGACTGCCGCTCCCGATCACTGTCACCGGTCAGCTGCAGCTCAAAGTGGAGCAGTTTGCCCAGGGTAACCCCTGGTGTGACAACCTCTACGGTAACCTCGACTGGTACAACGCCAGCGCCGATACCCCGGCCGGCAAGCTGGATCTGGCCGACCCCGAGCTGAAACTCACCTGCCTCGACTCCAGACTGGTAGCCGAACTCAAGCAGGGCTCCGATGCGGTGCAGACCATGGGTCGCCTCGAGCTGCAACCCAATGGCCAATACCTGTTTCAGGGCACCCTGAAGCCGGGCCCTGAATTGCCGCCGCAGATGCAGCAAGGGCTCCCCTTCCTCGGTCAGCCCGACAGTCAGGGCCGCTTCCCCCTGCGCTACCAGGGGCGGATCTAATTCACCATCCCACCAACCCCGGAGCCACGCCGGGGTTGTTTTTTCCTCTTTGTACCTCTCCGCTCACTGAACTGCCCCCCTCAGCCCTTACTCATTCTGCTCTTACGTACCGTCACGTCCCCTGCCTCCCTCTCCTTCAACCCGATCAGCGCAGCAACAACCAGCCTCACCGGTCAATCCATTTGCCGCCAATGGTCAATGAGCGAACACCGAGCTGAAAAAGAGGCAACTCGCCCCAGCAAAATTGAATATCAATCAGGTTGCATTAATTGATAAATGTGAGCAGTCACCCGTTATTGATCTTTTCCAGCCAGATCACAGCCGCCCACCAGAGCATAAAAATAACCAACTGAAAAATAACAACTAAAAAAGAAAAACATCCTCTTTACGCCCCATTTCATCTCATTTCCTTTGTGCCCACCCATCAGAAGTGTGAGCAACGGCAAAACGATAGGTCAACCAAAGACAATTGATATAAGTATCGAAATACCAGATGCAAAGCAGAGGTCGATACAATTAGGTCAACTGGAGATGATTGATTTGTCTTGCTAGCGCGACAGGCACGCATCTCGACTGATCTGTCCATTTGATTTTCAAGCGTTGAGGGAAGGGTTATGGAAAAGAAGCGTATCTACCTGTTTTGCTCTGCAGGCATGTCCACATCACTGCTGGTCTCAAAGATGAGGGCCCAAGCGGAAAAATATGATGTGCCGGTGCTGATCGATGCCTACCCGGAGACTCTGGCTGGCGAGAAGGGACAGGATGCCGACCTGGTGCTGCTGGGGCCACAAATCGCCTACATGCTGCCGGAGATCCAGCAACAGCTGCCGGGCAAACCGGTCGAGGTGATTGACACCCTGCTCTACGGCAAGGTCGACGGGCTGGGCGTGCTGAAAGCCGCCGTCGCCGCCATCAAGAAGAGCCTCGCATAGGTAAGGAGATCCCTGTGAGCAACATCATCGCATCGTTGGAGAAGGTCATACTGCCCATTGCCGTCAAGCTGGGCAAACAGCCTCATGTCAACGCCATCAAGAACGGCTTTATCAAGATGATGCCCCTGACACTGGTCGGGGCCATGTTCGTACTGATCAACAACGTGTTCCTGAGCTTTGGCGAAGGATCCTTCTTCTACTCCATCGGTGTGCGGCTCGATCCTGCCACCATCGCCACCCTGGACGGCCTCAAGAGCATCGGCGGCAACGTCTATAACGGCACTCTGGGGATCATGTCCCTGATGGCCCCCTTCTTTATCGGTCTGGCGCTGGCCGAAGAGCGCAAGAGCGATCCCCTGGCATCGGGCCTGCTCTCGGTAGCGGCCTTTATGACCGTCACCCCGTTCAGCGTGGGCGACGCCTATGCGGTGGGCGCCAACTGGCTGGGCGGAGCCAACATCATTTCCGGCATGCTGATCGGTATCGTCGTGGCCGAGATGTTCGCCTTTATCGTCCGTCGCAACTGGGTGATCACCCTGCCTGACAGCGTGCCGGCCTCGGTCTCCCGCTCGTTCTCCGCGCTCATTCCGGGCTTTATCATCCTATCCATCATGGGGGTCATCTCCTATCTGCTGAGCGATGCGGGCACCAACTTCCACCAGCTGATCATGGACAGCATCGCCAAGCCGCTGTCCAATATGAGCGGTCTGGTCGGCTGGGTCTATGTGGTGTTCTCCTCCTTCCTCTGGTTCTTCGGGGTACACGGCATGCTGGCGCTCACCGCGCTGGAATCCGGCATTCTGTTCCCCTTCGCCCTGGAAAACGTCGCCCTCTACAACCAGTACGGCTCGGTTGAAGCGGCGCTGGAGGCAGGCAAACAGTTCCACTTCTGGGCCAAACCGATCACCGACTCCTTCGTCTTCCTCGGCGGCACCGGTGCCACCCTTGGCCTTATCCTGGCCATCTTTATGGTCTCCCGTCGCGATGACTACCGTCAGGTGGCCAAGCTGGGCCTGCCCTCCGGCCTGTTCCAGATCAACGAGCCCATCCTGTTCGGCTTGCCGGTCATCATGAACCCCATCCTGCTGGTGCCCTTCATTCTGGTGCACCCGGTACTGATGGGGATCACCATGGCGGCCTACTACGCCGGGATCATCCCGCCCATCACCAACATTGCGCCCTGGACCATGCCAACCGGCCTGGGTGCCTTCTTCAACACCAACGGCAGCGTGGCCGCCTTCTGTCTGGCGATATTCAACCTGGGGGTCGCGACCATGATGTATATCCCCTTCGTGTTGATTGCCAACAAGGCGCAGAACGTCATCAATGAAGAAGAGGAGAGCGAAGAGGATATCGCTCTGGCTCTGAAGTTCTGATAACCGCCATTCCAATGACAGCAAGGGAGGAGCAAAACTCCTCCCCTAACAGCCTGGAGAAGTAACCCATGCAGTATCGTTTTCCGGATAACTTCTGGTGGGGCAGCGCCAGCTCGGCCCCGCAGATGGAAGGCGCCGCCAACCGCGGCGGCAAATCCGCCAACATCTTTGACTACTGGTTCTCCATCGAGCCCGAGCGTTTCCACAACGGGGTTGGCCCGACCGATACCTCCACCTTCTATGACCACTTCGAGAGCGACATCAAGCTGCTCAAACAGCTGGGGCACAACAGTTTTCGTACCTCCATCTCCTGGTCACGGCTGATCCCGGACGGGGTGGGCGAAATCAACCAGGAGGCGGTCAGCTTCTACAACGCCCTCTTTGACCGACTGCTGGCCGAGGGGATCACCCCGCTTATCAACCTCTACCACTTCGACATGCCGATGTGCATGCAGGAGCGTGGCGGCTGGGAGAGCCGGGAAGTGGTGGCCGCCTATGTGCGCTACGCCACCCGCTGCTTCGACCTGTTTGGCGGTCGCATCAAGCACTGGTTCACCTTCAACGAACCGATCGTGCCGGTCGAGTGTGGCTACCTTGGCCACTACCACTACCCCTGTGTGGTCGATTTTGGCCGGGCGGCCACCGTCGCCTACCACACCGCGCTGGCCCATGCCGGTGCCGTGCAGGCCTATCGCGCCTGCCAGCATGATGGCGAGATAGGCATCATCCTCAATCTGAGCCCGACCTATCCCCGCTCGCAGGATCCGGCAGATATCGCCGCCTCCCGCATCGCGGATCTGCTGCTCAACAAGAGCTTCCTCGATCCGGCCCTGAAGGGGAGCTATGACCCCGAGCTGGTCGCCCTGCTGGCGCAGTACGACTTGCTGCCGCAGATCGAAGAGGGTGACAAGGCACTGCTCGCCGCCGGCAAAGTGGATATCCTCGGCATCAACTACTACCAGCCGCGCCGGGTCAAGGCCAAAGAGGTGGCCTGGCAGGGTGTGCCGCGCACGCCGGAAGATCTGTTCGACTACTACGAAATGCCGGGCCGCAAGATGAACCCTCACCGCGGCTGGGAGATTTACGAAAAAGGGATCTACGACATCCTCACCGACCTGCGGGTCAACTACGGCAACCTCCCCTGCTACATCTCGGAGAACGGCATGGGGGTCGAAGGGGAAGAGCGCTTTATCGGTCCCGAGGGACGGGTGGAGGATGACTACCGCATCCAGTTCATTCGCGAGCACCTCGAGTGGCTGCATCGCGCACTGGAAGAGGGCAGCGCCTGTCGCGGCTATCACCTGTGGACCTTTATCGACAACTGGTCGTGGCTCAACGCCTACAAGAACCGTTACGGCTTCGTCCGCCTCGATCTGGAGAGCCAGCAACGCACCATCAAGAAGAGCGGCTACTGGTTTGCCGAGGTCGCGCGCAACCATGGTTTTAATTAACGCATTTACGTAAGGAACGACACATGTTCGATCTGGACAACATCACTGAAGAGGCCGCCACCTGCAACGATCTGGAAGAGGTGGTAATGGGGCTCATCATCAACTCCGGGCAGGCCCGCAGTCTCGCCTACACCGCGCTGAAAAAGGCCAAGGAGGGGGATCTGGCCGCCGCTCACCAGCTGATGGCCCAATCCCGCGAGGCGCTCAATGCCGCCCATCTGGTGCAGACCCAGCTGATCGAGGGCGATCAGGGGGAAGGCAAGATCCCGGTCACCCTGGTGCTGGTCCATGCCCAGGATCACCTGATGACCTCCATGCTGGCCCGTGAGCTGATCAGCGAGCTGATCGAGCTGCACGAAAAGCTGCAGAACCAGTAACCTCCGGACGGGGCGAGAGGCCCCGTCATCGGCCCGCAGATCAGGAAGCGACTCATGAGCGTCAAGACAATCCGGGAATCCGAACTGTTTAACAACAAACCGTTCCACATGTTCATCTACAACAAACAGGTGAGCGGAACCGGTTTGCACCAGCATGACTATTACGAGTTCACCCTGGTTTTGACCGGCCGCTATTACCAGGAGGTCAACGGCAAGCGGGTACTGCTGGAGCGGGGGGACGTGGTGTTTATCCCGCTCGGCTCCCGCCATCAGAGCTTCTACGAGTTCGGCACCACCCGCATCTTCAACGTCGGGATCACCCGTACCTATTTTGACGAGCACTTCAAATACCTGCTGCCGGAACACTTCGTCGCCTCACAGGCCTATGCGCTCAAGAGCGAGTTCCTCAGCTATATCGAGTCGGTACTGGTCTCCCCGGGCTTTCGGGAAGAGGCTCTGACCGAATTTCTCGAAGTGGTGACCTACGCGGTGATGAACCGGCTGCGTCACTACAAGGACACCTCCGCCAGCGATGATCTTCCGCTCTGGCTCCACGAAACCGTGGAGCGGATGCACGATCGCCCCCTCTTTGCCGAGGATGCGCTGGCCAACATGGTCTCCCTCTGTGGCAAGAGCCAGGAGTATCTGACTAGGGCCACCCGGCGTTACTACAACAAGACGCCGATGCAGATCATCAACGAGATCCGGATCAACTACGCCAAGATGCAGCTGGAGGTGACCAACAACTCGGTGGCCGATATCGCCTTCGAGACCGGCTACAACGACGTCAGCCTCTTTATCAAAAACTTCAAGAAGCTGACCTCGTTTACCCCGGGCAGTTACCGCAAATATCTCTATCCGAAATTCGAAAGTTCAGCCTGAAACCAGCGAGTTGCTGACCTAAACAACCCGGTTCAAGAGAACCAACCCATTGTCACCAGCCCCTGCCACAGAGGGCTGCGGCCCCTCTCACCCTGATGACAGAGCGGCCACCATCAAACCGATAAAGATCGATGAAGAGGGATTTATGAGCGAGAAGATCAAGGTAGTCACCATAGGCGGCGGCAGCAGCTACACCCCCGAGCTGGTCGATGGTTTCATCAAGCGCTACGCCGAGCTGCCCATCAGCGAGCTGTGGCTGGTGGATATCCCCGCTGGCGAAGAGAAACTGAACATCATCTTCGATCTCTGCCAGCGGATGATCCGCCAGGCGGGCATCCCCATGACCCTGCACAAGACCCTGGATCGCCGCGAGGCACTGGTGGGCGCCCACTTCGTCACTACTCAGCTGCGGGTCGGCCAGTTGCAGGCGCGGGAGAAGGATGAGCGCATCCCCTTGAGCCACGGCATGCTGGGGCAGGAGACCAACGGTGCAGGCGGCCTGTTTAAAGGGCTGCGCACCATTCCGGTCATCTTCGACATCATCCGCGACGTCGAAGAGCTGTGCCCGGATGCCTGGCTGATCAACTTCACCAATCCGGCCGGCATGGTGACCGAAGCGGTGCGCCGTCATACCAACTTCCGCCGCTTTATCGGGGTGTGCAACATTCCGGTCGGCATGCAGATGTTTGTGCGCGATGCCCTCCAGCTCACCGAGCGGGATCACCTCTCGATGGATCTGTTTGGCCTCAACCATCTGGTCTTTATCGGCGATGTGCTGGTCAACGGCGAATCCCGCTTTGACGAGCTGCTGGAAGGGGTCGCCGATGGCAGCCTGACCCGCGCCAGCTCGGTCAAGAACATCTTCGATCTGCCGTTCGATCCCGGTTTTATCCGCGGCTTGCGCCTGCTCCCCTGCTCCTACCTGCGTTACTACTTCAAGGAGAAAGAGATGCTGGGGATCGAGATGGGCGAGTTCTACAAGGGCGGTGCCCGGGCTCAAGTGGTGCAGCAGGTCGAGAAGAAGCTGTTCGAGCTCTACCAGAACCCCGAGCTGTGCGAAAAGCCCAAGGAGCTGGAGCTGCGTGGCGGCGCCTACTACTCCGATGCAGCCTGCGAAGTGATCAGCGCCATCCATAACGACAAGCAGAGCGAGCACTACGTCATCGTGCCCCATCAGGGCCATGTCACCAATATCCCGGCAGACTGGACGGTGGAGATGAGCTGCCTGATCGGGCGTGACGGTGCCATCCCCCACCCGCGTCTCACCCGCTTTGACGACAAGGTGAACGGGCTGGTGCACCTCATCAAGAGCTTCGAGATCGCCGCCGCCAAGGCAGCCATCAGTGGCAACTTTGATGACCTGCTGCTGGCGATGAACCTCAACCCGCTGATCCACTCCGACAACGATGCCCGCATCGTCGCCCGCGAGCTGCTGCTGGCCCACCGCGAACACCTGCCCAACTTCGCCGCCGCCATCGACGCCCTCGCCTGAGGCCAGCACGCCCCGCCTGACCACAGGCGGGGCGCTTAACCGCAAGGGAACCCTCATGAGCAAGAGATTGATCATCAACGCCGACGATTTCGGCCTCTGTCGCGCCCAGAACTACGGCATCATAGAGGCGTTCGAGCACGGGGTCGTCAGCTCCACCACTGCGATTGTCACCTCCCCCGCCATCGACCATGCCGCCTGGCTGGCCAAACGCTTCCCCGAGCTGCCAGTCGGGCTGCACTTTATGCTCAGCTGGGGAAAACCGCTCACCCCGCTCACTTCACTGGTGAACGAGCAGGGTGAACTCAACAAGGGGATCTGGCACAAGAGCGAGGCGAGCGAGCTGGATCTGGCCGAGATATCCGGCGAGCTGGCGAGTCAGTATCAGCGCTTTGTCGAGATCTTCGGCCAGCAGCCGACCCATATCGACAGCCACCACCATGTTCATATGTTGCCGACCATCTACCCGCTGGTGGAGGCCTTCGCCAAAGCGCATGGCCTACCCCTTCGCATCGACCGGGGCGAAATCGCCCGCCACGGTCTGACCGTTAACCACCCGCAGAGCTGCGATCGGTTCGACGACCGCTTCTATAGCGCATATGGCGCGCAACTGACCCAGGCCGACCTGCTGCAACTGCTCGATGAGGCCAGTGAACAGGGGGCCACCTCGCTCGAGATCATGTGCCACCCCTCCTTTATCGATCTGGAGATGCAGGGCAGCTCCTACTGCCAACCCCGCCTCAACGAACTGGCTATCCTGACCGACCCGTCACTGCCCGCTCTTATCGCCGAGCGCGGCTACCGCCTTGCCAGCTATCGGGATTGGCGATCTTAAGCTCAGTAAACAGACCGTTAGCTGCCGGGGAAACGAAAGAAGCAGGCAAGCGTGTGCGCCAGCAAGTCAGAAGGCCCCTCGGGGCCTTCGTCTTTGGTCGCTGCATTTTCCGAACAATATCCGCCCTGAATATCCTGAAAATGCCGCTATTTCCCGCTTGAGGTGACCCGCTCAATAGAGCTTTTTCTGTGGGGGGCCTGCGAAGTTAAGGGGGCCAATGCCTTGCATCTTCACTTCGATCAGCGCCGGCCCCTTCAGGGCACAAGCCTGCGCAATGGCTTGTTCAAAGCCCGCCAAATCGGACACTTGCCAACTGGCCAGCCCGATAGATTGACCCAGGGCCCTGAAATCCGGGGTGTGCAGCTGATTAAAGTACTGACGGCCACCAAAATAGTGGTTCTGGATGCCGCGCATCACCCCATAGCCCCCGTCGTTCATCACCAGCAGGACCAGGTTGGTTTGCTCTTGCACCATAGTGGCCAGCTCGCCAACCCCCAGCATCAAGCCGCCATCCCCTACCAGGCCCACCACCTTGCGCGTCGGGTTCGCTATAGCAGTGCCGATCGCCATACTCAGCCCCATGCCGATCGCCCCCGCCAGGGAGTGAATATTAGTATTCGGTGCCCAGATGGGAAACAAACGACTACCCCAGGTACTGCCAGACATGGTGATGTCACGCACCAGAATCGCATCTTGAGGCAGGGCCTGGCGCAGTTGGCCACAGAGGGTGGCATAGGGGCCAAGTTGCTCGGTGAGCGCGGCAATGGCACTGCCTTTGGCCTCACTGATCGCCTGATCAAACGCTCGATTGACCTTGGTTTCCCCCTGCAAGCTGTCGCGCAGCGCCGCCAGTACCACCTTGGCATCGCCGCACACGAAGTGATCACTGGCGTAGTTGCGCGACGCCGCGCCGGGGTGAGCATCCACCTGATAAAGGGGACGGGGCAACGCCAGGCTATAGGTGCGGGTTTCATTGCTGCGCAACCGTGAGCCGACCACAATAGCCAGATCGCACTGCGCCATCAGGGCTTCCACCGCCGCGGCGTTATGAAACGCCCCCAGGCTGCGCGGATGCTCATCTGACAAGATGCCGCGGCCATGGGTCGAGGAGATCACCGCGACCCCTAGATCGGCCAGGGCCAAGACCTCCTCATGGCACGCGAGCGCGCCACCGCCGACCCACAGCAGCGGCTGCCTGGCCGTTTTCAGGGCGGCGACCAGCTTTGCCAGATCCGGCGCAGCCGGTGCGGGAAGCTGCAGGGGGGCGATCGGGCCGAGCTCGGCGGGCAGGGTGATCTGCGCGGCCTGCACATCGATGGGGATCTCGACACTCACCGGCCCCATGGGGACTGTTGTCGCAATCCGGATGGCATCAAGCAGCACTCCCACCGCCTGCTCCGGGCTGTTGATCCGAAAAGCCGCCTTACTGCTGGCTTTGAGAAATGTCAGCTGATCCCGGGTCTCATGGATAAAACTGGCATCCCGATCAAGGTATTCCCGCTCGACCTGACCGGTGAGATGCAGTAGCGGGCTCCCGGCGTTGAGCGCCTCCAGCAAGCCTCCCACCCCGTTACCTGCCCCGGCACCGGTACTGGTGATGGCCACCCCCAAGCCGCTAAAGCGTCCGTGTGCATCGGCCATGGTGACCGCCCCCGCCTCTCCTCTTGCCGCCACAAACCGGATCCGCTCCCGTCGCCCGATGGCATCGGCGATGGGCAAATTGTGGATAGAGATGACCCCATAAACCGAGCCAACCCCATGGGCTTCCAATACTCTGGCGATGGCTTCGCCCACATTGACTTGATTGCTCATGACCTTTCCTTACTCTGTTCAGTGGTTGGCCCGGTTAGTTGCACCAGGGATTGGGTTGATCGCCAAGGCCCAGATAGACACTCTTCTGCTGCATGTATGCGAACACGCCCTGACGCCCCTTTTCCCGGCCAAGCCCGCTCTCTTTGAAACCGCCGAAGGGAGCCGAGACGGAGAATTTTTTGTAGGTATTGATCCAGACAGTGCCCACCTCGAGCCTGCGCGCCAACGCCCAGGCCCGGCGAAAATCTTCACTCCAGATCCCGGCGGCCAAACCAAACACACTGTCGTTGGCCTGTTGCAACAACTGCGCGTCGTCCGCGAAAGGCAGCACCACCAGCACAGGGCCGAAGATCTCCTCCTGACACACCCGGGCTTGATTGGAGAGACCGGTAATAATGGTGGGTGGATAGAAACTGCCCTTGGCATATTCAGCGCCGGTCAGGCGAGCACCGCCGCACAACACCTGCCCCCCTTCCGCCTTGGCCAACGCCACATACTCATCGACTGACTGCAGATGGGATTCACTGATCAGCGGCCCTATGTGTATCCCCGGCTGCTCAGGGTGGCCAATTCGCAGCTCCCGGGTCAACGCCAGCAAGCGGGTGAGAAACGCTTCATATAACGACTGATGCACAAACAGCCGCGCCCCTGCGATGCAGGCCTGCCCTGCCGAGCTGAAGATGCCATATACCACCCCTTTGGCAGCCAACTCGAGGTTCGCATCCGCCAGCACTATGGTCGGTGACTTGCCGCCAAGCTCCAGCGAGGTGGGGATGAGCTTGTCGGCAGCGATATGGGCCAGCCGTCGCCCGGTATTGGTACCGCCCGTGAACGAGATCTTTTTAACCAGCGGATGGCGAGCCAGCGCCTCACCAACGATGGAACCCCGTCCCGGCAACACGCTCAATAACCCCTTGGGCAACCCCGCCTCTTCAAAGATACGGGCCAGCGCCAGTGCCGCCAGCGGAGTGGCATCGGCCGGCTTGAGCAGCACCGCATTGCCCCCCGCCAGAGCAGGGGCAATCTTCTGCATCTCGCTGGCGATGGGGGAGTTCCACGGGGTGATCGCGGCCACGACGCCTAACGGCTCATGGACGCTGAGGGTCATGAAGTCCGGCGATCTCGGAGTTGGCAACTGCTCATCGAGGGTCTCGCAGACGGCCGCAAAGTAGCGGGCCGTACCGGCGGCACTGGCGACCAGCCCACGGGTCTCCTGCAGCGGCTTGCCGTTGTCTCTGGTTTGCAGCCGCGCCAGCTCTTCACTGCGCAGTTCGATAAGATCCGCGACCCGATAGAGCACTGCGGCCCGTTGGTGGGGCAGGCTATGGCGCCAGGAGGGATCACGCCAGGCCCGCTCGGCCGCCTCGACGGCCTCTGCCACATCCTCCACGCTGGCAGTACTGATCTGATCATTGATGCTGCCATCGGCAGGAAAATAGCTGGTGCTCACCGGGCCACGCCCCTGGCGCCATTCACCCGCGATATAGATAGGTTTCACCATGTTGCTGCTCCTTAAATAACCAAGCTGTCGCTACATTGGCGACAGGCACGCACCACGCTCAGTGCAGCCAGCGTGGAGGTTTTCGGATTGGCCTCCAGCGGGAAACCGCTCATGGCGATATCGAGTTCACCAAACCGACCACACGCTTTGATTTGGTGCTGGTTGCGCCCAATCGTCGGGTCGACAACCAGTTCAACCTGAGTACGATCCATGCCCAACCCGGCCAGCGCGATGGTGGCAGCCACGTTGGCATTAGCAGGAAACAGCATGGCCGCCTCCCGGGCTGACCCGCGAAAGAAAGTTGTCGGTTCAGAGATCCGGGCCAGATCGATCAATCGCTCGGCATAACTCCCTCGCCAACTCTGGGGACTCTTGCGCCCCTGATAGGTGACCGACTCCAGCCCCCCCTCGCGGGCGGCGGCTAGACCATCGATCCCGGCGATGGCTCCGGCGAGCACCAGCATGGTGCCGCCCCCCTGACGGGCGGCCTCCCGCAGTTGCCGGGTGAGGGTCTCATCGGCCAGCGCGCCCACCGAGATGAGCCCCAGCGTCCAACCCCGGGTCAATATCGCCGCCCCGTGCTCACGCACGGCCGCCTGCCCAGCACACTCCACCACCAGATCCGGGCTTGCCGTACACTCTTCAATCCGGCTCAGCACCGTCACGGCGGGTCCCAACTCGGCTTGCACCAGTGCCACGCTGGCCGGGGGCACCACGACCCATTTCAGCATCAGATCCTCAGGCAGCAGCGTCATCACCTCACGGGCCATGGCACCAAAGCCCACCATCATCAGTTGTTTCATCATCTCTCCTAGAGGTGCCTGTTAAAGCCACCCGAGACATCGAGCGCTGCCCCGGTGGTATAGGCCGCCAGTGGCGAGGCCAAAAAAATCAGCGCACGGGCAGGCTCTTCGGGTTTGCCCAACCGTCCCATGGGTATGCCCCTGCGTGCAGCGATCCCCTGTGTCCACTCCTCCCAACTCAGCTGTTGCTCGCTGCGTTCGGCAAAGCGGCGACGCCACTGCTCCGACTCCACCATGCCGAGCAAGATGGAATTAACCCGGATCCCCTTGGCGGCAAACTCATGAGCCAATGAGTGGGTCAGGTTTAACAGGGCGGCCCGAGCGGCCGAGGTCGCAATCATGTGTGGCTCTGGCTGTAATGCCAGCAACGAATTGACATTGGTGATGGAGGGGCATGGCGAGCGCGTCAGCTGATCCAAAAAAGCCTTGATGGGATAGATGACACTGAATGTTTTCAGCCGGCTCTCTGCCAACCACTGCTCATCGTCGGTCTGCTCAAAGTTGGAGACACGTCCCTGACCGGCGTTGTTGATCAACATGTCGGTACCGCCAAAACGGGCCTCGACCGCCGCAGCAAAGGCCGTCACCGCCTCTTTATCGAGTACATCGCACGGGTAAGCCATGCAGTTGTCCTCGGGAAAGCTGGCCAACATCTCGGCCAGCGAGGTAGCCAAACGCTCGGTATTGCGCCCACACCAGGCAACTCGTGCCCCCTCGGCCAGTAACAACCGCACGGTTTCCAGCCCGATCCCCGATGAGCCGCCCGTTACCACGGCTACCTTGCCTTTCACGTTAAAACTCACGGTTATCCCCCTCGATTGGTTAATAAAGCGACCAGTTGCACAACGGCCCGGCTAAACGCAGCAGGTTGATCGATATAACTGGCATGACCCGCCCCCGGCAGAGGCTCGCAATGAGCCTTGCCATGCCCGGCAGCCAGGGCCAGCACTCCTACGGGTGGCGTAATGACATCCTCTTCGCCATAGATCACCCCGATCGGAGCGGGATAGCGCGCCAGATAATCACGAATATCGTCATAGGCCAGCAGATAGGAAGCAGCCTCGAAGCCCACCTGGGTCAACCCGGTCATGCTGTTGGCAACCAGCGCCAACTGGGCCTTACTTGCGCTGGGGCCCAGCAGCACAGGGCCACGGGCGGCCGCGAGCCCAGCGTGGCCCAGGGTGCGCAACATCTCGGGGCGCTTGCGATGGATCTGCTCCCGCATCTCAGGTTCGTCCCGGCCATAACCCTGTGCGGGATTGGCCAACAGCAGCCCCCTGACGCTATCGGGTTGTTCACTGGCATAAGCTGCGGCCACCATGGCCCCCAACGAATGCCCCAGCAACAGCGGTTGCTCCAGCTCAAGGGCAATGATCAACTGATGCAGCACTCTGGCATACGCCCGGGCGTCCGGAGTTGAACCTGGCAGCGGGTCACTCTGGCCATAGCCGGGCATATCCCACGCCACCAGGGTGAACTGCGCAGCCAACTGCTCCAATTGGCACACCCAGGAGCCGGAGCCGGAGCTGATCCCATGCAGTAACAGCAACACGGGCCCCTGCCCAACCCGACGATAGGCCAACTGACGCCCGGCCAGCATCGTCCGTTGCAACGGGAAGTCAGTGAGACGAGCGACCAGATCGCCCATCATGAGACCCGCTTGATCTTGGATAACGGGTGGGTGTCCGGGTAGGTGGGCGTGGTCGGCTTGCTGGCCCCCAGCATCACGCACATCAGTGCATCCTCCTCACCATGGTTCAGCAGACCACGATAAATTCCCGGCGGAATGGAGATAAGATCCCGCTCATTAAGTTGGGTCTCAAATTTTTCCCCTTCGAACTCGACGAACAGGGTTATCGAGCCACGCAGCATGAAAAACACCTCTTCTACATCGTCATGGAGATGCAGCGGCCCTTCACACTGGGCAGGCAGCACCATGGTAGAGAAAGTGAAATGCTCGGAGGGGACGGTATTGCTGTCGCTCTGTACCCCTGTGGCCCCCGTGCCCATATAACGCATCTGGGCACGGCGATATTTAGGGTCATAGTCAGCCTGGAATTTCAGGGCATCGAAGTCATAGCGACGGGTGCTAAAGCGGGCGATGCGACTATCCAGCCACTCTCCCAGACTCTTGTCAGCGGGTTTATTCCAGGTGGCAAATTTCGCGTTCATAGTGCGTTTCCTCTCAGTGGTTATTGCTCAGTTTCAGATAAAGAGCGCCCCTTCCGCGGCAACGGAATAAGCAGCCAGTCAGGTCAGGATCAGTACTTTTTAACGAGGGGGAGCAGCAGCAGCGAACCGAGCACGGCCACCCACACCAGGAACATCAGTCCCAGATTGAAGTCTCCGCTCCGGGTCACTATGTAGCCCATCAATACCGGGGCGGCAGATCCGGCGAAGTTGCCAAAGCCGTTGAAAATCCCCCCCGCCGTCGCACTCACTTCTGACGGCGTGAGCCGGGCCAGCAAGGCGAACACGGCTGACACACCAAAACCCCAGCTCATAGTGCTCACCGACAGAGCCAGGATCGCCAGCACAGCGTCATGAAGCTGCAATACCAGATAGAGCGCACATCCGGCGAGAAACAGACCGGCAAATACCTGTACCGCCCGCTTGCCTGTTTTATCAGAGAGGAAGGCGCCCGCTATCTCCCCAAACAGCATGGCGATGAAGGGCAGTGACGAAAGTGCGCCGAAGGAGGCAAGATCCACCCCTTTCTCTTCGATGAGGTAGCTGGGCAACCAGCCGTTCACCCCCCAGAGATAGGTCAACAAGGCGGCATTAAACAGACAGAGGGCCCAAAACGAGGGGGACTTGCACAATTGCTGACTATTGTGAAAGTGCTGCAGCCAGGTCACCCGCTTCTTCGGCGAACCATCAGCACTGCCACTGTTCAGTGAGACCCCCTTCAGACCCCAGTAGACCACCATCAAGGTCGCCAGCGTCAACCCGGCCATCACGAAGAAGGTCATCTGCCAACCGTAGCGATGGAGGATAAAAGCGGTAATGGGGAAGCCGAGCGCAGCGCCTATCGGAGTGCCCAGCAGAAACATGGTACTGGCCCTGGCCTGCTGCCCCGAGTTGTAACACTGTTTGACGATGCTATAAGCCAGCGCAAACAGCGGGCCTTCGGCAATCCCGAGCAGGACCCGTAGTACCAGCAGTTGCTCATAACTGGTCGCCATACCCATCATGGCCATCAATATTCCCCATGAGGCCACGCCGGCCAAGAGGCAGGTACGCGGGTTGATGATGTCGCCGATAAAGCTCAGGCAGACAGATGAGAGGCCATACGCCAGCAAGAAACTGCTCATCAACCAGCCCAGCCTGGTCTTGTCAGCCCCGATGCCCATCGCATGCTGAAACACCGGATCCGAGAACAGCACTGCAATACTGATCTTGTCAAAGAAGGCCAGCACCACACACACCATGAGCACGACGGAGATAGACCATCGCCGGAACAGGCTCGCAGAAGCGGGCTTGTCGGTCATCAGCAGGGTTTCTTTTATGGTTTCCATACTTGTTTAACCTTGTCGTCCTGTTACGGTTTCAGCGTCATCAGATTGACTGTGATGTCAGCCAGTTGTCCGGCAGGCAGCAGAGTCCCCCCCTTGAGCCATCGTTTGCCAAGTTTCATCAACCTGGCGTCATTGACCGTCACCATGGACTCCAGTCGCCCCTCTGCATCCAGATAGATAAATGAACGCTGATGTTCCCCGTAGTAGCGCTCAACCAGGCGGCTGGCGTGATTGGCCGGAGTGCCCAATATCTGGATATTGCAGTCATATTGATCCGACCAAATCCAGAGTGCCTCCCGATACTCGCAAGGCTCACCCAGCATCGACTTGGCCACGCTGATGGCCTGATTCTGGGCATTGGCCCAAGACTGCACGCACATACCCAGCGTGGGGTGAACGGCCACATCCCCCGCGGCATAAATATCCGGGTGGGATGTCCTGCCGAACTCATCGACCAGCAGACCATTATTGACGGCCAACCCCGCATCGCGGCCCAGCTCGGAGGCTATTTCCGCCCCGGCCCCCACCACTACGGCGTCCACCTCCTGCAGCAACTGACCCTCTCGCAGCAGTCGGACTGCCCCACCGTCGGTCACCACCAGATCAATGGCGCCACACGCCAGCTGAACGTCAACCCCCTGCTCCTGGTGCAGCTTCATAAGAAACGCCGACAGCTCGGGCCTCACACTGCGGGCACACAACCGGCTTGCCTGTTCGAACAGGCTCACAGCTACCCCGTTGGTTCGCGCCGTCGCAGCCACCTCCAGGCCAATCCATCCGCCACCCAAAATGGCCAGACGCTTGCCGGGCAGCAGTCGCTCACGCAGACGGATGGCATCTTCGACGGTGCGCAGGGTAAAGACGTGGGGCAACCCCAACCAGTCTCGCACCGGAACACGGGCCCGGCTGCCGGTGGCGATCAGCAGTTTGTCGTAGGCCAGAGTCACCCCGTTGGCCAGGCTTACCTGCCGCTGCTGCGGGTTGATGGCCGTTGCCAGCACAGGTTTGTGCCAATCGATATCCATGGCGGTAATCGCCTCGTCGGAAAAGAGTTGCAACGCCGCCGGGGCCATAGTCCCCGCCAATACCTGTTTGGAGAGGGGGGGGCGCTCATAGAACACCTGCTCCTCGGCAGAGATCACCGACAAACGCCCCTGATAGCCCTGTTGCCTCAGGGTGTATGCAGCCCAGGCCCCCGCCTGCCCTGCACCTATGATCACAATTTGGCTGATGGTTGGGTTCATGGCTCAGGCCTCCTGCTTGAGCTGCCGCCGGGTACGGCTGTCGAGACCGCCCTCGATCGCCCACTCGGTAAAGAGCTCCAGACGATGTTCCATGGTGCGGGGCTGCCACTCCTGGGTCAGATAATCATCGTTGGTGTAGTACTCGAACGCCCCGCCCAGTGGGCTATTGACATACCAGAAGTAGGCCGACGAGATCGGGTGACGACCCGGACCAATAAAGGTGGACCAGCCATGTCGATTCATCGCCAGGCCAGCGCCAACCACCTCGTGAATATCTCGCACCGTGAAAGCCACATGATTGAGCCCCGCCGATTTGCCCGGCACATGCAAGAGGAAGAGGTCATGATGGTGCCCTTCCGCGGCGCAGCGCATGAAGGCGCCCTTACCCTGATAGCAGTCAGAGAGATGGAAACCGAGTCGATCACGGTAAAATGCTTCTGTGCGGGCAAGGTCAGGGGTAAAAAACACCACATGTCCGATCCCGATGGGTTCACCACGCTCATAGACAGGGCTGGCCTCATTGATCCGGCGAATATCCCCATGTTGATTAATCGGCGTCACCCGTAACTCGACCGGTCGCTGCGCACTCAATTGAAAACTCAGGGTCATGCCATTGGGGTCCTGGCAACTCAGACGTCCTTCCTCGCTTCGCAATGACGGATGCCCCGCCAGCCGCTCGGCCAGTTGCGCCAGACACTCCGGGCTGGCCACGCCCCAAACCACCTCGCGCAGCGTCGAGCCGCTCTCGAAGACCGCCGGCAAACGGGGGTCATCCACCTCGAACAGATAGACCCGACTCTGATTAAGCGTCAGGAAGAGATCCGCCCCGGCGATATCACTGCTGGCCCGGCGCAACCCGAAATCAGCAAGAAACGCGGCTGCCTTGGCTCTGTCGATCACCCCGAACTTCAGGGTTTCAATTCCAGTAATCTTCATGCTCACACTCTCTTAATTGGGATGTCATCCGCTCAGTTGAAGACAAAACCGCCGTTAACCGGCAGGTTCTGACCCGTGACAAAGGAAGCGAGATCAGACAACAGATAGAGCACGGTGCCGTTTACATCCTCAGGCACCTGCGGCCGGTTGATGGCCCGCCCGTCGACATAGTGCTGATGACGCGATGCAGGGACATAGGTGGTCGCCTCAACCTGCGTCAGGCCAGGACTGATCGCGTTGACGCAGATGTTGTACTCCCCCAGCTCGCGAGCCATGGAGCGGGTCATTGCCAGCAAGGCCCCTTTACTGGCCACGTATGCCATTAATCTGGGGGCCCCCCACAATGCGGTGTCGGACGCGATATTCACCACCTTGCCGGCACCGGACACCTTGAGATAAGGCACTACCGCCCGGGTCATCAGCCAACTGCCACGGACATTGACCTGCATGACGCGATCCCACACCGCCACATCCAGCGCCAGCATGTCGACGCCACCAATACCGGTCGCGATGGCACCGCAATTGACCAGCCCGTCGAGCCCGCCCAGTAGCTGAGCTGCATCATGGGCGCAGCGGGCAATGGAGTCCGGATCAGCCAAGTCCAATGACAGGCCATGTGCCATACATCCCTCGGCAGACAGCGCCCTGGCACCGGCTAACACCTGCTCGGCAAGAATGTCCGCCATCACCACACTGGCACCCGCCGCACAGGCGGCCCTTGCAAACTCCAGCCCCAGCCCTCTGGCCGCTCCGGTGATCAGCAATCGTTTGCCCGACAGCAACCTAGACATCGCTCACAGCCTCTTCCCTGACTTGCAAGCGGGCCAGTTGCTGCTCTGCCATCTTCTTCATCAATCTGCGCAGCCGCGACAACCCCACATCATGCTGATAAAGAAACTCGTGTTCGCGGGCATCAGGGGCCATCTGTTCAAGGATCACCCGGTCTTGTTCCAGCACATCCCAGTGCAACTTTTCCAGATGGTTGCGATAGAGGAAGCGCCACACATTGCGCTGCCAACCGCTGACCTTGCGTGCGCGCCAGAAGAATACCCGGGTGTGGTACTCGTCTACCGGGGTGGCGAAACCGACAATCCAGAACTCGCCGCCCGGCCCAAACTGCGGACGATAGGGGATCGACAGGCGCAACCAGAAAGTTCCGCTGCTGCCAAATTCCACCCAGTCGAAATTGACACCACTTTGGCCAGTTTTCTCGAAGATGAATCCCTGTTCCGTGTTGCGAGCCCGCATATCAGCACTCTTGTCCCCTTCGGCCATGGAGTGGGAAGTGCAATGCAGGTAGCTGCCATGCATGGGATCCATCACGTTATCCACCGCATAGCGGTAGTTGACCGCCCAATCGGCTTGACAGAGGAAGTGGCTCCACTCCTCACTTTCCAACTGTTCCGGCAGCACCAGTTCTGCGGGTGTGCTCTCCGCTTCCAGGCCAAACCACAGAAAGATAGCGCCGTGCTTCTCGATGACCGGATAAGAGCGCAGGCACTTGCTGCCAGTCATGGGACAGGCATCGACCGCAGGCACATCGGTCACCACGCCCGCGCCATTTACCTCCACGCCGTGATACCAGCAAGCCACCCGATCCCCCAGATTCCAACCCAGCGAGAGCCGGGCTCCCCGGTGAGGGCAACGATCTTCAAGCGCGTTGACCTTCCCCTTGGTATCGCGCCACAGCACGATATGTTCACCAAGACGCGTGATACCTACCGGATTGCTGCTCACTTCCCAACTGGATACCACCGGATACCAGAGATCCTTGAGACCCAAATTCAGGTGATGCTCCAGTGCACTTTGTTGCTTCATCGTGTTCTCCTCGCTATCTGCAGTGGGCCGCTCAGTAACCGAGGCGGGCCATCTCATCCTGAAAATTGGTACAACTCCACGGATCGCCCGCCTCATTGCGCAGTCCAGACCGATTGAGGGTCTCTACAAGGGACTCCAGTTCGGTAATGCCCTCGGCAAAGGCCTTCTCCAGTTGACTCACCAGCGCCAGCTCATAAGCGGTCGGCTCGCGGTAGCGGTTCTGCCATATCAGGTTGACCGTCTTGCCCGGGATCTGAATGTTGTTTTGCCCGGCCTCAGCACTGGGCTCCTTATTGAGCCAAGCGGCCAGTTTGGGATTGAAATTCTCCATTAACTGCTTCCTCGTCATGCCATGTGAAGGAGTACGTCGTCGCCTTCGACGCGTACCTCGTAGGTGTTCAAATCGCGGCAACCTGGGCCGCTTTGCAGCTTGCCGGTGGGTATATCGAAAATGGCCTCATGAAGCGGGCACTCAACCGTGCGCCCTTCCACGAACCCCTCACTCAGCAGGGCGTAGGCATGAGGGCAGATATCCTCGATGGCATGAAGCTGCCCCTCGATCATGAATATCCCAACCGCTTTCCCCTCGACATTGAGCGCCAGATGCTCCCCATCCGAAATCGCACTCAATTTACAAACCGGCATCCAACTCATCTCGCCTCCGAAAAATTCACTATAGAAACATTTTTTCGTATGCAAACACGTTAATCGCCAAGAGCAACCCATGTCAATGAGTTGTGTACTTTTTGTTACCATCACCACCAAAGCCTCCTCCATGAGGTGCCACGATAACGCTCATCGACCCTCTGTTGAGGGGTCGCCAGAACGGAAATGGGTCAGTGCAGCTGAGCGCAACAGGCAACTGGGTTTGATTATCCGATTGAATTTGATGATTAATTTTTGATGTTTGAGAAGGGCGCTACGCTCTGCCACCATCGACGCAGGTTGGCGACAGTCAGCCATGAACATGGCCCCAAGGCATCAGCAGCTATCCAGTGGCGGGAACAAGATTTAACAATCTGACCAAGTTGCGTTATTGCTGGCCTGATGTTCGAGCAGCAAATGCTCGGTAGTACACTGGGTGGCAAAGAAAGGAGGGGGGATAAACCGGGAGTTGCAAATCATGCAACAAGCCATGCGCTTGCGCATGGCGTTACAAAAAGAGCGCTATTTTTCAGGGATTACCGTTATTCAAACTGAGTGTGCGCGACAGATCGTGCGCAGCATGGATCACCTTATCCCGAATGCGTCCTTCAAACTCCTCTCGGGGAAAACTTTGCAGGGGGCAGCTGACAGAAACCGATGCGATCATGCGGCCGTCACTTAACCGATTTATCGGTGCCGCACAGGCAGCCATCACGGGATTGTAATAGCCCCAGCTGATCAGCGCCGGTTGTCCCCGTACCTCAGCCATGCAAGCCAGCAGTGACTCAATGCTGTTCGGGGTTCCCTCGGTGTAGGTGGACCATTGATAATCACGATATAGCTCGATAATGGCCTCATCAGACAAGTCAGAAAGCAGCAACTGACCGGTGACGGTTGCATGGGCTGGCCATCGGGTGCCCACTCCTACCGTGCTGGTAAACGGCCCTTTCGCCTGATAACGATCGACAAAGACTATGTCTGTCCCCTGACGGATCACCAAATGGCACGCAATGGTAATATCGTCCCGCAAGCGCTGCATGATAGGCCGCGATGGCTCCAGTAAATCCAGCCCAGAGAGATAGGTAAATCCCAAATCCAGCACCCTGGAAGTCAAGCTATAGCGTCTGGACCCATCTGCCTTATACAAAAAGCCACAGGTTTCCAGGGTATAGATAATACGGAAAGCACTGGAACGATTGACATCAATGACTTCGGCAAGCTCTGACACGCTTAATTCTCTTCGCTCTTCGCTAAATGCCTGAAGCGCTCTCAGTCCCCTTACCAAGCCTGGCACTGTATATCTGTCATCTGTCTCCATATATCTCCCTGAAGTACCTGACATTTTGTTAATTAATGGGAAAATTTGACCATGGCAGGGGGGGAACGTCAATCAATGACCCTCTTTCTCCATCAAATGGCAGGAGACAGTCAACATCCGCGCCGCAGGCGAGAAGCTGACGAGAGTCTATGAGCGCAGCGACAGGATGACGACTCAGGGCTCAAACATGGATGCAGACAACTCAGCCTCAGAGAAGAGACGCGCATCGAGCAGTTAGAGATGAGAGAGATAGCCGTCATCCTGCTCCAAGTCACAAGATGCGGGGACGCTTTGACGGCATCCCATTTGCGACCAGGAGTACTGTCGAGCAAGACTACACGGCACAGATACAAAAAAGCCCAAGCGGGTGACCGCTTGGGCTTTCTCTTTGAATATGGCGGAGGAGGTGGGATTTGAACCCACGGATGGTCGCCCATCGCCGGTTTTCAAGACCGGTGCATTCAGCCGCTCTGCCACCCCTCCGAACGGCGTGCATACTACGCTAAGCCCTTGTTCATATGCAATACATATTTCCTGTGGGATAGTGTGCGGGAGCAAAATGGCAGGTGGCTTGAAATTGTTCCTCGTCATCCCTATTTGTTCTACATACAATGCGTAAACATGCAGTAACAAACAGCGATCACGAGGCGGCTGCTCGCCGTCTCACCCGGACATCAAGAGGACACCCAAGATGGATACCCGTTCTATCTACACTGGCACCCAAAGTGCCGTACGCGATACCAACAAGGTGCTGCGTAACACCTATATGCTGCTCTCCCTCACTCTGGGCTTCTCTGCCGTGGTGGCGGGGGTCGCTACCGTGATGAACATGCCGCCGCTGCACTGGGCCGTGTTCCTGATCGGCGTCTACGGTCTGATGTTCCTGACCGAGAAGAATCGCAACAACGGCATGGGGCTGGTCTTCACCTTCGCCCTGACCGGTCTGCTGGGCTATAGCCTGGGCCCCATCATCAACATGTACATGAACAATGGTGGTGGCGAGATCGTGATGACCGCCCTTGGCGGTACCGCGCTCACCTTCTTCGGTCTGTCGGCCTATGCCCTGACCACCAAGCGTGACCTCTCTTTCATCGGCGGCATGCTGTTCGTCGGTTTCTGGGTACTGCTGGTGGCAATGATTGCCAATATCTTCCTGCAGATGAGCGCCCTGAGCCTGGCTCTGTCCGCCATGTTCATGCTCTTCTCCTCCGGTGCCATCCTGCTGACTACCCAGCAGATCGTGCGCGGCGGCGAGACCAACTACATCTCTGCCACCGTCACCCTGTATGTCTCCATCTACAACATCTTCCTGAGCCTGCTGAGCCTGCTTGGCGGCAACCGCAACTAATCAAAAACCCCGCTTCGGCGGGGTTTTTATTGGCTCCTGTTTCTGTCAGGATAAGTTGCAAATCAAGGATATGATGCGAAGCGGCCCTGATCCAAATCAGGGCCGCTTCTCGCTTGGCGGGGTAACATCCTGCCCTCGTTTCGTTCAAGGGTTGTTCCTGTTTCATGCCGATGGATCTCTCTGGCCTGCTGCGCCGACTGCTGACCGATAGTCACATCTACTTCGCACTCAAGGTGCTGCTGGCCATTCTCGGTCTGCTCGCCTTCACCCTGGCCACCGGCAATAACCAGCTCACCGTGCTGCTCTCCCTCGGGGTCGTAGCGGGCGCCATCGCCGAAACCGACGACAGCCTGTGGGGACGGCTCAAAAACCTCGCCATGACGCTGATTTGCTTCATGTTCGCGTCCCTGTGTGTGCAGTATCTCTACCCCACCCCCTGGCTGTTTGCCATTGGGCTCGCCAGCTCCACCTTTATCTTCGTGATGGTGGGGGCACTCGGCGCCCGCTACGCCACCATCAGCTTCGGCTCGCTGCTGATCGCCATCTACACCATGCTGGGGGCCGCCAAGGCGCCGGATCTCTTCTACCAGCCGCTGGCACTCGGCGCCGGCGCCCTCTGGTACGGGCTGGTCTCGTTCATCTGGCTCTGGCTGCTGCCCTACAAGACCCTGCACGAGCAACTGGCCCAGAGCTACTTCGCCCTTGGCCGCTACCTGCTGGAAAAGTCCCGCTTCTTCCCGGCGGACGAGCACGGCGCCCAGGCCATTCGCCACAATCTGGCCCAGCTCAATATCAATCTGGTGAGCGCGCTGACCCTCACCAAGTCGGCCCTCAACGCCCGCCTGAGCCGCCGCCATCCGGCGAGCCCCGAGCTTGCCAGCCTGCTGCGCCTCTATCTGCTGGCGCTGGAGATTCACGAGCGCGCCACCTCCAGCCACTACCCCTACAGCCGGTTGGAAGCGGAGCTCAAGCAAGGCATCGTACTGGAAGGATTTCAGGAGGTGTTCCTGCAACTCTCCGAGGCATGCCAGCGGCTGGGTTACGCCATTCTGGTGCACAAGCCCTACGCCCATAACAAGCGCATCCACTGGACACTGGAGGCCCTCGGCGATCAGCTGGAGTTCACCAATCTCAAGCAGCACTACCCGAAAACCCTGCTGACGCCGATGAAATTCCTGCGCCGCAATCTGGCCAGCATCAACCAGTTGCTGGGCAGCGCCGAAGTGCTGCAAAACCCCGAGCAGCCGGAGCAGGATCTGCCCGCGCTGGCGCGCCCCCCCCGCCTGCCGCTGCTAGCCCAGCTCAAGCAGCACCTCACCTTGCACTCCATGGTGTTTCGCCACGCGCTGCGTTTGTCGCTCGGGCTGGTGATCGGCTACGGCATACTGCAAACCTTTGATATGGATAAGGGCTACTGGATTTTGCTGACCGTGCTGTTTGTCTGCCAGCCCAGCTACAGCGCCACCCGCCGCCGACTGGTGCAACGGATGCTCGGCACCTTCGCCGGCATACTGGTGGGCATTCCGGTGCTCTGGCTGTTTCCCGAGCTGCACGTCCAGCTGGTGGTGATGGGGCTGGCCGCTTTCCTCTTCTTTACCCAGGTGCGCAACAACTACAGCGCCGCAGTCTGCTTTATCACCCTCTACGTGCTAATGGCGTTCAACCTGCTCGATGGCATCGGCTTTGCCATTCTGGGGCCGCGGCTGCTCGATACCCTGCTCGGCTGCCTGATCTCCTACGGGCTGGTGGCCTGGCTCTGGCCAGACTGGCAGTACAAGCGGCTGCCGACCCTTATCGCCAATTCGCTCTCGGCCAACGCCCGCTACCTCTCGGCGGTGCTGGCAAGCCTCAAGCAGCAGCGGGACGAGTCCATCGACTATCGGGTGGCGCGCAAGAGCGCCCATCTGGCGGACAGCGAACTGGCCACCGCCTGGCAGAGCATGCTGGTGGAGCCGCAAAAGCGCCGCCGCTTCCTCGATCTCTGCTTTACCCTCACCTGGCGCAACCATGCCCTGCTCTCCTACATTTCGGCGCTGGGGGCCCATCGCGACAAGCTGGAGGCCATCAGCGGGCTGGATGAGGTGCGCCACCATATCTGCCACACCCTGGAGCAGGCCGCCGGCCATCTGGCGGGCAACCCCTCCAGCTCCATCGGAGGTCAGTGCCCGGTGATAAGTCCGGACAGCAGCGAGGAGCAGCTGATGCTGACCCAGCAGCTCAACCTGATCAGCGAGCTGGCGGATCAGCTGCTGCATCTGGCCAACGAGAGCCGGTTGCTCACCGGGGATCAAGGCGCTACCATGCCCGCCCAATCCTGATAGCCCCATTAGCGAGGAGCCCCCATGTCTGCGTCCGAAAAATATCAGCTGGAATTCAACGGCCAACTCATCGAGACCGATGCCAAGGGCTACCTGCTCAACAGCAACGACTGGAGCGAGGAGCTGGCGCTGGTGCTGGCTGCGCAGGAGGGGATCACGCTTGAGGAGCCGCACTGGGAAGTGGTGCGCTTTGTGCGCGCCTTCTATCTGGAGTTCAACACTTCCCCCGCCATCCGTGCGCTGGTCAAGGCGATGGAGAAGCAGTACGGCCCCGAGAAGGGCAACAGCCGTTACCTCTACAAGCTGTTCCCGGAAGGGCCCGCCAAGCAGGCAACCAAGATTGGCGGCCTGCCCAAGCCGGTAAAGTGCATCTGATCCCATGCATCTCATCCCATAACAACGGGGGCCGCAACTGCGGCCCCCGTTGTTTTTCATGCGTCTTTCTCACGCACCGCGCATTCATGCCACGCGCACTTCCAGCCAGCCTTATCCCCGCTTGTCAGCCAGCGCGACCAGCTGCTCCGCCAGCCGGTGACCGTGCAGGTAGGAGGCGATCAGCTCGCTATCCGCCTTGCCGATTTCAACCTGCTGATACCAGTGCTCCAGCATGGCGGCAAAGCCGCGCTGGGCCAGCACCGGCTGCCAGTCGTTGGGGCTAAGCATCTGCACCTGTTTGTCGCGGGCGATGATACCGCGAGTGCAGTTCTCAAGGTGCAGGGAGAGATTGTCGCCGTAGGCATCGATGCGCTCCTCGGTGATCCCCGCGCTGCGGTTCATGCTGCCGCTGATGGCGCGATCGCCGCTCTGCCAGCTGACGCTGACCCCGGCCAACAGGCTGTTGTCCTGCGCACAGGGGCGCAATACCGCATGAAAGTCGCCGTCCGGCACGCCGCCATAGAAGCAGAGGCTGTCGAGCACATGGATAAAGTCGTCAAACATAAAATCCCGCGCCTTGCCCGGCAGGGCGAAGCGATGTTTCTGCCAGTTCAGCTCGGTGAGCGGCTGGGCCCGCGCCTCGGCCATGACGGGCAGATAGCGGCGGTTAAAGCCGGTAAAGAGGGCGCAATCTTGCGCGATGGCGAGGTTGGCCAGCGCCTCGGCTTCGGCCAGATTGTCGCACAGGGGCTTGTCGACAAAGGTGGGGATCCCCGCCCGCAGGCACTGCTCGGCCAGCTCGCGGTGAACGGCGGTAGCGGCGTGGATCATCACGGCGTCGGGGCGGCTGGCCAGCATGGCCGCCACATCGGTAAAGCACTCGGCGACCCGATACTGGCGGGCCAGCTTCTCCAGCACCGCCGGATTGCGGGTACAGAGCAGCGGGGTGACCCGCTCGTCGCTCGCCAGCAGCGGCAGATAGGCTTTTTGGGCGATATCCCCCAGACCAATCATGGCAATGCGCATCTCAACTCCTTTTCACTCGATAACGGGACAAGCGGATAACTGCCCGCACCATCGCAGGATTTATCCCGCAGATCCAGCCTGCCGTTAGCAAACTGGCTGGCGTGCGCAGCTCTGTGCAAACGGCGACGTTATTTGGGCATGGCAAGATCGCAGACCGACTTGATCACCTCGGCCAGCCACTCGATGGCGAGGTTGCCCTGACTTTTACGGTGTCTGCCAACCACCACCTCGAACTGCTGCGGCGCCCCGGCCAGCTCCAGCATGCGAAAATCGCCGAGGGTGGCGATGGCCGACGGAATGCAGGCCGCCACGTCATTGACCGACATAAAGGCTTGCAGCGAGGTGTAACAGGGGAGCGTCGCCGAATCAAATTGGGACACCCACCTTTTTGATCAAGCCACTATCAGGCTACTTGCAGGCCCAATAAGGGGTGTGTATCCGAGCTGATGCCTGCAAAAGTAGGCTGGTGGGAGAGATTGTCAGGTTTAGAAAGCAACAGCCCCTGCACAGCCATTTATTGGACTATGTGCAATACCCGGAGCTATCAGCAGGGTGGATGCAAAGCTATCACAGCCTTGGTTGATGGCATCGTCGCTGGCCACAGTGGCGGGCAAACTGCTGACATTGATATCTGTCTCCCACCACTCTGATCCCTTGTCGCCTGAACAGCGTCACCTGCTTCAACCAGCGAACAGCATCGAGTCCCAATCGTTCCAGAATGGGTCCAAATTGGGCCGGAATATGACCCCGCTTGTCGGGCCGAATAGCACGACCAGTCCAATCAACCAGCATCAGGTAGTCGCTGAAGGCATAAGGCAGCTCTTCAGGCTTACCCTGGCGGGCAAACGGCAGCAAAAGTGGTGGCAAAACCTCAGTAGTAGCAGGCGCGTCAAGGCGCTGTTTGATACTGGTGTATTCACTCTGCTCTGGCCGATCGGTCAACGCAGCTCGTATCGGATTGAGGTCAACATACGCCATACAGGCCAACAAGGCGGATTCGGTGAGCAAAGCCTGACTCTTGAAGCGCCCCTCCCAGAAATGGCCCTTGCAACCATCTTCCTGATTGGCCTGACGGGCCAGATTTTCATTGAGTAGCCGAATAAACCAACTTATGGAGTGAAGCCGCTCCCGCCATTGGGCCAGCAATTGCTGCACGACAGCCAGCTCAGGCTCGATCAACATCTCCCCCTGATACCAGCGCCTGACCAAATGCGGCCACTGGAATAGCGCCGCCCAGCGCTCAGCCACCTCCCGCTCACTCCAGTTGGCTGCGGTATCGGGCTCCACCTTGAGCACCAGATGATAATGATTGCTCATCACCGCATAAGCACAAATGCCAATTGCAAACAGCCGCGATAGTTGCCCCAACTTGTCGACCACCCACTGACGCCGATGCTCATAACTCTGGCCAGAATGGGCATCGTCACCACACAGAAAGGCTCGCCGCACACAGCGGCTGACCACATGGTAGTAAGGCGTATCCTGCAAGCTGATTTGACGTGAACGGGCAATGGTCATGGCACATCCCTCAACGGTGACCTCTTAAGTCAAGAACAGCCCTACGCCACTGTCAAAAAGGTGGGTGTCCCGAAAAAATGAAGTGCTCTATGTCGATGCCTGATACGGTTCAGGTGTGAACCGAATGCCTTTGTAATGCCTTGTCGATGTTTTTCCTCTTCCCCGAAAGCGCCAGCTCTCGGGGCTTTTTGCATCAACAAGGTGGGGGTTCCGAAAAAGAGATTCTCTCCCTTTGCTTACTGCTTTATCAGAAGTCATCAGCCTGTCATCTGGCTGACATCCCGCGGTCATTTTCAAGCCATAGAGTTTTTCACTTATTTTTCATATGGATAGATAAGGAACATCATGACTTTCCCGCGCTCTTCTTATGTGGCTTTGGCCGTCTCGCTGGTCTTGCTTGGCGGTTGCCAGTCAGAGAACGAATCGTCTACCGACAGCCAGGGCAAAACCGCCTATCAATACAGCACCAAAGCGGTCTACAGCCCGCAGCAGCAGGCGGAGAGCTACGAGCCAGCGCCTCAGGGGTTCAGCCCGGTCTTTACCGAGATGGTGGCGCGCCACGGCTCGCGCTCCCTCTCCAGCCCGAAATATGACGTGCTGACCAAGCTGGTCTGGGAAGAGGCGCAGCGTCAGGGGGCGCTCACCACTCTCGGGCAGGGGCTGGGAGGCAAGGTCGATCTGGTGACGACCGCCAACCAGAAACTGGGCTACGGCCTGCTCTCGGCGCTGGGCAAGGAGGAGCACGCCAATCTCGCCACCCGGCTGGCGGCGCGGCTGCCGACCCTGCTCAACAGCAGCGAGCCCCACTGCATCAAGGTGGTTACCTCGGGCAAAGACAGGGCCAACGAAAGCGCCTTCTACTTTATGGAGAGCCTCAAGCGCGACGTGAACTATGTCAGCGACTCGGCGCAGTGCTACCTCACGCAGGATGACCCCTCGAAGATCGACAAAAAGCTGGTCAACAAGTTCGAGCTCTACTTCCACAAGACCACCCCCGAGGGGGATTACGCCCGCTACCTGCCCGCCTATGAGAGCTACCAGCGCTTTATCGGTGACGAAGATGCCGGAATCGCCCCGGCCCCCGAACTGGCCAGAGCGCTGGATCAGCTTAAAAACCTGAGCAAGACCAAAGAGATGGCCCGCAGCATGCTGGAGCGTATCTACAGCAAGGGCTTTGTCGACTATCTGGCGGGCGGCGTCGAGTTTGTCGCCGTCAACCCGGAAGATGGCGGTATGACCTATGTGCGCGACGAAGTGGATGCCGCCCTGATGCTCTACAACCTCTTTATCATCGGCCCCGGCATGATCCGCGAAGCGCAGGCACAGGGCAGCGAACCCTGGGCGCTGGAGCAGTTCCTGACCCCACAAGAGTCTGCCTGGTTCTCCTACCTCTCCGATGCGGAAGATTTCTACGAGAAGGGGCCGAGCTTTGCCAACCAGAGCGCCCCCTACGCCATTGCCCAGCCGCTGCTCGACGGCCTGTTTGGCGAGGTACAGCATCAGGTGGTGGAGGGCGAGCAGAGCCGACGGGCCACCCTGCGCTTTGCCCACGCCGAAGCCATTATCCCCCTCGCCGCCCTGATGAAGCTGGAAGGGAGCCGTCAGGGGGCCAGCCCGGATCAGCTGTTCAGCCAGCAGAACAACGAGTGGCGTGGCGGCTGGGTCTCCCCCTATACCGCCAATATTCAATGGGATATCTATCAGAACGGGCAGCGGCAGGTGCTGGTCAAGATGCTCTATAACGAAAAGGAGATCGCCTTTAAAGCGGGCTGCCAGCCCTACCAGAGCGGCAGCCACTACTACGACTTCGAAGAGCTCAAGCGCTGCTACGGCTATAACGGCTAACCCCTAGCGCGCCGGATATGGCTATCGAAAGGGGCGACCAGCAGGTCGCCCCAATTCACTCCCCTTCCCTGCTTGCCAAAGCGGGATATGGCTACAAAGCCGCCTTCCGGTTCCATTTGCTGATCCAGTTCAAAAAACGATTAATTTCTGATAGTTGAGTCACTTTAAGGCTCGCCTCGGCAGTTTCGTTTGGCTTACCATAGCCATCCAGAACCTGTTGAGTTGCGATGGGTTGCTGCCAGCGCAGGTCCAGGGAGCATATTGGAAGCTGTAATCCACGGGCGGTAGCGTGGGATTGGGTAAAGATACGCCTCATACAGAAAGGTGGGTGTCCTAGATTTCCATTAAAAAATTATCGTGCTATACGTTGGGCATCACTTCATTTGGTACCATCTACTATTTTTAGCCAAATATATTAGCTCCCATGTAATAAACCATTTTTTAATATCTAATGAAAAATACATCATGGCACTACTAAAAAATGAAAAAACCAAAGCTAAGTCAAATAGAGAATGCTTTTTTACCTGCAAAGGAAATAACTGATTCAGAACGATTTGCTGGCCGAAAAGTAGCAGTGGTAAATTCTTTTTATGCTCTCATTGCTGAGGGTTCAAATATAGCCATTGTAGGTAATAGAGGTATTGGTAAAACCTCCTTGGCTAGACAGATAACAAATATTGGTGCCGGTGATAGCTCTATACTAGAAAAGCTAGACATTCCGAATGATGAACAATTTGACTTTTTAACTGTATACATGGCATGTGGAAAACAAGTACGTTCAACGGATGAACTTCTTGAAAGACTCTTAACGTCTACCAACTGCTTAGCTGAGTGGATATATGAGATTCCAAATGCAAAGAAGGTAATGGTTAATTATAATCCAAAGTTCAGTGCAAAAGTATTAGGTGTAGGCGTTGAGTTGGCGGGAAGTAAGACATCAGAGGTCACAACATCTCCAGTTATGTCGGAACATCAAGTTGATATTGTATTCACTAATGTCGTTGATGCTATTATTAAAGCAGATGTTGCTAAAAATGGAATTCTATTAGTTATAGATGAGTTTGATCAAATAGCGGATCCTTCAGGATTTGCTTCTTTTCTAAAAGCACTTGCAACCAATGTACCTAAGGTTAAATTTTGCGTTGTAGGCGTAGCAAAAGATATCCAGATGCTTATGAAGGAGCATGAGTCAACTGATCGATTGTTCGCAGGCAGCATAATATCTATGGACCCCATGAATTCAAATGAGCTAGAGAACATTATTGATAACGCAGAAAAATATATTGATAGATACATAACTTTTGATAATAACGCTAGGGATAGAATTGTACAACTAGCAAACGGCCATCCTTATATGGTCCATTTAATCGGAAAATTTTCACTTAGGGCTGCATTCGAAGAAAATGTGTACATCATTACGGATAGTCATATTAATAAAACTCTATCTAGCATTGCAGAACAAAAAGCAGATCCTGTCTTAGAAGGCAAATATCGAAAAGCGGTCGCGTCATCATCTCAACGAGAGACTGTACTTAGGGCTATGGCAGCTGCACAGGATAAACATAATGAAATATGGACTTCTAATGCATACAAAATTGCTTTAGATGCTGGAGTCGATAATTCAAGTCAGTATGTTGGCCAGCTTGTAGCTGAAGAATATGGTGCAGAACTTGAGAAGCTAAGAGAACGTTACTATCGATTTAAAGACTCTTTGTTTCATTCATATGTTTTAGCTCGACCTAGAATGTACTCTGAACAAGACTAAAAATAAATAGGCGACCATCCGGTCGCCTTTTTATTTCTATCGCTTTCCAATCAGGAAATATTACCGTGCCGGTCGCTTGCCACCATTGCCTTTAGCCGCAGGCTTGCCGCCTTGAGCTACGGGTTTTGCCCCCGGCTTGGCAGAGCCAGCGCGGGTTGGCGCCTTGCCCTTATGGGCAGGTTTTCCGGCAGGTTTGCTCTTACCCGCATTCTGGCCAGCACTCTTGCCTTCACCCTGTGCGGCCGGTTTGCCGTTAGCAGCCCCTTTCTGCAGCTGGGAACCCACCGGCTTGCCGCCCGTCGGCTTGTTGCCAGCGCCATTGCCGCGCTGTTGTTGGCCTCTTTGTTGAGACATTGGGCTATGGCGAGTCAGGGCCGGTTTTAGCCCCTTGCCGCTGGCGGCGCGCTCGTTGCGCCCTTCCGCAGGCACCAGACAGCCGGGGCCATTGCCAATCAGGTGGCCCTTGCCCATGGCGAGCAGGGCTTCGCGGATCATCGGCCAGCCAGCAGGATCGTGGTAGCGCAGCAGCGCCTTGTGCAAGCGGCGACGGCGCTCGCCCTTGGCAACAAACACATCGCCACCGGTGCGGCTCACCTTGTTTAACGGGTTTTTCTCCGTGTAATACATGGTGGTGGCGTTGGCGAGCGGCGACGGGTAGAAGTTCTGCACCTGATCGAGCTTGAAGCGGTTCTCTTTGACCCAGAGCGCCAGATTGACCATGTCTTCGTCTGTGGTGCCCGGGTGGGCGGAGATAAAGTAGGGGATCAGGTACTGCTGCTTGCCCGCCTCTTTGGAGTATTTGTCGAACAACTCCTTGAACTGGTAGTAGCTGCCCATGCCCGGCTTCATCATCTTGGAGAGGGGCCCCTCCTCGGTGTGTTCCGGCGCGATCTTGAGGTAGCCGCCGACGTGGTACTTGGCCAGCTCCTTGATATAGCGGGGATCTTCCACCGCGATGTCGTAACGCACGCCGGAGGCGATGAGGATCTTCTTGATCCCCTTGAGGTCGCGCGCCTTGCGATAGAGGTTGATGGTCGGGCTGTGGTCGGTGTCCATGTGCGGACAGATGGTGGGCCAGACACAGGAGGCGCGACGGCAGGTCTGCTCGGCTTTGGGGCTCTTGCAGCGCAGCTTGTACATGTTGGCGGTGGGGCCGCCGAGATCCGAGATGACGCCGGTAAAGCCCGGCACCTTGTCGCGGATATCTTCGATTTCTTTCAAGATCGACTCTTCCGAGCGGCTCTGGATGATGCGCCCTTCGTGCTCGGTGATGGAGCAGAAGGAGCAGCCGCCAAAGCAGCCGCGCATGATGTTGACCGAGGTCTTGATCATCTCGAAGGCCGGGATCTTCTCGTTGCCATAGGCGGGGTGCGGCACCCGCTGGTAGGGCAGGCCGAATACGCCGTCCATCTCCTCGGTTTCCAGCGGGAAAGCGGGCGGGTTGACCCAGACGATGCGATCGCCGTGAGCCTGTGACAGGGCACGGGCACAGCCGGGGTTGGTCTCGTGGTGCAGAATGCGCGAGGCGTGGGCGTAGAGCACCTTGTCCTCTTTCACCCGCTCGAACGCCGGCAGCTTCACATAGGTTTTTTCCCACGGCTTGGGCTTGGCCGGCTGCACCAGCACAGGCTGGGCTTCCTGCGCGGCAGGTGCCGCGTCGGTGGCGTCATCCGAGCATGGGGCCCCTTCCATATAGGGGTTCATGATGGGATCGATGCGGCCAATCTGGTCGAGCTTGCTCGAATCCACCCCTTTCCAGCCCGGCAGCGGCTCCTTGCGGATAACGGCGGTGCCGCGAATATCCTGCATGGTGTCGATGCTCTCCCCCGCTGCGATGCGGTGAGCCACCTCCACCAGCGGCCGCTCGGCGTTGCCGTAGATGAGGATATCGGCCTTGGCATCAAGCAGGATGGAGCGGCGGATGGTCTCGGACCAGTAGTCGTAGTGGGCGATACGGCGTAAGGAAGCCTCGATGCCGCCGATAACGACCGGCACCTCCTTGAAGGCCTCCTTGCAGCGCTGGGTATAGACCAGGGTGGCGCGATCCGGCCGCTTGCCGCCCACATCCCCCGGGGTGTAGGCGTCGTCGTGGCGCAGCTTTTTATCGGAGGTGTAGCGGTTGATCATGGAGTCCATGTTGCCCGCGGTGACCCCGAAGAAGAGGTTCGGTTTGCCCAGACGCATAAAGTCATCCTTCGATGACCAGTCCGGCTGGGCGATGATGCCGACCCGAAAGCCCTGCGCCTCCAGCATGCGGCCGATGACCGCCATGCCGAAACTCGGGTGATCCACGTAGGCATCCCCCGTCACCAGAATGACGTCGCAGCTGTCCCAACCGAGCTTGTCCATCTCTTTGCGGGACATGGGCAGGAAGGGCGCCGTGCCGTAGCACTCGGCCCAATAGCGGGGATAGGAGAAAAGGTTGGGTACCGGCTGCATTTTGAACACCTGGAAAAATTCGGGTCGCGCATTATACCGATTGCGGCCAAGGGGAGCGATGGCTTTTTGTCCCCAGCATTCGCGCGGGAAAAGGCGCTTTGCCATCCAACATCCGCATCACGCCACCACAAACAAGCACGCCCGCAGGATGAGTGCGGGCGATCTTTGACTGCAACTGCCGCACGGTGAGCCGGGCCAATGCGGGGGGCTCACCGCCTGAATGGTTACTGACTCAGATCCTTGTCGATCCAGTATTTGGAGCCGGAGATGTTGGCATCGAACAGCAATCCCTTCTCGCCGATTTGGTAGATGGCCATGCCACCGTTGTATTTGGCGGTCAGCTCGGCGCTCTCCTTGCCAGCTACCACACCCACTTCTGAGGTGGCCTCCCACCCCTGGGTCACGAAGGCATCGAATCTGGCCTTGTCTTCAAACAGGATCACCTGCTGATAGAACTTGCCACCGATACCGGCCGCCAGCCCCGCGCCAAACATCTTCATATAGGTGTGTTTGCCACTCTTGCGATTGATGGCCACCCCGGCGCCCTGATTGGTATGCAGCATCAGGGAGAACTTGCGCGAATCGAATACTGCGTAGCCATACGCCTTGTCAAACAGCAACTTGGCTGAAGGCTGTTCATTGAACAGGCGCACCAGTGCCGTGTCGGCCATGGTGTTGAGCGCCACCCGCGCCTCTTGCGGGGTTTTGGGCTCCAACATCTCGTCGAGCTTCTTGTCGGCTACCTTCAGCCACTCCTTGCCGGTGGCGATGCTCTTGTCGGTCCAGACCCCGGCGGTGTTGAACGCCTCTTCACCCCAGGCAGAGATGGAGGCCCAGCTCTTTTTGGAGAAGTCGCTGACGTCCTGCCATACCTCCTTGCCAGTCTCACTCACGGCGGTGCCGAGATCGGCGGCGGCAGCCTTCAGTTTCTCCCAGTCGGCATGGCTGGGTGACACCACCAACGTCAGTGACAGGGCCAGCAACCAGTTACGCTTGTTCATTTTTTCACTCCCGTATTGTCGAGTGTCTGGGTTATCCTGCGATCCCCTACAACAGGCTACCCGGTGAAAACCACTCCCGCATTATCGGAAGGGGAATCCGGTTAAGCAATCATTGAGTCCTGTTTATCCCGCCAAAGCGCGACAGCCGTTAATAAAAAGGCTGCTCATCAGAGAGGAGCAGCCTTGTTGAACACTGTGAAACCGGACGGGCTTATTCGACCATCATCACCTTGCAGGTGTTGGTACTGCCGACGGTTTCCATCTTGTCACCGTGGGTCAGCAGTACCATATCGCCGCTTTGCAGCAGCCCCTTCTCCTTGAGCACGGCCAGCGCGTCGCGGCACACTTCGTAGACCGGTTTGGTCTCGTCACCGTCGAACAGCACCGGGGTCACACCACGGTAGAGGTTGGCCCAGGCCAGGGTCTTGTTGTGGGGGGACATGGCGAAGATCGGCAGACCGGAGCTGATACGGGACATCAGCAGCGGAGTAGTGCCCGATTCGGTCAGCGCCACGATCGCCTTGACCCCTTCCAGGTGGTTGGCTGCGTACATGGTAGACATGGCGACCGCCTCTTCAACCGAGGTGAAGGTGTAGCTCATGCGGTGGTTGGAGACGTTCAGGCTCGGGTGCTTTTCGGCACCGACACAGACGCTCGCCATGGAGGTGACCGTTTCGATGGGGAACTGACCGGCAGCGGTTTCGGCAGAGAGCATCACCGCATCGGTACCATCCAGCACGGCGTTGGCGACGTCCATCACTTCGGCACGAGTCGGCAGCGGCGCATTGATCATCGATTCCATCATCTGGGTGGCGGTGATCACCACACGGTTGAGACGACGGGAGTGACGGATCAGCTTCTTCTGTACACCAACCAGCTCGGGGTCACCGATCTCGACGCCCAGATCGCCACGGGCAACCATAACGGCATCAGAGCCGAGGATGATATCTTCCATCGCTTCGTCAGTGGCGACGGTCTCGGCGCGCTCGACCTTGGCCACGATCTTGGCATTGGAGCCAGCTTCGCGAGCCAGTTCGCGGGCGTAACGCAGATCATCACCGCAGCGCGGGAAGGAGACGGCCAGATAATCCACGTTCATCAGCGCGGCTGTCTTGATATCTTCCTTGTCTTTCTCGGTCAGGGCTGGTGCGGAGAGACCGCCCCCTTTCTTGTTGATGCCCTTGTTGTTGGAGAGCGGGCCCGCCACGGTCACAGTGGTATGGATGCGGGTGCCTTCCACGCTCTCGACTTTCAGTTGTACACGGCCATCGTCCAGCAGCAGGATGTCACCCGGCACCACATCATTTGGCAGGCTCTTGTAGTCGATACCAACCTGCTCCTGACAGCCTTCACCCTTGCCCAGGGCTGCATCCAGCACGAACTTGTCACCGATGGCGAGATAGATCTTGCCATCCTTGAAGGTGGATACACGGATTTTCGGGCCTTGCAGGTCACCCATGATGGCAACGTGGCGGCCGAGCTTGGCAGCAATGTCACGCACCTGATTGGCGCGCTGGATATGATCTTCAGGAGTGCCGTGAGAGAAGTTCATCCGCACCATGTCGGCACCAGCGCGGATAATCCCTTCGAGGATCCCTTCGCGGTCGGTGGCCGGACCAAGTGTGGTTACAATCTTTGTACGTCTAGGCATGAAAGACTCCAATATGAAGTTGAGATAACTTGAGATTCTGCCCCATCAAACCGATGGCTCGATGCACCCGCTTGCAAACCATCCGGGTGGTTTTTGTTATTAAGTTACAATACCACATCAAGACTACACCAAGGAGGGTGGCATAGACAGTCGGGGGCCAAAGCCCCCGACGATTCAGGAAGAGTGTGGTGTTTCAAAACGGGATTCGCGCAATCCCTCTTTTACCTTCTTCAGGTTTTCACGAAATTTCATCCCCCGGCGCAGGGTAAATCCGGTTGCCAGCACATCCACCAGCGCCAGCTGCGCGATGCGGGAAGCCATCGGCATGTAGACATCGGTATCTTCCGGCACATCCATGGAGAGCACCAGGTTGCACTCGCGCGCCAGTGGGGAATCCTTGGCGGTCATGCCGATGACGGTGGCGTCGTTCTCGCGCGCCAGCGCGGCGATCTCGACCAGCGCCTTGGTGCGGCCGGTATGGGAGATCAGCACCACCACGTCCCCTTCGCTGCTGTTGATGCAGCTCATGCGCATCATGACGATATCGTCAAAGCTCACCACCGGGATATTGAAGCGGAAGAACTTGTTCTGGGCATCGCGGGCAACGGCTGAGGAGGCACCAAGACCAAAGAAGCTTATCTTCTTGGACTGGGTCAGGATATCGACACAGCGGTTGATGGCCGAGATATCCAGGCTGTTCTTGGCTGCATCCAGACAAGCCATGGTGGATTCGAAGATTTTGGCCGTGTAGGTATCGGGGCCGTCTTCTGCTTCCACATGACGATTGACGTAAGGAGTGCCATTGGCCAGGCTCTGGGCCAGATGGAGTTTGAAATCGGGGAAGCCTTTGGTATCGAGGCGACGGCAAAAACGGTTGACGGTCGGTTCACTGACGTCGGCCATTTTGGCCAGGGCGGCGATGCTGGAGTGGATGGCGGTCTGGGGAGACGCCAGGATCACCTCGGCAACCTTGCGTTCTGATTTACTGAAACTTTCCAGGTTGTTCGTAATTTTATCAAGGGTATTCATCATCACCACCAGACGTTTTTGTAATTTAGCTTCAGTGTCTTTGCACTAAATCTACGGCTAAGCAGGTTTCCAATCAAGCTGATGACTATACAAGACAAGCGGTTATCGCAACTAACGCCTGCCGTACAAAGTATGACTCATCTCTAATTATTTCGTACTTTTCGTTACAAAACGTCACCTCACTGTGAAACCGCTTACAAATGTTGCAAAGCAACAACACTGTGAGCAGGCGCACGTTTGTATCGATCCGGCGGGTGAGTGAGCCTGAGCTCGGATAGAATGGGCCGTCATAATCCAACAATAATGTCGGGACACCAGAGTCGTCCCCATCCTGTAACGAAGGAGTTGTTATGCAGCATACCCATGCGCTGGTCGGCGATGTCGGCGGTACCAATGCGCGTCTGGCCCTGTGTGAGCTGGCCACCGGTACTATCTCTCAGGCAAAGACCTACTCAGGTCTGGCCCATCCCGGCCTTGAAGCCGTGGTTCGCCTCTATCTGGAGGAACACAAGGTCGAGGTGGCTGAAGCCTGCATCGCCATCGCCTGCCCCATCAATGGTGACTGGGTCGCCATGACCAACCACAGCTGGGAGTTCTCCATCAGCGAGATGCAGAGCAATCTCGGGCTGGCGCGCCTGCAGGTAATCAACGACTTTACCGCGGTCTCGATGGCGGTACCGGTATTGGCCGAATCGGATCGCATCCAGCTGGGCGGCGCCGCACCGGTAGCTGGCAAACCCATCGCCATCTATGGAGCGGGCACCGGCCTTGGGGTTGCGCATCTGGTCAAGGCGGGCGATCAGTGGTTGAGCCTGCCGGGCGAAGGGGGTCATGTGGATTTTGCCGCCAACACCGAAGAGGAAGATGCGGTGCTGCAAGTAATGCGAGGCGAACTGGGCCATGTCTCGGCCGAGCGTTTCTTATCCGGCCCGGGCCTGGTCAATCTCTATCGCGGGCTGGTGAAATCCGATGGTCGTGAGCCGGAGCCGTTCGCCCCTAAAGACATTACCGAACGTGCGCTGGCGGGCGAGTGTCTGGATTGCCGCCGCACCCTGAGCCTGTTCTGCGTGCTGATGGGCCGCTTTGCCGGCAACCTGGCGCTCAATATGGGCACCTTTGGCGGCGTCTATATCGCAGGTGGGATAGTGCCGCGCTTCCAGGAGTTCTTCACCAGTTCCGGTTTCCGGGTTGCCTTTGAAGACAAGGGCCGTTTCAAATCCTACCTCAAGGATATTCCGGTATTCCTGATCACCCATGAAGGGCCTGGCCTGCTCGGTGCTGGCGCTTACCTGCGCCAGTCGATGGGGATTACCATCTGATTGGAAGGTGGAGTGAAGCTGGAACATCCGTGGTTCAGCATCGATTCAGTGTGGATGGCATATAGTAGCAGCACGTAACCAAGAGGGCCGCACTTCACAAGGAGTGGAAAGCGACTCTCATCCGCTGGATACGTTTGTCACCTGACAAGCCTGAACTGTTTCAACCGGCCTTCTGGCCGGTTTTTTTTATCTCTGAGATCGGACACTACTGGGCCAGCGCCTTCAACTGTGTCTTGTCGGGCGGGTTGTTCCAGTCGATGGGGCCATGGGTAAAGCGGTACTGCAACCGTGGCAAGCTGGTCTCCAGCCACTCTTCCCTAAAGTAGGCATACCCCTGATTCCAATCAGGATCATTGGCCCAACCGGTTTGCAGGAAGTAGAGGCGAGTGCCCTGCCCTTCCGGCACAAAGCGCAGACAAACCTGAGTCTTCTGCTGACGAATATGGGGCAGACTGGGCGGAAAATTCCAGCTAAAGCTGAGCAGATCATAGGGCATGACGGCCATGACCCTGCACCCTTCACTCCCCCGTTCACCCAGTGGAGCATCCGGCCTGAAGTAGATTTCGAAGGGGCCATTCGGTTCGGCTACCATCAAACACTCGGGAGCCAGAAAACTGCGCAGACCACTCTCTGTCGTCCAGGCGTGCCACACGTCATCGATATGAGCCGGAACAAAAATGTTGCCTTCAATCTGTTTATTGTCCATAAATCAACAATCCTCACGCCATCCATACAGGGGACTTCGGCAGTATAGCCCCATGACAAATGTAATGGACAGCCCTTAATCACACCCTTGTCATTTGCCCCAGATAACCTTGCCAGCGCGCAACAGGGAACAGTGACCGCCCTTGGGAGAGCATGATGATCAGGCGCATGGAAGAACGTGATATCACCCCGCTGGCCAAGCTGTTTTTACAAGGCCGCAGACAAACCTTTCACTGGGTAGACCCCTCCCTGTTTCACCTGGATGACTTTATCGAGCAGACCCAGGGAGAAGAGATATGGGTGGCAGAGCGAGGGGGGACTGTCTGTGGATTTATCGCCGTATGGCAACCCGAGCACTTTGTGCATCATTTGTACGTTGCGAGCGACTGGCATGGTCAGGGGATTGGGCGAGCGCTGCTCGAACATGGTCTGGCTGATAGTCCCTGCAAGGCATCACTCAAGGTGGCAACCCGCAATACGGCGGCCGTGGCCTTCTATCATCGGCTTGGCTGGCAGCATGGAAACGAGACCGGGTATTGCGAGATCACTGGCCCCTGGTGCAAGCTGTCTCGTGAGTAGACAACCGCACTCCAGACTGTCATGCATGGTCTCGGAAAGGGAAAATATCGATCCGGGCTTGCATGGCAGAATATGAGAACTCCACGACCACCCGTTGCGCGCGTGATCGCGACCACCGCTCGCACCGAGGATCCCCCGCAGGGCGTATGTGCTCTCTAGACCCGAAACAGCTTGAGCAGGGTATCGAGCTGACCGGAGAGCTGGCGCAAATCGCTGCTGGCTTCAGCCACTTGCACCACCCTGGCCGCGCTCTCGCTATTAAGGGTGGCAATCCTGTTCACGCTATGGCTCACCGCCTCAGCTACAGAATGTTGCTCTTCCGAGGCTTGGGCAATATACATGTTCATCTCGCGGATCAAACTGACCTGGTTTTTTATCTTCTCCACCGATATCTGTACATCAGCTGCTTCGGCTCCCGCACGAGAGGCCTGCTCCTGGCTCAGCAGCATCCCGGCACCAACATTCTGGGTCGCTTGTTGCAGCCGTTTGATGCTGGCACTGATCTCTTCGGTCGACTGACGGGTACGACCTGACAAGGTTCGCACTTCATCGGCCACCACCGCAAAACCGCGCCCCTGATCCCCAGCCCTCGCAGCCTCGATGGCGGCATTGAGCGCCAGCAGATTGGTCTGCTCGGCAATACCATTGATCACTTCGATAATATTGCCAATGCTGCTACTCTCGGTAGAAAGGGAACGCATCAGCCCCGCCACCCGTTCCACCTCTCCCACCAGCTGGCGAATCGCCTGATTGGCATGACCGGCCAGATTGTAGCCCTGCTCGACATAAAGGTTGGCCTCATCGGTCGCCGTAGCAGTCTTCACTGCATTACCTGCCACCTCCTGTACCGCCTGACTCATCTCGGTAATGGCAGTCGCGACCTGATCCAGCTCCTGTTGCTGGGCATCACTGGCGCCCCGAGTATCCGCCGCAAGGGTGTCACAACGTTCCGCGGTCTGCAGCACGCCGGCAGAGAGCTCGTTGATCTCCGCCACCATCTCCTGCAACTTGGCAATAAAGTGGTTGATGTTGGTGGCCAACGCGCCCATCTCATCCTGACGGCTAATCTTCAGACGCCGGGTCAGATCCCCCTCTCCTTTGGCCAGATCGAACACCGCCTGATTCATCTGATGAAGTGGTCTCAGCACATTGCGATGAATCAGCACCATCAGCAGCGCAATGATGCAGAGATCGAGCACAAGGATCTGCCAGACGGTAGTGATCAACTGCTGGCGCAAGTTGGCCTGAATCGCCGCATCACTGGTTTCGACCAGCAATCTGGCCACGGTATTTTTCTGGCCACTGTCGTCATAGACCAGATCATATCCCCCATAGGCAGCGGTATCGGCAGGCATGGCTGTCACGGGGGCTATGCTCCCCGCCGTGTCACGGGCAAACCCAGCAACCAGCTTGTCCTTGTTGACCACCAGCAGCGCACTCAGGATATCGGCCGCCAGCTCGGACTTGAGCGATGCCTCGATGAAGGCCGATTCATAATTCCACAGCGGGCCGGGCAGGGAGAGCTGCAGCCGGCCGATGGCCTGCTCGACCAGCTGAGCCTGTTTACTGTAGCTCTCTTCCCTCACCGAGCTGTAGTTATAACCACCAAACAGTACCAGTAGCAGACTCACCGACAGGGAGGTCAACACGGCAATCCTGAACTTCAGACTTTTCCAATCCATGACTTCCTCCCGGTATTAACGGCAGCAGGAACAGTAAAACTTACTGGTACTTGGCGTTGATTTTCTCGATGGTGCCATCCGCCTTCATGGCTGCGAGGATCTCGTTGAGCTTGGTGATGAGCTCATCGGGCGTATCCTTGTTAAACGCCAAGCTCATCTGGGTTTCCTTGAACACGAAGACCGGCTTGGGTGAGGCCACCTTCTCCTTGCTGGCCAGATAGGGGGCCAGATACTGGCCGGTAGCCCAGAGATCGATGCGACCTGCCTCCAGTTTTTTCACGTTGGCGGTATCGTTGGCGGCCAGCTGCAACTTGGCAAATCCCTGGGCCTTGAGATATTCGGCGGCCGCATCACCGTTATAGCCACCCACCGAATACTGCTTGGCATCTTCCAGCGACTTGACCGTGATATTGGCGGTCGAACTGGAGAAAAATACCCAGTTGTTATTGACCAGCGGCCCTACCCACTTGAACAGTGCTTCCCGCTCCGGAGTGCGGGTCGTGGAGTAGAGGGCGGTATTGGGAGTACCGAGGGTATCTTCGTACGCCCGTTTCCAGGGCATCAGGGTCAGCTTGTATTCGACCCCGGCACGCTTGAACAGTTCTTCGACCACCTCGGTCGATAGCCCGACAATCTTGCCCCCCTCCCCCTGCATGTTGAATGGCGGGTAATCCTCGGTCATCACGTTCAGTGGCGCAGCCTGAACAGCGCTTATCGCCATCATGGAAGAGACTGAAAAAATTGCACTTTTCCACAGCAGTTGATAGTTCATTGCAACCTCGCTTTGCTTGCCATTCATCCCTGAACATCCGCCGTTACCGATGGCGGTGCACGTCTGACCCGCTGGGGTCATGCCGGCTTTCACGGCTCGCCGCCCACCAACGTGCAGCAGCAAACAGATCCGGATTTTGCCTGTGCGCAACGAAACGCAACCGGCGAGGGAGGCTCACAACAAATCGAGGTGGAAACATGCCAGGGCAGCATGAGGGGAGTGCGGAGTGGGGCGGATAAGCCTCTGCCATACAACAGCGCCGTGGCAAAGAAAAAGCGCATCGTTTTATGACAGGGGTCTGGGAGAGAAATGATAGAAAACGCCAACATCCATTTTCCCATACTGCTCGAGGAGACCTCAGAGCCAAACCTGTCCTTTAGCTAAGGTCACGAAAAGAGATACGTCAAATGAGAATGCTAACCCCCTCATCTGCTTCCAAATTAGATTCCAGATGAGCTCCGTCGAGCCAAAAAGTGGCGCTAGATACCCGAAAATGAGAAGGCCACCGCGAGGTGGCCTTCTCCAAATCAACAATAAACGTCTGGTGAAACTCAGTCCTTGGCCGCGTCCATCACACCCTCTTCGGAGTGCGCAGGCAGGATCAGGTTGAGCAGGATGGCGGCAACAGAGGCCAGGCCAACACCGGCCAGCGCAAAGTCGCCAATCTTCATCTCCAGCGCACCGACACCGACGGTCAGAGTCACGGCGACGATGGCGATATTGCGTGACAGTCCCAGATCCACCTTGGATTCCACCAGCGTCTTGAGACCGATGGCAGCGATGGATCCGAACAACAGCAGCATGATACCGCCCATCACCGGCATGGGGATGGAGGTAAGCAGCGCATTGAACTTGCCAAAGAAGGCCAGAATGATGGCAAACACCGCAGCCCAGGTCATGGTGACCGGATTGAAGTTGCGAGTGATCATCACGGCACCGGTCACTTCGGCGTAGGTGGTCACGGGTGGGCCACCGATGAAACCGGCGAAGCAGACTCCGATACCGTCACCGGCCAGCGTACGGTGCAAACCCGGATCCTTGGTGTAATCCTTGCCAGTCACGCCACCAATCGCCAACACGCCACCGATATGCTCGATACAGGGGGCGATGGCTACCGGCAACATGAACAACGCAGCAGCCCAGTTGATCTCCGGGATTTCGAAGTGGGGCAGCGCCAGCCAGGGGGCGTTCACCATGCCATCGAAACTCACCTGGTCCATGAACACCGCCGAGACATAACCGGCAATCACACCGCACAGGATGGGGATCAGCTTGATCCACCCCTTGCAGAACACAGCTGCAATCAGGGTGACCGCCAGCGAGATACCGGCCAGCGTCAGCGCAATCCCCGCAGGAACCACCTGCTCACCACCGGCGCGGCCCATCGCCATGTTGCAGGCAACCTGCGCCACAGAAAGACCGATGACCATGATCACCGGGCCAATCACCACGGGCGGCAGCAATTTGTGCACAAAGCCCATCCCTTTTGCCCGGATCATCGCAGCCAGAATGAAATACATGAAACCGGCGGCAAACAGGCCAAACATGGTGGATGGCAATCCCCAGGTCTGGGTGGCGTAGATGATAGGGGCGATGAAGGCAAAGCTGGAACCGAGGAAAATCGGGACCTGGCGGCGGGTGCAGAGCTGGAACAACAGGGTGCCCACACCAGCGCCAAGCAGGGCCATGGAGGGGTTCAATCCGGTGAGCAGGGGCACCAGAACCATGGCACCGAAGGCGACAAACAGGATTTGCAGCCCGGCGACACTTTGCTTGACTAAGGAAAACATGGATGTCCTTAATTTTTTGATAACTGATGGAGATATTTATCACTTTTCAGTCATCACAAGACTTTTTTAAGGCGCAAAATGAACACAAATTCGTCACTTGCTACCTTTTACTGCTTGGGAAGGGCATGAAACTGGCTTTTTAGGCGGGATTCGTTGCTACAAGCATCGAGTATGCGATTTTACGCATTATTGTGACGAACGCCAATCGTTTTTCCATCATGTTTATTGTGCTCATGGTCAAAAATGCCGCCGCTTGGGAGCGCTCTATAATGGATCCTGTGAATCAAGATGGACAAGGAGTCTCCATGTCACAGCCCCCATTCAAAGCCAGCCAGCGCAGATTGCTTATCGGCTCGGCCATCGCTCTCGCCCTGTTTGCAAACCCGTTCAGTTATGATTTCGCCCACAATGAGTGGCAAATGAATCAGGCCTATGCCAAGTCCTGCTTTATCGCCGGCACTCGCATCACGATGGCCGATGGTTCCACCCGCCCCATAGAGACGCTGCGGGTCGGTGAACGGGTGCTGGATCAACACGGCGGCAGTAACCGGATCCTGGCGGTCGAACGGGTCATACTGGGCAAGCGCAGACTCTACGGGATCAATGATCTGCCCCCGTTCTTTACCGCTGAGCACCCTCTGCTGACCACTCGGGGCTGGGCAGCTATCTCACCGGCCATGACCCGAACCGAAAACCCGCAACTGGCGGTAGTGCCGCTATTTACCGGCATGCAGATAATGTGTCGCCCGGCACCTGTCATGGTGACGGGCAATCTGGCCCTGCAACCCCAGCCGGCATTACTGCTGGTTGAGTCACTCTGCTGGATAGAGGCACCTCCCACTACCGCACTCTTCAATCTGCTGCTCGATGGCAGCCACAGCTACATCGCCAATGAGCTGATCGTTCACAACAAAGATGGCGATGGTGGCAGCAGTGGTGGAGGCAGCAACAGCGGCGGAGGCAGCAACAGCGGCGGAGGCAGCAACAGCGGCGGAGGCAGCAACAGCGGCGGAGGCAGCAACAGCGGCGGAGGCAGCAACAGCGGCGGAGGCAGCAACAGCGGCGGAGGCAGCGACAGCGGTGGAGGCAGCAACAGCGGCGGTGGCAGCAACAGCGGCGGTGGCAGCAACAGCGGTGGTGGCAGCAACAGCGGTGGTGGCAGCAACAGCGGCGGAGGCAGCGACAGCGGCGGCGGAGGCAGCAACAGCGGCGGTGGCAGCAACAGCGGCGGTGGCAGCAACAGCGGCGGTGGCAGCGACAGCGGTGGTGGCAGCGACAGCGATGGGGGCAGCGATGACAGTGGCGGCCAAGGCGAGCATGCCGGCGGAGAGCAGCATGGTGGAGGTGAACGGCATGCTGGTGGAGAAAAACATGCAGGGGGAGAACGCCATGGGGGTGGCCGCGGATTTGGCAATGGCGTTGATGACAACGGTGTAGATGCCGTCGATGCCAATGGCAACAAGCTCAGAGGTGACGGCACCATCGATGACAACGGCGTGGATGCCGTCGATGCCAATGGCAACAAGCTCAGGGGTGATGGCACCATCGATGACAACGGTGTGGATGCCGTCGATGCCAATGGCAACAAGCTCAGGGGTGATGGCACCATCGATGACAACGGTGTGGATGCCGTCGATGCCAACGGCAACAAACTCAGGGGTGATGGAACCATCGATGACAACGGCGTAGATGCTGTCGATGCCAATGGCAACAAGCTCAGGGGTGATGGCACGGTCGATGATCGCCAGCAAGTGCTTACCGATGAGCAGGAGCGGGCGCTGCTCAACAACGGTTTTCGCCAACAGGGGCAACCATGATGCGTTATCTGCTACCACTCTTCCTGCTCGGCCTCGCTGGCTGCGCCACGGTCGACACTCCGCCGCTTTACCATCAGATGGATAAGGCAGATGTTCAACTGGCCAATCAGGCCCTTGCCAAGGCGCTGGAAACCCGCCCCAAAGGGCAGAGCCTCACCTGGTTCAATCCAGCCAACCGTCACTCGGGTAGCGTCACCCCGCTACGCACCTTCCGCCATACCAGCGGGGAGTGGTGTCGCGACTATCGCGAGCAACTCTATATCGGCAAGGCCAGCCAGCAGTGGCAGGATACCGCCTGTCGCAATCAGGAAGGGCGCTGGCGGCCATTGCGAACTTAGTGAATGCCACGGGGTAAACGAAAGGGGGTAGCAGCGCTACCCCCTTTTCATCTTTACCGACCCGTTATCCGAGCGGTGAATACGCGGTTATACCCGACGATAGGGCAGGTAAACCGGCTCCCACATGTGGTTGAGGATATGCTGCTGCAGATCCTGACCGATCAGCGGGTGGGAGGGATCCCGGCGCACGATATCCTTGAGCACTGCGGTGGCCACATGCACCGAGATGCTGCGCAGCTCGCGAATGCGAGGATAGACGGCCCCTTTCGCCAGGTCCACCTCACTCACGCACTCAGCCAGCGCAAAGGCGGCAGTAGTGAAGACATCGGGTGTGATCTCGCGGAGCTGGCTGACGATGGCCGCCAGACCTACACCGGGGAAGATAAAGACGTTATTGCCCTGCCCGACCCGGAACTCCTGCCCCTCGTAGCTCACATCCTTGAACGGACTACCGGTTGCAACGATGGCTTTGCCATTGCTCCAACGGTAGATATCTTCCGGCAGCGCTTCACAGTTGGCGGTCGGGTTGGAGAGCGGGAACACCATGGGGCGCTCGCAATGCTGCAGCATCAGCTGGATATGCTCTTCCTGGAAGGCCCCGCCCGAGCCGCTGGTACCCAGCAACACGGTAATGGGCACATGACGCAGCACATCGGCCAGATTGGCCTTGCCGGGCACCTCGGTATCCCAGCCCGCCAGCAGCAGCCCCGGCTTGGCGTAACGTCGCTTGTACTCGTCGAGCCCGTCCCGGTTGTCGCACACCAGCCCCTGGGTATCCAGAATGTAGATGCGATCGCGGGCCGCCTGCGGATCCATCCCCTCGCGGATCATCCCCGCGCAGATCTGATCCGCGACACCAACCCCGCCGGCGCCAGCTCCATAGACCAGATAGTTCTGCTGGCCCAGGGTCTCCCCCTTGACCTTGACCGCGCCGATAATACCGGCCAGCACCACGGCACCGGTGCCCTGAATATCATCGTTGAATGACGGCAGTGCCTGCTGGTAGCGGGCCAGATTGTTGAAGGCATTGGATTTGCTGAAGTCTTCCCACTGCAGCACGGCGTTGGGGAAGTGGCGCTTGACCCCCTGCACGAACTTGTCGATGAACTCTTCGTACTCCTTGCCACGAATACGCTTGTGGGGGCGGCCCAGATACATGGGATCATCGAGCAGTTTCTGGTTGTCGGTGCCCACATCCAGCGCGATGGGCATGCAGCAGGCGGGGTGAATACCGGCCCCCAGGGTATAGAGCGCCAGCTTGCCGATGGGGATGCCCATGCCGCCGACGCCCTGATCGCCGATCCCCAGAATGCCCTGGCTGTCGGTGACGACTATGATGCGGATCGATTTGGCATCGAAGTGACGGGCCTGACTGCCCATGTCATCCACGTTGTCAGGGGTGATGTAGAGGCCGCGCGGCTTCTGGAAGCGGTGGCTGAACTCCTGGCACGCCTTGCCCACGGTCGGGGTATAGATGTAGGGAGTCATCTCCTCCACATGGCGTGACAACAGGGCATAAAACAGAGTTTCGTTGCGATCCTGCAGGGCACGCAGGTTCTGGTACTTCTCGATATCGCTGCAAGCGCTCTTGAACCCCTCATACACTCGCTCGAGCTGGGCTTCAAAGGTTTGTACCTGAGGCGGCAGCAAACCATCGAGATCAAAATCGGCCCGCTCCTGTTCGGTAAAGGCCGTGCCCTTGTTGAGGTATCGATTGTTAAGCAGATCAGTGCCGGTCAGTGCAACGGGGCGAAAATCCTGTCCCTGTGCATCTTTCCACAGCAGATATTGTCCGGTAGCCATAGTCATTCTCTTTGATTTACGTGAAATTGCCGTTCGGCAGGAGAGCAAGACTCATAATGAAATCAATCATATGACGTTTACTCGATCGGTTTTGTGAGCTTGGGCATACCCTGTGGCCAAAATCCGCTCATCTCACTCCCCGAGTGATAAATATCCACGGAGAGGAATGAGACTCATGCTAGCATTGCGATCAATTCCGCAACGTTTCACCATGCCGCAGCCGGGAGTGACCTGATGCCCTCGACTTTTTCAGCCAGCTTTTGCCTCCTCTCGCCATGCGTCTGATACTGCTCCTTGCCCTGTCACAACTGCTTGCCTGCCAGTCGGCTCTCGCCGCACAGGGGAGAGAACTCAACATCATCGTGGGTGAATGGCCCCCTTTCGTCTCCGAGCAGTCAAAACAGCACGGGCCAGTGGCCCACCTCATCCGCGATCTGTTCAAGGAGGCGGGCTACGAGGTGAAGTTCCACTTCGCCCCCTGGGGTCGGGTCTATTCGCTGGCAGCCAACAGCCAGCTCTACGATGCCACCGCCGTCTGGATGCACAAGCCGGAACGTGAGCGGGATTTTCTGTTCAGCAAAGCGGTGCTGCAGGAGCAGTTTGTCTTCTTTTCACTCAAAACACGACATCTGCAAGCCGAGCGCCTCGAGCAGATCGTTGGCATGCGGTTGGGGGGCGATATCGCCTACAGCTACGGGCCAGAGCTGGACAAGATGGTGGCCGACGGCAAAGTGAGCCAGCAGCGTGTCACCGACGTGAAGCAGAATTTCGGCAAGCTGCTGCGCGGGCGGATCGACCTCTATCCGCAAGAGCTGCGGGTCGGTCTGGCCGAGTTGCAGAGTCAGCTCGACCCCGCCAGCGCGGCACTCATCACCCACAGTCAGACCCCTTTTCTGCGCAACGACAGCTTCGTGATGTTCCCGCGCAAAATGCAGGATTCAGCCAAACTGCGTGATCAGTTCAATCAGCAGTTGCAGCAGGCCATCGCCAGCGGACGTTATCAAACCTATTTCGACCGGCTGGCCCGGGGTGAATATTGACCGTGGCGAGGCAAAAACAGAGAGGATAAAACAACGGCGATGGCCTCTTGTGGCAGCCAGCGCCGTGATATTTGTCAGCTGCAGGCATTAGCCGCTGATGCCCACCTCCAGCTTGAACGGCGTCTTGGCCTTGCTGCTCTCGGCCGCCCCCATCTGGTAGACCCGAATGGTGTAGGTGCCCTTGGCAGGCAGGGTTGCCTCAAAGTTGTTCCCTTCTGTTGAGCCGATAAAAATCGCCTCCCCCTTGCTGCCCGGCGGCAAAATATTGAAGTAGGGCTTGCCGGTCAGGATCACCACCATGCTCTGGCCCTTGTTGGCCGTCAGCTTGTAATCGAGGGTCTGGCTACCTTGAATGGTGCCGTTGATGGTTGCCCCTGACTCCCCCTTCTTGAACTGCACCTGCTGGGTCTTGATCCCGTCAGCCGCCTGCGCCACGCCCGCAATACCACCGAATAGCGCAGATGCACATACCGCTGCCAGCCATGCTTTTCTCATCATTTGTCATCCCTTGTGTGAATGGATTCCCTGTTACTGTTGCTCAAGGTGGCCCAAAAAACCATCGCCGTTTGCGGCATCGCTCAATCAATTTGCCATCACGATCGACCCGCCATCAAAAGGGGCGCCGCAGCGCCCCTTCTCTTTACTCTTTGTCGACCATCAGCTTGATTTGCCCGCCTTGGGCTCATCGAGGGTGTGCTTCACCTCTTCATACCAGAGGTCGTGATGCTCCTTGGCCCAGGTCTCGTCCACCTCGCCGGTCACCATCCCCTCCAGTGCCCCTTCCAGTTGGAACAGGCCCATGTAGATATGGAAGATGAAGCCGCAGATAAGGATCAAGGCGCCTACGATATGGATGAAGCTGGCCCACTCCATCTGACGGCGCAGCTGGCCGAAGATGGGGAAATCAAGGAACAGCCCGGTCGCCACCACGATGCCGCCAAACCAGATCAGTAGCCAGAAGATCGCCTTCTCGCCGCCGTTGGAGAAGCCCGCCGAGGGGTGACTTCCCTTGTGCTTGCCGAGCATGCCACCAAACTTCATGAACCACTGCACATCCACCATGTTGACGATGTTGTGGCGGAACCACTTGATGAGCACCCCCATCAGGCAGAGGAAGAAGAGCGGCCCCACGTAGTTGTGGAACACCTTGGCAAACCAGATCCAGTTCTCCCACACCCCGAGGCTCACCACCGGCTTGATGAAGTACTTGCCGTAGATGATGGCCAGCCCCGACCCGGAGAGGGTCAGGAACATGGCCGCCGTGGTCCAGTGCAGCGCCCGATCCAGCCGGCTCCAGCGCTTGAGCTTGCGCCCGGTGCGCGGTTTGGAGAGCTTGGTCTGCCCCACCACCAGATACATCAGGCCACACATGGCGAGCGACCCGAAGATAGCGATGGCACCGAGCGGCGACACCCACTTGGTCTTCACCTCGAACCAGAGCTGGCCCGGCACCGAGATAAGCACTCCGTGCTCCGGCGAGCGGGAGGTGGTCACCCCCTCCTGCCCATCCTTCACCGCACGCCAATAATCGGCGCCGGCAAAGCCGACCGCCTCTTTCTCGGCATCGGCGAAACTTGCGGTACTCACCAGCAGCAGGGCAGCAAACAGGGCCATTAGCCAGGTTTTCATGCCGCCCCTCCCTGCTTGTTCAGCTTGCTGGCATCGTGGAACAGCTCATCGCCATTACCCCAAGCCGCATCCTTGGCACCACGATAGGCGACCCGCTCGCGGAAAATGTCGGAGATGACCTGCGCATCCCCAGCCAGCAGTGCCTTGGTGGAGCAGAGCTCGGCACACATGGGCAGCTTGCCTTCGGCGATGCGGTTGGCACCGTACTTCTGGCGCTCCGCTTCGCTGTGATCCTCTTCCGGGCCACCGGCGCAGAATGTGCACTTGTCCATCTTGCCCCGATCACCAAAGGCGGCGGTCTTCGGGAACTGGGGCGCCCCGAACGGGCAGGCAAATAGGCAGTAGCCGCAACCGATGCAGAGATCCTTGTTGTGCAGCACTATGCCGTCGTCGGTGTGATAGAAGCAGTCGGCCGGGCAGACCGCCATGCAGGGGGCATCGGTGCAGTGCATGCAGGCGACCGAGATGGAGGTCTCCCCCGGTAGGCCGTCGTTGAGGGTCACCACCCGGCGGCGCTGGATGCCCCACTCCAGGGCATCGTCGTTCTCGTTCTTGCACGCCGTCACACAGCCGTTGCATTCGATGCAGCGCTTTGTGTCACACATGAATTTCATTCTGGCCATGGGATCAGGCTCCTACTTTGCGAAAACGGCACAGGGTGACCTTGGTCTCCTGCATCTGGGTGACCGGGTCATAACCATAGGTGGTGACTATGTTGACCGACTCCCCCAGCACATAGGGGTCAGACCCTTCCGGATACTTGGATCGCAGATCCTTGCCCTCGAAGTGGCCGCCGAAGTGGAACGGCATAAAGGCGAGCCCCGGTTTGACCCGCGGGGTCACCAGCGCCTTCACCTTGACCCTGCCCCCTTCCGGCCCCTCGACCCACACATCCTGACCATCGCGCACGCCGACGTCGTTGGCATCCGCCGGGTTCATCTCGACAAACATCTCCTGCTGCAATTCAGCCAGCCAGGGGTTGGAGCGGGTCTCGTCGCCGCCCCCCTCGTACTCCACCAGACGGCCGGAGGTGAGGATGATGGGGAACTCCTTGCTGACATCCTTCTCCTGCACCGAGGCGTACTGGGTCGGCAGGCGCCACAGGCTCTTCGAATCAGGCCAGGTGGCGTAATCGGCCAGCAGATCCCGGCGCGGGGTGTAGAGCGGCTCGCGGTGCTTGGGCACCTGATCCGGGAAGGTCCACACCACGCAGCGTGCCTTGGCATTACCGTAGGGGACGAAGCCGTGCTTGATGGCGACCCGCTGGATACCGCCGGAGAGGTCAGTCTTCCAGTTCTTGCCCTCGGCCTCCTTCTTCTCGGCCTCGGTCAGCTCATCCCACCAGCCGAGCTGTTTCATCAGGTCGGCAGTGATCTCGGGATAACCGTCTTCCACCTCGCTCCCTTTCGGCCAGGAGTCTTCGGCCAGCAGCGAGACGCCCTGATACTCGATGCCGAAGCGGGCGCGGAAACCGCCACCGCCTTCCGATACCGGAATGCTGGTGTCGTAGAGGATATGGCTACCGGGGTGCTTCATCTCAGGGGTGCCCCAGCAGGGCCAGGGCAGACCGTACACTTCACCGCTGACCGGGCCGCCCTCGGCCTTGAGGTTGGTCTTGTGGAAGGTGTGCCAGTTCTGCTGGTGCGCCTTGAGCCGCTCCGGGCTCTGGCCGGTGTAGCCCACACTCCACATGCCACGGTTGTATTCGCGGGTGATGTCTTCCAGCAGTGGCTGGTTGTTCTCCACCTTGATGTGCTTGAACAGCTGGTCGGCAAAACCTAGCTTCTTGCTCAGCAGATACATGATCTCGTGGTCGACCTTGGATTCGAACAGGGGTTCTATCACCTTGTCGCGCCACTGCATGGAGCGGTTGGTGGCGGTCACGGAACCATAGGTCTCGAACTGGGTGGTGGCCGGCAGCAGGTAGACGCCGTCGGTGCGATCGTTCATTACCGAGGCGACGGTAGGGTACGGGTCGACAATCACCATCATGTCGAGCTTTTGCATCGCCTTCTTCATTTCCGGGCCGCGAGTCTGGGAGTTGACCGCATGGCCCCAGTAGAACATGGCGCGGATGTTGGAGCCCTGCTCGATGAGATCGGCGTTCTCCAGCACCCCGTCCACCCAGCGGGAGACCGGAATGCCGTTGTTGTTCATCGGCAGCTTGCCGTTGTAGGCCTTGTTGTCAAAGCGGGCCTTGATCCACTCGTAATCCACATCCCACACCCTGGCCCAGTGCTTCCAGGAGCCCTCTTCCAGCCCGTAGTAGCCGGGCAGAGAGTCGGAGGTGACGCCAAAGTCGGTGGCCCCCTGCACGTTGTCGTGACCGCGGAAGATGTTGGTGCCCGCCCCGCTCTTGCCCACGTTGCCGAGAGCCAGTTCGAGGATGCAGTAAGCACGGGTATTGTTGTTGCCGGTGGTGTGCTGGGTGCCACCCATGCACCAGACCACGCAGCCGGGGCGGTTGTCGGCCAGCAGTTTGGCGGCGCCATAGACCTGCTGTTCGTTGAGGCCGGTTACCCGCTCAACTTCCGCCGGAGTCCAGCGCGCCACCTCTTTTTGCACCTCGTCCATGCCGTAGACGCGGGTGCGGATGAACTCCTTGTCTTCCCAACCGTTTTTGAAGATGTGCCAGAGCATGCCCCAGATAAAGGCGACGTCGGTGCCCGGGCGCAGGGAGAGGTACATGTCCGCCTTGGCGGCGGTACGGGTGCGACGCGGGTCGACCACCAGGATCTTGCAGCCGTTGCGCTCTTTCGCCAGCAGGATGTGCTGCATGGCGACCGGGTGGGCCTCCGCCGGGTTGGAGCCGATAAACATGATCGACTTGCTGTTGTGCATGTCGTTCAGGCTGTTGGTCATGGCGCCGTAGCCCCAGGTGTTGGCGACGCCAGCGACCGTGGTGGAGTGGCAGATCCGCGCCTGGTGATCCACGTTGTTGGTGCCCCAAAGCGACGCCATCTTGCGAAACAGGTAGGCCTGCTCGTTGGAGTGCTTGGCGGAGCCGAGCCAGTAGACGCTGTCGGGGCCGGACTCCTTGCGAAGGCGCAGCACCTCGTTGCCCACCTCTTCGATGGCTTGATCCCAGCTGATGCGCTGCCACTTGCCGCCCACCAGCTTCATCGGGTACTTGAGGCGACGCTCGCCGTGGCCATGCTCGCGCAGGGCCGCCCCCTTGGCGCAGTGGCCGCCAAGGTTGAAGGGGTGATCAAAGGCAGGCTCCTGACCGGTCCAGACGCCGTTTTGTACCTCGGCATAGACGCCGCAGCCCACCGAGCAGTGGGAACAGATGGTGCGCTTCACCTCGACCGGCACCCCGGCCGCCACGGTTTTGGCCTCGGCCCGCTGCATCATGGCAGGGGCCAGCCAACCGGCGGCCACGGCGCCACCGGCTACCAGACCCGAGTTGACCATAAAGGCGCGGCGGGTCAGCCCCTGACCGCGAACAGTATCATTGCCCTGCTCGCCCGCCTGGGGCTGCTCGGCACGTTTTGTCAGTTTCATGAATTCTCCTTCACTGATCCGGCTCAGTCAGTGCCGCGCAGGGTGCGATAAAAGTCGTGAACATGGGGGGTCTCCCGATAGCCCTTGTCAGGCTCGGTGTCGTGGGTCAGCACCTCTTTGCCCACCACCCGACCGGTGGCACCGGCCAATACGCCTATGGTGGCGACCACGCCAACTCCCTTGATCAGATTGCGGCGGGACGGGTCTTTCAGCTTTTCATCGCTCATTCTTGTGACCTCTGTTGTTGTTCTTGCCGGCGCCTGCGCGCCAGCTTCGCGTCCAATGGGATATCTCGTCTGCTCGTTTATGCGCAGCTCTTGTTATGCGCAGATAGGGGCATTCAGCCCGGCACCACGCAGGCGCCAAACGGCAGGCGCAATTCGTTTTCCAGCTTGAAGAAATCTTCGGCAAGGGCACCGACCGCCCGGTAGAAGCTGCCCCCTTTCGCCTGTTGCTGATCGCGACAGCAGGCGAGTACCCAGGGGGCAAGGTGGCGCTCATAGAAGCGGTTGCGCTCCGGGTGCTGCTCGCCAATCAGTACCGCCATTACTTCACACAGGGCGGCCAGATGATCTTCCGGCTCGCACACTCCGCTCTGGCGCTCGAAACCGAGGGACTGCAGATCTGCGCGCAGCACTGCCAACGGCAGCTCCATCAGGGAGCCAGTGAGATACCAGGAGGCAAACGGCACGATCTCCCCGCGCCCCAGCCCGATAAAGAGATCCTGATACTCCTCGGCAAGCTCGTTTTCGTGGTGGCTACTGGCCGCCAGCTGCACCAGCCCCAGCCCTCTGGCAAAGGGGCCCGGCATAGCCTGCAACCCTTGCAGCCAGGCGAGCTGTTCACCACGGGGGGCGGCGCGCCAGAGGCTTGCCAGCAGGGCGTAGAGATCGGCGCTGCTCTGTTCCAGTTCGGTCATGGTCAGTTCGCCAGCCTTTTCGTTATGTTGTTCATTCATTACTGGCCCCTCATACCTTGAGCTGGGAGACGGGATCCGCCGCCAGCGCGGCAAACACATCCTTGACCCGACAGTCCTCGCACATCAGCAACCGCTGGGCGGCCTCGTTCTGGAAGTGGGAGTGACCGGCCAGTTTTTGCTGGATGCGGCGGATCATCGAGGCGGGCGCGAACGGCTTGGAGCAGCGAATGCAGCAGGCCGCCTCTTCGGCTTTCAGGCTCTGCACGGCGCGGCGCGCCTCGGGCACGGGTTGCAGGCGGGGCACCAGTACGATGGCCTGCTCGGGGCACGCCTTTTCACACATGCCGCACTGGATGCAATCCTGCTCGATAAAGTTGAGACCCGGAGTGTGCCCCACCGCATGCAGGGCACGGCTCGGGCAGACCGCCACGCAGCCCATGCAGAGGGTGCAGTCAGACTCTTTGAGTTCCACACTGCCGTATGGGGCACCGTGGGGCACCGCCAGCGGCTCGCGGCTCCCCTCATTGGCCTGCCAGAGGGCATCGAAAGCGGCAAACAGGTTTTCCCGTTTGCCCCCTTTGAGCGGCTTCTCCAGCAGGGCAAGGGCTGGTTCACCGGAGATCGGCTTATCTTGTTCGGCATCCGGGTTAAACAGGGCAATACGATTGGCAGCAAGACCAGCGCCCGCCAAGAGCACTGTGGCGCTCGCCAGCTCCCGCTCAACCAATGCCCGCACGCTAGCAGGGACATCCTCGCCCAGCACGATGCGCACCGCGCTGGCACCGTAGGCGAGTGCCGCGAACCAGCTCTCGATACCCAAACTCGCGCTCTCCTCCACCCAGACCGGCAGCCAGTTGGCGGGCAAGCGGGTGAGCTCGGCTTCCACCCATTTGCGCTCGTTTTCACCGGCGATCAGCAGTTGGGGCGCTTCACCGCCCGCCTCCCGGTAGTGCTTGAGCAGGCGCAGCAAGTAGTCTCCGCTGGTGTTGGCATCGGGCTGGTGATAGGCAATCGCCCCGGTCGGACAGGCTGAGGCGCAGCTGCCAAAGCCCTGACAGAGATGGGGATCGATCTGGATGCGACCATTGATGGGCTTGAGGGCATCGGTAGGACAGACATCGAGGCAGCGGCTGCAACCGGGCACGCCGCGAGCGGTAAAGGCGCAGGCCTCGGAGTCGAGACGAAAATAGCGCGGCTTGTCGAAGATACCGGTCAGGGCACAGAGCTCGGTGAGCCGTTCGGCCAGCCCTTGGTCATCGGCAAGATGCAGATAACCGACCGGCGGGCGCTCCAGCGCAAAGAGCGGGGCGCGGCCCAGATCGGCCACCAGATCGAAGCGCTGTTCGCTACCAACAACCGTTTGTTGTGGAAAGCAAAGCGCCGCCAGATTAACCCGCTCACCCTGCCCATTGAGGCCGGTGAGCTGGAACTGCCCCAGATACCCTGTCAGGCTCGGCTCGCGCAGGGTCAGGGCCGCGAGGGATGCGGTGGCATCAAAAATGGTTTCGAGATCGGCCGCCTCGGCATCGTGGACCGCTTCGGTCACCAGCAGAGTCGGCTTCACCCCGGCGGGCAGCAGGCTGGCGGCGCGGCGAATACGATCTTCCGGGCCGACCAGCAGCAGGCGCCCCTGACTCTGGTAAGAGACAGTAGCCGGGATCAGGTTGTCGGTCTTGACCGTATGCTGCAGGGCATAGGCGCGAGCGCGCGCGTTATGCTCGGCCGCCCCCGCCCCATGGGCAAGATTGGAGGCCAGATTTGGGCTCAGATTTGGCAATATTTGTTCAGTGCTCACATACACTCCTGCGCGCGCCACCTCATGGGATGGGCGCTTGTTGGTAAGCCGAGAGAGCAAGAGGCGAGCCAACTCCCCCGGAAAAAAAGTGACTGACAGGGAGTCAGGATCCTGAGGGTTCCATTCCCCCACCTTTGGTTGGGACATTTTGTCCACCACAGGAAACCAAAATGTCCCGATCGTCGGTGTGGGTTTGAGAATGGTTATCAGCCAGCTCGTGCGGCTCGGCGGCAGGTTCGCTGGCAACCGCCACCGGTTCAGCAGATCCGCTGGCCGGATTGGCCGACTCGCTCTCCGGGGAGATCACCTGATCCACCAGCCAGTTGCGCAGCCCGGCGGTCAGGGCCGCAGGCAACACTTCGGGCTGGCTAAAATCCTGGGTGTAGTCGTCGAGTCCATCCGGCTTGTGGCTGCGAAACATGGCCCGCAGCGCCTCCCTGTCGGGGAGTTTTGCCTTGCCCGGCTGGGCTGTTGTTAGCGGCGGTTCGCCACTCTCTGCCCCCTCAACAGCAAGAGGTTCACAGCTCCCCTTGTCAGTGCTGACTACGGGGCTATCCAGCGCAGTATCTGGAGTTTCAGCTTCGCCACTGCCTTCGATGGGGGCTGCAACCGCCTCGGGAATGGCCTCTTCCCGTGGCTGCAATACCTGATGCTTGCGCGCCTCACTCTTGCGAGACGACCAGCGTTTGAGGAACTCACTCATGGGCGCTGTTTCCGGCCTTGGTTCCGGCACAGGTTCCGGCGTCGCTGCCACGCTCACGACCATCGGGGCCGGTGGGTTTCACGGCGCCGCAGCTGGCTTGATCCTGGCTATCGACTCCCAGCTGATCCTGGGCCCGCCCCTTGCCCTTCTTGCCCTTGCGACGGGCCTCCAGCAGCTCGCCGTGGCGGCCGATAAAGGCCTCCACCCAGGCTTGCAGCGCTTCGGGCAGCGGGCAGGAGAGCACCTGCCGCTCGCCATCCATATAGGCGGCGGCCACGGTCTGGCTCAGGGTCAGGCCGTCGGCCACAAAACCACTGTCCACGCGGCTTCCGGTGACAAAGAGGCGGGGCGAGCCGGAGCTCAGGTTGAAGCGATAATCCCCCCGCTCATCGCGAAACAGGGTAAGGGGCAAGGCACCGGCAGACTCCGGTTCGGCTGGGTGGAGCGCCGCAATCTCGAAACGGCGGCTCTGCCAGCGGCCAACCTGGCTGTCGATGGCCTTTAACTCCAGTTGCAGCCAGCGCTGCGGGGGCAAGGTATTGATTGTCTCTTGCACTGTCACGGCTCCCATCAGAAGGTCTCTGCCGAGCCGCCCTCCCCCGTGATCCACCCCGTTCGAGGCGGTTCAGAGCAGGGGATTCAGGGCGGCCACGGCCATCTATGGGATAAGACTTAGCAAGAGTGGGGCCAAGGCGGGATGTGGCTTTCCTTCGAGGAGAGCAGGACACGTAGCACTTCCAATACGCGACCGTTCGAATACACTTCGCTATTCGAATCTACAGCCCTACGTTTTGCCAAAAAGGTAGGTATTCCAAGTTTTATAAAATATTTGGTTACACCTGTTTTGGACTGGCGGATTAGCTCTAACTTGATGTAACATGCCCCATACGACACCCATAAAAATCAATGCAAGAAATTGCTTGCCAATAAAAAGCATCGGCAACTGCAATTCACTGATGGGAGTCATGATGTTGGTGAGATGAAAATTGATTTAAAATATGAGAGGTCAGATTATATATCTGCTCTTTGATATAAATAATTATCTCACTTTTAACAAGAAAACTAAAAGATGGATTATAACAATGAAGTTTAACACTAAAAAAATTTTGGCATTCTCTACAGCATTATTGTTAAATAATTCCGCCTCTGCTGGCGACTTCTATATACATGATTCTTTTAGCTCAAATTCACTATCCAACTGGAATATCTACAACCAAACCTCCGAAAAATCTGACATAAAAGAGGAAAATAGCTCTCTAAAAATTGTCACTCGGAACCCGCTGAAGGATTTCAAATTTTCTGGTGTATCAAAAACGTTTGAACCAAAGAGAAATATTTCTTTGAGCACCGTTGTGCAAGGAGATTTTTCAAATTTGTCCAACATCAACCCTAGGGCTTACATTCAAATTTCTAATCTAGATGAAACAGAGGGAACATCCCTTGTTATCGGTAGAGATGGGGATAATTTCTGGGTTTCACAAGTTTGTATAAATAATAATGGATGCCTCCCACCCAAAGGACGTTATAGCAATATGTCAAAACTTCGACTCTCGATCATGAAAGTCGATGACATGATTAGAATGTATGTGAATGGCGACTTGGTTTATAGTGGCACGACGTCTTTGCAAGAAGTGAGTAAGGTTGTGTTGGGGGCGGGGGGAGCTAATACACAATATACTTTCCCTGTTTATTTCAATGAGTTCAGCTTGCATAGCGGAAACTAGTTTGATTTTTTAATTAACTGGGCCTTACATAGGTTAACAAAACCTACTTTTAAGGCCCTCTTCTTTATTTGTCACGTGCTGTAAAAATAATCTTCTATATCTCGGTCCACTTAATAGGTATCCAGCGGACTATCCCTTCCCCCATCATATTAAGTAAGCTCTATAACCCAGCTCGTTAATCTTCTCGGTGTGGATAATTCCTGTTTCATCAAGGTCATAGGTTAAACCTGTGCCTCGTTTGAAAGTAATCTGGAACAAAACTTGCTCTATCCCTCCCCTTAGATCCCGGCAACCGGTCGCGAGGGGCCCATGACACCGACCTTTATCAAAAGCAATGCTGCCGCCCAGCTCACCATGGCCGTCGAGGTGATGGATGAACAGGGCACGATGAACACCCGCCAAATCGCCTGTGAGCGGCCACTGACGGTCTACCTCAACTGGAAGGAGATAGTGACCCTGATGACGCTGGGAGCCCGCCCCGAAGCGCTGGTGCTGGGTTATCTGAAAAATCAGGGTTTTATCGAGGATATTGCAGCCATAGAGTCGGTGATCGTCGATTGGGAGAGTGAGGCCGCCGCCGTGGTGAGCAGCCAGCAGGCAGCCGATCTCGACAAATCCTTGGAGAAGAAGACGGTCACCTCCGGCTGCGGTCAGGGCACCATGTATGGCAGCGTGATGAAGAAGCTCGAAGGGGTGGTTTTGGCAGCGCCCGAGCTTAAACAGAGCACCCTCTACGCCCTGCTCAAGGCGCTGTCGGCCCATAACGAAACCTACAAGATGGCCGGTGCTGTGCATGGCTGCGCCATCTGCCGCGGCAGCGAAATCCTCTCCTTTGTCGAGGATGTGGGGCGCCACAATGCGGTGGATACCCTGGCGGGCGAGCTCTGGATGAGCGGCGAAAGTAGCAGCGATAAAATCTTCTATACCACAGGGCGGCTCACCTCGGAGATGGTGATCAAGGTGGCGCAGATGGGCATTCCGGTGCTGCTGTCGCGCTCCGGCGTCACCCAGATGGGGCTGGATCTCGCCCGCCAGCTCGGCATCACCATGATTGCCCGCGCCAAGGGGCGCCATTTCGAGGTCTTTAGCGGCCACAACCATATCGTGCTGGACGAGAAGCCGCCGGTGCTGGCGCCCGGTTCAACCGGTCGCGGGATGCGGGATTAAGCCATGAACGAGTTTATGAACGTCAAGCAGGTGGCGGAATACCTCGATCTCAACGAGAAGAAGGTCTACCAGCTCGCCAACGAGGCGCGCATCCCCGCCACCAAGGCGACCGGAAAGTGGCTGTTTCCCCGCTCCCTGCTCGATCGCTGGCTGCTCGGCAGTTGCCACGAGGGGGTGATGAACGACCGGCTGCTGCTGGCGGGCTCGGACGACGTGCTGCTGCACTACGCCAGCAGCCGCTTGGCACAGCAGCTCGGCACCCAGGCACTGGTGGGCTACACCCCGTGCGGCACCCGTCAGGGGCTGGCGATGCTGGCGCGCGGCCATGTGGATCTGTGCGCAATCCACTGGGGGCAGGCCGAGGAGGCCCACCTGCGCCACCCGGCGCTGGTGCAGCAGTATCAGGGCCACCGGCAATGGGTGATCGTTCATGGATTCAGGCGGGTGCAGGGGCTGGTGCTGCGGCAAGGGCTGCACCCCAAGGAGGCGAAAGAGGCGCTCGACTGGCGCTGGGCTATGCGTCAGGAGGGGGCTGGCAGCCAGCGCGCCCTGCAGGAGTGGCTGCAAACGCAAGGGGAGTCGCTGACCCGGCTGGAGCGCACCCTCGAGGTCAACAGCGAGCGGGAGCTGGCCGCCGCCATCAGCCGCGGCGATGCGGATGTCGGGCCCGGCGCCCAGAGCACCGCCACCGAGTTTGGCCTCGGCTTTATGCCGCTGTCGCAGGAGTGCTTCGATCTGGTGATGCCGCAGGGGGTCTTCTTTCGCACCCTGCTGCAACAGCTGATCGGCTGGCTGCAATCCCCCGAGGGACGCGAGCTGGCGGCCCGCCTCGGCGGCTATGACCTGACCCAGAGTGGCAAGCTGGTGTGGAGCCCGCAGTAAATAACCACTCACCCACCGACAAAACAGCCCGCCAACCATGTTGACGGGCTGTTTTTATCACGGGCCTTTTTATAACAGCATCAATCGCTTGTCTCACGCCCCTCGGCATTGAGCGCAATGCGCCACCCTTCCAGTTTCGCGGGCTCGCTACCGCTGGGCAGCAGGGCGTGGCTGCGCAGCCGCACGGTAAAGCAGCTCCCCTGCCCCGGGGTGGAGTCCACCAAGAGCTCCCCACCCCAGCGACTGATGATGCGGTGGCTCAGGGCCAGCCCCAGACCGGTGCCGGTGGCGCGAGTGGTGAAGAAGGGGTCGAAGATCTTGTCGATAATGGCCGCCTCGATGCCGCTGCCGTTATCGATCACCCGCACTTCTGCCCCGCGCAACTGACCGAGTTCATCGACCCAGTCGCGGCTCTCGACCCGGATCTCCCCCTGCTCTCCCAGCGCGTGGCTGGCGTTGACCAGGAGGTTGATCAGCACCTGTAGCAGCTGCTGACGATCCGCCTCGATGGGCTGCTGGGCCTTGAGATCGGCCACCAGCTCCACCTGCTGCTGACGCAGGGCGGAGCGCACCAGGGTCAGGCTCTCCTCGATGATGGGATTGAGGTGCTGCCACACAGGCGCGGTCTCGTAATCGCCGGGGCGAGAGTATTGCAGCAGGCTGCGGGTGATGGCACGAATGCGCTCGATCTGGGCCAGCACCAGTGCCAGCTCCTCGCTAACCGGCTCGGCCGCCTCCCCCAGCTCCAGCTTCATCAGCTCCACATTGCCGAGGATCACCGCCAGCGGATTGTTGATCTCGTGGGCCACCCCGGCCGAAAGCTCGCCAAGGGCCGCCAGCTTCTCGCTGATCAGCAGCTGCTGGCGCGCCTCGGTCAGCATATGGATATGATCTTCCAGCTCCACAGTCTTGAGCTCGAGACTTTGGGTGCGTTCAGCCACCTTCTGCTCCAGCTCGTCGGCGCTGCGGGCCATCTGCTGCTGATGCGCTTCTTGCCTGTCCAGCATGGCGTCGAACTGGCGACCGAGCTGGGCCAGCTCGTGGTCGGGATCGAGCGCCAGCGGGCCGATTCGAGCCGACTCCCCGGCCTGCACCTGCCGCACCACCTTGTGCATCCGCTCGATGGGGGAGAAGAGATCCCGCGCGCCGCGATAGACCAGCAGGCCGGAGAGCAGCAACAGCAGCACCACGCCGGAGCCCAGCTCCACCAGATTGGTGAGGTAGGTGCGGATGATGGGCCACTCGAGAAAGCCCACATAGAGCATGCCGAGCCGCTCGCCCCTGGCTCCCAGCAGAGGCTCGTAACCCGAGACATACCAGGCGTCGTGGACGAAGGCGCGGTCAACCCACATCTCCCCCCGCCCCAGCACCTGCTCGCGCACTGGCGGCGAGACCCGGGTACCCACCGCCCGGCCAACCTGACGGCTGCTGCTGACCGGCACATTGGTGCTCACCCGCAGATCGTCGAGAAACAGGGTAACGGTGCCGACGCTGCCATCCGGCAGGGTGTTTTTGGCAAACACCTGACCCTTGAGCTCATCCACCAGCCGGGTGCTGCCGTTGACAAGCTCACCCCCCTCTAGCACGGCCCAAAGGGAGCCGTCGCGGCCCATCACCGGCGTCAGCGAGAGGCTGATCAGCCCCCTGTCCTCCACCACCCTGGTGCCATCCCGGTGCCACAACACAGCCCGCTTGGCAAGTTGCGGGGAGAGGGCGAGCATCTCCTGCTGTGACCAGACCACGAAGTGACTGACGCTGCGCCCGGCCGTGAGGGCGGCGCGCTCCTGCGCCGTCAGCTGATCCAGCTCGGGGCCACGGCGCAAGCGCAGAAAATCGAGACCATAGTTGGCCGCCAGCGGCATCACCCAGTCATGCAACTGATCCGGCGATTCCCGCAGCCGAAGCTGAAAGGCCCAGGCATCGCGTAGATGCTCGAGATGCTCTGTCTGGCGCTGCTGCTGCACCGTGATGGCGTGGTGGGCCACCCCAAGATCGCTGCGCACCGTGGTGAGCAGGTTCTGCCAGCTGTAGGTGAGAGTCCAGTAGAGGGTGAGCGCGATCATGCCCACCAGGGTGAGCATGATCGGCACCGAAGTAAGCAGCAGCAGGCGCCAGCGTACCTTGGTGCGCACGCAACGGGGCAACAGGGCGCGCATGCAGCGGGAGAGCAGGGTCAGCTTCATCGCCACCCCATCCAGTCAGCCTTCATCATTCGATGGCCCACTCCTTGAATTTGCGATCCAGCGTCTTGCGCGCCACCCCGAGCACCCGGGAGGCGGCCGACTTGTTGCCATCATGGCTGGCCACCACTTGCAGGATGTGGGCTTTTTCCACCTCCGCCAGCGGCCACGCCAGCGGATAACCCTCCTCGCTCGTGCCCGGTTCGGCCGGCTTGCTGCTCTGCCAGTAATCCGCCGGGGGCTTGCCCAGCAGCAGGCAGCGCTCGATAAGGTTGCGCAGCTCCCGTACGTTGCCGGGCCAGGGATAGGCCTGCATCGCTACCACATCCTCGTGGGTCCAGCTCAAGGAACCCATCCCCATCTCGGCGGTGAGCTGGCGGGTAAAGTGGTGCACCAGCGCGGGGATATCGTCGATGCGTTCGCGCAACGGGGCCACCGGCAGCGCCACCACGTTGAGGCGATAGAAGAGATCTTCGCGAAAGCGGCCCGCCTCCACCTCGGCCTTGAGGTTGCGGTTGGTGGCGGCGACGATGCGCACATCCACCGCCAATTCACGCTCAGCCCCCACCGGGCGGATGGCCTTCTGCTCCAGCGCCCGCAGCAGGGAGGCCTGCATGGCGAGCGGCATCTCGCCGATCTCGTCGAGAAACAGGGTGCCCTGATGGGCGACCCGGAACAGGCCGTCACGCCCCTTGCGGGCGCCGGTAAAGGCCCCCTGCACGTGGCCGAACAGCTCGCTTTCCAGCAGCTCCGGCGCGATGGAGGCGCAGTTGAGGGGCACAAAGGCCCCCATCCGGCCAGAGAGTTGATGCAGGGCGCGGGCCACCAACTCCTTACCTGTGCCGGACTCCCCCTCCACCAATACGGCGGCATTGGAGGGGGCTACTCTGGCGATGAGCGTCTTGAGCTCGCGGGTCTTGGCACTGTCGCCAATCAGGGTGGGCGGGAACAGCTTGCTCACCTCCCGGCGCAGCAGCAGGTTCTCCCGCTCCATCTGGCGGCGCTCGATGACTCTGTCCACCGCCTGCACCATCTGATCGAGGTTGAAGGGCTTTAGGATAAAGTCGCTGGCGCCGAGGCGCAGCGCCTTGAGGGCGGTCTCCATATCGCCAAAACCGGTCATGAAGATGATGTCGCTGCGACGGGTAGCGGGGTCTATGGCCTCGTGCCACTCGATGCCGGAGCGCCCCGGCAGCCGGATGTCGGCGATGATAAGGTCGAAGTGAAGGCGGCAGCGCAGGGCTTCCGCCTCCTCCACGCTGGCGGCAGTCTCAATCTGGGCAAAACGCTTGGCCAGCGCCTTGGCCAAAAAGCTGCGCATGCCGGGCTCATCGTCAACGATAAGCAGGGAAAGGGCAGACCAGCGGCTGGGAGGGAGTGTCATGGAAAAAAGTACCTCGGATGCACGTACGGTCGGTGAATGTCCCGATAACCGGAACCTTAGTGGGACATTTTGTCCTTACCGTATCAAAAGCACCAACACCAATTATTAAAAGCGATAACAAGCTCACCTAATTGATTCTAATAAGCTTCTGTTTTTAAACGGCAAACCGTGAATACAGCGGCAAAGGAACAGTTTGGCACCCTGCTTGCTTACTCTTGCCCTCTCCTCAGCCACCCTGAAAAAGTTGCATCACGATGACGATAAAAACCAGCCTCAAACGTTTTGCCCTCTCCCTCGCCACTAGCCTGCTGATCGCCGGTGTTGCCCACGCCGAAGCGGATACTAATGCCACAAAAGCGCCGATCCGCCTCGCCACCACCACCAGCACCGAGCAGTCCGGTCTGCTGGGCTGGCTGCTGCCCCAGTTCACCAAAGAGACTGGTTATCCGGTGCAGGTAATGGCGGCCGGTACCGGCCAGAGCCTGAAGATGGGCGAAAACGGCGACGCGGATCTGGTGATGACCCACGCACCGTCTGCCGAGAAGAAGTTTGTCGACGCAGGCTTTGGCATCGAGCCGGTACACCTGATGTACAACGACTTCGTTATCGTCGGCCCGACGAAAGATCCGGCGGGTCTGGCCAAGCTGCACGACGCGGCCAAGGGGCTGCAAGCCATCAAGGATAAAGGCCAGACCTTTATCTCCCGCGGTGACGAGTCCGGCACCCACATCAAGGAGCAGACCCTGTGGCAAGCCGCAGACGTTAAACCCGAGTTTGCCGGTTACAAATCCATCGGCCAGGGGATGGGCCCCACCCTGACCATGGCCTCAGAGCTGGGTGCCTACACCCTGACCGACCGCGGCACCTGGCTCGCCTACCAGAGCAAGCTGGATCTCGCCGTGCTGCTGGAGGGTGACAAGCGCCTGTTCAACCCCTATCAGGTGATCCTGGTCAACCCCAAGCGATACCCGGATCTCAACACCGAAGGGGCCCGCACCCTGAAAAACTGGCTGGTCTCCGAGCATGGCCAGAAGCTGATCGGTGACTTCAAGGTGGCGGGTCAGGCGCTGTTTGTAGCGGATGCCAACGGGAAATAATGGCAACCCTGACCCCTGCGATGACCTTGCTGGCCCTCCCCCGGTTCGCTGAGGGAGGTGCCTGATGCCGACCCTGCTCGACACGACCGTATTGACGGCCCTCGCCCTGCACGATGAGAGAGAGGTCTGATGCCGACATTGATCGACACGACATTGGCGGCCCTCGCCCTGCTGTTCAGTGGTGACACTGAACTGTGGCAGGTGGTGGGGGTCTCCTTCTCCGTCTCCTGCATCGCTCTGCTGCTGGTGCTGCTGCCCGCCTTGCTGCTGGGCTTTGCGCTGGCCTATCTGCCGCTGCCCGGCCGCTGGCTCTGGCTCTCCTGCATCAATACCCTGCAATCGGTGCCGACCGTGGTGATTGGCCTCTTGCTCTACATGCTGCTGTCGCGGGCCGGCCCTTTTGGCGACTGGAAGCTGCTCTTTACTCAGCAGGCGATGGTGGTGGGGCAGATGCTGATCGCCTTCCCGGTGATCGCCACCATGGCCCACGCGGCGTTTGTCCAGAGCGACCGGCGTGCCTGGGAGACAGCCCTGACCCTGGGGGTCTCCTGGCCCAAGGCGCTGATCGGCCTGATGCACGAGTGCCGCTTTGGCCTGCTGGCCGCCATCATCGGCGCCTTTAGCCGCATCGTCACCGAGGTGGGCTGCTCCATGATGGTGGGGGGCAATATCCTGCACTTTACCCGCAATATCCCCACCGCCATCGCACTGGAGACCCAGAAAGGGGCCTTCACCCAAGGAGTGGCGCTCGGCATAGTGCTGCTCACCCTCGCCCTCTTGCTCAACCTGCTGCTGACGGCGTGTCGCGGCCACAGCTATCTGAAGAACTGACCATGCCCCCACTGCGTATCAACAGGAGTACCCCATGGCTCTGACCGCCCACCAGCTGACGATGCGCTTTGGCGAGCGCCAGCTGTTCGAGATTGACCGGCTCGCCATCGCACCAGGGGATGCCATCTGGCTGCATGGAGCCAACGGGGTGGGCAAGACCACTCTGCTCAAGATCCTGGCGGGGCTGCTGGCACCTACCCGCGGCCACACCAATCTGCCGGGACGCTGGCAACAGCGGCTCAACCGGCTGCTCAAGCGGGATCTGGGGCCGGGCCGGGTCACCTATCTGCACCAGACCCCCTATCTGTTCGATCGCACAGTGCACGACAACGTGGCCTGGGCGCTCGATAAACAACTCGGCAGCGAGATCCGGGTGTTCGAGGCGCTGCGCCGGGTCGAGCTGGAGGGGCTGGCGCGGGAGCACATCAGCATTTTGTCCGGTGGCGAACGGCAACGGCTGGCGATGGCCCGCGCCTGGGCGCTGCAACCGGCCTTTCTGCTGATGGATGAGCCCACCGCCAATCTGGACACACATTCGGTTGCCCTGATGGCCGCATTGGCGCAAGATCTGCGGGAACATGGCAGCGGCCTGGTCGTCATCAGCCACCAGAGCAACGCCCTGACCGACCTGTGCGAGCGGCAATGGACCCTCGCCCGTGGCCAGCTGCAAGAGACGACCCCTTTAAAAATCATCGAGCGACATGACTTCAAAAAGCGACAGCCACTCTGATCCCGTTGCCGTATCAGCAGTGATCCTGGCAGGAGGCCGCGCCACCCGGATGGGAGGCGAAGACAAGGGATGGGTAGCACTGGCGGGACGCCCTCTTATCGACCACGTTCTGGCACGGCTGCGCCCCCAGGTGGATGAGGTGCTGATCAACGCCAACCGCAGTCAGGCCCGCTATCAGGCGCTAGCTCCGGTCATCAGCGATGACAACAACGACTATCTCGGCCCGCTGGCGGGCATGCAGGCAGGTCTTGCTGCCGCCCGTCACGACTGGGTGCTGTTTGTCCCCTGCGACGGCCCCGCACTGCCGCTGGATCTGATGAGCCGCTTTCGCGCCGCCCTGACCCCACAGACCGAGCTGGTAGTGGCCCACGACGGCGACTGGTTGCAACCCGTGGTGGCCCTGCTGCACAAATCCCTGCTCCCCTCCCTCACCTCAGCACTGGCAGAGGGTGAGCGCAAAATCGATATCTGGTTTGCCCGCCACCATATGGCGGTGGTGAGCTTTGCCGATCAGCCGGATGCCTTTATCAATCTCAATAGCCCTGCCGAGCTGGCTGCCTACGAGGCCCGTCTGCTTGCCCCGGCTATCGACCCCCAACAAGGAGTCACCTCATGACCCCGGCCCCCACTCTTCCCCTGCTCGGCTTCGCCGCCTGGAGCGGCACCGGCAAGACCACCTTGCTGGAGCAGTTGATCCCCCTGCTGGTGGATCGAGGCCTGCGCATCGGGGTGCTCAAACATGCCCACCACGACTTTGATATCGACCAGCCGGGCAAGGACAGTTACCGCCTGCGCAAGGCGGGGGCCCAGCAGATGATGGTGGCTTCCCGCTGTCGCCACGCTCGCATCATTGAAACCGAGCTGGCCGAAGCCGACTTTCGCCAGCTGCTGGCCAGCTTCGATCAGACAGAGCTCGATCTGCTCTTGGTCGAGGGGTTCAAGCACGAACACTTCCCGAAAATCGAGCTGCACCGCGCCGAGATTGGCAAGCCGCTGCTCTTCCCCGAAGACCGGGACATCATAGCGCTGGCCAGCGATCAGCCGGCAGAGACCACCCTGCCGCAACTCGATATCAACGACTTTGAGGCTATCGCCGACTTCGTCTGCAGCTGGCTTGACGGCTGCCAGAGCAAGGAGCCGGAGGCTGGCAACGGCTTTTTGTCGGTCGAAGCGGCCCGCAACGCCATTCTGGCAGCTCTCACCCCGAGCACCGCCTGCAGCGACAAACCGCTGGCCGAGTGCCACGGCGCCGTGCTGGCCACCGATCTGATCAGCCCCATCAATGTGCCGCCCCACGCCAACTCGGCGATGGACGGCATTGGCCTGCGCGGCGACGATCTCGCCGCCGGTCGCTGGCAACTGGTGGGGGAAGTGCTGGCGGGCCAGCAGCGCCACGAGCCTGTGCTGGCCGGTCAGGCGGTGCAGATCATGACCGGCGCTCCGCTGCCCCCCGGGGTGGATACTGTGGTGATGCGGGAAGAGACACTGATTGAAGGTGAGTGGGTCACCGTCACCGCCCCGATCCGCGCAGGGCAGAATGTGCGCCTGGCCGGCGAAGATCTCGCCAAGGGCGCGGTCGCCATCCCGGCCGGGACCTGGCTTGGTGCCCCCCAGCTGGGGCTGGCGGCATCACTCGGTCAGGCCTGTCTCACGGTGCGCACCCCGCTGAAAGTGGCGCTGTTCAGTACCGGCGACGAGGTGCAGGCGCCGGGCGAGCAGCTCGCCCCCGGCCATATCTTCGACAGCAATCGCTTCACCCTGATGGCACTTATCCGCGCCGCCGGTTGTGAGGTGATGGACCTTGGCATCATTCCCGATGACAAGACCATCCTGCGCCAGCAGCTGGAGCAGGCCGCCGCCAGCGCCGATCTGGTGTTGAGCTCGGGTGGGGTCTCGGTGGGCAACGCCGACTTTATCAAGCTGGTGCTGGCGGAGCTGGGCCAGATCGATTTCTGGCGCATCCAGATGCGGCCGGGCCGCCCGCTCGCCTTTGGCAAGCTGGGGCAGACCCCCTTCTTCGGCCTGCCGGGCAATCCGGTGGCGGCGATGATCTGCGTGCTGCAGTTTGTCGAGCCTGCCATCGCCCGCTTGCAAGGCAAGCGGTGGCAGCCGCTGCGCCTCTCGGCACTGGCGGACGAGAAGATGAAGAGCCGCCCGGGGCGCACCGAGTTTCTGCGCGGCATCTTCCATCAGGACCGTAACGGCCAGCTGCGGGTGCGCACCACAGGGCCACAGGGCTCCGGCATTCTCAGCTCCATGGCCGATGCCAACTGTCTGATTGAAATCGTACCGGATCAACCCGGGATCGCCGTTGGCGAGCGGGTCTGGATCCACCCCCTGCAGGGACGACTGGCCTGAATCCCGACGGGGCGTCGGCCGGATGCACGCCGCCCCGTCACCCACCTGACAGGAGGCAGACTGTGCGTCTTGATGCCCCCCTCTCCCGACTCGATCTGCTGGTCTATGGCCGCTACCGGATCGTCCATGGCCTGCGCATTGCGCTCGCCTTTATGCTCACCTTTCTGCTGACCCGCGAGCTGAAACTGCCGGAGAGCACCTGGCCGCTGATAACCTTGGTGGTGGTGATGGGCCCCATCTCGTTTTGGGGCAATGTGCTCTCCCGCGCCCTGCAGCGGGTGGTGGGCACCATCTTCGGCGCCAGTTGCGGGGTGGTGGCGCTCTATCTCGAGATCTACTCCCTGCCACTCACCCTGATCTGGTGCGGGTGTATCATGTTCCTCTGCGGCTATCTGGCCCTCGGCAAGCGCCCCTATGTGGGGCTGCTGATCGGCATCACCCTGGGAGTCACCATGGGGGCCATGCCGGGGGACATAGAGACGGCGCTGTGGCGCAGTGCCGACGTGATACTGGGCTCCCTGCTGGCGCTGCTCTTTTGCAGCATCTACCCCCAGCGGGCCTACAGCCACTGGCGGCTGCAACTGCACCAGATCCTGCAGCAGTCGGGGCGGCTCTATCACACCCACCTCTCCCCCAATGTGCTGGAGCGCCCGCGCCTCAAGCACAATCTCTCCCAACTGCTGGCCCAGACCGGCAAACTGCGGGCCCTGCTGGCCCCTGCGGCCAAGGAGACGCGCCACAGCGTCGCCCTGTTTGATGCGGTGCAGGTCACCATGCGCAACACCCTCTGCACTCTTGAGATGCTGGCCAACACCTACTGGAACGATCGGGAGAGCCACTTTCTGATGCAGAGCACGGCTGCGCTGCAAGCCTGCCATCTGGCCACCGAGGAGGCGATCAACCAGCTTGCCCTGATGATGCAAACCGGTGACGGTCGCGGGGCCGATGCCGCCATCGCCCGCCTGCACGAGGTGGCGACCCAGGTATCGCTGCCGCCCAACGCAGAGGCGGCCATCAATGGCTACCTCTGGCTCAACGTCCAGCTGACCGAACAGCTCACCCACCTGCGCCGCCTGCTGGGGCTGATCCTCACCCCGCCCCATCGCAAGCAGCCCGACTAGACCCAATGCAAAACGCCCCGCAGTGGCGGGGCGTTTTGCTGTCTGACTGGCCGTTTGGGCCATGAAGGCAGCAAATCTTAACTGGCATTGGCCAGCGGCTGCTCGGTGGTGAGGTAGAGGGAGAAATCCTGAATACCCGCCTGCAGGGCGGCAAAACAGTCGGGGTCTATTGCGGTGCCCAGATTCTCCGCCATCATCTCCAGCGCCTGCGGCACAGGGATGGCGCCGCGATAGGGGCGCTTGGCGGTGATGGCATCGAAGATGTCGGCTGTGGTGATGATGCGCGTCTCAAGGGTAATCTCGTTCCCCTTCAGCCCCTTGGGGTAGCCCTTGCCATCGAGCCGCTCATGGTGGGCGCCCGCCACTTGCGCCAGCTCCTCGAAGGCGCCGATGCGGCTCAGGATCTCCTCGGTGTAGGCGGCATGCATCTGCACCGCCGCCCACTCCTGCGCATCGAGCTTGCCCGGCTTGTCGAGGATGGCGTTGCTCACCCCGAGCTTGCCCACATCATGGAGCAAGGCGCCCCGCTTGAGCCAGCGTCGACGCGACTCGGACAACCCCATCTGGGTGGCAAGAATGTCGGTATAGAGCGCAACCCTGCCGCTGTGACCCGCGGTGTAGGGACTTTTGGAGTCCACCACCTGCCCGAAGGCGGCCGCGATTTCATCCAGATAATCTTCATCCAGCGCCACCTCCCCCTGTCCGGCCGGGTGGACCAGCACCCACTCGGTCAGTCGGGGATCGGCCAGCCCTTGCCAGAACTCCTCGTCGGCCAGCGCTTCAAATTCCCGAACCAGCGCCGGATCAAACCAGCTGCCGCTGCGCTCGCGCAGCTCCTTGAGCGCCGCATCCGGACCTGCGGCTGCGTGAAACACATCCACCACCTGACAGAGCAGGGCAATGCGCGAGAAGAGCGGGATCGCCTCGCCAGCCAGTTGCAGGGGCCGACCTTTGCCATTCCAGTGTTCATCAAGGGAGAGGATGCCATCGGCCACCTCGTCACTGAAACGCAGCTGGCGAGCAATATCCGCCCCCCGATGACAGCGGGTCTGGATCAGTTCGTTGGCAATCTGGTCACCGTTGCGAAAGATATGAAACAGGCTACGAAAACGTCCCAGCAGATCCGCCTGCAAGCCGGTGTGGCCCAGCACAAAGTTGACTACCTCGGAGAGGGAGCCATCCACCAGTTTGAAATCGCGTTTGAAGTGAAGATCGTCGGTGAGATAGAGCTCGCAGATACGGGCAGCATTGCTGCTGCACCCAAGATCCTTGAGCAGGAGCGTGTAGTAGAGATCATGGCGCAGACGGGCGTCCAGTCCCAGCCGCTCCCCCAAACGGGAACCTATCCAGCAGCAGCGAATGCAGTGTCCTCTTGGTTGCCCCTCAGTCATATCGAGCGCATGACTGAGGGAACCAATCAACTCCGCCAATCGCAATCCATTCACCGTCATAGTCTACTCCCTTAGACATCATGGCGATTTTGCCAGCAGATTAGGTATACCCCATCTGAAGCTGGATCGATCTGGATTCAGTTGAATTTAGGCAGCAACCTTGCCCTGATTAGCCCGCTCTTCCAGCTCCGCACGGCTCAGGGTAGAGACAAAGCGGCCATCGAAGTAGATATCCATCAACTCGCCACGCTTCTCGCCACGCATCATGCTGCGGCGACCATCCAGATAGTGCACCTCCATCTGGGCGGTATGCTCGTCCGGGTAGCTGATCTCCACCTCGCGCACCCCTTGTGGCAGCATGGCCAGCGGCACCGTCTTGAGGGCCGGATCCAGATGCTGGTTCACCTTGATCACCGGATCGGCTCTCATGTCCACCACAGCCGGAGATTTGCCGGTGATGGGGTTCTTGCCAGACCAGAACTCGATGGTATTGAACACAAACAGGTCAGCGGTCGCGGCCAGACCGTAGACAGGGGAGAGCAGCATAAAGACCCCGGCACGAGCGTAACGGTTATCCACCACGCTCAGGTTGCCCTTGGTGACCATGCCGGAAAGCCCCATCTGCCCCATACAGCCGCCCAGACCCATGCTCGCGACCATAACCAGCAGGGCCATTGCCCGCCCCTTCTGTTGTAATGCCATCGTGTTCTGTTCCTGCTCTGAAATAAATGAGGCGGCAAGCCTAATCAAGGGGCCAGAAGAGGACAATTCACAATGGCGGGGTGATACAGGAGGGGTTCAGATTGGCGTGCCAAGTGAGCAATAAATAAGCACCGATGGAATAATCATCCATTCGGTGCCTCGTTCAACAACCAATAACCGTCAGGAGCCGATGGCCAGATTGGAGACTGTCTCGGTCACATTGATGGCGCCCTGCTCGATCTGTGACATCACGCCACTCACCTCGCCGATCTGCTCCTTGCCACGCTGGGCACTGGTGGCCACCTCATTGATGTTGCCGGTGATCTGGGCCGTCAGTTCGCGGTTTTTCTGAACCACGCTGGCGATCTCGCCGGTCGAGAGGGAGGTGCGCGCAGCCAGCTGACGTACCTCGTCGGCCACCACCGCAAAGCCGCGCCCCTGATCGCCGGCCCGGGCAGCCTCAATGGCGGCGTTAAGGGCCAGCAGATTGGTCTGCTCGGCAATACTGCTGATGGTAGATACGATGGCTTCAATGCTTTTCGACTGCTCATTGAGCTGGCCAATCAGACCGGAAGTGCGGCTCACCTGTTCGGAAATGGCGCTGGAGATGGCAACCGATGCCGCCAGCAGTTCAGACCCGGTTTCGGCAAAGCGGGTGGTCTCCTGCGAAATGGTCTGGGCTATGTTGGCCGCCTCGCTCACTGCCTGGGAGCGCTTGATCCGCTCTGTCACCTCACTGGCAAACTTGATCACCTTGACCACCTTGCCGCTCTCATCCTTGATGGGGTTGTAGGTAGCCTCCAGCCAGATCTCGTTGCCGTGGCTGTCACGACGACTGAACAGCCCCGACTTGAGCTGGCCGTGGGCCAGATCGTCCCAGAAGTGAGGTTGCTCGTGATAGAAGCTCTCATCGCAAAACAGCCTGTGATGCTGCCCCTTGAGCTGCGAAAGGGAGTAACCGACGCAGGAGAGGAAATTCTGATTGGCCGTCACAATCTCCCCCTTGGGGGTGAACTCGATAATGGCGAGTGCCCGATCGAGTGCCGAGATGATCGCTTTCTGACGACTCAACTGCTGATAACTCTCGGTGATATCGGAGGCTATCTTGACGACCCTGACCACCTTGCCCTCAACCTTGACCGGGAAGTAGGTAGCCTCCAGCCACAACTCCCTGCCATGTTTGTCAATGCGCTGGTAGATGCCACTGTGGGAATGCCCCTGACGCAACTGTTCCCAAAACTGGGCATAGGAGGATGACTGGGCGTAGTGGGCATCACAAAAGATCCGGTGGTGTTTACCAATCACCTCCTGCTCGCTATAGCCCACCACACTCAGAAACAGCGGGTTCGCCTCGAGGATCTCGCCACTTGGTGTGAAACTGATGGTAGCGACACCGACTTTTACTGCATCAATAAATGCCTGGGCCTGGGCCAACTGCATTTGACACGCTTGTAATTCCGCTTTGAGTTTGAAGTTGAACATCTTGCCCTGCCCCTCTGTTACCTGTTTACAACTACATCACATCTGCATGAACTTTAGACGAGAAAGCAGAGGGATAACGGGGTCCCATCGATTAAGGTGCCAGATCCCACTCCAGATAGGCCGGATTGGCGACAAAGCCGATCCGCTCATAGAGTGGACGCCCCTGCTCGCTGGCATGGAGCCACACCTTTCCCAGCTGACGCGATCTGGCAAAGGCCGTTATGGCATCGAGCAGCGCCGTGGCGATCCCCTGCTGGCGCCATTGTGGCCGCGTATACATGTTGAGCAGATACCCCTCCATCCCCGCCAGATTGCCGGGATAGGGCGGCCGTTCAAACAATGCCAGCGTCCCTGCCGCCACGATCTGTTTGCCGCCCTCCTGCGTATCGGCCTCAGCCAGCCAGGATAGAGCCCTCTCTTCACTCATCGCCCGGGTAAAGTAGTCAAGGGTGGCCTGCCACAAGGCCGGGTCTGCCTGCGGCGTCACCAACTCACCGACCTCACAAAACAGCTCCATGCGCAGCGCCACCAGTGTGGGAATATCTGCGGCCCTTGCCTGACGAATGATCATTGGCTGCTCCTTTTCTCTCATGGGAAATTTCGCCGGCCGTCATTATGACAAAGAGCGCCTTGTGGCGCTCTTTGTCATTGGGGAAATCACTGATAAATCAATGGCTGCGACGTGTCAGCCAGTGATCCAGGCTCAGCACACCGCCGCCCCAGATGATAAGGATCAGCAGCATCCAGCCCCACAGCTGGTGATCGTAAAAGCCACCCGCCCAGAGGGTCGGGTAGGAGATCACCGCCATGATATTGAAGCCAAACAGCAGCAAGGCGGCCGGGCGAGTAAAAAGCCCCGCCAGCAGGAAGAGCGGCAACAGCAGCTCGGTCGCCGTACCCAGATAAGCAGCCCACAACCAGGGCAGCAGGGGCACCTGATACTCGGATTCAAACAGATAGAGGGTGGAATCCCACGCCGTCAGCTTGAGCCAGCCTGAAGTGATAAAAACCGAGGCGACCCAAAGCCGCGCCAACAACAGCACACCAGCACTGCTCCAGCGCGGCAAATCACCACTCGAGCTGGCCAGCGCCAGCCATTTGTTTGCCATCATGGCATTACCTCCATATCCACCAGCAGACCAAGGGTTATCAGGCGAGTGAGATGTTCACTGGCCGCAGGGTCGGCCGCAAGCAGATCGACCAGCGCCGTACCAGCGAGACAATCCTGTAGCAGCGCCCACTCACCCGCCGTCAGGGGCAAGGGGGCAACCCGGCAATCCGGCTGTTTCTTCAGTGCCAACCAGACGGGGACATCAAGCACCTCCACCGCTTCACCACAGTGCAGCGCCATCTGCCACAGGGCCAGCACCGGATAATCGCTGGCAACCAGCAGCAGATCCGTGGCTGGCAACAGCCGCAGCCGCTCCCATTGTTGCGGCGATAATGCGGCCAGACGCTCGGCTGGCCAGCAGCGTGATTCCAGCGGCAGCAGACTGGCACGCTCAAGCTGCCATTCGAACTGAGCCAGCGCCTCCAGCCAGGGCAGCCCGGTTGTAGTCGGCAAGCGGGCCAACCATTGGCCAAATCCGGCACCATAATGCATGACGCTCCCTTCCCTGAGCGGCTCGGCCAATACGAAGCCACGGGCCGCCGCTGCAAAAAAGTCATCCCCGACCATAGCCTTGACGGCGGGATAACTGCTCGCCAGCACCTCGCCAAGGCTCAGGATGAAGTGGTTGCGATAGACCTGCAGCACAGATTCGGCAGAAAAGAGCCGGGAGCTGATGTGAGGGGAAATGGCGTCAGGCGCCCCCAGCAGACCATCGGCAAAGTGCTGTTGCAGCTGTGCCAGTTCAGCCATGGGCCACCTCCCGTGGTGCACTCATGGCACGCGCCTCATCCAGAATGGCGCCGGCCTTCGCCGCCTCTGCCAGCAAGACCGACAGCGGCGGGATCTCGAGGTCCCACTCAATCAGGGTGGGAATGGCCTGCTTGCGGCAGATCTGGCGATAGAGTTCCCAGACCGGCTCCACCACAGGGACGCTGTGGGTATCGATATAGAGGGAGCCTTCCGGCAGCTGTTTCTCGGTATAACCGGCCAGATGGATCTCCCCGACGGTGGCGAGATCGATCGCCGCCAGATACTCATCGCAAGAGAAACCGTGATTGAAGGCACTGACATAGAGATTGTTGAGGTCGAGCAGGATGCCACATTCGCTGCGCTGCTGCAGCTCGGCCAGAAATTCCCACTCGCTCATCTCCCCGGGCAGTTGCAGATAGGAGGAGGGATTTTCAATCAACATGCGGCAACCCAGGGTCTGTTGTACCTGCTGGATCTTGTCGCTCATGTTGCGCAGGGAGGCTCGGGTATAGGGCACCGGCAGCAGATCGTTGAAGTAACGCCCACCAATGCTGCCCCAGCTGAGATGTTCGGAGATCCGTACCGGTTTGATCGCCGCGGCCAGTGTCGACAACTGCTGCAGATGGTGCGGATCGAGCGGGTCGGCAGAACCGAGGGACATGCCAACGCCGTGAAGACTGACGGGGTAGTGCTGCGCCAGTTCGGCGAGCACCTGAAAACCGTGACTGTGCCATTCGAAGTAATTTTCACTGTGCACCTCCAGCCAACCGACTGCCGGCAGGGTTTGCCGGATCTCATCGTAATGGGGAGTGCGTAATCCGATACCAATCAAAGGGTTCATCGCAAGACTCGCTTTCGCCAATCAGAGAAGATGCAGGGGGCGACCCATTGGCCATCCCCTGCCCGATGTCTCTTACTTGGGTTGCAGCGAACCGCCGACCAGCTTCTCGCACAGCCCTTTGGGCATCACCACAAAGGCATCACCCTGAGCATCTTCCTTGGCAGTACCGGCGCAGGAGCTGCTCTTGGTCGCACAGTCATTTTTGCTGGCCTTGACCACGCCGTAGCACTTCTCCTTTTCATCGGCAGCCATTGCTGGTGCCGCGATAAACTGGGCGCCCAGCGCCAGCAGACCGGTCATGGCGGAGGCGATAGCAGTGCTTTTTTTAACATTCATGTTCATGTTCCTTTTGATGTCGTTGGATGTTGCTGATATCCCCGATTTGTCGCAACCGGGTACCTGCAATAGAACCGGCAAACGGGATATTCCCTTTCAAAAAAACACAAAAAGAGTTAAAAAACCCAAAGGCAAATATTCAATCAATTGATTTTAAACAGCTATTTCATCATTGAAAATGTCTCGACGACCACCCATTAATGAACGGGAAAAGTGCCATATGGTGCTTTCATCCCGTTAATCTTCTTCACTGCTTCCATCAAAAGAGATGCGTCAGACATAAAAAAGCCCCGCCAACAGGCAGGGCTGGATGCAACTTGCAAGAAACAAACAACAAACAAATGGGGACCAGGAGTTGCGGCAAGCAGATAAAAAAAGAGACAGCTTTGGCTGTCTCTTTTTGCACATGGTGCGAATGGGGTTTAGTAGAAGATCCGCTCGCCACGCTCGCTCATTTTGAGCCACACCGGTTTGGTACTGGTTTTGTTCCAGATCCGGTGCAGATAGCTGTAGAAGCGGGCACGATCGCTGCGAAACAGCATCACGGGGAAAGCCAGAATGCCCACCAGCAATACATAAATGCGACGAAGAATAATCTGAGTCAGGGAAAAGGGATGAAACATGATGTAACTCCTTACTGGTAAGACCACTGAGCAAAGATTACCCCACTCCATGTAGGATTACTACATCACCAACGCATTTTTTTTATAAAAAATGGTGAAAAACGGGAAATACTGAAAACGGGTTACGTCATTAACCAACAGTTAACAAACTTGCGAAAATCGTGCGCTTTGCCACAGTTATCAGGGGAAAAACATGCAGTAGGGAGACACGCATGAAACTGCCGGAAGTGGCACTGCTGGTGCTGATGGTTGCCCTGACACGAGCACAACTGGAGGAGTGGCAACTGAATCGGGAAGATGCCATCGTGCTGGCCGAACGGGGCGTGCCCACCGTCAGCCTGTGGCAATGCGGCACACTGAAGCAACGGATTGCGGATCTCAACCAGCACAGTGCCGAGGTGCAGTTTCAATATCGGGGGCAAAACATGGCGGATGTGAGCCACTATCTCGAGCGCGAGTGGAAACAGGCTGGCTGCGAACAGTTACTGGTACAGCAAGGATACTGACCAAAGCTCAGACTCGAAGAGTGATGATTGAGATAAACAGAGAAAATATGGAGGCACGTTCCGGAGTCGAACCGGACTAAACGGATTTGCAATCCGCTGCATAACCGCTTTGCTAACGCGCCATGCTGACAAGACTGATTGTCTTGAAAGTGAGTTCCATCGTTGGTGCGATGGAAAATTGGAGCGGGAAACGAGACTCGAACTCGCGACCCCGACCTTGGCAAGGTCGTGCTCTACCAACTGAGCTATTCCCGCGTTACTGCTTTCGTGCCAGTTGCCTGACAACGAGGCGCATTATACGTACCACGAGCGCCAGCACAACCCCTTTTTCGCAATTTAAGCCCTGATGCAGACTGTTTGCTCAGGGTTTAAACGCCTTGCTGCATTTTTCTCCAGCCAGCTGTGACCCACCAAGCGAATTTGGGATAAAGTCGTTGAAATGATTACGCTTTCGTTCGAGACTTGAGCGGCTTAATAACCGGATTCTCAATTGAAAATCACAAGATGAAAGGGATCTTCACGCTTCGTGGGCTCAGGCCGCAGTTAATGCTGGCTTTTTTCATGTTGGGCATGGTGCCCTTTTTGGTCATCACCCTCTTCTTCCTATACAGCCACGGCAAGGATCTCACCACCCAGACCTCCAACCATCTGGTCTCCGTTCGTAATATCAAGAAGAGTCAGCTCGAGGATTACTTCAACAACCTCAAAGAGCAGATCATCAACTTCTCCCAGCAGGATTTTGCCGGCAACAGTATCGGCCGTTTCTATGGCTTTACCGGCGCCTTCGAGAAGTTGGGCACCACACCGCAGGAGGCCCGCAGCCGTGCTCAGGCCCGCTATCTGCCAGGCTCCTGGGATCAACTGCGCAAACCGGACAGTCAAGTAGAGATCGAACCCTCCATCACGGCGCTGATCCTCGCCGACGAGATGTATGGCCGGGTGCACCAGCGCTTTCATCGCGGCTATGCCGACATGGTGCGCAAGTCTAACTACAGCGACATCTTTCTGGTGGACCTCAACGGTGATGTGGTCTATTCGGTCACCAAGCACCCTAACTTTGCCACCAATCTGCTCTCCGGCCCCTATCAGGGCAGTGGCTTGGGCCAGACCTTTGCCAAGATCAAACGGCGCCTCGATGGTGGCCAGAAACCACAGCAGATCTTCGAGTTCACCGATTTTGGCCGCAACGAGCTGACCGGGCAGGTGGTCGCCTACATGGCAGCCCCCGTGATGCAATACGACTATGTGCGCGGGGTGGTGATTTTCGAGCTGTTGCCGGACAAGCTCAACCAGATCATGGCGGAGCGGGAGGGGCTGGGCGAGACCGGCGAAACCATACTGATCGGCCCGGACAAGCGGATGCGCGCCGATGCCTGGCTGGCACCACAGTTCAGCGTCGAGAACAGCTTCAGCCCCAATTTCCGGCCGCTGCAAACGCCCCTCATCACCAAGACTCTCTCCGGCGAGCAGGGGGTCGGGCTGTTCCACTCCTATCAGGATGACGAGGTGCTGGCTGCCTACACCCAGGTGAAGGTGTTCGATACCGAGTGGGCCTTTATCGCCGAGATCTCCACCCGGGAAGCCTATGCCCCGATCCGCCAGCTGGAAACCCTGGTGATTGTGCTGGGTGCAGGCTCGGTGCTGCTGCTGATCCTCTTCTCCCGCTGGCTCTCCCACTCCATCACGGCGCCGCTGCGATCCCTGACCGAAGCAGCCGAGCAGGTGGCCGACGGCGCGCTGGATCACCCCATCGCCATCGAGCGCACCGGCGATGATATCGACCGGCTGGCCGAAGCGTTTCGCCATATGCAGCGCTCGGTGAAGGACAAGATCGAACTGATCGAACAGCAGACCCAGGAGCTGCAACAGCAGGTCAAACTGACCCACAAGCAGAACCTTAGCCTGCAGCAAGCGGACAAACTCAAGGATGAACTGCTGGCCAACACCTCCCACGAGCTGCGTACCCCCATTCACGGCATCAAGGGGATGGCCGAGTCCATGCTCGCCAGCCAGCAGGATTTGACCGAAGGGCAGCAAAAACAGCTCGGCCTCATCATCAAGAGCGCCGACGGCCTGGCCCGTCTGGTTGACGATCTGCTGGACTACCACCAGATGCGCTACGGCCAGCTGGAGATCCACTCACAACCCGTCTCATCAAAAGGGGTTATCCGGCTGGTGCTGGATCTCTGCCAGCATCTTGTGCAGGCCAAACCCCTCACTCTGGTGGATATCAGCCCGGCCGAACTGCCGCCGGTGCTGGCCGACGAGCAGCGGCTCGAACAGGTGCTCTACAACCTGGTGGGTAACGCCATCAAGTACACGCCGCAGGGCAAGGTGGTGCTCAGTGCCATCGTCGAGAACAACTTCCTGCGCATCAAGGTCACGGATACCGGCATCGGCATCGCCCCCGATCATCTGGAACACATCTTCGAGCCGCTGGTGCAGATGAGCCCGGAGGTAAGCAAGCAGGGGGCTGGCCTTGGCCTCTCCATCACCCGCCAGCTGGTGCACCTGATGGGGGGCGAGCTGTTTGTCGAGAGCGAGCCGAGCGTTGGCTCTACCTTCGCCTTTACCCTGCCCCTTGCCACCGGCAAAGCGGCCAATCTGACTCTCGACAGCCGCCAGATCGAGCATCAGCTGGTGCGCCAGCAACCTCTGATCCTGCCGGACTGGGAGAGCGACGATCTGCCCCCTCCCCCCGAGGGTGCGCCGCTCATTCTGGTGGTGGATGACGAGCCCATCAACCTGCACATCCTGCGCCATCTGCTGCAGCCCTGCGGCTACCGCATCCTGCCCAGCAGCGACGGTCACGATGCGCTGGCCAAGCTGGCCGAGGAGCAGGTGGATCTCATCCTGCTCGATGTGATGATGCCCACCCTCTCCGGTTTTGACGTCTGCCGCCGCCTGCGCCAGCAGCACCCGAAAGATATGCTGCCGGTGCTGCTGCTCACCGCCCTCAACCAACCCAAAGATATCGAGGAGGGCTTCGGGGCCGGTGCCAACGACTATCTGGTCAAACCCTTCTGCAAAGAAGAGCTGTTTGCCCGGGTCAAGGCACTGCTGGAGGCCAAGGCCGGACGCGCCTCGCTGGTAGAGAACCGGCTATTGAAGCAGGAGATCGAACATCGCCTCACCCTGCAGGATCGACTGCATCAGGATCAGCAGCGGCTGCTGGCCCTGCTCGGCGAAGGGGCCGACCCCATGATCTTTATCGACGAGCAGGGCACAGTGCTGTTTGCCTCGCGGGTGCTGGCGCGCCTGCTGGGACAGGAGCCGGAAGCCATGGAGGGGCAGCCCCTCAATGAGTGGCTCGCCACCCCGCTGCAACATCAGTGGCCCGACCTTGCCAGCGAACGGGAACACAATCTGGAATTTTTGGTGGCCGGGCAAAAAGATGTGCTCAACGCCCGTGCCCTGCCCATCGCGCTCGGAGGACAGGCAGCTTTCGCCCTCACTCTGAGTACCGAGCTGCGTCAGGATGAGAACCGGGTAATGGCGCTGGAGAACGCCCTCAAGAACCTCTCGCGGCAAGCCATCATCGAAGATGAACAGCTGCTGGGCGAGCTGAGCCGCCTGGGTGGCGAGTTCCGTTCGCTGGCCGACGACCTCATTCGCCAGCAGGATGACGAGCCGCTGCGCCGTGCGCTGGTAGAGACCATGCAGCTCACCCTGGATGCCTGGCAGCAGGGGACCGGCAAGGGCAAAATTGTGCTGGCAGAGAAGAGCAAGCTGTGGCGGGTCTATATGGACAGATCCAGCCCGCAGACCCGTACCCTCGACAAATACCTGAGTCTGGACACCCTGCCCAAGTCGCCACGCTGGAAGACGGTGGTGGCCACCACCGAGTATGTGCTGGGCCACTGCCCGCTCAATGACCACCAGCGCCAGCAGTTGCAGCACAGCGCACAGACCCTGCGTCAACTCGCCAACCGCAAACCGTGACACGGCGCCCTAAACGGGCGCCGGATCACAATTGGCAATCTGGTTTCTTTTTATGCAAAACAAAGCCCCGCCCGATCCCGAAACCGAGAGCAGATCCAATTCACAAATTTGTCATATACGCCATTTTCACAGCCACTTTTTACGCGAGAGCAAATAACGCAAACAAATGATTTTAAACAGATAAAAATCGATTTTGACGAGATTGACGTAACACCGTCAATTTTTACGAAAACAACGAAATCAATAGTTGTTGTTTTCCTGTTAATTCTGGTTTGCTTAGGGCGTTGGAAAACAGAACGACAAAGGTTAGACACCTGACCAACACAGAGGGCCGATTTCATCAGCATGCGAAACCGGTGCTCACACAAAACAAGGCGAACCCTCGGGAATGCCAAAAAATAAGAAAGGAAAACATATGCTTGCCAAAGTATCCAAAATCTCTACCGCTGTAATGCTGGGAACCATGATGCTTGCCGGTGCCGCCGGTAACGCCATGGCCGCAGAAAACAAAACCGTGCTGACCATGGTCGCACAGCAGGAAACCGCCTGGGTCAAGAACTTCAACCCCTTCCTGCAAGCGGGCTTGCTGCACACCACCCGTCACTTCATCTATGAACCGCTGGTGATCTTCAACGATATGCAAGGGGGCAAACCCGTCTATCGTCTGGCCACCAACTATGCGTTCAGCGATGACCTGAAATCCGTCACCTTCGATCTGCGTGACGGCGTGAAGTGGTCTGACGGCGAAGCCTTTGATGCCGATGACATCATCTTCTCCTTCAATCTGGTCAAGGCCAACAAGGCGCTGGATGAGCGCTCAATCTGGACCCAGATCAAGAGCGTCGAGAAGCTGGCCCCCAACAAGGTCAAATTCGACCTGACCGAGGTCAACACCAACGTGGTGAACGATCTGGTGCTGGTACCTATCGTGCCGGAGCATCAGTGGAAATCGGTGAAAGATCCGGTTGCCTTCACCAACGACAAGCCGGTTGGTACTGGCCCCTTCACCGAAGTGGACAACTTCTCCGCCCAGCTCTATACCCAGTGCCGCAACCCGCACTACTGGGATAACGCCAACCTCGCTATCGACTGTCTGCGTATGCCGCAGATGGCCACCAACGATCAGGTGCTGGCTGCTGTCATGAAGGGTGACATCGACTGGTTCGGCTCCTTCGTGCCGGATATCGAGCGCCTCTACGTCGGCAACGATCCGAAGAACAACAAATACTGGTTCCCGGCCTCCGGTACCGTGGCGTTCAACGTCAACTTCCAGACCAAGAACCCGGGCAACCACGAAGCCTTCAACGACATCAACTTCCGCCGCGCCTTCTCCATGGCGATGGACCGCCAGTCCATGGTGGATATCGCGGGCTACGGCTACCCCACCGTCAACGAGTACCCGTCAGGTCTGGGCAAAGCCTTTGACTCCTGGAACAACCCGGAAGTGGACAAGAAGTACGGCAAGTACAACAAGTTCGATCTGGAAGGGGCCAAGGCCCTGCTGAAAGAGGCAGGCTACAAGGATTGTGACGGCGACAAGTTCCTCGACACCCCGAGCTGCAAAAAGATCGAGTTCAAGGTACTGGTACCGAACGGCTGGACCGACTGGGTCAACACAGTACAGATCGGTGTAGAAGGGCTGCAGGCACTGGGCCTGAACGCCAAGACCGCCACCCCGGAAGCAACCGTCTGGACCGAGAACCTGATCACCGGTGACTTCGATGTCGCCCTGCAGGGTTACTTTGCCGGTGCCAACCCGCACAAGTACTTCGAGACTGCATTCCACTCCCGCAACATGGGTGAGCGCGGCAACCGCTTCGCCGCACCCCGTTACAAGGATCCCGAGCTCGACAAGCTGATCGATGACTTCACCCAGACCGCCGATGCGGCCAAGCAGAAGGAGATCATGTTCGCCATCCAGGATCGTGTTGGTGCCAACCAGACCATCATTCCGGTCTTCAACAACCCGACCTGGTATGAGTACAGCACCAAGCGCTTCAACGGCTGGTTCAGCGCTGATAACCCGGTAGCCAAACCTCAGCTCCACCCGGACACCCCTGAGCGTCTGCTGCACGTGTTGTCCCTCAAGCCAAACAGCTAAACAATCCCGGCCCCCTGCGGGGGGCCATCTTCCCCGTTAATCCCCTTCTTGCCCGGCTTTGCCGGGGTTGGGGTAGCTATACCCGACGCGGGGCAGACTTGCAGTAAAAGGTACTATCATGGGATTCATACTGAGACGCTTTTCCTTCTATCTGGTTGCCTTTCTGGTAGCCGCCACCATCAACTTCCTGTTACCCCGTGCCATGCCAGGGGATCCTGTCTCCGTGATGTTTGCCCGCGCTGGCGCCATGATGGAACCCGCCGCCCTGGAAGCCCTCAAAGCCACCTTCGGCTTTGTCGACGGCCCCATCGGCACCCAGTTTCTCACCTATGTGAAGAGTGTCTTCACCTGGGATCTCGGCACCTCGGTGCGCTTCTACCCGCAGCAGGTCTCTGACGTGCTGGGCCGTGCCATCGGCTGGACCCTGTTTCTGGTCGGCACCTCCACCATCCTGAGCTTCTCCATCGGTTCCATCGTCGGCATCTTCGCCGCCTGGTATCGCGGCGGCCGGATGGACAGCATTCTCTCCCCGCTCACCCTGGTGATGCAGGCCATTCCGCCTGTGGTGGTCTCCCTGCTCGCCCTGTTCCTGTTCGGAGTCAGCCTCGAGTGGCTGCCCATCGGCTACGCCTACAGCCCGGAGATCAAGGCTGACTGGGGCTGGGAGCACATCAAGAGCATCATGACTCACGCCATCATGCCGGTGCTGACCCTGGCCGTGGTACAGGTGGGGGGCTTTCTCATCACCATGCGCAACAACATGATCAACCTGCTGGGCGAGGATTACATCACCATGGCCAAGGCCAAGGGGCTCTCCAGCAACCGGGTGATCTTCAACTACGGTGCACGCAACGCCATTCTGCCCAGCGTCACAGCCCTCTCCATGGCGCTCGGCTTCGTCATCGGTGGCTCCCTCATCACCGAAGTGATCTTCAACTATCCCGGCCTGGGCCTGACCCTCTATCAGGGCATTCTGGCCCGCGACTACCCGCTCATTCAGGGGCAGCTGCTCATCATGACCATCACCATGCTCAGCTTCAACTTCCTGGCCGACGTGCTCTACGTCTTCCTGGATCCCCGTCTGCGTACAGGAGGCAAATAAGATGCGTATGCCGACCATTCTCAAAATCCTGCTGGGCAACAAGAAGGCTGCCTGTGGCCTCGCCATCGTGGTTGCCTTCGTGCTGATGGCCCTCTTTGCCCCCATTCTGGCCAGCAACGAGCCGACCAAACGGGTGGCTCGCCCCCACCAGCCGCCCAGTGCCGAGTTCGTGATGGGGTCAACCCGCATGGGCCACGATATCTGGGCCCAGTTCACCAACGGTGCCCGTATCTCGCTGCTGGTGGGCTTCAGCGCCGGCCTGCTTGTCTGCACCCTAGCCGTCGCCATCGGCATCACTGCCGGTTACTTCGGCGGTCTGGTGGATGAATGCCTCACCTTCCTGATGAACGTGGTGCTGGTGATCCCCAACCTCCCCTTGCTACTGGTGCTGGCGAGCTTTATCGGGGAGGCGTCACCGGCGGTGATTGCCGTGATAATAGGGTTGACCTCGTGGGCCTATGGCGCGCGGGTCATCCGTGCCCAGACCCTGGCGCTGCGCGAGAAAGAGTTCGTCATCGCCGCCGAAGTGCTGGGCGAGCCGGCCTGGCGCATCATTCTGGTGGAGATCCTGCCCAACCTCATCTCCATCATCGGAGTGAGCTTCATCGGCTCCATCATCTACGCCATCGTCACCGAAGCGACCCTGGAGTTCCTGGGGCTTGGCGACCCGACCGTGGTGAGCTGGGGTATCATGCTCTACAACGCCCAGACCTCCAGTGCCATTCTGGTCGGCGCCTGGTGGGAGATCCTGGCTCCCTGCTTTGCCATCGCCACTCTGGGTGCCGGTCTGGCCCTGCTCAACTTCGCCATCGACGAAATTGCCAACCCGCAGCTGCGCTCCCACAAAGGGTTGAGCCGCTGGAAGAAACTCGCGGCGCCGGTCACCACTCCGGTTGCCACAGCACAGGAGAAGACAGCATGAACAAGCATCCCCTGCTGTCAGTACGCAATCTTTGCGTCGACTACATCACCGAAAATGGCGACGTGCGCGCCGTCAACTCGGTGAGCTTCGATATCAGACAGGGCGAGATCTTCGGCCTCGCCGGTGAGTCAGGCTGCGGCAAATCCACCGTCGCCTTCTCGGTGGCCCGGCTGCACAAGCCGCCCGCCTACATCAGCGGTGGCGAGATCCTGTTCAAGGGGGAGAACATCCTCCATTACAACGACGAGCGGCTGCGCTCCTATCGCTGGCAACAGGTGTCGGTGGTGTTCCAGTCCGCCATGAACGCCCTGAACCCTGTGCTGCGGATGGAGGAGCAGTTCTGCGACGTGCTGCTGGCCCACAACCCCGGCCTGACCCGTTACGAGGCGATCAAGCGCGCCCAGGAGCTGCTCACCATCGTCGATATCCACCCGAGCCGGCTCAAGGACTACCCGCACCAGTTCTCCGGCGGCATGCGCCAGCGGCTGGTGATTGCCATCGCCATGGCGCTCAACCCCGAGCTGCTCATCATGGATGAGCCGACCACGGCGCTCGATGTGGTGGTACAGCGGGAGATCCTGCAGAAGGTCTATGCCCTGAAAGAGAAGTTCAACTTCTCCATCCTGTTCATCACCCACGACCTCTCCCTGATGGTGGAGTTCTGCGATCGCATCGGCATCATGTATGCCGGTGAACTGGTGGAGGTGGCTCCTTCCAAGGCGATCCTGACCGCGCCGCTGCACCCCTATACCAGAGGGCTCGGCAACTCCTTCCCGCCCCTGCACGGGCCGAAGAAGGTGCTGGAGGGGATCCCGGGCACACCACTCAACCTGCTGGAGGTGCCGGTCGGCTGCCGCTTTCAGGCCCGCTGCGGCAAGGTGCACGATCGCTGCCGTCAGGAGTACACCAGATTGGCCGAGATCCGCCCCGGGCAACAGACCGCCTGCCACCTCTATGAAGAGCAGGGGCTGCAACAAGATTCCGTGATCTATCTGGACAAGGCCGCTGGCTGTTAAGGATGTCTGTCATGCAAATCGCCAAAACCGATGCACCCATCATCGAAGTCCAGCACCTCTACAAGGACTTCCCCATCAACTCCAATGCCATCAAGAGTGGCAAGATGCGGGCGCTCTCCGACATCACCTTCAACCTGCACCGGGGCCGCGCCCTGGCGGTGGTCGGGGAGTCGGGCTCCGGCAAGAGCACCATCGCCAAGATCATCGCCAAGATGTACAAGCTCAGTGCCGGGCGCATTCTCTATCGCGGCCACGATCTGGAGGAGTTCAACAAGGGCACCGCCCTGCTGGACTATCGCCAGAGCGTGCAGATGGTGTGGCAAGATCCGTTCGGTTCGCTCAACCCGACCCACACCATCTATCACCACATCGCCCGCCCCCTGCTGCTGCACAGCAAGGTGATCGACAAGAAAGAGCTGCCCGACATGGTCTACGCCCTGCTGGAGAAGGTCGGCCTGACTCCTGCTAAGGCGACCGCGGCCAAGTATCCGCACCAGCTCTCCGGCGGCCAGCGCCAGCGGGTCAACATCGCCCGCAATCTGGCGGTGGAGGCGGAAGTGGTGCTGGCGGACGAGCCGACTTCCATGCTCGACGTCTCCATTCGCATCGGCATCCTCAACCTGATGGAGCAGATGAAGAACGAGCTCGGCGTCTCCATGCTCTACATCACCCACGACATCGCCACCGCCCGCTATGTGGCGGAAGATCTGGCTGTGATGTATGTAGGGCACATGGTGGAGTGGGGTGAGGTGGACGAGATCCTGCACCACCCGCAGCACCCCTACACCCAGCTGCTCATCTCGGCGGTGCCCGATCCGGAGAAGAGCATCCACGCCGAGCTGGAAGGAGGCCGCAAGGGGGAGATCCCGCTCTGGACGCCGGAATCCTGCGGTTGCCCCTTTGCCGGGCGCTGCAATCAGGCAATGCCCCGCTGCAAGGAGGCGCTGCCCCCCATCACCAAGCTTGCCGACAACCACTTCGTGCGTTGCTACCTCTACGAGTGAGGGTGAGCCTTAGACCGGCCGGACAACCCTGTCCGGCCATGCCTCGATACGGGGCGGCCACAGCCCCGTGATGTGCCTCACCGCCCGGCGGTGAACCACAGGAGTAATACCTTGATGGAACTCTTGATCAATCAGGTGGGCTACGAGTGCGACGGCCACAAGGTCGCCCTGTTGCAAACCTCCCCCGCCTCTGATCTCGGCGGCTATGTCAGGCTGCAACGCCTCGACGATGGCCAGATCCTGTTTGAAACCCCGCTGCAACCGGCTGGCAGCGTCTCTGGCTGGCAAGGCCGCGCTTACTGGCGTGCCGACTTCTCCGCCTTCAAGGAGCCCGGCCACTATCGGCTGGAGGCGATCACTGCCCAAGGCATAGTCCGCTCCACCCGTTTTGCCATCGGCCAGGATCTGCTGGCCAGCCGCTGTCTCTCCGATGTCATCCACTACTTCAAGGGCCAGCGCGCCAGCGGCACCTTCGATCGGGCCGACCGCAACGCCCGCCTGTTTGGCACCGACCAGCACAAAGATGTGCACGGCGGCTGGTTCGATGCCAGCGGCGATATGAGCAAGTACCTGAGCCACCTCTCCTACGCCAACTACCTCAACCCCCAGCAGACCCCCATGGTGGTGTGGTCACTGCTCAAGTGCCGGGAACTGCTGGCCCCACGCCGCGATATCGACGGGGTGAACCTCTGCAAGCGGCTCAATGACGAGGCGCTGCACGGCGCCGATTTCCTCTGCCGGATGCAGGATGAGTCGGGCTTCTTCTTCATGACCCTGTTCGACAAGTGGAGCAAGGATCCTGCCCAGCGCGAGCTGTGCGCCTATGCCACCCAACAGGGGATCAAATCCGCCAACTGGCAGGCGGGTTTTCGCCAAGGGGGCGGCATGGCTATCGCCGCGCTTGCCCGCGCCGCCCGCGAGAGCGTCAGTGGCGACTTCGATGCCAGCCGCTACGCCGAGGCGGCCAAACGCGGCTACCTGCATCTGCGTGAACACAACCTCTCCTATCTGGATGACGGGGTCGAAAACATCATCGACGACTACTGCGCCCTGCTGGCAGCGGTAGAGCTGACCCGCACCTTCGGCTCCGAGTGGCTCAATGAGGCGAGAGTCCGTGCCAGCAAGCTTTGCGCCCGCCAGCGCCCTCATCCTGAGCTGGGTCACTACTGGTCGGCCAACGAGGATGGCTCGCGCCCTTACTACCACGCCGCCGAGGCAGGCCTGCCGATGCTGGCGCTGCTGGAATATCTGGGCGTAGAGCCGGATCAGGAATACAAGGCTAGGGTACAAACCGTGGTGGAGCAGGCGCTGGCCGCCGAGCTGGCGCTCTGCGCCCGCGCGGGCAACCCCTTCTCCCTCGCCCGCCAATATGTGAAAGGGGTGGATGAAGCGCCGCGCGTCAGCTTCTTTATGCCCCACAACAACGAATCCGGTTACTGGTGGCAGGGGGAGAATGCCCGCCTCGCATCGTTGGCGGCTATGGCCTTTGCTGGCGCCCGCCACTTCCCCCGCCAGAGCCAGCCGCTGCTCACTTATGGCCAGCGCCAACTCGACTGGATCCTCGGGCAAAACCCCTTCAACGCCTGCATGCTGGCGGGCCACGGTATCAACAACCCCGCCTATACCGCCGGGTATCCGAATGCGCAGGGGGGTATCTGCAACGGCATCACCTCAGGGTTTGATGACGAAAATGAGGTGGCCTTTATTCCGGAGGAGTACAAGGATCGGTTGGATCAGAACTGGCGCTGGGGCGAGCAGTGGATCCCCCACGCAGCCTGGTTTGCCCTGGCCATCACCTGGCTGAATGCGCAGGGAAATGGAGGTCACCATGATTGAGTTCTGGGTCGGCGTCGATGGCGGGGGCACCCACACCCGCGCCCGCATTCGGGATCGGGCGGGCAAGCTGCTCGGAGAGGGGTGCGCGGCCGGCTCCAATCTGGAGCTGGGCATCCCCCATGCCCACGCCAATGTGCTGGCCGCCATCGCCAGCGCCCGCCTTGCCGCCGGGATCGCTATCGAGAGTGAACAGCAGATGGGGGTCGGACTGGCGCTCGCCTCCGCCGAGCTGGCCGACTGCTATCACGCCCTGCTCGAGATGCCCTTCCCCTTCGCCAGCGTCAGGCTCACCTCCGATGCCTTCGGTGCCTGCCTCGGCGCCTTTGGCGGCCGTGAGGGGGCCATCCTCATCGCCGGTACCGGCTCGGTGGGGCTGGTCTATCAGGAGGGGCAGATCCGCACCTGTTCCGGCCGCGGCTTCCCCATTTCAGACATAGGCAGCGGCGCCTGGTTGGGGCTGCGCGCCATCCAGCAATCCCTGCTCTGCCATGATGGCATTCTGCCCCCCAGCACCCTCGCCATCCGCTTGATGGATCGCTTCAAGCGGGATCAGGCCGAGGTGGTACGCTGGGCCACCCGCGCCATTCCAGCGGACTATGGCCACTTTGCCCCCTGGGTATTCGATGCCGCCAGCGATGGCGACGAGCTCGCCAATCAGCTGCTGGACGAAACCTGCGAACAACTGCGGATCCTGCTGGAGGGGATGACCCAGCTCGGTGCCAGACAGATCGCCCTGCTGGGGGGGATTGGCACACGCCTTGCCCCCCGTCTCGGCCAGCTCAACCTGATCCCCCCCCAGGCAGATGCGCTCGATGGCGCCATCCTGTTTGCCCAATCAGAGGATTTTCCATGTCTACACCCCTGATCCACACCCAGGTCGCCCGACGTGACGGCGAGGATGTCTGGTTCACCTTCACCCTATCCCGCATGCCGGATACCCGGTGGAAGCTGCACTTCTGTCTGGCTCGCCATATCGACCCCGACTCCTTGCAAGGGGGCGAGCTGGAACGCCAGAGCGGCAGCTACAAGGTGATTGTCCCGAACGCTGACAGCTGCGAGCTGCGCTTTTGCTGCCGCCAGACGCCCATCAAGAAGCTCTCCGACATGCCGCAGGGCTTCTTTCTCAGCCTGCCGGAGGCGACCACGGGTGCCCAGCTGCTGCCGGTGACGCTGGCGGCGCAGGATCTCGGGCTGGAGAACCCGCCGGTAACCCGCCCCGACCTGCCGGATGTCGAGCCCCTGCCCGGTATAGTGCCGCAACCGGCCCATCTGGTACTGCTGGAGGGGAACTTCCGGCTGGCCGAGCGGGCTCATGTCAGCGCCCCTCACGATGTGCCGAAACTGCTGGCCCACTTCAACGAGCTGACGTCGCTGGCGCTGGAGCAGGATCACGACGCTGAAATCCGGCTGACCGAGGCCAAGCTGGCCCCCGAAGCCTATCAACTCACCATCACGCCGCAGGAGGTGGTGATTGCCGCCGCCGACGAAGCGGGTTGGCGTCATGGGCTGGTGACGCTGGCCCAGTGGTATCTGCAACATGGGGAGAGCCTGCCCTGCGTCACGCTGGAGGATGCCCCGCGCTTTGGCTTTCGCGGCATTTTTCTCGACTGCGCCCGCCACTTCCACACTCCGGCCACCATCAAGCGCCTGCTCAAGCTGATGAGCCTCTACAAGTTCAACCGCTTCCACTGGCACCTGACCGATGACGAGGGGTGGCGGCTCGAGATAAAAGCCTTCCCGGAGCTGACCGACGTGGGTGCCTGGCGCGGCCACGATCTGGCGATCGACCCCCAGCTGAGCGGCGGCGCCGAACCCTATGGCGGCTACTACACCCAGAGCGAGGTGAAGGAGCTGGTGCGCTATGCCAGTGAGCTCGGCATCACCGTCATTCCCGAGATCGACATCCCGGGCCACTGCCACGCCGCCATCAAGGCGCTGCCCGAGTTGCTGATCGAAACGGCGGATCACTCCCGCTACCGCTCGGTCCAGCATTTCGATGACAACGTGCTCAACCCCGCCCTGCCCGGCACCTACCGCTTTCTGGAGGCGGTGCTGGACGAGGTATGCGAGCTCTTTCCCGGCCCGCAGATCCACATGGGGGGTGACGAGGTGCCGACCGGGGTCTGGACCGACAGCCCCGCCTGCCAGCAGCTGATGGTCGAGCAGGGCTACGCCGACTGCCGCGAGCTGCAGGGCCATCTGCTGCGCCACTGCCAGCGCTATCTGGCCACCAGAGGCAAACAGATGATCGGCTGGGAGGAGATCCTGCATGGCGACAAGGTGAGCCGCAAAGCGGCCATCTGTGCCTGGACCAGCTTTCAGGCGGGGCTGGACGCTGCCGCAGCCGGTTATCCGGTGGTGATGGCGCCCGCCCAGTTCCTCTATCTCGATCTCGCCTGGAGCGCCGATATTCATGAACCCGGCCTCTACTGGGCGGGTACCCTCAATCTGGAGCAGGTCTACGCGTGTGACCCTGCCCCAGCCGATTTCCATGCCAACGATAACATCCTCGGGGTGCTGAGCCCCTTGTGGTCAGAATTGATCACCAGCCGTGATCGTCTCGACTACATGTTGTTCCCGCGTATGCTGGCCACGGCCGAGGTGGCTTGGAGCGATCCCGCCCACAAGGGCTGGGAGCACTTCGCCGCCCGCCTGCCGGGCCAGCTGCAGATCCTCGACCAGCTGCAGGTGCGCTACCGGATGCCACAGAGGTAATGTTGTCTCTACTTTGGCGGCCAATCGGCCGCCTTTTTTACGATTAGCCAACAAAACATCAACTTCCCCCTACCATTCATCCGCCATTATTGGCAAAATCCAGCCCCCAATGAAGCTGGTCTGCCTCCTGCTGGCGCGAGCCTGCGGTCACCTCCAGATCTGCCACAATAACAACGACAACATTATCAACAAGAACATCGGAGCGTATTCCTATGGCCCGCAGAGACGTCCATACCCTGGATAGCGAAGTGGAGTTTCCTGCCGACGTACAACTGGTCTCCACCACTGACCTGCGCGGGGTGATCACCTACGCCAACCCGGCCTTTTGCGAAATCGCAGGCTACCCGGTCGATGAACTGGTGGGACACAACCACAATCTGGTACGCCACCCCGACATGCCCAAGGCCGCCTTCGCCGATCTCTGGGCCCGCCTCAAGGAGGGCAAACCCTGGCGCGGCATCGTCAAAAATCGCTGCAAGGATGGTCGTTACTACTGGGTAGATGCCTACGTCACCCCCATCTACGAAGGCAACAGGATCAGCGGCTACCAGTCGGTACGCTGCAAGCCCGAGCCCCAATTCAAGCGCATCGCCGCTCAGACCTACCAAGCCCTGCTCAAGGCCGAGCGCGGCAACAGCAGCAACCTTCCCTCTCTTGCCAGAGTGCGCACCCCGGCCATTACACTGCTGCTGCTCGGCCTGATGGGCTGGGCCTTCGCCAGCCAAGGGGCCATGACCGTCCTGCTGATGCTGCTGCCCCTGTTGCTTATTGGTGGAGCCTACTGGCGCGAGCTCTTCGCCCTGCCCCACTATCTGCAGCAGCTAGGCCGCGAATATGACAGTCTGACTCGGCTGGTCTACTCCGGTGACAACCCCGGCGCCATTGCCGATTTTCATATCAAGATGCTTCAAGCCCGCATCCGAACTGTGTTGGGACGGATCAACGATGCCACGGCACCTCTGCAAACCCTGGCCATCAATCTGAAGCAGGCCTCTCATCAGGCCTGTCTCGATATCAACGAGCAAGATGCCCAGACCCAGCAGATGGCTACGGCTATGACTCAGATGGCCAGCACGGCCCACGAGATCGCCCGCAACATTCAGGACTCCAACGGTCAGGTCAACGAAGCTCGCAATCGTTGTGAACAAACCAACCAGCAGCTGAACCAGACCGAGCAACAGATCGAACAGCTCGCCAAACAGGCAGAGCTGGCGTTCAACTCGGCGGTAGAGCTCGCCAACGAATCCGAACGGATTGGCAGTCTCATGGGCGAGATCCAGGGCATCGCCGAGCAGACTAACCTGCTGGCCCTCAACGCCGCTATTGAGGCCGCTCGCGCCGGGGAGCAGGGCCGTGGTTTTGCGGTGGTAGCAGACGAGGTGCGTACTCTATCGACCCGCACCCAGAAGGCGACCGAGCAGATCCAGGGCAGCATCAAGCAGATCCAGCACACGCTGGGGCGCTGGAAGGGGATGATGCAGGAGAACCTGCAACAGACCCGCGCATGTGCCGAGATGACCCGCCAGGGCGCCAGCAGCCTCCATACCGTGCTGGCAGAGATAGAGCTGGTCACCGAACACTCCACTCAGATCGCCACCGCTGCTGAGCAGCAACAAGCGGTCGTGGAGGAGATCAGCCGCAGCATCCACCAGATCTCCGAGTACTCCCACGCCAACAGTCAGAAGATGCTGGATGTCGATCACTCAAGTCAGGCTCTGCTGGAACGGGCCAAGCAACTGAAGGGGCTTAGCCAGACCTTCGGCTGAATCATTGCCAGCCCCATGACAGAAGCGCCACAATGGCGCTTCTGTTGTTTTTGACGAATCGGGTCTATGAGCATTGAACCAAGTCCATCCCCATTGAACAAAACAGCCCGTATCGAAGCGATCATCGCCCTGATCCCTGCCGGCAAGGTGGCCAGTTACGGTCAGGTGGCCGATCTGGCGGGGTTGCCCGGACGGGCAAGACTGGTAGGCAAGGTGCTGCGGGAAACCGACAAGGTACTGCCGTGGTATCGGGTGCTGGGCGCAGCAGGCACCATCTCCTTACCAAAAGGGTCGGCTGGCTTCGACAGACAGGCGGGATTGCTGCAGGAAGAGGGCGTGCCCGTGATTGGTGGGCGGGTCAGAATGAAGGAGTGGCAATGGCAGCCCGACCTGGCCGAGCTGCTTTTTCTACTGCCGTTTTGAGGGGGGCACTGCCAGATCACTCCAGCGGTGCCAGGATCTCCTCACTGCGCACCTGCACCGGTATAGTCTCGTCCTCGCGCTGCAGCAGCACAAGCAGGCTCTGTCGGTCCACCTCCAGCACATAGGCAGCCCCTTCCCGGGTCATGCAGCTCATGCCCGGCCGGATCTCGTTAATCTCCATCTCAACCTCCTTGTCTACTTCGCGATTGACGACTGCTGCACTCCTTGCAGCTGTCTCAGTATACCCTTATCCATAAGCAAAGAGGCCCCTGGTCGGGGCCTCTTTGTCATCAGGCTTTCTTCGCCTTCGGCAAACTCTCTTGCCAGGTACCGTTGTCGTAGTGAGCGGTCCAACCGGTCGCCTTGCCGTTGACCTCGCTCATCACGTACTGCTCCTTGGTCTTTCGACTGAAGCGCACGATGGCGGGGTTGCCGTCCGGATCGGTGAGCGGGGCTCCCGCCAGATACTTGTGCTTGGCGGAGATGCGATCCTTGAAGCGCTTGAGCTCTTCCACCAGCGGCGCGCGAGTCTCGCGGGATTTGGGGAAGTTGCTGGCTGCCAGGAACAGACCGGCAGCACCGTCACGCAGCACGAAGTGGGCATCGGACTGGGTGCACTTGAGCTCCGGCAGCGGCACCGGATCCTCCTTCGGCGGCGCGATGTCGCCGTTTTTCAGGATCTTGCGGGTGTTCTTGCAGGTCTCGTTGGTGCAGCCCATGTACTTGCCGAAACGGCCGTTCTTGAGCTGCATCTCGGCTCCGCAACGGTCGCACTCGATGCTCGGCCCTTCGTAGCCCTTGAGCTTAAACTGGCCCTTCTCGATTTCGTAGCCATCGCAATCCGGGTTGCGACCACAGACGTGCAGCTTGCGGCTGTCATCGATGATGTAGGCATCCATAGCTGTACCACAGACGCCGCAGCGGTGCTTGGCGCGCAGCGCTTCGGTTTCCGCCTCTTCACCGTCAGTGGCGGAGACAAACTCGTCGGCAGAGACCAGGTTGATGGTCTTCTTGCAGCGCTCTTTCGGCGGCAAGGCATAGCCGGAGCAGCCGAGGAACACGCCGGTGGTGGCGGTACGAATACCCATCTTGCGGCCGCAATCCGGGCAGTCGATGTCGGTCATCACCATCTGGTTGGCACGCATGCCGCCCTCTTCGGGCGCCTTGTCAGCCTTCTCCAGCTCCTGGGTAAACTCGGCGTAGAAGGCGTCCAGCACCTTCTTCCACTCAAGGCTCCCTTCGGCGATGCCATCGAGCTTGTCTTCCATCTTGGCGGTGAACTCGTAGTTCATCAGCTCGACGAAGTTCTCCACCAGACGGTCGGTGACGATCTCGCCCATCTTCTCGGCGAAGAAACGGCGGCTCTCGACCCGCACATAACCGCGATCAACGATGGTGGAGATGATGGAGGCGTAGGTTGACGGACGGCCGATGCCGCGTTTTTCCAGCTCGCGCACCAACGCAGCTTCAGTGAAACGAGCAGGCGGCTTGGTGAAGTGCTGGCGCGGATCCAACTTGACCAGTTTCAGCACCTCGCCCACGGTCACCGCCGGCAGCTGGCTATCTTCGCCCTTGCGACCCATCGGCGGCAGTGCCTTGGTCCAACCGGCGAAGCGCAGGGTACGGCCACGGGCCTTGAGCTCGAACTCACCCGCCTTGACGGTCAGGGTGGAGGAGTCGTATTGAGCCGGGGTCATCTGGCAAGCAACGAACTGACGCCAGATGAGATCGTACAGACGCATGGCATCCGGCTCCATCCCTTCCAGCATCTCGGCAGTCACCTGTACGTTGGAGGGACGGATCGCCTCGTGCGCTTCCTGAGCATTGGCCTTGGCGCCATACAGATTCGGTTCGGCTGGCAGATAGGCCGCGCCATACTGCTCGCCGATATATTCACGCACCGCCTCAACCGCCTCTTTGCTGAGGTTGGTGGAGTCGGTACGCATATAGGTGATGTAACCCGCTTCATAGAGACGCTGGGCCATCATCATGGTTTTCTTGACCCCGAAGCTCAGACGGGTAGAGGCCGCCTGCTGCAGGGTGGAGGTGATAAACGGCGCGGACGGTTTGGAGCCGGTCGGCTTGTCTTCCCGGTTCACCACCTTGTAGTCGACCCCTTCCAGGGCTGCGACAGCGGCAAAGGTCTCGGCCTGGGTCACCGGCTTGAAGTCGGCACCATTGCGGCTGACCACTTCCATCCGCAGATCGCTCTTGTCGGCGGTCAGCAGGTCGGCATTGAGATCCCAGAATTCGACCGGAACGAACGCCTTGATTTCGCGCTCTTTATCGACGATGAGACGCACCGCAACGGATTGCACCCGACCGGCGGAGAGACCACGAGCCAGCTTTTTCCACAGCAGCGGGGAAACCATGTAACCCACCACGCGGTCGAGGAAACGACGGGCCTGCTGGGCATTGACGCGGTCAATATTGAGTTCGGACGGCTGGGCGAACGCCTCCTTGATGGCGCTCTTGGTGATCTCGTTGAACACCACGCGCTTGTAGCGGCTGTCATCGCCACCGATGATCTCGCGCAGGTGCCAGGCGATCGCCTCTCCTTCTCTATCCAAATCGGTTGCGAGATAGATGGTGTCGGCTTTCTCGGCCAGACTTTGCAACTCGCTGACCACCTTCTCCTTGCCGGGCAAAATCTGGTAGTTAGCCTGCCAGCCAGCGGTCGGATTGATACCCATCCGGGCAAACAGGGCCTTGCGATCCTTGGCTGCCTTTTCAGCTTCGCTCAACTTGATGCCGCGAATGACGGGTTTCTTGGGCTCGGTGCTGGCGCTGCCGCTGGTGGGCAGATCGCGAACATGACCAACGCTGGATTTCACCACGTAGTCCTTGCCCAGATATTTGTTGATCGTCTTGGCCTTGGCCGGAGACTCCACTATGACCAGTGATTTGCCCATGCTGTAACTATTATCCTCATTGCACCCGACGGGGTTGGTGTGCGGTTTTGTGGGGCTGTATAAGAGATTTGGCGCGAAAAAGCAATCTTGTGAGCAAATTTGCCTGACCAGCCCGAACCACACGGCTTCTTTTATTGCTTCTTTATTTATTAATGCGAAGGCAACAGGCCGGACGCAACCGCTTTTTCAATTTTCTGCCATACCGCCCCTCTTTTTATATCTGAAACGACATAAAAACGTCTGTTGGTTACCGGCTTGTTACAAAAACATAAAATCTCTTTATAATGGCCCAACCCCGACGCATTGTGCGCGGAAGGAACCGCTACCCATCATAAAAATCGAAAGGATGTACTCAATGAAGCACTTCGAGGTCAATTTCGACGGTCTGGTCGGCCCGACTCATAACTATGCAGGCCTCTCCTACGGCAACGTTGCCTCCCAGAGCAATGCCCAGGAAGCCTCCAATCCGAAAGAGGCCGCCAAACAGGGGCTGCGCAAGATGAAGGCGCTGACCGAGCTTGGCATGACCCAGGGTGTACTGGCGCCACAAGAGCGCCCCGATCTTGCCACCCTGCGCCGCCTCGGCTTCACCGGCAACGATGCCCGGGTGCTGGAACAGGCCGCCAAACAGGCTCCCGCCGTACTGGCCGCCTGCTATTCGGCCTCCAGTATGTGGACCGCCAACGCCGCCACCGTCTCCCCGAGTGCCGATACACGGGATGGCCGCATTCACTTCACCCCCGCCAACCTGACCAACAAGTTTCACCGATCCCTGGAGCCGGACGTCACTGGCCGTATCCTGCGCGCCGTGTTCAACAATGATCGCCACTTCAGCCACCACCTCCACCTGCCGGAAAATGATCACTTCGGCGACGAGGGGGCGGCCAACCACACCCGCCTCTGCCGCGCCTACGGCGAGGCGGGGGTCGAGCTGTTTGTCTATGGCCGCAGCGCCTTTGACTACTCCCGCCCGGCGCCGAAGCGCTATCCGGCCCGCCAGACTCTGGAGGCAAGCCAGGCCATCGCCCGCCTGCATGGCCTTGGCGAGGAGAGCATGGTGTTTATTCAGCAAAACCCGGAGGTGATCGATCAGGGAGTGTTCCACAACGACGTGATCGCAGTGGGCAACCAGAATGTGCTCTTCTTCCACCAGCAAGCGTTCCTCAACACCGAAGCCGTGCTATCAGAGATCAGCGACAAGTTTGGCGAGGGGGATTTGCACTTTATCGAAGTGCCGACTGCCGAGGTATCCGTGCTGGATGCGGTGAAATCCTACCTGTTCAACACCCAGATCCTCACCCTGCCGAGCGGCGAGATGGCCATTATCGCCCCCACCGAGTGCCGCGATAATCCGGCGGTGTCGGCCTATCTTGGCAAGCTGCTGACGCAGGAGACTCCGATCAAGGCGGTCCACTATATGGATGTGAAACAGAGCATGCGTAATGGTGGCGGCCCGGCCTGCCTGCGACTGCGGGTTGCCATGAACGATCAGGAACTCGCTGCGGTCAATCCGGCCTGCCTTATCAACGACAGCCAGTTTGCCCGCCTCGATGGCTGGGTAGATCGCCACTACCGAGACCGCCTGACTCTCGATGACCTGCGTGATCCGACCCTGGTGCAGGAGTCTCGCAGCGCGCTGGACGAGCTGACCCAGATCCTGAAACTGGGTTCCGTCTACCCGTTCCAGCGCTAGATGTGATGATCGGGAAGACTGCCGACACAGGCAGTCTTCTCTTATCTACCTCACCCCCTTGCACGGATGCTCTTTTGTGCAGAAAATCAGCATGCAACTTGCTGATAAGCTTGATTTTTGAGCTGGATATATCAAAAAATCGACGAACAGTCATTTTTTGCTGCCAGAAACGCTTCAAGGGGTTCACAAAGAGCGAAGATCTGTTAGTATGCGCCTCGCACTTGGGGAGGGGTTCCCGAGCGGCCAAAGGGATCAGACTGTAAATCTGACGGCTCTGCCTTCGAAGGTTCGAATCCTTCTCCCTCCACCATTCAAGTGCAACAATCAGGAAAATACCCCGTGGAGGGGTTCCCGAGCGGCCAAAGGGATCAGACTGTAAATCTGACGGCTCTGCCTTCGAAGGTTCGAATCCTTCTCCCTCCACCACTTCCCCGATTGTAATGGATCAATACAATTTGTTTTGCCCCTGTGGAGGGGTTCCCGAGCGGCCAAAGGGATCAGACTGTAAATCTGACGGCTCTGCCTTCGAAGGTTCGAATCCTTCTCCCTCCACCATCATTCAGAAAACCCGGCCTAGCGCCGGGTTTTCGCTTTATCGCCAATTCACCTTTCCGCCCTTGTCAGATCTGACAGTTGCAATTGCATCCCAGCTTGCTCATCGTGGCATCATCAACATCAGAGTGTTCACATCATGTTTGAAGTCTGGGATGAGCATGGCCACGCAACAGGTCTGACACTGCAGGCACTCAAAATCAGAATCAGCAACGACTATCAGGGCGATCTGATGGTGCGCTACAGCAACAAGCTGGGACTCCCTACGACTCTTTTTCTGACAGTTCACAAGGGTATTGCCTATCAGCGCTTCAAAGCCGGCTCACCAAAACTGGACTGGGAGTGGCTGGCTGGCGCAGGTAATGGCCATACACCCCGCGATTTTATGAGTGAGCAGTTTCCCCTACTCCAGTTTTCCCTCGACAACAACTGACTCTTCATACTGTTCGCTTAAACGCATCAGCTCCCCGATGATTTGCTGTAGTTGGGCACGAAAGCGTGTCAGCTCGTCAGTACAAGCTGACGATCCAAACTGGCGGATTTTTTCTTCCAATCGCCATGCCTCTTCAGCCAGCTGCGGCGCCATCATCATACTGACGGTTCCTGCCTGACGATGAACCCAATTAGCCAGAGCCTTGTCATCCTGTGGTTGCTGCCCCATCGCTTGCTCAAGCTCCTGACGAAAGAGTGGGAACATCTGCCGCAACTTGTCACCTTGGCCAAAAAAAGCCGCCATGGCCGCGACATCAATCAAGGATGGTGATGGCAAGATACGCCACTTTTGCAGCATCTGACGCAAACCATCCAGCAGCACTGGCTTGCCCAGCAAATCATCCATGCCGGCGGCAAAGCAGCGTTCAGCCTGCTCAGGCATGACATTGGCCGTCATGGCAATGATCAGCAAGCGCTTCTTATCCTCCCCAGCCCGTACCCTGCGCGTGAACTCATAGCCATCCATCACCGGCATCTGGCAGTCACAGAGCACCAGATCATAGGGATACTGCGCGACCATCTCGAGGGCTTGCTGGCCATGCTCAGCCAGTTCGCAGTTCAGCTTGAGCTGCCCGAGCTGGCGTATCACCAGCTGCTGGTTAAGGGGATTATCTTCCACCAGCAGAACCCTACAGGGCAGCATGGGCTCGCACTCTGCGCTCTTTTGTATCGCTTGCGTAACAATCTCATCGCTCAAGGCCAGCTGGCGATAGCAGACTTCCCGCACTGCATGCCAGGTCATGGGATTGCTGTTGAGAATGTAACCCTTCTCATCACTGCGATAGCCAAGAGGGGTGGCCAGCGGCAGCACCCGGATAACGCCCTCAGCCGCCAGGTCATGGTCACTGAAACGCAACTGAGCATTATCAGGGGGCGACGTTCGCGTGACTCCCAGCGCGTCAAGATGCAGTAACAGGGTGTGACACAGCTTATCGTCATGCAGCTCAATGCTGGCTTGCAGGCCATTGAGACGGAGATCCGGCTCTCGCTGTGCCAGAACAGGCAGCGTGACTGTCAAGGTGATAAAGGTACCTAGCCCCGGGGCACTCTCCAGCCGGATCTCGCCCCCCATCAAGTTGGCTAGGGTCTGGCAGATGCTAAGCCCCAGGCCACTGCCACCATAACTGCGGGTGGTGGAGCTCTCAGCCTGTTCAAAGGCATTAAAGATCCGGTCACGCGCTTCGGGTGTCATGCCGATGCCACTATCGCGCACACCGAAGCGCAATTGCTGTTGCCCCTCCCCCTGTGCCAGCAGTTGCACCGAAATCTCGATAAAGCCCCGCTCGGTAAATTTGATGGCATTGCTGACAAAGTTGAAGAGGATCTGACGCAAACGCAGCGCATCGCCGCTTACCCGGGCCGCAACTCCGGCATCAGCCCACAAGTAGACGCGGAGCCCCTTGCGGTGTACCTCGCTCACCGTCATGGTCAGCACACTGTCAATCAGCTCACGCAGAAGAAACGGGGTTTGCTCGAGCTGCATCTTGCCCGCCTCCAGCTTGGCGTAGTCGAGCACATTGTCGATCAGTGCATGCAGCCCCTGAGCCCCACGGTTGATGATCTCCACCATCTGGCGCTGCTCCAGGGTCAGTTCGGTGAAGGTGAGTTGCTCCGCCATGCCGACGATACCATTCATGGGCGTGCGAATTTCGTGGCTCATGGTGGCCAGAAACTCCCCTTTCTGGGTGGCGGCCGACTCAGCCTTTGCCTTGGCCATGGCGAGTGCAGCCTCGACCTGACGACGACGAACTATCTCCTGACGTAGCCGCCAGTAAGCCACCGAGAGTATCAGGATAAACAGGGCAATCCCGATACCTATAGGGATCAGAGTTCTGATTAATTTATGCCAAGGGATCCCCTCGCTGTAGTTCAATGCCAACCAGCTATTGCGGATCTGCTGTTTCTCCTTGTCACTCATGCTGGCGAGCACCCTGTTAATCAAAGGCAGCAAGGGGGTGTAAGGCTCACGCACCGCTACGGCCAGCTCATCTCTGAAAGGCGTCGGCGCAACAATATGCAGGCTGTCATCAAACTGCTCATTGATGAGTCGAGATATCACTGCAAGATTGCCTATGTAAGCGTCTCCGCGACCAGACGCAACCATGGCTAGTCCCTCTTTCGGGCCGGAAACCACAGTAGTCCTGATATCAGGAATACGAGCACGCAGCTCTGCAACCAGCAAGCTATCGGTAACCACCAAATGCTTGCCCACCAATTCTGCAAATCCCCCAAACGTACTACTCGCACGAGACATGGCGATCACAACAGGAAACGAAGCAATCGGCTGGCTAATCTGCCAACCGCTAATACGCTTGATTATTCGGGTCGGGATGACAGCAATATCCGCATCTTGATGCAGCAATCCCTGTAACAATTCAGGCCAACTCTGATCAACGCGATATTGATAGGCAAGTCCTAGCTTGTCTTTGAAGACATTCATGTAATCGCCGATCAATCCTGTGAGCTTACCGTCACCATCTGAGTAGGAGAACGGTATCCACTTGGGAATAAAGCTCAACTTAAGGGGGGGCAGGCTCGCAAGCCAGTCACGTTCATCCGGTCGCAGTAAAAAACCACTATGCCCCTGAAAGTTAAGGTTATTGTCGCTCAACCAGCGTTGTTCCAGAGCGCTGCGCTCTTCAATGCTCAGCGCCTGGATCGCTGTATCAAAGCGAACCCCCAGCCTAGAGTTATGTTTGCTTATTCCCAGATGCAGGCTCTCCATCAACAAGGGAGCCTGGGCGACCACTGCCAGTTCTGGATGCTGGGCAATAAACTGATTCGTGACATGCAAATTGCCGATATAGGCATCGGCCCGCTTGTCCAATACGGCCTGGAGTGCCATGTCAGTGTCTTGAAACAGCAGTCGCTGTACCTCTGGATAATGCGCTCTCACCAGCTTTTCAGTCAGAAATCCTGCTTCTATCGCAATGCGCGATTTATTCAAACCACTGACATTTTTAAACAAAGGTGAATCATGCCGCACTACTACCACGGTCGGTGAAGAATAATAAGGCCGACTATAGGTCACGCACTCACTCTCTTCCGATCGAAAAGAGTCCAGCATAATATCCAATTGCCCTTTACAACTCGCTACGTATAGCTGGTTCCAGTCAGGATATGTTTTCCATTCAATATGATAATCAAGATTCCTTGCCAGGGTCGTGATCAATTCAACACTGAAACCGCTGGCATTATGTCCATCCCACCGCTGAAATGGCCCCCATCCTCCAGTTAATAACCCGACTTTTATTGTTGGTAATGAGTTGTTTTTATGAGCAGAGGCAGACGTCGTGAATATGCAGAAATGACATATCATTATGGCGACTATGCATCGGTATATGTTCATATGAAGACGACTCACTGTACGATTTCTGAAGGAGAGAGCATTATCTGAATACTAAAAAAGGTCGCGTAAAGTAGTATAGAAATGAAATGTTTGCTAGTGTAAATATTATTGTAATATTCATATAGGGCTCATCTATGTCTTCCAAGATCATTCTTGCCGACGATCATCCGCTTATACTGACCGGGATCCGCAGCCTTATTGCACAACACCAACCAGGTTGCGAAATTGTTGCCGAGGCACATCAGGTCTCCGAATTATTCAAAACATTGCAGCAACACCAATGCAATCTCTTGATAACTGATTTTAGTATGCCTGGTGACTCTCGCAGTGATGGCCTGGTGATGCTCCAAAATTTAAAAAGAAGCTACCCGGGACTCTCGATTATCGTGCTGACACAGATACAGAATGCCGGGATACTCCAAGCCTTGCTGCAGCTTGGGGTCAGCGGAATATTATTGAAGAAAGCCGTCATCAGTGAATTATCGGATGCCATTCGCCATGTCTTATCGGGCCAAAAATATCTTGGCCACTCAGTGAAAATGTTATTGGCGGAAAGCGGTATGGTTAACCCGGCCCAATCACAGCAACTGACACCAAGAGAGAGTGAAGTCGTGCGTTTATTAGCCAGTGGAATGTCTGTCACCCAGGTGGCCGAGTACCTGCATCGCAGCGTCAAGACCATCAGCACCCAGAAAAAGAGCGCCATGGTACGCCTCGGCCTGCAAAGCGATAGCGACCTGTTTCACTATGCCAAAGAGCAAGGGCTGGCCTGAACCTTGACCTTGGTGAATCACCCGAGCCTTAAATCGCGGCATCATAAATAAGGGTTACATTACCTTTATAAGTGCTGCCCGGATATTCCATCATCAAGGCCAGAACTGGCTTTTGCACTTTAAAGATGATGCTGCGTTCTTCATTTATGTAATATGGGTCTTTTATACCTGCTGTGAATAGCTTCTTAACGCCATGCGTCAAAGGAAACTCTTCTTTTGATTTATTTACATAAATCACATCAAGTTTGACTTGCATCCCGAGCCTTTCATTATTCAGCATACAGACTTCACCAATGGCATACTGGCAGTTCAGCCAGACATTAAAATCTGAACTACTCCATAGTCGATATGGTAACTCCGCTATCAAATAGGGAGGAATATGTGATTTCCCACGATAAATCCAGTCATGCCATCCACCAGGAGGTTGCAACACGACTTTGTCACCACCAGGAGGAAACTCTACCTTTATTTGATGTTGAACTTTTAATGTCAATTCTATTATCAGTTGATTATCTTCATATACCCCATTACCAAGATCGATATCTTTATTTTGGCCTACAGAGAGAATTATCGAACCGGTATAAATTCCATTTGGCATTTTCAGTGGGGAGGGTGGTGTTATTTTAAAACCGAAAAACATCGCTTGTATATTAGACGTGCCATCCACAGATAGTCCTGTATAACAAGATTTCCCCCCAACATCTCCCCATAATACGATCCAAGAGGTTAGATTAATATATCCTGCAACCTGCCGCTCAAGATAGCGACATCCACCTCGAGGATTTGTAAAGGATGTATTGTATATTTTCCAGCCATCATTTTGATTGACAACAGAATCAAAATGTACTCCTAACTTATCAGGCTTAAATAAAACCGAGAACTGTTGCCCTTTATCAGATGTAATAATCATGGTTTTGTTTCCCAACGAACTTAGAGAAACAAAGGAATCCCTTGTATTTGAAAAATCCTTTATCACATTTCGCTTTACTTTAGTTTTTAATGAAAATAATAAGCTATCAAGTGACATTACACCGCCACTACAGGATGAAAGCCACATTCCCTCACTGGTTTTCACACATTTTGTAGTGCTAACAAAGGTTCCATTATCAGCATCATAGACTGCAGGCTTATATTCAGCGGTCACTTTAACGACTGCAGCCTGACATGGAAATCCAAAGAGCAAGCCTGCTATTAACCACCAATATCCGTACATCGCACCAGCTCTCATTATCTCTTCCTGCTCAAGCATTTATTGACTGGCCCAGGCCTGGGTACTGCAAACTAGATCACCCAGTAACAACACAGCCTGTTGGCGTTCGGCTCGGGCCGTGTCCAGCGCCAGATCGCACTGCTGTGCTCCCTGATATTCCACCTGCAAGCTGGGATTGCGCTCACTCATCTCCACCGCAAAGAAGCCATCTGCCTCGCTGACTGTGCGGCCCGCGTGGTTGACCACCATGGCGCCTCTCAAGGGATCGCCCTTCTCATCCAACAATCGACCGATGACGGTTACTGTCTGCATGACCCTGACTTTGTGATAGGCCACCCCCCCCTTGTTGAGATGATAGGGCAGCACGTTGGGGCGAATGCTCACCGAGGGCGCATCGTGCTCTGCCAGATCCAGCTGCACGGCACCGCTGCGATAGGCGGCTACGGGTATCAGATTGCGACCGGGCCGCAACTTGATATTGCTACCCTGATCGTCATCGGCGCGCAGAGTCAGCTCGGGCATATCGGACTCCAGGTCCACTATCATGCCCGCCTCGAACCCTTGCGATTGACCTGTCATGGTCAAGCTGCCCTCATCGCCAAACGCCAGGGTACTGTCGAGGTTGAGCCCCCCGCTCAGCGCCCGGTTATAGGAGGATGATTGCAGGTGGGCATCACCACTGACCAACGCCCCCTGAAACTTGGCGTAGCCTGCCGTGCCGACGCCGTAACTGTCGGTAGTCAAGTTGGCCCCCACGCTCTGCAGTGCGCCCCACTCCAACTGTTGCTGGTACCCGAGGGAGGCGTTGCGCTCCTGCCCACCGGAACGAGAGGTTCGACTGCCGATACCGATGGCCAGTAGGCTATGCTCTCCTCCCAGATTCATGCTCAGGGAGAGCATGCCGCCCCTGTCCCTCGCATGATCGGTACTGATGCTACCTGGCCGGTCAAACACCGTCAGGTTCCAACTCACCGTATGACCAAGCAACTCTCCGTTGTAACGCCAGCCCAGATCGGCCCCCAGCCCCCGCCCCACCTGGTGTGCCAGATAAAAGTTGGCGGAGTGGCACTCATCGAGCCGCTGCTGCAACGACAGGTTGCTCTGCTTGAGGTCACGGCTCTCCTCTCCGACTTTCCCATGCTGGCGCTGCTGCTGGTGGCTCAGCACCAGGCTACCTTCGCCATAATGGTACAAAGCCTGCAGATCGAAGCCGCTGCCCAGCGCCTGTGTCGCCATCAGGTTGCCAAACAACCGCCACTGTTTATCCAGGCTCCAGTCGGCAGAGAGACCATGCTGCCAGCGCTGGTCGATATACTGGCTGGAGGCCCCGACTACCACCGAAGGGGTGAGCAGATGGTTGAGCATGACACCGCTGCTCAGAGGCCGGGCCGTGTCCTCCTCCCAGTTGCTGAACAAGCGGGTCTGCTGGCCCACAAACAGGTTGAAGCGCCAGCTTTCATCCGGGTTTTGCCAGTTCATCGGCTTGTAGATCATCTCTCTGCGCCGCTCGGTGACTTGGCCATCTTCCAGCACATGCAGCTCCACCTCGTAGATGCCGGTGGGCAGCACTTTGGTATCCAGCGCCTGCAAGCCGGAGAGCACCTGCTGCGAGTTGATGAGCTGCCCATCTCGATAGATCTCGACCATGCCGGGTCGGCTCGGGGTGACATAGACAGGTGTGGTACTGACTTGGCCCTGCTCTATCAACAGGGTGTCGGAGTCACCCAGCATGACCCCAAGCACGGTCGGAGTTCCGCCGCCAAACAGGGTGGGCTGACGCACCAGCCCCTGGGCATAGGGCGAGAAGTAGCCCAGCCGATAGAAATGTCCTGTACCTTCGTGTTCGGCATAAAGTTGCTGCACATGATGCTGAGCCGCCTGCCCGCTGCCAGACTGGCTCACTTCTCCCTCCAGCAGCGGAGTCCACTGTCCTATGCTGCCCTGTGCCATCAGGTTGTAACGGCCACTGCGCTGCTCCCCTTCCCCCTGGATCAGGTTCAACTGGTGGCGCAACAGGGCGCCATAGCTGCCCCCGCTGGGCAGGTTGTGATAACGGGTCAGCGGCTGCCCCTTCTCGGCACCGGCCGTCAGCACCGACAACTGGGAGTTCTCCAGGCTGTACTCCAGCGCCAGCACTTCGTCGGTACACTGATTCTGACATGGGCCCAGTCGATGGGATGCCGTCAACACCTTGCTCCAGCGCTGGCGGTCCCGTTCTTCCAACTCGCTCTCGTGGCCGTCGGTCAGAGCCAGTAGTTGTACACTGGTGTCTTTGCCCAGCACTATCTCGCCTTCCCCCAACAGTTGCCCATCCACCAGGATGCGCACCGTCAGCGGGACGCCGAAGAAGTAGTCGGCAAAACCATCAGGCAAATCTTCTGCTTGTTGTAGCAGGTCAAGGGGTTGTGCAACATGCCCCCCCGTAGCCCAGGCCGGTACACACAATGCAACCAGGATCAACAGGAAAGAGAAATACGACACGACCTATCTCGCTCTTCTAAGCACAGACAAAAAGGCTCCCCCGATACAGGGAGCCTCCATCAATCGGCTTATGCGCCGCCTTTAGGGGCTTCCGATTCAAATATCATGTTCACTACCCCCTGGTAGTTGCCTGGCTTGTAGCCAGTGACCGGGGCATCCACCGGGATCACTTCCAGCCCCAACAACTTGCCGGTCTTGGCATCATCAGCCTTCATTACTTCAACGGAGGTGGTCGACAGGGCGACACCACCCACCTTAACGGTCAGGGGAATGTTGTCGTTGCCGCTGGCCATCACGGCCGGGTTGGTCAGGTAGCCAGTGATGGCGCCGATCGTGCTCTTGGCATCCAGCTGTTTGCTCAGCTTGTCCAGCTTCTTGGTATAAGGGTTGTAGGCCAGCTTCTGCGGGGTGCTCATCCAGTTGTCCCCGCCGGTCGGCTGCACATAGAAAGCTTCGGTCGGGATCTGGGCGGTCACGGTGACCTGATGCTCGACACGTTCGGCAGCCATCAGATTGGCCGACACCAGCATGGCCAGGGGCGCAGCTATCCATACTTTCATTACTCTCTCCTCTCTCGGATATAAGAAACATCAGTGACCAATCACCATGTTTCTACTCTTGTCGCCCTCTATCAGCACAAATCGATAGAGGCGATCGCTCTTCTTCATCAACTGCTTTTTCATATTTGGCAGCAGATGAATCTTGGTTGGGCTGGAACAATTTGTTTTCCGTTCATTACATTCTTCAAAAAAATCCAGTATGAGTGTTGTGTTGCCTTTATTGATGATGGTGGTCATCTTCTCATCTTCAATAATTTGGGTATCAAAGTGACTTTTTCTTGGCATCACGAACAGGATTGAGCCGAATCCGGTCAATATATTTACACCAGCGGAGACCTGTTGTTGTTCTTTCTGAATAGCACCGGCATCAATATCAAAGCTGTCTTCTGCTCTGGGCAACACAGGAATAAACCGAACCCTGAAGTAGCGCTCTTTATCGCGATCTCCCATAAACAGAAAACGGGTTGCCTGCACACCACTTGCCGGAATAATGAGCCTGGAAGGACTTGCAACCAGTGCTCGATTACCTTCTGTCAGCTCCGGCGACTCCTGTGGCATACCATCACTGTCATAGGTGATTTCATGGATGGCCACCTTTACAAAGGCTGTTGCATCACCCTGATTACGAACCCGTTTCAAATAGGTGCTCTGTTGTCCTGACATGTAGTCATAGAGCGTGCCAATACTTATTTCAGCTGATGCAAAAACATTTCCACATATTAAGCAGAAAAGAATTGAAATGAACTTCCTCATAAATTTTTATCCAAAAAACTGCTGCGAGATTTTTATTTTCCCTACGTTGTGGAAATTTATATATTTTTGCAAACCACCCGAAAGGATATCGATGACACTACTTTACGAGTCACATGAACCACTGTTAATCAGAATATTCTGATATTGACTTCAAAAAACACCGCCGACATATCAGACAATTCCTACAGGCTTTCTCACGCATCTCTGCTGTATTATCCGCACCCCTTATCAGTCAACAGGTGAGTGCCGTGTTTGCATTTCGAGAAGAGTACCCAATAAGTGACATGGCAAGCATCGCAGTAGCCGATCTTGCCATGCCCTTTTATCAGCCAATCATTGGCCAGGATCATCAGGTCAAGGGTTACGAGGTACTGGCCAGACGCTGGGAGCCTGCCCGGCAGAACTATCATGGCATCGACTTTGCGTCCCTCAGTGAGGAGCAGTCTCTACATCTGGACATCGTCATGCTCAGAGCCATTATGCGTGATCTACCGGCTCTGGCGAAAAACGGTCCCTGTTTCCTCTCCATCAATCTCAACCCGGCACTGAACAGCCCCACCTATAAGAACCTGTTATTACTGGTGCTGATGCAGGCACGCAAGGTGGGGATCGACATATGGTTCGAAGTAGTGGAGTACGCCCCGCTACAGCGCAAGGCGTTGGCCCTGATCGAGGTGCTGCGTGGCCACGGTGCCCATATCGCTTGCGATGACTTTGGCGCCCTGGAGTGCAACTTCCAGCGCATGCTGGCGATGCCTTACGAGATCATCAAGCTGGACCGCTCCCTGTTGCTGCAAGCCACCAAGAATAGCCATGCCCTACGGATGCTAACCGGCCTAGTAGAGTACTTGCAGCGGCTCGGTATGAAGGTGGTGTGCGAAGGGGTTGAAACCCAGCAACACATCGAGATCGCCAACCAGCTCGGCTGTGACTATCAGCAGGGCTATGCCCATGCCATGCCCTCCCCCCTCTCACGCTGGGCCTGAAAGGCCCCATTGATCACGTCGACTCCAGCCCCTGCCAAATTGCATGATACGGTGAGGACGAGTACAATCTCGCACCCCGTTTATCCGGCGCATATTGTTTATAAACGTACAGCCCGGATATGCCGTTATCGGGTAGCGGTCCGAGTATCTACTCCCCCCGCAGCTCAAGCCATACGATGCCATCAGGTGGCGTCGTCCTGATTTGCAATCAGACATAAAGAGTCAGCCATGTTTAAACCAGAATTGCTCTCCCCCGCAGGTTCCCTCAAGAACATGCGTTACGCCTATGCCTATGGTGCCGATGCCGTCTATGCCGGCCAGCCCCGCTACAGCCTGCGGGTACGTAACAACGAATTTGATCACGAGAATCTGCAACTCGGCATCAACGAAGCCCATGCCCTGGGCAAGCAGTTCTACGTGGTGGCCAACATCCAGCCCCACAACTCCAAGCTCAAGACCTTTATCCGCGATATGCGCCCGGTGGTGGAGATGAAGCCGGATGCGCTGATCATGTCAGACCCCGGTCTCATCATGATGATGCGTGAAGCCTTTCCGGATATGCCCATTCACCTCTCGGTGCAGGCCAACGCAGTCAACTGGGCCACGGTGAAATTCTGGCATCAGATAGGCCTGACCCGGGTCATCCTCTCCCGCGAACTGTCGCTCGACGAGATCGAGGAGATCCGCATGCAGGTGCCGGAGATGGAGCTGGAAGTGTTCGTCCACGGGGCACTGTGCATGGCCTACTCCGGCCGCTGCCTGCTCTCTGGCTACATCAACAAGCGTGACCCCAACCAGGGCACCTGCACCAACTCCTGCCGCTGGGAGTACAAGGTGCACGAAGGTAAAGAAGATGAGGTAGGCCAGATCGTCCACCGTCAGGAGCCGATCGCCGTGCGTCCGGACAACACCCTGGGACTTGGCAAGCCGACCGATGCGCTGGTGCTGCTGGAAGAGTCCAACCGCCCGGGCGAGTACATGAGCGCGTTCGAAGACGAACACGGCACCTACATCATGAACTCCAAGGACTTGCGCGCCGTCGAGCATGTCGAGCGACTGACCAAGATGGGCGTTCACTCGCTGAAAATCGAAGGTCGTACCAAATCCTTCTACTACTGCGCCCGTACCGCACAGGTCTATCGCAAGGCGATCGACGATGCAGTGGCAGGTCGCCCGTTCGATCGCAGCCTGATGGGCACCCTCGAGAATCTGGCCCACCGCGGCTATACCGAGGGCTTCCTGCGCCGTCACAACCACAGCGAATACCAAAACTACGACTACGGTTACTCCGTCTCCGACACCCAGCAGTTCGTCGGCGAGATCACCGGTCGCAACGGTGACATGGTCGAGGTCGAGGTAAAGAACAAGTTCCTGGTGGGCAACAGCCTGGAGCTGATGACCCCGCAGGGCAACCTCAGCTTCAATCTGGAGCAGATGCAGAACCGCAAGGGCGAACTCATCGACACCGCACCGGGCAACGGCCACGTAGTCTATGTGCCGGTGCCGAAGGAAGTGGACGTGAACTACGGCATCCTGCTGCGCAACCTCGGTGAGCGTCAGGATACCCGTCAGCCCCACTCGGCCGCCTGAGATGGCACTGCTCATCACCGACAAGTGCATCAACTGTGACATGTGTGATCCCGAGTGTCCGAACCAGGCCATCAGCCTGGGTGAGGAGATTTACGAGATCGACCCAAGTCGCTGCACCGAGTGCGTCGGTCACTATGAGAAGCCGACCTGTATCAGTGTCTGCCCTATCGACTGCATCATCTGGGATCCCGCTCATGTGGAAACCGAAGATCAGCTGATGGAAAAGTTCGTCCGGATGCACCGGCAGTAACTCAGGCATCAGCGTCTGCAACTCGCAGACTGCATCATCCGGAATCCTGCTCATGTGGAAACCGAAGATCAGTTGATGGGGACGTTTGTGCGGATGCACCGACAGTAAAACGAAAAAAGGCCGAGCAATCGGCCTTTTTTGATCCTGTGTTCAGCAACTGGCCATCACTTGCCGATCAATCGACTCAGCTTGTCCAGCTCCCGCTGGGCCTCCAGCATCCTGGTCTGGGACTCCTCCAGCTTGGCCTGTTGCTTGGCAATTTTCTCCGGCTTGCCACTCACTCTCGCCTCCTGCAACTCGAGCAGGCGTTCGTCCACCTCGCCACGCAGCTTGTGAACCCGCTCTTTCTGCTCCTTGAGCAGCTCCTCATCGGTGCAGTTGGCCTTGATATTGCGCGCAGCCTGTTCCAGGCCGGCAATCTGTCCGGCATTGTTGTGAGCTTTGGCAAACACCAGTTGGTCGTTGACGGCCTGCAGACGAGCCTTGCAGCCGACAGCTTCACTGCCATAGGTATGACCCGCCAACAGCAGCAACCCTATTCCTACACTTTTCCACATCTCGATTCACCCGGTCATGTTTGCGAACTGACCATAAGAACCGTGTTTCGCTAACGGGTCAAGCAAGCAGGGAAAAGGTGCGACAGAAGTTGTGCGACATCACGCTATCGTCATCCGGTTGGTTCTACAATGACGCTTTTTAGAATCAGGAGTCTCTTATGAATCAACAGATTGTGGTGATCGCCAATGGCGCCCCCTATGGCAGCGAATCCCTGTTCAATGCCCTGCGTCTCGCTATCGCCCTGAGCGAACAGGGTGACGCCAGCCTGAAGCTGTTCCTGTTGTCAGATGCGGTGAGTGCGGCACTGGCCGGTCAGGCACCGGCCGAAGGGTACAACCTGCGCCAAATGCTGGAGATCCTGCTGGCTCAGGGCGTCACCATTCGCCTGTGCAAAACCTGCACCGATGCCCGGGGCATCACCGCCCTGCCACTGATCGAAGGGATTGAGGTCGGCACCCTGGCGATGCTGGCTCAATGGACCCTGGCTGCCGACAAAGTACTGACCTTCTGAGTTACTTCACCGGGCAGGTCAGACTCCTGGCCTCCCGGTTACCCGCTCCGTACAGGGCGAACACCAGCACACAGATCCCCGCCATCACGACAAACAGCGCTGGCCCTCCCCATACTTGCAACAGCCAGCCCCCCACCAAGGGGGCAAGCGCCCAGCCAAGTCCGGCAAGAGCACTGGCACCGAAGTAACTCCCCTTGAGGTGAGGGGGCGCCATCTCGTCGATCAGCACGTTAAAGAGCGGAAAGAGCACCGCTTCCCCGACACTTAGCAAAAACACAGCCATCAACCAGGGCCAATGCAATGCCGGGTTCGACAGGGCGAACAGCACCTGGGCCGCCGCCATCAACAGAATGGAGAACCGTAACCGCAGACTCACCCGCCAGCGCCGGGTCACATGTAACAGCGGAAACTGCAGGGTGATGATGGTGACCGCATTGGTCGCCACCAGCAACGCCACCAGGGTCTCGACCTCAGGTGCACCGGCCCGGGTCAAATATTGAATAAGCGGCGACTCCACCTGGGCATAGACCAGCATCATCAGCAAGTTAGCGAGGATAAACAGCATAAAGGCCCGATCCTGTGCCAACACCCTGAGCATGGTCCCCAGCGTGAGCCCGGCAGCAGGCTGACTGGCGCAAGCACGACGAAACCCGAACAAAAATGCAAGCCCCAGCAAGCCGTAGCTCACCGCGGTCACCAAGAAGGTCTCCTGCCGCGCCCCCAGCCCAAACATCACGCCAATCAAGGGCCCCACCCCTGCCCCCACATTGAGCAGGAAGTAGCGCAGGTGTTGAGCCAGCTCTCGCTGCGCTTTCTGGGGCAGCTGATCGCCCATCAGCGCCTTGCCCGGGGTATCGATAAAGGCATAGGAAAGCCCTGAGCCAAACACCCCCAGTGCGATCAGCCAAAGAGAGTGGCCAAAACCAAGCAGCAGGTAGGCTCCACACGACACTGTACAGCCCAGCAGCAAAATGGCGCCGCGGCCAATCTTGTCGGAAAGCCACCCCACGTCGAAGCCGATCAGATTGGAAAGCACTGCCGCGCCACCTAGCAACATCCCGATGCCGGAAGCGGAGAGGTCATACTCCCGATACAGCAGGATGGAGAGGAAAGGCCAGACCATGAAAAAACTGGTACGCACCATAAAGGTGCCCAGAATGACGATCCAGACCAGCAGGGGAAATTGCCTGAGGGTATTCCATGGCATAGCAAGACTCCGTGGAGCGTGGGTCAAATAATCAGTGGCAAAAAGGGGAGTTGCAACAGAGGACTCCATCGAGGCAACCACTATCCGCGCCGGACCAGCTGAACGGCGTTTTCCTCCGAAACATCTCAATACACAAGGTCAGCCAGCGTGGCCTTGTTGACTGCCTTTCATCCCGTTAGAGGGATTTCAGGCTGATATTTAGCACTCAAGTAGGAACATCACAGGTAGCTCGGGCGTCATACCGCCTTGCCAACCCCCTCCTTGTGTCGAGCGCTATAACGAGCACCCGACTCATACAACGAAAGAGTGACCACACAGAGCAGCGCCATCAGCACATAGAGCAGCTGACCGCTCCACTGTTCGAGGATCCAGCCTCCCAGCAGCGCGCCGGCGGCCCCTCCCAACCCGGCCAGTGCGCTGGCACCAAAGTAGCTCCCCTTGAGATGAGCGGGGGCCATCTGATCGATCAGCACGTTGAGCAGGGGGAACAGGATGGTCTCGCCGATGCTGAGCAGCAGAACAGCGCCAAACCAGTGGCTGCGCACCATCGGGTCCCCCAGCGCGAAGAGCAGCTGGGCCGCCAGAAAGAGCGCCATGCCGATATGAAGCCGTACCCGCACCGGCCAGCGTGACAACAAGCGCAGCAGCGGAAACTGCAGCAGCACCACGGTCAGGGCATTGGTCGCCACCAGCAGAGCAACCAGCTCGGCCACCTGCGGCATACCGGCCCGGGTCAGGTACTGCACCAGCGGTGAGTGAAACTGGGAGTAGACCAGCACCATCAGGAGATTGGCCATCACCAGCAACAGGAAGGCGCGATCCGCCAGCAACACCTTGATTGCATCCCGCAAGCCGGGCCCGGCAGTCCCCGGCTTGCCTGTGCTGCCAGCCCGGCGAAAGCCCCAGCCAAAGGCCAGCGCCAGCAGCAAATAGCTCACCACCAGAAACAGGAAGGTCTCCTGCTGGGCGTTGATCCCGAGGGTCACCCCGAGCAGCGGCCCCAGCGCCGCCCCCAGGTTGAGCAGAAAATAGCGCAGGTGCAGTGCCAGCTCCCGCGCCTTGGCCGAGGCCAGACTGTCGGCCATCAGCGCCTTGCCGGGGGCATCGATGAGCCCCGACGAGAGGCCGCTGCCCACCACTCCTATCCCGAGCCAGAACACCGCATGGGAGAAACCGAGCAGACCGAACCAGATCATCGCCACCAGACAACCGGCCAGCAGTATGCTGCGCCGCCCGAAGCGATCAGAGAGCCAGCCGCCGTAGAAACTGACCAGGGTAGAGAGGGCCATCGAGCCACCCAGCAACAGGCCGATGAAGGTGGCCGAAAGGTCATACTCCCGATAGAGCAGAATGGAGAGGAAGGGCCACACCATGTAGTAGCTGGTGCGCACCATAAAGGTGCCCAGAATGACGATCCAGACCAGCGGGGTAAATTGCCTGAAGGTGCTCCATGACATCGCTATGCTCCATGCCCCGCAGCTCTTACCACAAGATCCTGTCATAAACGGGGAAAGCATTCAGTTGTAACAGAGGGCCTCAATAGAAACAACCCTCGCTCACCGACAAGGTGCAACCGGATGCAAAAAGGCCAGCCGATGGGCATCGGCTGGCCTTTTTATCACAGGATTTCTCTCTGGCTAGCGCCAGGGGCTCTGCTGCCACAGCCGCCCAATTCCTGCCTCGAGCGCCTGCGCGCCCTGCTGCCCCAGCTTCTGGGTCAGGCTTTTTGGCTTGCGATAGCTGATGCCGAACACCTTGTGGTGGCTGGCCTGCGCCAGCAGGTAGTCATCGCTGGTGCAGAGGGTATCCACCAACCCCAGCCCCTTGGCCTGACTCGCCAGCCAGTGCTCACCGGTCGTGACCTGATCGATATCGAGTTGCGGGCGGTGTTCGGCCACAAAGGCCTTGAAGCGCTCGTGGATCGCCGCCAGCTCCTCGCGAAACTTCTCGCGCCCCAGATCGTCGTTCTCGCCGAACATGGTGATAGTGCGCTTGTACTGCCCGGCGGTGTGCATCTCGAATTCGATGTCATGCTTTTTCAACAACTTGTTGAAGTTCGGCATCTGGGCGATCACCCCGATGGAGCCGACGATGGCAAAGGGGGCAGCCAGGATCTTGTCCGCCACGCAGGCCATCATGTAGCCGCCACTCGCCGCCACCTTGTCGATAGCCACGGTGAGCTTGATGTCACGATCGCGCAGCCGCTGCAGCTGGGAAGCGGCCAAGCCATAGCCATGCACCACGCCACCACCGGATTCGAGCCGCAGCAGCACCTCGTCGCCGGGCTGGGCGACGCCAATCACCGCGCTCACCTCCTCGCGCAGGGAGGCCACCTCTTTGGCATCCATGCTGCCGTTGAAATCGAGCACGAACAGGCGGCTTCGCTCATCACCGGCCTTGGTGCGTTTTTTCTGCTCTTCCTTCTGCTGCTTTTCCATCACCTTGCGCTCAGCCTTGCTGGCCAGCGCGCTCTTGAGGGCAAATTGCCCCTGCTCCAGCTCGCTCGAGAGATCGGTCACCACCAGCTCACCCTTGCGCGCTTTCGGCTGGCGAGTGCTGACGATCATCAGGATGATGGCGCCGATGGCCAGCAGAAAGGTCACTGTCTTGGCCAGAAACAGGCCATATTCGGTCAGAAATGTCACGATGGACTCCAGAATGGATCGGTTTTCGTCACATTCTAGGGAGTTTGGTGAATGCGCGCAAAAAATCGCAGCCAGTGCCCGGAAAAACCAACCAGAGCATCACAACCTCTCTATTTTCTTCACATTTTTCTTGCCGCTGGCTGGTCAAACAGGAGCGCGGATCAGTACACTTGGCGCCGATTGCCATGCACTTATGGCCGGAATTTGTTAACAGGAGTTGTCATGCTCGATTATCAGGCCCCCCGCGATCTGCTCAAGGATAAAGTCATTCTGGTCACCGGTGCCGGCGACGGGATCGGCCGCGAAGCCGCCCTCACCTACGCCGCCCACGGTGCCACCGTGATCCTGCTCGGCCGCACCAGCGCCAAACTCGAAGCCGTGTATGACCAGATTGAAGCGGCCGGTTATCCGCTGCCCGCCATCGTGCCGGTGGATCTGAAAGAGGCCACCGCCGCCCACTACCGCGGCATGGCCGAAACCTTCGCCCAGCAGTTTGGCCGCCTCGACGGCGTGCTGTTCAACGCCGGTCTGCTCGGTACCCTCTCTCCGTTTGAACATATTCAGGAGAAGGAGTGGGACGAGGTGATGCAGGTCAACGTCAAATCGGAATTCCTGCTGACCCAGGCACTGCTGCCGCTGCTGCGCCAGACCGCCAAGGCGCAGGGCGATGCCTCCATCGTCTACACCTCCTCCAGCGTGGGACGCAAAGGGCGCGCCTACTGGGGCACCTATGCCATCTCCAAATTTGCTATCGAGGGAATGATGGAAGTGCTGGCCGACGAGCTGGAGAACACAGGCGTGCGGGTCAACACCCTCAATCCGGGCGGTACCCGCACCAAGATGCGCGCCAGCGCCTTCCCGGCGGAAGATCCCATGAACCTCAAGACCCCGGCCGACCTGATGCCGCTCTACCTCTACCTGATGGGGTCGGACAGCCGCGGCAAAACCGGCCAGACCTTTGTGGCTCAGCCAAAATAAACAGGCGTATCAGCCCAAATAAATCAATAAAATACCCAGAGTGTTGTGCGGCAAGGGTTAAATTGAATAGGGGGCACAGGCTCCCTGTTCGAACCACTGACCATCCTATCTCCAATCAGGTTGAACTATGTTTCGTCCCAAGAGCACGTTTGAGCAATGGCGGATCTTTCAGGCGGTGGTCGACTGCGGCGGCTACGCCCAGGCGGCCGAGGCGCTGAACAAGAGCCAGTCCTCCCTCAATCATGCGGTTGCGAAGTTGCAGCAGAGTCTGGGGGTGCCCTTGCTGGAGGTGCGCGGCCGCAAGGCAGTGCTGACACCGGCGGGCGAGATCTTCCTCAAGCGGGCCCGTCAGTTGAGCCAGCAGGTGGAAGAGCTGGAGAATCTGGCCAACAACCTAGAGCGGCAGTGGGAGCCGCAGATCAACCTCTATGTCTCGGCGCTGCAGCCAAGGGATCGCCTCTATCGGGCCTTGGCCAGCTTCTATCCTCGCAGTCGGGGTTGCCGGGTCAACCTGCACGAACGCATTCACTGCCACTTCAACGCCCTGCAACCGGGGGATCTGATGCTCTCCGAGCACCTGCCCGGCGATCGCACCGGCCTGTTGCTGGACGAGGTGTGCCTGCTGCCCCTCTGCGCCGCCAGTCATCCGCTGGCACAGGAGGAGGGGGCGATCCGCAACGATGTATTGACCAGCCACAACCAGATCAGCCTTCACCCCCCCATTCACCGCTCGGTGGACTGGAACGATGCAGATGATACCGGCTGGAAGGCGACCCACTACCACGAAGTGCTCGCCATGCTGCGCCTCGGCCTCGGCTATGCCTGGCTGCCGCGCCATCTGGTAGAGCGGGAGCTGGCGGAAGGTTCACTCATACAGCTGGATCTGGAGAGCGGCAACGAGCGCCACCTCTACACCTATCTGCTGACCCTCTCCCCCGAATCCCTCGGCCCCGCGACCGAGCTGCTGCTGCGCTGCCTGCGCAACGAATATCAGGGCGAATCAGCGCCGCTCCCGCACGCCCACTCCCAGCACGATAAATAACAGCCAGATCCCCCGTCAGACGTTGGGCACCCGCCAGCTGGCGGCCAGTGCTACCAGTGCCAATCCCAACGCCACCATAAAGACCCCGTGGAAACTCCACACCTCCGCCACCACCCCGGCGATGGCCCCCGCCATAATGGAGCCGGTGCGGATGCTGTTGGCAAACAGGGTAGTCGCCACCCCGGCTCGCCCCGGCATCAGATCCTGAAAGTAAGACATGCCGATCCCCGCCACGATACCAATGAAGATGGCGTTGAACAGCTGCAAGGCGATCAGGGCGTATTGGTCGGTGAGGGTCACCAGACCTGTGTAAAAGGCCGCGCCAGCCAGCACCGCCAACAACATCATGGGGCGCTTGCCAAAACGGGCCGTGTAATAACCCGCCAGCAGCATGAAGGGGATCTCCAGCGCCGCCGCTGTGCCCATCAGGATACCGGCAAGCTTCTCATCCATCCCGAGCTCCCGGGTGATATAGAGCGGCATATTGATCAGGTACATGCTGTTACAGGTCCACATCAGGGTGGAGGCGATAAAGAGCGCCCGCACCGCCGGATCCCGCCAGCTGCTGACCCGCTCTGTCTCTTCGGCCATCTTGGGCAAAGGCAGAGAGGGGAGCCAGCGCCACACCACCAGGGCGCAGAGCAGATAGGCCAGTGCCGAGGCCAAGTACATCAGTTCGAAGCCGTAGCCGATGGCTAGCGCGAATGCGATGGGCGGGCCTATGACCCAGGCCAGCGAAAACTGGGCCCGCATCACCGAGCTGAACATGTCCGCCCGCCGGTTGCGGCTGTCGGAGTACTCCCGCGCCAGCGCAAACAGCTGGGGACTGGCTGTGGCCGCCAGCGCCGCCAGCATCACCCCCAGACTCGCCAACAGCCAGTAGTTGCGGTTCCAGGCAAACAGCAAGGAGAGCGCCACCCCGGCAAAACAGCAGCGCAGGATCAGTCGCTTGCGATCCCCCTTGTTATCGGAGCGGTGGCCAAGCCACTGGCTGACCAGAATGCCCACCACGGCGTTGATGGTATAGAAGAGCCCAACCAGAAAGGGGCGCACCTGCACCTCCTCGGCCAGAAACAGACTTAAGGTAGGCACCTGCAATGCCACCGCGACGCCGGTCATAAAGGTCACGGCAAGAAATGAAAGGGAGACGGGGTCCGGGCGTTTGACCGCCGCTATCGACAAGCTCATAGGGTTACCACTGATTGGAAGGACGATACGGGCTAACGGGCGGCAGCCGTATGAAAATTCGGCGCCTATCTTATGTCACTATCAAGAGCGGGCTCAAGGATGGCATAAGCAGGTGTGCGCCTTGCGAGGGAGGCCGCGACCCCGTAGAGTGAAAGCCCATCCTGCCAGCACAAGGAGTTCGCATGTTTGATTTTGATCAGGAAGTAGACCGCAGTGGCACCATGAGCCTGAAATGGGACAAGTACAAGGGTCAGGATGTGCTGCCCATGTGGGTTGCCGATACCGACTTTGTCTCCCCCCCATCCGTGATCGAGGCGTTGACCAAACGGGTCGCCCACGGCATTTTCGGCTATTCACGCCCCTCGCCGCGACTGATCGAACTCATTATCGAACGGATGGCGACCCGCTATGGCTGGACTATCGAGCCCGAATGGCTGGTATTCCTGCCAGGCGTGGTGCCGGGGCTCAACCTCGCCTGCAAGGCCTGGAGCCAGCATGGTCGCGGCATCATCACCCCCAAGCCGGTCTATTACCCCTTCCTGCAGGCGCCGGGCTTCAATGATCGTCCCCTGCTCACCGTGCCGATGATTGAGGAAGCGGGTCGCTGGGTGCTGGATCTTGAAGAGCTGGAGCGTCAGGCCCCCGCCGCAGATCTGCTGCTGCTCTGCAACCCCCACAACCCGGGCGGCACCATCTTCACCCGTGACGAGCTGCTGGCCATCGATGCCATCGCCGCGCGCCACAATCTGGTGATCTGCTCCGATGAAATCCACTGCGATCTGCTGCTGGATAAAAACGCCCGCCACATTCCCTACGGCGCCATCAGTGCGCAAGCGGCCGAACGCTGCGCGGTGATGATGGCCCCGAGCAAGACCTTCAATATCGCCGGTCTCTGCTGCTCCTTCGCCATTATCCCCAACGCCCGTCTGCGCTTCAGGCTGCAACAGGCGATGCGCGGCATCAGCGCCGACGTCAACCTGCTGGGCTTTGTCGCCGCCGAAGCGGCCTATGAGGGTGGCGAACAGTGGCTGACCGAGCAACTCGACTATCTGGCGGCCAATCTGGCCCTGATCCAGCAGGCGGTTGCCCGCTGGCCCGGCGTCAAGCTGGCCAACCATCAGGCGACGTATCTGGCCTGGATCGATGTGAGCGCCCTTGGCCTTGCCGATCCCATCGCCTTCTTCGAGCAGGCCGGGGTTGGTCTCTCCCCCGGCGCCCAGTTTGGCGACGGTCAGTTCGTGCGGCTCAACTTCGGCTGCACCAGAGCACGGCTGACCGACGCGCTGGCGCGGATTGAGCGGGCAATCCTCAACCACAACAAGCCCTGATCAGCCAGCAACGGGATGGGCAAGCCCCATCCCTTTTTCCCTGTGTCATCAGCCAGCGGTCAACTCAGTCAACGGTCAATTATGTCTCTACGGATCTTGCATCACCTTCTGCTCCCACTCTGTGCACTCTCTGCGCTGCTCCCCTTTGGCAGCCAGGCGCTGACTATCGGAACGGGCCCGCTCAATGGGGTCTACTACCCGACCGGTGGCGCCATCTGCCGGGTGCTCAATGCCGGCCATGCCCTGCATGGGGACAGCTGCACCGTGCAGAGCACCCGTGGCTCGATGGCCAACCTCAAGGCACTCGACAAGGGGGACGTACAGCTGGCGCTGGTGCAGTCCGATGTGTTGCACCACGCTCTGCACGGCACCGGCCCCTTCAGTGGGCAGGGGGCCAACAATGAGCTGCGCAGCCTGTTTCGCCTCTATCAGGAGTCGTTGGCCCTGCTGGCCGCCCCCAATAGCGGCATCACCACCCTGGCAGATATCGAAGGGAAGCGGGTCTATCCGGGCAACAAGGGCGCCGGTGAGCAGATCACCAGCCATGCCCTGATGGCAGCCATGGGATGGCAACCCGGGCAGTTTGCTGCCTATCAGCTCAAATCGGACAGCGAACCGCTGGAAGGGCTGTGCGATGGCTCGCTGGATGCCGCTTTTGTGGTAGCCGGTCACCCCAGTCTGGCGGTCGGCGACCTGATCAGCCGCTGCAAGGTGCGCCTCATCCCCATCGAAGGGGAGCAGATCGACACGCTGCTCAAGCAGCACCCCTACTACCAGCGCAGCCGCATCGCCGCCAACCTCTATCCGGGGCAGACTACAGCTATCAACAACATCGGGATGAGTGCCGAACTGGTGGCGCTGGCCAGCCTGCCGGACCCCATCGTCCGAACCGTGCGCGATACCCTGCTGGCCCGGGTCAAACAGTTCAGTCGGCTGCATCCTGCCCTGAGCAAGGTGACCCCCGAGCAGTTGCAGGCGCAAACCGAGCTACCCCTCCATGCGGGGATGTCGGATCAACCGCCAGCCCCCTTGCCACTGACCCCCGAGAAGTTAACCGCGGAACAGCTGATGCCGGAGCCGTTAGCACCAGCGCCATCGGCCTCGGAGGCGGCGCCCACGACAGGGCCGGTGAGTGCCGCCGACGGGGCGACTGCGCCCTCTGACGCGACCGCCACCAGCAGTGCCGCAGTGGCAACAGAAGCAACAGAGGTTAATCCCTTGCCCGAAGAGGCGCTCGAGGTCACCCCCGAACTCACTGCTACGCCGACCACCGAGGGGGAAAGAGTGGCTCCCTCTGCCGCAGCGTCAACGGTTCCATCACCATCGGCTGCCGTTTCGACTCAGTTGCCACAGAGCGCCTCTGCGGCAACTTCGCAGCAAGAGCAGGCAACCCAGCCGGCCAGCAGCGCGGTTGCTGACGAAACCCCACCGCAGGATAAAACCGATATACTTCCCTCCCCTGCCACCAGTGCAGCCACACCGCCGCAGCACTGAGTGGTCAGCACCCACAAACGCATCAGGGCAGCCTCGGCTGCCCTGATTATTGATATGCGTTCGATAGTGGCGCAGTCGATTGGCCTGTTCACCTTGCCGTACAGCTATGGCTCTATCACCCGGGTCAGATAGGGGTTGGGCTTCTGGATCTCCTCCTCCACCCAGTGCAGCAACTGCTTGATGGCCCGCGACAACACCTGATTCTGGCGCACTACGTAGCCCAGACTGGTACCGGGAAAGTCGCCGAGGCTGGTGACCGGCGCGGTGAGGTTGAGTCGCGGATGCAGGGAAAAGTCCGGCACGATGGCGACACCAAAGCCCGCCTCGGCCCAATCCAGCTGGGCGTCCACGCTGCCCACCTCCATGATGCGGCAGGGGGGCAAGGCCAGCAGCGGCAGGGACGGGTCGATCAGCGCCCGAGTACGGGTGTCGTGACCGAGCAGGATCAGGGTCGGCTCGTCGAGGGGATCGCTCTCCCCCGCCACCGCCCGCGCCTGCCAGCGGGCAAGGCCGTGGCCCAGCGCGCACCAGGTCACCTGTTGCAGCTCGGTATAGAAGAGCGGTTCGCTGCGCTTTTGCGCCATGACAAAACCCAGATCCGCCTTGCCCGCCTTGACCAGCTCGGCGGCCTGATCCGAAGTGGTGTTGAACAGAGTGAGGTCGATGCCGGGAAACTCCCGTTTGAAGCGCTGGAACGGCTGGATCAGCAGCAGGCGGGAGATGATGTCGCTGGCGGCGATGGCCAGCGTCCCCTGACTCAGCTGGTTGAGGGCATTGAGATCGGACTGGCAGAGCTGCAACTCGGCAATGGTGCGCTCGGCGCTTTGCAGCAGCCGCTCCCCCGCCTGCGTCAGGCGAAACGGGCTGCGCTCGATCAGCCGCACCCGGGTCGCCTGCTCCAGCCGCTTGATATGCAGGCTGACATTGGGCTGGGTCATGTGCAGCTCGGTGGCTGTCTGGCCAAAATGTTGCAATCGGGCCAGGGTGACAAAGGTTTGCAACCAGTGAATATCCAGCATAAGAGTCCCTCAACCCGCAATGTGCGGGGCTTGCCAGGCAAAATCGGACGGTTTGCCGCTAAATTGGCCATAATTATATGATTCTCTTATCGGAATTATAAAGATAATTAATTTTTCTAATCCGCATCAGGCTCCTAGGATGGACGCCTAACGTCTTAGGAGAAAGAGTCATGTCGTCTATCGTAGTCGTAGGTGCTAACTGGGGTGATGAAGGCAAAGGCCGCATCGTGGATTATCTGGCAGGTCAAGCTGGCGCCAGCATTCGCTTCCAGGGCGGCAACAACGCTGGCCACACCGTGGTCAACGACCTTGGCACCTTCAAGCTGCACCAGGTTCCGAGTGGCGTATTCAACCCGGATTGCCTGGTTGTCCTCGGCCCGGGCATGGTGATCAGCCCCGAGAAACTGACCGTCGAGCTCGAGGAAGTCAAAGCCTCCGGCGTGACTCCGAAGCTGGCCATCTCTGACCGCGCAACTCTCTGCCTGCCGCTGCACGCACTGGAAGATACCCTGGAAGAGCAACGTCTGGGTGACGGCGCCTATGGCTCCACCCGTCAGGGCATCGCCCCTGCCTACGGCGATCGCGTGATGAAGAAAGCAATCCTGGTTGGCTGGCTGAAACAGCCGGACGTGCTGGTCGAGCGCATCCAGTTCATGCTGGACTGGAAACTGCCGCAGATGAAGGCTATCTACCCCTCCTTCGAATTCACCCAGACTGCCCAGGAGATGGCCGACTGGCTGCTGGAAGTCTCTGCACCCTGGATCGACGCAGTGTGCAACGTCAGCATGCCGCTCAAAGCGCTGCAGGCTGAAGGCAAGACCCTGCTGTTCGAAGCCCAGCTGGGCGCTGGCCGTGACCTGATCTACGGCGAATACCCCTGGGTGACCTCCTCCCACGTATCTGGCGCCTACGCCGGTATCGGTGGCGGTCTGCCGGGTCTGCGTCCGGAGCGCGTCATCGCTGTGGCCAAGGCATTCAGCTCCTCTGTCGGTACCGGCACCCTGCTGACCGCCATGGAGAACCAGGACGAGTTCCGCAAGATCACCAATGAGTTCGGCGCTACCACTGGCCGTCCCCGTGATGTCGGTTACTTCGACGCCGTCGCCACCAAGAACGGTGTCGAGCTGCAAGCCGCCACCGAAGTGGCTCTGACCAAGCTGGACTGCCTGACCGGTCTGCCGGATCTGAAGATCTGCGTGGCCTACGAAGGTGCCCACACCGAGAACCCGATTTGGCCGCAAACCGCTGCCCTGAAGCCGGTTTACGAGCAGATGGAAAGCTGGAGCGAAGACATCACCGGCTGCCGCACCTTCGAAGAGCTGCCCAAAGCGGCCCAGCAGTACGTGCTGCGTATCGAAGAGCTGCTCGGCGTACCGGTTCCGATGGTTTCCGTCGGCCCGGGCCGTGACGAGATGATCCTGCGCTAAGCCGCACCTCTTATCGTCAAACAAAAAACCGGCATCCCTGATGCCGGTTTTTTTATGGCTGCTATTTACCTTATCGCCATAAAAACCACCCAAAGGCTCAATTAACTCACCAATCGACCTCACATTGAGCCGTTCTGCAATATTATTTTGCCCTGCTCTCGCTAAAGTGAACCCGTTACCACACGAGGAGTCACCCGATGAAATTGCTCAAACAGAGTGCCCTGTTGCCACTGCTCTGCCTGACGGCCATGCCAGCCTTTGCCATGACCCTGAAGAGCACGGATATTCACGAAGGCCAGCTGATGGCCAAACAGTTCAGCTTCAACGGCTTTGGCTGCAGCGGCGACAACCACTCGCCCCAGCTGAGTTGGCAGGATCTGCCGGCAGGCACCAAGAGTGTTGCCATCACCGCCTATGACCCAGATGCCCCCACCGGCAGCGGTTGGTGGCACTGGCTGGTGGTTAACCTGCCTGCCACCCAGAGCGAGCTGGCCAGCAATGCCTCCGGCAAGCTCAAGCAGGGATTGGAGATCCGCACCGACTTTGGCAGCCAGGGTTACGGCGGCCCCTGCCCGCCCGCTGGTCACGGCATGCACCGCTATCAGTTCACCGCCTGGGCCCTGCCCCATGATCTCGAGGTAAAGGCTGATACCCCGCCCGCTATGATAGGCTACATGCTCAACAGCATGGCGCTCGGCAAAGCCACCCTGACCGCCACCTTCGTCACCCCCTAGGAGCCAACCGGATGAGCACTTCCCTGCTGCAACAGAGCCACTATCTCGGGATCCGCCAGCAGCCCCTGCACCGGGTGCTCATCTATGCCCCAACCCTCATCTGGGTCACCCAGGGGAGCAAACAACTGTGGTGGCGCGAGCGGCGTCTGTCGTTTGACAGGGAGCGCTGGCTGCTGATCCCGGCAGGCCACCAGCTCACCTTCGTCAATCAGCCGGAGCAGGGCAAGTTTCGCTCCCACGCCATCACGCTGCTCACTCCGCCGCCACCAGAATGGCTGGCCGAGTCAGCCTCTTCCCACGCCGACCTGGAGGAACCCGCCGTCAAGGTCACCCCCGGGCTCGCCTTCTGCTTTGAACTCATCAGCACCATGGCCGAACGGGGACTGAGCGAGGCGACCCAGGCCGAACTGCTGCGCGGTTTCTATGCCGAGCTGCGGGCCGCCAACGCCCTCGGATTGCTCTTTCCCGCCAGCACCATGACCCTCGCAGAGCGGCTGGCCCGCTACCTGGCGGTGGAACCCGGCATCGACCACACCCTGGAGGCAGTGGCCCCCCACTTCTCCATGAGCCGCGCCTCCATGGTGCGCAAGCTGACCGCCGAAGGTCGCAGCTTTCGCCAGTTGCTGGCTCAGGTGCGCATGAGTCACGCCCTCAATCTGTTGCAACAGGGCCTGACCCCGCTGGAGGTCGCCCTCGCCTGCGGTTATGACTCCCCCAGCCGTTTTGCCGCCCGCTTCAAACAGGAGTTCGGCCTGACACCCCACCAATACCTGCACACCTGCCCTGCCAGATTGGCGAGCAACGAAAAGTAAAATATTACTTAAAGACCATTCTATGTAACCTGATGTAACCCGGTGATCCCGCTCACATTGCCGCCTCTTCAGAGTGTGATCTCGCGCCAACGCTCCCTTTCCCCTTGCCATACAATGGCTACCGAACACCTTTTCACTAAAAATAAGCGTAAAAAATCTTCCTTTTAACCTACATAAACGGAATTGGAGCGAGAAATGTTTCGTAAAACTTTACTCTCGGTAGCCCTCGGCACCGCCCTGTTCGGACTGACCGCCTGCAACGATAACCAGACAGAGAGCAGCACAGTCGCCAAACCGGAGCAGGCCATCCAGTACAAGGACGTGATCGACCGTCGGGGAACACCGACCCAATTCCGCGACTTTGACAGCTACTCCAACCTCAAATACAACCCGCTGCTCGATCTGGGGGCATGGCACGGTTTCCTGCTGCCTGCCAGCGACAAGGAGTGGGGGGGCTTTACCGGCCCCATGGTCATCTCCGAGGAGTACAGCCTCTTCTTTGCCAGCGAGCTGGACAAGCTCACCCTGAGCGATGCGAGCGGCCGCCCGTTCCCGCTCACCAGCGCCCGCAAGCAGGAGGTGTACGCCATTCCCGGTGCGCTGGTGCAACGCTTCGAGTTCGAGCCCTTTACGCTGGAGCTGGAGCTGCGTTATGGCGATGCCCGCACCGCCCTTATCCGCACCCGACTCATCAATCAGACCGATGCACCGCTCACCCTCAACCTCAACTGGCAGGGCGAGTTGCTCAATCAATGGGATGCCAAGGATACGATTGCCAGCAAATATCCAGGCTGGACTCGCACCATCAGCGAGAGCGACAAAGGAATCGAATTCCAGTTCGGCAAACTGCGCAGCACCTGGAACATCATGCAGAGCGGCAGCGCCCGCTATCGCATCGACCGCACCCTGCCAAGTCGCACCACCCTCGACCAGAAGACACTGGGATACCAAAGTGACGCCAGCATTACCCTGGCCGCCAAGGGGAGCGAGGATATCTACACCCTGCAGAGCTATCTCCACTCCGCAGATGACGCCAGCCGCCATCAGCAGAGCCGTCAGGCCCTGCTGGCCGACCCGGCCAGCTATTTTGCCGACTCCATCCGCCGCTGGGAGGGCTACCTTGCCAACGGTCTCTCCAATCAGGGGATCCCCGAGTCGGAGCGTCGCATCGCCGTCAAGGCGATGGAGACCCTCAACGGCAACTGGCGCTCCCCGGCTGGCGCCATCCTCCACGACGGGGTAACCCCCTCCAATACCGCACGCTGGTTCGACGGCGTCTGGGCCTGGGATAGCTGGAAGCACGCCTATGCCATGGCACACTTCAACCCGGAGGTGGCCAAGAACAACGTGCGCGCCATGTATGACTATCAGGTACAGCCGGATGATCCGGTGCGACCACAGGATGCGGGCATGGTGATCGACGCCGTCTTCTACAACAAGCTGGCGGATCGCGGTGGCGATGGCGGCAACTGGAACGAGCGCGACACCAAGCCGCCCCTCTCCGCCTGGGCCATCTGGGAAATCTACAGCGCCACCAAGGACAAGGCCTTTATCGCCGAGATGTATCCCAAGCTGCAGGCCTACCACGACTGGTGGTACCGCGCGCGGGACAACAACCGCAACGGCATCATCGAATATGGCGCCACCAAGCATGTGGAGCACAACGACGAGTACGGCAATATCACCTTCAAAGTGCAGTACTCCAACGGTATTCCCGCCGGGCTGGATCTCTCCAGCTGTACCAGTGAGGGGGATGGCTGGTATGCCTGCGCCGGTATGCCGCTCTATCAACAGGTGTTGAACGTGGGCGGGTACAGCGACATGGATATCGGTGCCCAGCACGGCGCCGGTTGGGAGTCAGGCATGGACAACGCCGCCCGCTTCGGCTTTATCGAACCGGGCCAGCTGCAACGCTATGCCGACAAGACCTATGGCGGAGATTTGGCCAAGGCACGTCAGGACTGGAACGTCGCCTTCTTTGAAAACCATCAGGACAATGGCGATTTGATCGGCTTCTCCATCGATCAGGAGTCAGTGGAGCTCAACGCCTTCCTGGCCAAGGAGAAACGCATTCTGGCAGACATGGCCGACCTGCTTGACAAGCCGGACGACGCGAGCCGCTACCGCGATGGCGCGACCCAGCTGGCTGGTTACATCAACAGCTGCATGTTCGATGAGGCATCAGGCTTCTATTACGATCGCCAGATTGCTCAGGGGGATGTTGCTGACGGCAACGGCTGCGTCGGCAAATTGCTGACAGCCCGCGGCCGTGGCCCGGAAGGGTGGAGCCCGCTCTGGGCAGAAGTCGCCGACAAGGAGAAAGCGGCACGGGTGCGCGAGGTGATGCTCAACGCCCAGGAGTTCAACACAAAGATCCCGCTGGGCACAGCCGCGCTGACCAACCCGGCCTACGACCCCAATATCTACTGGCGCGGCCGGGTATGGCTCGATCAGTTCTACTTCGGGGTGAAGGGGCTCGAAAACTACGGCTACCGCAGCGATGCCGAGGCTCTGGTCAACAAGCTGTTCAACAACGCTGAGGGCTTGGCGGGCAGCGGCCCCATCCGCGAAAACTACAATCCGGAGACCGGCGCCATGCAGGGGGCCAGCAACTTCAGCTGGAGCTCGGCCCACCTCTATATGCTCTATCGCAACTTCCTCAAGCCACAGGAATAAGCCTCGAGAGAGGATGCCCCCCTTCGGCTTGATGCATCAGGTGGCCTTGTAGAGTGTTGCCATACTGATTGAGCAAACTGAGCACTCGGGAAATATTGCTCAGGCGCTTGCTGCTCCCCCGCAAAAAATGGTGATAGCGGGGGAATAAAAAACAACCCGGCACGAATGCCGGGTTGTTTTTTTATCAGAGAGACGAACTCAGCTCTGGCCTTGCAACGCCTGTTGCAGCTCCTCTTCGCTCCAGATGGTGATACCGAGCTCCTGTGCCTTGGCCAGCTTGGAACCGGCCGCTTCCCCCGCGACCAGCACATCGGTCTTGGCAGATACAGAGCCCGCCACCTTGGCCCCCAGCGCCTGCAATGCCGCCTTGGCGTCGTTGCGCGACAAGGTGGTCAGGGTGCCGGTCAGCACGAAGGTCTTGCCGGCAAAGGGTTGCTCCGCGGCCTCTTTCTTCTCGATGGCCGGCCAGTGGATGCCGGCAGCCAGCAAGGCTTCCAGCACCTCCACGTTGTGGGGCTGACGCAGGAAGTAGTAGACATGCTTGGCCACCACATCACCCACATCGGCCACTTCGAGCAGTTGCTCCACCGAGGCCGCGCGCAGGGCATCCAGGGTGAGGAAGTGATTGGCAAGGTTGAGCGCAGTCGCCTCCCCTACTTCGCGGATCCCAAGGGCAAACAGGAAACGCGGCAGGGTGGTGCTACGCGCCGCATCGATGGCGGCTACCAGATTGAGGGCCGATTTTTGCCCCATCCGCTCAAGACCTGCCAGCTGGATGGCGTTGAGGCTGAACAGATCGGCGGGGGTCTTCACCAGCCCCTTGTCCACCAGCTGTTCGACAATCTTGTCGCCAAGGCCGTCCACATCCATGGCACGACGGGCGGCGAAGTGCTTGATCGCCTCCTTGCGCTGCGCCTCGCAGAACAGGCCGCCGGAGCAGCGGGCAACCGCCTCTCCTTCCAGCCGCTCCACCGCAGAGCCACAGACCGGACACTCGGTCGGGAAGAGGATCGCACGGGCGTCGCTTGGGCGCTGCGCCTCCACCACTGCGACGATCTGCGGGATCACGTCCCCTGCCCGGCGCACGATCACGGTATCGCCGACCATGACGCCAAGGCGCTCGATCTCGTCGGCGTTGTGTAAAGTGGCGTTGGAGACGGTGACGCCGCCGACAAACACCGGCTTGAGCTTGGCCACCGGCGTCACGGCGCCGGTACGGCCAACCTGAAACTCGACGTTCTCAAGCAGAGTCATCTCCTCCTGCGCCGGGAACTTGTGGGCGGTCGCCCAGCGCGGGGCGCGGGCCACAAAGCCCAGCTCCTCTTGCAGAGCGATGGCATCCACCTTGTAGACCACGCCGTCGATCTCGTAAGGCAGCTCGCCACGGCGGGCCAGAATGTCGTCGTGGAACGCCTGACAACCGGCAGCCCCCTCTTTGAGTTTCACCTCGGGACTAAGCGGCAGCCCCCACTCCTTGAGCTGATTGAGGCGACCAAAGTGAGAGTCACCGAGCAGCTCGCCGCCAACACCGACACCGTAAGCGTAAAAGCTCAGGGGACGGCTGGCGGTGATGCGTGAATCGAGTTGACGCAGGCTGCCGGCGGCGGCGTTGCGCGGGTTGACGAACACCTTCTCGCCCGCTGCCAGCGCCTTGGCGTTCATCGCCTCAAAACCGGCCTTGGGCATAAAGACTTCGCCACGCACCTCGAGCCGCTCTGGCCAGCCAGTGCCGCGCAGCGCGAGCGGAATGGCCTTGATGGTGCGCACGTTCTCGGTGATCTCCTCACCAGTGGCGCCATCGCCCCGGGTGGCCGCCTGCACCAGCTGACCATTTACATAGAGCAGGCTCACCGCCAGACCGTCGAGCTTGGGCTCGCAGCAGAAGGTGAAACGCACGTCACGCTTGAGGCGATCGCTCATCCGTTGTTCGAACGCCAGCAACTCTTCGCTGCTAAAGACGTTATCCAGACTCAGCATGGGGATCTCGTGGCGCACCTGTTTGAAGGCGGTCAGCGGCTGACCGCCGACCCGCACGCTCGGGGAAGCCGGAGTTTTTAGCTCGGGATGGTCGGCCTCCAGCGCGATCAGTTCGCGCATCAAACGGTCGTATTCAGCATCCGGTACGGTCGGGTTATCCAGCACATAGTACTGATGACCATATTCGGTAAGCAGCTCACACAGTTGACGGTGGCGGGAGAGAATATCGCTCATGAAAAAGTCTCGAAGTGTGATTGAAAATCCGGCCCGGGGTAGAAACAAAAATGCGGTACCTGGGTACCGCACTTTTATCTATTCGACCCGCATGGCGTATTAGTCGCGGCTGGCCTCGTAGGCAGCCAGTTCATGCCGGTAACGGGCAATAGTCTCGTCACTCAGCGGGCTGCGCTCCATATCGGTCAGCATGGCATCGAGATCGCTGGCCAGTTGATCGGCGGCCTGCAGCATATCCTCGAAGGCAAACGCGGCGTTGCTGCGCAGCGGCAGCTGCATGAACAGGGAGACACCCGGCGTGGTGAACTGCTCCATCCGGTACGGGTTAAAGGTGCCCGGCTTGACCATGTTGATCATGGAGAAGAGCACTTCCCCCTTGCCATTGGCATCTTCGTGACGGTGGAAGATATCCATCTCGCCAAATTTGAAGCCAAGCGCCATCAGGGAGGAGAGCAGAGTCGCCCCTTGCAGCTCATGCCCCGGGCGGCCCATCAGGTTGATGACATAGACATCCTGCCAGATTTTTTCTACCGGCTGGGGAGCTGAGCGAGGTTCTGCAACGGGAGCCTCGTAGACGGGCTCTTCGTAAAGAGGTTCAGGTTCCACATGGCGTGGCTGGGCCTTCACTTCAGGTTCAGTGGCTCGCACAGGCTCATTTCGCACACCAAAGGTGGGCGCTGTGGCATAAGCAGGCTCGATCAGCGGCTCGTCATCCTGAACAGGCATGACTGGCTCGCGCTGGGGACGTGAACGGTAGACCGGGGTACGGCGATTGACCTGGGCCGGTTTGCGTACCGGAGCGGCAGGCTCTTGCGCAATGACGTCAGGCAGCGGCTCATCAAAGCCCGGTTCCTCTTCTTCATAGGCAGGAGGCGGCGGAACCGGACGGGCAGCAGGCTTGCGCACGACGGGCGGTGGCAGTTCATCCTCATCATCTTCATCGTCAAAGGCGGGCACGGCGGCACGGCGACCAAACTCCGGCTGAAGGCTCTCTTCACTGCGCAGCTTGGGCTCGGCACGGCGGCCACTGCTGACTACACGCACCTGACCGATGCCATCGCTGTCGAAGGCGTCATCATCGCGGTTTCGCGATTTGGATTCCATCCGGCCAAGGGGTTTCTCTTTGATCGGTGCCTGACGATTCTTTCTGTTGCTCCACAACCCGTGAATGAGCAATGCCGCGATGGCAATACCGCCCAGGGCAACCAAGATGTAACGCAATTCCTGCATTAGCTGCTTCTCTTTCTAGTTTTGCTCAGCCAAAGCGACGGCTTCACCGATATCGACCGACACAATGCGCGAAACCCCGGGCTCTTGCATCGTGACGCCAACCAGCTGCTCAGCCATCTCCATGGAGACCTTATTATGACTGATGTAAACGAACTGTACTGTGCTCGACATCTCTTTGACAAGAGAACAGAAGCGACCGACGTTCACTTCATCGAGCGGTGCATCCACCTCATCCAGCAGACAAAAAGGTGCTGGGTTGAGTCTGAAGATGGCAAAAACCAGCGCAAGCGCGGTTAACGCCTTCTCCCCCCCGGAAAGCAGGGCAATGGTAGCATTCTTCTTACCCGGAGGTCTCGCCATGATGCTCACTCCGGCCTCCAAAAGATCATCGGAGGTGAGCTCAAGCCAGGCACTGCCCCCACCGAACACTTTCGGAAAGAGGGATTTTAAATCTTCGTTGACCTTATCGAAAGTGTCCCGGAACCGTATTTGTGTCTCTTTATCAATTCTTTTAATGGCTTGGCTCAAGGTTTCCAGCGCTTGCTCAAGATCCTGACACTGATTTTCAAGATAGGTTGCTCGCGTTTTCGCCTCTTCGTACTCCTCCAGCGCCGCCAGGTTGATGGCGCCGAGTGCCTCCACTTGCCCCTCCAGGGTCTGGATCTCCTGCCGCAGCTTGCTGCGATCTGCAGCGATCAGCACCGCCTGATCGAGATCTACCAGTCGAACCCCCAGCTCTTCGAACTGCTCGTGCAGCCCCTGTCGACGGGTGAGGCTGCGTTCACGCTCAAGGCGCAGGGTTGCCAGCTTCTCTTGCAAGGTAACAAGCTGCTTGTGATCGGCTCTTCTGGCCTGTTCCAGCTCGGTCAGCTGGCGCTCCAGCTCCGCAAGCCGTTGATGGCAGGCGAGCTGCTGCGCCTCCAGATTGCGCTGCTCGGCCAGCAGGGGCGCCAGATCCGGCACTGCCTCGCTATCCGGCCCTTTCAGCCCGGCCAGCTCCAGCCCGAGCCTCGCCAGCTCCTCTTCACCCAGGGTAATGAGTTGGCGCAGATTGCCCAACTCCAGTTGCAAACGCTGGCAGGCCGCTTGTTGCTGCTCGCGGCGCACTCGCGCCTCATCGACCGCCCGCTCGCAGCGGGTCAGCTGCTCCTGCGCGACCTGCAACCCTTGTGTCAGCGGCTCCCCCTGCTCCTGCAACTCGGCAAGGCGCGCCTCATCGAGTTCCAGTTGTTCACGGGCGCTGGCCAGTCGCTCTGCCTCTTCGGCCTGCTCCTGATCAAGCCGGATCAGCTCTTCGCCGAGCTGACCGAGCCGCTGCAACCGCTCCTGCCGCTGACCCTGTTGCAGGCTCCAGGCTTCGCGCAGTTGTTGCCATTTCTGCTCTTGCTCGCGCAAGGTTCGCTGCGACAACTCATGCGCACTGGCAAGCTGGGCACGCCGGGCATCGGCAGCCACAAGTTGCTCGCTCAGCTGTGCCTGCCCCGCGGCAACCTTCTCCAGCTCGGTGTGCAACCGCTCACGCTCACCGAGCAGCGCCATGGTGCCGAGCGCCGCGCCCAGCCCCAGATCGGCCCAGTTTGGCCCCAGCCAGTCGCCAGCAGGAGTCAGTACCGACTCACCGGCCGCAAGGCTTGGCTGGCGGGCCAATGCGGCCTCCCGGCTCTCCACCAGCCAGATGGCATTGAGGAAGGCGGGAATGTGCTTGCCGCCCAGTTGCGCCGCCAGCGTACCGGCAACCGCCGGTTGTGCCGGGCCAATCCAGAGTCCCTCTTGCGCCAGATTGCACTCGTCCGCTGGCGTTGCGGTGAGCCAGCGACCCAGCACCTTATCGAGCGCCTGTGCCCACTCGGGGGCAACTTGCAACCGGTCGGCCAGAGTCACCCCCTCCATCTGTTCGCCGAGGATCTGATCCAGCGTCGCCAGCCGCGCCTCCAACTCCCGCTGCAGGCTCAACTGCTGGCCATGCTGCTGCTTGAGTTGTTCATGGGTGTGGACAGCCTGCGCCAGCTGCTCGGTCAGCTCGTCATTGGCCGCCCGCGTCAGCTCCAGCTCACCACTCAGGGCATCGAGGGCCGGTTGCAGATCGTCGGCCTCTGCGCCGAGGGGGCCAGCGCGTTCATCTTCCAGCTTGAGGCGCGCCAGCCGGGTCTTGGCTTGCAGCTCCTGCAAACCACCCAACCGGGTACGGGTCTGATTGAGTTGCCCCTGCACCCCGGCCAACTGTTGCTGCCACTGCTGCTGGCGCAAGCGGGCTTGTTCCAGTTGCTCGCTGGCGTGCTGGCGAGCCTCCTGCTGCTCGGTAAGCAACTGCTCACACTGCTCCAGCCGAGCGCTCTCCTGCTCAGCGCGCAATACCCCTTCGGTCAGTTGATCCTGCTGGCTGGCCAGCTGCGCCTTGCGGGTGGCAATCCGCTCGCCCAGCGCCTCTGCACGGGCCTGCCAGTCGCGCCCCAGTTCACTCTGGTGCAGTTGCTGCTGTTCGAGACGGGCGATGGCCTGCCCGCCGAGAAAAATCTGTTGCTGACGGCTCGCCTGCTCGGCTTGCGCCTCTTGTCTGGCGACCGACAGGGTGACGTGGCGCCCCTCATCGGCGGTACGCTTGGCATCGAGCGCCGCCAGCGCCTGCTCGGCATGTGCCAGTTCGGTTTTGGCCTCGCCAAGGCGCGTCTCCAGCGCCCACAACTCGGAGCCAATCAGCTCGGCGCGAGCGGCGCGCGAACGACTCTTGAGCTGTTTGTAGCGTTCGGCGGTTTCGGCCTGGGCTTTGAGGTGCTCAAGGCGCGAACCCAGCTCGCCGCGAATATCGCCGAGGCGCTCCAGGTTCTCCTGAGTGTGGCGAATGCGCTGCTCGGTCTCGCGGCGCCGCTCCTTGTAGCGGGAAACCCCGGCGGCCTCTTCCATAAAGAGCTTGAGATCGGCCGGACGTGACTCCACCAGTCGGCTGACAGTGCCCTGCTCGATGATGGCATAGCTGCGGGGGCCAAGGCCGGTGCCGAGGAAGAGGTCGGTCACATCTTTGCGGCGGCACTTCTGGCCGTTGATCTGATAGTGGTTGGAGCCGTCGCGCAGCACTTCGCGGCGCACCGAGATCTCGGTAAAGCGACCGAACTCGCCGGGCACCCGGTTGTGGGGATTGTCGAACACCAGCTCGACCGAGGCGCGCCCGTGCGCACTGCGATTGATGGAGCCGTTGAAGATGACATCGGTCATGTTCTCGCCGCGCAGATGGCGGGCGGAGCTCTCTCCCAGCACCCAGCGCACCGCGTCGATGACGTTGGATTTGCCACAGCCGTTAGGGCCCACCACGGCGGTCATGTCTGCCGACAGTTCGATGCGGGTCGGCTCGACGAACGACTTGAAGCCGGCGAGTTTGATCAGTTTCAGACGCATGGCGACCTGTATCAGTGGCTAAATAAAGAGGAGGCGGGCAGGTGACTTTACCAAATCCAGACCCGGCTTTGTTTGTAATATGCAGGCATCATCCCCATTCATGCCCGATTTTTGGTCGCCACGGCACGAAATAAGGAATAGTCGGCGACTTTACCAAATCAAAGGCTTGTTTGTAATATGCTGGCAGTTCTCCCATGCATAGATGGAGCTCACATGAGCCAATCACCCCATATGGTCAAAGATTCAATCAGCGGTGCAGACTATTTCCTGCGCGGATTTTCCCTTATTCGCCAACCGGGCATCCGCACCTTTGTGCTGATCCCCCTGCTGGTCAACTTCGTGCTGTTTGCCGGGGCCTTCTATGCCCTGCTGCTGCAACTGGACGGCCTGTTCGCCTGGCTCCATCAGCAGATCCCCGCCTGGCTCGACTGGCTGGACTACCTGCTGTGGCCCATCGCGCTCATCACCATACTGGTGGTCTTCTCCTTTATCTTCAGCTCGGTTGCCAACTGGGTAGCCGCCCCCTTCAACGGCCTGCTGGCGGAGAAGGTGGAGCAGATCCTCACCGGCCAGCCCGCCAATGACGGCGGCATGCTGGATATCGTCAAGGATGTGCCACGCACCTTCGGCCGCGAATGGACCAAGCTGAAGTATTACCTTCCCAAGGCCATTGGCTGCCTGATCCTGTTCCTGATCCCTGTGGTGGGCCAGACCCTGGCGCCGGTGCTCTGGTTCCTGTTCAGCGCCTGGATGATGGCGATCCAGTATGTGGATTATCCGTTCGACAACCACAAGATCGACTTCATCACCATGCGTGACGCCTTGAAGCAACGCCGTGGCAAGTGCCTCAGCTTCGGCGCTTTGGTGACCCTCTTCTCCGCCATTCCGGTGGTGAACCTCTTCGTGATGCCAGTCGCCATCTGTGGTGCCACCGCCATGTGGGTCGATCACTACCGGCAGGAGCAGTTGGGGCGCTAACCCTTGAACATTGATTAGAAAAAGGCACCCGAAACGGTGCCTTTTTCGTATTTAGCATGAATTAAATTAATGCATGCATTCGATAGCTTGTCCCATATGACACGAGTTGGTAGGATTCTGGCCTTTCTCGTTCCCTGGGATATCTCATGTTACATGCACTCTTCTTGGTGGGCCTGGTGGCCGAAGGGATGACCGGCGCGCTGGCCGCGGGTCGGCGACGGATGGATCTGTTTGGTGTGGTTATCATCGCCTCGGCGACGGCCATCGGTGGTGGCACCATCCGCGATGTGCTGCTGGGCCACTATCCGCTGCTCTGGATTGAACATCCGGAATATGTACTGCTGGTTGCGGCAGCTGCGATGGCGGGTGTGGTCTCTGCCCCCCTGATGCGCTACCTCGGCAAGCTGTTCATGGCCCTTGATGCCCTGGGACTGGTGGTCTTCTCCATCTTCGGTGCAGCCCGGGCGCTGGATATGGGCCACGGCGCCGGTATTGCCTGCATCATGGCGGTAGTGACCGGGGTCTTTGGCGGGGTGCTGCGGGATCTGCTCTGTCAGCGCATTCCACTGGTATTTCGTCGCGAGCTCTATGCAGCCATTTCGCTGATCACCGCAGCGCTTTACTGTCTGGCGCTGGATCAGGGCTTGCCGACCAACTGGGCCGCGTTCGGTTCCATCGGGATCGGCTTTGTACTGCGGCTGCTGGCGGTTCGCTTCAAGTGGGGTCTGCCCACCTTCAACTACCAGTACGCGACCCACTGAGTACGCCAGCTTCTGGCGAGGCGGGTTGGATTGCGAGCAACAAAAAAGCGCCCGAGCGGCGCTTTTTTCATGGACGGTCTGCGACTCAGTTAATCCCTTCCGAGCTGAAGAAGGTCGCCTTGTCGGCGATAAAGCGGATCTTGATGTTCTTCCCTTCCCCGCCCCAGAGGCAGCTGGTGGTGCCCAAGGCATCATCACAACGCTCCGCCTTGCCCAGAATGGTGCTGGCCTCGGCGTAACTCATCCCCATCTTCAACTGGTCGTAATTTTCACGGTTGAGCTTGCTGCAACCGGTCAGCAACAGGGCGATCAGGCCGCCAATCACTATCTTTTTCATCGCTATCTCCTCTCTGGTGGGAAGAGCTTGGCAGCTTGCCAACCCCTTTACCAGCTGCGCACCGGGCCGGTATCGAGGTGAACGAAGTTATCGCGGGGATAGTAACCGACCCCACCCACCTTGAGCTGGAGCGCCGCCTTGCGCAGATGGGCCAGCTGTACGCCGGGGATCCGCACATCCACCGCCTGCCCAAGGGTGTGGTAGCTGTGCTTGGCCACGCCGCGGCTCTTGTGGCGCTTCTGACGATTGGTTGCCGGGGCGCGATAGCCGGAGATCAGCTGAATTTCACTGCGCCGACCCAGCTTGTGCTGCAACAGAAACAGCTGATCAAACAACTTCTTGTCGATGTTGAACACTTCGTTGCGCCGGTAATCGCGGAAGATGTGGTTGAGCTCGGCCAACCCGTCGCTCAGATAGTGGCCGTTCTCCCAATAGCTGGCGCGCACCCGCTCGCCGGTATTGAGATTGAAGAAACTGAGTTCACGCCCGGTGGTACTGCGGCTGGCCAGTGCAGGGAAGGAGATCAGCGAGCTGCCCAGCAGGCAACCGGCTCCCAACAACAGGCGACGTCGACTTATCTCTTGTTCCAGCATAAGGGGTTCGTCCATCGCAGATTCAAGCGAAAAATAGTTGAATAAGATCACTGATTGAATGTGATACAGGCGCTTGAAACTACCCTCCGGCGGGGGGAGCTGTCAAACCACAATCGCCCATAGAAAAGCCCGGCACAGGCCGGGCTTTTCACTCTGTGGCAGGGATCACAGCAGGCGGCTCTGGAAGCTGACCCGATCAAATCCGTAGATGTCGTTGCGCAGTTGCTGGCGACCATTTTCGTCGATCCAGCTGCTCCAGTAGACGGTAAAGACCGGGATCGGCGTGGTAAGCGGCAACCATTTGGTCTGGCTCTCCTTGAGGATATTGGCCACCTTGTCCGGCTGATAGCGGGAGTCCGCCAACAACAGCTCGGCCAGATCGTCAGCATGCTCCACCCGGATGCAACCCGAACTGAAGGCGCGCGCCCCCTGTTCGAACAGCGCCTTGCGCGGGGTGGAGTGCAGATAGATGGCGTCATTGTTGGGCAGGTAGAACTTGTAGCGCCCCAGGGCATTGTGATCCCCCGGCTTTTGCCGCAGGCGATAGGGGAAACCGGCGGCCAGCGCCTGATGCCACCCCTCTTCGGTGAACTGGACCGGATTGCCCTCGCTGTCGATCACCTCGAACTGCTCGCGACTCAGGTACGCGGGATCGCGACCCAGCTTGGGCAGGATGTCCTTGCTCAGGATCGAGCGCGGCACATGCCAGGAGGGGTTGAGCACGATGGAGCGAATTTCGCTGGCCAGAATGGGGGTGGCCCGCTGCTCCTTGCCGACGATGACCCTGCTGGTAAACACCTCGTTGCCGGACTCCACCACGCTCAGGCGGTAGTCAGGAATATTGACCAGCACGTAGCGGCCACCGGCGAGTTGATCCACCAGATCGCGACGCCACAGGTTACGCAGCAGCAGGCTGGCGCGCACTTGCGGGCCGGTATTGAGCCAGGAGCGGGTCTGACGGCCGATAATGCCGTCCGCGGTGAGACCGTGACGACGCTGGAACTGCTTGATGGCCTGCTCGGTATCACCATCGTAAATCTGATCACCATGGCTCGGGGCGCTGTCGCCCAGCTCGTTGAGCATGGCGCGGATCTGGCCAAGCTCGGTGGAGCGCTCTCCGGCACGCAGGGTTGGCATATCGAGGGTCGGCCACTTGCTGGCCATCGGCATTGCCAGCAGTTTGTGCACTTTGGCCCGCACCGCCTCGTATTCCGCCACCTGGGGGCGCAGAGATTTCACTTGGGTGAGCAGGTCATCATCGCTGGGTTGGGTCACCACAGGGCGGTTCAAATCGAGCTTAAGGGTCTTCATCTGCTCGCGAGAGACCAGATCCATCCCCCGCCAGGCGTGCTGGAAACGGCTCAGCTTGGTAAAAATGTCGTCATAGATGGCACCACGCTTGTCTGTATGGGTGGCCTGCAGGCGCTTCCACAGCGTGAAAAAATCGGGGTGCAGCTGGGCAAGCACAGCCTCTTGCAACTGCTGCTCCAGCTCGACACGGGCCTGTTCGGCCTGACTGCCCTGATACCAGTCGTGTCCGGTTTCACTGGCCGCCACCACAACTTGTGCTTCGGTCGCATGTACCGCGCCAGCGGGCAAACATCCCAGCCACACCAGATTGGCAAGGGCCAGCCAATACTTCATCCCCATGGGTACCTCAAAACGGTTTGTTCACTCTGTCAGGCCTGACAAGCAGACCCGATGCTCAGGCCGCTCATGATGCGTGAACGGCCAATACTTTGCTAGCGCTCGGGGGCATAACGCTGCCAGATAATGTCATACGCATCTGTCTCCTTGAACCGCGCCAACGCCTGATTGAATTGTTGCAAGAACTGCGGCGAAAAGCTGCGCTTGCCCAACATAAAGAAGCTTGGCGATTCAGATACCACCATGGGGTGGCTGGTGAACAGACCGCTCATCCCCTCCTTGTTAAGGGCGCTGGGGGTAGCCAGCATGTCACCGAGGAAACCGTCGATCCGCCCGCGGGCCAGCTTCTCATAATTCTGCTGATCGCTCACCGCACTCACCTGTTTGGCATAGCGAGCGAGCAGCGACATCACTTCCTCACCATAGAAGTACTCTTTGGTGACGCCGAGGGAGTAACCACTGGCCAGCCAGCTCGTCAGATCCTGTTCGGGATAGTGGCTGCCCTTGCGGATCCACAGCAAGGTGCGCCCCGGGTTGTAGGAGTCGGAAAACCAGGCATAACGGGCGCGCTCATCATTGATATTCGCCTCCATCGCCATGTCTATCTCGCCATATTCCATTTCGTGCAGTACCCGCTTCCAGGGCAGCTCCACATAGTGGACCTTGCAGTGCATGGAAGTGAGCACAGCCGTCAGCACCTCGGCGGCATAACCGCGCACCTCTTGCGGTGAGTCGGCTTCGTAATAATGGTAGGGGGGCCAGTTATCGTAACCGACCTGAATGGGCTCGGGACACAGGGCCTTGGCCAATGCCATTGGCGCCCATAATCCAAGCAACAGACAGCAAGAGAGCCACTTCATATGTCATCCTTGACGAATAAGTGAGTCATCATAAATCGCCCCCTGCAAAATGGCGATAGAAGCCAGATGACTATCGCATCCGCTAGAAAATGACGCAGCAAAGCGCTTCTATTTGCCAATTGCCCTGCCGGAGCACTACTGGCAACCTGCGCCCCGCCAGACCTGTTTAACCGGGAAACAGCAACGTTTGGAACAGGGGTAAAAAGGGGTTAATATGTGACCAAATATTTTTTTGTGATCCACTATGCTTTTTTTGCAATTGGATTAGCATATGCGCGACATCGGCCTACCCATTCTGTCAGGCATAGAGAGTGATATGACGTACAAAAAGTTCGGTTTTTTGACTGCCATTCTGGCGTTAAGCGGTTTTTATCTTTACACCCTCTATCTGGCTGCTCACCCCAACGTGAGCCTGGCCTACAAACTCTATTATCTGGAAGGCAAAACCCGCTTCTGGGAACACAACTCCAGCATGACCTATCAGCCGGGTAACGAGCTCAATCTGACCAAGCCAAGCCGCTTCCTCTCCAGCGAAGGCTGGGCCAAGAAGCCGAGCGACGAAGGTACCCTGCTTAGCGGTCAGGGCGGTCTCTACTTTGTGCTGCCCAAGCAGGCGGCCAATCCGGATCAGCTTACCGTACAGGCCCGCATCAACAGCCCGGAAGCCGGTGCCCTGTTGAAAGTGGCGCTGGGTCACGACTTCACCACCACGGTGAAACTGGCCAAAGCGGGCATCAACGAAATCCGCCTCAGTCTGCCCGGCGACTCGCTCACGGCAGATCCCAAGCGCCCCAATTTTCTGGCGCTCTCGGCACCTACTCCCATCAATGTGCAGTCGGTACGTTTGACCGTAGCCCAGTGATCCTTGCCCCGAATACCATTTTATAAAAACAACTATCCCAAATAAGGACGTTCTTATGTCGCATCCAGATTTTCGACTCTCTCTGGTCGTTCCCGTTTACAACGAGGAAGAGAGCATCGATGCCTTCATCAACGCGATAGACAACGAACTGGCCCCGCTGAAAGACCAGCTTGAAATTGTATTCGTCAACGATGGCAGCCGTGACCGCACCCGTGAAGTGGTCGAGCAGGCCATCGCCCGTGACCCGCGCGTGACCCTGGTCAACCTGGCACGCAACTTCGGTAAAGAAGCGGCCCTGACCGCCGGTCTGCATCAGGCCAAAGGGGATGCCATCGTGCCGATGGATGTGGATCTGCAAGACCCGCCCGCCCTGATCCTGGAGTTCGTCAAACTGTGGCAGACCGGTGACTATGACACCGTCTACGGCATCCGAGTCGATCGCAGCGCCGATACCCCGATGAAGCGCCTGACTGCCGGTGGCTTCTACCGCTTCTTCAACGCCCTCTCCACCAGCACCAAGCTGCCGGAGAACGCCGGTGACTTCCGCCTGATCGACCGTCGAGTGGTCGAGGCGATCAAGCTGCTGCCGGAGCGCAACCGCTTTATGAAGGGTCTGTTTGCCTGGGCCGGTTTCCGTGCCGTTGGCGTCCCCTACGAGCGCCCGGCCCGTCACGCCGGTGAAACCAAGTTCAACTATTGGAAACTGTGGAACTTCGCCCTCGACGGTCTGCTCAGCTTCTCCAGCTGGCCGCTGCGGGTCTGGAGCTATGTGGGTGTCAGCGTCTCGCTGGTTGCCTTCCTCTATATCCTGAAAATCATCACCCAGGTGATCTTCTTCGGCATCGACGTACCCGGCTATGCCTCACTGATGTCCGTGGTGCTGTTCCTCGGCGGTATCCAACTACTGTCGCTCGGCATCATCGGCGAATACATCGGCCGCATGTTTGTGGAAGTGAAACAGCGCCCGGTCTACCTCATTGAAGGGGTCTATGGCCAGTATGCCAAGCAGGATGCTGGCAAACCGCAGAGCGCTGACAGCAACCTGCAAGAGCAACAGGAGCAAGCACCGCAATGATCTCCCGCGAGGAATTCTGGCGGCTGGTACGTTTCGGTTTTGTCGGCGGGGGGGCTACCCTCGTCGACCTTGGCACCTCCATCGCACTGTTTCATACTTGGCCCACCATCTCGGAGCACCTGGTTACCACGCTGGCTTTTGCCATCGCGTTCTGGTTCTCCTTCTTTGGTCACCGCTACATCACCTTCCAGAAGCAGGGAGCCGCCAGCAAGTTTCTGCTGGTTGCCCTCTTCTCGCTGGCGGTGCGTAACCTGATCCTGAGCGGCCTGCTGTTTGCGGGACTCTCCGGTCTACTGCCGGTGGTCATCGCCACCCTGACCGTTACTGTACTCACCTACATCCTCTCTCGCGTCTGGGTTTTTGCCTGATGAATGACATGACCAATACCGCTTCCCTGCCCGGGGACAGCCTCCCCTATCGCCCGTCACTGCGCATCAGCGGCCGTGACTGGCTGATGATCATTGCCGCCTTCGTGCTGAGCCGCGTTGCCCTCTATGGCATGGGCTATTTCGGTGTCCAGCTCTATGGCACTCCCGGTATCGGGCCACTGCAGGCCTATTGCCAGTTCGACTGCGTCTGGTTCCAGCGCATCATCGAAAACGGCTACGACCTCTACCCGCGCTGGCTGAGCAAGGGCAATGCGGCCAACTGGGCCTTTATGCCGCTCTATCCGATGGTCTCCGGTGCCATCTCCAACCTGTTCAATGTCGAGAGCCTGATCGGCCTCATCATTGTTACCAATATCTCCTTCTTCGCCAGCCTGCCGCTGATGTTGCTGGTGTTGCGTCAGCTCAAGCTGGGGGACGATACCGCCCGCTTCGGCGTCTGGCTGCTCGCCTTCTCCCCCTTCTCCGCCTACTTCGTCTCCGGTTATACCGAGTCGACCTTTATGGCGCTGATGCTGGGGATGTTCCTGTTCGCCTATCGGGAGCAGTGGCTGATGGTGGCCGTGCTGGGGGTCTGTATCTCCGCCACCCGCAACCTGGGGGTGATGATGGTCTTCCCGGTGCTGATCCTGGCGCTGCAAGCCTACGGCTGGCGGGAATTTTTCCGCTTTACCGAGCGCGCCTTCAAGGTGGTGTTCACCCTCTGGATGATCCCCTTTGGCCTGTTTGCCTACATGGTCTACCTCTATCACCTGACCGGCGATGCTTTCGCCTTCAAGCACATTCAGGTGGCGTGGGGTCGCTACATGGACAGCCCGCTGGACTGGTGGCTGAGCGGTTTCGAGCTGGGCGGCCGCAAGGCTTACCTCTCCATCATGGTGATCTTCGGCTGGTGCCTGAACGGTTACCTGTTCAGCCAGAAGCGCTGGGCCGAAGCGACACTGATGTTCATCTGCTGCACCATCCCGCTGATGACCGGCCTCAACGCCATGCCACGCTATATGTTCGGGCTCTACCCGACCCTGCTGGCCATCATTCTGCTGACCCATCGCTGGCCCGCCATCCGCCCTGCTGTGCTATGCATCAGCGGCATGGTTGCCTCCTTCATCGCGGTGGCCTTCGTCAACTTCAAGTTCTTCACCGTCTGATGTGACGACAATGCCTGACACACCAAATGCCGGTCACCTGACCGGCATTTTTTTATGGCCGCTATTTTTATCGACAAAGCATCCCACCACTTCCCCGTCACACTTTCCTCGGCTTGAAAACGTAACCATTTGAACTGATGTCACAAATCGGCGTTTTGCCGATCCAAGGCGCGCTTTGCTGCTCCTAGAATGGGCCCTTGTCCGAACTGCCCTGCTCAAGGAATGGCTTATGCGTCGTGCTCATCACTTATCCCCTCTCTGGCTCGCCCTGCTGGCCGCCCCTCTGTTCATCCAACAGGCGATGGCTGCCCCCGAGGTTCGCCTCTATGTAGATGGTCAGCCGGTGGCGACTCCGATCGCGCTGGACAAGGGTACGGTGGAGCTGATCCATCCCCTTGCCAAGGGGAGCCACCAGATCCGCATCAGCGACGCAGGCAACAGTTGCGGCACCAGCTTTGGCCCGAGTGAGAGCAAGCCACTCTCCTTCGGCACCGCCCAGCCCATGGACAAATGCAGCAAGGATCACAGCTTTACCCTGCGGGTGATGCTGGCCGGGGAGTATCAGTTCACCTTCAACCCGGATATCCCCAGCCTCAAGGTGTTGCGGGCGACCAAGAAGAGCGAGTTCAAGCGCCAGCCACCAGAAGAGCCCTGCATCAGCTGGGATGGCGGCCCGGTCACTGTGTCGCTCAAAGGGGTCTGGCCCGACGGCACCCGACTGAGGGATGCCTACTCAAAACAGGAGGCGGTAGTCAAACAGGGCAAACTGACCCTGACCCCGAGCAAAGAGAGCGGCGGCCTGCTGCTGCTCGAGCCGGTCAAGGCAGCAAAGCCAGCACCGTTCAGCTGGGATCACGCGAGCGTCTATTTTCTGCTGACCGACCGCTTCCACAACGGCGACCCCGCCAACGACAACAGCTTCGGCCGCCAGAAGGATGGACAGGATGAGGTAGCCACCTGGCATGGCGGTGACTTCAAGGGGCTGACCGAGAAGCTCGACTACATCAAGAGCCTCGGCATGAACGCCATCTGGATCACCCCCATGGTGGAGCAGGTTCACGGCTTCATTGGTGGCGGCGAGCAGGGCAATTTCCCCTTCTACGCCTACCACGGCTACTGGGCGCTCGACTTCACCAAGATTGACCCCAACTACGGCGATGAAGAGAGTCTGAAAACCCTGGTGGATGAGGCCCACAAGCGCGGCATGCGGATCATCCTCGACGTGGTGATGAACCACGCCGGTTATGCCACCCTCGCCGATCTGCAAGATCTCGGGCTCACCGAACTGACCCAGAACAGCGGCAAACTGCCGACCGTCTGGAACCAGTGGCGACCGAGCGGCGGCCTTAACTGGCATGGCTACAACCAGTTCATCGACTATCAATCACCCGCGTGGAACAAGTGGTGGAGTGGTGACTGGGTGCGCGCCGGTCTGCCCGGCTACCCGCAGCCCGGCACCGACGATGTCACCGGCTCGGTGGCGGGGCTGCCGGACTTTCTGACCGAATCGGCCAAACCGGTAGGGCTGCCGCCGTTGCTGGCGGCGAAAAAAGATACCCTCGCCAAGGCGCAGCCCGACGCTACCGTGAGTGACTATCTCATCGCCTGGCACACCGACTGGGTGCGCCGCTTTGGTATCGACGGCTTCCGCGCCGACACCGTCAAGCATCTGGAGCCCGAAGTGTGGGCCAAGCTCAAGCAGGCGGGCACCGCTGCGCTCAAGGAGTGGAAGACTGCGAACCCGAGCAAGGCCCTCGACGATCTGCCCTTCTACATGGTGGGCGAGGTGTGGGATCACGGGGTGGCCAAGGATTTCTGGTATCAGAACGGTTTCGATTCCCTGATCAACTTCGACTATCAGCGCGAGTTCGCACTGTCACAGGCCCAGTGCATGGCCAGCGCCGAGCCCACCTATGCCAGCTACGCCAGCCGCATCAATCAGGATCCCGAGTTCAACGTGTTGAGCTACATCAGCTCCCACGACACCAAGCTGTTCTTTGGCGACTATCAGGATGTGCCGCTACAGCGCCGGGTCGCCAACAGCTTTATGCTGCTGCCGGGCGGTATCCAGCTCTACTACGGCGACGAGTCCGGCCGCGGGCTGGCCAAGGATGGCGGGGTGTTCGATCAGGCGCTGCGCTCGGACATGAACTGGCAGGAGCTGGCCAGCGGAGACAAGGCTGAGCTGGTCAAGCACTGGCAGCAACTGGGCCAGTTCCGCGCCGCCCATCCGGCCATTGCGGCAGGCAACCACCAGAAACTCTCGGATGCCCCCTACGCCTTTGTGCGGGAGAAGGGGGATGACAAGGTGGTGGTGGTCTTTGCCGGCCGGCAGAAGTAACCCTTGAGCCACATTGACCTGCAGCAGAGAGGGGAGCCACTGGCTCCCCTCTCTCGTTTATCTATCTGCCAAGGTTCACTGTGACTGGCGCGCCGCCACCGGCCACTGCAACCGCGCCTTGAGCAGGGTCTCCTGCCACAGAGGCCAAGAGAGCAGCACCTGCTGATACGCCCCCGCCTGACCGGGCAACAGGATGCCGTAGCTGGCCAGTCGATAGGCCATCACGGCATAGAAGGCATCGACAATGCCCGCCTCGCCAAAGTAGAAGGGGCCCCGCGCCTGCGACCAGATCTCCTGCAAACGGGCCAGCTCACCGACCGCCTCCACCGGGGGATCGATACGGGTTGGCGCCCCAAGAAAGAAGGGGAGCAGAGAACGGATCTGCCGAAATCCCGCGTGCAACTCGGCGCAGAGGCTGCGAGCCAGTGCCCGCTCGGCCAGCAAAACCGGATAGAGCTGGCGGTCGGGACAGAGCTCGTGAACATATTCGGCGATGGCCAGCGAGTCGTGAACCCGCACGCCATCGTGTTCGAGCCAGGGCACCAGACCGGCCGGTGCCAGCCGCTTGAGCCGCGCCAGCGACTTGGCATCCTCCAGATCGAACACCTGCTCCTGCCACGTCAGCCCGCTCATGGCGAGCACCAGTGCCGCCCGCATCGCCCAGGTGGAGCCGGTGCCCACCGCCAATACCAAGGATCCCATCTGTTGCCTCCTGCATGAGTTGCCTGCGACCGGCCTGTCTGCCCTTGATGGCAAAACATCCGATGGTCGCTTCACATTTGCGCACCGGCGGGTTTGACCCTCTTGGTGAGCGATGCTAGTTTGATTTTTCAAAACAATCAGTTAGCAACAATGTGAGCCATTAACCGAAATATGGACAGCCAATTTACCATCGTCATCGCAGATGACCACCCCCTGTTTCGGGGCGCCCTTTACCAAGCGGTGCACATGGCCATCAACGACGCTCAATTGCTGGAAGCGGACTCCATCGACAGCCTGACCAGCCTGCTCGGCGAGCACCCCGAAGTTGACCTGTTGCTGCTCGATCTCAAGATGCCGGGAGCCAATGGCTTCGAGGGGCTGGCCCACCTGCGCGGCCAGTATCCCGACCTGCCCATCGTGGTGGTCTCCGCCTCAGAAGAGGCGGCCATCATCCAGCAGGTATTGCGGCTCGGGGCGCTCGGCTTTATCCCCAAGTCGGTGCCGATGAAGGAGCTGGTCAACGCCCTCAATACGGTGATCGGGGGGGATAACTGGGTGCCGGAAGGCATCTCGCTCCATCCTGAATCGGAAGACGGCCCCGATTTCGCCAGCAAGCTGGCCAGCCTCACCCCCCAGCAATACAAGGTGCTGATCATGCTGCGCGATGGCAGCCTCAACAAGCAGATCGCCTGGGAGCTCAATGTCTCCGAGGCCACCATCAAGGCCCATATCACCGCCATCTTCAGAAAACTGGGGGTCAAGAACCGCACTCAGGCGGTTATCGCCCTGCAACAGCTCGATATCAAGGAGAGCTGAAACCCGCACGCAGTGACACGCGCGAGACGACATAGCCAGCCATGCTGGCTATTTGTTGCTCGACAATTAGCACGATCGTACTTTATGCTGCCAGCGCCAACGAGGAGAGAAGGATGAGTAAAGGGCGCCTGACCCGGGAAAACATTTTGCAAAACGCCTTTGAGCAGGCTAGCCAGCAAGGGCTGGAGAGCCTGACCATCGGCTCGCTGGCCAGCGCCTGCGAGATGTCGAAAAGCGGCCTGTTTGCCCACTTTCAATCCCGCGACAATCTGCAGATCGCCGTGCTGGAGTACGCCGCCGAGGTGTTCCGGCTGCGGGTGATCCAGCCGGTACGCCAGCAGGAGCACCAGAGCCAGCATGACAAGCTGATCGCCCTGCTGCGGGCCTGGCAGGCGTGGAACCACTGCTTCGCCGGACGCTGCATGTTTCTCGACGCCTGGACCTCGGTGCAGGATGGCCATGAGCAAAAGAGCCAGGTGCAGCAAGCCGCCCGGCAACTGGTGCGCTTCTGGCTCGACTATCTGGCCCGTCAGGTGGTGCAGGGTCAGGCTGCAGGCGAGTGGCGACAGGAGATGGATCCCTGGCGCGCCGTTTACCGCCTCTATGGCCTCTATCTGGCGGATCAGGTGTTCAACGATCTCGAACTGTGTCAGGATCCGGCCCGCCACTTCTGGCCCGAAGTGGACGCTCTGCTCGCCAGCTGGCGCTGATGTTTTGGCATCCGTTCAACACGACTTTTTAAAAACCGATAAAAAGCACGACCGTTCGCACATAAAAACCACAGGATGAACATGAGCAGCAAGATCTACTTCAACACCCGCCGCTTCAGCCCGAGCAAATGGCTGCTGGGGATCGGTACCCGGTTGCACCACAGACTCGCCCCTACCCATGCCAAGCGTACCGCCAGCAAGTTGTTGCTCACCCCCCAGCGCAACCAGCGGGATGACCACGAGCCTGCGGGTCTGGTGAAGCAGGCCGTCCATACCAGCGAAGGGTTATTGATGAGCTATCGGCTCGGTCAGGGGCCACTGTGGCTGCTGATGCACGGCTGGTCCGGCAGCGCTAGCCAGTTCTATCCGCTGATGAGCCATATCGCCGCGCAGGGTTTCACCGCCATTGCCTACGATCATCCGGCCCACGGCCAGAGCGCAGGCAACACTGGCCATCTGCCCCGCTTCGTGCGCGCCTTCGACGAGCTGGCGACCAAGCTGGCCAGCGAAGCAGGTCCGCTGCACGGGATCATCGCCCACAGCATGGGGGGCGCCGTCACCCTCTCCAGCCGTCAGCCGGGTATCGATACCCTGCCGCTGCTGTTGATTTCGCCAGTGCTCGACTATGTGCCCCAACTCTACGGCATGGTGGCGCGCTCCGGCTACTCCATCCGGTTGTTCGATGCGGTGGTCAAGGAGATTGAGCAAGAGTACCAGCACCCCTTGAGCACGGTCGATCCACTGGGTCGCCTCGCTAGTCGCAGCGGCGCGGCGATGATAGTGCACGACGAGGAGGACAGATTTGCTCCGCACGGCGATTCCTTGCGGGCCAGTCAGGATGGTCATACCCGGCTGGTGAGCACCCGGGGTCTGGGCCACGGTCGTATCCTCGCCAGCGCCCCGGTATTCGCCGCCTTCGATCAGCTGGCTCGACCGGAAAATCCTCACCGCGCCCTTTGACATGGGGCCATGAAAAAAACGGGCCAGCGCCCGTTTTTATATTTGATACAGCGCCTTATAGTTAATTTGTCAGTGGGAACATTCTTGTCAGGACACAATAAGGCGCCAGCATATGGCCAGACCCAATACAGCGTTGTTGCTCACCGGTGGCGGTGCTCGCGCCGCCTATCAGGTCGGCGCCCTCAAGGCGATTGCGGAGCTCTACCCGCGCAATCTCGGCATCCCTTTTCCCATCCTGTGCGGCACTTCGGCGGGGGCCATCAACGTCACCGCGCTCGCCTGCTACGCCTCCTGCTTCCATCTGGGGGTGCGCAAGCTGGAGTGGGTCTGGCGGCGCTTCGAGACGCACCACATCTTCGATTTTCACCCGGGGCGCCTGCTGTGGCGGTTGATGTATGAAGGCTCGGCAGGGCTGATAAATCCCCACACCAACCACGCTTTTCAGCTCTTTGATAACGCCCCGCTGCGCCGCCTGCTGGATCAGCTCATCGACTATCACCGCATCGATGACAACATCCTCTACGGCAGTCTGGAGGCGCTGGCCATCACGGCGTCGGATTATGACGACGGTCTCTCGACCACCTTCTTTCAGGGGCGGGCTGACCACCATCCGTGGGAGCGGGCCAGACGGCGCGGGGTGCGCACCGTGCTTACATCTGAGCATCTGCTCGCCTCCTCGGCGCTCCCCTTCGTCTTTCCGGCCACCCGGATCGGCGAGAAGTTCTACGGCGATGGCTCCATCCACCAGCTGAGCCCACTCAGCCCCGCCATCCATCTGGGGGCGGAGCGGATCCTGCTGATCACCCTGGATCCGCCAGCCCACTCGGCGCCGACCCATCATCACGGCCATCTCACCAGCTCCAATATCGCCAGCCATCTGCTCGATACCGTCTTTACCGACACTCTCAACTCTGATTTGGAGCGGCTGTGGCGCATCAACCAGACTCTGGATCTGATCCCTGAGCGGGAGCGCAATCGCCTCAAGCTGAAGCGGGTGGAGACCTGCGTGCTGAAACCGAGTCAGGATCTCGACACCATCGCACTGGCCTACCTGCGCAAACTACCGCTAAAGTTGCGCCGCCTGTTGCGGGTGCTGGGCGTGAAGGGGGATGAGACCAGCAGTCTGGCCAGCTTTTTGATGTTCTATCCGGGTTATTGCCAACAGCTGATCAAGCTGGGCTATCAGGACACCCTGAGGGAGCGGGAGCGGGTCGTCGCCTTCCTCGATATCGAAGGGCTACCAAAAGAGCGGGAGTAAAGGGGGCAGACGATGAGTGCGAGGGTGCTCAGCGCCCCTCCAGCAAACGCTGCTCAGCCTGTTCCATCGCCACCACGGTACCAAACAGGATCAGCCGATCACCGGCCGCCAGCACCAGCTCGGGTCTGGGCTCCAGGCTCTGATCCGCGCGCTGCACCTCCTTGATCCGCACCTCATCAAGCGGCAGCTCGCGCACTTCACGGCCTACCGCCCACGCCTGATCGTGCAGCAACAGCGGATGGAGGCGTTCAAGCAGCTGATCTGCCTCCAGATTGCTGGCACTCTGATCCCCCCAGTAGAAGCCGTGCAGGAAGCGATACTGGTTGCTGCGCTCCAGCTCCATCCGACGGATCACCCGGCCAATTGGGATATCGCAGTTGAGCAGCAGGTGGGAGACCAGCATCAGGGCACCCTCCTGGGATTCGGGAATCACCTCGAAAGCCCCCGCCTGCTTGTACTGCTCCAGAAAGCTGTCATCCCGGGTGCGCACCAGCACCTTGAGATCCCCCGCCAGTTCGCGGATCAGTGCCAGCATCGCCTCAACCCGCTTGCGGTCATCGAAGGTGATGATCACCAGCCGTGCCCGCAACAGCCCGGCAGCCAGCAGAATATCGCGGCGGCTGGCATCGCCGAAGGCCACCTGCTCCCCCGCCAGCTTGGCCTCGCTCACCCGCTCGGGGTCGAGATCGAGGGCCAGAAAGGGGATCTCTTCGATTTTGAGGAAGCGGGCGCAGGTCTGCCCCGCCCGGCCAAACCCGGCGATGATGACATGCTGGTTTTTGCTCAGGCCCGACTGGGCCACCTCGGAGCGGGTCAGCAGCGCCGGATCGGTGAGGCTGCGAGCCAGCGAATGGGCCTGGGTCACCAGCCAGGGGGTCATGGCGATGGAGATGATGCCGATGCCGATCAGCAGGGAGACCAGTTGCTGATCCAGCAGGCCGTGGTGCAACGCCAGCGCCAGCAGCACGAAGCCAAACTCCCCCACCTGACTGAGCATGATGCCGGCGGCCATGCTGTCGCGCTTGCGCTCCCCCATCAGCCGCCCGGCCAGCAGTACCAGCAGGGATTTGCACAGCACCAGCAGCACCACGCAGATCAGCACCTGCCACCAAGCCCGCGCCACCAGCTCCCACTCCATGGCCATGCCGATGGTGATAAAGAAGAGCCCCATCAGCACATCGCGAAAGGGCTTGATGTCTACCTCCAGCTGATGACGGTAGTGAGACTCCCCCAGCATCATCCCCGCCAGAAACGCCCCCAGCGCCATCGACAACCCGAGCGAATGGGTCATGTAGGCAGCCAGCAGCGCCACCAGCAGGGCACTAAGCACGAACAACTCGTCGGAGCGGGCCCGCGCCACCTCGTGAAACAGCAGCGGCAGCAACCACTTGCCGACCGCCAGCAGGGTGAGCAAGGCAAACAACCCCTTGAGGGTGGCCCAGGCGATCTCGGCGGCCAGGGCACTCCCCTGTACTTCAGGCTGGGCGAGGATCGGGATCATCACCAGCAGGGGCACCACCGCCAGATCCTGAAACAGCAGCACGCTCACCCCCAGCTGGGCTCGGCGGGTATGGAGCTGCTTCTGCTCGCCGAGCTGCTTGATCACCACCGCCGTGGAGGAGAGCGCCAGCGTCCCCGCCACCACCAGCGACTGGGCCAAACCCAGCCCCCACCACCAGCCGATGGCAAAAAAGAGCAGCGAGGTGAGCAGCACCTGCAGCACCCCGACCCCCAGCACCAACCGGCGCATCGCCAGCAATTTCGGCAGGGAGAACTCCAGCCCCAGCGAGAACATCAGAAAGACGATCCCGAGCTCGGCAATGGTCTGCATGATCGACTGGCCGGTGATCACCGCCAGCCCGTGGGGGCCGAGCAACACGCCGGCAATCAGGTAGGCGAGGATCACCGGCAAGCCGAGGCGCCGGAAAGTTGCCACCAGCAGCACGGCGGCGAACAGCAGGATCAACAGGTCGGTGTACAAATTTCCCTCTCCTTTTATCGACTTAAGCTTAGTCAGCCGATCTGGCGGGCAGGAAAGATATATTGGGCATGCCAATTGCACGGAGGAGACAGTAGTCAGGTGTTACAGGTGGAAGACCATGGAAAATACGTCGTCACTTAATGGCTTTAGCCATGGCATCGAGCAGTGGGTTCGCCAGATGGAGCGGCTCACGCCGTTGCCCAGCGTTGAACGCAACCAGTTGCTCGAGCAGTTGTTGGGGCAGAGCGATCTCGGCGGTCTGCTGACAACTTTTGCCGATCGTGCGGCAAGAATTGTCAGGATCCACGGTCTCTACCTCGATTGTGGCCAGCCCCATGTGCTGATCCAGCACCCGCCTCTGGCCACCCTCAACCTGCACAACTATCCGTTCGAGCTGCGCGGTCAGCATGGCCAGCTGCTCGGCCAGCTCCACTACGAGCTGGAACATCCGCTGAGCGGCAGCCAGCAACGGGTACTGATGCAATACCATCAGCTGCTCTGCCTGCTGCTGCCCCTCTATCTGCGGCTGGAAAAACTGGATCAGCTGGTCCGGCTCGATCACCTGACCGGCCTTGGCAACCGCTCCTACTTTGACGAGGCCATCGGTCGCGCCATCGAGCAGCACAGCCGCGAGCCCCACGGTCTGGTGCTGGTGCTGCTGGATCTCGATCGCTTCAAGCAGATCAATGACACCTGGGGTCATCCGGTGGGGGATCTGGTGCTGAGCCGTTTTGCCCAGCTGCTCAAGGGGTGTATCCGCAGCACGGATCAAGCCTTCCGGCTCGGGGGAGATGAATTTGCCCTGCTGCTGCAACCGGCCGAACCCGAGGCGTGGCGCCCGGTCTGGCTGCGACTGCAGCATATGTTGATGACCAACAAGGAGCTCAGCACCTTCTCGGTCGGATGCAGCCTTGGCGCCGCCAGCTGGCAATCCGGGGTCGATGTGCCGAGCCTCTACGAGGCGGCCGACAGTCACCTCTACGCCCGCAAAAAAGCCGGCAAGGCCAGCCCTAACGAATAATCCCGAACTCTTCTTTGCTCCGGCACATGCGCGCCATGTGACCGGAGCTTCTTTTTTTGGGGAGTTAACCCCCGATCAAGTCAGGGGAGATCCAGCTCAGGCAGAATGGGGGCTGCACCGCTCTCCTGCCAGTGACAGACCAGCCCGGCCCCCTGCGCCATAAAACCATCGCAGACAAAGAGCCCCACCACCGCCGCCACCTGCTCGCCATAGTAAAGGATGGGGATGCGCCCCCGCTGCCACGAAGGCACGCCATACTCCTGCAGCAGCTTCTTCATCCGCCGACTGCCGCTTCGCCCCACCGGTTTGAGGGGGATCCCGGGCGCCACCTGAAAACGCACCGAGAGCGGCTCATCCGCTCGGGGGGCACGCAGCAGCCCCTCGCAGTGCTCCGCCATGCGCACCACCAGCTCGCCCAACCCGTCCGGCAGGGTCAGCGGCTCACCCACGGTCAGCGGCAATACCTGATGACAGGGTTGCAGGTCAGAGCTCACCAGATAGAGCCGCTCCTGATAACGGCGACAGCTCTGGCGCCCCCAGTTGAGCTGGGGATTGGCATCGCCGCGCGCCAACGCGACCTCCTGCCACAGCCGGGCAAGCTGCTCACGGGATGGCATCTCGCCCCCCTGCCGGCGGATCCAGTAGCGCAGCAGATTGTTGCGCCGGGTGGGTGAAAGGGCGTGCAGCGGACCGATATGGAGCGCCTCCCCCTCGCCCGCCAGCTGCCAGTCACTCTCGGCCAGCTCATCCAGCAGCGCCTCCTGCTCGGCGCACAGGGCCATGCTGCGCGCCGCGGTCTGGGCCATGGCGGGCCAGCGCGCCTTGAGCTGGGGGATAAGCGTCTGGCGCAAAAAGTTGCGGTCATAACTCACGTCCAGATTGCTCTCATCCTCCACCCAGCCAAAGGGGAGGCTCGCCGCCGCCTCTCCCAGCTCGGCGCGACTCATATCGAGCAGCGGGCGCAGCAACAGGCCGCCGGCAAAGGGCTGGCTTGGCAAGATCCCCGCCAGCCCGCGCAGACCGGCGCCGCGCTTGAGGGCCAGCAGCAGGGTTTCCAGCTGATCGTCCTGATGGTGGGCGGTGAGCAGCCACTCCCCCTCCCGCATCCGGGCAGTCAGCCGCTGGTAACGGGCGGTGCGCGCCTGCGCCTCCAGACTCTCGCCATTGCCACGGGCAAGGGTTACCCGCTCGACCAGCAGCTCCACCGCCAATTGCTGACACACGGCTTCACAATGAGCGACCCACTCATCGGCATGGGGACTGAGGCCGTGGTGCACGTGCAGGGCGCGAAGTGGCAGGCTGTGCTCGCGGGCATACTGCGCCGCCAGCACCAGCAGCAGGGTGGAGTCGAGGCCGCCACTGAAGGCCACCAGCAGACCGGTGGAACCTTCCGGCGCTGGCATAGTCAGACAAAAGCGAGAATAAAGATGAGAAATCATAGGCTTCCCCAAAACGGACCGGCCGATCTTAGCAGAGTCGGGCTTATCAAGCTGCAACCCTGCTGCTAGAGTGAGGCTCGCCCGCCCTCTCCACCAGGCTGGCCGCAAGGCGGTCGCACAACCGGTTGGAGCAAGGAAGATGGGCAGGGAAGCAAACAATCGGAATTGGAATCAAACAAGATGAACAATAAGAAAAGCTTACTGGCCGGCCTGATTGGACTGGCCCTGCTGGCTGGCTGCAGTCAGGTACCGCAAGACTCCCCCAAACACTCCGGGCTGGCGCTGGCCAATATGGACACCCAGGTCAAACCCGGCGATGACTTCTTCCGTTACGTCAATGGCAAGTGGCTCGCCACCGCCAAGATCCCCGACGATCGCCCCGCCGATGGCGCTTTCTACATGCTGCGGGACAAATCCCTCGCCGATGTGCGGGTGCTGGTCGAGGGGCTGGCCAAGCAGGAGGCCGCCACCGGCACGCCGACCCAGCAGATCCGCGATCTCTACGCCAGCTATCTGGATCAGGCAGGCCGCGATGCCAAGGGGCTCACCCCGCTGGCACCGGCGCTGGCCGATATCGACCGGATCGGTGATCAGGCCGCGCTGGCCCGCGCCTTTGCCCAAAGTGGCCGCATGGGCGGCGGCGCGCCGTTTGGCATCTGGATCGACGCCGATGCCAAGTCCCCCGACCGCTATGCTGTCTACCTCTATCAAGGTGGACTGGGACTGCCGGATCGGGACTACTACCTCAAGCAGGATCCCGAGAGTCAGGCCCTGCGCCAGAAGTACCAGCAGCATATCGCCGCCATGCTGAGCCGCCTCGGGGAATCTGACCCGAGCGGCAAGGCCAAGCGGATTCTGGCCCTCGAAACCCGGCTCGCCACCATCCAGTGGGACAACGTGGCCCTGCGGGATCGGGAGAAGAACTACAACAAGCGCCCCGCCAGCGAACTGGCACGCCTCGCCCCCCATCTCGACTGGCAGGCTTATCTCAATGCCGCAGGCATTGCTGGCCAGCCGGAGCTCATTATCGGTCAGCCGACCTATCTGAGCGCGCTGGATCAGGTGATGGCCCAGACTCCCATCGCCGACTGGCAGGCCTACCTCAAGTGGCAACTGCTGACCGATTACGCCCCCTATCTCGACAGCGAGACCGACCGCGCCAACTTCGCCTTCTACGGCACCACATTGAGCGGCACGCCCAAGCAGCGGGCCAGCTGGGAGCGGGCGCTCGGGGTGCTGAACGATCATCTGGGTGAAGCGGTCGGCCAGCTCTATGTGGCCCGCTACTTCCCGCCAGCGGCCAAGGAGCGGATGGAGCTGCTGGTGGAGAACCTGCGCACCGCCTACGGCCAGAGCATCAAGGAGCTCGACTGGATGTCGCCCGAGACCAAGGCGCAGGCACTCGAGAAGCTGGCCAAGTTCCGCCCCAAGATCGGCTACCCCGACAAGTGGAAGGATTACAGCGCCATCACCATCAAACCGGATGATCTGGTGGGCAACCTGCAACGCTCGCAAGCCTTTGAATACGCAGACAGTCTGGCGCGCCTCGGCAAACCGGTCGACCGGGACGAGTGGCACATGTCGCCCCAGACGGTGAACGCCTACTACAACCCGAGCAACAACGAGATCGTCTTCCCGGCGGCCATCTTGCAGCCCCCCTTCTTCGACATGACGGCGGATGATGCGGTCAACTACGGCGCCATCGGCGGGGTCATTGGCCACGAGATGGGCCACGGTTTTGATGATCAGGGGGCCAAATCCGACGGTGACGGCATGATGCGCGACTGGTGGACACCGCAAGATCTCAAGGAGTTCCGCTTCCGCACCAGCCGTCTGGTGGCCCAGTACAACCGCTTCGAGCCCATCAACGGCCAGTTCGTCAATGGTCAGTTTACCCTGGGGGAGAACATCGGTGATCTCGGCGGTCTCACCATCGCCCACAAGGCCTACGAGCTGTCACTGGATGGCAAGGAGGCGCCGGTGCTGGACGGCTTCACCGGCGAACAGCGCTTCTTCCTCGGCTGGGCGCAGGTGTGGAAGGGGATGTATCGCCCCGAGCTGATGCAGATGCTGCTGCGCTCCGACCCCCACTCGCCTCCCGAGTACCGGGTCAACGGCGTAGTGCCGAACATTCCCGCCTTCTACGAGGCATTCAACATCCAGCCGGGGGACAAGCTCTATCTGCCACCCCAAAAACGGGTGAAGATCTGGTAATGCACGCCTCTTGTGAGGCATAACAGAGGGGCAGATGCCATGTGTCGGCACCGCCCCATCTCCATACGTTGACGTCAGTGAACGGCCATGCCGCTCACCGCAGTAACAAGAGTAACGCCTATGAAAACCTTGCTGATGACACTCGGTCTGCTCACTCTGCCCTTGACCGGCCAGGCAGCGGAGAGCTTCTTCAAACAGCTGACACTCCCCTCCGGTCAGGTGATCACGGTGGCCGAAGGACGCGGTGAACCCGCTTCCATCGGCAGCTACGATGTGCGCCTCTACTCCGGCGCCAATCCCCAGTTCCCGCTGGATCAGTTCATCGATGGCAAGGTGCTGCCGCGCGATGGCTCCATCAAGGAGCTGAAATTGCTGGATCTCAACGGTGACAAGCAGCCCGAGCTGGTGGTCATCATGGAGAGCGCCGGCAGCGGCAGCTACCTGAGCGCCGACGCTTTTACCATCAGTGCGCAGGAGGGACTCGACACCTTCAACCATGTCGAGGGACTCGGGCCCAAGGAGGATGTGATCGAGGCGCTCAAGGATCCCAAGGATTAAGGCGCGACAGCCCCACATCCTTCAGAAATAGAAAAAGCCCTGACCAGCAGGGCTTTTTTGTATCCAGAATCGGCGACGCTGCTACTCAAGGCGAGTGGCCCGGGTACGCACCAGCGGCAACGCCATTTCGTGCTGGGCCTCCACCAGTTGCAGCTCGTAGGCCCCCGTCAGCCAGGTCCGAGCCAATACCGCATCGACACTGGCGTTGGTGCGCTCGAACGCCACCACCGGAGTGAAACCGGCCAGCAGATTGGCCAGCATGGTGGCACTCAGCAGATCCCCGACCCCGATGGGGTGGCGGGCAAAGGGGTAGAGCGGACGCGAGAGGTGAAACGCCCCCTCCTCGCACACCAGCAGCATCTCGAAGCGGTCCATAGCAAAGCCGGCCTTGCCCAGATGTTTCACCAGCACCATCTTGACTCCCTGCGCGCGCAGCTGCTGGCACGCCGCCAGCGCCTGCGAGACATTGCCGATGTCGCGATCGGTCAGCTGTTCCAGCTCCAGCAGGTTGGGGGCCAGCAGATCGGCACGGGGCAAGGCCCGCTCCCGGAAAAAGTCGGTGACGCCGGGCGCCACTATGCACCCCTTGTCCGGGTGACCCATTACGGGATCGCAGAAGTAGAGGGCGCCGGGATTGCATGCCTTGAGCCGGGCCACCGCCGCCAGGATTTCCTCCCCCTGCTCGGCCGAGCCGAGATAGCCGCTGAGCAGCGCATCGCACCGGGCCAGCACGCCAATCTCCGCCAGCCCATCCACCAGCTGGGCGATATGGCCCGCCGGCATCACCATCCCCTGCCACCCCTCACTGTACTGGGTGTGGTTGGAGAACTGCACCGTGTTCATCGGCCACACCTCGATCCCGAGGCGACGCATGGGAAAAACGGCGGCGCTGTTGCCGGCACAGCCAAAGACTACGTGGGATTGAATGGAGAGCACTCGCTTCATGGTTGGCGACTCACGCAATAAGAACAGGAATTCCGGAGGGAAAAACGGGCCTTGCGGCCCGTTGTTGTCACTTTCGACTGTTGTCACTGTCGATTAACGCAGCACCTTGACGGTGTAGCTGCCATCGGCCTGACGATAGAGGCCGTGGATGTCGGTCTCGAAGCCCGGGTAGTGGGCGCCGATCTCGCACAGCATCTCGAGGAACTCGAGCACCGGCAGAGAATCCTTGGTCACCATCTCGCCCGGCAGAACCAGCGGTACTCCCGGCGGGTACGGCAGGATCATGTTGGCGCTGATGCGGTCAACCATGTCACGCAGCGGCACTTCCACCACGTTGCCGGCCAGCTCTTGCTGCCATGCGGCGTGCGGAGTCATCTTCATCTCCGGCAGTACGTCGAACGCCTTGAACATCAGCTCCGGCAGACGGTACTTGCTGGTCAGCTCGTGAATGCGCTGCGCCAGCTCCTGAATGCGCATCCCTTCGTAGAAGCTCGGGTCTTCACGATAGAGGCTCGGCAGGATGCTCTTGATGGTCAGGTTCAGATCGTAACCACGCTTGAACTCGGTCAGGGCACGCAGCAGCTGCATCGCCTTGGACTGATCGATACCGATGGAGAAGAGGAACAGCATGTTGTAGGGGCCGGTCTTCTCGACCACGATGCCGCGCTCGTCCAGGAACTTGGAGACCAGAGAGGCAGGGATGCCCTTCTCCAGCAGCTGGCCGTCACGACCCATACCCGGAGTCAGCAGAGTGACCTTGATGGGATCCAGGTACATGTGGTTGTCATCGATGTCCTTGAAGCCGTGCCAGTCATCTTTCGGATCCAGCTTCCAGCACTCGACGGTGTCGATGTTGTCCGGCTGCCATACGTCGAAGAACCAGCCTTCACTCTGATCACGCAGACGCTTGATCTCTTTGCGGAAGGAGATGGCGCGATCGATGGAGTCCTTGATCAGACGCTTGCCGGTGTTGCCACGCATCATGGCAGCAGAGATCTCGGTCGATGCCACTATGCCGTACTGCGGCGAGGTGGAGGTGTGCATCATGAAGGCTTCGTTGAAGGTCTCTTCCTCCACGTCACCCTTGATGTGGATCATCGAGGCCTGGGAGAAGGCTGCCAGCAGCTTGTGGGTGGACTGGGTTTCGTAGAACACCTTGCCCGGCATCGCTTCGCCGCTCATGCCGCACTTGCCTTCATAGATCGGGCTGAAGTTGGTGTAAGGCACCCAGGCACTGTCGAAGTGGATGTAAGGGGTATCCAGACTCTCCTTGATGAAGCCGGTGTTGTAGAGCAGGCCATCATAGGTGGAGTTGGTGACGACGGCGTAACGGGGAGCCAGGGCACCCGGTGTCGCGGCAACCTTGGCAGCGATGGTCTCGCGGCTGAATTCGCTCTGCGGGATACCACCCAGAATGCCGTAGGCGTTGCGGGTCGGACGGAAGTAGATCGGCGTCACGTCGTTCATCATCATCAGGTGAGTGAGCGACTTGTGGCAGTTGCGGTCAACCAGCACTGTGCTGCCGGCCGGCGCTGAGTACATGCCGACGATCTTGTTGGCAGTGGAGGTGCCGTTGGTAACGATGTAGGAGCGATCGGCGTTGAAGGTACGGGCGATGTACTCTTCGGCTTCCTTGTGCGGACCTGAGTGATCCAGCAGGGAGCCCAGCTCCGGCATGGAGATGGAGACGTCAGCCTTGAACGCGTTCGGGCCGTAGAAGTCATAGAAGATGCTGCCGGCCGGGCTCATCTGGAAGGCGGTACCGCCCATGTGACCCGGAGTACAGAAGGTGTATTTACCCTCTTCCACGTACTTGAACAGCGCCTTGGTGAACGGCGGCAGGATGGCGTCCTGATACTCCTGAGTGGCCTGACCCATCTTGAGGGCGATGTCGTCAGCCATGCCGAGACGGTACTCGAAGAAGTGGACGTTCAGACGCAGGTCGGTCAGGTGAATGTCCAGGGTGGACTGGTCGTTGGCAAAGGCGAAAATCGGCAGCTTCTCGTTGCGATCGTGGATCTCCTTGCACAGACCCAGAGAGTATTTGTCCCAGTCGAAGATGGCGCCGCAAACGCGGGGGTTCTTCTCAATCAGTTTCAGCAGGTCGGCGACGTCGACCGGATAAACAACCTCGAAACCCTTGCGCTCGAGGGAGGCTTGTAGCTGGCGAATGGGTTCTTCTTTAAAGAAAACGCCCAGGTGGTTGAGGATGGCAATGATATTCATCGTAATGCTCCACACGTAATGGGGCGCTCTCCATCAGGGATGGTGAGTGAAGAGCGCTCGGAAGATAAAAGGGGGAATCAGTTGCTGGGTTGTTCGTTCAGCAGGGCGTCGTGCTGACGCAGACCCTGTTTTTTGGCGTAGAACATCAGGATGATGAGCGACACCACGAAGGTAGCGGTGAGGTTGGAACCCTTGGCACCCATCAGGGCTACCAGACAGAAGACGCAGGCCACACCGGAGAAGATCATCGCGCCGATGCTGCGGGAGGTCATGCCCTCGAAGCGGATCAGGTTAATGCTGGAGTAGAAGTAGGGCAGCATGGTCAGCAGCACCGCATCTGTGGTCAGCACGTTGAAGAGATCGGCAGCGTGAGCGGATTGGGATGTGAAGGCGGTCAGGCCAACCATCAGGGCAGTCATCTTGAGGGAGCCCAGGATCAGACCCTTCTTGGCTACGCCGTTCTTGTCCACTTCGCCATAGATTTTCGGGAAGTTGCCGTCGTTGGCGGCACGCTTGCCCGCCTCGCCTACCAGCATCATCCAGGAACCGAGCGAGGTGAAGCAGGCCAAAGCGGTGAAGGCAGAAACAAACGGCGCAGACCAGCTACCGAAGATGGCGGAAGAGGCCATGGCAAACGGGGCGCCGGAGGCAGCCACTTCACCGGCCGGGAACATGCCGCTGATCACCTGGGTAGAGAGGATGTAGATAACACCGGCGATACCGGTACCCAGCATGGTAGCGAGCGGTACGGTGCGCTTGGGGTTCTTCACCATGCCGGAAGAGACGGCGGCAGATTCAACACCGACGAAGGACCAGAGGCAGATCAGCACGGCGCTGATGACCGCATGCAGGTCGCTGCCGCTGGTAGTATTCCAGTTCTGGCTGTAGACGGTGGCATCAAAATGACCCCAGCCCATCACCGCAGTACCGACAACCGGCAGCAGGATCAGCACCAGACCCAGGGTACAGAGTCGGCTCACCCAGCTACCGCCAAGCAGGTTGACGAAGGTGAAGATCCAGACGGCAGCGATAGTGGCTGCGGCGGCCGGAATTGGGCTGTTGAGAATGGGGAAGAAGACCGAGAGGTAGGAGACGCCGGTAATGGCGATGGCCAGGTTACCGATCCAGTTGGCGTGGTAATAAAGCACACCGGTCTGGAAACCGAACACCGGAGAGATCTCGCCAGCGTAAGCAATGGGGCCACCCTCTTGCGGGTTCTTGGTAGCAAGGCGGGCGAAGACGAAGGCGAGGCCCATGGCGCCTACCAGACAGATTGCCCAGCTAAAGACAGAGATGGATCCGATGGTGGCCAGTGCCGAAGGCAGCAGCGCGATGCCACTCCCCATCATGTTGCCGGCCACCACACCTGTACAGGCGATAAGGCCAATCTTCTTGCTCGTATCTAGGGACATAAGATCTCCGGTTCTATAAAAGGTCGGGTCGTCACATACACATTTGGCGGAACGCCCCGCCAAAGAATGGGCACAGACTAGGCCTCTCATCCCCGGAAAACATAAAGACCAGCTAACGGATAAAAATATGAGCCAACTTTTTTCGCTGTCTCATTATTTTTGATAAAAACCATTTAAAAACAGTCAGTTGACATCAACCCACACCGCCGCCTTGATAAAACCTTGATATCCTTCCGCCCCATTTTTGCCCCTTGATAACCCCCTTATCTCGCCGTCTTGATATTTTTGGCCAGATAAACCCGAGATAAAGCAGCTCCCATTGCGCCCACTCCCCTTGTAACCATCTAGCAGCCCTTTGGAGTGTTACCCTGAGTGGCCGCTCACCTCCTGCTTGACCCTCCGCTCGGCTCATCACAATCCAAACTCAGAGGTAAAGCGCAACGGCGATAACCGGTCAGCAATGAGAAATGGGTCGAGACAGACAGCTTATCCCGCAACCGACAATGAGCAGATGTCACAAGCTGCGCGCGGCGCAAAGCCGGGCAGAATGCCGCGTGCAAGACAAAGGCAAATGGGGATAGTGGGGAGCTGCGGGGGGATAAATCGGGCCGCACCATAGCGACTATCCCCGGTGGCAAACAAGCAGGATTGAAACAAGCAGAAACCGCACAGGCCGCCCGAAGGCAGCCTGTGGATGGTGTCGGCAACCGCGCCGACCGGGGGAAAACCAACACTGCGGAGTTAGAAGAGCTTCACCTTGCTCTGGCCCAGCGCATTGAACAGAGCCGGGGTGAGGCTCTCCATATTGCTGTAGAAACCGAGCTGCTGGCAGAGCAGATAGGTCTGCTCGGTCGCCTCCATCAGGAAGGCCTGACTGTAGGCATCACCCGCCGCCTCGGGGCGACCGTCCAGCTCCGCCAGCTTGCCCTGCAGTATGTAATAGAGCACCGAGCGGCCGCGACTCGCCGCCTTCTCCAGCAGATAGTTGGCCTGCTGTTGCTGGCCATTGAGGATCGCCTGCAGGGTCAACGCCTCCCACACCCGGGCTGGCAGGGCGCCGCTGTTTTGCACCACGCTGGCGAGATGAGTGCCAATCCCCTGCAGCCGCTCGCTCTCGGATTTGCCCGCCAGGGTGGCCAGCGCCTCGCCCGCCAGATAGCGCTCCGCCAGCAGCAGCGGCTGATCCGGATGGGCAATCAGCGCCTGCTCCAGCAGATCGATGCCGCGCTTGAGGGCGACCGGATCCCGGCTGTTGATGTAGTACTGCGCCTCCATCATCGCCATCAGGGAGGCATCATCGGTCGGCCAGCCCATCCCCGGCTCGGCATCGGGCTGGTCGAGGGCACGCAGCAGATCCTGGCTGCTGGCCTGCAACACGCCGTGCACACTGTGGCGACTGAGCTGGTACTGATGGCTGAACAGCACCCGGTTGGTATTGATATTGCGATACTCCAGATCGAGATAGGTGCCACGGGGCTGGCGGGTGACCCGCACACTCAGCTCCTTGCCGGGCATGATGCCCCCCATCAGAGTGGTGGCGCCGTACTGCACCCGCAGCGGCGCAGCCACGGCCACTTCCCCCATCAGGGCGCGGGTAATGCCATCGGCGAGGCGCACGTTCTCGTTGTTGTCATCCATGCCGGAGTGAAAGCGGAACACCAGCAGGTTGGGATCCAGCATGGCGTGTACCTGGGGGCTGGTGTGCTGGTAGCTGAGCATGCTGACAATGGCGATCAGCACGATGGCAACGAAGATATCGAAACTCACCATCTTCCAGCGGCTGCGGGCATCCTTGGCATGGGTGGAGATGGCGCGGGTCAGGGGCCCGGCGGGAAAAGGGGCGACATTGGGCTGTGCATCATCATCCTGCTCAGCCGCGGGTGGGCTCAGATCGGAGAGCGTCGAGTTGTCGGAGAGAGCGGTATTGACTGCGGGCACGGGTTGCTCGTCCGCCATCACCACGGAAACCACCTGCAGCGGCCGCACCGGTGCCACCAGCTTGTAGCCGCGCTTGGGTACGGTGACGATATAGTCGGTCGCATCGGTGCGACCATCTTTGAGGATCTTGCGCAGTTCGAAGATGGACTGGGTCACTACCTGATCGGTCACCTCGGCGCCATCCCACACCTCGTTGATCAGGGCATCGCGGCCAAACACGGTGCCGGCATTGTGGGCCAGAAACCGCAACAGATTGACCAGTCTGGGTTCGAGGTAGACCTCGCGGTCGGGGCGACACAACATGTTGTCGTCAACGCTCAGGGTCCAGTCGTGGATCTCAAAAACCGATTCGCTCATGATTCACTCGCTGCAGATGGAGACAATGCACGATGAGAGAGACGCAAAACCCGGACTGACTGAACGGAACAGGATGCTGTCACGAGGTGACAGATGAAAGAGAACCGAAGCAATAAAATCTCTGTGAGCCAGTCTGGCCAGGCCATCCTGCTAGCGTCTGAAGGGCATCCTTGCGGGCATTCCGACTAACGGGATCGGAAAAAGCACTTTAAGCAAAACGGGAGCTGGATCCCACTTTTTTTGGCTATAAATCGCCGTTGAGTTGATCCGACACCGCACTTTTCGGCAAATAGCGTGCCAACCAGTATTCATATGAACATCCCATATGCCGGAATCAAAAAGCCCTGAACATCAGGGCTTTCTCATTTCTTCGACCATCGGGGAGACGTTACTTCGCTACCGGGAGCGCATCCTGCTGACGACTGCGGCGCAGATGACGCCGCCACAACGAGAAGCCGCCGTAGCCAAGACTCAGCGCCACCGCATAGAGCACCTGAGTGGCGAGCGCCACCAGCACCAGAGCACAGAGCAGCACGCTCACCCCCGCCAGCCCCTTGCCCACACCGCCAAGCAGACGCCAGCCCGCCGCCATGCAGAGCAGGTAGACCAGCACGAAGTTGCCGTTGGCGTAGCGGATCAGCTCATCGAGCGGCAGTCGCAGCCAGATGATCAGGGTGATGCAGAGCAGACAGATAGCGAGCACCAGACCGAGTGCCCGCAGCGGCGCGCCGCGCGCGGTGAGTACGGCCAGCGAGGGGGGCAGCTTGCCTTCCCGCGCCATGCTCCAGATCAGCCGGGCAAAGCCCTGAATGTAGATATTGATGCTGGCAAAGCAGGAGAGATAACCGAGCACCGCCACCAGCCACTTGGCGGTGGGGCCAAACAGCAGCGCCAGCAGGGAGGGGATGGCGGTGGCGTTTTTCGCCTCATCGCCGTAGAGGCCATATTTGAGCACCACCAGCGAGTGGATCCAGTAGATAAGCCCCGCCAGCAGCACCCCGCCGAGCAGAGCGATGGGGTAGTCCCGCTCCGGCCGCTTGAACTCCTCCCCCATATGGGCGAAGGCTTCCAGCCCGACAAAACACCAGAACATCACCGCCAGCGCGGTGGCCATAGGGGGCCACTCGTCCGCGCTAGGCAATGGCCGGGCTGCATCGCGCCAGCTCACCTCCCCCTTGAACCAGATAAGCAGGGTCAGCCCCAAAATGGCGAGCGCAATCAGCAGTTGCAGGTTGCCGGAAGATCGCGCCCCACGCAGCCCCAGCAGAAAGACCCCGAGCAGGGTCAGCAGCTGGATGGCCCAGAGGGTCCACTCCCCCATCTCGAACAGGGCGTGCCAGAAGCCGGCGGCAATCATCAGGGCGGCAGGCAGCCCCACCGGCAGCACCGCCAGAAAGAGGAAGGCGGAGAAGCGCTCGGCGCCGTTGCCAAAGGCTAGGCCAATCAGGTGCGGCGCGCCGCCCGCATGGGGATAGCGACGGCCGAGGCGAGCGAAGGTAAAGGCGATGGGCAGCACCAGCGCAATCAGCAGCAACCAGGCCCAGAGCGAGGCCCCGCCCGCCAGCGAGGCGGCGGTCGCCGGTACCACGAAGATCCCGGTGCCAAGCAGCGAGGTGGCGAGCAGCCCCATCCCCTGCCAGAGCCCGAGATCCTTTTTCAACCCAGACATATCCTTTTGTCCTGACTAAAAAAACATCCCGCCATGTTAGGCCTGCCCCGCCCTTTTGTTAAGTACGATGGTTAAGCACTGTGGCGAGAATATGCAGCCTTTTATTCAGGCTCGGACTCAGCTTGCAGGGATTCGGCCAGAAAATCCCCCAGCAGGGTGATTTTGAGCACCTGCCGCCGCGCCGCCGGATAGATGAAGTAGAGGTTCTTGGCCGGGCTCTGATAGCGACCAAGCAGCGGCAGCAAACGCCCCGCAGCGATATGCTCACGCACCTGTTCGGCTGGCTGCAAGGTGATGCCAGCCCCCGAGAGCGCAGCCGTCAACAAGGCTGGCCAGTGATTGATGCGCAGGCGCGAGGCGACCCGCACCTCCTCGCTCTGGCCATCCTCCCCGACAAACTGCCAACGCTCGTGCTCGCCCCAGTTGCCGTGCAGGCACTGGTGGTGAGCGAGATCGGCCGGATGACGGGGCACGCCGTGGTGATTGAGGTAGTCGGGGGCCGCGCAGAGGCGGTAGTGCTGGGTCAGCAGCGGACGGGCAATCAGCGCCTCATCCTGCGGGCGCAGGGTACGGATGGCGGCATCGAACCCCTCCTCCACCAGATCGACCCAGCGGGGGGTGAGCTGCAGATCCAGATCCAGCTTGGGGTAGCGGTCGAGAAAAGCGGGCAGCAGCGGCACCAGCCGGTGGTGGCCAAAGCTGAGGGGAGCGGCGATGCGCAGCCGTCCGGCCGGCTCGGCCAGCAGGTTCTGGGTGAGCGACTCGGTCAGTGCCAGCTCCTCCAGCACCCGCTGGCAGCGAGCGAGAAAGAGCTGGCCCAGCTCGGTCAGGGTCTGCTGGCGGGTGGTCTTGTGAAACAGCTTGCCCCCCAGCCACTGCTCCAGCCCCAACACATGCTTACCCACCATCTGGGCGCTGATCCCCTCTTCGCTCGCCACCGCGCTGTAGGAGCCGAGATCCACCACCCGGGTGAAGATACGCATGCTGGTCAATCGGTCCACAACCCCTCCTTTTTGCCCGTTTCAAGGCCGTTTGGCCCGCGACCAGGGCCCTGATTCACAACCATAAGTTTAGTAAGAAATGGATTTTAGCCAATTTATTCAACCTTTAGTTACCAATACAGTGATGCCGTCCCTTCCCCACAGGATAAATTCCCATGAAAAGCACCTATCTGGCCGCATTACTGGTCGGTCTGCTGGCCAGCGGCGCCAGTCAGGCCGCCGAGAGCAGCTTTATCAGCAACCACGACCATGCACCTGCCTCAGCAACTCAAGCCCGGCCCGATATCTTTCGGGTCAGCCTGCTCGGCACCGGCACTCCGGTACCCCGGATCAGCCGGGGCGGTTACAGCACCCTCATCGAGGCGGGCAACCAGAAGCTGGTGTTCGATTTTGGCCGCAACTCCGCCACTCGCCTGTGGCAGCTGCACATCCCCATCGGCCGGGTCAACGCCTTCTTCCTCACCCACTTTCACTCCGACCACACCAACGGGCTGGCGGATCTCTGGCTGACCGGCTGGCTGCAACCGGCCTATGGCCAGCGCCACGCGCCGATGGAGCTTTACGGCCCCAAGGGCACCGATGCCCTGGCTCACGGCCTGCAGCAGGCCTACGCCACCGATATCGCTACCCGGGTCAAGGATGAGGGGACGCCGCTGGACGGGGTGAAGATCAACAGCCACGAGGTAACAGCAGGGGTGGTCTATGACCGGGATGGGGTCAAGGTGACCGCCTTTGACAACGACCACGGGGTCAACATCAAGCCTTCGTTTGGCTATCGCATCGACTACCACGGCCACAGCGTGGTGCTCTCCGGCGATACCCGCTACAGCCCGCAGGTGGTGAAAGAGGCCAAGGGAGCCGATCTGCTGGTGCACTGCGTCTCCATGACCTCTGCCGAGCAGATGAAGGCCAACCCGGGCTACAAGGCGATAGCCGGTCACCTCGCCTCCCCCGAGCAGGCCGCCCGCGTTCTGAATGAGGCCAAACCGGCGCTGACCGTATTCAGCCACATCGGGCTCAACGGCAAGATCACGGTGAAAGATCTGGCGCAGGATCTGCGCGCCCGCTACACAGGCCCCTTCGTCATCGGCAATGACCTGATGCAGATTGACCTGCCCACCACGCCGTCCGGCAAGGGCTATGCCCTCTGGCAGGCGGAGAATATCGACAATGCCCAATCCTGAATCCCGGCCATAAAAAAGCCGCCTCTTGCGAGGCGGCTTCTTCACTAAACAGATTAACCGGAGTTATCAGGCAATCAGCTTGTAGATGATACCGGACATGGCGATCAGGCCGATGATGGTCACGAAGCCGTTGCTGATGTTGCCAGCGTATTTGCGCATGGCCGGAACCTTGGTGATGGCGTACATCGGCATCAGGAACAGCAGCATTGCGATGATCGGGCCGCCCAGGTCTTCAATCATGCCGAGGATGCTCGGGTTGATGGTGGCGATGGCCCAGGTGGTCAGGATCATGAACACGGCAGTGACTTTGTTCAGCTGCTTGGTGTCAACGTTCTTGCCCTTCTCGCGCAGCGCCTTGGCCATCAGGCCGTTCATGCCTTCTTGCGCACCCAGGTAGTGACCCAGGAAGGATTTGCTGATGGCAACCATGGCGATCAGCGGAGCCACAGTACCGATAACCGGGTTATCGAAGTGGTTGGCCAGGTAGGACAGGATGGAGATGTTCTGTTCTTTGGCTGCAGCCAGGTCAGCCGGGGAGAGGCTCAGTACGCAGCTGAATACGAAGAACATAACGGTCATCACCATCATGACGTGGGCGCCCAGCAGGATGTTGCTGCACTTCTTCTCGGCACCTTCACCGTAACGACCTTTGTTGTCCACCGCGAAGGAGGAGATGATCGGGGAGTGGTTGAAGGAGAACACCATTACCGGGATAGCCAGCCACAGGGTTTTGATGAAGTCACCGTTGAAGGCGTCGGACAGGGCCGGAGCTTCAGTGATGATGGCACCGTTCCAGTGCGGGATCAGGTAGAACGCCAGACCCATCAGGGTAAGCACGAACGGGAATACCAGCACACTCATCGCTTTGACGATAACCTGGCCGCCCAGACGAACAACCGCCATCAGACCGAGGATCAGAGCCAGTGACAGAACGGCACGGGGAGGTGCAGACATGCCCAGCTGGTGAACAATCACGCTCTCGACGGTGTTGGTGATGGCGACTGAATACATCAGTACGATCGGGTAGATGGCAAAGAAGTAGAGCAGGGTGATGAATTTGCCTGCGGTCTTGCCGAAGTGCTCTTCTACTACTTCAGTGATGTCGCCATCACGGGTAGAGCCGGACAGCACGAAGCGGGTCAGACCACGGTGAGCAAAGAAAGTCAGCGGCAGCGCCAGGATCAACATGGCAACCAGCGGCCACAGGCCACCTACACCGGCGTTGATTGGCAGGAAGAGCACACCGGCACCGATCGCGGTACCGTACAGACCCAGCATCCAGACCACATCGGCCTTGTTGACGCCGCGGGAGGTGTTGCTGGCTAAACGACCATCAGCTGCAATATTCATGTCAGACATACGTTGTTCCTGTCATCTAGGAAAATGGGATTCTTGTTTGGTCGGGCCTTGGCCCGGTTCCATCTCCCTGGAACGCCTGCTGTCCGTCCTTGATATTAACCTCTCGCCCCCCGGCAACCTGGCCATCACTCCTTGTGACAACAGGATTGCAACAAACAACAGTGCGAGATTTTGACCCTGAGGGTCGGCGCCCGTCTCACTTAACAACCGATTAACGTGCGCCACTCTTGATGGGCTGACTTTAATTAAATGCCCTTATTAATCACAGCGTTTTTTTGAATTAATCAACCAAAGTTTGATTTTGGTCGCCTTTCGGACGACCAAGATCACACTCAAAGCGCCTTATTGTGAGTTTTTTTTAACAATTCAACTTAGTTTCACTGGAATCAATGGCCTGCGAGAAGCTACATATTTGCAATAAGCCACACGTTTAGCGCGGATTGTGTGCAGCACGGCCTTGGCGTACCCTTGTGACTCACGCCTTTTTGTTGATTGATGATGACCATTACCCGTACCGATCTCGCCGAACTGGCGGTGTTTGCCGCCGTCGCCCGTCACCGCAGTTTCAGCAAGGCCGCCCTCGAACTCGGGGTCTCCGCCTCCGCCCTCAGCCATAGCCTGAAGGGGCTGGAAGCCCGTCTGGGGGTGCGGCTGCTCAACCGCAGTACCCGAGCCGTGGTGCCGACCGAAGCGGGCCAGCGGCTGCTCAAGCAGCTGCTCCCCACCCTCAATACCCTGGAAGAGGCGCTTTGCGAGCTGGCCCGCAACAGCGACGAGCCGGTAGGGCGACTCAAGCTCTGCGCTCCGCGCGGCGCCATCGACAGCCTGCTGGCACCTGTGCTGATCGACTATCTGGCCCGCTATCCGCGGATGCAGGTGGAGGTGGTGGAGCAGGAGCTGATGCCCCGGCTGATTGAAGATGGTTACGATGCCGCGCTCTTTTATGGCGATCTGCTGCCCAAGGAGATGATCGGCATCCCCCTCGGCCCGCCCCAGCGTTATCTGGTGGTGGGCTCCCCGGCCTATCTGGCGGAGCACGGTACACCGGAGCACCCGAGCGAGCTGAGCCGCCACGCCTGCATCGGCTATCGTCTCACTCCGCACCATCACTATCGCTGGGCCTTTGCCGCCGATGGCACCATGCTGGAGATCGAAGTGACCGGGCCGCTCACCACCAGCACCCCTGCCCTCTATCTGGGCGCTGCCGAGGCGGGGTTGGGGCTCGCCTACTGTCTGGAAGAGGAGGTGAGCCAAAAGGTCGCGGAGGGGAAACTGCTCACCGTGCTGGAGCCCTGGTGCCCCACCTTTGCCGGCTTCTACCTCTTCTATCCCAGTCGGCATCAGCTGGGCAGCGGGCTGCGCATCCTGATCGACATGCTCAAGGCGCACTACCAAAACCCCGGATTAGTGAGTAATACTCAGCAATTCATCAAGTGAAACCCTGATTATCACCAAATTAGTATTAATCTAGACTAGCTGTTCGATAATCGAACTCCCCGAGAGAACAGATATGTCTGCCTATTTAACACTGCGGCAACGGGCCATGACCCGTCGCTTCTGGGCTTACGCCCTCCCCTCCATTCTTGCCATGCTGGTCTCGGGGGCCTACTACCTCATCGACGGCATCTTCGTCGGCCACTATGTCGGCGCCGCTGGCCTCGCCGGGATCAACCTGGTCTATCCGGTCATCATGGTGCTGATCGGCCTGGCCGCCATGATCAGCATGGGGGCGGCCACCGCCATCTCCTTCCAGCAGGGGGCGAAAAACGACACGCTGGCCCGTCAGGCGCTGGTCAACGCCCTCTGGCTGCTGGCCGGTCTCGGGGTAGTTGCGCCGGGGCTGCTCTATTACACCCACACCGATATCCTGCTGGGGCTGGGAATTGAACAGGGCACCGAGACCTGGAAACAGGCGAGTGACTACCTCACCTGGATTGGCGGCGGTACCCTGCTGCTGGCCAGTAATCTGGCGGTGCCCTATCTGCTGCGCAACGATGGCCGCCCGAAACTGGCCATGGTGCTGGTGAGCAGCGGCGCCGTGCTCAACATCATCCTCAACTACATCATGGTGGGTCGGCTGGGGCTGGGATTGATCGGTACCGCGCAAGCCACCCTGATGGCAGAGGGTGCGGTGAGCCTGATCGGCCTTGGCTACTTCTTTACCCCTTGGGCGCGGCTGCGCCTCAGCTGGCGGGATCTGGTGCCCAACCTCCCCGCCATGCCGCACCTGCTCTTTACCGGTCTGCCGAGCCTGATTGCCCAGTTCAACCTCGGCCTGCTCTTGATGCTGCACAACAGCCAGCTGATGGTGTATGGCAATGTGAAGGATCTGGCGGGTTTTACCGTGGCCGGTTACACCGAGGCGGTCTTTATCGTCATTCTGCAGGGGCTCGCCTTCGGCATTCAACCGCTCATCAGCAAGGCGGCAGGGGCCAAGCGCCATCGCAACCTCAAGTACCTGATGGAGATGGGGCTCAAGTTCACCTTTATTTACGGCATGCTGGTGTGGCTCACCATCCAGCTGCTGCCGGGACAGGTCGCCATGCTCTATACCGGCGACAAGGATCCCGAACTGCTGGCCGCCGCCATCAGCAGCCTGACCCTCAACCTCGGCGCCATTCCGCTGGAGGGGATCATCATGTTCGGCATAGTGCTGCTGCAATCCATGGCGCGTACCCGTCAGGCGCTGGTCATCTCCATCGCCAAAACCGTGTTGCTGCTGCCGCTCATCTTCCTGCTGCCGCAACTGTGGGGTCGTGATGGCGTGCTGATGGCCCAGCCCGCGACCGTGCTGCTGCTCACCCTGCCACTCTGCTGGCTGCTGTGGCGCGAGTGGCTGCGCCTGAAGATGGCCTGTGCGCCAAAAGCCAAACAGCGCCCGCAACCGGCCCGCGCACGAGCCGCCGTCCAGCTGGCCCGTTAAGGCCACCCATCCCGCGTAGCAATAAAAAACCGGCATCCATTGATGCCGGTTTTTGCTATATGGGCGGGTCTGCCTGCCCTTACACGAGGATTCAGGCCAGCACTGCTGCCCACACTTATGCCAATACTTCTGGCCTGAGCTGGGCCATCAGCCCCGGGTTGTCGGAGTAATCCACCGGAATGGCCACCACAGCTGGCCCCTCCACCGCCAGTGCGGCCCGCAGGGTGGCGCGCAGCTCGTCTGCCGAACGCACCGCAAACCCGGCCGCCCCGAACGATTCGGCATAGCGTTTGAAATCGATAGGGCCAAAAGAGACGCCGGAGGTGCGGCAATACTTCTGCTGCTCCTGCATCGCGACCATGTTGTAGCCGTTATCGACCCAGATGATGTGGACGATATTGCTCTTGAGCCGCACCGCCGTCTCCAGCTCCATGCTCGACTGCATAAAGCTGCCATCCCCCGATACCGAGATCACCTTCTCACCCGGCCGCACCAGCGCCGCACCGATGGCCCACGGCAATGCCACCCCCATGGTCTGCTGACCATTGGAGATCAGCACCTGACGGGCACGGAAGCTGTAGAGGTAGCGGGCAATCCAGATATGGAAGCTGCCCATATCGACGCAGAGTGTCATGTCGTCGCGCACCAGATCCTGCAGCTCGCGCACGATACGCAAGGGGTGAACCGGATTGCCGTGCAGATCATCGGCCCGCATTGCCAGGCGCAGCCGCTGCTGGCGTACCCCTTGCAGCAACCGATCCACCTCGGGGGGGCGGATTTTCGGATTGCCCATGATGCGGGTCAGCTGCAACAGGTTGGCGCGGATCGACCCCACCAACTCGGCGGTCGGGCAGTAGCTGCTGTCGATATCGGCAGGCAGCACATCGATATGGAGGATGCGCCGCTCCCGATCGCCATTCCACAGCACGGGATCGTACTCGATGGGGCTGTAGCCGATGCAGATCACCAGATCGGCCCCTGCCAGCAGCTGATCCCCCGGTTGGTTGTTGAAGAGCCCCACCCGTCCGGCAAAGTCATCGAAGTGGCAGCTGTCCACCACCCCGGCAGCCTGATAGGTACCGGTCACCGGCAGCCGCGCCTTGTCGAGGAAGGCACGCACTGCCTCGGCATTTTCCGGCCGGCTCGCCATCAGGCCGAGCAGTACCACCGGATTCTCGGCGTTACGCAGCAGGGTCAATGCCTGCTCCATATTCTGCTCATCGGCGCAGCCCGGCTCCGGCACCTCGCGGGGTACCAGCACATTGCCCTGTACCGGCTTGTTGATGATATCCATCGGCAGGCTGACAAACGCCGCCCCCGGCCGTCCCAGCTCGGCGGCGCGAAAAGCGTTGGCCATCACTTCCGAAATTGCCGCCCCGCTGTTGACCTGAGCGCTGAACTTGGTGACCGGACGGCAGAGGTTGACCGTATCCATGCTCTGGTGGGTGAGTTTGAGGCCGTCGGCACGGCGCACCGCACCGCCCAGCGCCACCATGGGGTCCCCCTCCGAGGTGGCGGTCGCCAGCCCGGTAATGAGGTTGGAGCAACCGGGGCCCGAGGTGACCAGCGCCACCCCCGCCTTGCCGGTGAGCCGCCCCACGGCGGCCGCCATAAAGGCGGCGTTCGCCTCGTGGCGCACCACTATGGTCTCGATGGGGGAGTCCTCCAGCGCATCGAACACCCGGTCAATCTTGGCCCCCGGGATGCCGAACACCTGCTTGACCCCTTGCGCCTCCAGATGGCGCACCACCAGCTCGGCACCGCACTTCCACTGTCTGTTTTCCATGATATTGCTCCTTGTCTATCAGCCTTCGGCGGCCTGAATGGCGCGATCGAGATCGGCGGGGTTGAGGTCGGCCTGCCGGAAAGCGGGATCCGATGGCAGGGCCAGATTGAGGTGACGCACCACAGAAAGTCGCAGGGTACCGTGGGCCATGGTGTAGTCGAGCAGATGGCCGCCCCCCTTGCGATCGGCGGTGATCATGTGCTCGTGAAAGCCCGCCACATTGACCCCCTGCACGAACGGCGGGCAGCGAAAGCCCACCAGGGTTCCCGCCACCGCGGCAAAACGGAACAGCGGTTGCTGTTCGATGGCTTCCAGCATGGGGCGATAGGGGGGCTCCTGACGCGGCACGGTTCGTACCTTGGCTATTTCAAACTGGCCGTCGAGGCGCAGGGCGACGAAGACGTTGTCAGAGCCCACCAGCCGATCCACCCACTGGTGGATCTCGTCACGGCTCAGGGGATGATCGAAGCGACGCTCCAGACAGGGGCGAAAATGGGTCATCACCGCAAAGGGGGTCTTCTGATCGGCGCGGGCGGGCCGGGCCGAGCCATCGGAGCGCAACTGGTGGATCTGCCGCTCGAAGGCGATCAGCTCACCATCGAGGTGATTGAAGGTGCCGAGGCCAAAGTCGCCGTGGCGCAGCAGCTCGCTCATGGTGGTCTCCCCTTCGTAGACCCCCGCCAGCAGGGCGCTCATCAGGGAACTCTGGTAGATCTCGCCACCGTCATGCTGCCTGCGCCAGCGGGAAAACTGCTGGCTCACTTCGAGGGCACAGCTGCACCCGGCACTGTCAGATGTTGCAATATGTTCCATTCGGGTTTCACCTCCACCGTGAATCCTGTTAGCGTTCGGATCCAATGGTGACTTGGTTCACATTTCAACACCAATACGCTGATCCCATGACTTTGAGACTCAATCGATATGGAACTTCGTACGCTCCGCTACTTCATGGCCGTTGTTGAAAAGCAGAATTTCACCCGCGCAGCCGAATCACTCAACATGGCCCAGCCGCCCCTGAGCCAGCAGATCCGCAAGCTGGAAGAGACCCTGGGCACCCCGCTGCTGCGCCGTCTCACCCGCGGCGTCGAACTGACCGAGGCGGGCGAGAGCCTCTATCGGGATGCGGCGCAGATCCTGGCGCTGGCCGATGCGGCAAAACTGAAGGTAAAGCGGATTGCCCGGGGCGAGCAGGGGGCACTGCGGATCGGCTTTGCCGGTTCCACCGTGCTCCACCCCGCAGTGCTGACCCTGCTGCACGACTATCGGGAGCGCTACCCCGAGGTAGCCCTCAGCCCGCAGGAGGGCACCATGCCGGCACTGGTGGAGGCGCTGCGCAACGATCGGCTGGACGCAGCCATCTTGCGGCTGCCCTGTCGGGGTAGCGAGGGCTTTGCCCATCACCTTATCGAGCAGGAGCCGCTGCTGATAGCCCTGCCGACCAGCCACCCCAAGGCCAAGCCGGGCCCCTTGCCACTGGCCTGCCTGAAGGATGAGAGTTTTATTCTGTTTCCCCACGCTATCGGGCCCGGGCTCTATGACGGAATAGTGTGTCTCTGCCGGGAGGCGGGGTTCGAGCCGATACTGGGGCCCGAATGCCCGCAGGTGATTTCTACCGTCGGCATGGTGCAGGCGGGCTTTGGCGTGACTCTGGTGCCCAGCTCGGTGGCGGCGCTGCGCCCGCTCGGGGTCAGTTATCACCCCATCGCCGGCAACGGCATGATGACCAGTATCAGTCTGGCGACACGGCCGCATCCAAGCAGTGCCGTGCTGCGGCACTTTATCGCCCAGATCCGTACCGCCCAGATACGACAAGGCCTCCCGAAGGAGGCCCTGTTGAACAAGCTTGAACCGGTTTGATGGCCAGCTTGCCTGATGCGACGGCTTATTTGACGGTACTGCTTATTTGACAGTCACGCGGGCAAACTTGCGCTTGCCAACCTGATAGACGGCGGTACCGGCACCGATGAGTGCCTTGCCATCTTCCAGCTTCTCGCCATCAACCTTGACCGCGCCCTGCTTGATCATCCGCAGCGCTTCGGAGGTGGTGGCTACCAGATCGGCCTCTTTCAGCAGGTTGGCGATGGCCAGACCTTCGCCTTCCAGTGCCAGCTCGATTTCCGGCATCTCGTCCGGAATGGCGTTCTTGGAGAAACGCTGGGTGAAATCTTCGTGGGCCGCTTCAGCCGCCGCTTCGTCGTGATAACGGGCGATGATCTCTTTGGCCAGCCAGATCTTCACGTCGCGCGGATTGAGAGTACCGGCCGCGATACCTGCCTTGAACTCTTCAATTTCAGCCAGCGGACGGAAGGAGAGCAGCTCGTAGTAGTTCCACATCAGATCGTCGGTGATGGACATGATCTTGCCGAACATCTCGCCCGGAGCGTCGTGGACGCCGATGTAGTTGCCTGCGGACTTGGACATCTTCTTGACGCCATCCAGACCCACCAGCAGCGGCATCATCAGCACGCACTGGGTCGCCATGCCGGCATCTTTTTGCAGCTCGCGGCCCATCAGCAGGTTGAACTTCTGGTCGGTACCGCCGAGCTCAACGTCCGCCTTCAGCGCGACCGAGTCATAGCCTTGCAGCAGCGGATAGAGGAATTCGTGAATCGCGATGGACTGGCCGCCGGTGTAGCGCTTTTTGAAATCGTCGCGCTCCATCATGCGGGCCACGGTCTGCTTGGCCGCCAGCTTGATCATGCCGGTCGCACCCAGCTCGCTCAGCCAGGTCGAGTTGTACTCGATACGGGTCTTGGCGGGGTCGAGGATCTTGAACGCCTGCTCGGCATAGGTGAGGGCGTTGTGCTTGATGGCCTCTTCGGAGAGCGGCGGACGGGTGGCATTCTTGCCGGAGGGGTCACCCACCATGGCAGTGAAGTCACCGATCAGCAGGATCACTTCATGGCCCAGATCCTGGAAGGTCTTCAGCTTGTTGAGGATCACGGTATGACCCAGGTGAATGTCGGGGGCGGTTGGGTCCATGCCCAACTTGATGCGCAGCGGGCGCCCTTCCTTCAACTTGGCGACAAGTTCTTCTTCAACCAGAATTTCTTCCGCTCCGCGCTTGATCTCGGCTAGCGCCACCTCGAGCTGGGACATTTTTTGACTCTCCATCACGATTCCACAGGGCCAAACATATTACTGGAATGGCGGGCCAATTGGAAAGGCTGTAAAATCCGTCCATTCTGCCCGACTTCATCTGCTTCTCATGGTTATTTGGCACGCCTTCAACGCACTCCCCCACTGGCACCGCAAGATGGTGCTGATCTTGAGCATCATGATCATGATGCTGGCTGCCTGGCCAAGCGAACAGGCAGTAGCAACACGGGTCGATGAAAACGGCAACGAAATTGCCCTGCGGGAACCGGCTAACGATAACGCGCTGAACGACGAGCTGCCGGCCGAGGCCGCCCAGCCCGTTACCCCGCCCAAGCCGCGCTACATCACCAAGCAGGTGAAGGTGCGCCGTGGCGACAACATGGGGGTGATCTTCCAGCGCATTGGCCTGAGCACCACGGATCTGCACCTGATCGATCAGCTCGAGGGCAGCGATCCCCTGCGGATGCTGCAACCGGGGCAGGAACTCACCTTCAAGCTCACCGAGAACGGCGAGCTGCACAGCCTCTATTACCCCCACAGTCTGGAGCAGGCGCTCAAGGTGAGCCGCAAGGAGGAGACCTTTGTCGCCCGCAACGTCAAGATCGCCCTCGACACCCGCGAACAGGTGAGCAAGGGCGAGATCCGCTCCAGCTTCTGGGGCGCCGCGGTGGATGCGGGGATGACCGAAGATCAGATCATGGACTTGGCCGCCATCTTCGGCTGGGACATCGACTTTGCCCAGGACTTGCAACCGGGAGACAGCTTCCGGGTGGTCTATGAAGACAAGTTCCGCGACGACGAGCGGGTCGCCTCCGGCGATATTCTGGCGGCGGAGTTCGTCAACCAGGGCACCGCCTACCGCGCCGTGCTCAATGAAGATGGCAACTACTACACCCCGGAAGGCAAAGCGATGCGCAAGAGCTTCCTGCGCGCGCCGGTCAACTTCAAATACATCAGCTCCAACTTCAACCCGCGCCGCCTCCATCCGGTGACCGGCAAGATCCGCCCCCACAACGGCATCGACTATGTGGCGCCGGTGGGCACCCCCATCATGGCGGCGGGCTCCGGCAACGTGGTGGCGGCGGGCTACAACCAGTTCAACGGCAACTACGTCTTTATCAAGCATGCCGGCAACTATGTGACCAAGTACCTGCACCTCTCCAAACGCACCGTCAACAAGGGACAGCGGGTGAAGCAGGGGCAGACCATCGGCACTCTGGGTGGCACCGGCCGCGTCACCGGCCCGCACCTGCACTACGAATTCGTGGTGGGCGGCATTCACAAGAACCCGCGCACCCTCACCCTGCCGCAGGCAGAGACCCTGAGCGGACGCGAGCTGGCCAACTTCAAAAAGCTGGCGATGCCGCAACTGGCCAAGCTCGACAGCCCCGAGCTGCAGCTGGCCCAGAACAAGCGGGATAGCCGCGGCAACTAAGCCATCAGGGCTGGCGGGGTAGCAGCCCCGCCAGCCCTTTTTATTTTGCCTGCGCATGGCTCGGCGCCATGCTGCATCGGTGTCGGGAAGCGGACTATCCCGACCAGCGAGTGAGGAGAGCCAATGGCTGAACGCTATATCGGATTGATGTCAGGCACCAGCATGGACGGTATTGACGCCGTGCTGGTGGTGATCGACGGGGATCAACTGCGGGTCGAGGCGGCCCTCAGCCACCCCTGGCCAACCGCCCACGAGCTGCATGAGCTCTGTACCCCTAGCGACAACGAGATCGATCGCATGGGGGTGGCCGACAATCTGGTGGCGCGCGAATTTGCCGCCGCCACCCACGCCCTGCTGGCCAAGACGGGCCTCACGCCCGCCGATATTCGCGCCATCGGCAGCCACGGCCAGACCATCCGCCACCGCCCCCAGCTTGGCTTCACCCTGCAGATCGGCAACGCGGCCCTGCTGGCGGCGCTGACCGGCATCGATGTCATCGCCGACTTTCGCACCATGGACATGGCCCTCGGCGGTCAGGGGGCCCCGCTGGTGCCCGCCTTCCATCAGGCCTTCTTTGCCCGCCCCGGTGCATTGCGGGTGGTGCTGAACCTCGGTGGCATCGCCAATATCTCGGTGCTGCCGGGCCATGCCAACGGGGTCTATGGCTTCGATACCGGCCCGGCCAACACCCTGCTCGACGGCTGGTATCGCCGCCATCACCCCAAGGGGGCCGGTTACGATGCCGGCGGCCAGTGGGCGGCCAGCGGCAAGCCAATCCCGGCCCTGCTGGAGAAGCTGCTGGCTCACCCCTATTTCACCGCCCCCGCCCCCAAGAGCACCGGGCGGGAGATGTTCACCCTGGCGTGGCTCGATAGCGAGCTGGCTGGCCAACCCTATGCCGCGGCGGATGTGCAGCGCACTCTGCAGGCGCTCACCTGCCACAGCATCGCCCGCCAGCTGCCTGCCCCGAATGAGGCGCAAACCCGTCCCGAGCTGTTTGTCTGCGGCGGCGGCGCCCATAACGCCCCGCTGCTGAGCGAATTGGCCAGCCTGCTGCACGGCTGGCGCATCGCCAGCACTGCCGAACTTGGCATTGCGCCCGACTGGATGGAAGGCGCAGCCTTTGCCTGGCTGGCGGAGCGCTTTATCAAGCACAAACCCGGCAACCTGCCCGCCGTCACCGGCGCCAGCCGTCCGGCTGTGCTGGGTGCTCTCTACCCCGCACCCTAGATATCCCCCAGATATGCAAATGACGACAGCCCCGATATGGGGCTGTCGTCATGTCACATCATGAACAGTGGCACTTTGGCCAACACCCGTTGTTACATGGCATTGGTGGACTCAAAAATTTTGTCGGCGGACGCTTCGACAAAGCCCGGATAGAGTACGCCGTCGGCCTGCGGATAGCGCAGAGCAAACTCGTAGAAGCAGCTCGGGATAGTACGCACCCCATCGCTGAACGGCACCTCTGCTTTGTCGGCCATGGTGGAGGATTGCTCCAGCATCACCTGCGGGTCCCCTTTCACCTCGCCACCCACGCTGTTGAGCACAAAACCCGCCGCCTTCAGTGCCGCATTGACCTGATGGATGGTGTCAAAATCCTTCAACTTGTTGATATTGACCGTGAAGTGGTTGGCACGATAGCCCCATGCTGCCATCCATGCCGCGTACTCGCTCTCCGCCAGCAGGGTCTGATAATCGGCATAGGAGACCTGCCAGGGGGCACCGGTGTAGAGAAATGCCGGTGTATCGGTCAGATGATCGGGCACCTGATCGGCCAGCTTGTGGATGATGGCCTGCGCCGCTGGGGAGAGTTCTTCCACCTTCAGCTCGCTGATAAACACCTTGGGAGCGTCCGGATCCTGATGCTCGAAGTGCTTGGCGTAGAGCTTCTTGGCCTTGAAAACGTACTCGCCCTTCTGCTCGTAACCGAGCGCCAGGAAGTGGGCGGCCAGCTTCTCCAGCCCCAGCTTGGGCAGGTTGTAGGTACGAAACGCCACGTGATCGTTGACGATGGGCTCGCCGCCACCCAGCAGGGTGTGCACCTTGAGGGCGCTCGGGGTCACCTTGATGTAGTTGTCCCACAGATGGCTGAACAGGGTGTCGATATCCTTTTGCATCTCTCTTTCCTTTGATTGCGGGTACAGATGGGGGCACCGCTGGATGCCCCGTGTCATTATCAGAAGCGCAGGCCGGGCGACAGTTGATCCGGCATCGCGGCTTTGCTGTCTTCGACAGAGGCAACCGGATACGCACAGTAGTCAGCAGCGTAGTAGGCGCTTGCCCTGTGGTTGCCGGAGGCGCCGATGCCACCAAACGGCGCGGCACTGGAGGCGCCGGTGATGGGCTTGTTCCAGTTGACGATACCGGCGCGGATCCGCTTGAAGAAGTGGTGCCAGTCCGCCTCCTTGTCCCCCAGCAGACCGGCCGAGAGACCGTAGCGGGTGGCGTTGCCCTGATCGATGGCGGCATCGAAATCATCATAACGAATGAGTTGCAGCAGCGGGCCGAAGTACTCTTCGTCAGGCAGCTCGTTGACTGAGGTCACGTCGATAATACCCGGGGAGACAAAGCCTGTGCCCGCTTCCAGGTGCTTGAGGGTAAGCAGGCTCTCGCCACCGAGGCGCTGCAGGTTGGCTTGCGCCTCGACCATGCCCTGTGCTGCCTTCTCGCTAATCATCGAGCCCATGAACGGCTGCTCGGCAGCGTCGTAGAGGCCGACCTTGATCTGGCTGACCACCTCGATCAGTCGATTGACCAGGGCATCGCCCCGCTCACCGCGCTCGACAAACAGACGGCGGGAACAGGTGCAACGTTGACCCGAGGTGATAAATGCCGACTGGACGATGGCATGGACGGCGCCGTCGATGTCGCTCACATCTTTCACGATCAGCGGGTTGTTACCGCCCATCTCCAGCGCCAGAATTTTGCCCGGCTGGCCGGCAAACTGTTGATGGAGGAAATGGCCGGTGCGGGAGGAGCCGGTAAAGAAGAGGCCGTCGATATCGGGATTGCCCGCCAGCGCCTTGCCGGTCTCGACCTCCCCCTGCACCAAATTGATGACCCCTTTGGGCAGCCCGGCCTCCTGCCACACCTTGAGCATGGCTTCCGCCACCATGGGGGTCAGCTCGGAGGGTTTGAACACCACGGCATTGCCCGCGATCAGCGCTGGCACTATGTGGCCGTTGGGCAGATGGCCCGGGAAGTTGTAGGGGCCGAACACCGCCACCACACCGTGGGGCTTGTGACGGACATACGCCTTGGCGCCCGGCATGGGGTTTTCCACCGTACCGGTACGCTCGTCATGGGCGCGGATGGAGATGGCGATCTTGCCCTGCATGGCGGCCACTTCGGTGCGGGTCTCCCACAACGGTTTGCCGGTTTCGCGGGCGATAGTCAGCGCCAACGCCTCCTTGTGCTCACCCAGCAGGTCGGCATAGCGACGCACTATGGTCAGGCGATCCTCAAGCTCCATATCAGACCAGTGGTAGAAGGCGGCGCGGGCAGCCTTGACGGCCGCATCGACCTGAGCCGCACTGGCGGCAGCGCCCTGCCAGATCACCTCGTTTTTGGCCGGATCCCGTGACTCGAACGGCTTGCCTTCACCGGCAAGCCACTGACCGTCGATAAATTGCACTAACTGGCTCATCCATTCACTCCCTGTCGCTGGCAGACAGCCTCGGCTGCCTGCCTAATAATCGGTTTGCTGGTCCTGTCTGCCTCAGTCGAGGTCGACTACCCGCACCATGTCGCCATCCTGCACCTTGAGTGCCGCCGCCATCTTGGGCGGAATGATGGCCTCATGCTTGTCGAGATCGACCCGGATATTGCCGTAGCAGGCGCGGTACTGTTCAAAGCGGCTGTTGCAAAGCAGATGGGTGCGGCCGCCGATGGGCTCGCCGATCAGCACCCGCAATTTCTGGCTGCGACGCACGCTGCGGATGTTCTTCAATTCGCACTCGACCGCCGGTCCCGCATCGAAGATATCGACATAGCCGCGATTCACGAATCCCTCGTCCTGCAGCATCTTGATGGCCGGACGGGTCTTCTCGTGGGTCTGGCCGATGACGGCTCGCGCCTCCTTGCTCAGCAAGTTGACGTAGATGGGGTACTTGGGCATCAGCTCGGCGATGAAGCGCTTCTTGCCGATGCCGGTGAGATAGTCGACGGTGGGAAAGTCCATCGAGAAGAAGTGGGTCTGCAGCCACTCGTAGAAGGGGCTGTGGCCATTGCCATCGGAGACGCCGCGCATCTCGGCAAAGACGGTTTCGTCAAACAGCTCGGGGTGCTCGGCCATAAACAGGAAGCGGTGCTTGGAGAGCAGGCGACCATTGAGCCCCTCGCGAGCACATTCGCGCAGGAACAGGGTGCAAAGCTCGGTATTGCCGGTGTAGTCATTGGAGAGAGTCAGCGTCTCGACCACATTGTAGATACCGAGTTTGGGCGAAGAGTGCACCACCTTGCCGATGTGGTAGTTGTAAAACGGCTGGGAGAGACCAACAGCCGCATCGATGGCGCAGGTCCCTACCATCTCGCCGGTCTCGAGATCCTCGGCCACGAAGAAGTAGAGGCAGTCCCCTTTGCCGGCCGGCTTGTCGGAAAAAGTTTGGGTAGAAGCGTCGATCTTGCGCTGCAGCAGCTCATCGTTGACGGGCAACGAGGTCATGCCGGTGCCGGACTCGATGGCGCAGGTCTTGAGCCCGGCAAAATCTTTTTGCTCGATGGGACGGATAACCAACATAAATGACAACTCCCTTTCATTGACGTCAGGTGGGGTCCCGGCTCCTGCCGGGAGGGCTCCCCACCTCAATTTGGATCAGGCGTTAACCACCTGGGCGACCGCTTTCTCGAAGCGGGCCAACCCCTCCTTGATGTCCGCTTCCGGGATCACCAGCGAAGGAGCAAAACGAACCACGTTGGTGCCGGCAACCAGCGCCATCAGCCCCTGATCGATGGAGGCCAACAGGAAGTCGCGCGAGCGCCCCTTGTACTCTTCGCTCAGAGCGGCGCCCAGCAGCAGCCCCTTGCCGCGGATTTCGCTAAAGCAGTGGTACTTGGCATTGATGGCTTCAAGCCCATCACGGAACAGCTGCTCGCGTTGCTTGATACCCGCCAACACCTCCGGGGTGTTGATCACATCGATCACTGCTTCCGCCACCGCACAGGCCAGCGGGTTGCCACCGTAAGTAGAGCCGTGAGTGCCCACTTTCAGGTAAGAGGCGATTTCGCTGGTAGTCAGCATGGCGCCGATGGGGAAACCGCCACCCAGTGCCTTGGCGCTGGTGAGGATGTCCGGCGTGACGCCAAGCCCCATGTAGGCGTAGAGCTCGCCGGTACGACCGACACCGGACTGCACTTCGTCATAGATGAGCAGGGCATTGTGCTTGTCGCACAGCTCGCGCACCCCTTTGGCAAACTCGTCGGTTGGACGAATGATGCCACCCTCCCCCTGCAGCGGCTCCATCACCACGGCACAGGTGTTGTCGGAGATCACGTCAGCCAGCGAGGCCAGATCGTTGTAGGGAACATGGGTAATGTCACCGGGCTTGGGACCGAAGCCATCGGAGTAGGCAGCCTGGCCACCGACGCTGACGGTAAAGAAGGTTCGGCCGTGGAAACCCTGATTGAAGGCGATGATCTGGGTCTTCTGCTCGCCAAACTTCTCGATGGCGTAGCGGCGAGCCAGCTTGAGGGCAGCTTCATTCGCTTCGGCGCCTGAGTTGCAGAAGTAGACCTTGTCGGCGAAGGTGGCGGCAACCAGCTTCTTGGCCAGACGCAGGGCCGGCTCGTTGGTCATGACGTTGGAGAGGTGCCACAGCTTCTCGCCCTGGGTTTTCAGGGCCTCGACCAGCTTGGGATGACAGTGACCCAAACCGTTGACGGCGATGCCACCGGCGAAGTCGACATACTCGCGCCCTTCCTGATCCCAGACACGTGACCCTTCACCACGCACCGGGATGATCTTGGCGGGCGCATAGTTGGGAACCATCACTTCATCAAACACTTCACGTGTCACTGCCAACAACTCTGACATATAGCTCTCCTTCGATTCGGCGACAGAATAATCCACCGCCCAAAAGTTAAATCCGTGTAAACGTGACGGGATTATCACAGAAATAAAGTAAAAAGTCTGTAACAAGACGGCCTATAAGGAACAATGTTCGATTGCTCTTGAGATTTTAGGCAACCGCATTGCATAACGACTCAGGGGGGCTTGGCAAGAGATAATTTGGGCAGGAGAGGGGGTGAATAAAGTGTCAGGGAAATTTTTTTTGCCTTCTCTCGAACTTGAGAAGGCGATCACAACTTTTTATGAACGCGCCAGAAAGTTGGCCAGCAACTGATGGCCCTGCTCGCTCAAAATACTCTCCGGATGGAACTGAACACCCTCGACAGGGAGCGTCTTGTGGCGCAGCCCCATGATCTCGTCAAACGAGCCATCGGCATGCTCGCTCCAGGCGGTGATGTCGAAGCAATCGGGCAGCGTGTCGCGCTCCACCACCAGCGAGTGGTAACGAGTCACCCGCAGCGGGTTGTTGAGCCCCTTGAACACCCCCTCATTGCGATGGCGGATGAGCGAGGTTTTGCCGTGCATTACCTGACGGGCACGCACTACGCGGGCGCCGAAGGCCTGCGCCAGCGACTGATGACCGAGACAGACGCCGAGAATGGGCAGCTTGCCAGCGAAGTGGCTGATGGCATCGAGAGAGATCCCCGCCTCATTGGGCGTACAGGGACCGGGAGAGATCACCAGAAAACGGGGGGAGAGCTGCGCTATGGCATCGAGCGTCAGTTCATCATTGCGCTTGACCACAACCTCTTGTCCCAGGGCGCCGAAATATTGCACCAGGTTCCAGGTAAAAGAGTCGTAGTTATCGATCAACAACAGCATTAGATAACCAACAGCGGAGAATTAACGATCGAGATAACGACCCTGTTCCATTTCCCGTTCACGCTGACACTCGGCCAGATAGATGGCGGCAGCAACGGCAGGGGTTTTATGGTGCTTGTCGATGGCATTGGAGACCATCAACTGCAGGGTATTGAGGTTTTTCGCCTTGCGAAATTTACGTAGCCAGTGACCTTTGTCACTCAGCTCTTCAATCGAAATATTTGGTTGAACAGACATGCGTACTCTTGGGGATATAACCCGGGTTGAAATAAAGAATTAAACAAAATACAACGTGGGAAAATAAAGAAAGCCAGGCAAATACCCAGCTCTCTTCTACTACACCTTCCCAGTATGTCAGGCTCGAGGAACGAAGCCGACTACATCATATACGCTGGTCAGGGTTTTTTCAGCTCTTTCACGCGCCTTTTGTGCCCCTTCGGCAAGAATCGCGATCAGATGGGCCTCATCCTGACGCAACTCGTGGAAACGAGCCTGGATCGGTTCCAGCAGCGCAACCACGGCTTCGGCGGTCTCGGTCTTGAGGTGACCATACATCTTGCCTTCGAAGTGCTGCTCCAGCTCCGGGATGGAGCGACCCGTCACCCCGGACATCAGGGTCAGCAGGTTGGAGACGCCCGGTTTGTTTTCCGGATCGAAACGCACCACCGCAGGCTCGTCGGAGTCGGTTACCGCACGCTTGATCTTCTTGACGATCTGCTTGGGATCTTCCAGCAAGCCGATGAAGTTGGCCTCGTTGTCATCCGACTTGGACATCTTCTTGGTCGGATCCTGCAGGCTCATCACCCGCGCCCCTTCGGTCGGAATGAAGGGCTCCGGCATGGTGAACACGTCACCATAGAGGTTGTTGAAGCGGGTGCAGATATCGCGGGTCAGCTCGAGATGCTGCTTCTGGTCGTTGCCGACCGGCACCTGATTGGCCTGATAGAGCAGGATATCGGCGGCCATCAGCACCGGATAACCGAACAGGCCGACGTTGACGTTGTTCTCGAAACGGGCGGACTTGTCCTTGAACTGGGTCATGCGCGACAGCTCACCCATCTGGGTGTAGCAGTTGAGGATCCAGCCCAACTCGGCATGCTGCGGCACGTGAGACTGGATGAAAACGGTGCTCTTCTTGGGATCGATACCGACCGCCAGATAGAGGGCAGCAGCATCGAGGCAGGCCTTGCGCAGGGCAACCGGATCTTGGCGGGTGGTAATGGCATGCAGGTCGACGATGCAGTAGAGGCAGTCGTACTCATCCTGCATATTGACCCACTGACGCAACGCGCCCATGTAGTTGCCGATGGTCAGCTGACCGGAGGGCTGCGCCCCGCTCAATACGATTGGTTTGGTCATAAGAGTAGTAATCCTTGTAATTCAGCCAGTCCGGCGACGCGCTTAGCTCAGCAGCGCATCGAGCTGGGAAAAGTGTTCGAACACCCAGTCAGGCCGGGAGTCGGCAATGGGGCGACCATAGTTGTAACCGTAGGTCAGGCCCACAACCTTCATGCCGGCCGCCTTGGCCGCCAGCACATCATTTTCGGAGTCGCCCACCATTAGAGTGCGAGCCGGGCTCACCCCCAACTCCTGGCAAGCGTGCAGCAATGGCTCCGGGCTCGGCTTCTTGACTGGCACGCAGTTGCCGCCAAGCCAAAGTTCGAAACAATCGCTGATGCCAAGGGCATCGAGGATGGGTGCCACGAAATCGCTCGGCTTGTTGGTGACGATTGCCTGCTTGTAGCCCAGGCTTTGCAGGCGACGCAGACTCTGCACCACCCCTTCATACATCGCCAGCCCTTGCAGCAGGCAGGCGTTGTAGTGCTGGAAAAAGATCGGACGGGCCTTGGCAAACAGCTCGGGGTCGGCCTCGCGATAGGCGATCGCCCGCTGGATCAGCTTGTCGGCGCCGTTGCCAACCCAGGTACGGATCACCGCTTCATCAGCTTGTTCCAAACCCAGATCAGCCAGAGTCAGATTGACCGCCAGCGCCAACTGGGCGGCGCTGTCGATCAGGGTGCCGTCCAGATCGAACAGCACCAAATCAAATGCGCGCTCAGCGTGTGACATGAGCCAGCTCCGCACGCATCTTGTCGATCACCGCCTTGTAGTCAGGCTGGCTGAAAATGGCCGAGCCGGCGACAAACATGTCGGCGCCCGCTTCGGCGATCTCGCGAATGTTGTCGACCTTCACCCCGCCATCGATCTCGAGACGGATATCGCGGCCGCTCTCGTCGATCAGACGACGCACCTGACGCAGCTTGTCGAGGGTGCCGGGGATGAAGCTCTGGCCACCGAAGCCCGGGTTGACCGACATCAGCAGGATCACGTCCAGCTTGTCCATCACATACTCGAGGCAGGAGAGCGAGGTAGCAGGATTGAGCACCAGACCCGCCTGGCAGCCCATCTCCTTGATGAGGCCCAAAGAGCGATCAACGTGATCGGACGCTTCCGGATGGAAGGTAATGAGGGAAGCACCGGCCTTGGCAAAATCAGGAATGATGCGATCCACCGGCTTGACCATCAGGTGCACGTCGATGGGGGCCTCGATACCGTAGTCACGCAGCGCCTGACAGACCATGGGGCCAATGGTCAGGTTGGGGACATAGTGGTTGTCCATCACGTCGAAGTGAACCACGTCGGCACCGGCAGCCAGTACCTTGGCTACATCGTCACCCAGACGGGCAAAATCGGCAGAGAGGATCGAGGGGGCAATCAGAAAGTCTTTCATCAGCATCATCCATTGGCAGCCAGGGAGAAAAAGCGGCGCAATTTTAACGTAAAAGGCGGGCGAAAACGACTCGAATGCGGGGTAAATGGGGCAATCACCTACCCTCCCCCAGCAACCCGGGTTATAGGACATCGGCACGGGCGCGGACTCGCCCATAAAAAACGGCGCCCCTGGGGCGCCGCATGGTCTGTTACGTCAGTGGCAGCAGTTCACTGTCGCTGGGATAGTAGCCCTGCTCCGGTTCGATTCCGGGCGGATAGAGCGCCAACAATTCGGCCACCTTGTTGCGGGTGCCGCCGTTGCGACTGATGGTGCGCTTGACCAGGATTTCGTCGAGGCGGGCACCGCGATAAAGCTCACGAGTCAGCTCGATATCGTGGTTGCTGATCAGCACCGGCACCCCTTTGTGAGCGGCTGTGTGGCGGGCCAGTCGCGCCAGGATCGCCTGATCATCCAGGGTAAACCCGCCGGAGGCATAGGTGGTGAAGCTCGCCGTAGTGGAGAGCGGCGCATAGGGTGGATCACAATAGATAACCCAATCCTCTTCGGCTCGCTTGATGGCATCGGCGTAGCTCTCGCAGATAAAGGTCGCCTTCTGCGCCTTTTCGGCAAAGGCCCACAGCTCTTTTTCCGGGAAATAGGGTTTCTTGTAGGAACCGAACGGCACGTTGAAGCCGCCCTTCTTGTTGTAGCGGCACAATCCATTGAAACCGTGACGGTTGAGAAACAGGAACAAGAGTGCCCGCTCGAAGGTGGTCTCGGTCTGATTGAACTGGGTACGCAGCCGGTAATAGGCCGCCTTGTGGTTGTGCTCTGCCACAAACAGCTTGCGCGCCTCGGCAATGAAACTGTCCGGCGTCAGCTTGAGGTGGTTGTACAGGCAGATCAGATCCGGATTGATGTCGTTGAGCACATACGCGTCGTAGTCGGTGTTGAGAAACACTGACCCGGCCCCGACGAAGGGCTCCAGCAACACACGCCCGGCCGGCAGGCGCTCGGCAATCTCTTCAACCAGGGAGTATTTTCCCCCGGCCCATTTTAAAAAAGCGCGTGTTTTTTTCATGGAAATCCGGTGTGTAAGAAGGCAAGACCCAAAAAGGGGGACGATTCTACCCCCTTATCCGGTATCAAGGCTATTGCTTCAGCTCTTTTTGTACCTGTGCAAACGACTTGGGCCAGGGCTGGCCTTTCAGCAAGGCTGGCGGAAGCTTGCGAATGGCACTCTTGGCCTGGGTCAGACCGGCATAATCCCCTTGCAGCACCACGTACCAGGGGCTGCCACGGAATTTGGTTTGATAGACCCATACCTTACCCGCCAGACCATGCTCGGCGACAAATTGATCCACCGCCTTGGTGTTGCTCGCCCCCATCAGCTGAACGCTGTAGTGGTTGCGCGGCTTCTTGTTCAAGGTGGCGACCGGTGTCAGGGCCACTTTGGGTGCTGGCGCGGCAACCGGCTCATTGCTGGCGGTTTTGGAGGTAGCAGCAGGCGTTGCGGTTGTCGCCGGATTCTGTGCTTTGGCGGTACTGGCTGGCGCCGTGGTTGCGATTGCACCACTGGGGGCTGTGCCACTCGGGTTCTTGCCGGTCAGCTCGTCCACCACGTCAGTAGGCAGAGCGCCGCTCACCTTGGGTTCGGTCATCAGCTTTTGCACGACCTCGTCGGAGATCACCACCCGACGCCCTTCGTAATTGGTTGATTCGGTGGTAACGGTTTCGCTCTCCACCGATTTGGGCAGCACTTTCGCCTCAGGCTGCCAATCCTTCACAACCCCATTGGGATTACTGGCTGCATCGCGGTTTTGCGCGCCTTGTGCAGCGGTATCGGTATTCGAACCGCCTGCGGTGAGGGGATCGCCTCCCGCTACCGGGATCGGCAATGCCGTGTTCTGCGCCGGATCCTGCAGCGCCGGTTTGCTTTCATTGTCAAACAGCGCAGGTAGCAGGTAGCTCAAAGCCAGCAGGCCGCCAGCGACCAGCGCGATAGCGGTGGCAATCTTCTTGACAGGCAACTCCGCCTGACGCTTCTTGGGCCTTCTGTCGGTCATGATATCCTCCAGTAACTGCATGATGGTGGACGGATGTCCATTCGCCGTTTTCAGGATCTCCTCCACTTGCGGCTTGGGCAAGAGGGTCGCCGGGATCTTGAGCTCTTTGGCTTTCTCATACAAGAAGATGCGCTGCTCGGGCGGGCTCAGGGGCGGCACTTCCAGCTCAAGGGCTGGCATGGCACGCCCTTTGAGCTGCGGCCGTTGGGTACGACACCAGACGTCACTGCCCGAGACGATAATGGCCAGCTGATGGGGCGCCGCCAGAGTATCGTTATGACGGATGATCGCCCACAACTCTCCCAGCAATTCGGCCGGCAACTGGTCGGCCCGCTCTATCAGCAGCAACAGGGTGGCTGGCTTGCTCCCCTCCAGCATGCGAAAGAAGCTCTCCGCCAGCGCATCCTGTGGATTGAAGAGCGGGCGCGCCACCACCTGTGGTAGCAACAGCTGGCGCACATCCACCATCTTCATGGCAGGCGTACCGATCAGGCTTACCACCCGCACTTTTTCCGGTAACACGCCGAGCAGGGATTCGCACAGCGTACCGCGACCACAACCGGGTTTACCGGATAGAAAAATGAAAGGGTGATTGAATTCAATCAGATGCAGCAGCCGGTCAACCAGCTGCCGCTGGGAAGGAAGTTTTAGCAGTTTATTCGTCACGACCAGACTCGATCACCGCCAGCAACTCGGCATCGGACACATCCCCCACCACCTGCGCATGGCCGATGCCAACCGGCAACACCAGACGCAGCTTGCCTTCCAGCACCTTCTTGTCACGGCGCATATGGCGAATAAAGGCGGCGAAATCCATCTCGGCAGGCGCATGAATGGGCAGATTGGCGGCCAGCAGCAGGGCGCGCACTCGCGCGACGTCCTCTTCGCTCATATCGCCACGGGCCTGCGCAGTCCAGGCTGCCAGCATGGTGCCGGCGGATACTGCTTCACCGTGCAGCCAGTTGCCATACCCCTGCTCGGCCTCGATAGCATGACCAAAGGTGTGACCCAGATTGAGCAGCGCACGGATGCCGTGCTCGGTCTCATCCTGACCGACCACATCGGCTTTGATCTCGCAGCAACGTTTGATGGCGTAGACCAGCGCGGCAGATTCCAGCTGTTGCAGACGCACCATGTTCTGCTCCAGCCAGCTGAAGAAATCAGCATCCCAAATGATGCCGTACTTGATCACCTCGGCCATCCCCGCGGCAAATTCGCGGGCTGGCAAGGTACTCAGACATTCGGTATCGATAACAACTTGTTTGGGCTGATAAAAAGCCCCAATCATGTTCTTGCCGAGGGGGTGGTTGACAGCGGTTTTACCGCCGACAGAGGAGTCAACCTGGGAGAGCAGGGTGGTCGGGATCTGGATAAAAGGAATGCCACGTTGATAGCTTGCTGCCGCAAAGCCCACCACATCCCCGATCACACCGCCCCCCAGAGCGATGAGGGTGGTATCACGCCCATGGTTGGTTTCAAGCAGAGCAGACATGATCCGCTCAATGGTCGCCAGGTTCTTGTATGCCTCACCGTCAGGCAGGATCAGGGATTCAACCTGAAAACCGGACAGCAGTGCCATTACCCGTTCAAGATAGAGCGGGGCAACGACCGTGTTGGTCACTATCATCACCCGCCTGCCTTTGATGGTCGATCCCAGCGCCTCGGGGCGCTGCAACAACCCGGCAGCTATCTCGATAGCATAGCTGCGCTCACCCAGTTCAACCTTCAACCGTTCCATGGACGTCCTCTTGATTACATACCGATCAGCTTCACAATCTGATTGGCAACGATCTTTGCGCTTTGATCATCTGTCTGGATAACAAAGTCAGCCACTTCTTCATAAAGGGCGTTGCGCTCTTGTGCCAAACGCTCAAGCACCTCACGCGGCGGCTCTTCGGTCTGTAGCAGAGGACGGCGTTTGTCTCGCTGTGTGCGCGCCAACTGCTTTTCAATGGTGGTTTCGAGGTAGACCACGATGCCACGAGCAGACAACTTGTTGCGGGTTTCCCGGCTCTTGATGGCACCACCACCGGTTGCCAGCACGATACCCTGCTGCTCAGACAATTCGCTGATCACCTTCTCTTCGCGAATACGGAAACCCTCTTCGCCTTCAACATCAAACACCCAGCCGATATCGGCACCACTGCGGCGCTCAATCTCATGATCTGAGTCGAAAAACTCCATATGCAGTTGTTCTGCCAGATGTCTACCTATGGTGCTCTTGCCCGCACCCATGGGACCTATCAGGAAAATATTGCGTTTCTCAGCCATGTTTTTTCGTTAGTAATTACAAACTGTACGACCCCGATGAATACTGGATCGGGGTACCTATGAACCTTATCTTGCGATGGATCAGGAGGGGGATTATCTCAATAGATATCGGGACTGGCAACCGCAGCCCTTACGCCCCAACCTCATTGGGGCGTAAGGTTATATGTGTTTTACCTTCACATGTAAAGCCTTCAGAAGGCGTCGGTGACTATCTTGGGGGTCACGAAAATCAGCAATTCCCGCTTTTTGTTCTCGCTGGTGGTCTTGCGAAACAGGGCCCCCAATCCGGGTATATCGCCCAGCAAAGGCACCTTGGTCACATCACTTTTGATAGTCTGCTGATAGATGCCGCCGAGTACCAGAGTCTCACCATTGTTCACCAGCACCTGTGTCGTGATGGACTGAGCATTGATGGAAACCGCATCACCGGTACCGGTCGGTACGGTTTCGCCCTTGGTATCCTGGGTGACGGTCAGGTCGAGAATCACACGATTGTCAGGGGTGATCTGCGGTGTAACCTTCAGGCTCAGCACTGCCTTCTTGAAGGTGACCGAGGTTGCACCACTGGAAGAGGACTCCACATAGGGGATCTCGGTACCCTGTTCAATCAATGCCGGTTTCTGATTAGCCGTGGTCACCCTCGGACTGGCGATAATCTCGGCCTTGCTCTCTTTTTCCAGCGCCGACAACTCGAGATCCAGCAAGGTGCCATCAGCCAGACGGGCAACCTGGAATGCCAAAGTACCGGCAGCATTGGTCACCGGCAGGTTGACGTTCAACCGATCGTCAGCTGATGGCCGGGGATTGATAGCCGAACCGCCGTTGTTATTACCTGAGCCATCATTCCCCTCAATAGAGCCGGACGTGCTATTACCATGTCCATCATTCTTGGTCACCCCCCAACGCACGCCAAGCGCCTCATCAAAACCGTCGTCGATGGTCACCATGCGTGCTTCAATGACGACCTGCTTGACCGGAATATCCAGAATATCGAGCATCCGCTTGATGCTGCTGATCACTTCAGCCGTATCTTTGACCACCAACACGTTGGTGCGCTCATCCACACTCACCGCGCCACGTGGCGACAGCAACTTGGTACTCTCGGATGAGAGCAGAGCAGCTACTTCGGATGCTTTTGCATAGTTAATCTGCAAGTATTCGGTATATAACTGGGCCAAATCGGCCACCTGATTACGGCTCTCTAACTGCTGTTTCTCCCGTGCCGCAATCTCTTCAGCCGGAGCAACCAGCAGGATGTTGTTATCAAGCCGCTTATCCAGACCACGTACTTTCAAAATGATGTCAAGCGCCTGCTCCCAGGGCACACCATCCAGTCGTAATGTCAGATTGCCGGCTACAGAGTCGGTGGTCACCAGATTGAGGTTGTTGAAATCTGCGATAAGCTGCAGCACAGTACGGACTGGAATATCCTGGAAGTTCAATGAGATAGGCTTTCCTTGGTACTGCCTTGAGGACGCCGATGCCGCCTGACGTTTTTTCACCTCGATAATGAAAAGTTTATCGGCCTGATCGTAACGGTAATCAAATTGACCATTAACCGACAGTTCAAATAGAGTGTCACTGCCTTGTCGAGACACCTCAACCTGAGAGACCGGCGTTGCAAAATCCTGCACGTTGATCAGATTAAGCAAACCATCGGGCACCCTAGTGCCATGAAACTTGGCTAGTACGGTCTGGCCGCGGCTGCTCACATCGACGGCAGCCGAGCTGTTATCCAGCGTGACCAGAAACTCCCCCTGGCCATCCTTGCCACGACGAAAATCCACCCCAGTCACCGAGTTGAAATAGGCTCCACTCCCACCGTTCTGATAGTTGCTGAGCAATGGTTTACTGGCGGTAGGAGTAGCAACAGGGGAGCTGACAGGTGTAACAGGTAGTGACTTGGCAACTACCTGAGAATTGAGTAGTGCCGAGGGTGCTGGTGTGGCCAGCATTGCAGAGGACGCTGTTACAGCAGGAGCAATCAGAGCACTATCACCATTATTCAGGGCAGATGAGGTCCCATCCCCCAGGGAAACCAGCAACTTGTTACCCTGCTGCTGAACCTGATAGGGAGCCAGCTGATCGAGCGCAATTTTGATGTCAAGGCCAGCCCCCTTCCCTTCCACCTTAATATTGTCTACCCCCTGACGCTGAATAGGCAGCGGATTTACCTTGAGCGCCCCCACGGCTCCAGGCACATGCAGCAGAAGCTGATTAGGTTGATAAGAGAGGCGATCGGTAAAGCCACTCACAGGCTCGCTGAAGCTGAGCTCCAATTGCAACTGATCTGCCAACAATGGATTAACTTTTATCTCTTGCAAGGTTGCCACTGCCCAAGCCTGGCTGAAGGCACTGGCGCAAAACAGCAAAGCCACTTTTGTTAGACTGTCTATGGTTGTTCTCATTGCTGTTCGTCCCTGATTATTGTTTTTCTTGCATATTGGCCATCGCCAACTGGGTTTCTCTTGTTACCCAGCACCCCTTTCCATCCGGAATGGTTTCCAGCAAATCCACAGCCGTAGGAGTAATCTTGATGACTCGCCCCTGATCGAGCCCCATATACTGGTTGAGCCCGACCCGTATGGATTTTCCATCGGGTGTGCTGATCAGGGCCCACAACTGCCCGGCCTTGCCCAAAGAGCCATGCATTGACAAGCTGGCGAGGGAGTAGTTTTCCAGCACCTCTTTTTCTCTGTCCATCATAACCTGCGCGCAATCAGGTTTCACTTGGGAGGCATTCGCTCGTCCGACACTTGCTTCTGGTTGAGGCATCATGAAAGGGCTACGCAGGTCACGTTGTTGATAGTGCATGGGGGAAAACGGCTTCAACTGGGGTAACGGTTCAATCGGCACAGGAGGTCTTGCCTTGATTTGGGCAATATAGGAATCCATCTCCTCCTGACCACCACAGGCCGTCAGCAAGAGAGCAGGTAACAAGCAGCAGATGCGTCTCATTGTTTCTGCTCCACTGTTTTACCATTGTACTTATATGTTTTGGCAAGCATCGACATAGAAATCAGGTCTCCTGGATCCTTGCTCTGACTCAAGGTAAAGGAGTCGAGAATAACGATACGAGGCAAGGCCGCCATATCTGCTGTAAATTTGCCTATCTGATGATAATCACCCACTACCTCGATCCTCATAGGCAGTTCGGTAGAAAATTCGTGCTTGACTTCTGGTTCCCAGTTGATGCGATTCAGTTTCAAGCCATTATCGGTGGCAATAAAGCTGATATCGTCAAGCAAGCCGGCAACCTCATGGGTATTTGGGAGTTGTTTAAGCTGAGTATCGACCAACTGCTCGAGCTGGATCATTTGTGCCTTGTAGGCTCCCAGGTTGGCTGCCAGCATCGCCTTGCTTTCAAACTGACTTTTCAGCTCTGTCTCTCTGGCACTCTCGTTAGTCAGATTGCCCAATGAATTAGCTATCACATAGTAATAAATAGCACCACCAGTCAATACACAGCACAGCAGGATAAAGACCGCTTTAGCCCATTTTGGCCAGCTCGCGATGTCATTCAGATCAAGCTCGTTGAGTTGCTGAAGATTCATTTGCTCTCCTTGGCCATATCCCCGGCAGCCGCGGCGTTACTGGCAATCAGGAACATCATCGAGAATTGGCTCAACGATACCGGTGCGACCTCCGATGCAAAAATTGTGCTGATTTTTGACTGCCCCAACCAACCGGAGCCATCGATTCGACGCATCATGCTGGCCACTCGGCCATAAGCTTCTGTCTTGCCATTGACATCGATAATGTCGTTTTGCAATGAGAGGGTATTAAGATAAACCCCATTGGGTACCAGAGAGGGGAGCTGGTTAAAGAGGCGAACAGGCACATTCCTCCGCATCTGCAGATGTTCGATAAGCTGCATCCTATCGATCAGCTCTTTGCGACGCTCCTTGAGCAAACGAATCTCACCTAATTGCGCATCGAGGATGGTCATCTCCTGAACCAACCGCTGATTGCGCTGCTGCTGGGCGGTAATCTGGCGCTCGACCAGCCAGTTGGCAAAGAGACTCAGTGCGACAGTGACCAACACGAAAAGCCCAAGCAGGGCTCCGAACTGTTTCTTTTGACGCTGAGCCCGGGCCTCGCGCCAAGGGAGAAGGTTTATATTTGACATGGTGTAAAACTCCTCAGAGCCAACCCGAATGCCGTCATATATTTAGCTCCATGTACCAGGTCTGCGCTCCCTTTCGGCCTTCCAAACAGGGTGAACAAATCCGGATGAAACACCTCGCAGTTGGCTTCCTCTTTTACCTGTACCAACAAGCCAGGCAGCAAGCTGCCTCCCCCCGTCAGCACCAGTTTGGCTATATCGCGATAACCTGACGAGCTACAAAACAGCTGGATATTGCGCCGCACCTGTTGCAACAGCGAGTTGATATGTGGCATCAGCACGTCCAGCTCATGGTCAACAGGTAAAGTACCTTTGGTCTTGGCTTGTTCAGCCTCGTCAAGGGTCATGCCATAAAAGGATGAGATGGCCTGGCTATATTGATCACCGCCGAAATTCTGCAATCGAGAGTAGATCACCTCCCCCTTAACCAAGGCGGCGAAAGTCATGGCACTGGCACCAATGTCGATCACTCCGATCGGTCGCTCACTCTCCTGCAACTCGGGCAAACAGGCCACTACGGCTCGTCCAAGTGCATGTGCCCCCACATCTACTACCTTGACGGCAATGCCTGCCTCAGCGAGGGCACTGACACGACCATTGACACTCTCTGTTCGAGCGGCACTCAGCAGAACATCCTGACGATCTTCACTGGCATTGGTGCCCAGCACCTCAAAATCGAGACTGACTTCATCAAGGGGGAAGGGAATGATCTGCTCGGCCTCCAGCTGCACCTGGCTCTCCAACTCCTTGTCACCGAGACGGGCATCAATCTGAATTACCTTGGTGATCACGTTGGAACCAGTCACTGCAGTCGCTGCATAATCGCTATGGCCAGAGATAAGACGCTTGAGGTTTTTCAAAGATGGGCTGACCCGCTCGATATCCTGCAGCTGGTAGTCAACCAGTGTTCCTTTCGGGGTGACAACCTCGGCTACAGATTCAATATGCAGCTTGCCGGGACGGCCACTGAGCGTAACGGCCTTGATGGTCTGGCTACCGAAATCAATGCCCGCCAGGGGGAGGAGGGATCCCTTATTAAATAGCCCAAACATATACACATCCATGCGTTATTGGGTTTTATACCTGAATTGAGTGTAGGACACTCTATCATATGAGAGCTTGACCCATCCTAAATGCTCTAACTATCAATGTCATAAAGTTTATACCGAAAAGTGACCCACCTCGCTTTCTTGAGATAAAGGGAGGCACCTTGGTTATTGCTCACTGTAGTGCTAACCTCTCGCATCCTGTCGATGGGTGACTTGCCACAGGAAAACCTCGAATTCCAGATGGCAAAAGGGCTATACTCTGCGCCCGTTGGCTAAATTTAAGACGATTGGTAGTTCTTCCATGCTGAAATGGCTCGTTCGCCTGTTTATTGTCATGATGCTGGGTGCTGTGCTGGGTGTTGCCAGCCTCATCGGTATCTACTTCTATATCAAACCCCAACTGCCCGATGTCACCGCACTGCGTGATGTCAAACTGGCAACCCCGATGAGGGTCTACAGCCGAGATGGGGAGTTGATCGCCCAATATGGCGAAATCCGTCGCATTCCGTTGCGCCTGGATGAAATCCCCCAACCAATGATCGATGCCGTACTGGCAACCGAAGATGCCCGCTTCTACGAGCACCCCGGCATTGACCCCATCGGCATCATTCGCGCCGCCTCCGTCTGGGCCGTATCAGGTCATGCCCGTCAGGGTGCCAGCACCATTACCCAGCAGGTTGCCCGCAACTTCTTCCTGAGCAATGAGAAAACCATCATCCGCAAGATCAAGGAGGTCTTCCTGGCCTGGCGGATCGAGCAGAATCTCTCAAAAGACGAGATCCTCGAACTGTACCTCAACAAGATTCCTCTCGGTTATCGCTCCTTCGGGATCGGTGCTGCGGCTCAGGTTTATTTTGGTAAAGAGGTCAAGGATCTGGGGCTGGACGAGATCGCCATCATTGCCGGTCTGCCCAAAGCCCCCTCCATGCTCAACCCCATCCGCTCCCCCGAACGCGCCTTTGCTCGCCGCAACGTTGTGCTGGGCCGGATGCTGGAGACCGGCAAGATCACCCAGGCCCAATTTGACGAAGCCTCCAAAATGCCGATCAAGGCCCGTTTTCACGGCGCCGAAGTGACCCTGCACGCCCCCTATCTGGGGGAAATGGTTCGCCAGAAGATGGTCGAGCAGTTCGGTGAAGATGCCTACACCATGGGCCTGCACGTCTATACTACCGTCTCTGCCGAACGCCAGCGGGCGGCCAGACAGGCGCTGCTGGATGGCGTCTTTGCCTACGATATGCGTCACGGCTATCGTGGCCCGACGGCTCAGTTGTGGAAGGCTGGTGAGTCAGCCTGGGATTACGAGCAGATCGTGGCCCACCTTGGCAAGCAGCCCACTTATGATCCGCTGATGGCGGCCGTAGTTACCAAGCTCGGTGACCGGAGCGCAACGCTGGTACTGAAAAATGGCAAGGAAGCAGAGCTCGGCTGGAACGGCATTAAATGGGCCCGCTCCTTTATTACCGACGACCGTCAGAGCTATGCCCCGAAATCGGCGCGCGATGTACTGAAAGTCGGCGCCCAGATCTGGGTGCGGGAAGAGGGCGAAGAGTTGCTGCTGTCCCAAATCCCGGACGTCAACGCCGCGCTGGTTGCCATGAACCCGAAAAATGGGGCACTGGAAGCACTGGTCGGGGGGTTCAGCTTTGAGCTCTCCAAATTCAACCGGGTCGATCAAGCTCGTCGCCAGATTGGTTCCAATATCAAGCCTTTCCTTTATGCGACCGCGCTGGAGCACGGCTATACCTTGGCGTCGCTCATCAACGATGCGCCGATCAACCAGTGGGATCCGTCAAAAGGGCCCATGTGGCAGCCCAAGAACTCCCCGGCCGTTTATGATGGTCCCACCCCGCTGCGTCTGGGTCTGGCCAAGTCCAAGAACGTGATGTCGGTTCGACTGATGCGCGCCATCGGTCTGGATACCTATATAGAGGGTCTGACCCGCTTTGGCTTCCCTCGCGACTTCATCTCTCCCCATGAGTCGCTGGCACTGGGCGCTGCCGAATTCACCCCCCTCGAGGTGGTACGTGGTTACTCGGTACTGGCCAACGGTGGCTTCCTGGTGACACCATATTTCATCGACAAAGTGACCGACAGCCTGGAGAACACCCTCTATCAGGCCAATCCCGCCATCGCCTGCAGCAATTGCGAACAGCAGACGGCGTCCGAACAGAGCACACAGTCACAGCCAACTGTTGATGGTACAGCACAAGATGGCTCTCAGACTCCTCTCGCACCGCTCATAGCCCCGCATACCATAAGTGCCCAGAGCGCATTCCTGATCACCGACACCCTGAGCACAGCCATCTGGGGTGGCAACGGCTGGCGTGGTACCGGCTGGCGTGCAGCCCGCGACCTGAAGCGTCACGACATCTCCGGTAAAACCGGTACCACCAACGAATCGCGGGATGCCTGGTTCTCCGGCTACACCCCGGACATAGTCGCTACTTCCTGGATCGGTTTTGACAACCACCAACGTGGCCTTGGTCGTGCCGAATTTGGTGGTGGCGCCGCACAGCCTATCTGGATCGACTTCATGAAAGTCGCTCTCAAAAAGCTACCGGAGCACAAGATGCCGGTTCCCGAGGGGATCATGACGGTGAAGATTGACAGCGAAACAGGCCTGCTGGCGACCAGTGGTGGCACCGACGAATACTTCAAGGAAGGTACTGAGCCGACCCGTTACGCTGCGCCCAGCTCGGACGGCAATCAGGTCTACGGCGGCGACAACCCCGATATGGAAGGGCCTGTCTCTACCGACGATATCTTCTAGGTCGCTCTTGCGGCAGAAGCAGAACCGGCAGCCTTGGCTGCCGGTTTTTTATTGGGCCAACTGCTTGCGCATCAATGTAGCGATCGTGGCCGCCAACTCGTTGAAACAAGGGCGACGCACCGAGTAGTGGCGATAGAGCAGCGAGATAGTCCGCCCTGGCACCGGGTCGACCACGGGTCGATAACTGACTCCTCCCTCATCATGATCGGCAGGTACGGCCAGCTTTGGTACCAGAGTCATGCCGCTACCGGCAGCTACCATGTTGCGCAGGGTCTCGAGACTGGTCCCCTTGAAGCGTTGATCCTCACCTATCCCGCCGGCGAAACAGAATCCCATCGCCTGCTCCCGCAAACAGTGGCCATCGGCCAGCATCAGCAATTTCTTGCCCTTGAGATTGCCGAGTGGCACCTGTCTGGCCTGTGCTTCGGGGTGATGGCAAGGCACAGCCAACCACATCGGCTCGTGGTAGAGCTGGATTGAACCAAACCCCTCCATCCCCGGCATCTCGGCCAGAATGACGCAATCCAGCTCCCCCTCTTCCAGCCGTTTGAGCAGGGTTTGGGTCTGCTCCTCATAGAGATAGAACTCCAGCTGGGGAAAATGCTCACGCAGGGTCTGGATAATGCGGGGCAACAGGTAGGGGCCCACGGTCGGAATAAAACCGATATGGATCTCCCCGGACATCGGCTCGGAGAAGTGCTGACCGATGCTCTTGAGCTCGCGCACCTCCTTGAGCACCCGACGAGCCTGATGGGCCATGGCATCGCCAGCCGGGGTAAACAGCACCTTGCGCGAGGTACGTTCGATCAAAATGACCCCGAGTTCATCCTCCAGCTTGCGCAGCTGGCCGCTCAGGGTGGGTTGACTGACAAAGCAGCGTTCAGCGGCTTTGCGAAAATGTTTTTCCTCATCCAGCGCCACCAGATATTCGAGATCGCGAAGATTCATACAGCAAGAGTCCTGCCTGGAAAATGGGCCATCAGCATGCACAATATCACCCGGCGGAACAAGTCATCGGCTCGCTCTGGCCCTCGGAAATAACACAGCCCGATCACCTCGCGGCAATCGGGCTGTTTGACTCGACAAGGGATTACACCCTGAAACGGCGCACCATATCCTGCAACTGGCTGGCCAGATGGTTCAACTCATTGCAAGCTTGAGCCATCTGGGTGGCACCGGCGGCCACCTCTTCGGAGGCGTGGCTGATATTGACCACGTTGCGGTTGAGCTCCTCACTCACCGCCCCCTGCTCTTCGGTGGCTGTCGCAATCTGGATGTTCATGTGGGAGATGCTGCTGACCGAGCCACTGATCTGGGAAATGGACTCGCCCGCTTCCCGAGCGGTAGCTACCGTGGTGTTCATCAGCTCCTGACTCTGTTGCATGGTACTGCCCGCCTGTTCGGCACGCTGCTGCAACTCGGCAATGATGGTATTGATCTGGGAGGTGGAGTCCTGGGTTCGTTTGGCCAGAGTACGCACCTCATCAGCCACCACCGCAAAACCCCGTCCCTGCTCACCGGCCCGGGCCGCTTCAATCGCCGCGTTCAATGCCAGCAGATTGGTCTGTTCGGCAATGCCGCGGATCACCTCCAGCACCATGCCGATATTGCGGCTATCATCGCCCAGTTGGCGGATCACCACTGCAGTGCTCTCGATGGCCCCCGCTACCCGCTCGATGCGCAAAATAGAGTCATTAACAGTCTTGGCCCCAATCTCTGCGGTTTCGCTGGCCGAGGTGGCGGCACTGGCGGCATCGCTAGTGTTGCGAGAAACCTCCTGAACCGTAGCCTGCATCTCGTTCATCGCGGTTGCCAGCTGATTAAGTTCATGCTGCTGGGCACTCATGTTGGCCGCTGACTGCCTTGCTACCGAGCTCATCTCTTCGGTGGCCGAACTCAGTTGCACCACTGAGCCCGAGACTTCACTGACCAGGGTACGCAAATTGGTCTGCATCTCGCCAAACCCTTTGGCAAGAGTCCCCAGTTCATCATTGTTGAACTGTTGCATATCGATGCGGGAGGTAAGATCACCGGAGGAGACACGGCGGGTCTGCTCCAGCAGGGCCATCACCGGATTGCGGATCTGGGCGGTCAACAGCCAGGCAATCACCACCACAAAAGCCAGCGTCACCAGGCTGACAATAATGCTCATGGTTCTGGCATTGCTATACATGGCCGCAATGTCTTTCACCATCTCATCGGCAATCTCGTTATTGATCTCCCGCAAACGATAAGACTTGGCACCAACCTCTTCCAATGCGGCACGAGTCTCGTTTTTGCGCAGACTTCTGACTTTATCCAGATCGCCAGCAGCAAAGGCATTTAACAGCTGGTCATGTACCGAAAAATACTTGGCCCCCGCCGCAACCACCTGCTCATAAACCTGCTTCTCTTCACCAGTAGTGAAAGGTAAAGCACCATATTTTTGGGCTGCTTGCTCAAATTCCTGCTTGGCCTTATTGAAGGTCAGGGTGCGATCGCTTACCTCTTGCTCATCCTTGTTCAGGCCACCGATGACCTGGGCCAACTCTGAACGACGCGCATCCAGCACGGCAACATGCATCTGGCTCGCCAGACGAGTAGAAGGCAGTAAATTACCCGTGATGGTTTCGGTATCACCATAGAGCTTTGCCAGCTGGCTGATTGAAAACCAGGCCAAGCCCAGTACCAACAAGGCCAGGATGGCAAATCCGGCACTCAGTTTCTGGCCGATGGACATGTTTTTGAACATATAAGGGCTTCCTTGAAATGAGTCTTCACTCCCGCAACATCCACCGGGAATGGTCATATAGAGCATAGCCTGCACCCAGAAAGTAGAAGGATTTCATACCGTTTCTGTGATTGTTTGCCTATCGGCCCTGGACACCTTTCCTGAAGCGGTCTCGTGTTCAAATAACAGCCATCATGTCATTAGAGCCAGCAGATGCGTGCTCAGAGCATCCGGCTCCCCCAGAAAATCGGCAACCCGTACAGGCGTGACCCGCCCCTTGTGCATCAGCCCAAGGGTGGGATAACCCTGACCACCCAGCCGTTTCATCCAGCCCTGGCTATCTGCCAGATGTTGCAGCAATGGGGCCTGCAGATAGGCTTGCTGGAACGCGTCTTCACTGACCCCCTGCTCTGCCGCCAGCGTGGCGAGAAATGCCGGCTCACCAATCCAGATCCCGTCCCGATAGTGGGATTGCTGGATCCGGTGCAACATGGCCAACCCATCCCCCCCCAAGGCCGTGACGGCCAAAACCGCACGGATCGGCGGCTCGGAGTCCAGCAGACACCCTTCGCGCAGCAGCAGTTCGTTAAAGTAGCGCTCGCCAAAATGCTGGCCGGTCAGCGCCTCGATCCGCTGATCATGGGGGCGCACATAATCACGCAATGCCTCGCCCATAGGCTGACGGCGACTACCCAGCCAGAGACCGCCCGCATGCAGCTCGATCTTGAGCCCAGCAATGGTGGCTGCCGCCTGCAACAGGGGGGCGGCACCGTAGCACCAGCCACAGAGCGGGTCATAGACATAATGGAGGGTGGTTTGTTGTTCGCTCATCTTCATTCTCACTTCAATCTCGGATAAAAAACCGGGCCCTTAGGCCCGGTAAAAACACAGGGAAAGCAGGCTCAGTGGCTTACCACTTCATCTCGCCGGTATTGACCTTGGCACCGATGGCCAGACCATCGTCAACCGGCAGTGCCGGATAGGCTTTCTTCAGAGCCTCAATCAGCTCACCGGAGTTTTTCGCCTTGGCCAGCTCCTGTTCGAAACGCTCTACATAGTCACGGGTAAAGGTCACAGCAGCAGTGCCTTTGGGAGCAGTGCCCAGGAAGTGGCCCGGTACCACACGCTCGGGTTTCAGGGCCAGCAGGTTATCCAGCGCCTTGACCCAGTTGCTGCGAGCCGCTTTGGTCTGGCTGTCGGCCATCCAGACATGCACCCCGTGGTAGACCGGCACACCACCAAAAGCAGTCTTGATGGAAGGGGCCCAGAGGTAGGCATTCGGGGTATTCATCTCTTTGATTTCAATCTTCTCGCCATCCAGCGTCAGGTGGCTGGCGGTCATCACTTGCGGCACGGTCAGGCTCTTCGGTGCACCCTTGCCGAGGATCGGGCTCCAGTAGCTCAGCTTGGCATCCTTGGTCTTGTTGATATGGTCAACCACATGCTGGTCGGCCAGCACTTTGACATCCGGGAACGCCGCCATGACCGGCTCCAGACCGAAGTAGAAGTCGGGGTCACCGGCACTGATATAGACAGTGGTCAGCTTCTTGCCGCTCTTCTTGATCATGTCGACCAGCGCCTGACCATTTTGCACGTCGAACTGGGCATCGATCAGGATGGCCTCTTTGTCACCGGTCACCAGTGAGGAGGAGACCGGGAAGATCGCCTTCTCGCCAGGGTTGTAGACGGTCACGCTCAGGGGGGCGGCCAGTGCGGCGCCACTCAACAGGGTGGTCGCCAGAGTCAAGTTGCGGATCAGGGTGTTGTTCATCATCTATTCCTCATTAAGTATTCGGGGGTTCATTTGATGGACACAGTGTATTGGATCACTTAAGGTGCAAATACAGCATAAAAAGCGCATCACTGTTGCACATATCGAACATATAGAGAGCCATACATGGATCGACTGACCGCATTGCAGGTCTTTGTCAGCGTAGTCGAACAGGGGAGCCTGAGCGGCGCCGGAGAGAAACTGGATATGTCGCGCGCCATGGTGTCGCGCTATCTGGCCGAGCTGGAGAGCTGGATGGGCGCCCGCCTGCTGCACCGCACCACCCGTCGTCTGAGTCTGACCGGACCGGGAGAGGAAGCGCTGAACCGGGCCCGCGCCATGCTGGCGCTCGGCGAAGAGATGGAGCAGATCGCCGTGAAGGGGGATGACGCCCCCAAGGGACAACTGCGGATCACCAGCAGCTACTCCCTGTCGGAAGCCTTGCTGGTCGGGGCTGCTAACGACTATCTGGCGCAATACCCGGGGACGGCCATCGACATTCTGCTGCTCGACAGAACCATCAATCTGGTGGAGGAGCGGATCGATCTGGCGGTGCGCATCACCAACGACCTCGACCCCAATCTGGTGGCGCGTCGTCTCGGCACCTGCCACTCGGTAGTCTGTGCCAGCCCGGCCTATCTGGCCCGTCATCCAATGCCACACAAGGTGCAGGATTTGGCGCTGCACAACTGCCTCACCTACACCTACTTTGGCAAGAGCCTGTGGGAGTTCAATGGACCGGACGGTCCCGAGTCAGTGCCGGTCAGCGGTAACCTGAGCGCCAATATCTCCAACCTGCTTCTGGAAGCAACGCTTGAAGGTGCCGGGATCAGCCTGCAACCCCGCTACTCGGCACAACCCTATCTGGAGCGTGGGGAACTGGTGCCCCTGCTGACCGACTGGCAACCCAAGCGCCTCGGGGTCTACGGGGTGTATGCCACCCGCAAGCAGATGTCGCCACTGCTGCGCAGCTTCCTCGATTTTCTGCTGGCCCGCATGGCGGCGGATCCCATCTGGCAGGAGTAAGCACTCCGCACACCCAAACATAACGAAGGGGCCGCTGCGGGCCCCTTCTTCACTCTGATCCCTTGATCAGGCTTCAAATCCGAATGGTTCTGAGTGCGGCGCTTCCGGCTGCGCACTCTCGTCGAGGAAAATATCCCGATAAGCCACATAGATGGAGTAGTTGAGCGCCGGGATCACCACCAGCAGACCTACCAGTAACAGCACAGCGCCAAACAGCAACAACATGGCTGAGAGCAGTCCCCACCAGAAGAAGGGCCACATATTGCGCCAGCAGCCGAAGAAGCTCAGCCGTACCGCCTGGATGATGCCGATATCGTGGTGGTAGATCAGCGCCGGAGCAAAGGTGACCCCCATCAGCACGGGAATGATAAGCAGCATACCCACCAGCAATACCAGCAGCAGTTGTTGCAACTGGCTGGCTGAGACCACCATGCTCTCGGGATCCTGCGTCAGCAGCGGGAGCAGCCCCCACATGGAGAGCAGACCGAGACAGACGAGGCCCACCAGGCTGAACAGCAGCAACACCAGCAGACCGCCTAGCATCAGCGGGGTCAGCTTGTGGCGAAAACCGGCGAAGAGATCGGCAAACTGCAGCGGCTCCCCCCGATAACCCCGAGCGGCGACCGCCACCCAACCCGCGCCCCACACCATGTAGAGCAGCTGGGAGATAAGGCCACCCGCCGGCAGTTGCTCCAGCAGCATGCCCACCATAAACCAGACCAACACCATGGCCACGCTGATCCCCATACCCTTGTTGAAGATATCGAACCCGCTGCGAACCCAGAGCCAGCCACGACCTGTCGTGTACCGGGCCGGAGTGGTGCGCAAAGGGGGTAATCCGTTCATATCGTCTCCTCGGAGTGTCGGTGGCATCAGTGCCGGAAGCCGATTCTAGAGCTAGGGCGGGGGCGACTCAATGGCGAAGCGGCCCGACCACGACATAAAACCTGACGCAGCTATGCACAAAAGGGGCGTCAGCCACGCCCCGCCTCTGGCTGCCCCGACCATAACGAGGCACAATCTGCCCCCTTCCCCAGCCGCGCCTGTCGTGGCCAGCGTGCCGTGATCACCCTTTAGTGATCGACGAATGCCGGACAGGGGGTTGTCATCCCGCCATCCCGGGCGCTTTAACATCGAGTGGTATCGTCATGAGAGTTGTGTGTTGTCTGTTGTTGTTACTGGCCAGCCAGTCGGCCTTGGCCGAGGGTTTTATCAGTCGCCTGCTCAACCATCCGGTACCAGGTGGCGTTGCGGTGATCCCTCTTGGCGCGTCACCCACTGCCCCCACGGCCCGCTATCACGACAAGCCCGTGCTGGTAGTGCGCGAAGACAACCAGTGGATCGCCATCGTCGGCATCTCTCTGAAAAGCACGCCCGGCGCCCAGCAACTGACCACAGGTGATGGCCGTACTCTCGGCTTCACCGTGACCCCCAAGCACTACCGCGAGCAGCACATCAAGCTCAAGAACAGCCGTCAGGTCAATCCGCTCGCCGAGGATATGACCCGCATCAACCGAGAGCTGGCGGAGCAGACCCGGGCTTACCAGACCTTCAGCCCCAACCAGCCGAGCAACCTGCTGTTCGACAAGCCGGTCAACGGCCCCCTCTCCAGCCCGTTTGGCCTGCGTCGTTTCTTCAATGGCGAGGAGCGCAATCCCCACTCCGGCCTCGACTTCGCCGTGGACGCCGGCACCCCGATCAAGTCCCCCGCCGCCGGCAAGGTGATCCTGATCGGCAACTACTTCTTCAATGGCAATACCGTCTTTGTCGACCACGGTCAGGGGCTCATCAGCATGTTCTGCCACATGTCGAAGATCGATGTGAAGCTCGGCCAGAGCCTGCCGCGTGGCGGCATCGTCGGGCGAGTCGGTTCGACCGGCCGCGCTACCGGCCCCCATATGCACTGGAACGTCAGCCTCAACGACACCCGGGTCGATCCCGCCATCTTTATCGGTGCCTTCAAGCCCTGAATCGGCAGAGCCCGTTAACAAAACATCCTCTAACAAAACAGGCAGCCCATGGCTGCCTGTCTGCTATCTGCACGTCGAACCTGATTACCTATCCGGCCAGCGTGTGGGCGCCGGACTCCCGACGCATCGCCCGCCACATCACCAACACCAGCAATGAGCTGCACGTTGGCAATGCCAGCCAGACCCCGGGCACGCCCCACAGGGTCGAGAAACCCCACAAGAAACCGCCAATCAGCACCAGCTTGCCGCCGGTGAGCAGGGAGGCGATGCGGGCCCGATTGATGGCCTGAAAGTAGGTGGCCCCCACCAGCAGCAAGCCCTCCATCGGCAGCCCCCAGAAGTAGAGCCAGATCCCGAGGCTCGCCACCGGCAAGAGAGCCGCGTTGTCGCCGGCAAACAGATAAACAGCCGCCTCCGGCCAGAGGTAGAGCGGTACCATACCGCACAGCGCGATGGCCACCGTCACGGTCAGTGCCAGATTGCGTACCCGCAACACCCGCAGCCAGTTGCCTGCTCCCGCATTGAAGCTGGCGATAGGCTGAATGCCCATGGCGATCCCCTCAAAGATAAGATAGAAGAACGCCTCGGTATAACTGATCACCCCGTAGGCAGCCACATGCAGGGAGGTGCCTACGGCCAGCAGTGCCTTGTTGTGTAGTGCCAGCACCACCGAGAGGTACAGGTACATCAGAAAGCTCGACACTCCGAGACGCAGCGTCTCCCCCATCAGCCGCCAGTTTGGCATCAGGGTATCCCAACCAATCCGCAGCTTGCTGCGCGGGGTAAAGAAGTGCCACAGACAGAGCCCGCCGGTCACCGCCTGGGAGAGCATGGTTGCGATGGCGGCACCAGCCAGCCCCCACGGAATAACAGCCATCAGCAGATAGTCAAGCAGCACATTGAGCAGGCCGCCGCCGACCAGGATCCAGGTAGTGAGCCCCGGGCGCCCGTCATTGCGCAGCAAGGCGGTAAAGGCCATGGAGAGAATGGCAAAACCGCCGAGCCAGGCATACCAGTGCAGATAGGCCAGACCGGCGCTAAAAATCTCTCCTTCGGCCCCCATCCAGGCCAGCATGGTGTCGCCATGACGGATCCCGACGTAGGCAAGCAGCACCGCGGCCAGCAGCACCATCACCAGTGCATTGCCGACAATATGGCGGGCCTTCTGCTGCTCGCCGCGTCCCAGATGAAAGGAGACCAGGGCCGATGCGCCCATGCCTATCAGGGCGCCGACCGCATAGAGCACGGCACAAATCGGGTAAGCGAGCATCAGACCGGCCAGCCCGTCCTGACCCAGAATATGACCGACGAAGATGCCGTCTATGGTGACATAGATGCCGGTGACCAGCATGGCGGCCACAGTCGGCGTAACGTAACGCCAGAAAAGGCGAGATAGCGGGGCAGTGCCCAGATCAACGGCTGACATATGTGGCCCAGTGCAGAAAAAGCGCTAGGGATAATAGCGAAACGGCAGCATGACTTCCTGTTATTTGTGTTACGAATCATTAATATAGACTGCTTTACCCAGCGCCTGGCCCTGCTTTAGGCTAGGACCACCCTTTCTGAACGGAAACGAGCCTCATGTTGCAACGCCTGCTCACCTTTCTGCTGCTCTCTCTGCTCTTGCTTCCCGCGGCAAAAGCTGATGATGCCATTGCCCAGACCGAAGCCTTGCTGCAGAGCGTGCCCAAAAGCGACACCCCGGAAAACCAGAAGCTGCGGGAGAGCTACCAGCAGGCGCTGCAATATGCCAGAGAAGCGCTACGTTACCGGGAACAGAGCAAAGCCTATCAGCAGATCCTTATCGACTACCCCAAGGAGTCGGCACGGCTCAAGGAGAGCCTGCACAACTATCAGCCCCTCTCTCGTCCACCGCTCGCCACACTCAAGGAGGAGGCCCTACGCCAGGCAATTGGCCTGAGCAGCAACCGTCAACTCAATCTGCGCAAAGAGCGACAGGGGGTGATGGATAGCCTCAATCAGCTGGAAAGCACAGGTCAGGAGTATCACCTGCGGGTAGATGATCTGCGCAAACAGCTGCAGCTGACCCGCAGCCAGCTGGAACGACTGAGCTTCAGCAGCGAATCGGATCGGTTGCAGGAGTCCCAGCAACTGGTGACCAGAATGAAGGAGCAAAGTCTCTCAGACCGGATCCAGATGCTGGAGCTGGAGCAGCTTTCCGCCCAGCAGCGCAACGATCTTGGCAAGCTGAAACTGCAACAGCTCAATCTGGCCATCGCCGATGAGGATGAGTGGCAAGCCAGCTTGCTGGCCCAGCAGAACCAGCTGCGACGGGAGAAAACCGAGCTGGCACTCAAAGAGAGCGAGCGGCTGCGCAAGCAACTGACCACAGACATGCCGCTGCTGCTGGAGCAGCAGCAAAAAAACCAGGCGCTCTCGATCCAGCTCGGCACGCTGGAGGATCAGATTGAGCGGGTGCAGGACGAACAGCGCACCATCGACAAGAATCTGTTTGAGCTAAACGATCTGGTCAACTCGGTACGAGAACAGCTGGAGTGGCTGCAGATCAGTACGGCTTATGGTGAAAACCTTCGCAGCAAACTTTCCGACCTGCCAGCCTATTTCCCCCTCGACAAACTGGAGTCGGAGATCGTCAATGCCCGCATGGCCAAGTACCAGTACGAGAGCGAGCAGGATGGACTGAAGGACACCAACCTGTTGCGCGAGAAGTTGCTGTCCGGGGAGGAAGTGACACTGGATCGCCCACAATTGTCGGTGCTCGACAACCTGCTCAAGGCCCGTCGTCAACTGCTGACCCGACTAAACGATGCATCAGACACCCTGATCCAGGAACAGACCAGGCTCAAACTGCTCTATAGTCGCCAAAACAGCAAGATCGACGAAATCCGCGAACTCAGCGCCAGCCACCTGTTCTGGCTGCCGGATGTGCGCCCCTTTACGCCGCAGGTGATGCTCGGTATTCCTGCCGCGCTGGCCCTGGCCTTTAACCCGAACAACTGGCTGCAACTGCCCTATGCCATCGCCGAGAACAGTCCTATCACTCTCACCCTGGCAAGCCTTGGTCTACTGGTGCTGACCTGGAGCTGGATCAAACTGGCCCGCCATTTGAGCCAGTTCTGCGACTACATAGCACCGCGTATCGGCAAGGTGACCCAGGATAAATTCAGTCTCACCAGCCGCCTGCTGCTGCGCTCCCTGATTGCATCTTTGCCGCTGCCCGCAATGGTATTGATGGTTCGCGGCCTGCTCGAAGGGGCCTGGCAATACCCGTTCGCCGTTGCGATCGGGCGTGGACTTGGGGAAATATGGTTTCTGCTGCTGGCACTGGTGATGGCCCGTCACCTGACGCTCGAGCGGGGGATCCTGATCCTTCACTTCCGCTGGCCAAAAGAGCGGGTCCAGCAGGTATGGAACCAGTTTCGAACCCTGCTGCTGGTGCTGATCCCTAGCTTCTTCGTGCAGGGGATGGCCAACAGCTATCAGGAGCACGCCTTCTACGACTCCCTCGGCCGGATGGCCTTCATGATCGGCGCGCTCTGGCTGCTGCTTTTCTTTGCCCGCCTCAACCGGGAGCGACTACCGCTCACCTGGGGCCAGAGTGACATGACCAAGCCCCACCTGCTGCATCATTTCATCTGGAACAGCCTGATGCTGGCACCATTGCTGGCGGTGATTGGCTCCCTGTTTGGCTACTTCTATACCTCGCGTACCCTGCTGCGCCAGCTGGAGCTGAGCCTGCTGATGGGGCTGGGCTGCCTGCTCATCTACTATCTGGCCAGACGCTGGATGCTGATCCAGCGCCGCCGCCTTGCCTTCGAGCGTGCCAAGAGCAAGCGGGCCGAGATGCTGGCCCAGCGCGGCCGTGACGACAATCAGGAGGAGCTAAGTTCGGAGATCCCCGATGTGGTGGAAGAGACTGAGCTGGACCTCGACACCATCAGCGCCCAGTCGCTGGGGCTGGTGCGCACCCTGCTGATGCTCGGCTTCACCATGCTGGTGGTAGTGCAATGGTCGGATCTCAACTCGGCGTTCAGCTTCCTCAGCAATATCGAGGTATGGCAGGTGAGCAGCAAGATTGGTGGCATCGAGCAGCTCTCCGCCATCACCCTGCAGGATCTGATGCTGACCGCCTTCGTCTTCATCCTGACCGTAGTGACCTCCCGCAACCTGCCGGGGCTGATGGAGCTGACCCTGCTTCAGCACCTCAGCCTCTCTCCCGGAACCGGCTTTGCACTCACCACGATCAGCAAGTATCTGGTGATCCTCGTTGGCGCCCTCACCGGTTTCTCCATGCTCGGTATCGACTGGTCGAAGACCCAGTGGCTGGTAGCCGCCCTCTCGGTAGGGCTGGGTTTCGGCCTGCAGGAGATCTTCGCCAACTTTGTTTCCGGCCTCATCATCCTGTTCGAGAAACCAATCCGGCTCGGTGACACTGTTACTATTCGCGATCTCACCGGCACCGTCACCAAGATCAAAACCCGGGCGACCACCATAGTGGATTGGGATCGCAAGGAGATCATCGTGCCCAACAAGGCCTTTATCACCGAGCAGTTCATCAACTGGTCGCTCTCCGATGCGATAACCCGGGTCAAACTGCGTATCCGGATCGGTCTGACCCGTGATCCGAAACTGGTGCAACGTATTCTTGAGGAGGCGATCCATGCCTCTACTTTGGTACTGGAGACCCCCAGTCCGGAAGTATTCCTGATCGAATTCACCGACTCGGCGCTGATCTACGAGATCCGCCTCTACGTCAACAACATGGATCACCGGATGCCCATCACTCACGAGGTTCACTCGCTGGTGCTGGAGAAGATGCAACAGCAGGGACTTACCCTGCCCCATCAACAGATCGACATTCACCTGAGCCGCGGCTGATCCGCGAGTTGAAAGGAGCAGAACATGCAGATTATTGCCCACCGTGGCGCCAGCGGCCTGGCCCCCGAAAACACTCTCAAGGCGATGGCCAAAGCGCTGGAGCTGGGAGCATCAGCCATCGAGATCGACGTGCAGACGGCCGATGGCGAGTTGTGGGTCTTCCACGACCGGCGGCTGGAGCGCTGCACCAATGGCAAGGGGGTGCTGACCGAGCAATCCCGCTCCTATCTGGAGCAGCTCGATGCCGGTGAGGGAGAGGTGCTCCCGACCCTGTGGCAGGTGATGGAGATCATCGCCGGACGCTGCGAGCTGCATATCGAGCTCAAGGGGGCCCATAGCGCCGATGCGGTGGCAGACCTGACCCGACGGGCAGAGGCCGAGCTGGGCTTTACTCCCGGCCAGTGGGTGGTCTCCTCCTTCCATCACCCGGAGCTGGCCCGATTTGCCGCCTTGCGGCCCGATATCCGGCTCGGTGCTCTGACCGCCAGCCTGCCGCTCAACCTGGCGCAGTTTGCCGACGAGCTGGGGGCCTGGTCCATCAATTGCGATGTTGATTTTATCGATGCCGCGCTGGTCGATGATGCACATCGCCGGGGGCTCAAAGTTCTGGTTTATACCGTTGATTATCCAGAAGATTATGAAACGCTCTCTAGCATGGGGGTCGATGGAATCTTCACCAATCGACCAGATCGTTTTCTGACGCAGTGAGGGGGCGACACACGCATGGATAACCACTGATTTAGGCACTAACTTTAAATAGCTGACCGGGATACAAAGAGTTCAACTTCAGCCGATAAACAGAGGCTCATAACAATAACTAGATTCCACACACACTTCAGACTGACGCTCACAAGGATGTAACTATGAACTTATCCATTAAAAACAAGCTTGTTCTGGCTATCGGGGTCATCATTCTGGTGATCACCGGCCTGCAGGTCTGGTACAACACCTCGCAACTGCGCAGCGAGACCCAGCGACTGGTCTGGAATATCATCGACGAAAGCTCCATGGCCAACGTCAAGGGGATCTCCCGCTGGGTCGACGCCCGGATCAGCATGGTCAGCACCACCAAGGAAGCATTCGCCAAAGAAGATGAGCCCATCAGTCATCTGGCCCAGTCCATGAATGCCGGTGGCTTCGACCTGGTCTATGCCGGTACCGCAGACGGCAAAATGATTCAGAGCAAACCAACCGACTTGCCCGCCGGTTATGACCCCCGTCAACGCCCCTGGTACAAGGACGCGGCCGCCGCAGGCAAGCTGGTCATTACAGCCCCCTATGCCGACATCTCCACCGGCCAGCTGATTGTCACCATTGCCGAGCCGTTCCAGCGCGGCAATACCCAGGGGGTCATCGCCGGTGACGTCTCCATCAGCTCACTGATCTCGGACATTCTGGCGGTCACCACCGAGGGCACCTACGCCATGCTGGTGGACAGCAATGGCACCATCATCGCTCACCCCGATGCCTCCCTGAGCCTGAAACCCGCCACTGCGTTAGCCCCTGAGTTGACCGCATCTTACATCAACCAGATAGCTCATGACGGTACGATCAACGAGCTGGTGATCAGCGGCAAGAAAGAGGTCTTTGACTTTAACGCCATCCCCAATACCAACTGGTATTACGGCATGATGGTGGATGAGGAAACCGCCTACCAGTCAGTCCGCAGCATGGTCACCTCTTCCCTTATCCAGGGGCTTATCACCATACTGATCGTGGCTGGTTTCTCCTATGTCGCCATCAACGGCTCGCTGGCGCCCCTGAAAACGCTGGGCGAAGCGATTGCCGATCTCTCACGCGGTAACGGCGACTTGACCCGTCGCATCAAGATTGAGCGTGAGGATGAGGTAGGCGCGGTTGCCAAACACGTCAACACCTTCATCGATCGGATCCATGTAATGGTGCAGGATATCTCCAACTCTTCCGGCCAACTCAACCAGCAAGCCAAGTCCTCCCACAGCATGGCGGAGAAGGCGAATCAGGGGCTGGCACGCCAGCAAAACGAGATCTCCCAGATCGCCACGGCTGTCCATGAGATGTCCGCCACTGCCGTTGAAGTGGCCAGCAACGCCGAACAGACCGCCGAAGCTGCCCGATCCTCTAGCAGCAGCTGTGAACATGGCAAGCAGGTCATCGCCCGCAACCAGCGTTCCATCACCGATCTGGCGACTCAGGTCGAGCAGGCATCCAACATCATTCAAGAGCTGGAGAAGAACGCGCAGGAGATCAATACCATCCTCTCCACCATTCAGGGCATCGCCGAGCAGACCAACCTGCTGGCACTGAACGCTGCTATTGAAGCTGCTCGTGCCGGCGAGCAGGGCCGTGGCTTTGCGGTGGTTGCAGACGAGGTACGGGTGCTGTCACAGCGTACTCACAGCTCCACCGTCGAGATCCGCAGCATGATCGAAACCCTGCAGCGCAATACCCAGGGTGCGGTCAGTACCATGCATGAAGGGCAGTTGCTGGCTCAGAACAGCGTGGATGATGCCAACAACGCCACCCAGGCGCTGGAGCAGATCACCGCTTCCATCAACCAGATCTCCGACATGGCGACCCAGATCTCCAGCGCCGCCGAGGAGCAACGAGCCGTTACTGACGAGGTCAGCCGCAACATTCAGGCGGTGAAAGATGTCTCGGACGAACTGGCCGTAGATGCCGACAGCTCACGCCATCTCTCTGAACAACTTAAAAATATTTCGGGTGAATTGAGTAATCAGGTCGGTATGTTCCGTATCTGACGATGATAAAAAAGGGGCCGTACAGGCCCCTTTACTTTTTTAAATATCGCTTAATTATCAGTGAGTAATCTAACACTACCGTCGCCTCCTCACCTTCCTGCTGCCCCCGCCATTCAGTAGCCCCCATTGGATATATTCCACTTTTTCAGCCGAGGGAAGGATTAGTAATTTTTATGCATGCATTTAAATGCCAATAATTATCATTAAAAAGTTTTAATAAAAAACTTAAAATTTTTTTCGTGAGTACCTAAAAAGAGAGGTGATTCGCATTTTATTGAAAGAAAACTACGTATAATCCGGAAGTTAAAGTCTTCGTAGCAAGGTGTTTTACTGCTCAATAACACCAAAAAATGACGAAAATTACGACATTTTCATCCAGGGATCAGGGTGTTTTAGAAAAAAATAACTACGAAAAATGGAATAAAACCAAGCTGTTTGACTTGCATCAAGCCTGAATTTTTTTCATAGAGCAAAATCGTGCCCAGCAAATCTATCCCTAAGGAGGCAGATGTGGATATTATCAAGACCGATGTAGCCATCATCGGTGCCGGCGGTACTGGCCTGCGCGCCGCTATCGCTATAGCCGAATCACAGCCAGACCTGGATATCGCCCTGATTTCCAAAGTCTATCCGATGCGTAGCCATACCGTGGCAGCCGAAGGTGGTGCCGCCGGTGTCGTTCGTGATGACGACTCCCTCGAAAACCACTTCAACGACACCGTCTCCGGTGGTGACTGGCTGTGTGAGCAGGACGTTGTCGATTACTTCGTCAACAATGCGACCAAAGAGATGATCCAGCTGGAGCACTGGGGTTGCCCCTGGAGCCGCAAGCCGGATGGCAAAGCCAACGTGCGTCCGTTTGGTGGCATGAAGGTTCCCCGTACCTGGTTCGCCGCTGACAAATCCGGTTTCCACATTCTGCACACCCTGTTCCAGACCTCCGTCAAATACCCGAGCATCAAGCGCTTCGACGAGCACTTCTGCCTCGACCTGATCGTGGAAGATGGTCGCGTTCAGGGCGTTCTGACCTTTGACATCCAGAACGGCATCACCCGCTTCATCCAGGCCAAATCAGTGATTCTGGCAACTGGTGGTGCTGGTCGTGTTTACCGTTACAACACCAACGGTGGCATCGTGACCGGTGACGGCATGGCGCTGGCCTATCGTCACGGTGTACCGCTGCGTGACATGGAATTCGTTCAGTATCACCCGACCGGTCTGCCGGGTACCGGCATCCTGATGACCGAAGGTTGTCGTGGTGAGGGTGGCGTCCTGCTCAACAAGGATGGCTACCGCTACCTGCAAGACTACGGCTTGGGCCCGGAAACTCCGATCGGCCAGCCGAAGAGCAAATACATGGAACTGGGTCCGCGCGACCGCGTTTCCCAGGCATTCTGGCAAGAGCAGCAGAAAGGCCGCGTGATCCAGGGCCCGATGGGCGATGTGGTTCACCTCGACCTGCGTCACCTCGGCGAGAAGTACCTGAAAGAGCGTCTGCCGTTCATCTGCGAACTGGCCAAAGCCTACGTCAACGTGGATCCGGCCAAAGAGCCCATCCCGGTACGTCCGACTGCCCACTACACCATGGGTGGTATCGAGACCGACAACAAGTGTGCCACCCGTCTGGCCGGCCTCTACGCCGCTGGCGAATGTGCCTCTGTTGGTCTGCACGGAGCCAACCGTCTGGGTTCCAACTCCCTGTCCGAGATCGTGGTATTCGGCAAGCTGGCTGGTGAACAGGCCGGTGAATTCGCCAAGACCCAGAAGCATGGCAATACCGAAGCGCTGGTCGCCAAGGCCGAGGCTCTGGTCAAGCAGCACCTATCCCTGCTCGACATCGATGGCACCGAAAACCCGGCCGATATTCGCAACGAACTGGGCACCTCCATGGAAGCCGGCGTCGGTATCTACCGTACCGAAGAGCTGATGCAGGGCACCATCGACAAGATCAACGAGCTGAAAGCCCGTTACAAGAAGGTCAAGATCAACGACAGGTCCTCTGTCTTCAACACCGACCTGCTGTACGCCATCGAACTGGGTTACATGCTGGACGTGGCAGAAGCCATGGCTCACTCCGCCATCAATCGTAAAGAGTCCCGCGGTTCCCACCAGCGTCTGGATGGTTACGAAGAGCGTGATGACGTGAACTTCCTCAAGCACACGCTCTCGTTCTACAACAATGGCGAAACGCCCTCCATCGATTACTCCGATGTGAAGATCACTAAGTCCCAGCCGGCAAAACGCGTGTACGGCTCCGAGGGTGAGAAACAAGACGAGGCTAAGAAGAATGGCTGAGATGATTGAAATTGAAATCCTGCGCTATCGTCCGGAGCAGGATAACGAGCCCTGGATGCAGACCTTCCAGGTGCCCTACCAGAGAGAGATGTCTCTGCTGGATGCGCTGCAGTACATCAAGGATCACCTGGACTCTACCCTGAGCTTCCGCTGGTCCTGCCGGATGGCGATCTGCGGCTCCTGCGGCATGATGGTCAACGGTGTGCCCAAGCTGGGTTGCAAAGCGTTCCTGCGCGACTATCTGCCGGGCAAGATGACCATCGAGCCGCTCAACAACTTCCCGATCGAGCGTGACCTGGTGGTCGACATGTCCGATTTCATCGAGAAGCTGGAGAGCATCAAGCCCTACATCATCCCGAGCGAGCCGCGCAACCTGTGCGATGGCGAATACATCCAGACTCCGGCAGAGATGGCGAAGTACAAGCAGTTCTCCCAGTGCATCAACTGTGGTCTCTGCTACGCGGCCTGCCCGCAGTACGGCATCAACAAGAAGTTCACCGGTCCGGCGGCACTGGCTCTGGCCTATCGCTACAACGTCGACAACCGTGATGCCGGCGCCAAAGAGCGTATGCGCATCATCAGCCAGGACGAAGGCGTCTGGGGCTGTACCTTCGTGGGCTACTGCTCCGAAGTGTGCCCGAAGGGCGTCGATCCGGCAGCGGCCATCCAGCTTGGCAAGGTAGAGAGTGCCAAGGACTACATGATCGCCATGTTCAAGCCAGATTGAGAGCAGGATTGAGACCATGAACAACACTGAAAGCAAACGTAAACCTTACGTCCGCGAAATGAAGAAAGACTGGTGGCTGAAGAACGCCTTCTACACCGGTTACATGATCCGCGAAGGCACCAGTATCTTCGTCTCCATCTACGCTGTTGTGCTGATGTGGGGTCTGATGCGTCTGGTACAGGGTCAGGAAGCGTTCAACGGCTGGCTGGAGTCCCTGCAAAGCCCGATCGCCATCCTGTTCCACGTGATTGCGCTGGCAGCCTGCCTGTTCCATGCCAAGACCTGGTTCGCTCTGGCGCCGAAAGCCATGCGTATCTTCCGTGGTGAAGACCTGGTGCCGGAGAAACCAATCGTCATCGCCCAGTATGTGGCGCTGGCGGTGGTGTCCCTGCTTGTCCTGATCATCGTGGCCTGAGGAGAAAACAATGAGACGTTCTGACGAGCCAATTTACTGGGGTCTGTTTGGTGCGGGTGGCATGGTCGTTGCCATGCTGCTGCCGGTCATTGTCCTCATCACCGGTCTGCTGGTACCCATGGGTATCATGGACGTAGAGACCATGAGCTATGACCGCGTTCTGGCATTCGCCAGTTCCTGGTGGGGTGCCTGCATCCTGCTGGTGATCATCGCCCTGCCGATCTGGCACGGCATGCACCGTATCTACCACGGTCTGCATGATCTGGGGATCCACACCACCAAGCTGCACCACTATGTGTTCTATGGCTTTGCCTTCCTGGTATCTGCCATTACCGTCGGTCTGCTGATGGTGCTGGTACTCCAGTAATCACATCTGACTGATAGACCAAACCGGGCACTCTGCCCGGTTTTTTTATCCTCCTGAACAGCTGAAAAGGGCCAGCAAGATTGCTCAGGCTGGCCCTTTTCAGCTGCATTTCCTGATGAGCACCTACTCCATCGGCGGCAAGAAACGGCGCATCACCTCGTCGGCATGCCCTCCTTCCTGAAACGCCACCAGAGCCTGATTGAGGTTGTTCACCAGCTCGTGAGCGCGGGGGGAGCCCTTGCTGACCAGCAGGTAAAACTGCTTTCGGCTGGGCAAGACGAGGTTGAGCAATCCACTCTCGCTCTGGTAAATCCCGAGACTGATGCCACTCACCAGTGGTTCAATTTCGCTTGGCAGAAAATCGCAGCGATCCCGCTCCAGCATATCGAGCGCCTGCTGTAACTGCCTCACCCTGCGTGGCTCCTGTGCCAAACCGTAGGGGGTGTAGTTATAGCCAATCACCCCGCACACACGTGAGCGATTGACCATCTGTAAATCTGGTGCGTCGGGGAAGCGACGCTTGAGATAGAAAAAGCCGAGGCGGGTGTAATAGAGAGGAACGCTGTAGAAAGCAAACTCGGCCCGCTCCGGTTTGTAACTGGCATCCCAGGTCAACTCGCACAGACCATTCTGGCGATAGTCTGCCAGCTCCTGCTGGACCCGCGCCCAGGGAAGATAGCGGATCTGATATGACAATCCGCTCTTTTCCAATGCATCGAGCACGAGTGTGGTCGCCGAACCGGTCAGACGGCTGGTATCGGGCACCCCGTCCTTGCGCTCCCAGTAGGTAAAGGGAGCCCACTCGTTGCCCTCCCCCAAACAGATCCGTACCACAGGTCCTTGTGCCCATAGCACGGGTGAGAGGCTAGCCAGCACAAGCCCCGTCAACCATGTCACCGCTCGTTTCATCTCCCGCTCCCGAACTGTTTTCTCCTCTTGCAGCTTAGTCCAGAAGGGATAGCGCTCATTCGTCAATAACACTTTCATGCCATAACGCCAGCAAATTGGCCGGAATGGCACCATAACGAAGCTGCGGGGTCTGGTGCCAATCAGCCAGCTTGTGCAGGGCTTTCACCAGATCCTGTGCAAGCGTGCGAGTCACTCTCACCCCGACTTCCAGATAGAGACTCTTGATCTCGAAGATCCCCTGCTGGCGATGGGCCTTGGCATCCATTCTGCCCACCAGCTTGCCGCGATGGAGCAAGGGCAACACAAAGTAGCCATACTGGCGCTTGGGGGCCGGGGTATAGCACTCGATGCGATAGTCGAAGTTGAACAGTTCACTGGCCCGTTTGCGATCCCACACCAGCGGGTCGAACGGCGACAAGGCCGTGGTATGGGTTGCCTTGAGACGGCCCTCCTTGACCTGCATCAGCTCATCGGCCAGAGATACGTGCACAAAGGCATCGTGCTGCCACCCCTCCACCCGAACCGGCAGCAGCTCACCTTCGTCCGCCAGCAGATGGAGCAGGACATCATATTTGCCGCGCCGCAGCCGATAGTAGTCCGCAACCCAGCCGGTTTTGACCAGCCCCAGCGCACGGCAACTGGCACGTACCATATCCCGCTGCGCCTCTGCAACACTCGGCAGATGCAGCTGGTCGCTCCATTCGGGAATGACCCGCTCGGCCAAGTCATAGACCCGCTGAAAATTGCGCCGCTCCCGCACCATCAACTGACCGGTGGTAAACAACACCTCCAGATGGCGTTTCTCCGGCTTCCAGTCCCACCAGCCGCTCCCCTTGCCTGTTGTGCGCTCAAAGTCGATCGCCCGCACCGGACCATGGTCACGAATGCGCTCGATAAGCTGGTCAATCTCCTGCTGATGGGTTGCAAGCCAGTTGGCCGAAAACTTCCAGCCCATGGCCGCGGGGTCGAGCATCCGGTGGCGCAACAGCCGGTAATCCTCGCGGGGTACAAAACAGGCCTCGTGAGCCCAATATTCGAAGATCTCGCCGTCGGCCAGCAACTGCTCCAGCCAGTTCGGTTCGTACTGGCCAAGCCGGCTAAAGAGCACCAGATAGGGGCTGCGGGCAACCACCGAGATGGTATCAATCTGCAGCAACGCCATTCGGCGAATGGTGGCCAGCAGATTGGCCGGGGTCGCCTTGCTGCGACGGGGGACGAGCAGCCCCTGCGCCGCCAGCTGCAGATGACGGGCATCTTGCAGTGAGATGTGGGGTATGGACATGAAAACAGGGCATCCGTTCCAGAAGTCAGGCGATCAGCATGCCCAATCCATGATCAAATGAATACACCCAGTTCAAGGTTTGGTGATAACCGCCACATCGGTGTGGGGGAAGCTGAGCTCGGCCTGCCAGCTGGCGGCCTGCACCTGAAATGATGCCTCGGAAAAGAAGACGATATGGGTCGGGTCGTGGCGATAGCGCCAGTTTTTAAACCGCTCGTCACCGAGTACCCGCTGGGTCTGCAGCACCAGCACACCGCCCGGCTTGAGGCAATCCCACAGTTTGTTCAGCACGGCACGCGGCTCGGCGATATGCTCGATCACCTCGGTACTGGTGATGAAGTCGTACTGGCGCGTCAGCAACTCGGGAAAATCGGCGTAGAACTTGTCATACCCCGCCATCTGGTAACCCGCCTCGCGCCCCATCGCCACCAGCGCTGGGCCTGGGCCACAGCCAAAATCGAGGCCGCAGGCAGGAGTCGGCACCCGGCTCAACACCTCGCCAAATGCCCGCATCAGAAAGGTGCGATAACGGGGATCATCCACCCGGTTGTCGTGACTGTCATAAACCGCCTTCTCGGCAGTCTCATCCAGATGATCCGCCTCATCCAGCCAGACCAGCTCGCACGCGAGGCAACGATGATAGCGCTTGCCTGCCACCGGCAGGGGATAACTGCGATGACTGGCACACAGGGGGCAGCAGACGTTGGATGACATGACGGTTCCTCTTGGGTGCTTCCTGTTGGATAACAGCGACGCAGATTGCCTGCCCGCTGCCTCGCTGACAACTTTTTTTGCTCCTTAAGGGTTTCTTAAGTTTGCCCTTTTACTCTCAAACCATCGCAAGAGAAGGAGTCACCCATGACCATTGAGATCCAAGCACCCTACCGGTTGATCCTGGCCGAGTCCCCGCAGCAGGTCATGGCGCTGCAAACCTATATCCAGGCCGCCTACACCCGTGAGTTCAATGCCCGTATTCCCCATTTTCTCCCCTGCCTGCTGGGTCTCTATCGGGCAGACGGGACGCTGGTCGGTGCCTGTGGTCTCAATCATGCCAGTGAGGGGACTCTCTATCTGGAACAGTATCTGGAGCAACCCATCGAGGCGGCCATCAACACCCGCCTCGGGGTCTATCCGGCACGCCACCGCATTATCGAAGTGGGCAATCTGGCCTGCAGCGAACCGGGCAATGCCCGCCTGATGTTTGCGGCCCTGTGTCGTCTGCTGTGTGAAAACGCCCTCGACTACGTGGTCTTTACCGGCACCGCCAAGCTGCGCAACAGCTTTGCCCGCCTGCAACTCAACCCGGTGGAGCTGGCCCCCGCACAGGCCCATCAGGTGGGGGCCGACGCCGACGCCTGGGGTGAGTACTACCGTTGCCAACCCAAGGTGATGGTGGGCGACATCAATCAGGGGCGCGAAGTGCTCGCCCAGAGCAGCCTGCTGCTCAATCTGCTGGCCCCCATGCCGACCCTGTTTGAGGATGCCGGCAAGAGCAGTGATAACCAGACCCATCAAAAAAGGTGCGCCCAATGAGCCTGTTCGACGCCATCGCCAAACATGCCCACGAGGATCCGCAATCCCCAGCGCTGCTGAGCAGCCAGCAGCGGCTCGACTACCAGACCCTGTGGCAGCAGATCCAGCGTCTTACAAGCCAGCTGCAACAGCTCGACATCAGCCGTCTGGCGCTGCAACTGGACAACGGCCTGCCCTGGGCGCTGCTGGATCTCGCCTGCACCCGCGCTGGTATCGTGGTCATTCCGGTGCCCCACTTCTTCAGCATGGAGCAGCAGGAGTGGCTCTTGGAGAGCAGCGGCGCCGATGCGCTGGTGGGCCCACATCATCAGGGGTGGCATGCCGCCGAGCCGATCTCGCTGATCACCGGCGAGCTGCCGCTCTGGCGCCATACCCCGACCAATCGACCGGCGCTGCCCAAGGGCACCGCCAAGATCACCTACACCTCCGGCACCACGGGCCAGCCCAAGGGTGTCTGCCTGTCACTGACCCAGATGATGGCGGTGAGCCATGCGCTGGCCGAGCGAGTCGCGTCAGCCAAGGTGGAAAAACACCTGACCCTGCTGCCGCTGGCGACCCTGCTTGAGAACATCACCGGCCTTTATGTGCCGCTGCTGACCGGCGCCTGCAGCCGCATACCGTCCCTCGGGGAGCTCGGTTTCACCGGCTCCAGTTCGCTCAATCCAGCCATGCTGGGGGAGGCCCTGCTGCGCTGGTCGACCCACAGTCTGGTGCTGGTGCCCGAACTGCTGCGCCTGCTGCTGGCGCTCTGCACCAGCACCCCGACGCTGGCCCAGCAGCTCAAGAGCCTGCGCTTTATTGCCGTCGGTGGCGGCAAGGTGGCTCCCGACCTGATCAAACATGCCCGCCAGCTCGGCCTGCCGGTGTATGAGGGATATGGCCTCTCGGAGTGCGGCTCCGTGGTGGCGCTCAACAGCCTGGATGCTGACAAGCCCGGCAGCGTCGGCTGCCCCCTGCCCCACTGTCAGGTCACTATCGCCAGCGACGGCGAAATTATGGTGAGCGGCAGCACCATGCTGGGCTATCTCGGCAGCAACGAACCGACTCCCGAACAGATTGCCACCGGCGATCTGGGTCATCTGGATGATGAGGGCTACCTCCATATCACCGGGCGCAAGAAGAATGTCCAGATCACTGCCTTTGGCCGCAACTTCTCACCGGAGTGGGTGGAGGCCGAGGCCCAGCTCTGCCCCGCCATCGCCCGCATCGTGGTCTTTGGCGACGGTCAGCCTGCCAACGTGGCGCTGATCCAGCCCTTGCCGGGCAAAGAGGCGGATCTGCCCCGCCAGATCGCCGGTCTGAACCAGCGACTGCCCGATTATGCCCGGCTGCACCACTGGTTACCGGTGGCACTGGATCAACATCCCGGCCTGCTGACCGCCAACGGGCGCCCACGTCGCAACGAGATTTACCAACACTTTTTCCGGCAAATCAGCCAATGCCTTACAGGAGAATCGTCATGAGCTTCTATCAGACTCTGCAACAAGCCACTGCCAGTGAGCGTGAACATCTGTTCAACGCCCCCATCATCGAAGCCTGCCGCCGTGGCGATATCAGCCGTGACACCTATCTCGCCTTTCTGGCGCAGGCTTACTACCACGTGCGCCACACAGTTCCGCTGCTGATGGCAACCGGCGGCAAGCTGGGTCAGGAGTACGAGTGGGTGCGCGGGGCCATTGCCGAGTACATCGACGAGGAGTATGGCCATCAGGAGTGGATCCTCAACGATATCCGCGCCTGTGGCGGTGATGCCGAGGCGGTGCGCCACGGCCAGCCCGGGCTGCCCATCGAGCTGATGGTCGCCTTCCTCTACGACCAGATCCAGCGCGGCAACCCCATGGGCTTCTTCGGCATGGTGCAGGTACTGGAAGGCACCAGCGTCGCCATCGCCCTCACCGTCGCCGACCAGCTGAAAAAGGGCCTCGGCCTGCCACCCCAGGCGATGAGCTACCTGAGCTCCCACGGCGCCCTGGATCAGGAGCACCTCAAGTTCTTTGAATCCCTGATGGATCGGGTCGAGAGCCCGGCGGATCAAGCCGCCATCATTCACGGGGCCAAGGTGGTTTATCGTCTCTATGGCGAGATGCTCTACAACCTCACCGCCACTGTATAAGTTGGCAGCAGACAGCAAAAAGGGAACCCACACCATGAACCTTGAAGGGAAACTCGTGCTGCTCACCGGCGCCAGCGGTGGCATAGGTGAAGAGCTCGCGCAGGAGTTGGCGGCCCAGGGGGCCCACCTGCTGCTGCATGGTCGCCGTGCTCCTGTGCTGGAACGGCTGTGCAAGTCACTGCCGCATCCCGAGCGCCATCAGGTGGTGCTCGCCGACCTCGGCTCTGCACAGGAGCGAGCCAAGCTGCTGCAACACCCGGCGCTGGAGAATGGACTCGACATCCTGATCAACAACGCTGGCTGCAACCAGTTTGCCTGGCTGGAAGATCAGAGCTTTGAGCAGGTGGAGCGCCAGCTGCTGCTCAATATCGAGGCGCCAATCCAGCTCACCCGCGCCCTGCTGCCCAGATTGCGCAAGCCGGGGATCATCATGAACATGGGGTCGAGCCTGGGCAGCATTGGCTACCCCGGTTACAGCGTCTACTGCGCCAGCAAATTTGCCCTGCGCGGCTTTAGCGAGGCGCTGGGACGGGAGCTGGAGGGGAGCGGCGTCAAGGTGCTGCACTTTGCTCCGCGCGCCACCCGCACCAAGCTCAATTCCGAGGCCGCCTACGAGATGAATGCAGCGCTCGGCACCCAGACTGACAGCCCGCAAGAGGTAGCCGAAGAGGCCATCATCGCCCTGTGCAACGAGACCCGCCGCAGCTGGCTCGGCTGGCCGGAAAAACTGTTCGTACGACTCAATGCCCTGCTGCCCGGCATCGTCGACAAGGCGTTGGCCAGACAGCTGCCGATCATCAAGCGTTATGCCCGACATCTTCAGCCAGGGACGACTGATGTATGCGCCAACAGTGCGCCGCAACCAGACTTTTCTCGCCCGATCCCGACCAAGAAGGAGCATTAATATGAACTTTGTCCGTCAATCAGTGACCGCTTGTGCCATCGCCATCCTGCTGGGCTCCACCTCGGTCATGGCCGCGGATGATGCTCTCGTGCCCATCCAGCAGCAGTGGGCAGTTTGCCAGTATCAACAGACCGGCAAAGCGAAAGAGAGTTGCCTCGAGACCCTGAGCACCCGGGCCGAAACGGCCAGCGCCAAGGAGCCTTTTCGCGCCGATCTGCTGATCTGGTCTGCCATCGTCAAGAGCACCTGGGCGGGGGCCAAAGGGGGGCTGGGGGCACTGGGACTGGTGAAAGAGGCCAAAGCCAAACTGGAGCTGGCGCTCAAGCAAGACCCCAAGGCGCTGGATGGCTCTGCCTACACCAGTCTGGGCTCTCTCTACTATCAGGTACCCGGCTGGCCGGTCGGCTTCGGTGATGACGAGAAGGCGGAACAACTGCTCAAGCAGGCGCTGGCCATCAATCCGGATGGCATCGACACCAACTTCTTCTATGGCGACTTCCTGCTGGATCAGGGGCGCAAGGCCGAGGCCAAAACCTACCTCGACAAGGCGCTGGCCGCCCCGGCCCGCCCGGGCCGGGAAGTGGCCGACGAAGGGCGCAGAATGGAGATCCGCGAACGGCTGGCAAAGCTATAAACCCCTGATGGATCAAAGATCTATTTAAACTCTGCCCACCAGCTTGCATACTGGTGGGCAGCGTTCTTTATGCCACGGTCAACCTTGGCGACTGAACCACATCGCCACAGCCGACAAAAAAGGGAGAAAAGAATGCGGATCCTGCTGGTAGAAGATGATGTGATGCTGGGTGACGGTATGCAGGATGCCCTGCGCCATAGCGGCTACACGGTGGATTGGCTGCAACAGGGCTTGCCCGCTCTGGCTGCCCTCAAAAGTGACGAGTTCGCCGCCCTGATCCTCGATCTCAACCTGCCCGACATCGACGGCCTCAGCCTGCTGCGCAAACTGCGCCGGGAAGGCCACCAGCTGCCGGTGCTGATCCTCACCGCCCGCGATGCGCTGGATGATAGGGTGATCGGCCTTGATGCCGGCTCCGACGACTACATGGTCAAACCCTTCGCCCTGCAGGAACTCAACGCCCGTCTGCGCGCCCTGGTACGCCGAAGCAAGGGGCAGGCCCAGGCAGTACTGGAGTATGGCGATATTCTCATCTATCCCGAATCCCAGCAGGTCACCTATCAGGGGGAGGCGGTCAAACTCACCCCCCACGAATACAAGCTGCTGCAGGAGCTGATCAGCCAGAGCGGCCGGGTACTTAGTCGAGATCAGCTGCAACAGAGCCTCTATGGCTGGGATGAAGGTGCCGAGAGCAACGCGGTGGAGGTGCATATCCACCATCTGCGCAAGAAGTTCTACAGCGACCTCATCCGCAATATTCGTGGAGTCGGCTACATCATTCCCCAGCTCGAACAACCAAGCCGGACATCAGCACGATGAAACGTCCCCGCTCCATTCGCCGCTTTCTGCTCACCGGCATCCTGACGCTGGTGAGCCTGAGTCTCACCATCAGTGCCTTTATCGGCTACATGGAGGCGAGCCACGAGATGGAGGAGCTGTTTGATGCCCGCCTCGCCCAGTCAGCCCGTATCACCAACCAGCTGCTGGTCCGCTACCTGGCACAGCAGGGGCAACTGCCCGCCAACGGCACCGTCTATCAGGAGTGGGAGGCGCAAAATCCCGACGAGTGGCAAAAAGATCCCGGCCTCAACCTGACCGGCGAAGATCGGGAACTCACTCCCTACGGCCACGAGTTCGAACGTAACCTCTACTTCCAGCTCCTCGATGGAAAGGGCGGCCTGCTGCTGCGTGCCCCCAGCGCTCCGGCCCAGCCACTGGTTGAGCTGGCTCTCGGGTTCAACACGGTAGAGAAGGATGGACATCAGTGGCGCACCTTCACCCTCTACAACGAGCAGAAGCAGACCTGGCTGGTGGTGGCCGAGCGGGACGACGAGCGCAGCGAACTGGCCAGCAAGATGGCCACCCTTACCATGCTGCCGCTGCTGATCACCCTGCCGTTCCTGCTAGCCCTGCTCTGGTGGCTCATCACCCGCGGGCTGGCACCACTGCGCCAACTGGCACAGGCCATTAGCGAACGCCACCCCGCCAACCTGAGCCCACTCAGCCTCAAGATAAGCGCTCAGGAGTTGACCCCCCTCACCAACGAGATCAACCGCCTGATGCAGGCGCTGGCAGAGACCATAGAGCGGGAGAAGCAGTTCACCAACGAGGCGGCACACGAGCTACGCACCCCGCTGGCGGTGCTGCGGATCCACAGTGAAAATGCCCTGGCTGCCGAAGATGAAGAGAGCCGCCAGCAATCCTTGCACAAAATGCTGCAGGCACTCGACCGCAGCGATCGGCTGATCCGCCAACTGCTGACCCAGGCCCGTATCGACAACCAGCAGGGACTGGTACTGACCGAACTGGAGGTGGGACACCTGCTGCAAGGCACCCTCGCGACCCTGGCCCCCATCGCTCTCAAGAAGGATCAGCAGCTGTCGCTGGAGTGTGAAGTGCCGCAGCTGGTGATGGGGCAGGCCACCCTGCTCGAGCTGCTGTTCAGCAACCTGATCGACAATGCGCTGCGCTATACCCAGCCGGAGGGCGAGATCAGGGTGCGAGTTCAGCGAGAGGGTAACCGAGTGAGGGTGGATGTAAGCGACAACGGCCCCGGCATCCCCACCAACGCCTTGAGCCGGCTGTGTGAACGCTTCTTTCGAGTCAATCCCCAGCAGGGGGATGGCGTGGGTCTCGGCATGGCCATCGTTTCACGTATCGCCCAGTTGCACGGCGCCGACCTCGATGTCCACAACCGACCGGAAGGAGGGCTGGAGGTGAGCGTGCTGCTCCCGCTGCCGCCGGCAAGATAAGCGATAAGTAAAGAGCCCGCGATGCGGGCTCTTTACTTTCAATGACAATCTGGCTGCACGGTAAAGGTTCGACTGGAGTCCACCGGGCCCAGCTCCGCCAGCAGACGTCGGCCCAGCAGCACCGGATAGATCATCTTGCTGCGATCCCGCAGAGTGAACCACTCCTCATACACCTTGTCCCCCAGACAGATGGACATGGTCACCGTTGGCCGCTGCTCCATGCCGCCCGCCCCACGCACCGTCACGCTGCGCTCGACCCGCCGTTCGAACTGTTGTTTGACCAGTTTGCCGCTGTCGGCATCGGTCACCACCAACATGAAGCGCACCCAGGGCTTGCCATCCCGTTTGAATCTGGTGATAGAGCGTGCATCGAGGGAAGAGGTCAGCGCCCCGGTGTCGAGTTTCATCTTCACCGCCACGCCGGTGGGCAAAATAAGTCCCTTCTCGATCCAGCCATAGCTGGTCGGGGTCTCTGCCAGCGCACTGCCACACAGTGCCAGCATCAGGGTGATCCCCACCATCATCTTGCCCATTTTACTGCCCTGCCTTGTCAATCCTGCGCCCAGATCTACCACAGTCCCATTGTGGGTCAATCCGATTTATTTCAGCTACTTGGATAATATCTGGCGGGTCAGGAGAGAGACGACAAAGAGTGGCCGAATGGCGGCCCAAGCGGGCGGGAATATCGTAGGAGAGCAAGGCACCGAACGGTGCTGGATGAAACTGGTGGTTAACCTCAGGTTGTGACGCCAAAGGCTACCACAACAATGAGCGAATTATCAGTCTTGTTCTGAAGGGATTTTTGCCTACACTGTTGTAAACCGGAGGGCCTGAAAACCACCGGTTTTTTTGCGCCTGCCGAAAATTTGCCACTGCAAAAGTGACTTTCAACAAGGCTCAATAAGGAATTTGTAATGCGTATCGAAGAAGACTTGAAGCTCGGTTTCAAGGATGTCCTGTTCCGCCCCAAGCGCTCTACTCTCAAGAGCCGTTCCCAAGTAAGCCTGACCCGTCAGTTCACCTTCAAACACACTCAGACCCAATGGCAAGGCGTACCCGTTATCGCCGCCAACATGGATACCGTCGGCAGCTTCGCCATGGCGCGCACGCTGGCCGGTTTCGAGATGATGACCGCGGTACACAAGCACTACAGCCTTGAGCAGTGGCAAGCTTTCGTCAACGAGACCGATCCGGCACTGCTGAGCCACGTGATGGTCTCCACCGGCACCTCGGCGGAAGATTTCGCCAAGACCCGCCAAATCCTCGCCATGTCCGAAGCGCTGCGCTTCATCTGTGTCGATGTGGCCAACGGCTACTCCGAACACTTCGTCGAATTCGTGCGCAAAATCCGTGAAGCCTGCCCCAACCACGTCATTCTAGCGGGCAACGTGGTGACCGGCGAGATGGTCGAAGAGCTGATCCTCTCTGGCGCCGACATCGTCAAGGTCGGCATCGGCCCGGGCTCCGTCTGCACCACTCGCGTCAAGACCGGTGTCGGTTACCCGCAGCTATCCGCCATCATCGAGTGTGCCGATGCGGCCCACGGCCTCGGCGGCCAGATCGTCGGTGACGGCGGCTGCACCTGCCCAGGCGACGTCGCCAAAGCGTTCGGCGGCGGCGCCGACTTCGTGATGCTGGGAGGCATGCTGGCAGCCCACGAGGAGTGCGGTGGCGAGATCGTCGATGTAGACGGCGAACCCTTCATGAAGTTCTACGGCATGAGCTCCTCCAGCGCCATGGACAAGCACGCCGGCGGCGTCGCGGAATACCGCGCCTCCGAGGGGAAAACCGTGCTGCTGCCCTACCGCGGCCCGGTCGAGAATGCCGTGCGCGACATTCTGGGTGGCGTGCGCTCCACCTGTACCTACGTGGGCGCCAGCCAGCTGAAAGAGCTCACCAAGCGCACCACCTTTATCCGGGTACGTGAGCAAGAGAACAACGTCTACGGCAAGGAGTAACCTGCCACAGACCGCCGTCACACGCTGACGGTTAGAAGCCAGTCAACCGGTGTGCTACCCTGCGCACCGGTTTTTTTGCATCTGGGATCCCAAGCCATGACCACTCCCCTGCCCCCGTTTGACTGGGACATCTTCTGTTGCGTCGTCGACAACTTCGGTGACATCGGCGTCACCTGGCGACTTGCCCGCCAGTTAAAGCGGGAGGGGAATATTGCGGCACATGGCAATGAGGTTCAGGTGCGGCTTTGGGTGGACGATCTGGAAAGTTTCGCCCGCATCTGCCCCAAGCTCGACCCAGCGCAGGATGGCCAGTGGGTCGATGGCATCTATATCCAGCACTGGCATGAGACCCTGCCGACCGACATGACCCCGGCCAGAGTGGTGATCGAGGCTTTTGCCTGCGAGCTGCCCAACCTCTTCATAGAGCTGATGGCGAGCCAACCCAGCCCCCCATGCTGGATCAATCTGGAGTACCTCTCGGCGGAGAGCTGGGTAGAGGATTGCCACGGCCTCGCCTCGCCCCAGCGGGTTGGCAATAAAAGCCTCAACAAATACTTCTTCTTCCCAGGCTTTACCGCTAAAACCGGCGGCCTTTTGTGCGAGCACGACCTCATCGCCGAACAGGAGCGGTGGCAGCAAGATGATGCGGGACTTACCGCCTACTGGGCCAGCCTCGGTTTGCCGCCCAGACAAGAGCACGAGCTGCGGGTCAGCCTCTTTACCTACGAGAGCGATGCACTGCAAAGCCTGGTCGAGAGCTGGTGCCAGAGCACCACGCCCGTCACCCTGCTGCTGCCGCTGGGGCGCTCGCTGCAAGATGTGCTGCGCGGCGCGAGCCTTGAAGATACCATCACCACCGCCAGGGCGGGGGATCTGCTCCACTCGGGCAACCTCACCATCAAGCTGCTGCCGATGACCGATCAGGCCGGTTACGATCGACTGCTGTGGAGCTGCGATCTCAATCTGGTGCGCGGGGAGGACTCCTTCGTGCGGGCCCAGTGGGCAGCACGTCCTTTCCTCTGGCACATCTACCAACAGGAGGAGGAGGCCCATCTGGTCAAGCTGGAGCAGTTCCTTGACCACTACTTATCCGATCTACCCGCCGAGTGCGGCCAATGGCTGCGCCGCTTTAATCTGGCTCTCAACCGTGGTGAAGATTGCCGCGAACTTTGGACCCAATGGCCACGATATAGCGCCATTTGGCAGCAACATGGGCGAAGCTGGTCACAGAAGTTGCTCCGGGATGGGGATCTCGTCACACGGTTGGTGAAATTTTTAGAAAGCCGTATATAATCTGGCAGTTTTTATCCGTCCGTTTCACGAACAGGAATTTTTTACATGAAAACCGCACAGGAAATCCGCGCTGGTAACGTAGTCATGATCGGCACCGAGCCGATGGTGGTTCAAAAGGCTGAATTCAACAAATCCGGCCGTAACTCCGCCGTGGTCAAAATGAAGCTGAAGGGCCTGCTGAACGGCAGCGCTACCGAGACCGTCTTCAAGGCCGACGACAAGCTGGACGTTGTTCAGCTGGAACGTAAAGAGTGCACCTACTCCTACTTCTCCGACCCCCTGTATGTCTTTATGGACACCGAGTACAACCAGTACGACGTAGAGAAAGACAACCTGGGTGACGTGCTGAACTACCTGGTAGACGGCATGGAAGACATCTGCGAAGTGACTTTCTACAACGAGAAAGCCATCTCCGTAGAACTGCCGACCACCATCGTGCGTGAAGTTGAGTACACCGAGCCGGCTGCCCGTGGCGACACCTCCGGTAAAGTGACCAAGCCTGCCCGTCTGAAAGGCACTACCTACGAGCTGGCTGTTGCCGCTTTCGTAGAGATCGGTGACAAGATCGAAATCGATACCCGCACCGGCGAATTCAAGCGTCGCGTCAACTAATTGACCGCTTTGAATTGATTACAAAAAAGCGAGCCACCGGCTCGCTTTTTTATTGCCTCCGAGTTGCCATCACACCGCCCGCCTTCAGAAAATCCCGCCGCCGCCGCTAACCCAGATAACCGGGGGAGCACACTATGGCCAGATTATCCTTATCACTGCTGTTATTGACCTTGCTGGCTGGCCATGTAGCGCAGGCGAGCGACGTTGCACCGCCCATCGCGGAGCCACTCCCCCTCGATCACTGGCAAGCAAGCGACTGGAAAGGGTTGCCCGATGCTACCCAGATCGACAAGCAGACGGTGCTGTTCGCCAAACACGACAGTGAAAACTATCTGGGGCTCGCCATTTTACTGCCCGACTGGCAGCGCAGCGGCCAACTCTGGCAACTGACTCGCGCCCTCAGCCGACTGGGCTTTGATACCCTGCTGCTGCTGCCCTCCCCCCAGCAGACCGAACTGGACCCAGCCGCCGAGAAAAAAGCGAAAAACAGCGATGAGTTTCGCAAGCAGTTTGCCGAGCGGATCAGCAAGCTGGCCGATGCCAAGCTGCAGGAGGGGGGCTTCAAGCTGATCCTGGCGCAAGGTACCGGCGCCGCCTGGACTGCCAACCTCATCGCCAGCGAACAGTTGCCCGCCCCCGACGCGCTGGTGCTGCTCGATGGCTTCTTCCCCAATCAGCAGAGCAACCAGACCCTGGCCAAACAGGTGGCTCAGGCGGCCATCCCCACCCTGGACCTCTATCAGGAGGATGGCGGCCGCTGGCCACTGCTGGCCGCCGAGGCCCGCAAAAGCGAGAGCCGGCGCAGCAACAAGCTCAACTATCGCCCCTACGCCCTGATGGAGCTGGAGGAGACCCCCACCCGCATTCAGGGCTGGCTCAACCATCTGGGCTGGCTCTAAACCGGCCGCTAGCGTGGCGCAATAAAGCGCGCAAGCTCACATCTGCCGGATAAAGCCCAGTCATGACACAGCGGCGAGCTGGCAATGACTGTATCCTGTTTGGCATCATGATCCCTCGACACCGGAAAAATGGCAGGAAGGACCATGCAGCAAATCGTATTTCTCGACAGCGATACCCTGGATGCGGGCATCACCCTGCGTCATCCCGACTTCCCCCACCACTGGCAGAGTTATCCCAGCACGGCCCCGGAACAGGTAGTCGAGCGGCTGAAAGATGCCAGTATTGCCATCATCAACAAAGTACGGATCGGCGCCGCCGAGCTGGCCCAGCTACCGGAGCTCAAACTCATAGCGCTCGCCGCCACCGGCAGCGACAACGTGGATCTGGAGGCGTGCCGCGCCGCCAACGTTGGGGTGTGCAATATCCGCAACTACTCGGGCCCCTCGGTGCCAGAGCACGCCATGGCGCTGATGCTGGCCCTGTCGCGCAACCTCTTCTGCTGGCGCCAGTCGCTGCTGGAGGGGCGCTGGCAACAGAGCGGCCAGTTCTGCTTCTTCGACCACAACATCATGGATCTGCACGGCAAACAGCTTGGCATCATCGGCAAAGGGACGCTCGGACAGGCGCTCGGCGAGCGGGCCAAAGGGATGGGGATGACAGTGCGTTACGCCCAGAGCCAGGTCGGCGCCAGTCACGACGAGGATCGCTTGCCCCTCGACGAGTTGCTGCAAAGTTCGGATGTGATCAGCCTGCACTGCCCGCTCACCCCCTACACCCGCAACCTGATTGGCGAGCGGGAGCTGGATCTGATGAAACCGGGCGCCCTGCTGATCAACGTCGGCCGCGGTGGGCTGGTGGATGAGGAGGCGCTGCTGCAAGCGCTGGCCAACGGCCGCCTAGGTGGCGCCGGTTTCGATGTAGCGAGCGTCGAACCCCCGCCCACCGACCATCCCTTGATGAAGGCGCTGCAATACCCTCACTTCATTCTGACCCCCCATGTGGCCTGGGCCAGCGAAGAGTCGATGCAGCGACTGGCCGACCAGCTGATCGACAACATCAACGCCTTTGCCGCCGGTCGCCGCCAGCACCGGCTGGTGTAACCGCACGAACGAGTCACCACACAATGCACAACGGGGCCAACAGGCCCCGTTTTGCATCTTTCGCACTCACTCAGCGCACATCAATCGTCGTCGTGCCATCTGTGCTTCTTATGCTTTTTGTACTTCTTGTGGTGCTTGTGATGGTGATGATCATCGTCATCATCGTAATAGCGATCCTGGCTCTTGTGGCCATCGCCGGTCTTGGCACCGATGGCCGAACCACTCGCCCCGCCGACCCCGGCGCCGATCAGCTGACCGGTATCGCCACCGACACTCTTTCCGATGGCGGCACCACCCAGCGCCCCCACCGCGCCGCCAAGGGCCGCTTCATTCTTGTTGCCCTTGTTGGCCGTCGCCGCACCACCGGCTGCGCCGCCAATGGCCGCACCTACCAGCGCACCGGTATCTCCCCCCAACTCCTTGCCGATCATGGAGCCCGCCACCCCGCCCGCCCCGCCACCAAGAATGGTGTTGAGAGTTTCCGAACCGTGGGCCGCAGTGCTGCCCAGCAATAACGCCCCCAACAGAGCCAGAGCACCGATGCCACGCGTACTCATATCCATGGATACTCCTGTCAAACCTGATTAATAATCAGCAGCACTATACAAAGAGCTATCAGGTTCGCCAGCCAACAGAAAACAGGGATGCGACAGTCGATGGCAGTACAGTCACAGCCAACACAGGAAGAGTAGAATCAACCTATTGAATTAAAACGTGAAAATTAACATTGAACCAGACAGTCACGACAAAGTGACCGATAACCTGGCAGCCGCGTCCTGTCGAATAGTCAGCGCGCTGGGACAAAAGCTGTCAGTCAAGGGCCCCTGCCACCCCTTCAGCCAGATGCCAGCAGTTCCGGCCAGCCTCCTTGCTGCGGTAGAGGGCAGCATCAGCCCGCTCGAAGATAGGGCCGGCGGCAGGAGAATGGCAGGCGCCGCCGGCACTCAGGGTGATCGGCCCATGGTGTTCACGCCACTGTTGCTGACGCACCAGTTCAAGCAGACAACCGAGTTTCTCCGCCAACTCATCCTGTGGCTGTTGCAGCAGAGCGGCAAATTCATCCCCACCTATCCGGTAAACCGTACTCACCCCCAGCACATCAGCAAGACAGTTGGCCACCCGACACAGCACCTGATCGCCGAAGGCATGGCCCTGGCTGTCGTTGATCCCCTTGAAGTGATCGACATCAAACAGCAGCAGCCAGAAGCACGCCCCCCTCTGCTCCAGTGCCGCCTTGTGCTGCTCGAAGGCTCGTCGGTTCATGATACCGGTCAGGGGATCCCGCAACAGCGCATCCTGCCCCTTGAGAAAACTGGCCCTGACCTGATCGATCTCGTTCAGGCTACGCCGCACGAACCAGGTCTTGGGCTCACTGACAGGCGCTGAACGCTCCAGATCGCGCACGATGCCGGTCAATGAGCCCGACACCAGCTCCTGCTCCTGGCGGAAGATCCGCACCAGCAGACTCAGGCTGCAACACCAGATGGCAAACAGAGAGAGCAGTGGAAAAACCACCATCTGCAACGCATCGTAGAGGCTGTCACGAAACAGTACTGGCGGCAGATAGATGTTGAGATCCCAACCAATATCCGCCAGCTCGCGCTTGATATACGTCCCATGCCACAGCACATCCAGGCCGAGCCACTGCTGATTCTGATGCTGCTTGATGGTGTTGGCCGCCAGCAGATCCATATTGCTGCCTACTACCAGCTGATCAGTGTCACGCAAGGTCAGATAGAGTGCCGCCTGATTACTACCAACCGTGCGCTGCAGCGCCTGCTGCAGCGAGTCGAATGACATGTCAACCATCAGCAGACCCAGCAACTGCCCCTGCTCATCCCTCACCCGTTTGATCAGGCTGAGAATCAGCTCCTGAGTATTGTATTCAGGGTAGGGGCCAAACCAGACGGGCTCGTCGCCCGGCATGGCGGTCACCTGATACCAGGGGCGCAGCGCTGCCTTATAACCTGGGGGCGCGAGCCACTCCGGGTAACTGTCGATGCGATCCGCTTTCAGGTTGTAAAAGTAGATATAGTGGTTGCCGGGCTTGATCTGATGGGCAATAGCCCAGATGGGAGAGTCGGCCGGCTCGCCGCGGGCTATCTTCTCCTTGTCTAGGGAGCCCTCCAGCACTGCCAGTTGCCGCTCATTGACCTTCACCATCTCGTGGATCAAGGACGCCTCAACGGAGGAAGCCATGTGACCGAAGCCGGATACCGTCATGTCGATATCCCGCAGATAGCTGGCAATGGCCATGATGATCGTCACGATCAGGATCAACAAGCCAAGCAGTGCGGAGAGGGGGGCCAGCACATAGTAACGCTTGTTGAGATACGAGCGGCTCACATGACATCCGAACAGGGGAAAACATAGCGGGATTGTGCGAGAGAAAGGAGAGTGAATCATTGATTAATATCACTTCAACGCCCCTTTAATGACATTTCCAATACTAACAAAACATCAAGGTTCGCAAACGAATATCAACTGACAGGAAAAACGCTAGTTACCCCGGGTTAACCCCGCTCTGCATTGCGGGTGTTATAGTCTATACCTGACGCGGCCGGCGCTGGACACACCGTCCATCACCGGCTGCAACGCCAAGCAGAACAAGGAGATGTTATGAGCAGTCCGTTTATCGAACAGATCAAAGCACGTCGTACCATCTATGCCCTGGGCAGCCAGGTGTCCCATACACCGGAACAACTGACGGCCCTGATCCAGGATGCCATCAGGCACAGCCCCTCCTCCTTCAATTCCCAGAGCTCCCGCGCCGTCATCCTGTTTGGCGCCCAGCACCATAAGCTGTGGGATATCGTCAAAGCCGAGCTGAAAAAGATCGTGCCGCCGGAGGCCTACGCCCAGAGTGAGGCCAAGGTGGATGGCAGCTTCCGCGCAGGTTTCGGCACTGTGCTGTTCTTCGAAGACACCGACGTCATCAAGGATCTGCAGCAAAAGTTTGCCCTCTATGCAGACAACTTCCCCATCTGGTCGGAACATGCCACCGGCATCGCCCAGTTTGCGGTCTGGACCACCCTGGCCCAGGAGAAGATCGGCGCCTCCCTGCAACACTACAACCCCCTCATCGACGAGGCGGTACGCAAGGAGTGGAACCTGCCAGCCAGCTGGCTGCTGCGTGCCCAGATGCCCTTTGGCAGCATCCAGCAACCGGCCGGCGACAAGACCTTCATCGACGATGCCACCCGTTTCCGCGTTTTCAAATAACGGCCAGATAGCAAAACGCCCCCGCAGATCGGGGGCGTTTTTATTGCGGCAGGCTGTGGCTGCAATGTGCTCTCTCCATCGCTCAAGCAGGCAACGTCACCAGCAGAGATGTCTCTCCGATCTCCACCTTCACCTCGCGCCAGTCGCGGATCACCGCCACCACCGCCGGATTGAACGGCGCATCGCCCCCCACCTGTACCACGGTGCAGCCTGCGTTCAGGGCGCTCTCGATACCGGCCGGGGCATCCTCGAACACCAGACAACCAGCGGGCGAGACACCAAGCCGTTCAGCCCCCAGCAGATAGGGCGCGGGATCGGGTTTGCCATTGACCACAGCTTCGGCCCCCACCAGCAGGTTGGGCAGCGGCAAACCGGCACAATGCAGGCGGTGACGGGCAACCCGCTCACTGGCGGAGGTCACCACCGCCCAACGCTGTGGCGGCAAGCGGCGCAGCAACTCGCCACATCCGGCGATGGCATCGCCGCCGGTATGCAGCATCTCCAGCTCGTCGAGCCGCGCCGCCTCCCGCTCCACATCCAGTTGCAAGGCCAGCGCCCGGATCACCTCCCGCGAGCGCATGCCGTGGCACATCGCCAGCACCGGCTCGGGATCGAGCTGATGGTCACGACACCAGATCCGCCATACCTGCTCCACATCGTCGGTCGAGCAGACCAGGGTGCCATCCATATCGAGCAGCAGGGCGGCGACCGCCACGGTTTTGGTGCCGCTTGTACAAACGCCCGGTTCGCGACTCATGCCGGTAGTCATGCCGATACTCCCGTAAGCTCAGGCTCAGCGCCCTGCAGCGCATCGGTAAAAGCCTGCTGCTGGGCGGCACGTTCATAACAGGCGAGCGCCTGTTCGGCGCTGCCAGCCCACACCTGCAGCGGGCCGACCACAAACCCCTGTTGCAGCAGGCTGGCAAGCAGCTCCCCCGTTTCAGGCGCAGCCAGCGGTTGGGCCAGCACCAGAGAGCCCTTGATCAAAAAGAGATAGCGTTGGGTAGACATGATATGACTCCTTGTTCCAGGTCGGAGGGGACTCGGCTCCCCTTTCAGCGCCATTAGAACAGGGCGTTTAGATAATTTATAATGAGCAAATGGCCACTTTCGATAATCAAATGGAATGAAATTCGACCTCAAACAACTGCAGGCGTTCGTGATGCTGGCCGAGACCGCCAACTACCGGGAAGCGGCCAATCGCCTCTTCATTACCCAGCCCGCCCTCACCAAGCAGATCCAGGGACTGGAGCAGACCCTCGGCAGCACCCTGTTCAATCGCGGTCGTCACGGCGCCGAACTGACCGCCGTCGGCGCCCAGCTGCTGACCCAGGCGAGTGCGCTGGTCGAACACGGGCGGGAGTTCGAGAGCCATGCGCTGGCGGTGGCGAGCGGAGTAGCCGGTCGGCTCAAGATTGGCTTTGGTCTATCGAGCTTTGCGCTGGCCCCCTCGCTGGTCGCCCGCTTCAAGCAGCAGGTGCCCGATGTGATGGTGCATCTGCAGGACATGCCTTCCGCTATCCAGCAGGAGCAACTGCTCTCCGGTCAACTCCAGCTTGGCTTTATGCGCCGCCCCGAGCTGCCGCAGTTACGCGAGCACAGGTTGCTGATCGACCGGCTGGTGCTGGCGGTGCCAACCCGGATGACCCAGCCAGATCCGGCTGCGTTTGATCTCCAGCAGGCGTTGACCAGCCAACCGCTGCTGCAGATGGTGGGCCACCGCTGCCCCGGCCTCAGCCAGCAGATCGCCGGTTTTCTCGGCGCCAACCGGCTGACCGGGATGATCCAGGAGGCCGAAGATATCCAGACCCTGGTAGCGCTGGTCGCCGCCGGGATCGGCAACGCCATCCTGCCGCGCAGCGTCAGCTTTATCGCCAGCCCTGACGTCACCCTCTATCCTCTCTCCGGCCCCAATTCCGAGTGGGAGGTCAGTCTGGTATGGAATCCCCTCTTTGCCGACCCCATCCGCGACAGTTTCGTCAAGCTGGTGATCGCCACGCACCCCACGCCGATCTCGGCCACGCCCGAGCGCTGATGGCAGCGGCTATGGGTTTGTTCAATACCCAGCCAAAACAGTGCGCCCCCGGAAGGGGGCGCATTAACAACAAAAGCTGCGGTCAGGCTCAACAGTTGGTGCAATAACTACGGTTCTTACCCGCCTCCTTGGCGCTATAGAGCGCCGCATCGGCCGCAGCCAGCAACTCCCCTTCCCCCTCCAGCGGTTGCTCTGCCGTGTAGGTGGCAATGCCAATGCTGGCGCTGAGCTGGATATTGTCCGCCACCACGATGTCGAGATCGTGGATGGCCTGGCGGATCTCCTCGCCAATCCGTTGTGCAGCCTCTCTGTTGGTATTACCGAGGATCAGAGCAAACTCGTCACCACCAAAGCGGCAGGGCAGATCGGCCGGACGCTGGCAAAAGGATTGCAACAGATGGCCCACCAGTTGGAGGGAGCCATCCCCCATCTGATGGCCAAGATGGTCATTGCACGCCTTGAAGTTATCGAGATCCAGCATAATGAGGGAGAGGGGGGTATGCTCGCGCACGCTGCGGCGCCACTCGTTGTGCAGGAAGCTGTTGAACAACCGCCGGTTGGCCAGTCCGGTCAGGGGATCATGCTGGGAGAGGTTGGCGACTTCCAGTTCAAGCCGTTTGCGCTCAGTGATATTGATATGAGCAATGGCATAAAATTCGTCATCGACGCCGATCACTGGCGCCACCCTCATCATAAACCAGCGCTGGGTATCGGGGCTGTGGCAAGGGTACTCCAGATAGAACTTCTCCTGAACACGACGCAGCACTAGGCGGATCCCCTCCACGGCGCTGCGCGCCAGCGGCTCGTCAGAGCTGTCACACACCCCGATGTAGTTAACCCCGAGCCAGTCATACCCTTGGGGCATGCCGTTTTGCTCGGCAAACAGATCCCAAGCGAGATTGGTGTAATGAATCACGCCATCCCGGTCTATCACCGATATCTGGTCTTCCAGCGAATCCAGCAGCGCAGCCAGATAATGAGCTCGCTCGGCAAAGTGACTTCGCGGCCTCTGTATATCATCCACCATGATGGCCATCCTGTGGCAAAAGTGGCGTATCGCCATCTATTAACTATTAAGTCAGCAGATAGAGTAAAGCACCCAATTTCCACTTGGCCAACTGAGACCAAATTTCATCATGCACACCATCCGGCAAGGTTTCAGGCCAATAACCCCGAACCAGATAGCAAAAGCACGTTATGAATGTATTTGACTGATAAGTAACATTTAATGCCCACACCACTGATCTTCACAGGGGATGCCATCGCCCTCTCCGTCCATTTTGGTGTTCGGGCAATGTTGCAAAAACCAAGTCGCCTCCTCGCAGGATGTCATCTGGGAACAATGCTGCCGGCCATCACACTGACGAATAAATGTGGTTGCCTGTGGCCTGCTGACCGTGGTGCTGGCCTCCTCCTGATTGAAAGAGGAGACCGGCAAGGGCGCAATCGACTCGGCCGAGAAGCGTGAGTAGATAGAAAAAAGGCCAGCGAGCACCAGCAGGGGAATAAGTTTGCCGCGCCAACTGCTCTTGCGGCGCCGATAGGGCTTACGTCGCTCTCTGGTCGCAGTGGATCGTGGCGGCTGGCTTGCCGCCCGCCATGATGGAGTTGCCGATGGTGTTGCTGACCTTGCTGCTGATGATGATGCAGAAAATGACGCGGCCGACAGCCCTGCATCAGCCAACGTGAGCGGGCGATCGGGGAAAAAAACCTGCAGCGCCCGCGGCTTGCCATCCTGACCAATGCCGATCAGATAAGTGACCCGCTCTCCCGGCTCGGGCAAGCGGCCATCAGATTGCAGCGCAGTGATATGCACAAAGAGCCCACCACGCACGCCATGAGATGCCTGCTCATCGCCATTTTGTTCCGGCGTAATAAATCCAAAGCCGCGCGCCTCGTTCCAGCTCGCGATCCGTCCCTGATAACGCATCTATTCATCCCTGTTGTTATCCATGTGAGCACTCTCTTGCCCAATCATCATGTTGCCCAAAAGCACTGCGGCCCGACAGGGAGCAGCAAATTAAATCTCAAAACGGTGATCGGGCGCAGCCTGCGGTGGGCTTCAGGCCAGCTGGGCAACCTTGATGATCTCGGCGATGCGACCCAGCATCCGCAGCGAGGAGTGGTGTTCGGTGGCATCGGCGGCGGCGCAGGCATCCTCCAGAATGGTGATGGCGTAGTCCCTGTCATGGCCATCCCGTGCCGCCGCCTGAATGGCCCAGCTGGTGCTCACCCCGCATAGATAGAGGTGATTGATGTGGTTGGCCCGCAGCGCAGGCTCCAGCGCCGTGCCATAGAAGGGGCTCACTCTGGGCTTGACCAGCACCAGATCGCCGGGCTGCACATCCAGCTCCGGGTGAAAATCGGTGCCACTGTCAGCCAGGGAGAGCGCCCCCAGCTGGTTAGCTCGACCAAACATGGGAGACCCCTTGGGTTGCAGCTGATAGCCGTCGTCGAAGCCCACCTTGATCAGCACCACCAGCCAACCGTGGGCACGGGCATGGGCCAGCGCCTGATTGGCGTGGCCAATGGCATCCTGCTCCAGCACATGGGCCGCCGAGGCGGCGATGCGCCCGTCGGGATGGGCAATATCGTTGATAAAATCGATCACCAGCAGTGCCTTGTTCATCACCTTTGCTCCTTCGCAAATTCAGCCCGTGATATCTGGTTCCAACCGGTCAAACCAGCCCCAGCGCATAGCGTAGCGCCATCTCCTTGAGCGGGCCTGCCTTGTCCGCCAGATTGAGGACCAGATTGCGGGCCAGCTTGAGAGGGCCAATCTCGTTGCTGAAAACCCCATAGAAGAGATCCATCCCCGACTGCATCAACAGGTTGTCGGGACGACGGCGCCGCTCGTAACGCTCGGCCAGCGCCAGCTGATGCCAGTCAGCGCCAGCCCCTTGCAGCAGATCGACCCAGCAGGCTACATCCTTGAAGCCGAGGTTGACCCCCTGCCCCGCCAGCGGGTTGATGGTGTGGGCGGCATCGCCGAGCAGCACCACCCGACCGGCGTGATAGTCGTTGGCGTGACGGCGCACCAGCGGGAAGCTCCCCTTGCCGGTGACGGTAAACCCGCCGAGCCGGCTCGGGAAGTGGCGGCGCACCTCGGCGGCAAGCCCTTCGTTGCTCATGGCAACCAGCGCCCGGATACGGGCCGGGCAGTCATACCACACCAGAGAGCCGTGCTGGCCGGGCAGCGGCAGGAAGGCACGCGGACCACTCGGGGTGAACTGCTGCCAGGTGATATCTTCCTGCGCGAAGTCGGTGTCGATATTGATCAGCATGCAGTGCTGGCGATACTCGAAGCGCGATACGCCAATACCCGCCAGCTTGCGGGTATGGGATTCGGCACCGTCGCAAGCCAGCACCCAGCGGGCGGCCAGCTCGGTGCCATCATCCAGAGTCAACACAGCTTCATCCGCATCCTGGCGCAGGCTGGTCACCACCGCCGGAGTGTGGGTCTGGATGGTGGGAAAATCCTCCATCCGCTTGAGCAGGGCGAGCTGCACCAGCCGGTTTTCGATGATGTAGCCAAGCTGGGGCAGGCCAAGATCGGCGGAATTGAAGCGGGTGGCAAAACCGTCCAGCTCCCAGGTCTCCAGCCGGCGATAGGGGCAGAGCCGCATCTGCTGCAGATGTTGCCAGGCTCCAGCCTGCTCCAGCAGCGCCACCGAAGCCTGACTGATGGCGGAAACCCGCAGATCCAGCGGCTGCTCTGGCGCGTATTGCTCTGGCAGTTTGGTTTCGATGACCCGCACAGAGAGGCCTTGGGCCGCCAGCAGGCTGGCGGTAGCTGCGCCCACCATACCGGCGCCGACGATGGCGATATCACACTGTTCCATAGATTGATTCCTGAAAGGGTGCGTCCGGCGACAGCGCCCGGACGTGAACCGGATGGCTGCATGATAGCGCAAGGGAACGGGATAAACAGTGAAGGGATTTGAGAATTGCTGCGTCAAATCAAGGAGAAAGCCGATTTTCCCCGCATGCAATCACCCCTCTGGGAAAAGGGGGCAAATTGGATATTCGCTAGGCAGTCTCACGATTGCGGAGTAAAATGCGCGGTCCTTTGACCATGCCGCATTCAAAACAAGTCAAGAGAAGCAATGAGCAAAAAACTTCACATTAAAACCTGGGGTTGCCAGATGAACGAGTACGACTCGTCCAAAATGGCCGACCTGTTGGATGCCAGCAATGGCTACACGCTTACCGAAGAGCCCGAAGAGGCAGACGTTTTGCTGCTCAATACCTGCTCCATCCGCGAAAAAGCGCAGGAGAAGGTGTTTCACCAGCTGGGTCGCTGGAAAAAGCTCAAGGCAAACAAACCCGGTCTGGTGATCGGCGTGGGCGGCTGCGTCGCCTCCCAGGAGGGGGACAACATCCGCACTCGTGCCCCCTATGTGGACATCGTGTTCGGCCCGCAAACCCTGCATCGCCTGCCCACCATGATCAAGCAGGTACAGGAAGGGCGCGGCGCCCAGGTTGACGTCGCCTTCCCCGAGATCGAAAAATTCGACAGCCTGCCCGAGCCGCGCGCCGAAGGGGCGACCGCCTTCGTGTCCATCATGGAAGGCTGTTCCAAATACTGCTCCTTCTGCGTGGTGCCCTACACCCGCGGCGAGGAGGTAAGCCGACCGCTGGACGACGTGCTCTATGAGATCGCCCAGCTAGCCCAACAGGGCGTACGCGAAGTAAACCTGCTCGGCCAGAACGTCAACGCCTACCGGGGCTCGACCTTCGACGGTGGCATCTGCACCTTCGCCGAGCTTCTGCGGCTGGTGGCCGCCATCGACGGCATCGATCGCATTCGCTACACCACCAGTCACCCCATCGAGTTCACCGACGACATCATCGAGGTCTACAAGGACACCCCGGAAGTGGTCAGCTTCCTTCACCTGCCGGTGCAGAGCGGCTCCGACCGCATTCTTACCATGATGAAGCGCCCGCACACCGTGCTGGAGTACAAGTCCAAGATCCGTCGCCTGCGCGCCGCCCGTCCCGACATCACCATCAGTTCGGACTTCATCGTCGGCTTCCCGAACGAGACGGATGAGGATTTCGAGGCAACCATGAAACTCATCGAAGAGATCAACTTCGACATGAGCTTCAGCTTCATCTATAGCCCACGCCCCGGAACCCCTGCCGCCGACCTGCCCGATGACGTCGACATGGAGGTGAAGAAAGCCCGTCTGAGCCGCCTGCAGCACGTCATCAACAACCAGGCGATGCAGATTGGCCGCGCTATGCTGGGCACTACCCAGCGTATTCTGGTGGAAGGGCCCTCCAAGCTCGACCCGATGCAGTTGTGCGGCCGCACCGAGAACAACCGGGTGGTCAACTTCGAAGGTCCGCACACCCTGATCGGCGGCTTTGCCGACGTGGAGATCACCGAAGTACGTCCCAACTCCCTGCGCGGCAAATTCATCCGCGGCGAGAACGAGATGAACCTGCGCATCGCCACCGCCCCGAGCGAGATCCTGGCCCGTCGCCCAGACAATGTGCCGGACGAGCTGGGTGTAGCTGCCTTCACTCCCCATTAATTTTCCCTCCCTATCCGCTTGGCGGATGGGGAGCGCCCCGATACGAGGATATTGTGAGCCGACACATCTCGACCCTGAATCTGCATCTGGATCCTGCCGACAACCAGCGTCTCGCCAGTCTGTGCGGTCCGTTCGATGACAACATCAAGCAGCTGGAGCGCCGCCTCGGCGTCGAGATCAGCTACCGTGACAACCACTTCCAGCTGGTGGGCAAACCAGCCCAACTGGATGCCGCTGCCGTTATCCTCAAGCACCTCTATGTGGAAACCCAGCCCCTCAAAGGCGGCAAGGTGACCGACATCACCCCCGACATGGTCCATCTGGCCATTCAGGAGTCTCGGGTGCTGGAACAGGATGAGGAACCGGCGCCGAGCATCCCCTATGGCAAAGAGGTGACAGTCAAGACCAAGCGCGGTCTCATCAAGCCACGCAGCCCCAATCAGGCCCAGTACATCGCCAACATCGTGCGCCACGATATCTGTTTCGGCATAGGCCCTGCAGGAACAGGCAAGACCTATCTGGCGGTGGCGGCGGCAGTGGATGCACTGGAGCGTCAGGAAATTCGCCGCATTCTGCTGACCCGTCCAGCGGTGGAAGCGGGCGAGAAGCTTGGTTTCCTGCCCGGCGATCTCTCCCAAAAGGTCGACCCTTACCTGCGCCCGCTATACGACGCCCTGTTTGAAATGCTGGGCTTTGAGCGGGTCGAGAAACTGATGGAGCGCAACATCATCGAAGTGGCACCGCTCGCCTATATGCGCGGAAGAACCCTCAATGACGCCTTTATCATTCTCGATGAGGCCCAGAACACCACCACCGAGCAGATGAAGATGTTCCTCACCCGCATCGGCTTCAACTCCAAGGCGGTGGTCACCGGTGACATCACCCAGGTAGACCTGCCGCGCAATGCCAAATCCGGCCTGCGCCATGCGCTGGAAGTACTGCCAGGGGTCGATGGTCTGTCGTTCAACTTCTTCGAGTCCAAAGACGTGGTTCGCCACCCGGTGGTGGCCCGTATCGTGCAGGCTTACGAGGCATTCGATGCCAAACAGGCAGCGGAAAAAGCAGCCCCCATTTTTGGGAAAGAGAGCATCGGCAAAGAGAGCGAGCAATGAGCGTAACCCTGGATCTGCAACTGGCCAGTGCCAGCACCGAAGGCCTGCCAAGCGAGGCCCAGCTGCAAGGCTGGCTCGACGGCACCATTCTCGGCTTCCAGCAAGAGGCTGAAGTGACGGTGCGCATCGTCGACGAGGCGGAGAGCAACGAGCTCAACCTCACCTATCGCGGCAAGGACAAGCCCACCAACGTGCTCTCCTTCCCGTTCGAGGCGCCACCCGGTCTGGAGCTGCCGCTGCTGGGCGATCTGGTGATCTGCCGTCAGGTGGTGGAGCGTGAGGCCCAAGAGCAGGGCAAGCCCGTCATGGCCCACTGGGCCCACATGGTTGTGCACGGCAGTCTGCATCTGCTAGGTTATGACCATATCGAGGATGAGGAAGCCGAAGAGATGGAAGCGCTTGAGCGCGACATCATGCAGGAGCTCGGTTTTGCCGATCCCTATCTGAACGACGAAGAGTAAAACGCCGGATGGTCATCGACTTGAAACAGCAGATGGCCATCCTTATATAACCCGAACAATTTCAAGTGTGTTTAAGCGAGTAACCAAGAGAGAAAATGACCGACGATCACCCTAGTACCGGCTCGCCGAAGAAAACCTGGCTCGACAAACTCAGCCAACTCTTCCAGGGCGAGCCAAAAGACCGCAACGATTTGGTAGACGTGATAGCCGATGCCGAGGAGCGCGACCTCATCGATCAGGACACCAAGGACATGATCGAGGGGGTACTGGAGATCGCCGATCTTCGCGTGCGAGACATCATGATCCCCCGCTCCCAGATGGTGACCATCGAGAAGTCCCAACCGGTGGATGCGATTCTGCCGGTGATCATCGAGTCCGGTCACTCCCGCTTCCCGGTGATCAACGAAGACAAGGATCATGTGGAGGGCATTCTGCTCGCCAAGGATCTGCTTCCCTTCGGGTTTGGCGGCCATCACGCCAGCGAGCCGCTGCAGCTCGAGAAAATCTTGCGCCCCACGGTGATCGTGCCCGAGAGCAAACGGGTTGACCGTCTGCTCAAGGAGTTCCGTGAAGAGCGCTACCACATGGCCATCGTGGTCGACGAATTTGGTGGCGTCTCCGGTCTGGTGACCATTGAAGACATTCTCGAGCTTATCGTCGGCGAGATAGATGACGAATTCGATGACATCGAGGATGAGCCGGACGAGATCCGCCGCATCAGCAAACGGGTCTTCTCGGTCAGTGCCCTTACCGAGATCGAGGATTTCAACGACTTCTTCGGCACCCAGTTCAGCGATGAAGAGGTGGATACTGTGGGTGGTCTGGTGATGCACGCCTTCAGTCATCTGCCCAAAAAGGGCGAGGAGATTGAGCTGGATGGCTACCTGTTCAAGGTGATGCATGCCGACCGGCGTCGTCTGCAGCAGTTGCAGGTGAAGATCCCCGAGCACCACGCGGCGGCGCAATCCGAGCCGCAATAAGCAGATCCGCTCAATGTGTGAAACAACGCCCCAACCTCGGGGCGTTGTGCTCTCTGCCACCGGCATCGAGGCTCGCCGTTGTCCCGCTTACAGGTTAAGATACCGGCCATTCGACCCCAGTTGCACACCAAGACGAGCACCATCGCCCGTGAGATTATCCCCTGTTACTTCCAAAATTCTGTTAAGCCTCAGTGCATTGGCCTCTGGCGCCATCGCCGTGCTGGCCTTCTCCCCCTTCGGCTACTGGCCGCTGGTGCTCCCCTCCCTGCTTGGCCTCTACGCCCTGCTGGACAAAGCCACGCCAAAGCAGGCCGCCTGGCGCGGTTTTGGCTATGCCATGGGGCTCTTTTTACCAGGCCTGTGGTGGATCCACGTCAGCATGACCGAATTTGGCGGCATCCCGCTGCCGGTCGCTTTTATACTGCTGGCCGGTCTATCCGCCTATCTGGCGCTCTACCCGACGCTCACCTGCTGGGTTTTCGCCCGCTTCTTTGGCAGCCGTCACTGGAGCCGCTGGCTGCTCGCCTTTCCGGCACTCTGGCTGCTGGCGGACTGGCTGCGTGGCTGGGTGATGACAGGCTTCCCCTGGCTCTGGTTTGGCTACAGCCAGATCGACAGCCCGCTCAGGGGCTTTGCTCCCATTTTCGGGGTGCAGGGCATCACCCTCGCCCTGTTGCTCTCTGCCTCCGCCATCTGGCTGGTGTGGAAATCCCGCTCCCCGCTCTGGCTGGCAGTGCCCGCTCTGCTGGTAGCCGGTGCCCACGGTCTGATGCAGCTCAGCTGGGTCACCCGTGGCGAGCCGGTCAAGGTGGCGCTGGTTCAGGGCAATATCGCCCAGTCCCTCAAGTGGGATCCGGAGGCGCTAGTGCCGACGGTGCGCAAATATCAGGATCTCAGCCGCGAGAATCAGGATGCCGATATCATCATCTGGCCGGAGTCGGCCATCCCGGCCATCGAGAAGGAGATGGGGCCCTATCTGGAGAATCTGGACAAGGCGATGAAGGTGAACAACACCGGTCTGCTGGCGGGGATCATTCACTATGATTTCGAGCAAAGACGATTCTTCAATACCGTACTCGGCATGGGGGTGCAGGATGCGGATGGCAAGGAGTCCTACTTCTACGGGCACCCCAACCGTTACAACAAGTACCACCTGCTGCCCATCGGCGAGTTCGTGCCGTTTGAAGATCTGCTGCGCCCCATCGCCCCCTTCTTCAACCTGCCGATGTCCTCTTTCAGCCGGGGTGACGAAGTGCAGCCGAATCTGATCGCCAAGGGGCTCAAGTTCGCCGCCGCCATCTGCTACGAGATCATCTTCCCGGAGGAGGTGCGCCGCAACGTCAATGCCGATACCGATTTCCTGCTGACCGTCTCCAACGATGCCTGGTTTGGCACCAGCATAGGCCCCTGGCAACATATGGAGATCGCCCGGATGCGCGCACTGGAGCTGGCTCGTCCGCTGCTGCGCGACACCAACACCGGCATCACTATCGTGACCGAGATCGATGGCAGCATCATCGGCCAGATCCCGCAGTTTGAAGCGGGCGTGCTGCGCAGCGAAGTGCGTCCCGCCCACGGCGAGACCCCCTACATGCGCTTTGGCAGCTGGCCCCTCTACGGCCTGACCGTGCTGCTGCTGGGTCTGGCGCTGGCGCTGCGCCCCAAGGCACACCCCTGGGCCCGCGAGCTGTAACGACCACCCGCAATCTCCGATAAACAGCGAGGCGCCCACAGGCGCCTCGTTTTTTCATCTCCTCATCAGATCGATATGCCGGAGAAGGACATAAAGCCAAGGGACATCAGCCCCACCACGATAAAAGTGATACCAATGCCCCGCAGCCCCTCGGGCACATCGGCGTATTTTAGCTTCTGGCGCAAACCGGCCATGGCGACAATGGCCAGCAGCCAACCAAGCCCGGAGCCTGCGCTGTAGACCAGCGACTCGACAAAATCGTAATCCCGCTGCGCCATAAACATCACCCCGCCGAAGATGGCACAGTGCACCGTCAACAACGGCAGATAGATACCGAGCGCCTGATAGAGGCTTGGGAAGTACTTGTCGAGCAGCATCTCCATCACCTGCACCAACGCCGCCAACACCCCGATGTAGATGATGTAATCGAGAAATCCCAGATCGAATTCCCCGAAAAAGGTACTGCCTGCCCGCAAGATATGGCGGTAAATCAAGTTGTTGAGGGGAATGGCGATAACCATCACCACCAGGATCGTCATGCCAAGGCCAAAGGCGGTGTTGATGTTCTTCGAGACGGCCAGAAAGGTACACATCCCCAGAAAGAAGGCCAGGGCGAGGTTTTCGACAAAGATTGAGTGAATAAACAGGTTGAGGTAGTAGTCCATAGGTGTGCTCACCAGGTGTTTGCGCAAAGAGAAAGTCTGCCTCTGGCCAATGGCCAGCAGCATGGACGAAACAACAGAAAGCGCGGACGCAGCACCGGACGATAGAGCGCAGGCAGCAGGTGTCAGCCTGCCCGTCAGTCAATCAGGAGCGTTACAAACCGAGTGAAAAGGTGGATGGGCGCCCGCCAGCAGGGTGGGCTAGTCGCCGTGACAGAAACGATATTGCAGGTGGCGACAGCGCAGCAGCCGTCGGTGCAAATAACCGAAGTAGACGGGGAGCTGCCTGACATAGAGAAGAGGGAGAACCAGTAGCAGACCGCAGAGCAAGCCGAGGATATCGTGCTGGAACCAGGCCAGCACCATCTGATAGCGCTCGGAATGAGTGGCCCCTTCGAGTCGCCGCCCCGGCTCGAAGCCGAGTCGCCACTGGGAGGCAGGAGGAAGGCCGACACTGTTGACCAATCCCGGATCGGATTGCTCATGCAACTGCATCGAGACCTTCTGCCTGACCGACGCCTGATGAGGTGTTGCAGTGACCCCTACCGCAGCGAAAGCGGCAAACCACAGCAGGCTGGCGATAGCGAGGGCAATCGTCCAGGTCGACAGTCGACCAGAAGGCAGCAAAGAGTCAGTCCCGTTCAAACAACAAAATGATGCAGGGATGAATGTATCACAACACCTCTTTTTCTTGAATGTTTAACCGCATTGAATGACGTAAAGCGATACAAAAAAACCATATCACTCAGAAAGCCAGCAATTAAATACCAACATAACAAAGCGGTAGAGTCCCCCTGGCCCACAGTAAAACGGCCACCCGAGGGTGGCCGTTGTCAGCGATGTCAGCGATGTCAGCGACAAAGCAGCAATGCTCCCGGCTCAGAGACCGGCTGCCTCCAGATGTTCCACCAGCAGCTGCACGCTGCGGTTGCCGCGCCACTCGTTGACATCGAGCCGGTAGACAAGCCGCACCCGCTTCACCGAGGCATCGGGCCAGCGCTTGAGATCGACGCCGAAGGCGATGGCATCCACCGCGTGACCAGAATCGGTTGTCAGCATCATCTTGAGGTGCTTCTCCCCCACCAGCCGCTGCTGCACCAGCACGAATTCGCCGTCAAACAGCGGCTCGGGGAAGGCCTGACCCCAGGGGCCGGAGGCGCGAATCAGCTCTGCCAGCTCGAGAGTGAGCTCGTCCGGCAGCAGCTCGCCATCGGTGAGCAGCACCCCGGTCAAGAGCTCCGGTGTCACCAGCTCGCTGATGACTGCCTCAAAGGCCCGACCGAACGCCTCGATGTTGGCCTTGGGCAGGGTCAGCCCCGCCGCCATGGCGTGGCCGCCAAACTTGCCCATCAGCCCCGGATGGCGGGTATCGAGCAGTTCCAGTGCATCGCGCAGGTGCACGCCGGGGATGGAGCGGCCGGAGCCCTTGAGCTCGGTCTCGCTGCTCTCGGCAAAGGCAATGACCGGGCGGTAGTACTTCTCCTTCACCTTGGAGGCCACCAGCCCCACCACCCCCTGATGCCACTCGTTGCGGTGCAGCACTATGCCCGACGGCACCTCGCCATCGCGAAACCGGATCTGCTCCAGAGTGGCGAGGGCCTCCTGTTGCATCCCCTGCTCGATCTCCTTGCGCTCCTGATTGAGGCTGTCCATCTCGGCCGCAAGCTGGCGCGCCAAATTGAGATCATCGCAGAGCAGACAGGCAACCCCGAGGGACATATCATCGAGACGGCCCACCGCGTTGAGGCGCGGCCCCAGCGCAAAGCCGAGGTCGGCGGCGGTGAGGCGGCGACCATCGCGGCCCGACACATCCACCAGCGCCTGAATGCCGGGGCGACAGCGCCCGGCCCGGATCCGCTGCAAGCCCTGATGGACCAGAATACGGTTGTTGCCATCGAGCGCCACCACATCGGCGACCGTGCCTAGGGCCACCAGATCGAGGTAATCCGCCACATTGGGGGCGCGCAACCCTTGCCGTTCGTACCAGCCGAGCTGACGCAGATGGGTGTTGAGGGCCGCCATCAGATAGAAGGCCACCCCCACCCCGGCCAGCGACTTGGAGGGGAAATCGCAACCATGCTGGTTCGGGTTGACGATGGCATCGGCGTCAGGCAGCTCCTGACCCGGTAAATGGTGATCGGTAACCAGTACCTGCATGCCCGCCGCCTTGGCTGCCGCCACCCCGGCGATGCTGGAGATGCCGTTATCCACCGTGATAAGAAACTCGGCGCCACGGGCCACCGCCAGCTCGACAATTTCGGGGGTAAGGCCGTAGCCAAACTCGAAGCGGTTGGGCACCAGAAAATCGATGTGGCGACCGCCCATGGCGCGCAGGGCCAGCACACACAGGGCCGAACTGGTGGCACCATCGCAGTCGAAGTCGCCGACAATCAGGATCCGTTTCTGGGCAGTCAGAGCCTCCGCCAGCAGCGGCACCGCCTGCTCCATGCCATAGAGGCGCTGGGGCGGCAACAGCTGGCTGGCGCTGCGCTCCAGCAGGGCGGGATCCTCTACGCCACGGCTGGCGAAGATTTGGCGGAGCAGGGGATGCAGGGTGGCAGGCAGATGGGAATCATCAACTCGCGGACGACGACGGATTTGCAGGGACATCAATATGATCCAGTATCTTGAGCAGCTGTTCGGGGCTCTGATACCCGCGCACCAGATCCCCGTCGGAGGAGACCCAGGCCGGCAGTACCTTGACCCCCAACCATTGGCTCAGGCCAATATTTTGGATAAGGGTCTCACTACATGCCGTTTGAGGCAAATAGGCTTTGAAGGGATCATTCTGTAGCAGGGGATCCTGGCACCAGTGGGAAGCCTGTCCTGCATGTTCAATCACGGGGTAGAGCTCGACACTGACCCCGGACGCCTGCAGATGTTGCAGCGTGCCGGACAGCTGGCGACGAGCGGCATCCTGCTCACCGAAAAAGAGCGCAACCCGATGACGCTCATTACTGGCCTGGAGCACGACCGGTGTATGGGTCACCTGGGACAAGCCCAGTCGACGCTGCTCGCGCATGCCCGAGATGGTGAGGTTCTTCATGTTATGAGTCATATCCAGCATGACCCCCTGCACCACATAGTTCCCCTTGGCATCGCTGTAGAGCACCCCTTGTGAAGTGCCCAGCATATAGAGCCCGGGAATGGGGGTCTGTTCCACCAGATAAACAGAGACCCCTAACCGGGCGGTAATGGTCTGTTTCAAGGTTTGGGTATCCATCCCCGCTCTGGCAGCAAATGTGCACAAAAGCATCATTCCCAGTAGTAAATACTTCACTTGTTTACTCACGCGGTATGAATGAATCGACCCAGCAAACTACAGCAGCACAGCTCATCATTCAACCAGCTACTTATCAAAAAATTAATATCACTTTGTACCAAAAAAATGGTTCCCCCCGATTGCCAAGGACTCATAACGCCCGCAAGCTAGTCAGGACGACAGGAATAACGCAGCTTAGCCTCTGTTTTTCCTGACAAGAGTTCGCCCTTTGGCCAGGGTAGTCAACGCGCTATCTTGTTTAATTTCGGAGGAAATAATGAGTCTGATTCAAGAGTTCAAAGCCTTTGCCGCCCGCGGCAACGTCATCGACATGGCCGTCGGTATCATCATCGGTGCCGCCTTCGGCAAAATTGTCTCCTCTTTTGTCGGTGACGTGATCATGCCGCCCATCGGCCTGATCCTGGGCGGCGTGGACTTCAGCGACCTGGCGGTCACCCTGAAGGCTGCAGAAGGGACAACACCCGCCGTGGTCATCGCCTATGGCAAGTTCATCCAGACCATCATCGACTTTCTGATCATATCTTTCGCCATCTTCATGGGACTGAAGGCCATCAACACCCTCAAGAAAAAGCAGGAAGAGGAAGCCGCCGCCCCGGCAGGCCCGACCAAGGATCAGGAGCTGCTGACCGAGATCCGTGATCTGCTGAAATCCCAGCAAGGGAAATAAGCGCCATCTCCTGTCGTGTAGAGATAAAAAAACCGCCTGCTGGCGGTTTTTTGTTTTTGGGAGGCCAGCCACTCAAGCTCTGGGGTGGTGCTCCCCGTGCAGCGCCTTGAGTCGCTCGTTGGCCACATGGGTGTAGATCTGGGTGGTGGAGAGATCCGCGTGACCCAGTAGCATCTGCACAACCCGCAGGTCGGCGCCGTGGTTGAGCAGATGGGTGGCAAAGGCGTGGCGCAAGGTATGGGGGGATAGCTCGCCGTTAATCCCGGCCCGCTGCGCGTAAAGCTTGATGCGGTGCCAGAAGGTCTGGCGGGTCATCATACGGGCCTGCTTGGAGGGAAACACCACATCTGAGCTGGTGCCCCCCAGCAGCAGGGTGCGGGCCTCGCGGTAGTAACGCTCCAGCCAGTGCATCGCCTCCTCGCCCATCGGCACCAGCCGCTCCTTATTGCCCTTGCCGACCACCCGCACCAAACCCTGACGCAAACTGACATGCTCGGCAGTGAGCCCCACCAGCTCGGAAACCCGCAAGCCGGTAGCGTAGAGCAGTTCCAGCATTGCCTTGTCCCGCAACTCCAGCGGGTCATCCACCAGCGGCGCACTCAGCAACGCATCCACCTCCGTTTCGCTTAAATCGGAGGGGAGTTTTTTCGGCAGCTTGGGCCCCTCCAGCAGCACGGTCGGATCATCGCTGCGCAGCTTCTCACGGTTGAGATACTGATAGAAACGGCGCAAGGCCGAGAGAAAACGGGCGGTGCTGCTGGCCGCAAACTGGTGATCGACCCGCCAGGCGAGGTAGTGCTGGATCTCGTCCATCCCCGCCAGCAGCAGCGAGCTCCCCTGCTCGTCGAGCCAGAGGGAGAACTTCTCCAGATCGCTGCGATAGGAGCTGACCGTGTTGTCAGACAATCCCCGCTCCAGCCAGAGGGCGTCGAGGAAGGGTTCAATCAGGGGATGTGGGTCGGGCTTGCTCATAGTGCGCTGCAATCAGGGGAAAGATGGCCCATTGTAACGCGCCAACTCCTTAGAAAGACAAGGCACTTTCATTGGAAAGATAAGGCTCGTTTGCCACGACCCTTGCCGGGCGGTGAAGGTCGAATGGCAATCTGCTAGACTGGCGCCCTCCCCTTACGTTACCCATCGTGTTGCCAACATGGCGCAGCCCACACGAGCATGCGAGAACGCGCCAAAAGCAAGCGAGAAAGCGCCAACAGAGAGTAGAGCGATGAAGATTGGTCTGTTTTACGGTTCCACCACCTGCTACACCGAGATGGCTGCCGAGAAGATCCGCGCCCTCATCGGCCCCGAGCTGGTGGATATTCACAATATCAAGGATGTCTCCCTGCGCCGGATGGAGGATTACGAGATCCTGATCCTCGGCATCTCCACCTGGGATTTTGGCGAACTGCAGGAGGACTGGGAGTCCCGCTGGGAAGATATCACCGATCTCCATCTGGAGGGACGCATCGTCGCCCTGTTTGGCCTCGGCGATCAGCTCGGTTATGGCGAATGGTTCCAGGACGCCCTCGGCATGCTGCACGATCAGCTGGTGCCAAAAGGGGTCAAGCTGGTGGGCTACTGGCCCAACGAAGGGTACGAATTCGATGCCTCCAAGGCACTGATCGACGATGGCCGTCACTTCGTCGGGCTGGCGCTGGACGATGCCAATCAGTATGACCAGACCGATCCGCGCATCGAGCAGTGGGTCGAACAGATCCTGAGCGAAATCCACGCCCTGCTCTGATCTTTTTCACTCATCTCAAGGCGGCCACTCCCTGTGGATGTGGCCGCCCGGGCGCAGTTATCGCACCGGTTTTCTCAATCGGTATCATCGCATGACGCTATAGCGACTTTTTTGTGCTGGTCTGCAACAATGGACTCGACATCCCATAACAATCAGAGCCGGATGTCGGAAGCAAACGGACAGACCAGAAAAGGATATTCTATGACCCCATTCTCCCTGTTGGCCCCCGCCATCGCCCGTGACGTGCTCGATCACGCGCTGGCACTGGGTGCCGATTTCGCCGAGCTGTTTGTCGAGCGCAAGCGCCGCAGCCAGCTCAGCCTGCTCTCCAGCCAGATAGAGAACATCAGCGGTGGCCTCGATTTCGGCATCGGCGTGCGCCTCTGTTACGGCCACAAGGTGCTCTACGGCTACACCAACCAAGCCAGCCGCGACGAGCTGCTGCGCATCGTCACCCTGCTGGCGGCCAAAGACCGCCGCGACCCCGTGGTGACCGCCACCGCCTTCGATTTCACCCGCCTGAGCGATCGCAACCCGGTGGCCCTGCCCCTGTCGGCCGACAAGCTGCTGGAGCAGAAGATTGCCTACCTGCACGCCATGGATGCGGCGGCCCGCGCTGAGAGCGACAAGGTGAGCCAGTTCTCCGGCAACGTGCTGGGCTGGGAGCAGGAGGTGGAGATCTTCAACAGCGAAGGGCTGCAAGTGGCCGATCGCCGCCACTACAACCGCATCATGGCCCAGACCATCGCCATGGAAGGGAGCGAGCAGAGCGTTGGTTACGAGGCCCCCGGCGCCCTGATGGGGTGGGAGCATGCCGATCGCATCGATCCGCGCGAGCTGGCCCTCACCGCCACTCGTCAGGCACTGGTGAAACTGGGCGCGGCTCCCTGCCCGAGCGGCACCCTGCCGGTCATCATGGAGAACGGCTTTGGCGGCGTCATCTTCCACGAGGCTTGCGGCCACCTGCTGGAGACCACCTCGGTAGCCAAGAAGGCCTCGGTGTTCCACGACAAGATGGGCCAGCTCATCGCCAATCCGGTGGTCAATGCGGTGGATGAAGGGCTGCAAGGCAATGCCTGGGGCTCCATCAACGTCGATGACGAGGGGATGGCGACCCAGCACACCCAGCTCATCAAGGACGGCGTGCTGACCGGCTTTCTGGTGGACAGAATGGGCGCCCTCAAGACGGGCTACGCCCGCACCGGCTCGGGGCGGCGCGAATCCTACAAATACGCCCCCACCTCGCGCATGCGCAACACCTATATCGAGCCGGGCAACCACAGCCTCGACGACATGTTGGCCACGGTGGAGCACGGTATCTACGCCAAGAAGATGGGGGGCGGCTCGGTACAGCCCGGCACCGGTGAATTCAACTTCAATGTGCAGGAGGCCTACCTCATCGAGCACGGCAAAATAACCAAACCGCTCAAGTCGGCCACCCTGATCGGCACCGGCCCGCAGGTGCTGAAAGAGATCTCCATGGTGGGCCGCAATCTGGCGCTGGCCGCCGGCATGTGCGGCTCGGTCTCTGGCTCGGTCCCCACCTCGGTGGGCCAGCCGGCGCTGAAAGTGGACAATATCCTGGTGGGAGGGAACGCCTGATGAGCCAGCTCGACATGAACCAACTGCTCACCCGCCTGCTCGACAAGGTGGCCGACCTCAACGCCGAGGCAGACATCATCGCCAATCAGGAGAAGGCCTTCTCCCTCAAGGCAGACAAGGGCGAGCTGGGTGAATACAAGGTCACCAGCAGCCAACAGCTCGGCATTCGCCTGATCAAAGAGGGTCGGGTCGGCATCGCCTACTCGGAATCCCTCGATGAGCTGGCGCTGGATGCCATGCTGCAAGATGCGCTCGATGCCAGCCGCTTTGCCAAGGTGGATGCGGATCAGCGCATCTCGGTGGCCAATAGCCGGATCACCACAGATTGCGCCGAGATCAACCAGCCCGATACCACGCCGGTTGAGGAGAAGATCGCCCTGGCCCTGCGCCTCGAATCTGACATGCTGGCCATGCCCGATGTGAGCGGCGCCCCCTACAACAGCTTCTTCGAAGGGGAGAGCCAGCTCTGGCTCGCCAACAGTCAGGGTACCCTCTGCCAGCACGGCGAGTTCAGCGTCGGCTGCTACACCTCGGCGCTGGTGGAACGGGATGGCCGCCAGTCGATGCACTCGCAGGGGCAGTATGGCCGCCGCTTCGACGAGCTGGACAGTCAGGCCCTGATCGAGCAGATCTACGCCATCGCCGATGGTCTGCTGCCCGGTGAAGCGGTGCCGAGCGGTCACTACAGCGTCATCTTTAGCACCAACTGCTTCGCCAGCCTGTTTGGCTGCTTTCAGGGTGTGCTGTCGGGCAAGTGGGCCCAGCAGGGGATCAACCCCTGGCGCAGCAAGGTCGGCCAGAGCGTAGCGTCACGCTGGCTTACTCTGGAGAGCAGGGTCTATATGCCGGGCGGCATGAACATCAAGGCGTTTGATGGCGAGGGAGCTGCCAGCTCGGATCTGCTGCTGATTGGCGAAGGGGAGCTGAAAACCCTGCTCCACAACAGCGCCACCGCCCGCCACTTTGGAGTCGCCAGCAACGGTTCGGCCGCTCGCGGTGCCCGCAGCGCCCTCGATGTGACCGCTCGCCATCTGGTGTTTAGCGCGGGCCCCCATAGGGAAGCGGAGGTGCAAAGCGGCGACTATCTGGAGCTGGTCAAGCTGGATGGTCTGCACTCCGGTGCCGATGCGGTGAGCGGTGACTTCTCCTTTGGCGCGTCGGGCTTCCTCTGCCGCGATGGAGTTCGCCTGCAGCCGGTGCGCGGCATCACGGTAGCAGGCAACTTCTACCGCCTGCTGGGCGAGCTGGAAGCGGTCGGCGATACCCTGCACCACAACGACGGCAAGGGCTTCTACTCCCCGCTTATCCGTTTTGGTGGCCTCTCCGTCGCGGGCAAGTAAACGCCCCGACGAAACCTGCAAGCAAGAAAAAGGCGCCTGATGGCGCCTTTTTGCTCGTTATCTCGTCCGCCTTGATGGCATGACTCAGGGCGAGAGCGGCTCGCGGTGATATTCAGCGCAGCCGCATTCGGGGCAGGTATCTAACTGCTCGGGATGGAGCACGGTATGGCGCCAGCCACACTGGTCGCACACCATGACCCCGAGCCCCACCCAGTCGCCCGCTTCGTAAACACCCTTGTGCTCCAGCTCATCGGCCAGCTCGCGCCACTCCACCTGGGCGCGGTCGGTCACATCTGCCAGCCAGGACCAGGCGGTATCTTTGAGCGCCAGCATAAAGGCAGACTCCTCCACCAGCTCATCCTTGCGCCCCTCGTCATAGTTGCCCAGATCCCGCTTCACATACTCGGCGATCAGCGCCAGCTCGTCCTGAGTGAGGTCACTGGCTGCCTCCAGATAGGCCTGAACACGGGCAATCATCCGGTTGAGGCGCTCCCCCTGGAACTGCTCTGTCTCTTGCCACTGCTTTTGCAGTTCGGCAATGAAGGTTTCATACCCTTTTTGACGTTTGTCCATGGCTGTTACTCCTCTGCTAAATCCCTTTCTGGCCCGGCTTCAGGCTTGACGGATGCTGGCGGTTGTTGCCGCCGCAGGATATGGGTATTCTATTGCGATTTCCCAGCTGATTTATCTATTCATTTCACAGATCCGGATGTCACCAATGCAAGAGCAATACGTTCCCCAATCTATCGAACCAGCAGTGCAGAAGCACTGGGATGCCAAGAAAACCTTCAAGGCCGTGGAGAAAGTAGACAAAGAGAAGTTCTACTGCCTCTCCATGTTCCCCTATCCGTCTGGTCGTCTACACATGGGGCACGTTCGCAACTACACCATAGGTGATGTGATCTCCCGTTATCAACGCCTCAATGGCAAGAACGTGCTGCAACCCATCGGTTGGGATGCCTTCGGTCTGCCGGCGGAAAACGCCGCCATCAAGAACAACACGGCGCCGGCCCCCTGGACCTACGAAAACATCGAGTACATGAAGAACCAGCTGAAGATGCTGGGTCTGGGTTATGACTGGGATCGTGAAGTCGCCACCTGCAAGCCGGACTACTACCGCTGGGAGCAGTGGTTCTTCACCAAGCTCTACGAGAAGGGTCTGGTCTACAAGAAGACCTCCTCCGTCAACTGGTGCCCGAACGACATGACAGTGCTGGCCAACGAGCAGGTGGTCGACAACTGCTGCTGGCGCTGTGACACCCCGGTGGAACAGAAAGAGATCCCCCAGTGGTTCATCAAGATCACCGACTACGCCGAAGAGCTGCTCAGCGACATCGACAATCTGGAAGGCTGGCCGGAGATGGTCAAGACCATGCAGCGCAACTGGATTGGCCGCTCCGAAGGGGTCAACATCAGCTTTGCCATCGAGGGTCAGGCTGAGCAGCTGGAGGTCTATACCACCCGTCCGGACACCTTCATGGGCGTCACCTATGTCGGTATCGCCGCCGGCCACCCGCTGGCGCTGCAAGCAGCCCAGAACAATCCGGAGCTGGCCGCCTTTATCGAAGAGTGCAAGAACACCAAGGTAGCCGAAGCCGAGCTGGCCACCATGGAGAAGAAGGGCATGGCCACCGGCCTCTACGCCATTCACCCGCTGGATGGCCGCAAGGTGCCGGTCTGGGTCGCCAACTTCGTGCTGATGAATTACGGCACCGGCGCCGTGATGGCGGTTCCGGCCCACGATCAGCGTGACTTCGAATTCGCCACCAAATATGGCCTCGACATCAAGGCGGTGATCAAGCCGGTTGATGGCGACGTCGACGTGAGCGAAGCGGCTTACACCGAGAAAGGCGTGCTGTTCAACTCCGGCGAGTTTGACGGTCTCGACTTCCAGGGCGCCTTTGATGCCATCGCCAGCAAGCTGGAAGGGCTCGGCAAGGGCAAGCGCACCGTCAACTACCGTCTGCGTGATTGGGGTGTCTCTCGTCAGCGTTACTGGGGTGCCCCCATCCCGATGCTGACCCTAGCTGACGGTTCCGTGGTACCGACGCCGGAAGATCAACTGCCGGTGCTGCTGCCGGAAGATGTGGTGATGGATGGTATCCAGAGCCCGATCAAAGCTGATGCCGAGTGGGCCAAGACCACCTACAACGGTCAGGAAGCGTTCCGCGAGACCGATACCTTCGACACCTTTATGGAGTCCTCCTGGTACTACGCGCGCTACTGCTCCCCGGACTACGACAAGGGCATGCTGGATCCGGCTGCTGCCAACCACTGGCTGCCGGTGGATCAGTACATCGGCGGTATCGAACACGCCTGTATGCACCTGCTCTACGCCCGCTTCTTCCACAAGCTGCTGCGTGACGCGGGTCTGGTCAACAGCGACGAGCCGTTCAAGCGCCTGCTCTGCCAGGGCATGGTGCTGGCTGACGCCTTCTACTACAAAGACGAGAAGGGCGGCAACGTCTGGGTCAGCCCGACCGACGTCAAGGTAGAGCGTGACGAGAAGGGTCGCATCACCAAGGCCATCGACAACGAAGGCCGTGAGGTAATGCACTCCGGTATGACCAAGATGTCCAAGTCCAAGAACAACGGCATCGACCCGCAGCTGATGGTCGAGCGTTACGGCGCCGATACCGTCCGTCTGTTCATGATGTTCGCCTCTCCGGCAGAAATGACGCTGGAGTGGTCCGACTCCGGCGTAGAGGGTGCCCAGCGCTTCCTGCGTCGCCTGTGGCGCGTCACCTTCGAACACGTTTCCGGTGGTGTCGTTGCCGCACTCGATGTCGCTGCTCTCACCAACGAGCAGAAAGCGGTACGCCGTGAACTGCACAAGACCATCGCCAAGGTGAGCGATGACGTGGGTCGCCGTCAGACCTTCAACACCGCCATCGCCGCCATCATGGAGCTGATGAACAATCTCTCCAAGCTGGGCAACGACGAGCAGGACCGCGCCCTGATGCAGGAAGCGCTGGAAGCTGTGGTAGTCATGCTCTACCCCATCACTCCGCACATCGGCTTCGAGCTGTGGAAGATGCTGGGCAAGGGCGACGACATCGATCACGCAGTCTGGCCGGTGGCCGATGAAGCGGCCATGGTCGAGACCGAGAAGCTGGTGGTGGTACAGATCAACGGCAAGATGCGCGGCAAGCTGACCGTGCCGGCCGAGATCAGCCAGGCCGACGTCGAGAAGCTGGCAATGGCCGATGCCTCCGTACAGAAGTTCACCGACGGGCTGACCGTGCGCAAGGTGATCTATGTACCTGGCAAGCTGCTCAACATTGTCGCTAACTAATTGGCTGCCAGCTGATCATTGTCAATCTGTGACAGCAAACGGATGATAACGGCGGGCCCTGCGCCCGCCGCTTTCCCTTAATGCAAAGAGGATTTTCTATGGGCACCATCTTCACCCGCTGGATGGCCATCGTGCTGGCGGGTCTGCTGATGCAAGGCTGCGGCTTTCACATGCGCGGCACCGGCATCCCGGCCGAGCTGATGACCATGAAGGTCGTGGGCGACAACAAGAGCGACTTCTACCGGCTGGTGACCACCCGCCTGAAGGCCTCTGGCGTAACCCTGGCTGACAAGGAGGGCATTCCCGTGCTCACTCTGGGCATCATTCGCAGCTCCAGCCAGGTCGCCTCGGTCAACGCGCTGGGGACGGACACCGAATATGTGCTGGGCTTCACGACCCAGTTCACCATCTCGGCCCCGGGCAAGCCGACCCAGGTCTTCCCCATCAACTTCAACCGCAGCTTCCTCAACAAGCCGGATGCAGCTCTCGCCTCCTCTCGTGAACAGGAGCAGCTCAATCGCGAGATGCAGGAGCAGGCGGCCAATCAGGTGATCCGGCAGTTGAGCCAGGTCAGCTTCTGATGCGAGTATTTTGATGAGAGTCTACCCGGAACAATTTGGTGACCACCTCAAAGCAGGGCTTCGGCCCTGCTATCTCGTTTTTGGCGACGAGCCTCTGTTACGGCTGGAAGCCATCGACGCCATCCGTCAGATCGCCCGCAAACAGGGATTCGATGAGCGCCACACCTTTGTGGTCGAAGCCGGTCTGGACTGGAATCAGGTCTATGACGCCTGTCAGGCCATGAGCCTCTTCTCAGCCCGCCAGATCATCGAGCTGGAGCTGCCCGCCAAGGTCGACAAGGATCTGGCCGCCCGTATCAGCGAAATCGGCAAACAGCTCCATCCAGACCTGCTGCTGGTGCTGAGCGGCGGTCGCCTCAACCAGACCCAGATGAAGGCAGCCTGGTTCGATAAGCTCTACCAGATTGGCACCTATGTGCCGGTCAACCATCCGGAACCCAAATTCTTCCCGCGCTGGATGAGCGCCCGTTTTGCGCGTTTTGGCCTCAAGGCGCTGCCGGATGCCATCAACTTCATGTGCCACTCCTACGAGGGCAACCTGCTGGCGGCGAGTCAGGAGATCGAGAAGCTGACTCTGCTCTCGCCGCCACAGCCCATCAGCGTTACCTATCTGCAGGAAACCATCATCCGTCACGCCCACTTCACCCCGTTCCAGCTGGTCGATACCCTGCTGGAGGGGAAGGTGAACCGGGCCCAGCGGATCCTGGCCGCCCTGCGGGCAGAAGGCACCGAGCCGGGGATGCTGGCATGGACCCTCTGCCGCGAGCTGGAGCAGCTGACAGAGCTGTCGCTGGCGATGCGCAACGGCCAGCCGCTGGGGGAGCACTTCAGCCGCTTGCGCATCTGGCAAAGCCGCCAGCAACTCATTCAACAGGCGCTGACTCGCCTCCCCTTCGCCAAGCTGCAGCAACTGTGGCTGCTGATGGCCCAGCTGGATGACGCCCAGCGCCGCTTTGATACCGAGCAAGCCTGGCTGATGCTGCAGACCATCGCCCTTGGCTTTCGTGATGGCACCCCACTGCCGCTGGTCATGGAGAGCAGCCCATGCTGAAGCGTTCTGGCAGCTCGCTGCAGGCACCTGTCGGCTTGCTTGGCGGTACCTTCGACCCCGTTCATATCGGCCATCTGCGCCCCGCCATCGAGGCGCGCGATGCCATTGGTCTGGCCGAAGTGCGGCTGATCCCGAACCATATCCCGCCCCACCGCGCCAACCCGTTCTGCTCGAGCGAGCAGCGTCTCGCCATGGTCAAACTGGCGGCGGCGGAGAACCACCACTTTGTGGTGGATGAGCGGGAGCTGCGACGGGACAAGCCCTCTTACACCATCGATACCCTGATCGAGCTGCGTCAGGAGCTGCCCGATACGCCGCTATGTTTTCTGATGGGGATGGATTCCCTGCTGAGCCTGCCAGGCTGGCACCGCTGGCAGGAGCTGCTCGACTATGCCCATCTGGTGGTGAGCACCCGCCCCGGCTGGCAACCCGATTACCCGGCCGAACTGGCGCAGCTGCTAGCCAGTCATCAGGTCAAAGAGGTCGAAGCCCTGCGTCGGCAACGGGCTGGCTATATCTGGCTGGCCAGCAACCAGCCCATTGAATTGTCTGCCACCTGGCTGCGCCAACTGCTGGCGGCGGGAGAAGATCCCCGCTACCTCTTGCCCGAGCCGGTTGCGCACTATATTGATCAACAGGGGCTCTACCGCGCCATTTGCCGGTAAGACTTCCCGGCGGCTCCGTTCCGATAGGAAACGGGAGTGACCATGATATAATCCGCCGCCCTCACGCTGTCAGGCGCCGGAATACAGGAGAGACTCATTGCAAGGCCAAGAACTGCACGCCTTTATCATCGACAAGATCGATGACATGAAAGGCCGCGACATCATCACCCTCGATGTACGCGGCAAATCCAGCATCACTGACACCATGATCGTCTGCTCCGGCAACTCCAGTCGTCACGTCAGCGCCATCGCCAACCATCTGGCCAGTGAGGCCCGCCATGCCGGGCTTGATCTACTGAGCGTGGAAGGTGAATCTGGCGGCGAGTGGGTGCTGGTAGATATGGGCTCGGTGATCGTGCATGTGATGCAGGATGAATATCGTGACTTCTACCAACTGGAAAAACTGTGGAGCGGTGCCGCTCAGATGAACACGCAATAACGAGAGCAGCAACGTAGCAAGATGAAGATTCAGTTGATTGCGGTGGGCACCAAGATGCCCGCCTGGGTGGAGCATGGCTTCGAAGAGTATCGCCGTCGCTTCCCAAAAGATATGCTGTTCGAGCTGGTGGAGATTGGCGCCGGCAAACGGGGCAAAAATGCCGATATTCCCCGCATTCTGCAAAAAGAGGGGGAGGCCATGCTGACGGCAGCGGGGCGCTCGCGCATCGTCACTCTCGATATTCCGGGCAAACCCTGGACCACGGAGCAACTCGCCGTGCAACTGGAAGCGTGGAAGCTCGATGGCCGCGATGTGGCCCTGCTGGTGGGTGGGCCGGAAGGCTTGTCCCCCGAGTGCAAGGCTGCCGCCGAGCAGAGCTGGTCGCTGTCGCCGCTCACCCTGCCCCATCCGCTGGTACGGGTACTGGTGGCCGAGAGCCTCTACCGTGCCTGGAGCATAACGACCAATCACCCTTATCACAGAGAGTGAACCATGCCGTTCCTGCCGTTATTGCCCCCCACAAATCCGAGGTAAAGGCATGTTGAAACAACGCATCGAGATGCGCGATCACAGTGCCGAGGGCAATCTGTTCTTCCGGCGCACCCTGGTAGCCTACATCGGCATCGTGGTGCTGATGCTGGTGCTGCTGGGCAATCTCTACTACCTGCAGGTGGAGTCCTACGACACCTACCAGACCCGTTCCAACTCCAACCGTATCCGGGTGGTGCCGGTGGCGCCACCACGGGGGCTCATCTACGACACCAACGGCGTGCTGCTGGCGGAGAATCGCCCTGTCTACAGTCTGGAAATCGTCCCGGAAGAGACTAGGGATCTTGAAAAAACTGCCGACCAGCTGATCGCCCTGCTGGGGCTGCCGGAAGGCACCAAAGAGAAGTTTCTGACCGAAGTAAAACGCCAGCGTCGCTTCAAGCCGGTCCCTCTCTACGAGAAGCTGACCGAATATCAGGTGGCGCTCTTCTCGGTCAACCAGCACAACTATCCGGGTGCAAGCATCGAGGCCTACCTCAAGCGCTACTACCCGTTTGGCGACACCCTGACCCATGCGCTGGGTTATGTGGCCAAGATCAATACCCGCGACGTGGAACGTCTCGAAAAAGAGGACAAACTCGCCAACTATGCCGCCACCAAGGATATCGGCAAGCAGGGGGTGGAGAAGTATTACGAGGATGAGCTGCACGGGGTGGCGGGTTATCAGGAGGTCGAGGTCAACAACCGCGGCCGGATTGTCCGCACCCTCAAGTTCCAGCCTCCGGTTCCGGGCAAGGATATCTACCTCAATATCGACGTCCGGATGCAGCTCAAGGCCCAGCAACTGCTGGCCGGCCAGCGTGGTGCCATCGTGATGATGAACCCGAAAACCGGTGCCATCCTGGCGCTGGAGTCGAGCCCGAGCTATGACCCCAACCTGTTCGTGACAGGCATATCCAGCGCCAACTACTCGGCACTGCTCAACGATCCGGCACGGCCGCTGGTGAACCGTACCACTCAGGGGATCTATGCCCCCGCCTCCACCGTCAAACCCATGATGTCCATCATGGGCCTCAACGAGGGGGCCATTACCCCGGGCTACCGCTATTTCGGCGGCCCGAGCTTCTCCATTCCCGGCACCACCAAGAAGTTCCGTGACTGGCGCCGCTGGGGCCACGGCTGGCTCGATGTCTATCGCGCCATCGAGGTCTCGGCCGATACCTACTTCTACGATCTCGCCTATCGGGTCGGTATCGACAAGATCCACAGCTATATGACCAAGTTCGGTTTCGGTCAGTACACTGGCGTCGATCTCTATGAAGAGACCAAGGGCGTCATGCCGTCTCGCGACTGGAAGATGGCCCGCTGGCGCCAGCCCTGGTATCAGGGTGACACCATCTCGGTCGGTATCGGTCAGGGCTACTGGAGCGCGACACCACTCCAGCTGGCCAAGGCGATCAGCATCCTGACCCAAAACGGCCACGACGTGACGCCGCACTTGCTCAAGAGCACCGCTTCGCAGGCGGGGGTGGTCGATGCCCCGGTCAACCCCAACATCGCCCTCAAGCTCAAGAGCGACAGCTACTGGAAAGTAGCCCAGGACGGCATGTGGCGCGTCAACCATGGCAGTGAAGGCAGTGGCCGTCATGCATTTGCAAAGGCCCCCTACTCGTCAGGTGGTAAATCAGGCACTGCGCAGGTAGTCGGTTTGAAGGAAAATCAGGTCTACAACATCAAGACCGTCAAAGCGGAGCATCGCGATAACGCCCTATTCGTTGCCTATGCCCCCTTTGAGGCGCCCAAAGCGGTCGTCGCACTGGTGCTGGAAAACTCCATTGGTGGTGGTGGTGGCCGGGCTGCATCGCCCATTGCACGCCAGATGCTGGATGCCTATCTGCTGCCTCCAGATCCGCAACTGCCACCGGCACCGGAAAAGCCGTCCCAACCGAGTGAGGTCGCCCCCCATGAGTAATTCAGCCCGCCAGCAGAGTATCTGGTACAAGCTGCATATCGACCTGCCCCTGCTGTTGGGTCTGCTGGCCGTTGTCGCCCTCTCCATGGTGGTGCTCTACTCAGCGTCAGGCCAGGATATGGACTCCATCGTGCGCCAACTGGTGCGCGGCGGCCTCGCCTTTGCCCTGATGATCGGCATGGCCCAGCTCCCTCCCTCCCTCTACGCCCGCTGGTCGGTGCCGCTGTTCGCCGTGGTGGTGCTGATGCTGATTGCGGTAGACGTATTCGGCCATATCGGCAAGGGGGCCCAGCGCTGGCTCGATCTCGGCTTTATGAAGTTCCAGCCCTCCGAAGTGATGAAGCTCTCCATGCCCATCATGGTGGCGGCCTGGCTCAGCCGCCACTCGCTTCCCCCCAAGTTCAGCCATGTGGTGATCGCCCTCATCATGGTGCTGCTGCCCACCCTGCTGATCGCCGCCCAGCCCGACCTTGGCACCTCCATTCTGGTGGCCGCCTCCGGCTTCTTCGTGATCTTTCTGGCGGGGCTCAGCTGGTGGCTGATCGGCTTGGCGGTTCTACTGATGCTGGCCTTTATGCCGGTGCTCTGGTTCTTCCTGATGCACGACTACCAGCGCCAGCGGGTGCTGATGCTGCTCGACCCGGAGAAAGACCCGCTCGGCCGCGGCTACCACATCATCCAGTCCAAGATTGCCATCGGCTCCGGTGGCGTCTTCGGCAAGGGGTGGCTGCAAGGGACCCAGTCCCAGCTGGAGTTCTTGCCCGAGCGCCACACCGACTTCATCTTCGCGGTATTTAGCGAGGAGTTCGGTCTGGTGGGGGTTGCCCTGCTGCTGGTGCTCTATCTCTATGTCATCAGCCGCTGTCTGTTTATCTCGATGCAGGCCCAGAACAGCTTCGAGCGACTGCTGGGCGGCGCCATCACTCTCACCTTCTTCGTCTATGTGTTCGTCAACATGGGCATGGTGAGTGGCATCCTGCCGGTGGTGGGGGTTCCCCTGCCGCTGGTGAGCTATGGCGGCACCTCCATGGTGACCCTGATGGCCGGCTTTGGCATACTGATGTCCATCCAGACTCATAGAAGGCTGCTGGCATGATGAGATGGATCTATTTGCCGGCGGTGGGTGTTCCCCTGCTGCTGAAGATCGATGGCAGCACCTCCATGGTGACCTTGATGGCCGGATTCGGTATCCTGATGTCAATTCAGACTCATAGAGGGCTGCTTGCCTGATGAAACGGGTTGGATTGTTGCTCTCTCTCGCCGCCTCGATGGCAACCGCTGCCGTGGCGCCGGATCGCTTGGCCCTGCTCGCCGAACAGCAGCAAGTGCCGCTGGCGGAGCTGCAGGCTGCCGTCGCCCGCGCTCAGTTACGGCAGGAGGTGCTCGACACCATCAGCAAGCCGTGGGAGGCCAAACCCTGGCATCGCTACCGGCCGCTGTTTGTTACCCCGGATCGCATCCGTGACGGCCAGCAGTTCTGGCAGCAACATGCCGAGACGCTGGCCCGCGCGGAACAGCTCTATCGGGTGCCGGCCTCGCTCATCGTGGCCATCATAGGGATCGAGACCTTCTACGGTCGCCAGATGGGCCGTCATCCGGTGCTCGATAGCCTCTACACCCTGGGGTTCCACTACCCGGAGCGCAGCGACTTCTTTGCCAAGGAGTTTGCCCAGCTGGTGTTGCTGGCAAGGGAAGAGGGGTGGTCGCTGGAGCACCTCAAGGGCTCCTATGCTGGCGCCATGGGGATGGGGCAGTTCATGCCCTCCAGCTACCGCCACTACGCCGTCGATTTTGACGGGGATGGCAAGCGGGATCTGTTTGCCAACCCGGTCGATGCCATCGGCAGCGTGGCCAACTATTTAGCCAGCCACCAGTGGCGCTGGGGCGAATCCGTGGTGGAACCTGCCCAGATCGGGCTGATGGCGGTCGAACCTTTGCTGAGATCTGAGCCCGAGCTCACACAACAGTGGTCAGAACTGGCGGCGGCAGGGATTGAGCTCGCCACGCCGCTGGCCCCGCAGACGCCGGTCAAGTTGCTGGCGCTTGCCCAAGCCGATGGACCGGAATACTGGGTCGCACGGCATAACTTTTACGTGATCACCCGCTACAATCGCAGCCCACTCTACGCGATGGCGGTGTATCAACTTAGCCAAGCCATTCAGGAAGCGTATGCATCTTCGTCACAAACTCCTCCCGCTCAGTCTGAGCTTGTTGCTGGCCGCCTGTAGCAGCCAGCCGGAACAGAGCGCCCCTGTCGAGCCGCCTGCACCGGTCAGCAAGCCACCCGTTATCGAGATCCCGCAAGCCACCGGCGCCATCCCACGCCCGGAGCCCCTGAGCGCGAGCGGCAACCGGGACTACTGGATTGGCAAACAGAAAAACGAGGTGTGGCGCGATATCAAGCACTATAGCGAAGAGGGCTCCGCCAGCTGGCTGTCACCGGATCTGGATGGCCAGAAGACCGCCAACGGCGATGTGCTGGACAGCAAGCTGTTCAGCGCCGCCCATCGCAACCTGCCCATCCCGAGCTATGTGCGGGTCACCAATCTGGACAACGGGCTGGAGACCATAGTGCGGGTCAACGATCGCGGCCCTTTCAACAGCCCTCACCTGATCGACCTCTCCTATGCGGCAGCCAAGCAGCTGGAGATGGTCGATAGCGGCACAGCTCGCGTTCGACTGGAGCTGATCAACGACACCCCGGACCAGATGGTGATCATGGAACCGATGAAGCCCATCGAGATGACCCCGACCACCCCGCCAGCAACGGCATCCAACACAGTGGCGCAAGATGGCTTCCTGGGTGAACCGACCGCACTGGCGATGGCCACTCCCGCTGCTGCCCCTGCTCCCGTCAAGGCGCCAGCGGCCAAGCCTGCCAAAGCGGCACCTGTCAAGCAGGCTCCGGCCAAGGCTGCAGCGCCCGCCAGCAGCGGTGATGGCAAGATGATCCAGGTACTGGCCAGCGGCTCCCGGGATCGGGCCGAGGCGATGGGCAAGGTGATGACCCAGCGCCATGGTGTGCCCTACCGGATTGAAGCCCATGGCGCCATCTTCCGGGTCTTGATCGGCCCGGTGGAGGCGGATAAACAAGCCGCACTGCTGGAAAAAGTACGGCAAGGGGGACTGGAACAGGCCTTTATCGTGCCCTGATCCCTCCTCTGACAGCGGCGGTGACCAATCTCCTGGCCCCGCCATCACGTCGCTTTATGGCGTGATGGCAGGGATTGATGGATAAAAAACCAGTCATGATCGCCATGTCGGACTATAACCTGCGGGCGCATCTGGTATAGTTAGGCCCGCATTTTATCCCCATCTGGCTCGCAGGAATTTCAAGATGTCCAAATTTGCCCGTTCAGTTCTTCTGGCCTCACTGATCAGCGTAACCGCTCAGGCCAATACGCCGGTGCCGACACCCACGCCGAACGCCAACCCAGTGGTGGTTCCCGCCGCGCCGGAGATCTCCGCCAAGGCCCATATCCTGATCGACTACTACTCCGGTCAGGTGCTGGCCGAGCAGAACGCCGACGAGCGTCTGCCCCCTGCCAGCCTGACCAAGATGATGACCTCCTACATCGTTGGCGACGAGCTGCACAAGGGGAACATCAAGGGCACCGACATGGTGACCATCAGCCAGAACGCCTGGTCCAAGAACTACTCAGACTCCTCCAAGATGTTTATCGAGGTGGGCAAGCAGGTCTCTGTCGATGACCTGAACAAGGGCATCATCATCCAGTCCGGCAACGATGCCTGCGTCGCCATGGCCGAACATCTGGCCGGCAGTACCGACTCCTTCGCCAGCCTGATGAACGCCTGGGCCGCCAAGCTCGGCATGAAGGACACCCAGTTCAAGAACCCCCACGGTCTGGATGAAGAGGGTCACTACAGTACAGCCCGTGATATGGCCCGCCTGGGTCAGGCACTGATCCATGATCAGCCGGAGGAGTACAAGATCTACTCCCAGAAATCCTTCGTCTTCAACGGTATCACCCAGCACAACCGCAACCGCCTGCTGTGGGATCAATCCCTGCAAGTGGATGGCATCAAGACCGGCCACGTCAGCCAGGTCGGCTATAACCTGGTCTCCTCTGCCACCAACAACGAAGGCATGCGCCTGATCGCCGTGGTACTGGGCGCCAGCAGCGAAGCCTCCCGCGCCGCCGAGAGCAAGAAACTGCTCACCTACGGCTTCCGCTTCTTCCAGAGCCTGACTCCATACAAGGCAGGCACCGAGCTGGTCACCCAGAAGATCTGGATGGGCGACAAGTCTGAAGTGAAACTGGGCGTCGACAAAGATGTCTCCGTGCTGGTCACTCGCGGTCAGGGCAACAACCTCAAGGCAGACTTCCAGCTCGACAGCGAGCTGAAAGCCCCGTTGGCCAAGGGTCAGCGCGTTGGTACCGTGTTCCTGAAGCAGGGTGACAAAGAGATCAAGCAGGTGCCGCTGGTCGCCCTGGAAGAGGTGCAAGAAGGTGGCTTGATGAGCCGTCTGTGGGACTACCTGGTACTGCTGGTCACCAGCTGGTTCAAGTAATCCGACGCACAATCCTCACCGAACAGCGGCGCCAACAGGCGCCGCTGCTGTCTGCGCCGGGCAAAGGCAGTGAATAACCCTGTAAACTGCAGGTTCCGCCTTACCCTGATTTGTGGTAAAAAGCAGCACTTCCATCCTTGTCTGACCGCTCCCGGCCTTGATCCCGGAGTGTACGGCGCCCATATAGGGTTTAGCCGCACCCATGCAGACTTGAAATGGCGGCCTCCACGGGCCATCGGCCACTAGCCATCCAAGATGAAGTCATCATGCTGATGACGAAAAAGGTGAGTAAATGAATACCAAGTTTGATGAACTGCTGGAGTTTCCCTGCAAATTCCCGTTCAAGGTACTCGGCATCGCGGATCCTGCGTTGCCGGATATGGTGGTTGAAGTGCTGCAGCAGCACGCCCCCGGCACCTACAGCCCGACCGTCCAGCCCAGCTCCAAGGGCAACTATCACTCGGTTCGCGTGACCGTGACTGCCCAGAGCAAAGAGCACATCGAAGCGATGTACACTGCGCTGGGCAAGATCGAGCTGGTGAAATACGTACTGTAATTTCTCTCTCGCCCCGTTCTGCGGGGCGACTGTTTTTGGCCGCAGCACGCCACGAGGACACCATGTCATCCCAGATCCCCGCTCAGCACAGCCTGATAGTCAGGCAGCTGGGTCGCCGCCCCTACCAGCCGGTATGGGACGCCATGAAAGCCTTCACCGACAACCGCACCAGCGACACCCCGGACGAGTTCTGGGTGGTCGAACATGACCCCGTCTACACCCAGGGCCAGGCCGGCAAGGCCGAACACCTGCTCAATCCGGGCAATATCCCGGTGGTGCAGAGCGATCGCGGCGGTCAGGTGACCTATCACGGCCCGGGCCAGCTGGTGCTCTACGTACTGGTGGATGTCCGCCGCTGCAAATTCTCGGTGCGCGAGCTGGTGACCGCGCTGGAGACAGCCATCATAAACACCCTCGCCAAAAGCGATATCCAGGCTTATGCCAAGGCCGATGCTCCCGGGGTCTATGTGAAAAATGACCTTGGCATGGAGGCAAAACTGGCCTCGCTGGGTCTGCGCATCCGCAAGGGGTGCTCGTTCCACGGGCTGGCCCTCAATATCAACATGGACATGACCCCTTTCCTGCACATCAATCCGTGCGGCTATGCGGGCATGGCCATGACCCAGACCAGCGCCCTGGGCGGCCCGCAAAGCGTGGCCGAGGCGCAATCCATTCTGGTGGCCGAACTGGCCCGCCTGATTGGCTATCAAACAATAACAAACACCGAGAGTGAATCATGAGCAAACCCGTTCGTATGGAGCCGGGCGTCAAGCTGCGCGATGGCGACAAGATGGCCCTGATCCCGGTGAAATTCATGCCGGATCCCAACGAAGAACTCCTTCGCAAGCCGGACTGGATGCGGATCAAGCTGCCCCCCTCCAGCCAGAAGATCGAACACATCAAGAGCACCTTGCGCAAGAACAAGCTGCACTCGGTGTGTGAAGAGGCCTCCTGCCCCAACCTGGCGGAGTGTTTCAACCACGGCACCGCCACCTTCATGATCATGGGCGCCATCTGCACCCGCCGTTGCCCCTTCTGCGACGTGGCCCACGGCCGCCCGCTGGCGCTCGATCCGGAAGAGCCGAAGAAGCTGGCGCTGACCATCAAGGAGATGAACCTCAAGTATGTGGTGATCACCTCGGTGGACCGCGACGATCTGCGCGACGGCGGTGCCCAGCACTTCGCCGACTGCATCCGCGAGATCCGCGAGCACAGCCCGCAGACCCGTATCGAGATCCTGACTCCGGATTTCCGTGGCCGGATGGAGCAGGCGCTGGAGGTGTTCCGCGAGACCCCGCCAGACGTCTTCAACCACAACCTGGAAACCGCGCCGCGCATGTATCGCGTCGCCCGCCCGGGCGCCGACTACAAGTGGTCGCTGGAGCTGCTGCGCCGCATCAAGGAGATGCACCCTCACGTGCCGACCAAGTCCGGTCTGATGATGGGCCTTGGCGAGACCAACGAAGAGATCGTCGAGGTGCTCAAGGATCTGCGCGCCCACGGCGTCAACATGCTGACCTTGGGTCAGTATCTGCAGCCGAGCCGCCACCACCTGCCGGTCAAGCGCTACGTGCCGCCAGCAGAGTTTGACGAGCTGAAAGATGTCGCCATGGAGCTGGGCTTTACCCACGCCGCCTGTGGTCCTTTCGTTCGCTCTTCCTACCATGCTGATCTGCAAGCCAAGGGCGAAGAGGTCAAATGATCTCGCACGACAGAGAGGCCAAATAACCGCCTCCATCTCAATTAAAAAGAGCGCCTATTGGCGCTCTTTTTGTTGGTATCACTGACCGTCGCGGCTTGATCTACTTCAGTAGCCGTGGTCGAAGATCCCCTGTTGATGCCAGCGTTGCAGCTGGGCCAGCACCCGGGTCTCTCGCGCCGTCCACTGGGGACAGGGTCCCGCCAGCTGGGTCTTGTTGGTTTGCAGCGCTTCGTCGAGGGCAAACCAGCCGGGCACGAAGCCAAGGCGGATCTCGTAGGGCTGCGGCTGCGGGGCCACCAGCTGATCGCCAATCCGGCACAAGTAGTAGAGCGAGCGGATGCAGTAGGCATCGAACCCCGGCTCGCGGGCGGCGCGATATTCACGGGTCTCGCCAAGCAAGCCCCCCACTTCCCGCAGCTCGGCACCGCACTCCTCCAGCAGCTCGCGAGCGAGCGCCACATGGTGGCTCTCCCCCGCTTCAATGCCGCCCCCGGGGAACATCAGATCGCCGTTGACCCGGGAATGCACCAGCAGCAGCTCGCCGCCACGGGGCACCACGGCACGTACCGTGAGGCGCTCAAGAGTACGGCCATCGGTACGCACCTCGCCATGAACGAAAGAGAGATCGAACGGATTGGGCCAGCAGCTGGCCGGAGAGAACGTCGTCATCACTGCCTCAGGGCCGGTAGTTGCCATGCTTGAGCTGCTCGACAATCTCGGCAGCCCGAACATCGTAGCCATCCTGCTCTGTCTTGCTCAGGGTGTGGTAGATGCCAAAACGCTTGGCTGAGACCTCGGGGCTATCCTGAAACGACTCGCTCACCTTGCCCCACAGATAGGCCAGCCCGTACTGTTTCTGGCCCATATAGAGGGTGCTGAGGGAGGTGAGCAGGCGGCTGTTTATCTTGTCACCTTCCCGATAGAGGGAGAGGCCGTGATGCATGATGGAAATAGCTTTCTCGGGGTCGCTCTTGGCGTAGGCTCCGCCAAGGGCCAGCTGCAGTTCCGGTTCGTCGAGCACCTTGTTGCCTTCCAGTGCCATGAACTGCTGACGGGCCAGCTCGTTGGTGTTGTTGGTCCAGTGCCAGAGCAGCAGGTAGGGATCTTGCGAATTGCGAGTCGCCGCATCGAGCTGGGCCAGCTGATCCTCGGCCGCCAGCATGCCCTCTACCCGTGGACTCTTCTGCTCGCGGGCATTCTTGTATTCAATGCTGGTGGAGCGCTCGGCACATTTGAGATAGCGCTCAAGGTTGCGCATCAGCTCGTACTTGCGCCGATCCGTCCCCTCCTCCTTGAGATAGAAGCGACTGCGGATCACATCGGTACGCTCGTAGCGACACCAGCCATCGTCCACCAGATCCTGGCAGAGCTCGGGATGATTGCCACAGATGTTGTGGATCCGATCGTCATTGCAGCCAGCCACGGCAAGGCCGACTGAAAGCATGATGAAGGTCTGTCGCAGAGGGAAATTGGCCATGGTTCACATCTTGTTGGTAACAACTGGCGCCTTCACAGGCCACCTCCGGCTAGCAAACCGGTTACATATCCATTACAATGCGCGCGCCATATAAGGCCGCGACTGCAGAATAATATAACGAAATATAGACCCCTACACTGATCTGCATTCGACGAATTTTCTATTTACACCAACAACGTGAAATAAAGGATCTGGTCAATGACCCACGAGCACTACTTGCAAGCGTGGCAGGAGAGCCAGGAGCTCGCCGAAGCCATGCAGCCCTTGATTGGTCGCCTCTACCGACAACAAGGGGTCGAGATCACCCTCTACGGCCGCCCGCTGCAAAACGCCTCCACCATCGATATCCTCAAGGCCCACCGGGTCGTCCGCCGCCACCAGGGCGCTCCACTCCCCATCCAGCAAAGCTTCCCCCTGCTCCAGGCCATCGTTGCCCTCAAACCCACCGCCGCCGAGGTTGACCTTGGCAAGCTGGCAGTCGGCTACTGGCAGGATCATCAGGATGAAGCGGGGATCGAGGACTATCTGCAAGCGCGACTGGCACCTGCCCTTGGCCGCAGCCAGATGCCGCAGCCGACCGACGTGGTGCTCTACGGCTTTGGCCGTATCGGTCGCCTGCTGGCCCGCCTGCTGATCGAGCGTACCGGCGCCGCCAATCCGCTGCGCCTGCGCGCCATCGTGGTGCGTGGCGGTCGCGACGGGGATCTGGAGAAACGTGCCAGCCTGCTGCGCCGCGACTCGGTGCACGGTCCCTTCAACGGCTCCATCGAGGTGGATGTGGAGCGCAGCGCCATCATCGCCAACGGCACCTTCATTCAGGTGATCTACGCCAATAGCCCGGCCGACATCGACTACACCGCCTACGGCATTCACGATGCGCTGATCGTCGACAACACCGGCGTCTGGCGTGACGAAGCAGGCCTCTCCGAGCACCTGAAAGCGCGCGGTGCCGGCAAGGTGCTGCTGACAGCTCCCGGCAAGGGGGAGATGAAAAACGTGGTGTTCGGGGTCAACCATGAGGTGATAGGCCCGGGTGACAGGATCATCTCCTCCGCCTCCTGCACCACCAACGCCATCACCCCGGTGCTCAAGGTGATGCAGGACAAGTACGGCATCCGCCACGGCCACGTGGAGACGGTCCACTCCTACACCAACGATCAGAACCTCATCGACAACTACCACAAAGGCGAGCGCCGCGGTCGCAGCGCGGCCCTCAATATGGTGATGACCAGCACCGGCGCCGCCAAGGCGGTGGCCAAGGCGCTGCCCGAACTCAAGGGCAAGCTGACCGGCAACGCCATCCGGGTACCGACTCCCAACGTGTCGCTGGCCATCATCAATCTGTCGCTGGAGCAGGCCACTGATCGGGAGAGCCTCAACGCTTATCTGCAGCAGATGGCGCTAAGCTCGGCCCTCCATCGCCAGATCGACTTCAGTGCCAGCACCGAGCTGGTCTCCTCCGACATGGTGGGTTCCCGTTATGCGGGCATCGTCGACTCCCAGGCGACCATCGCCGAGGGGGATCACTGCGTGCTCTACGTATGGTATGACAACGAGTTCGGGTACAGTTGTCAGGTAGTGCGGGTGATGGAACAGATGGCTGGCGTAGTCCGCCAGGATCTGCCTGCATAGCCCGTCAGGATCTGCCCGTCAGATCCCGCAGCTTATAGCTCAATAGTTCAAGGAGAGGCCGGATGTCGTTTCAACAGGGTGAGTTTTTGCAAGCAATCAGGCAGATGCCACAAGAGGTGTACGAGCGGCTCAAAACCGCAGTCGAGCTGGGCAAGTGGCCCGATGGCAAGCCCCTCACCGACGAGCAGAAGGCCACCTCCCTGCAAGCCGTGATGGCCTGGCAGGCGATGCATCTCGACAATCCGGAGCACATGAATATCGGTCGTGATGGCGAGATCGTGATGAAGAGCAAGAGCGAGCTCAAGCGTCAGTATCGCGATGAGGAAGAGATAGTGCGGGTCGACCTTAACCATTGAACCTGACCCGGTAGGCCGCTCGCAGCGGCCACAACAGAGAGGGGAGCCATAATGGCTCCCCTCTTTTTCCACTCTCCCCATGGTGGGGAGGTCAGAAGCTGTTCACGACCTGTAGCGAGAAGACGTCAGCAAGGTGAAGAGCAAGCGCAGGAAGCGGAGCGTATAGATATACGTGAGCCTCTGGTTCACAAACACGCGAGCAGCACATGAGCCTTGATCGCGGCTTCGCAGTAAGATCGTGGACAGTTTCTCAGGGAGTCAGCTCCCCACGCAGGGACTGCTGCATCAACTCGCGAATGCGGTGGGAAGGCAAGTTCTGGCTCAGCAGGAAATGGAGCTTGGTGAGTGCTGCCTCGGCGGTCATGTCAAAGCCCGAAATGACCCCGGCCCGCGACAGGGCATTGCCAGTGGCGTAGCCACCCATATTGACCTTGCCGTGCAGGCACTGGCTCAGGTTGACGATGATGACGCCGCGGGCCGAGGCCTCGGAGAGCAGTGCCAGCATGGCCGGATTCTGCGGCGCATTGCCCACTCCAAACGACAGCAGGATCAGCGCCTTCACCGGCTGTTGCAGGATATTGGCGATCACCTCGCTGGAGATCCCCGGATAGAGGGTCACCACGCCAATGGGCTGAGGGGTGATGTCGTGCAGTACCAGCGGCCGCTCGGACGGCACACCCAGTTCGCCCGCCTCCAGCGAGATGGCGATCCCGGCATTGAGCAGCGGCGGATAGTTGGGGGAGTCGAAGGCGTGGAAGCCGTCGGCGTGCACCTTCTTGCTGCGGTTGCCGCGATAGAGCTGGTTGTTAAAGAACAGCGTCACCTCGTGGATCGGGTAGTTGGCCGCAATATAGAGGGCGTTGAGCAGGTTCTGCTGACCGTCGGATCGCAGCTCGGCGAGCGGGATCTGGGAGCCGGTAATGATGACCGGTTTGTGCAGATCTTCGAGCATGAAGGAGAGCGCCGAGGCGGTGAACGACATGGTGTCGGTGCCGTGCAGGATCACAAAGCCATCGTACTTGTCGTAGTTGTCGCGAATATCTTCAGCGATACGCTGCCAGTCCGCCGGGGTCATGTCGGAAGAGTCAATGAGGGGCGCATATTCGTGGATATGGTAATCCGGCATCTCGGGGCGGTGGAACTCGGGCATCCGCGCCAGACAGTCTTCCATAAATCCAGCCATCGGCACGTAGCCGTGCTCGGAACGCTGCATCCCAATGGTGCCGCCTGTGTAGGCGATATAGATGGACTTCTTCTTCACACCCTCTCCTCTTGATGAAGTGAACACCGCCGGCACAGGAGCCATATCGGGGTGAACCACAATGTCAACACCCGCCAGCGCCTCTGCGCGCAGCGGAAACCGGCGAATTATAGAGACTGACACCCTAAATGACAGCCGTTCCCTACCCTCTTTTTGGCTTTTTCACTCACTACCACTATGGTATTAAATTTCACAATAAGGCACCCAGGCGAACATTAATACGACAAAGTTGGCACCAAACGACGTTTTTTGCTACTATTCGCCCGATTTTTCGTAAATATCATCTGGATGCCTGAATATTTCAGGCCCGCACTGGCCCTATTTTCATGGGGCGGGGAGCACTCTCCCCTTCTTAAAGTTGGCCTATAAGCCACACTGTTTTTATCCCGGCTGAATCTGTGAGTCTTCACCAACAGAAGGCACAGCCAATCAACATGGGAGTACTGAATGATACAACTTGATTCCTACGCAACACTGGTCGCTGCCACTCTGGTATTACTGCTTGGCCGAGTGCTAGTCACTCGTGTCGGGCTGCTGCGAACCTTCAACATCCCTAAACCGGTTGCCGGTGGTCTGGTGGTCGCGCTGGTGCTACTGCTGCTACGCTCCACCCTGCAGATGGAGCTGCAATTCGATACCAGCCTGCAGACACCGCTGATGCTGGCGTTTTTTGCCTCCATTGGTCTCTCTGCCGATCTCGCCAGCCTCAAGCGCGGCGGCAAAGCGGTACTCACCTTTCTGCTGGTAGTTACCGGTCTGCTGCTGGTACAGAACAGCCTGGGCGTGGGTCTGGCGACTCTGCTTGGCCTGGATCCCCACATGGGGCTGCTGGCCGGTTCCATCACCCTCTCCGGCGGTCACGGTACCGGGGCGGCCTGGGGCGCCACCTTCACCGAGAAGTACGGTGTGCAATCCGCCGCCGAACTGGCCATCGCCTGTGCCACCTTCGGCCTAGTACTGGGGGGGTTGATCGGCGGCCCGGTGGCCCGCTATCTGGTGAAAAAGGTGCAGGTGCCCGGTGAGGAGCACAACCGGGATGGCGCACCTCAAGGCTTCGAGATGCCGGACATGGAGCGGCCCCTCACCACCTTCAGCGTCATCGAGACGCTGGCGCTGATTGCCATCAGTCTCAAGGGAGGCGAGATACTCTCCGCCTACCTGAAAGGTGGCGCTTTCGAACTACCAGTGTTCGTCTGCGTGCTGTTCGTCGGCGTACTGCTGCGCAATGTGCTGACCCTGCTGAACTGGCACGAGGTGAGCGACCGCGAGGTCTCCCTGCTCGGCAACGTCAGCCTGTCACTATTCCTCGCCATGGCCTTGATGAGTCTGCGATTGTGGGATCTGGCCAATCTGGCGCTCCCCATCTTTATCCTGCTGGCCGCCCAGACCGTAGCGATGGCACTCTACGCCATCTTCGTTACGTTCAGGGTGATGGGCAGCAACTATGATGCGGCCGTACTGGCAGCGGGCCACTGCGGCTTCGGTCTGGGAGCAACCCCGACAGCCATTGCCAATATGCAGGCCATCACCCAGCGCTTTGGTCCCTCCCATCTGGCGTTTCTGGTGGTGCCCATGGTGGGCGCCTTCTTTATCGACATCATTAACGCCATGGTGATCAAGCTATTCCTGGCACTGCCCTTCTTGTAATTCCCTGTAGTCAGACGTAAATACAAATGCGCCCACCAATCGGTGGGCGCTTTTTGTTTACTGGACTCGTCATCTTGTTTACTGGCTAAGTCTTCCGTCTGTGGCCTCTTTGCTGGGCAATGGCACCACACAGGCATGAAGGTACCAACCAAACCAACCATACAGACAGGCTCCATCATATTCCGGGTAACAACAAGCCCCGCACTCGGCCGAGTGCGGGGCTTGTTGATGACTGCCTAAAACCGGACTTTACAGAATAAAGGTCGACACCTGCTGGTTCAGGTCAGTAGCTCGCCCCTTGAGGCTCTGGGCCTGATCCAGATCACGCATGGCGGCGGCGGTGATCTCGTCACTCACATCCTTGATGGCGGTGGTGTTCTGGGTGATCTCTCCGGTCACCTGGGTCTGCTCCTCAGCCGCCGTAGCGATCTGGCCTGCCATGTCGGAGATGAGCGACACTGCCTGGGTGATCTCCTCCAGCGCGGCAGCGGCGGCATCGGCATCCTGCACACTGTTATCTGCCAAACTCTGACTAGTCTGCATCAGGCTCACCGCACGGGCGGTGGTCTGCTGCAGGGTCTCGATGGTGGACTGGATCTGCTGGGTGGAGTCCTGGGTACGGCGCGACAGCACCCGCACCTCGTCAGCCACCACCGCAAAACCACGGCCCTGCTCACCGGCACGAGCCGCTTCGATGGCCGCGTTCAGTGCCAGCAGGTTGGTCTGCTCGGCAATCCCCTGAATGGTGGAAAGGATACTGGTGATCGCCTGCGCGTGGCGGCTCAGCTCGCCGATCACCTCGGTCGCCTGCCCCACCTCTTCGGCCAGACCATTGATGGACTGGCGGGTCTTGTTGACCAGCATCTTGCCCTGCTCACTGCTCTGGGCAGATTGCTGGGCAGCGGCGGCGGTGTTCTCGGCGTTGCCGGCGATCTCCATGGTGGCGCTCGCCATCTCGGTGACCGCCGTGGCGACCATGGTCACCTCCTGCTGCTGACGCTGCAGCTCGTCCACCGCGGCCTGGTTGGTCACCAGACTGCGCTCGGCATCGGCGTTCAGCTCGTTGGCCAGCTGACGGATATTGCCGATCAGCTGATGCTGGCTGCCGACGAAACGGTTGAAGCTGTTGGCCAGTTGGCCCACTTCGTCGTTGGCGTCGATCTTGATGCGCTGGGTCAGATCGCCGTTACCATCGGCAATGCGTGCCAGCGCTTGGGATACCTTGGTGAGCGGGCCAAGCAGCATGCTGACCAGCCAGGAGATAGCGAGGATGCTACCCACCAGCACCAGCAGCGCCATCCCCAGCTGGGTCATCAGCAGGGAGGAGAGCGGCGCTTCCAGCGCGGCCTTGTCCAGCACCAGTACCAGTTCCCAATCCGTGTCGGGGATATCGGCCGCCCACAGCAGCTTGTCTCGACCTTCGTTGTCAAAATAAGCTGGCACCAGCTCTTTGCTCGACTTGCTCTGCTCGATCAGCGCATTGGTCAGATCGTTGTCGATCTCGCTGGCCGGTTTCATCGCCTTGGCGGCATCCTTGTAAGCGATGATGGTGCCATCCTTGTGCATCATGATGGCGAAACCGTCGGCAGGCAGCTGCATCTTGGTCACGTCTTCCACCAGCGAGGCGATGGAGAGGTCACCACCGACGACCCCGCCAGAAACCGGCTGGGCCAGGGTCACCACCATGATGTTGTAAGCCACATCGAGATAGGGTTTGGTGACAATCAGGCCACCTTTGCTCATCGCCTCCTGATACCAGCCACGAGAGCGCGGGTCGTAGCCATCGCGGTTGATGGAAGGATCTGAGTCATTCATCTTGCCGCTGCTCTCACCGAAATAGGTGAGCTGGAAACGGCCGGAAACTTGTGCCTGTTGCAAGGCATTGAGGGGTTCGGCACCGGCCTTGTTGCCGAGCGCCTGGATCACGTCGCGACGGGCTGCGAGCCAGTCGCTGACACGCTCGGCCTGCTGGGTACCCAGCCGTTGCAACTGCTCCTGGCTGCCTTGCAGCAACAGGGACTTCTGGCTGCTATAGCTCTGCCAGGAGAGCAACAAAATCACCAACGAAAGGGCGATCACCACTGACAACAGTATCTTCTGCTTGAGTGACAGGTTTTTCATCATGTGTTCTTCTTATTGAGGTGAGGAGCGGGTTTTCCCTAAATTGCACAACACTACACGTAGTCATTAGCGACCCGAATGGCCAAAACTGAACCTGAAAATGGGTCTGCGGGCGATATTTTCTACCGAGGTGGAGAAAAGTGCACCAGAAATTGACGGCATGAGCCGCACAAGCCAAGGCAACCCTGTTTATTCCTTCCACAATTGGCTAGAATATCCCGTTTTTAAATCACATCGACCCTGAGAGTTTTCACGATGTTCGAAGTTAATCCCGTATTAAATAAACTTAAGGAGCTGTCTGAGCGGACCGAGCTTCTTAGGGGGTACCTTTGACTATGACGCCAAGAAAGAGCGTCTAGAAGAGGTCAACGCCGAGCTGGAACAGCCGGACGTATGGAATGAACCCGAGCGCGCACAGGCGCTGGGCAAAGAGCGCGTCGCGCTGGAAAACGTGGTCGGCACCATCGACACCCTGACCCAGGGCGTGGATGACGTCGAGATGCTGGTGAGCCTGGCCGTGGAAGGAGAAGACGAAGAGACCTTCAACGAAGCTATCGCCGAATCCGAGCAACTGGAAGCCAAGCTGGTGGACCTCGAGTTCCGCCGCATGTTCTCCGGCCAGCACGACGGCTCCGACTGCTATATCGACATCCAGTCCGGCTCCGGTGGTACCGAAGCGCAGGATTGGGCCAACATGGTGCTGCGCATGTACCTGCGCTGGGGCGATGCCCACGGCTACAAGCCCGAGCTGATTGAATGCTCCGAAGGCGACGTGGCCGGTATCAAATCCGCCACCATCAAGTTCACCGGCGAATATGCATTCGGCTGGCTGCGTACCGAAACCGGCGTACACCGTCTGGTTCGCAAGTCTCCGTTCGATTCCGGTGGCCGCCGTCACACCTCCTTCTGTTCTGTGTTCGTCTACCCCGAGATCGACGACGATATCGATATCGAGATCAACCCGGCGGATCTGCGGATCGACGTCTACCGTGCCTCCGGTGCCGGTGGTCAGCACGTTAACCGAACCGAATCCGCGGTACGTATTACCCACGTTCCGACCGGTGTCGTGGTACAGTGCCAGAACGACCGTTCCCAGCACAAAAACAAAGACCAGTGTATGAAGCAGCTGAAAGCCAAGCTCTACGAGCTGGAAATTCAGAAGCAGAACGCTGAGAAACAAGCCCTGGAAGAGACCAAGTCTGATATCGGTTGGGGCAGCCAGATCCGTTCCTATGTGCTGGATGACTCCCGTATCAAGGATCTGCGCACCGGCGTCGAAACCCGTAATACCCAATCGGTGCTCGACGGTGACTTGGACAAGTTTATCGAAGCCAGCCTGAAATCAGGTCTGTAAACAAGCAGGAATCACCATGTCTGAACAAACCATCACTCCGGAAGTCGACCACACTCTCGAACTCAACAACGAGATGACCGAGCGTCGTTCCAAGCTGGCCGCCCTGCGCGCCCAGGGTAATCCTTTCCCCAACGACTTCCGTCGCGACAGCCTCTCTGGCGATCTGCACGCAGAGTTCGACGACAAGAGCGCCGAGGAGCTGACGAGCCTGGGTAAACGGGTGAAGATTGCCGGTCGCATCATGACCCGCCGGATCATGGGCAAGGCTTCTTTCGCCACCCTGCAGGACATGGCCGGCAAGATCCAGGTCTACGTCACCCGTGACGACCTGCCGGAAGGTTTCTACAACGAGCAGTTCAAGAAGTGGGATCTGGGCGACATCGTGGGTGTCGAAGGGACCCTGTTCAAGACCCAGACCGGTGAGCTCTCCGTTCACGTTTCCGATATCCGCCTGCTGACCAAGGCGCTGCGTCCGCTGCCCGAGAAGCACAAAGGCCTGACCGACCAGGAAGCCCGCTGCCGCCAGCGCTACCTGGATCTGATCGCCAACGAAGAGTCCCGCAAGACCTTCATGATCCGCACCCAGGTGGTTGCCGGTATCCGTAAATTCTTCAATGAAAAGCGCTTCATGGAAGTGGAAACCCCGATGATGCAAGTCATCCCGGGTGGTGCTTCCGCGCGTCCGTTTGTCACTCACCACAATGCGCTGGACATCGACATGTACCTGCGTATCGCTCCGGAGCTCTACCTGAAGCGTCTGGTGGTTGGTGGCTTCGAGCGTGTCTACGAGATCAACCGCAACTTCCGTAACGAAGGTATCTCGGTTCGTCACAACCCCGAGTTCACCATGATCGAGTTCTACATGGCCTACGCCGACTACATCGATCTGATGGACCTGACCGAAGAGCTGCTGCGCACTCTGGCGCAGGACATTCTGGGCGACACCAAGATCCGTTACGCCAAAGAGGGCGAAGAGGGTCTGACCATCGATTTCGGTCAGCCGTTCCAGCGTCTCACCATGGTCGAGTCCATCCTGAAGTTCAACCCGGATGTAACTCTGGACGATCTGGCGACCCTCGAGAGCGCCAAGGCCGTTGCCAAGCGTCTGCACATCGAGCTGATGAAGGGCTGGGAGCTGGGCCACGTGATCACCGCGATCTTCGAAGAGACCGTGGAGCACATGCTGCTGCAACCGACCTTCATCACCGAGTACCCGGCAGCCGTTTCTCCGCTGGCTCGCCGCAACGACGTGAACCCGGATGTAACCGATCGCTTCGAATTCTTCATCGGTGGCCGCGAGCTGGCCAACGGCTTCTCCGAGCTGAACGATGCTGAAGATCAGGCCAAGCGCTTTCAGGATCAGGTTGATCAGAAAGAAGCTGGCGACGACGAAGCCATGTTCTACGACGCCGACTTCGTCACCGCGCTGGAACACGGCCTGCCGCCGACTGCCGGTCAGGGTATCGGTATCGACCGTCTGGTCATGCTGTTTACCAACAGCCACACCATCCGTGACGTCATTCTGTTCCCGGCCCTGCGTCCGCAGAAGTAAGGTTCATGCCCGCCGGGATCCATCCCGAGCGCGATAGCTTGAAAACGCCCCGCAACAGCGGGGCGTTTTTCTATCTCCTTTACCGCAAAATCACTTTCAAAATTCAATAATGGAATAAAGAAGATATTTTTATTCTTTGTTGTTAGCCAACACGCCCTTTAATCTGGCCAAAAATCAGACCATGGAAGACGCGTGTGATGCAATTGAAGGATTCCCCATTCAACCTCTCCCCCCTCTCTGACGAGCAGCAACGTCAGCTGGGTCAGGTACTCTCGACCCTCAATACCCAGCAACTGGCTTGGGTGAGCGGATATCTCTACGGCCTCTCCCAGGTGGGCATCCAGCCCGTTGCGACCGCAGGCGCAGAAGTCGTGGCTCCCAGCGGTAGCCTAACTATTCTCTACGGCTCCCAGACCGGCAACGCCAAAGGTGTCGCTACTGCCATCAAGGCGCAGGCCGAAGCCCGTGGTCTACCGGCCACCCTCGCGTCGATGGCCGACTACAAACCCAAGCAGCTCAAGAAAGAGAGCCATCTGCTGGTGGTAGTGAGCACTTACGGGGAGGGTGAACCGCCGGAGAGCGCCGTCGATCTGTTCGAGCAGCTTAAAAAAGGCAAGATCGGCAAGCTGGACGGCCTCAAGTTCGCGGTGCTGGGGCTGGGTGACAGCTCCTACGAATTTTTCTGCCAGACCGGCAAAGATTTTGACAACTTCCTCGCCAGCGCAGGGGCCGAGCGCATTTATGAACTCGCCAGCCTCGATGTGGATTATCAGGATGCCGCCAAGGCGTGGGGCGAACAGGCACTCAACGCCATTGCCGCGACCCTCTCTACCGGAGCGGCCAGCAGCAGCGTAGCCAGCGCGGTGCAGCAGGCGGTTGGCCACAGCCAGTACAGCAAGGAGAACCCCTTCCCTGCCCGCCTGTCGGTCAATCAGAAGATCACCGGCCGGGATTCCACCAAGGATATCCGCCATATCGAGATCAATCTGGCCGACTCCGGCATCACCTATCAACCGGGTGATGCCCTCGGCGTCTGGTTCGACAACGACGCCGACCTGGTGGGGGAAGTGCTGGCCCTGACCGGCCTCTCTGGCGATGAAGCCACGGCCCACGGCACCTTGCGCGCCGCCCTGACCGGTCACTTCGAACTGACCCGGCTGCACGGCGGCTTTATCACAGGGCTCGCTGATATATCGGACAACGCGGCGCTGAAAGACTTGGCCGGTGACAAGGCCCAGGTAAATACACTGGTCGCCTCCGCTCAGGTGGTGGATGTGCTGAAACGCTTCCCGACCGCGCTCACGGCCGAGCAGCTGGTTGGCCTGCTGCGACCCCTCACCCCGCGCCTCTACTCAATCGCCTCCGCACAGAGCGAAGTCGAAGAGGAGGTGCACCTGACCGTCGGCGTGGTGCGCTACCCGCAGGAAGATGGCACAGTGCGCTCTGGCGCCGCCTCCTCCTATCTGGCGGATCGGCTGATTGAGGATGGCGAGGTGCGGGTATTCATCGAGCACAACGACAACTTCCGCCTGCCCGCCAATCCCGACACACCCGTCATCATGGTGGGCCCGGGCACCGGCATCGCCCCGTTCCGCGCCTTTATGCAGGAGCGGGAAGCTCAGGGCGCGGAAGGCAAGAACTGGCTCTTCTTCGGCAACCCCCACTTTACCCAGGATTTCCTCTATCAGGTGGAGTGGCAGCGTTATGTGAAATCGGGGTTGCTGTCGAAGATCTCCCTGGCCTTCAGCCGGGATCAGGCCAACAAGATCTATGTGCAGGACCGTCTGCGCGAGGCAGGGCTTGAGCTCTACCAGTGGCTGGAAGCAGGCGCTCACTTCTATGTGTGTGGTGACGCCAACAGGATGGCCAAGGATGTGCAGGAGGCCCTGCTGGATGTGATTGCCGAACATGGCCACAAGAGCCGTGAGGAAGCAGAAGAGTATTTGAGCGAATTGCGTCGTGCCAAACGTTATCAAAGGGATGTCTATTGATGAGCAAACAACCTCTTTCTCACCCAAAAGCGGGGCCGGTCGAAGGACCGCTGGCCGACAACGAACGCCTCAAACGCGAAAGCAACTTTCTGCGCGGCACTATAGAGCAGGATCTGCAGGATCCGCTCACCGGCGGCTTCAATGGCGACAACTTCCAGCTGATCCGCTTCCACGGCATGTACCAGCAGGATGACCGCGATATCCGCCCGGAGCGCGCGGCGCAAAAGCTGGAGCCACTGCACAACGTCATGCTGCGTGCCCGTCTGCCCGGCGGCATCATTACTCCGGCTCAGTGGCAGGTGATCGACAAGTTCGCCGAAGAGAACACCCTCTACGGCAGCATCCGTCTCACCACCCGGCAGACCTTCCAGTTTCACGGGGTATTGAAGCGCGACATCAAGCTGATGCACCAGACTCTCAACAGCACCGGCATCGATTCCATCGCCACTGCAGGCGATGTGAACCGCAACGTGCTCTGCACCAGCAACCCGGTGGAGTCCGAGCTGCATCAGGAAGCCTACGAGTGGGCCAAGAAGATCTCCGAGCACCTGCTGCCCAAAACCCGTGCCTACGTGGAGATCTGGCTGGACGGTGAAAAACTGGGACAGGATGAGGAGCCAATCCTGGGTTCCAACTACCTGCCGCGCAAATTCAAGACCACTGTGGTGATCCCGCCTCACAACGATGTGGACATCCACGCCAACGATCTCAACTTCGTGGCCATTAGCGATCACGGCAAGCTGGTGGGCTTTAACGTGCTGGTCGGCGGGGGCCTCGCCATGACCCACGGCGACACCAGCACCTATCCACGCAAGGCGAGCGACTTTGGCTTTATTCCGCTCTCCCACGTGCTGGAGGTGGCGGCAGCCGTGGTCAGCACCCAGCGCGATTGGGGCAACCGGGTCAACCGCAAGAACGCCAAGACCAAGTACACCCTCGAACGTGTTGGCGTCGAAGCGTTCAAGGCCGAGGTGGAGAGCCGTGCCGGTATCCAGTTTGGCGAAGTGCGTCCCTATGAGTTCACCAGCCGTGGCGACCGTTTCGGTTGGGTCGAGGGGATCGACGGCAAGCACCACCTCACCCTGTTTATCGAGAACGGCCGCCTGCTGGACTTCCCGGGCAAGCCGCTCAAAACCGGCATGCTGGAGATCGCCAAGGTGCATCAGGGGGATTTTCGCCTGACCGCCAACCAGAACCTGATCATCGCGGGCGTTCCGGCTGGCGAGAAGGCCCGTATCGAAGGGCTGGCACGCCAGTACGGCCTGCTGGATGACGGCGTCAGCGAGCAGCGCAAGCAGTCGATGGCCTGCGTGGCCCTGCCCACCTGCCCACTGGCGATGGCCGAGGCTGAGCGCATGCTGCCCGCCTTTGTCACCGACATCGAAGGGCTGCTGGCCAAACATGGGCTGGCGGATGACGCCATCATCTTCCGGGTCACCGGCTGCCCCAACGGCTGCGGCCGCGCCATGCTGGCGGAAGTGGGTCTGGTGGGCAAGGCGCCCGGCCGCTACAACCTCCATCTGGGGGGCAATCTGGAGGGCACCCGCATTCCGCGCCTCTATCAGGAGAACATCACCGAGCCGCAGATTTTGGCCGAACTCGACGCGTTGATCGGTCGCTGGGCCACCGAGCGCAATCAGGGTGAGTGCTTCGGCGACTTCGTGATCCGGGTTGGGGTGATTGCGCCCGTTATCGATTCTGCGAGGGACTTCTATGCCGCTTAATCAGCCGCTTAATGTCACTGAAGATGGCCGCCTTGACCTGCAGGCGCTGCTAGCCCTCAGCCGTGAGGAGCAAGTCGAGGCACTGGTGCCCCTCAACCGGGAGCTGGATACCTTGAGCGCCCCAGAACGGGTGCGCTGGGCACTGGCCAATCTGCCGGGGGAGCATGTGCTCTCATCCAGTTTCGGCATTCAGGCGGCGCTGATGCTCCATCTGGTAAGCCGCGAGCGAGCCGACGTGCCCGTGGTGCTGACCGATACCGGTTATCTGTTCCCCGAGACCTACCGCTTTATCGACGAGCTGACCGAACGTCTCGCGCTCAACCTGAAGATCTATCGAGCCGAGCTCAGCCCGGCCTGGCAGGAGGCGCGCTTTGGCCTCCTGTGGGAGCAGGGGGTAGAGGGGATCACCCGCTACAACCAGCTCAACAAGGTGGAGCCGATGGACCGCGCCCTGCGTGAGCTGGGGGCCCAGACCTGGTTCTCCGGCCTGCGCCGGGAGCAGTCCGGCAGCCGTGGCAAGCTGCCGGTGCTGGGCATCCAGCGCGGCCGCTTCAAGTTCCTGCCGGTGATCGACTGGAGCAATAAGGACGTCTTCTACTACTTCAAGGAGTTCGACCTCCCCTACCACCCGCTGTGGGAGCAGGGTTACCTGTCGGTGGGCGATATCCACACCACCGCCAAGTGGGAGCCGGGCATGAGCGAGGAGCAGACCCGCTTCTTCGGCCTCAAGCGCGAATGCGGCCTGCACGAGGAGAACGGCGAGAACGACGGCTCAGGCATCTGAGCCAAGCTGTCCACCCGCACGGCTTTCATAAAAAAACGCCCGGCAACAGCCGGGCGTTTTAATTTGCGCAAAAGGGTGGCATTCCACCCCTCATTACTTGGCGGCGCGCGCCTGGGTCAGCCAGTCGTTCACCAGCACCTCGTGGCCCTTGAGCCAGGCGTCGGTGTGACGCTCCACGTCCGCCGGCTTGTTCTGCCCCTTGTTCATCAGGCCGTTCTGCACGTTGATGTCATTAAGCGGCAGCTTGACGATGGAGAACAGCCTGGCGGCTGCCGGGTTGGCCTCGGCGAACTGCTTGTTGGCGACGATGTGCATGGTGTTGACCGGGAAGCCATAGTTCTTGCCGTTCGGCAGCCGGGTCTTGGCCGCATCAGGGCCATCGGCGGGCACCTCCAGCCACACCACGTCCTTGCCTGGCACCAGCTCGCTGCTGAGCCAGTAGGGGGTCCAGGTGTAGTAGAGCACCGGCTTGCCGGCCTGGTAACGGGCACGGGTATCGGCGATCAGCGCCGCGTAGTTGCCCTGCTTGTGGTTGACGGTCGGGGTCAGGCCAAACCCGGCCAGATGACGGTTGATCGCCTCTTCACAGCCCCAGCCCGGGTTGCAACCCACCAGATCGGCCTTGCCGTCGCCATCGCCGTCAAACAGCGCCGCCAGCTTGGGATCCTTGAGCTGACCCAGGTTGGTGATGCCGTAGCGGGTCGCGGTCTGCTTGTCGATGAGATAGCCCTGGGCGGCCCCGGCCACATAGGTGCCCTCACGGAAGAACACCTTGTCACCTCCCGCCTGCTCATACTTGTTGTTTTGCAGCGGTATCCAGTTGAAGGCGAGGAAGGTGCCATCCCCCTGCGCCACCGAGGCGTAGGCCACGTTGTAATCCACCTCCTGAGCCGGCTGGACGTCATAGCCGAGGCGCGCCATCAGCTTGCTCACCAGCAGGGTCTGAAAGCTCTCCTCCGGCAACGAGCTCTGCAGGGGCTGGACGCGCACGCCCTCCCCCGGCAGCTCGGTGCTGGCCATGGCGAGCGGACCGAGCAGTTGGGAGCTCAACAGCAGGGAACCCAGGGTCAGCGTCTTGGTGATAAGCCTCATGCATTTACTCCTTTGTAATCGATTGACTTGTCGCGGCCGAGCAGGCGCAGCAGCAGGGCGGCGGGGCCGCGTTGATACCAGCGGCCGCTACGGCTGCGATCCGGCTGTCCCATCGCCTGGGTCAGGCGGTCGAGCACGATGGCCAGCAGCACGATGCCGAGGCCGCCGATGGAGGCGAGCCCCATGTCGAGCCGGCCGATGCCGCGCAGCACCATCTGGCCGAGGCCCCCCACCGCGATCATGGAGGCGATCACCACCATGGAGAGTGCCAGCATCAGGGTCTGGTTGACCCCGGCCATGATGGTGGGCATGGCGAGCGGCAGTTGTACCTTGAACAGCAGCTGAGAGGGGCTGGCACCGAACGAGTGAGCCGCCTCCACCAGATCCGCGGGTACCTGGCGAATGCCCAGCATGGTGAGCCGGATCATCGGCGGCAGCGCAAAGATGACGGTCACCACCACCCCGGGCACGTTGCCGATGCCGAACAGCATGACGATGGGGATGAGGTAGACGAAGGCCGGCGTGGTCTGCATCGCATCCAGCAGCGGCCGGGTCCAGCGCGACAGTCGCTCGCTCCTCGCCAGCAGGATGCCGACCGGCAGCCCGATCAGCACGCAGAAGAACAGCGAGGTCAGCACCAGCGACAGGGTCACCATGGCATCGGACCAGGCGCCGATCAGCCCCACCACTACCAGTGAGAACAGGGTACCCAGCGCCATGCGACCGTTCACCAGTTGCCAGGCGATCAGGGTCAGCAGGCCGATCATCAGGGTGGAGGGCACCGTCTGCAACAGATGGGTCATGCCGCCCAGCGCCAGCTCCACCGGTGCACGGATCAGCTGAAACACGGGACGCAGGTTGTCGACCAGCCAGCCGATGCCGCCCTCGACCCAGCTGTCCAGTGGCACCAGCGCCTGCTGGAAGGGATCCAGCCAGTCGACGGCGGCGGTAGTGTCGACCGCCTCGATCTGGTTCTGCCAGTCGGTCGCCTCAGTGTCGGTACTGCCCCAGGGATCGGCAACCTCGGTGGCGGCCGCACTGGCCCCCCAGGGGTCGACCGCAGCCTCATCGGCACGCAGGGAGGGGCTCGCCAGCAGCACCAGGGCCAGCAGCCCGCTCAGTAAAAAATGGGGATTCATCCGCTTCATGCCGGGGTACTCCTGTCCAGGGTGTTCAGCAGGTTGGCCTTGGAGATGAGGCCCAGGTAAGTGCCATCCTCCTCGACCACGGGCACCTGACAGGGGGCGGCCGCCACCTGGCTGATCAGTTCGTTGAGAGCGGTGTCCGCCAGAATGGGCTGGATGTCCGCCAGCAGCGCCTGCTCCAGGCGGCCTTTGGCCCTGACTGCATGACCGAGCGACTCCACCGAGACGACCCCGATGAAGCGACGCCGGCGATCCACCACGTAACCGAACTCCCGCTCCTGCTCCTTGAGCTGGCGCAGGGCGTTGCCCGGCCCGTCGGTGGTGTGTTTCTTGATGAGCGGCATCTGCTTGCGGCTGGCCACGTCGCGGGCGCTGAACACGTTGGCCAGATCCACCCCGCGAAAGAAGGCGCGCACATAGTCGTTGGCGGGCTGGTTGAGGATCTCGTCCGGGGTGCCGACCTGCACCAGCTGGCCGTCCTGCATGATGGCGATGCGATCGCCGATGCGCATCGCCTCGTCCAGATCGTGAGAGATGAAGACGATGGTGCGCTGCTGGCTGGCCTGCAGCTTGAGCAGCTCGTCCTGCATCTCGGTGCGGATCAGCGGATCCAGCGCGGAGAAAGCCTCGTCCATCAGCAAGATGTCGGGGTCGTTGGCCAGCGCGCGGGCCAGGCCGACCCGCTGCTTCATGCCGCCGGAGAGGGCATCGGGGAAGGCATCGATCCACTGACCCAGCCCCACCTGATGGAGCGCCTGACAGGCGCTCTGCTGGCGCTCCGCCAGCGGCACACCGGCCAGCTCCAGCCCAAAGGCGGTGTTTTCCAGCACGCTCAGGTGCGGCATCAGGGCGAAGGACTGGAATACCATGCTGATCTTCTTGCGCCGTACCTGACGCAGCTCGCTGTCGGAGATGGCGGCGATGTCCTCGCCATCGATCAGCACCTGGCCGCGGGTCGGCTCGATCAGCCGGTTGAAGAGACGCACCAGGGTGGATTTGCCCGAGCCGGAGAGGCCCATCACCACGAAGATCTCCCCTTCGTCGATGGCCAGATTGACATCCTGGACCCCCAGGGTCTGCCCGGTTTTTTGCAGGATGCTGGCGCGGTCATGCCCTTTCGCCAGCAATTTGAACGCTTTTTCCGGCTGATCGCCGAAGATTTTGTAGAGTGATTTAACCTCGAGTTTGACTGTCATACTGTCCTTTTTTCATGGTCGACATCTTGGTGATTAACCTGCCGAACGCGAACCGATTGTTTTTACACTAAGCAATTAACAACCAAAACAAAAGAACCAATAGAGTCCACAAAAACAAACCACAAAATAAACCATTGATTTTAAAAAGTTATTTTTATCAATAAAAACCGAACAAAGCCTGGCTTTATCCATAAAATTTTCCATATAAAACGAAGATGTACTGGGAAAAGTCATTCAAAAACAATCAAAAAAGCGCAATAAAATGCAGGTTAATGACGGTAACTGTGTAACGCGCCATCCAGATAATCGACAACGACCAAATGATTACACATCTAACTATTTATTGGTCGCAATGAGGACAGATTGGGGGACAAGAAAAGGAGCTGAGGAGGGAGGCTAAAGGAGTATTCACCCGCCACGATGAGATCGCCGCAGCCACCTCTGGACTATCGGCCTGCTGGCACGGAGCTTCTGGCAAATAGCCCGTGCGAAAAAAGCCCCTTGTGCAACACAAGGGGCTTTTTCGTGGCTATCGGTTAGCACATGCCATGATTCAGCGGCGCTGCCAGGTCTCGAATCGGTAGGGGTGCGGGTTCTTTTCATCGGCAGGGTGGCTCTCGCAGTCGATGCGCAGCCACTGGCCATCATCAAACGCGGGGAAGCGGGTATCTCCTTCAACTGACAGATCGATTTGCGTCAGGTAGAGACGATCCGCACTCGGCAACATCTCGGTATAGAGATGACCACCACCGATCACCATCAACTCTTCCACCGTGCTACTCGCCAACAGGGCCAGTGCCGCCTCGACTGACCCCACGACCTCGATGCCCCCAGCCTGATAACCGGGATTGCGGCTGATCACCAGATTGCGCCGTCCGGGCAGCGGTCGACCGATGGATTCGAAGGTTTTGCGCCCCATCAATACCGGTTTACCGAGAGTGACACGCTTGAAGTGAGCCAGATCGGCAGGCAGATGCCAGGGCATCTGGTTGTCCTTGCCGATCACCCTGTCGTGGGCCATGGCGGCAATCATGGAAATCTTCATGGGGCCTCTCACCGTCTGTCAGATTATGGGGCGGTTACGGTACACGACCAGAGAGGGGATCGCCAAACCGAAACTGAGGGCACCAACGATAAAGAGCGCCTTGAGGCCGTTCTCTACCGCACTCTGGATTAACTCCATGGTCACGCCGTTGATATTGAGCTCTACCACCGCAATCATGGTTTTGAACGCATAACTGCCCGGGATCATCGGAATAATCGAGGCAACGCTGAACACCGGACGCGGCGCCAGCAGACGGCGCGACCAGTAGACGCAGACAAAGCCGACCGTGGTCGCCGCCGCCAGCGTCGCCCACTCGATGGGCATACCATAGTGGATCAGCAGGGTACGCAGGCTGTGGGCCAGCGCGCCGCCCATGGCGCAATACTTCAACATCCGTGGCGGCACGTTGAACAGCATGGCAAACCCCACCGCCGGAATGGAGGACCAGAAGGCATCCTTGGCGAGTAGCCAGAGCAAATCCATCATACTTTCCACCCCCAGATACCGGTGACCGACATGGCCAAAATGATACCTATGGCGGCGCTGATGGTCAGCAGGGTCGCGGTCCCCCAGCGGGCCAGCCCCATGTTGAAGTAGCCCTTCACCATGTCGGAAACCGCATTGATCAGCGGAAAGCCCGGCACCAGCAACAGCACGCTGGCCGCCATGGCGAGATAGGGCTGGTCACCCCAGTTGAAGAAGGTGGCGCTGGAAGAGAGCAAGGTGGCGATAAAGCCGGTGGCGGCAAAGTTGATGAGCGGGCTGTGGTGATGGCGGGCCATCAGCTGGCGCACCCGCATGGCCACGGCAGACGAGAAGCAGGTCACCAGGAAGATGGGCCAGTCACCGCCAAACAGCAGGCTGAAGGCGCCGCAAGAGAGCCCCACCATGGGGACCACCAACCAGGGGTGATAGTGGAAAGGGACGATGGCCTCGAGCCGCTGGCGCACTTCACGGGCACCGATCAGCTCCTTCTCCGCCATGATGCAGATCCGCTGGATCTCGCACACCACCTGCATGTTGATGCCATGTTCACGCACCCGCCGGGTAGTGGTAACACAGCCCCCCTGATAGAGGCTGGTGAGCACGATGGCACTGGAAGAGATGGCCATTTCGACACTCTCCAGCCCCAGTGCCATCCCCAACCGCACCGTGGTCTGCTCGATGATCCGGCTCTCCGCCCCAAACTGGGCCAACATCTGACCCACCTTGACGATAATGCGGGTGATCTCTGTCTGTTGCTCCCGCGACAACACCCGTCTTGGTGTGATACTTCTCATAATCCCTTCGAGTCGTAGCAATAAAAATTTCGGCCATATTAGCCTAACTTTTACTGTTATTCATCCACCCCTATCACAACCTGACTAATAAGTTATTACAAGAAAGAGAAAAGAGATTACATCACAAGTACATTACGACTAACATTAAAAACCATAACAATCAGGTCGCCAGAAACCCCCTTTATTATGGCCTAACCGATTTGGCTGAAATATCATTCAAGGGGGTTATTGCAGATTATTTACGACGTCGATAGTCTGCCAGACGGATTATTTTACCACTGCCATCGCTTTCAGGCGGAGGGTCCCCCTCTTCTCTGAACTGGCTCATTTCGCTGCGCATCAAATAAAAAGATTCCCGCATCATGTTGGTAATCCGGATACAGCTATCAAGATTGTTTTTCGCCAGACGGCGCTGACCATCAATCTTGAACTGCAACCCGCGCAAACGGCGCTGCTGATCGGGGCTCGCTCGGGCCATCAACTGGTCGATCTGCTGCTCCAGAATCGCATCCAGCCGGGAGGGCTCACTCGCAGCCAACTCCTTCAGGGTGTCAAAATCAGGCAACTCCATATGCCCTCCTTGGCGACTATTGCTGGCAACACACTGCGGTACCACACCATCACGTCCCAGCCATATAAATCTGTATATACGACGCGGCTAAAAAGGGTTCAATCCATCCACTGGCGACTAAACCGGACAATGGTCACTACGAGGGTGTCTATCTATTTTAATTGTGTTTGGAAACAAGCGATTGTTTTTAATTCAGGCGAGATAAAACACTTATACATTTTAGGTTGTGATTTTCTGTTTTTTATTGCCAATAAAAATCCGGGTGGCCTTATTTTGCTTCATTCGACACTTTATTCTTCCCTCACCGCCCCGCATCATCTTCTGACGGTTTAACATATCTCACTGATTATGTTATTTTAATTGCCACTTTTATCGGACATTCAAGAGCAGACCATGAGCAAGGCAAAAATCGGTATCGTCACCGTCAGCGATCGCGCCAGCGCGGGCATCTATGAAGACCTCTCCGGCAAGGCCATCATCGACACCCTGAATGCCTATCTGACCTCGGAGTGGGAACCTGTCTATCAGGTGATCCCCGATGAACAGGATCAGATTGAAGCGACCCTGATCCGGCTGGCGGATGAGGAGCGATGCTGCCTCATCGTCACCACAGGCGGCACCGGCCCGGCCAAGCGGGATGTTACACCGGAAGCGACCGAAGCGGTGTGTGATCGCATGATGCCGGGCTTTGGCGAGCTGATGCGGGCCGAATCCCTCAAGTTTGTGCCGACCGCCATTCTGTCGCGCCAGACTGCCGGACTGCGCGATGACACCCTGATCGTCAATCTGCCGGGCAAGCCCAAATCGATTCGCGAGTGTCTGGATGCAGTATTCCCCGCCATCCCCTACTGCATCGATTTGATGGAGGGGCCCTATCTTGAGTGCGATGAAACTGTCATCAAGCCATTTCGGCCGAAAAAATAGCAAACCCGCCCCTAAAAAATAATGGCGAGCCACGGCTCGCCATTATTTTTAGCTCATCTGTTCGTGCAGACAAAATGCATCGATTATTTACGGCCGAATACTTTTACGCCCGCTTTGCTGCGCTCTGAATTACCGTACACTTCGATCTTTTTCACACAACGACGCGAACCCAGTGATTTCCACTCGGTCTCTTTATCACTGCTCATCTCCCGATCGAAGCGAATGGTTTTGGTACGATCACCACCATAGGTCACCACCACCCGATCCAGGGTCAAATCACGTTCCGCCTTCACCTTGATATATTTGGTCTGACGGCAAATCACCAAAGGAATTGTCGCACCATGATCACCGGCCCCCAGCAAAATAGTCCGCCCCAGCGTGAACTGATCATCGCCAGCATGGCTGGCTGACGCCACCACCAGCAAGACACCACCTAGCAGGGTGCGCGCGGAAAAACGGGAATTCCAGATAGACATCAGGGACATAACACCTCCAATAAAAAACGGAGTGCAATAATACGGGCCGAACCATAACGGAAGCTGTACCCGAACGCGCATTTGCGGCGAAAGAGGGGCGATTGCCTGAGAAAAAGGAGGAATTTGCCGGTAAAAATGTGAAGGGCCGCATATTGCGGCCCTGACTGCATATGAGCGCTCAACGCTCCATGATCTGGGTCACATCTTCTTTATTGATCATCACCTCACGCCCTTCATGATCGTAATAGCGATACATACCGGTACTCTCGTCCAGCTTGGGCTTGCTCTCTGTGGTGATCATCTTGCCATCCTTGGTGCTCATGATGTATTGGGAACTGCATGCTACCAGCCCCAGGGCGCACACCAGGATCATCATAAATTTTTTCATAGGCGCACTCTTCTCCTTTCACCCTCACCACGAGGATGTCATATCTAGCCTACTCCAATCCGGCAGGCAGTCGGCAACTTGCACAATAAAGTGAGATCATCATCAAAAATCAGCTACTTGCGACCACCCGGTTTGCCACTACCACCGGTACCGGGACCACAGCCAAGTGCTAGCCGTTCTGCCGCGGCTCTGGCCTGCACCAAACCATAGCCATAGCTGTTATCCCGCCCGACAGTCCCCAGATCCAGGGCGCTGCTGCGAAGGGTCTGGCGCAGTTGATCATTGCTGCACTCCAGCCGCTGTGACCATGCCAGGGCAGCAACCCCGACCACATGCGGCGTCGCCATCGAGGTACCACTGTAGTTGGCATAACCACTCGGCACGGTCGAGAGTACAGCAACACCGGGGGCCGCCAGCTCCACCTGATCATTGCGTTGGGAGAAGTAAGCCAACTGCTTGCTGCTATCGATCGCAGCCACGCTCACCACACTGCTGTAAGAGGCGGGATAGGACTTGCTGGTGTTGCCCGCATTGCCCGCCGCCGCCACACTCAACACATTCTGGCTGTAAGCCTGATTGAACGCCTGCTCTTCCGTCTTGCTGGGCACATTGCCCCCCAGGCTCATGTTGATGACCATGCGGGTAAAGCCACGACTGCTCATCCCCTGCTTGCAGGCATTGAGGGCCCCCACCAGGTTGGAGGTATAAGCCCAGCCGTTGGCGCCAAACACCTTGATGATGTGCAGCGGAACACTCTGATTCGGCAAGACACCGACCACGCCCATGTCGTTCCCCCCAATGGCGGCTATGGTGCCTGCCACGTGGGTGCCGTGACCGTTTTCGTCACTGCTCCAGCTGCCTGTACCTGCGTTGTCACTACCCTGCACCTGCGCCCCATGGGGCAGATCCGGGTGATTGCCGCTATAGCCAGAGTCAATGATGCACACCAGCACCTCTCCGGCCATACCATCGCTCAGTTGTGGCGCCTGTACCATGGGAATGCCATAAGGCAGGGTCTCGGCACTGGCATAACGCTTGGCATCCGGCTCCACCCACAGCACGTTGGGGTTGCGCGCCAGCGCTGTCGCTGCAGCAGCTGGCAACCAGAGCGCCAGCGCATGCTGCTCGGGCAGTTGCAGGGCCAGCTCGCCCCCCATCCCTTTGCTTTGGGCCAGCACAGCGGCCTCCGCCCCCGGCTTGAGTTGCACCAGATAACGAGCCCGTTCGGCAGCCATTACCCCCTGTGCCAGTACGCCTGCCACCAGCAGGCCTGTCCATATCCGTCTCATCAGTCACTCCTTCCATCGACCTGATAGCCACCAGCAAAGTGTAGTGGCAGGCTGGCGCAGGTCCGAGCGGATACAAAAAGGCCGGACATCTGTCCGGCCTCTTCTTTCAAGCGCAAGCGCGCAATCATGACTTGGCGGGCTGGCGCTCACCGGTCACGGTCGGGTTCTTGGGATCGGAACTCCACTCGTACCAACCGCCGTCGTAGACGCTGATCCGTTTCCAGTCCATCAGCCAGGCGTAGAAGAAGGCCTCGGAGGCGCGCCAGCCGGTACCGCAGTAGAACGCAGCCTGCTGGGTCGGCTCGATATTCCACTGGTCCCACATGGCGAGGATCTCGCGGGCCGGCTTCATGGTGCCGTCCGGGTTGTGGAAGTCGCTCATGCTGTTGGCATCCACCCCACCGTGACCCCACTTGGCCCCCGGAATATCGCCCTTCGGCTTGATGTAGCTGTAACCTGAGGTGTTGCCGACAAACTCGTCCCAAGTACGCACGCTGACCAGTGCGCTATCGGGCTTCTTGAGCAGCTCTTTTGCCTGACTTAACGTGGTGTAGTACTCGGGGTGAGCGGGAATGGCCACGCCAAACTCCTTCACCGGCTCATATTTGTTGGGCAGACCGGTTTCGGTGCGCAGGTGCTGGATAAACCAGGCATCCAGACCACCGTCCAGCAGGCGTACATCTTCCACCCCCGCATACATCATCAGGTGCGCGGCACGGGCGGCCGCCATGGTGTTGCGACCGTAAAGGATCACGGTGGTGTCGTGACGGATGCCGTTATCCAGCAGCAGCTTCTTGAGCGCTTCGTCAGAGACCTTGTTCCACAGCGGCTCCTCTTCGAGGCTGTTGGTATCGATATAACCGGCCCCCGGGATGTGGCTGATGAGGTAGGCCTTGGGTGAACCCCAATCCACCTCAAACAGCTTCCAGTCACCCTTGGGCGCCGCGGCAACCGGCTTGCCCTCTTGCAGATCCGCCAACCAGCGCGGATAGACCAGCTGCTGCCAGCGTGCCAGCGACTCGCGCGGTGCGGCTTGCCACCCTTGCAGCTCGAACAGCTGCTTGATCCCCTGCTTGCGCAGCAGACGGGCCACCTCGGCCACTTCGCGGGACGCACCGTAGAGGGCTACCGGACGATCGGCTTTCAGCCCCTTGATCTCGAGCGCCTTTGGCCACTCTTCATCGCTGTATTTCCACTCGGCTGAGAGGTTCTCGGCGCCCGCCACATGACCGCCCTGCTTCTCCCCTTCCATCGGCCACCCCTGATAGAAGTAGCTGGCGCGGGTATCCAGGATGACAGCCTGTTTGGCCTTGGCATCGGCCAGCGAGAGCGGTGGCAACTCCCCTGCCACGGCGGGCAGGGCACACCAGAGCAGTAAGGTCGCCAGCGCGGCCTGCAGGAAGCGAAGATGTCGTTTCATGGTGATGTCTCGATTCATAGTGAACAAGGTTAAAAAATGGAGCGACCCAGACGCTCGGCCAATAACTCCAGCGCTGCCGTCCCTGCCAGCGAGTTGCCGGCTTTGTTGAGCTCCGGCGACCAGACACAGACGCAGAGCTCGCCCGGGATCAGGGCGATGATACCGCCGCCGACCCCCGATTTGCCCGGCATGCCGACCCGATAGGCAAAATCGCCCGCCTCGTCATAGAGGCCGCAGGTGGCGAGCAGGGCGTTGACCTGCTTGGTGGTGCGGGCTGGCAGCAGCGGTACGCTCTCGCCCAGTGGCACACCACGGTTGGCCAGATAGATGAATGCCCGCGCCAGATCGACGCAGCTCATGCGGATGGCACAGGCATTGAAGTAGCTTTGCAGCACCTTGTCCACTTCGTTTTCGAAGTTGCCATAGGCCTTCATCAGATAGGCGATGGCGGCGTTGCGGGCAGAGTGCTGATATTCGGAGCGGGCGACCACCTGATCCGCCATGATGGCCGGATTGCCGGAAAGACGGCGCACCAGCTCGAGGGTACGCTGACGGGGCGCAGTGAGGCGGGTCTCAAGCAGATCGCTCACCACCAGCGCCCCGGCATTAATAAAGGGGTTGCGGGGGATCCCCTGCTCGAACTCGAGCTGCACCAGCGAGTTGAAGGGCTGGCCGGAGGGCTCCTTGCCAACCCGGGCCCAGATCTCCTCCTCCTGATAGAGGGTGAGTGCCAGGGTCAGGCTCAGGGCCTTGGAGATACTCTGGATGGAGAAGGGTTCAAAAGCGTCACCGGCGGTGAACAGCTCCCCTTCGACGGTACAGACTGCGATACCAAGCCGATCGGCCGGTACCTGAGCCAGTGCCGGAATGTAGTCGGCCACCTTGCCTTGTCCCAGCAACGGGCGCACCTCTTCAAGGATGCTGGCCAGTAATTCGGATGACAACACCATAAGCAATAAGCGATTCCATGACTAAAACAGCGGTGGAGATCCCATCCCCACTGACAAAAATCCCGCCAGCGGCGGGATTTTTCAGTTACCCACAACAAGGCGCCAGATGCGGCAGCCTTGTATCAGGCCGGTTCACCGTACCAGAGGTCGAACAGCTCGGTAACGACCACGGCTTCCATCCCCTTGCCTTCCAGCCAGGATTTGACGGCAGCGCGGTCTTCTTCGGTACACTTGCCCAGTTGCTGGGTGCAGATCATCCCTTCCCAGGCCAGGTGACCGGAGCCGGCAAAAGCTAGTTTACGGGGTTCAACAACCTCATCGATCATCGCATCGACTACCGCATCGATGGTCTCTTCGGCAGTGCCGACCGGGAAGTTGAAACTGATGTCGAAACCCATTTCCTGGAATTCATCGACGCGCAGTTTCTTGCGCAGGCGGCGGCTACGATTGGCCATGATAGCTCCTCAAGTTAGTTGATACGCTAGGTGTGTTGACGTGCCAGCTTAGCTGAAACGCTTGAAAATCAGATCCCAAACCCCGTGGCCCAGACGGTGGCCGCGTTGTTCAAATTTGGTCAGCGGACGCCAGTCCGGACGGGGCACCCAGTTGCCGGTGGCGGAGGTGTTCTCGTAACCCTCGGCGGCACTCATCACTTCCAGCATGTGCTCGGCATAGTTTTCCCAGTCGGTCGCCATGTGGAACACGCCACCGATGGCCAGCTTCTGACGAATATCCTGGGCAAATGCAGGCTGTACGATGCGACGCTTGTGGTGACGGCTCTTGTGCCAGGGATCCGGGAAGAAGAGCTGCAGGCAGGAGAGTGAACCGTTCGGGATCATGTGCTCCAGCACTTCCACCGCATCGTGGCAGATCACTTTCAGATTGGTGACGCCCGCTTCCTGAGCGGTGCCCAGACAGGCACCCACGCCCGGGGAGTGCACTTCGATGCCGATGAAGTTCTTCTCGGGGGCATTCTTGGCCATCTCCACCAGAGAGGCGCCCATACCAAAGCCGATCTCCAGCACCACAGGTGCTTCACGGCCAAACAGTGCGACCAGATCGAGCTGCTTTGGCTCGAAATCGATGCCCATGACCGGCCAAAGCTCTTCCAGGGCCTTCTCCTGCCCTTTGGTCAGGCGGCCTTCGCGACGGACAAAGCTGCGGATCTTGCGCATGAACTTGCCGTCTTCGTTAAATACATCTTGGGTCACAGGCATAATGGTCTCGTTATTTCATCAATCCGGGTAATACATCTTGTGTCCGATCCCGAGCGGGACCGCTCGCGGCTCATCATTTCATCGACCCGCGAAAACAGGGGAGCGAATTATCCCAAGATAGGCCCAAGGCGCAAGTGTTTCACGAAACAAATCCCTCATCTCTCACCAATTCATCTATAACGGTTGACAAATGCCGACCCGTTCACAGAATCGGTCACGCGTCGAGTGCATGCTGCCTGCGCAAATAAAACCATACACAACAAAGGATTGCAGTATGAAATACACAGCATTGGCGTTTGCCATCACCGCTTTGCTTGCGGGGTGCAACACATCAACAAATGACTCGCAAGCTCCTGCCGCCGCCGAGCAAGCCTATGAGTATCTGGTGCAGTTGAGTTCAACCGCAGAAGGGATTGGCGCACGCCCCACGGGGACAGAGGCAGAAACTCGTGCCGCGGCCTGGATCCAGGACCATCTGACCGGTTGGGGCTACGATGTGCAACGCCAGCCCTTCACCTACACCAAAAATGGCGCCAGTAAAAACTCCCAAAACCTGATCGCAGAGCTCAAGGGTAAGAGTGACAAGGTGATCCTGATCGGCGCCCACTACGACAGCACAGGTGACAAGAAAGGCTCTGAAGGGGCCACCGACAACGGCGCTGGCGTCGCGGCCCTGCTGGCAGTGGCGGAGGAGCTTAAAGGACAAACCTTGCCCTACACGGTTCGCTTTGCATTCTTCGGCGCGGAGGAGAACGGTCTCAACGGTTCCAAAGCCTATGCCGCCAGCCTCGACAGCACCGCCGTCGCCAAGCTGCTGGCGATGGTGAACTACGACACCATCGCCGGGGGCGACATCGTCTACGTCCACTCAGCCCACTCGGACGTCGCCGAATACAACTGCGCCGATCCGAGCCGCTACAGCTTCGATCCCAAGGTGCGGGATCGCCTCCTCACCCTCTCCAAACAGACAGCGACCCCATTTGCCATTCATCCCAGCTACAGCGGTTATCCGGAAGGGGAGACCGGCAGCTGGTCAGATCACGCCCCCTTTGCCTGCCTGGGGGTGCCGATCGCCTACGTTGAAGCGACCAACTTCACCATCAACGGTGCAGATGGCTACGACGGCTACTCCCAAAGTACCAATCCCGCACTATGGGATTGCTACGACGATGCCACCAAGAGCGCCTGCGATCGTGACAGCGAAACCCAGTGGGGAAAAATCTGGCACACCCAGTATGACCGCCTCGACAAGATGGCGGAACTATTCCCAGGCAGAGTAGAAAGCCAACTTGGCGCCAACACCGACCTGATGATCCGCTTCCTCAAGGAACCGGGTTTGTAAGGTCAGTTGCTTTTCAACAAAACAAGATCGCCCCAACTCAATGCATTGTCGCCACACAGACAGGTAAAATTCGGGCAGGTGCCAAACCTGCCCTTTTTGGGCGATTTTTGTGACAATCATTGCCTCATTTCTGAAATCTGATACAAACGGATAACCTGGCGGTCGAATGGAGCGACCGCCCACATGCCGAGAGAATTGTCTATGCAGCCGTTTTTTGCCCAGCGCTTCGAGAAAGTCGAACCTTCCTTTATCCGTGAAATCCTCAAAGTTGCCGCCAATCCGGAGATCATCTCCTTCGCCGGTGGCCTGCCCAACCCGCATCTGTTTCCGGTCAAGGCGATCGATCAGGCCTGTCAGGATGTACTGCGCGAGCAAGGGGCTGCCGCCCTGCAATATGCGGCGACAGAGGGCTTCGCTCCACTGCGCCAGTATATTGCCGACCGCTATCTGGCCCGCCACGGCATGCAGGTCAATCCGGACAACATCCTCATTACCAGCGGCTCCCAGCAGGCGCTGGATCTGCTGGGCAAGGTACTGATCGACGAGGGACAGGATCTCATTATTGAAGAGCCAGGTTACCTTGGCGCCATCCAGGCCTTCTCTGTCTACCAACCCACCTTCAAGCCAATTACCCTCGGCGAAGCTGGACTGGATCTGGCGGCGCTGGATGCGTTGCTGGCAAACGGCTCAAATGCCAAGCTGCTCTACGGCGTGCCCAATTTCCAGAACCCGAGCGGCGTCTCCTACAGCCGTGCCAATCGCGAGGCGCTAGCCGAACGACTGGTCAACCACGAGCTGTTGATGGTGGAAGATGACCCCTACGGCGAGCTGCGTTTCGAAGGGGAACATCTGCCCCCGATTGCCAAGCTGGCGCCAAACAATACCGTGCTGCTCGGCTCCTTCTCGAAAACCGTGGTGCCCGCCTTCCGTCTGGGCTGGATGCTGGTGCCGGAGTGGCTGCGCAAGAAGGTGACTATCGCCAAACAGGCCACCGACCTGCACAGCAACGCCTTCAGCCAGCAGGTGCTGCACCGCTTCCTGACCGACTATTCACTGGATGCCCATCTGGAGAAGATCAAGGAGATCTATGGTCGCCAGCGTGCCGCCATGGAAGCCGCGCTTGCCCGTCACTGCCCGCCCGGCGTCAGCTACACCAGACCCGAAGGGGGCATGTTCCTCTGGCTGACCCTGCCTGACCACATCAGTGCCATGGCGCTGTTTGACGAGGCGATCAAGGAGAAGGTGGCCTTCGTACCCGGCGCCCCCTTCTACGTGCGCCCAGAGATCAAGAACACCTTGCGTCTGAGCTTCTCCTGCGTCGATGAAGCGACCATCGAGGAGGGGGTCAAACGCTTGGCCCGCGCCCTCCAGCGCATGCTCTGATCGCCCAAGCCAAACCGTATCAACAAAAAACCAGCGAGCATCGCTGGTTTTTTTATGTCCTCAACGCAACCCATCAGCCAAACAGGGTCTTGCAAAACTGCTTCATCGGGATGGGACGGCCATAGAGATACCCTTGCAAATAATCAACATGGCGAGTCCGCAGGTAGTCCGACTGCACCTCAGTCTCCACCCCTTCCGCAACCAGCTTCAAACCCAGCCGGGTTGCAAGATCGATCACATTCTCGACGATATGGCTGGAAAGGGCATCAGACCCGATCATTCCGACAAAGCTCTGATCGATCTTGAGCGCATCTACCTGGAACTGCTGCAGATAAGTCAGGCTGGAGTGGCCGGTACCAAAGTCATCGATGGCGATCATGACTCCCAACTGACGCAATTCAGCAAACAGCTTGTCGGTCGTCTCGTCCGCAACAATCAGCTCCCGTTCGGTCAGCTCCAGCACCAACTTGACGGGGTTATCCTTGAAGGCGTTGATAAAATCCCTGCAGTCGGTCACCAAGCTCAAATCCTTGCAGTGACTGGCACAAATGTTGAAACCGAAATGAAATCCGGCTGGCAACTTGCGGGCATCAGGGGAGAAATAGTCGCGCACCTGAGTCATCAGCAGGCTGGTCATGGGCACGATCAACCCGCTATCTTCCGCCAGCGGAATAAAGCGATCCGGCGAGATCATCCCCTGCTTGGGATGTTGCCAGCGCATCAGCACCTCACAGCCATGCCATCGCTCATCCTCACCGGAAACCACCGGCTGCAGGTAGGGGATAAACTCCTCCTCGATCAACGCCCGCTTGAGCTCCTCTGATGGTGAGCGGCTACGCCCCATCAGCCTGAAGGAACCGATCCCGACCAACAAGGCCAGCAGAGGATAGAGCACGATACTGCCTGCGGAGTGGCGCCAAGCGTGGATCAGATAATCATGGTTAGTGACCTGAGTGGCTACCTGGTAAGGGAAACTGGCTGACCGATAGGATAGATACCCCTCTTCCGTAGCAGAAGGGGCGGGCCCCATCTGGCCCGAACCAAACAGCGCCGTATTTCCCACCACCAGGGCAATCCGTGAATTCTTGCTGGAGATATCCAGGGTATTGCGCAGGTAGTACCCATCTACCACGATCAATACACTCCCCTTGTCTGTCTGGTGACGCAGCACGATCAAGGGGCGATCCGGTGTGACCTCATTACCCGGTAGCAGTTGTAGCCTGCCTTCCACATAGATGTCCGGATTGAAGAGACCATCGTAGTCACCATAGAGCGAGGTGCAGTAGATGTGGCTACCAATAGCCAGATTGGCGGAACGCACATCGGGTACCGTAGTCACCTGCTCGCGCAACCGCTGTGCCGCCTCCTGGCAGGGGTGACCCAGCATCCCCTCCAAATTGATGGCTGCTTGCCGAGCATGATTGAAGGTCCTGTCGAACATCTCCATAGCCCGCTGCAAACGAGACTCCGCATCCCGCTCTATCTCCGAAACAGTTTGCCAGATGATGGCAGCCCCCCCCAGCAGCAGGATCCCCACCCCAATCAACAGCGACACCAGAAGCCGCTTGTAGAGCTGACGAAGTTTCAATCGACGAAATGGCATGCGGCCTCTTTATTGTGCAAGTCGGGGGACAGCCCGGATGGAAGGCGACAAGGATCGCAATGACTTCGATGGAGCAAAATAACCACCCGACAGAAATCAATCAGTTAACGCTATTATTCCACACCTGGCGGCAAATCAGCGGCACAGTTAACACAGTTGAGTTGCTCATCACATACTCTGCGACCCTGCTTGTTGATCCAGAATCAGCCAATTAGAGTAGAGCAAAAGGGAGCAGGAGTGTGCAGCATGAAAATTCTGATTACCGGCGGAACAGGCTTTATCGGCCGCAAGCTGGTTGCCCATCTCAAGGTCAATCACGAGGTCGTGGTATTGAGCAGGCAGGGGAGCCGCGCATACTCCCTGCTGGGTCACGATATCAAGGTATTGGATAACCTAGACCGACTCGATGACCTCAATGACGTGGACGCCGTGATCAATCTGGCGGGTGAACCCATTGCCGCCGGGCGCTGGAGCGAGTCGCGCAAACAACTGCTCTGCGATAGCCGCTGGCTGCTGACCGAGCAGCTGGTGGATCTCATCAAACTCTCCAGCACACCGCCCAAGGTGCTGATCAACGCCTCCGCCATCGGCTGGTATGGCAAACAGGGTACCGAAACCCTCGACGAGCAGTGCAGCTCTCCCCACGACGAGTTTACCCACCAGCTCTGCCAGCAATGGGAAACCCTGGCGCAGGAGGCCCAGAGCAGCCAGACCCGAGTCTGTATCGTACGAATCGGACTGGTACTCGGCATGGAGGGAGGTGCGCTACCCAAAATGCTCCCCCCCTACCGACTCGGCCTCGGCGGCCCCATGGGCTCGGGCAAACAGATAATGAGCTGGATCCATGTGCAGGATCTGGTACGCGCCATGCTGTTCTTGCTGGAGCACGAAGAGTGCGGCGGCATCTTCAACGGAACGGCGCCCCATCCGGTCAGCAATCGGGAGTTCAGCGAGACGCTGGCCGCTACCCTGCTCCGACCGCACCTCTTCTTCGTTCCCGCCCCCCTGTTGCGACTGGCCATGGGCGAAGCGGCAGACCTGCTGCTGACCGGGCAAAAAGTGCTACCAGCCCGGCTGCAACAGGCCGGTTTTCACTTCAGCTATCCCGAACTGCCTAGTGCCCTCGCCAATCTGCTGCGCGAGCCCCGTTAACCGATGCCAGCTCTCTGATCCTGTTCATCAATACCTCGCATAGCAAGCAGCCCGACCAATGGCCGGGCTGCTTGCTTATTGTTTGCACCTTGTGTGCATCGGCTCACGCTGGCGGGATTACAACAATCCCTGACCCAGACCCCGCAGCCGATCGCTCAGGGTGCCAGCCAGCAGCTGGCGCTGCATTCCCTGCCCCGCCAGCGTCACCAGCAGCGCCCCCAGCGTCGGCAGACCAAGCCAGATGGCCCAGTGGAACTGCCACTGCCCCTCGAACCACCACCACTGCAGGCCAAAGGAGCAGAGCTCCACCACCATGGCGGCACAGAGCCCCGCCAGCGCACCACTGGCCACCAGCTCCCAGCGCAGCATCTTCCTGAGCAGATCGCTGCTGGCACCCAGAGTGCGCATCAGCAACAGCTCGCGCCGACGCTGAGCCATGCTGGCCTGTGTCTGGGTCAGCAGCACCAGCAGAGCCGCCACCGTCACCAACCCCAGCATCAACGCCAGTGCCCGGCTCACCTGCTCAGATACCTGCGTAAGCCGCGCAATCAGGTCATCCACATCGATAAGGCTCACCGTGGGGTGGCGGCGAATAAGCTCCACCTCGGCAGTACGCCCAGCCTCGGGCAACCGGTAGCTGCCAAGCCAGGTGCGGGAGAAGGGTGCCAGCAGATCCCCGGAGAAGATCATGTAGAAGTTGGGGCGCATATTGTCCCACTTGATGCTGCGCAGACTGGTAACCCTGGCGCCGAAACTGCGACCCTCGATGGTAAAGGCGAGCATGTCCCCCAGCTTGATATCGAGCCGCTTGGCCAACTCGCTATCCACCGACACCTCGCCGGGCCCGGCGAGCCATTTCCCGGCCACTAGCTTGTTGTCGATTGGCAGGGTGGCGGTGGTAGTGAAGTTGAGCTCCCGATCGACCCCCTCGCGGCCACTGCTGGCCCCCTCGCCCACCGCCTCACCGGCGATATGGGTCAGCCTGCCACGCACCATGGGGTAGAAGTCGGAGGTGGTGGCCCCGGCTGCCGCCAGCTCGCTCAGGATCCCCTCCCGCTCATTCTCGGCCACATTGACCAGAAAACGGTTGGGTGCATCGACGGGAAGACGAGCCGAAAACTCATCCAGCAGATCGACCCTTGCCGCCCAGAGCAAGCCAAACAGCATCAATGCCAGCGCAAAGCCCGCCAGCTGGAACAGGCCGCTGCTGCGCTCGCGCGACAGGTGGGCCAGCGCCAACCGCAAGGCATGAGGCCCGTTCACGTTTGCTCCCAGCCGCAACATCAGCGCCGCCAGCAGGGCCAGCAGCCCCATCAGCAAGCCCATGCCACCCACCAGACCCAGCGCCAGCCGCACATCGGCGGTAAAGCCCCAAACCAGCGCAAACAGCCCGAGCAACCCGACCGGCAGGGCCAGCCAGGGGGGAATGCCCGCCTCCAGCTCCCGACGCAATACCCGCAGCGGCGGCACTTTCAGCAGCCGCAAGAAGGGCACAAAAGCGAGCAGCAGGGTGATAAAGAGCGCCACCGCTACTCCCAGTGCAAAGGGGCGCCAAGAGGGAGGCGGCAGATCCGGCGGCAGCAGGTCCCCCAGCAGTTGCAAGGTGATCCACTGCATGGCCGTACCCGCGACCAGACCCAGCAACGCGCCGATCAGCGTCAACGACAGCAGCAGGGTTCCCATCAGTTGCCAGAGCGAGCGACGGGATGCCCCCAGGGTTTTGAGCAGCGCCACCATATTGGTCTGGCGCTCGGCAAAGTGGCGCACCGCGATCCCCATCGCCAACGCCCCCAGCAATACCCCGCTTAGGGAAGCAAGCCGGAAGAAACGCTCGGCATTGGCCAGCGAGCGGCCCACTTGGGATTCGCTGTCATCCGGTTTGATCCACTTCTGTCCGGCCTGCAATTGTGGCAACAACCATTGCTCGTAACGGGCCAGCGATTCCCGCGGCCCCTTGAACAGATAGCGCCACTGCTGGCGGCTGCCGGGTAGCAGGGCACCGGTCGCCTCGATATCGGCACTGTGGATCAGCGCCCGCGGCGCCAGCAGGAAGGGGCCGAAGCCCTGATCCGGCTCCTCACCAAGCAGGCCTGCCACCTTGAGCACCGTATTGCCCACCTCCAGCTCATCCCCCGTTTTGGCCTTAAGCAGCTGCATCACCCGGGCGGAGAGCCAGATCTCGCCGGGGGCCGGGGCACGGGCCGGTTCCAGCTCCAGCTTGCCGTAAAAGGGGAAACCGTCGGGCACCGCCCGAATGGAGGCGAGCTGCAACACATCACCGTGAAACAGCATGCTGTTGAAGCTGACGGTGGTCTGCACCATCAGACCATCCTGTTTCGCCCGAGTCAGCCAGCCATCCGGCAGGGCGGCGGCAGTGCGCAACACCCGATCCGCCCCGATAAAGTCGCGGCCCGACGCCTTGAGCCCGGCATCGAGCCGATCCGCGACCAGCGCCACACTCAAGACGCACGCCACGCTCAGGGCCAGCGCCAGCACAAACCAGCGCAGCTCGCCGCTGAAACCTTCCCGGCGAAGCAGCCGCCATCCCAATCGCCACTGCATCATCCCTTGTATCTCCCGCCTGATCCGCAGCTCACTCCGTTACACCACATCATGGGCCACCTCGCGATCCAGTCTGCCCGCCGTCATGACCAGTTGCCGCTGGCAACGCTCGGCCAGCTGATGATCATGGGTCACTACTACCAGGGTGGTGCCGTGCTTGCGATTGAGTTCAAACAGCAGCTCGATCACCTTCTCGCCGGTCTTGCTGTCGAGGTTGCCGGTCGGCTCATCCGCCAGCAGCAGGCTTGGACGGGCCATAAAGGCGCGAGCGATGGCCACCCGCTGCTGCTCACCACCAGAGAGCCGTGGCGGCAGATGGTGCAACCGCTCACCAAGGCCGACCGCGGCCAGCAGCTCGCGGGCTCTTGGTTCGCAGTGGCGCTCGCCACGCAGCTCGGCAGGCAGCATCACATTCTCCAGCGCCGTCATGGTCGGGAGCAGCAGGAACGACTGGAACACAAAGCCGATCTGCTCGGCGCGCAATCGGGCCCGCCCCTCTTCATCCAGCTCGCCAAGGGATTTGCCGAGGATCTCGATATCTCCTTGGCTTGGCAGATCGAGCCCGGCCAGCAGTCCCAGTAGGGTGGACTTGCCGGAGCCGGAGGCGCCAACCAGGGCCACCGTCTCGCCGCTATTGACTTGCAGATCGATCCCTTCAAGGATGGTGAGGCTTTCCTGGCCGAGGCGAACCGATTTGCCGAGGCCCTTGACGACAATAATGGGGGTTGAACTCATGCTCTGTATCCTTTGTTCCAATCCCTTGATGACAATCCATAGCGGGAGTTGAATTGATGGTGCGTATTCTGTTTGCCTTGTTCGTTGGCCTCGGCAGCCTGCTCTCGTCGGCTCAGGCCCAGACCCTGCTGGTACTGGGAGACAGCCTGAGCGCCGGCTATCAGATGCAGGTTGAGCAGAGCTGGCCCGCCCTGCTCAACCAGAAATGGCAGGCAGAGGGGGGCAAACACACCCTGCTCAATGCAAGCATCAGCGGTGAAACGACACAAGGGGCTCTGGCCCGTCTGCCCGCCCTGCTGAAGGAGCACAAGCCGGACTGGCTGCTGATCGAACTGGGGGGCAACGATGGCCTGCGCGGCTTCGCACCGACCATTACCCGCCAGAATCTGGCCAGTATGATCGCGCTCGCCAAGGCGCAGCAGACCCGTGTGGTGTTGACCCAAATCCAGCTTCCCCGCAACTACGGTGCCCGCTATCTGCGCCAGTTTGAACAGATCTTTCCCGAGTTGGCCCAGGCTAACGATCTGCCCCTGCTGCCCTTCTTCATGGATGATATTGCGCTGCGCCCTGAACTTATGATGAACGATGGTATTCATCCCACCCCGGCGGCCCAGCCCAAAATCCGCGACAAGGTAGCCGATTTTATTGAGCCCCTTATGGAGCCATAAGCAACATCCCCCCTGTTTACCTCAGCAGCAGGCTGTTCATCAGGGCCCGCAGTTTGAGCGGTTTGACCGGCTTGCTGATGTAGCCATACCCTCGCTCACGGATCTGCACCTGCAACTCGCTCTTGCGATCGGCGCTGATGACGATGCCCCCCAACTCGTCACCACACACCTGTTGCAGCGCAGCCAGCGCCTCCAGCCCGGTCTTGCCATCGTCGAGGTGATAGTCGGAGAGCACCAATCTCGGCACAAACCCGTCTGCCACCAGCGCTTCGGCTTCGGCCAGATCGACGGCGCAACGCACCTCGCAGCCCCAACGGCTGAGCAAAGTGCTCATGGCGGTCAGAATATCCCGCTCATTGTCGATGCAGAGCACAGCTACGCCTTCCAGCTGGCTATCGCGTACTACAGGCGCCACCAACTGTTGAGGGACAACCGGTCGGGTGGCCAGATTGAGGGTCACCGCAAAGACCGATCCCTTGCCCGGCCAGCTTTGCAGGGTGAGCTGATGGCCAAGCACCTGCGAGATGCCGCGGGCGATGGCGAGCCCCAGACCCAGCCCCTGCTCCTTGGCGGTACGGGAGTGATCGAGACGGGAGAACTCGTCAAAAATAGCCTCCTGCTTGTCCTGCGGGATACCGGGGCCGTTGTCCCACACCTCGATGCGGATCTTGCTTCCTGACCTGCGACAACCGAGCAGCACCCGCCCCCCCGGATTGTAGCGAAACGCATTGGTCAGGAAATTCTGCAACACCCGGCGCAGCAGCCGCACATCGCTATGCACCGCATGCTTGCTCTCCACCACCGAGAAGTGGATCCCCCCCGCCTGTGCCAATACCCCAAATTCCGCCTTGAGGTTGTCGAACAAGTCATGCAGGGCGAAGTCGAGTTTCCTGGCTTTGAATTTGCCCGCTTCAAGCCGCGAGATATCGAGCAGATCGCTAATGAGATCCTCGGTCGCCCCCAGCGCATCGTCGATATGGTGGGCGATACGTGCCGGTTCCCCCTCGGCGGGCAACATCTCCAGCAGGGAGGAGGTAAACAGCTTGGCCGCATTGAGGGGCTGGGTCAGATCGTGGCTGACCGCCGCCAGAAAGCGACTCTTGGAGTGGTTGGCCCGCTCCACCTGCTGGTTCACCAGCAATAGTTGACGGTTGAGCTCGGAGAGCTCACGGGTGCGCTCGGCCACCCGTGCCTCCAGATGTTCGTTCGCTTCGCGCAGCACCCGTTCGGCATCGCGAAACGGGGTGATGTCAGTAAAGGTCATGACAAAACCACCGGCGGGCATGGGGTTGCCCTGCATCTCGATTACTCGCCCATCCGGGCGCTCCCGCGCCGAGATATGGGCGCTGCCCCGCTTCATAAAGGCGACCCGCCGCGCCACATGATCCTCGATATCGCCGGGGCCACAGAGCCCCTGCTGCGCGTTGTAGCGGATGATCTCTTCAATGGGGCGCCCTGCCTGAATAAGCCCGGGCGGATAGTGGAACAGCTCGATGTAACGGCGGTTCCAGGCCACCAGCCGAAGCTCCCTGTCCACCACCGAGATCCCCTGCCCGATATGCTCGATCGCACCCTGCAGCAGGCCGCGGTTGAAGCGAAAAACGTCGGAGGCTTCATCGACGATGGTGGCGATCTCCTCGAGCTGCATGTTGCGCCCCTGCAGGGCAGAGGCGAGCACCAGCCGTGCCGATGAGGTACCAAACACCCCCGCCAGCAGCCGCTCGGTGTGAGCGATAAGCTCGGCCGAAGCCTGCATCTGGGGCGCCAGGGTGCCGCCCCGCTCACCGGCGAAACGACCAAAGGCGCGTTTGACCCGGCTTGAGCCGACAAAGCGGGCCGCCAGCATCTCCAGCTCCTTGACCGAGACCCGCGCCTGATAGAGGGCGGCGGTATCGCGACTCGGCTTGCCGACAAAGTTGGCCGCCTGCAGCCGCTCGCTCACCGCAGGGCGCGACAGCAGCGAGCCCGCCACATAACCGAGCAGGTTGAATAGCAGGCTCAGGAAGATGCACCAGGCTCCGAGACTCAGCTCGCGAAATGCGGGCCAGTCCGGCGGTGCCAGCAGTTCGGCCAGCGGTGAACCGGCCAGCAGCCCGCTCTCCACCAGCAGGGTGACGAACCAGAGGCTCACCCCGAGGCTCAACCCAAGATAGACCCCCTTGCGATTGCCGTGACGCCAGTAAAGACCGAGCAGCAGGGCTGGCGCAAACTGGGCCACCGCGCCAAAAGAGAGATAGCCGATGCGCGACAAGCTGGTGAGATCGCCGAGCCAAAGGTAGAGCCCCCAGGCCGCCAGCAAGATCAGCAAGATGGCGCCACGGCGCACCTGCAACAGCAGCCGTACCAGCCGCTCGTCACGCCCCTGCCGCCAGAAGCGGCGCAGCAGCACCGGCAGCACCAGATCGTTGCTCACCATGATCGCCAACGCGATGGTGCAGACGATCACCATGCCGGTGGCCGCCGAGGTGCCGCCGAGAAACGCCAGCATTGCCATGCCATCGAACCCGAGGGCCATCGGCAGGCTGATCACATAGGTGTCGGAGGCCATGTCGGCCCCCACCCACTGCTTGCCCGCCAGCGCCAGCGGCCAGATAAAGAGCCCCATCACGAACAGGTAGAGCGGGAAGATCCAGCGCGCCCAATGCAGATCCTGTCCCTGATTGTTCTCCACCACAGTCACATGAAACTGGCGCGGCAGGCAGATGACGGCGCACATCGCCAGCACCGTATAGATGGCAAGCTCCAGCAGGTTGCCAGGGCTCACCGCCACCACCTGTGCAAAGAAGTCGCGAGTCACCACCTCGTGAGCCTCGCCCGGTTTGCTCAGGATCAGCCAGAGGGCGAAGCCCCCCACCGCGATAAAGGCCAGCAATTTGACCACCGACTCGAAGGCGATGGCTACCACCATCCCCCTGTGGTGCTCGGTGGCATCGAGATGGCGGGTGCCGAACAGGATGCTGAACAGCGCCAGCAGCAGAGTGACCCCGAGCGCCAATTCGCTGGTGTTGCTGGTCGGGCTGATGCCGCCGCTGTTGACCATCAGCAGATCCAGCCCGGTAACGATGGCTTTGAGCTGCAACACCAGATAGGGGAGGATCCCCATGATGGCGATGAGGGCGATCACCATGGCAAGCCGCTGGGATTTGCCGTAACGGGCGGCGATAAAGTCGGCTATGGAGGTGATGTGCTCGCGCTTGGCCACCAGAATAAGGCGGGCCAGTAGCCGCCAGCCAAACAGAAAGACCAGCATGGGGCCAAGGTAAATGGGCACCGGTGACCAAGGGGATTCACTCGCCTGCCCCACTGTGCCGAAGAAGGTCCAGGAAGTGCAGTAGACCGCCAGCGACAGGCTGTAGAGCAGCGGTTGCCCCTTGAGACGGTGCCGTTTGTGCTTGTCTGCCACGAAGGCGATCAGAAACAGCAGCCCAAGATAGATGAGCGACAATCCGATCAGCAGCCATCCCTGGTGCATCGATAACCCCTTGTAGATGTTGAGTTTTTGTATACAACCTCGCCAGTCTAGAGAGGCGACAGCCAAAAGTCATCCCCCTGCAGTCAGATTGAATTTATCGTTTTTCAATAAATTCAGCCTTGACACTATATCGTAAAACGATAAACACTAGCGCCTGTTTATTGATAAACAATAATTTCATGCGCGCACGCTCCATCTTTCTCTTTCAAGCAAGAGGTGAAACGATGAAACACCACACGCTCGGACACATCAGCGACCTCATCGAATGGTTCCTGCTGCTGACCCTGCTGGCAGCACCGTTCATGGCCCTAATCTTTCTGTCACATTCCATCTGGAGATAAACGATGAAACACAACAAGCTCGAACGAATGAGCAGCCTGATCGAGTGGGTTCTACTATTTGCACTGGTGGCCACACCACTTATGACCGTCATGGGAGCCTGGTCACACCTGTTGGGTGGCAACGACTATCTGCATCAGGAGCTGGTCGATGCCCTGGCAGTGAATGACGGTTCCACACTCCGCAATGTCCCACTGAACATGCCCTCGCCAGTAGTGACCACTCCGGCCCCCTCGATTGCCGACTACTCCCTCAGTATGGGAACCCGCCTGCTGGCGACCCTGGTCATGCTGCTGCCTGATGTAGTTTTCATGCTCATCCTGTGGCAACTGCTCCAGCTGTTTCGTGGCTATCGACGCGCTATGCTGTTCACCTTCGGCCAGATCCGTCGTTACAAGATGATCGGACTGCTGCTGTGTGCCAGTTTCATCGCCGAGATCATCACCACGCCACTGCTGGATATAGTGCTCACTCTGCATGGCCCTGAACTGTACTGCACCATCAATATCAGCTCCTCAAACTTTCAGCTGCTGCTGGGTGGATTGATCGTCTCGGCGCTGGCACTGGTGATGCGGGAAGCAAAGCAGCTGGCCGATGAACAACAACTGACGGTGTGAGGATCCCATGCCCATTATCATCCGGCTCGATGCCCTGCTGGCCGAGCGCAAAATGACCGCCCGCGAACTGGCCCAGCGCATCGACATCACCGAGGCCAACCTCTCGATCCTCAAGAATGGCCACGCCAAGGCGGTGCGCTTCTCCACCCTGGAGGCCATCTGCCGTGAACTCAAATGCCAGCCCGGCGATCTGCTGGGCTACGAGCAGGAGCGCTAACCCTCTTATGAGTCGTCATATCACCCTGTTTGCCCTGTGGCTGCTGCCGCTGTGGGCCTGCGCTGGCAATGACGCGAACGGCCCCCGCTACCTTATCGAGCAGGGCGCCAGCGCCAATGTGCTGCAAGTGCACCTCACTATGCAGGGCAAACCTCCCTTTACCCTGCTCCCCGCTCGTCAGTTGCCGGGCAGTGCCACGCCGGTTTCCCCCGCGCTGGTCTGCCTTGCAGACAACCAGCCGGTTGCCCTCAACCAGCCCTTCTCCTGCAAGGAGATCGGCTGGCAGATCACGCTCACACCGGCTCCGGCAGAGGGTGCTGATGCCTCGGCCCAACAGTCGCTGCTGTTTGCCCCTGACCAGTGGCTATTGACCGAGTGGGGTAACTTTGTGCGCCAGATGGGGAGTCGCCAAGGAAAGGTTTGTCTGCCGGATGGCAGCTGCCAACCACTGCCGGATGTCAACCAGCCGCCGCTGATCCTGCCATTTGGTCTGGACACTGTGCCCGTCACCAAGCCGGATCCGCGGCTGGTGCTGAGCCATGACGAGACCGCCAACCAGCTCGATCTGCCAGCCTTGCAGCAGCAACTGAATGAGATCATCGACTATCTGGCCTTCCAGCTCGATGTGGAGCCACCCACTCATCCATGGCAACTGGTGTGGCTGGGGCGGGATGTGGCGACCCGCTCCCTTGGCGGCGCCGCCGGGGATCAGGTGTTTGTCGCCAACTACCCCACCGAGGCTGGCAAACCGACGCCACAGGCCCCCTTGCGCCTGCTGCGCACCTCGGCCCACGAGGCGGTGCATATCCTCAGCGCTCGCCACTCTGCTCCACAACCCACCTGGGTCAACGAGAGCCTCGCTGAGTACCTCGCCATCAAGGCGCTGCGCCGCTTTCGGCTGCATCAAGTCACGGCGGTCAACGAGCTGGCCGAGCGGGGCAAACAGATGCCCCATCGCGAGAGCGGCCTCTATCGGGCAGCTCGCGAGGTGCTGGCGGGCGATCGCTCCTACTACCCGCTCTTTTACGTCAAGGGGAGCGCCTTCTGGGAAGCGCTGGAGCGGGAACTGCAACACAATGACGTGACGCTGGCGCAACTGCTGCCCCAACTGGGCTGGCTGCCGGATGGACGCTTTGATGCCGCCTCCAATGAGCTGCTTGCCGGCACCATCGGCTCGGATACCTGGCGCCGTCTCAGCCGCCTCTATCTTGGCGAGCAGCAGTAACGCCGCAAACTGCAACAACGAAAAAGGGAGAGCCGTGGCTCTCCCTTTTGTGAGGAGATGATTCAAATAGACAAATATCAGGCTGGAGCACTCTCCTGCGCAGACGGCGCAAAGGGACGCAGCCGCAGGAAGAACACCGGCAAGACCACCAGCACCATCAGGAAGAAGATGCCGCCGCCGAGAGGCTCGAACAGCACGCCGCAGAGTGCCATCAGGGCCGCCACCGTCATGCCGAGGCCAAGGGCCGCATAGAGCGCCTGAGTCGGGATCAACTGCTCGGCCGGTAGCTGACGGGTCATAAAGCGCACCGCCCCCAGATGGCTCATACCGAACGTCACCGAGTGGAGCAATTGCCCCAGCACCAGCACCCACAACTCGGTCGAGGCCCCCAGCAATACCCAGCGCACCACACAACCGATGGCTCCGGCGATAAAGAGACTCTGGGCGCCAAAGCGCTGCAAGAAACGCTTGTCGGCGGCAAACATACAGATCTCCGCCACCACCCCGAGCGCCCACAGATAGCCGATGATGGTGCCGCTATATCCTTGCTCCTTCCAGTAGATGGCGCTGAAACCGTAATAAGCGGCGTGGCTCCCCTGCAGCAGAGCGGTCAGCAGCAGGAAACGGCGCACCGGTGCGCTGCGCAGGGTTGCCAGCAAGGACGCCTTGGCGCGCTCGTCCTGACTATCCTGTGGCGCCGGATAGAGCGGCAGCCAGCTGAGCAGCAGCATCAGCACCAGCCCCGCCACCATGGTGTGCAAAATCCAGTCACTACCGAAGTTGCCCACCAGCGCCCCTACCAGGGTAGAGGCGACGATAAAGGCAAAAGAGCCGCACAGCCGCACCTTGCCGTAGTCGATATGCGCCTGCACCACCATGCGGGTTGCCAGCGCCTCACCTACCGGCATCAGGGTCGGGTAGATAAAGTTGGCAATCAGAGTGAGACCGACCAACCACCAGAGGTGATGGCTGAGATAGAAGCCAAGGAAGGCGAACAGACTGAGCAGAGATAACAATCGGGTAACCGGCAGCAGATGACCCGCCCCCTTGATCTGCCCCATCACCATCAGGTTGCCGGCAAAGCGGATCGCCATCCCCGCCCCCAGCAGGAGACCAATCATCTCGGCGCTGACGCCCACCCCCTCCAGCCAGAGCGACCAGAACGGCAAGTAAGCGCCGTAGACAAAATAGAAGGCGCCGAAAAAGAGCGCTAACCAGGAGAACGCGGGCATAGATCCTCTGCAACCAGATGACGGGAGCAGAATGATAACTCATCCGCCCCCACAGATCCCGATGGAAACCCCGCTAAGAAAACGGAAAAACTTCAACAAAATTGAACTATTACCGAAGGTACAGGGTCTACTTGGTAACACCTCCTCCTGGTTAGTGTTGCAATCCTTCCACCCGCCTATGGCGGGTTTCTTTTTTGTCCCCTAATCACTTTGCTTCATCATCAGGATCTGCATCTCGGATTCAAATTTAAATCCATCCTCACAACGAAAAATCATCTGGATACAGCACATCTTCGAGCTATCCTGCAACTCAAGATAAAAATACACCGGCGTTAAGCCGGTGTCAGGTGATAACTAGAACGGTACAAATCGAGCTTACGGGCTCTATGAACCTTCCTTTATTTATGCACCATACTTATCAATAAGATAATTTTTAATTTTTTTGGCATTGTCTAATGCATAATTTTGCATTTTACCATTTTTTACAATCTGATAACCAGAAAGAGCATCATCAGTTTCTGAACTTAAATTTAGTTCATACTTTCCTTCTTTACTTTTTCGATATGTTTTAATTTCATAAAAATAAGGATATTCTATACCATTATTTTCATAATTTACATTCCAGCGAAGAAGTATAGCAACATTCCTCTCTTTATTTACAGAAACAAAAAAAACAGACATTAATTCCACTGGTGCATCTGAATGATAAAAAGTATCAATCAAATGATTTTGCGTTCCCTTAGGTGACTCATACCCAAGATAAAACTCTATATCTTTTTTATCTGAAGTGCTTTGAAAGCAGATATATCCTTCATTGAAGGATATATCTCTGAAAGGGCCCTGAACAATTGCATTGTTGTTATTACCACACGCATGTGCATATGTTGAAAACAAAAAAATAAAAATGAACAGTAACCTACTTAAAATACTAGTCATATCATTCTCCCCCAGCCAATTCTTCTTCAATAAATTTAGCTTCACCTTCACGGCGGTCTCTTAGGCCCCGCTGGTTAGCCCATAGCCTTTTCATACTCCTTAGTCTGGCAGGTATGTTTTTAATATTCCCTTTAGAAAAATCATCGCCTATTTCTCTCATTTCACGACGACTATCTATTGGATCCCCTATTTTCGGTTTTTTTAATGATGGACCTCTGTTATAAACCAATGACAATATGGCACCAGCACTATCTGGAGGTAGGTTAATAGCTTGTGGGTAAGTGTTGACAACAACTTGACAGTATCGTTCCTTTAAACGCATTGCCATATCTAGTGCTCGTTCTTTATCAATCGAAATGTCAGATAATTCATGAACAATAGCTCTTGCATTATCCCCTTTTTTGCCAATTGCGGTTAACAAACGCTCCACCTGTGTCGCCGTATAATAATCACTCAACATAGTCCGTGCTGATGAGATTTCTTGTTGTCCTAAATCGTACCCATACCCAATAGTAACGCCACTTGACTGATCTCCTTTGGGGACATATGGTTTGGGCATGTATGCTTCCCAAGACAATATAAATTCCGCAGATTTTTTAGAAATTCTATAAATCCCAAGAGTGGTATTAAAATCGATTGTATCTCTGCTTGGGAGCTGCTCTGTTATTAATGCCATTATTCCTATTGGTGAAAAATGCCAAACCTCTTTATCCAGCTTTAACTTGGTCGCACTCTGCATCCACTCCAGCTTATCGATACGCTGCTTTTCATGATCAACCAGTAAATCAAAGTTTGGCAGGCCAATCTTGGTCATAAGCTTATCCAGCCATTGATAACTGCTGGCTGAAGACTTTTCATACCACTCGCTGAGATGTTTGACAATGAGCTTGTGCAACTGCTCACTGTTTTTCGGATTGCTCAAAGCAGCATGAATTTCGCCGCTGCTCAGCTTGCCATCCTTATTCTTATCAAAGCTTTTCACCAAATCAGTAAAAAGGGAAGGCGGCGCATCGGGATCCAGATAACCGTCGGAGCCACTACCATCGATCTTTTTAAAACCGATCTTCAACCAGTCATGCTGACTCAATAACTCAACTTGCTCTTTCTTGACATATTTATCTGATGAGACACAAATCCACTCCTGCTTGGCAGCATCCTTTTCCAGCTTGGGTGCTTCAACCAGCGCTTCCTTGCTTTTATCCTTGGTTGCCACCCACTTGGATTTGCCTGCCTCACTCTTCTTCTCATGGAGGATCAAATCGGCAGGCACTTTGGCATAGATTGCACCACCTTGCGTTCCCGCCTTGTTGGCCAGAACATCATCCAGACGGGGATCTTGAGTAAACACCTCAAGATGAACCTGATGCTTGCTCTGTTTGCCCCCAATCAGGGACCCCGGTGTTTCCACCAAGCCGAGATAGCCTATGGTTTCACCCGCAGCAATTACCACGGGAGATGGCAGCACATATAGCTCGTCGAGATGGGAAGGGGGAAGCCTTTTAGCTTTGATAAATTCATCTTCAACGCACACCCAGGCGAGACCACAATTCCCCTGAGCGTCACTCCCACTCGGCATGACATATTTGCATCTGGCCATCTTGCGCGCTTTATCACCAATCCAATGGAATTCGAGTTGGTGGGCATCATACTGCAACTTGGTGCCAGCTGGCAGTGAGACATTGCCACTGCCAGCCATCAAGCGACCACTTTTATCATCCAAGACAGGATCTGCACGCCCAGCCATATCCTTCAATAGCTCTGCATCTATCTGATCGAATAGCCAGGTTGGCACATTGGGCTTGATAAAGGTCAAGGCATCCGGGCTATTGGCGATCCAGACTGAACTCCCTTCACTGACTAATACCCCCACCTTTTCAGCCTCTTTTATCTGGGCATTGGACAGCTTGCTCTTGATCTTTACCTTGATGAAATCATACTCCTTGCCCCCAACACTCCCCTTTTTGGGGGGAATGCTGCTATCCATCTCCAGTTCGGTATCCTTAGGCAAAGTGAAACGGGGCAAGGCAGCATCGGCACGCTGCTGCTCTGCATTGGGATTCCTATGGGGGACAGAATTGCGAGCATTCCAACCCTTTTTCAACACCAGCCTCTCGGTACTTTGGTACTTATCCCAAGGCAACAGGTGCATATAGAGCGAATAAAAGGTGAACTCGTTTTTAGCTTTTGTTTCTGCATTGATTTCACAATATTCGTGTTGGACCAGGCAGAAGCAGTTGGAATAACGCAGTGACTCCCCCTGAAATTCAGAGGTCAGATAATCCTTCATCATCCGAAAAGCCACGACTTTGCCGTCAGCAATGGCTCGGACAGGATATTTATCCTTGCACCAGGGGGCGCTCTGGTCGCTGATATGAATACCACCGTGCCATTTGTTGTGATTGCCAAGGAGATAATGACCGGATTTTTCGCCATTAATAAGTGCAGTCAGCGCTTTGACATCCTTGAATTCTTCACCTTTGGCAGTGAGGATGGGAAATGCAAACTTCATGCTTTCTCCTTATTCAGAAAAGAGGTAGAACGCAGCGGGCTTCTCTTCTTTCAAGAGCGCCTCCATCGCCTTCTCGGTAGGAATGGCCTTGACCAGTTCAACCAGTTCTGGAGCTTTGACCACCTCAACCCCTTTGGGAATAACGGGAGCCTGACCAGCCCAGCCAGAGCCAGCTCCCGGGCTGCCTCCGGCATTGAGTTTGATGGCGGGGCCGACCAGCTTGATGCCGCTCGGGTCAACTTTGACAAAGCTGCCACCCCCCTTGAGGGTGATCTCTGAGCCCGCCTCCAGCACCAACTTGTCACCCACCTTGATATGCACCTCTTCACCCGCTTCCACCAACAGGGATTGACCCAGTTTCTGGTGCAGGGAGGTATCCACCGTCAGCGAATAGTCCGCCTTGATCTGTTCACGCTTTTCACCCTCCACCGTCAGGTGGTCGTTGGCCTTGATGCGAGTCACCCGATCAAAGTCGATGTCGGTGTGTTGGTCATGCTTGATGTGCCAGGCGGCATCGTTCTCTATCAGCACGTTCAGGTCTTTCTGACCGTGGATATAAATCTCTTCCTGTCCCGCCTGGTCTTCAAAGCGCAGCTCGTTAAAGCCCTCGCCCTTGTGAGTTTCGGTGCGCAGCACGGTGCGAGTCTTGTTGGCAGGCAGCTCATACGGCGGCCGGTTGGTGGCGTGGTAGGTGCGCCCCGTCACGATGGGCTGGTCGGGGTCGCCCTCTAGGAAGCTAACAATGACCTCGTGGCCGATACGCGGGATGGCCATCATGCCATATTGACCACCGGCCCAGCCTTGGCTCACTCGCACCCAGCAGGAGCTCTGGTCGTTGGAGCTGCCGTAGCGGTCCCACGGGAATTGCAGTTTGACCCGGCCATGTTCGTCGCAGTAAATCTCTTCCCCTTCAGGGCCCACCACCATGGCGATTTGCGGGCCATCCACCATCGGCTTATGGGGTGCCTCGGGGCTGCCGATACGGGCGCGCCAGGTGGTGCTCGCCTTCACTACGCCAAATTCGTTGTGGTAGACGGTCGGGCCACTGCCGCCCTCTTCCTCCAGCGCCTGCGGTTGCTCACCGGTGTGGCAAATATGGACGATTTGCCAGTCGGTGTTAAGGCTGCCATTGGGGTGTTCGGTGAGTGAGAAGTGCTGGCCCGGCAGCAACGCGGCGCTGTTGGATTTGCCGCTGCCTGCTACCGCGTCATTGCGCAGCGCATCGAGCCGGTGCTGGGCAAACGCCTTGCCGCTCGGGTCCTGCTTGTAGCGGCCCGGGTAGTCGAAGTGCTGATAAGTATCCCGTTGATGCTCAAGCTCTGCTCCCTGCTTTTTGTGGGAGAGGCCATAGGCCGGCGTCTTGAAGCTGTAGTCTTTCAGCTCCACATCCGAGGGGCGCACCGCCTCGCGGTAGTGGAACTGGCGCACATAGGGCCCTTGTTCCAGCGAGCGGTTGCCGAGGTTGAAGAAAAGCTCGGGGCCTTGAGTCAATGCCGCCGCGTCGTCGGCAAACACAATGCGGTGCTTGCCCGCTTCAAATTCGTGGAAGTAGAACAAGCCCTCTTCGGCAGCAAGGCGATTCACGAAATCGAGGTCGGTCTCCCGATACTGCACACAGTATTCCCGCTGGGCGTGCTCGTTCTTGAGCGCAAAGGCGTAATCGGTGATGCCATGTTCTTGCAGCAGGATACTGAGGATCTCATCGGGCTTTTGCGCCTGGAAGATGCGGGAGTTCTGGCGCAGCCCCAGCCGCCACAGGGCGGGTTTGACCTCAAGGCTATAGCGGGTGCGGCGAAAGCCGCTGTCCCCTTGGGCAAACTCGCTCACTACCCCGCACACCTGGCGTTGCAGCTCGCCGTTGTACCACACCATGAGCTCGCAGGGTTGGTCCAGCACGGCGCCAAAGTCGACATCGGGCTGGCTGCTGGCCAGCTCAAGGCGCAGGTTGAACGGCCGATTCAGTCCCTCGTCCAGCTGGAAACTCGCCACCACGAAGGTGCTCTCGGGCAGCGCCCCCACCTTGACGGTAAATTGCAATCCGGTTTGATTAGCCATGGCTCTCCCCTCTTGTCACGGCCACGCGATGTCTGCGCCCCTCTTCAAGACCCCAACCGCCAAACCACGCTACCGCCCTCTCCTGTGCCACAACGGGCAACCAAGATAACGGCGAACACGGGTTACGGGCGGATTGGGTCTGCATCACAGGACACCCTTTAGTGCTTTGCCATCCCTCCGCGCTCACTCGCAGGGCATCAAACCCCGGCTGGGGGATGGCAAAACAGAAAAGCTCCAGCCAACCCGTTGGCCAGGCTGGAGAAAATGCACAGTACAAGAAGCCGGTTGAACAACCGGCTCAAAGACACATTACTACTTACAAGGAATACCAAAGTACCGAAGCAAGGCTTACGCCTCGATGGGGGCGCGCCAGTCGTCCGCACCGGAAGTGCCGGCAACGGTGTGCTCCCAGTCAATCTTGCGGTAAGCCATGGAGACCTGGATAAGCTGGGTAAAGTCAGACTTCGCCGGGTCCTGGCAGTGGGGCATCTGGCAGTCGATGTCAACGATAGTGGCATCGGTCAGCACGGTAGAGAAGAAGTGCTCCTGCTTGCCCTCAACGGAGGTGCGATACCACTTCAGGGTCACTTTCGGCAGCATTTCGCCGGAAGCCAGCGCGTTGTACATCAGCGGCACGGCTTTGTTCAGGGCGACGGTGAACTTGAACGGCTTGTGGACACGCTGACCGGCAGGCTGACCGGATTGCGGGTCGGTCGGGACGGTGACAACGTGCTGGAACTCTTGTACCAGCATCTCGTCTTCGTGGCCTTGCACGAAGATGTTGCCGACTGAGTCAGAGGTGAAGGCCCCGGCGGTGATATTGCCCTGGGTTTTACCTTCGATGCTGATATAACATGGAGTTGGCATGTGTATGCTCCTAAATAAGTTGGTTAAACGAGATAGCACTCGACCAACCTTTAGCAGCGACCATGCCACTTTTTTATTCTTTATTTATCAGTCAATTACCTTCCATCTGTTCTCTCTCTACGCGCATAGATGCAATAACTTGCGCAATATCATCACACCCACTGGCAAAACTGACATTTTTAGTAATTTAATCTACGTAATGAGCAATTTTTTGCGTTAGGCAGCATCATGCACTGTCATCATCCACATTTTCAATCTGTGCCGTGTCAATGTTCAGTCTGACAATACCCTGCATCAGCGCCCATGATATCGCCTGATTTTTGCAGCTCGCACCCAGCTTCTCCGCTATCCGTTCAAGATGGAAAGTGACGGTTCTGGGCTTGATCCCCAGGATCTGGGCAATATCACTCACTTGCTTGCCTTCGGCAGCCCACTGGCACACTTCCTGCTCCCGTAACGTCAGCTCTTCCTGAGGCTGCCTCACACAGAGACAAACACGGGCTACCGCTTCAAAGACATGCACAGCCAGCCAGCTTAAAAAAGGAGTGGCACTCAACCATTGATGCTCGGTTCGTGGGGCGCGAGTGATCAATGACAGCAAGCCAACATGGCCATTAGCCCCATGCCAGGGAATTGTGATCCCGTCGCGCAGCCCCATCTCATATGCCTGCCGCATCACCTCCAGCCCCACCATATCTTGCCGCTCACAACACTCGGTGATCAGGCTGCCCCAGAGGATGGGGGTGCTCTGCTTCATCCCTTTTCTCACAACGGGATCCACCGTAAAGAAACGTTGTTTGTCGTAGCTCTGCACCCACTCGGCAGGGCATCCGTTAAAAATCCTCACATCAGGACGCTGAATCGAACTGGGAAAGATGAATCCCAGCCGGAAGTGGTCAAAACCCATCTGCTGGCTAAGGGTACGCAGCAGGGCCACTATGGTCTGCTCGTCAGAGGCCTCATTGAAGCGGGTAATCAGCTCAAGAGCGTCGGCGGTGTCGAGGAAAAAGTTCGATGTCGAAGTCAAAAGCTAGGCACACCCATTGTAAAGAATTACTAAATGTCATTAACAATGAATCAAATAGCATAATATCTCGCCAACACAAAGAAAAAGGCGAAGCCAATGAATAACATGGTGTGAGCGGGTCACCTCACACCTGGCTACATGTATAAAAAATCCCCGCCTGTCAGGGCGGGGATCCGGTGCGGGCAACAGCCCTCGATCACTGCGTGTGTTGTCTTTTTAGAATACGTATTTGACCCGTGCACTCAGGTTGCGGCCCGGTTCGGTCATCATGCTGTTATCGGAGCCCTGGGCACGACCGGCGATGCGCTCGTAGCTGGTGTACTCCTTGTCAAACAGGTTGAAGACCCCGACGTTGAGCTGCAGATCGGTCATCGGGTTGAACTGGGCGTACATATCCACAACACCCCAACCGGCGCTCTTCACGTAATCCTTGCCTTTGCTGTCTTTACGGACTTTGTCCATGTCGTCCGCAAAGCGCAGCGCGGTGTTGAAGTTCCATTGGGACTGTTCCAGACGCACACCGACCGAGCCGTTCAGCGGGCTCAGGCTGTTGATGTAGTTGCCATCCCCATCCTTGCCTTCGATGTAGGCGAGGTTGCCCCAGACATTGACGATATTGTTGAGCCAGTAATCCGCCTTGGCTTCGACCCCTTTGGTGGTCGCCTTGCTCAGGTTCTGGTACTGGTAGACGGCGGTGCGTCCCTGCTGACCCACTTCCACCATCTCGATGAAATCGTCGAACTTGTTGTAGAAGCTGGCCAATTCATAGCTAAAGCCGTGGCTGTTGCCACGCACGCCGAGATCGATGCCGTCGCTGCTCTCCGGATTGAGGTTCGGGTTGGGCTCGATGCGATAGCCGTAAGCCTGATGGTTCAGGGTGGAGAAGGCGCTGTCATACATGGGGGCCTTGAAACCGTGGCTGTACTGGGCGAACAGGTTGGCCGCCTCGTGGGCCTTGAACACCAGACCCAGCTTGGGTGACAACTCCCCTTCGGAGAACTTGTGCAGCTTGTCGCCTGTGTAGGCCGGATCGTTGTCCGGAGTCATCCGGTAGTAGTCATAACGGGCACCCGGGGTGAGCACCCAGCGCTCGCCAAACTTGATCTCGTCAAAGGCCCACAGGGCGCTGCGCTCGCTGGTGGTAGCCGGGAAACTCAGCTCGTTGTAGCCGACAAAATCACCGGGAGTCGTCGGCCCCTTGTAACGGGTACGTTCGTTGTCGGTGTGCTCGTATTCAGCACCCCAGGCCAGGCGGTGGTTGGCGACCGCCTTGTGGAACTGCAGCTGGGCGCCGATGTTCTTCTGATCGAACACGTTGTGATCCAGCGAGTTTTTGGTCACATAGGGGTTGCCGGGGCTGACCGGATACTTGGATGAGGCGTACTGATCCAGCGTCTGCTTGGTGCGGGCGAAGTAGACCTTGCTATCCATCCGATCAGCCCAGCCTTGATTCAGCGCGATGCCGTGATCCAGCACCACAGAGAGGTTGTCGGTCTGCTTGTCGGTGATGGGCTGATCAAAGACACGGGCAGTACCGGTACCGACCTTGTTGAGCTTGACCGCATCCGGCTCCTCGCCATCGGTCAGGTAGTCAACGGTCAGCTTGAGGAACTGCTCATCGGAGAGGTTCCACTTGCTCTTGAGCAGCAGGGCGTGGGTACCGATATCGAAGTCGTTTTTGGTGGAGTCGAAATTCTGGGTCACACCGCCATCGCGCCAGGTGTAGCGCAGCAGGTTCTCCACTTCACCAGTGCGCAAGGCGCCGGTAAAGCCCGCCATCTTCTGGTGGCTGCTGGAGGCGTAACCGCTGGTCACATCCAGATAACTATCCTTGCCCTTGAGGAAGTCGCTGGCATCCTTGGTGGTGATGGCAATCACGCCACCCAGCGCATCGGAGCCGTAGGCGGCAGAAGCGGGCCCCTTTGCCACTTCTACCTGCTTGATCATGTCGGTATCGAAGTAGCTCTGGCCAACACCGCCCTTGCTGTAAGCATCGTTCTGGCGCACGCCGTCGCGCACCACCTTGACCCGGTTTTCACCCATGCCGCGGATGATGAAGGTCTGCGCATCCCCCTGACCGCCGAGCACGGTCACACCGGGTTCGTAGCGGAACAGGTCGGCGACGTTGGTGACGACCTGCTCTTCAATCTGCTTGGCGGTGATCACCGAGATGGGGCCGGAGACATCTTCCAGTTTTTGCTCCATCCGTGAGCCGCTGACGACCACGACTTCATCCGCCTTCTGGGTGGCAGCAAAGACCTGGGAGGAGAGACCGGCCGCCACGGCGAGGGCAACCAGAGAGAGTGCGTTATGATGGGTCACAGCGAATCCTTATTGAGAACTGTTATCAAACAGGCCGCATATTACCCGGCTCTCGACAAAGATCAACAAGAAACGAAATCATTCTCATTTGTTTTGAACCAAATTGGTTTTACACTGTCGCCCTGTGTTGCCCTTATTCTCTATTAGCCCCCGAGATGCACCGGCATCCGGGCATATCAGCCGTGAGATCCCATGATTAGACGACTTCCCCTGCTCGCCCTGCCGCTGCTACTGGCAGCCTGTGCCACCCCAACCCAGCCAACCGTGTCATCACAGTTGCAGACGCTCTATGACTACCGGCTAAGCAGCGAGGGAGATGCAGACCTGACGCTGGAGCAGGCAATCGCGCGAATTGCCGACGCCGACATCATTCTGGTGGGCGAGCTGCACAGCCATCCCGCCGTGCATCTGTTGCAATCGCGCCTGCTGAGCGGGCTCTACACCGCAGGTCAGCAGCACGGTCGGCCATTGGTCCTCTCCATGGAGCAGTTCAGCCGCGCCGATCAGAAGACGCTGGATGCCTATCTGGCGAACCAGATTGGTGAAGCGGCCTTGATCCGCGAAGGCAACGCCTGGCCCAACTATCCGAGCGACTATCGCCCATTGGTGGAGTTTGCCAAAGCGCACCAGATGCAGGTGATCGCCGCCAACGCCCCCAAACCGCTGGTGAGCTGTGTCGGTCAGGAGGGGGCTGAGTGGCTCGACAAACTGCCCGCGTCGCGCCGCAGCCAGCTGGCCCGCCAACTGACGCTGGGGGATGATCCCTATCGCCAGAAATTTATGGCCTCCATGCACCACGGCGATGCCGACAGCAACGCTCGCCGCTTCGCCGCCCAGACCAGCTGGGATGACACCATGGCCGAGAGCATGGTGGATTATCTCGCCAAGCACCCGGGCCAGCAGATCATGCATATCGCCGGCAATTTCCACGTCGAGGGGGGGCTTGGACTCGCCAGTCGCATCGCCAGCCGCAATCCTGCCCTCAAGGTGGCGCTGGTCGTGCCCCGTACAGATGAGACCTCTGTTGCAGATCCCGCAGCCGATGTGCAGGTAACCATCATGCCGCTGCCTAAGCGCTGGCAAAACAGTGACGAGATGAAGCAAGATATGGGCGCGCTGCATCAATCCCGCAGTCGTGACTGCAGCCAGTGGCTGCAACCCTAATCTTCCAGGAAACGGCGGGTAAAATATGGATGTGTTACTGATCATCGATGTGCAGCAAGGCTTGTTCAACGAGCCCCGTTACCGCCAGGAGCAGGTGCTGGCCAATATCAATCGGGCTGCGGCCCATGTCAGGCAGCAACAGGGAAGGGTCATCTATATCCAGCATGACTCGCCCCCCGGTACCGAACTGGAACCGGGCACCCCGGGTTGGCAGTTGCACAGTGCGCTGCAACCGGCCAAGGGAGATAGCCGGGTGCGCAAGACAGCATGTGACAGCTTTCTCGATACCGAGCTTGCCTTCCTGCTGGCCGAGCAGCCGGTCGATCGACTCATTCTCTGTGGCTGTGCCACCGATTTTTGCGTCGATACCACGGTGCGCAGTGCCGCCTCCCATGGGTACGAGGTGCTGGTATTGAGCGATGGTCACACCACCGCCGATCGCCCCCACCTGAGCGCGGCCCAGATCACCGAGCACCATCACTGGATGTGGCGCCACCTCAGCCTGCCGGAGGGGCGCAGTGTGACCCTGCTCACCACCGACGAGCTGCTGGCAGTAACACCCGCCCTGCAGCCGTGCTAATCTGCGAGCCTCGCCTCGTTTCTCACTGGAGTCTGTCGTGCGCCTGTTGTCTGCCACCCTGTTGTTGATTGTTCCCCTGCTGTCGGCCTGCTCCAGCTTGCCCGGCCAGAAGTATGACGGGCCGGCCCCCCTGTTTCTGACCCACATCAACGAGGAGGGGAGCAAGCGGTTCACCTTTGAAGCCGCGCCCAACGACACCTTGCCGCGCGGCCTCTCGGCAGCCCAGAGCCAGCGGCTGCTGGAGCAGCGGGAGGCGTTACAGGAGAACCTGCTGACCGAGACCCTGGCGACCAAGCAGTATTGCCGCCAGGGCTACATAGTGCTGAGCCAGACCTCCTGGAAGGTGCGGGGAGAGTGCAACGAAACGGCTACCGACGCCGATCGTCGCGCTTTTCCCAACAAGGCCAGCTGGCAGGATTGAACAGGCCGGATGAGATAACGCAATAAAAACGGGCAGCCCAGTGGCTGCCCGTTTTGTTATGACGGCTGTCGTGGTCGACAGGGATCCTCAGACCGGCGCATCGGCCGGGCTGGTGAGCTCGGCACCGTTGTCGATGCGCTTGTGCCCCTCCACCAGATGGACAAAATCCACCAGCTCGTCACCGGAGACCGCGAACGCCTGGCCGAAGCCCTTGACGAACAGCCCCTGCTCCGGCTTGAGGCGGAACAGTTTGAAATCCTTGAGGTTGGAGAGACCCTTGATGATCTCGCCAAAACGCCCCTCCAGCGCCGCGACCGCCTTGCTCCAGCGAGCGTCGTCACGGGCTACCACTTCAGCCACCGCATCGAAGGTCAGGCGCTTGCGGGCAAACAGCTCGCGGGCACCGCTCTCATCCTCGATCAGCATCAGGGATACCCGCGGCACCTGTTGCAGGTTGCGGGCGTGGCGAGCGATCTCGGAGATCAGCACATAGTAGCCATCTTCCTGCAGCACGAACGGGGCATAGCTGGCGTTGGGATTGCCTTCGCCATCGACGGTGGCGAGCTGCAGGGTACGGCAGCTGTCGCGAAACTCGCGGATCTCCGGTTGCAGGCGGTTCTGCAGACGCTCCTGACGTTCACTCATGCTTTGACTTCCTCTTGAGAGTTGTGGCGCAGCGCCATAAAACGGGTGACCTGATCGGCCAGCAGCTGGCGTTTCTCGTCGCGACCCAGATAGACCTTGAAAATGCAGCGGCCGGAGTGACCGAAGAACTGGAAGGAGTGCCCCTCCTTGCCCATGAACAGCTTGCTGACCAGCGCAATCCCCGCCACGTTGTCGAGCTTGAGGTGACCATGCAGCTCACCGTCGCGGCCCATCAGGTTGTAGTAGCCGCGTGCGTCCTTGCCTTTCGGGAAGGGGGCTTTTACCTCGAAGATGGATCCTTCTGATTCGACGATGGTGGTCACCGGGCCCCAGTCGGCCAGATCTTCCAGCAGACCTTGGGCGCGATCGGCGGGTAGCAGGGTCACCAGCTCGGCGGGCAGATGGCGAACCACCTCCCATTCGCTGATGGCAAGCTGGGCCGCAAGGGTGGACGGATGAGCGCCGGGATCCTGCTCCAGCAGCGCGTGAATGCGTTGTGCAATGCTCATGTTTTCTCCCTCTGCGGGACCATCTTGTCCCGCTGTTTATCATGGCGGCTACTCTAATAAAGCACCGGAATCAATGCAATTGATAATTGCTATCATTATCAGTGCATTTTTTCCAAAGCCTTGATATTCTCGACGGCACACCCGTTTCATTCACCCCTTCGGAGGTTAGCATGGGCCGTCGTCTTGCCCTCGCCATCACCCTGCTCTGCAGTTCACTCTCCCCCTTCTCTGCCGTTGCCGCAGACGGACAGAAAGAGCGTATCGTCAGTATCGGCCCGGCCACCACAGAACTCATTCTGGCCCTTGGCGGTGAATCGAGCCTGATCGCCACCGATGTCAGCAGCCCCTTGCCAAAAGGGTTGCCCAAGGTGGGTTATCACCGAGCACTGGCCGCCGAAGGGATCCTGAGCCTATCCCCCACCCGACTGGTGGGCAGCGACGAGATGGGCCCGGCCCCGACCCTGGATCAGCTGCGCCGTGCCGGGGTCAAGGTGGAGGTGCTGGATACCGCGCCGACTCTCGCCAACCTCAACCAGCGTATCGACACCCTCGCCAGCCTGCTGGGCGACAAAGCCGCTGGCGATCGCCTGAAGGCAGAGATCCAGGCCCAGACCGCTCAGCTGGCGGCGCAAGCCAAACAGAACAAACCGCTCAAGGTCGCCTTCCTGCTGCTGCACAAGGGGCAACCCACCAGCATCGCCGGGGGGGACACCACCGCCAGCGCGCTGGTCTCGCTGGCAGGCGGCATCAATCCGGTCGCCGAGTTGCGCAACTACAAGCCGGTATCCGCCGAATCCCTCATCGAGATGCAGCCCGATCTGGTGCTGGTCAGCGGTCGTGACTGGCAGCAGTATGCCGATCCGGCCAAGGTGCTGGCGGAAGTGCCCGCCCTGGCCGCCACCCCGGCTGGCAAGCGTAACGCCATTCACGCCATCGATGGCCACGCCCTGCAAGGGGGCCTGAGCCTCAACTCCCTGCAACAGGCGAACCAGATCGCCCAGTGGATCAAGCAGGGGTCATGATGCGGTTACCCCTCTCCTGGCTGCTGGCCTTCACCACGGCCGCACTGGCGCTGTTGCTGCTCGGTTCGCTGGCAACCGGCCCCATGACCCTCACCCTGGGCGAGAGTCTGCGGGCGCTGTTTGCCGGGCAGGAGAGCGGGATTGAGTCACACAAGCTGCTGATCGTGCAGGAAATTCGCCTGCCTCGTACCCTGCTCTGCATCGCAGTGGGGGGGATCCTCGGGCTCTGTGGCGCCGTGATGCAGGGGCTGTTTCGCAACCCCCTGGCTGACCCCGGCATCATAGGTGTCTCCGGCGGTGCGGCGCTCGGCGCGGCGCTCGCCATCGTGCTGCTGGCCCCCCTCGGCCAGCAGCTGCAAACCACCATCGGGGTTGGTCTGCTGCCGCTGCTCGCCTTTCTCGGCGGCGCGCTCACCACCACCCTGGTCTATCTGCTCGGCACCCGTGAGGGGGGCACCTCGGTCACTGTCATGCTGCTGGCCGGGGTCGCCATCACGGCGCTCTCCGGTGCAGTGATCGGCCTGCTCACCTATCTGGCGGACGATCAGATGCTGCGCAACCTGAGCCTGTGGCAGATGGGAACGCTGGCGGCAGGCAAACCGGCCGATGTGGCGCTGGCCATGCTCACCCTGGCGGCCCTGCTGTGGCTCTTTATGCGCGATGCCAATCCCCTCAATGCCCTGCTGCTGGGTGAAGGAGAGGCCCGTCATCTTGGGGTCAATGTGCAATCCCTCAAACGTCGCCTGATCCTGCTCACCGCAGCGGGCGTCGGGGTGGCGGTGGCGGTAGCCGGGATGATCGGCTTCGTCGGGCTGGTAGTGCCCCATCTGGTGCGCCTGCTGGCGGGCCCCAACCACGTCAGGTTGCTGCCGCTCTCGGCCCTGCTTGGCGCCGCCCTGCTGCTGGCAGCCGATATGCTGGCACGCACCCTGCTGGCCCCGGCCGAGCTGCCGGTGGGCATCATCACCGCCCTGCTCGGCGCTCCCTTCTTCATCTGGCTGCTGGTAAAAGGCCGCCGCGCCCTGTAATACGGACTGTTATGCAACCACTCTCATCCTCACTCTCCTCCCCCCTGTTGAGCTGCACCCGACTCAGCCTGCGTCGTGGCCAGCGCCAGATCCTGGATGGGCTCAATCTCGACCTCGAGAGCGGCACCCTGACCGCTCTGCTCGGCCCCAACGGGGCGGGCAAGAGCTCGCTGCTCAAGTGCCTGACCGGCGAGCTGGAATATGAGGGCACCATCACCCTGTTTGGCGCGGATCGCCGGCAGTGGGACAGCAACCAGCTGGCCCACCGGCTCGGGGTATTGCCGCAAAGCTCCTCCCTCAACTTCCCCTTTCTCTGCGAGGAAGTGGTTGCCATGGGGCGCTTGCCCCACAGTGAACCGGCGGCGCGGCGCGACGATATTGTGGCGGCGGCCATGACTCATGCCGGGGTCGAGCATCTGGCCAAGCGGCTCTATCCCGGGCTCTCCGGCGGCGAGCGGCAGCGGGTGCAGTTTGCCCGGGTGCTGGCGCAGATTTGGCAGGCCCCCTCCCCGACCGAGCAAGCCGAGCAACCCCGCCTGCTGCTGCTCGACGAGCCCACCTCGGCGCTGGATCTGAAATACCAGCATCAGCTGCTCACCATGGCGCGCGCCCTGGCCAGCCGCAATACTGCGGTGCTGGTGGTGCTGCACGACCTCAATCTGGCGGCGCGCTATGCCGATCGGCTGGTGATGCTGGAGCGGGGCAAGCTGATGGCCGATGGCACGCCTGCCGAAGTGCTCACCCCTGAGCTGATCGCCCGGCTCTATGACTATCCGGCACAGGTGATCCACCACCCCGAGAGCGGCCTGCCGATGGTGGTGTGACAAATTCAGAGTGCGGCAATGGTTGGCAGCGCGCGCTATTCATCCCGAAAACTGCAGCGTATAAACCGGTTTTTCACACCCCATGTCGCCCTGCTAACATTCATCATCGCCAGATATGTGGTGTGAATATCCTCACACTTTGCTCAGGCAAAACCCCCGCAGCATCACCGTCTACTTATAATGGCGCCGCCTCACAGAAGGCATAACTCATTGATGCTACGGAACAATTACAATGAAAAATATCAACAAAACCCTACTGGCTGCCGCCATCTCCCTCGGGATGCTGGCTGGCTGCAACAGCGACAACGACTCAAAGGCAGCTGATCCCATGGTTCGTTTTGCCACCTTCAACCTCTCTTTTGACCGCACTGCCGCCGGTATGCTGACCGGTGAGCTGGCACTGACCCGCACCGAGCAGGATGCCCTGCTGGCCCGCCTCGCCGAAGGGAGCCTGAGCGGCGCCACGGAAACCAAAGCCAAGAACGTGCAGCAGATCCGCAACGTGGCGGAGATCATCCAGCGAACCCGCCCGGATGTGTTCCTGCTCAACGAGTTCGACAACGACGGCAAAGGCGAGAGCACCGCCGATCTGAAAGCCTTCAACGACAACTATCTGGCCCACGCCCAGCACGCAGAGGTGACGGCCATCAGCTATCCGGTGATGCAGAATTTCGCCACCAACACCGGCCTGATGAGCGGTTATGACCTCAATCTGGATGGCAAGGTCAACAGCGGCCCCGACGATGCCTGGGGCTTTGGCAACTACCACGGCCAGTACGCCTTTGCGGTAATGTCCAAATACCCCATCGACACCAAGCAGATCCGCACCTTCCAGAACTTCAAGTGGAAGGATATGCCGGGCGAGCAGAATCCCATCATCGATGACTGCAACAATCCCAAGGTCAAGATCCCGGCCAGCCGCCAGTGTGGCGATGCCTGGTATTCAGACGCAGCCTGGCAGCAGTACCCGCTCTCCTCCAAGAACCACGCCGATGTGCCGGTACGGATCAAGACCGAGAAGGGTGAAGAGGTGATCCACTTCCTGATCTCCCACCCGACCCCGCCAATCTTTGCCAACGCGGCGCGCCACACCGTCAAACACAACCGCGCCGAGATCGCCTTCTGGAACGACTACGTCAAGGGTCTCAACTACATGACCGATGACAAGGGCACCAAGGGTGGGCTGGCCAAAAATGCCAAGTTCGTTATCGCGGGTGATCTCAACGCCGATCCGCTCACCGGTGACGGTGACCTGACCGCCATTCAGGATTTGCTAAACAACCCGCTGATGAATCAGGCCATCACCAATGGCACCCTGATCCCGGTCAGCGAAGGGGGCCCGGAGTGTGTCAGCAAGGGGACCGACTGCAAACGCAACCTCACTCGCCCCAACCCGGAACGCATCACCAACTCCAGCGTGCTGCAGCTGGATCACGTCATCCCCTCCGCCAACCTCAACGCGGTGAAGAGCGGCGTCTTCTGGCCGGCCAGCTTCGAGGCCGGTTATCACCTGGTCTATGATGCGAAACTCGGCATCGCCAAGGGAGTCAGTTCGGATCACCGCATGGTGTGGGTCGATCTCAAACTCGACTAACCCTGCCATGACCCCGCTGCGGCGGGGTCTTTTATTGGCGAGGGGTGGCGCGTTGACCACGGCTCATTAATCCACCGCTTGGCATGGCATCCCCCATCCATAACAGTTGAATGGGCCTCGCGATCACAGAACCGCCGCGCCAATGGTGGTAGCATGCCTCCTCTTGCCATCCGGCCGCACGGCGGATCCGGTGGCCCTCCCTCCTCCGCTTTCACTTTTTGAGGAACGATTTGATGGAACTGCTTCTGCTTAGCAACGGTAAAGCCAACGAATTTCCGGGTCTGCTCGGCTGGGCCCGCGATCGGGTTCAGAGCCTGCTGGCTCGCAAACAGGTCAAGCGCATTCTGCTCATCCCCTACGCGGTGATCCGCAGCGACTGGGATGCCCGCGCCAACGAGCTGCAGGAGAGTCTGGGAGTCGATGCCATCAGCATCCACCACTTCGATGACCCGGTCGATGCCATCAATCAGGCGGACGCCATCTTTATCAGCGGCGGCAACACCTGGCGCCTCAACCAGATGCTGCATGAAAACAGCCTGATCGTGCCGATCCAGCGTGCCGTGCGCGAGCGGGGTGTCCCCTATGTGGGCTGGAGCGCCGGTTGCAACGTGGCGACCCCGAGCATCCGCACCACCAACGATATGCCGGTTTGCAGCGCCGCCGTGCTGCCCGCGCTGGGCCTGTTCCCGCTGCAGATCAACCCGCACTATCTGGACGCCAGCATCAGCGGCCACATGGGCGAGACCCGCGACGAGCGTCTGGCCGAATTCTGCGCCATCAACCCGAGCGAATATGTGGTGGCTCTGCGCGAAGCGAGCCTGCTGCAAATCACCGGAGAAAACGGCAGCGAGCGTCTGGAGTACTGGAGCGCCCGTGAGCAGGACTTCAAGATCTTCAAACAGGGTCAGGAGCCGCAAGCCTTTATGGACGCCGCCCCGCTGGCCGAGCTGACCCCCTTCAAGGTCGGCTGAGCCACGCAGAGCACCGCGCCACTGGCAGGCGGATAGCTCGCGAAACCGTTAAAACAAAAGAGGGATGGCTCAATGCCATCCCTCTTTTTATCGTCATCTTTCGGCTGGTTGCAGCCTGATTACTCACCCTGCAGGGTCACCAACACCTTGCGGGCACCGCCATCGATGCGATGCTCGCCAAGCCAGATCCCCTGCCAGGTGCCGAGCGCCAACTGACCATCGCGGATCGGCAGTTGCAGGCTCACCCCGAGCAGGGAGGATTTGATGTGGGCGGGCATGTCATCCGGCCCCTCATAGGTGTGGCGATAGTAAGGGGCATCTTCCGGCGCCAGCCGATGCAGATGGGCCTCCATATCGCTGCGCACACTCGGATCGCAATTCTCGTTGAGGGTGAGCGAGGCGGAGGTGTGTTGCAGCAGCAGGTGCGCCATGCCAATCCGGTAATCCGCCAGCATCGGCAGCTTGGCCACCAGCTCGTCCGTCACCAGATGAAAGCCCCGCGAACGGGGCTTAAGAGTCAGCAGGCACTGCTGCCACATCAGACGTACTCCATAAAGACGCGGGAGGTGAGTTTGGTGATGAGCTCGTAGGGGATGGTGCCAATCTCGTCGGCCACCCGCTCTACCGGCAGCCCCTCGCCCCATAGCACCGCCTCGTCACCGGCCTTGTCGGTTGCGCCCGGCCCCAGATCGACCGTGCTCATATCCATGGAGACACGCCCCACCAGCGGCACGATGCGGCCGTTGACCAGCACGGAAGTGCCGTTGGGGGCCATGCGTGGATAGCCGTCACCGTAGCCGATGGCGATCACGCCAAGGCGAGTATCGCGATCTGACACCCAGTTGGCGCCATAGCCCACCGGCTCGCCCGCCTTGTGATCCCGCACCGCAATCAGCTGGGTCTTCAAGGTCATCACCGGCTGCAGGTCGTAATCGGCCGCCACCGTGTTGGGGAAGGGCGACACGCCATAGAGGATGACGCCGGGGCGCACCCAGTCGCAGTGGGAGTCCGGCCAGGCCAGAATGCCCGCCGAGTTGGCCATGGCACGCTCGCCCGCCAGCGGTGCCGTGAGACGGCTGAAGAGGTCAATCTGCTCGCGGGTAGTGGGCTGCTCCAGCTCATCGGATCGGCTGAAGTGAGTCATGATGTTGAACGGCTGCACCACGTTCTTGCACTTGCCGAGTCGTTCGATAAAGGCGGGCATCTCGTCGGCACGCACCCCGAGGCGGTGCATGCCGGTGTCGAGCTTGAGCCAGGCCACCACGGGCGCTGGCAGCTCGACCTGCTCCAGCGCTTCGAGCTGCTCCCAGGTGTGAACCGCCGTCTGCAGGTTGTTGGCCGCCAGCACCGGCAGATCATCGGCGGAGAAGAAGCCCTCCAGCAGCACGATGGGCTTGACCACGGCGCAGGAGCGTAGCATCAGCGCCTCTTCGATACGGGCCACCGCGTAGGCATCCGCATCCACCAGGGTGCGGGCGACCGGCAGCAGTCCGTGGCCATAGGCGTTGGCCTTGACCACAGCGATGATCTTGCAAGCGGGGGCGTGGCGCTTGACCACGGCGAGGTTGTGGCGCAAGGCCGCAGTATTGATTTGGGCAGTAGCCGCTTTCATGGTTTTCCCTTACGAGGGCACAAATGGTCTCCCCCTCATCGGGCCGAAGACCGCCACTCACTTATCGTCGTCGAAGGCCGGACCGGCATAATTGTCGAACCGGGAAAACAGGCTCTGACGGGCTGCTTTGCAGTGAATGGCAAGCGGGTCAGAGCGGTGGTGGCAATCCTGACCACTGGATTGCCATGATTGTTACTTATCAATAATCGTCATCAAACGCCGGACCGGCATAGTTGTCAAACCGGGAGAACTGACCCTGGAAGGTTAGACGCACTCTTCCGATAGGGCCGTTACGCTGCTTGCCGATGATAATCTCGGCAATCCCCTTGTCCGGGCTGTCATCGTGATAAACCTCATCACGATAGATAAACATGATCAAATCCGCATCCTGCTCGATGGAGCCCGATTCACGAAGGTCCGAGTTGACCGGGCGCTTGTCGGCCCGCTGTTCCAGGCTTCGGTTCAGCTGGGAGAGCGCCACCACCGGGCACTGCAGCTCTTTCGCCAGCGCCTTGAGGGAGCGGGATATCTCGCCGATCTCCAGGGTACGGTTATCGGAGAGCGCCGGCACCCGCATCAGCTGCAGGTAATCCACCATGATCATGGATAGGCCACCGTGCTCGCGTGCCACCCGACGGGCACGGGAGCGCACATCGGTCGGAGTGAGGCCGGAGGCGTCATCGATATACATCTTGCCCTTCTCCAGCAGCAATCCCATGGTGGAGGAGAGGCGCGCCCAATCCTCGTCATCGAGCTGACCGGTACGTACCTTGGTCTGATCGATGCGACCGACCGAGGCGAGCATACGCATGATGATCTGCTCGGAGGGCATCTCCAGCGAGAAGATAAGCACCGGCTTGTCGGCCGTGAGGGCCGCATGCTCGCACAGATTCATGGCAAAGGTGGTCTTGCCCATGGAGGGACGGGCCGCCACGATGATCAAGTCCGAACGCTGCAAACCGGCGGTCATCTTGTCGAGATCGTTGTAACCGCTCGATACCCCGGTCACCCCGTTGTGGGGGGTCTTGAACAGCTCTTCAATCTTGTCGACAGTCTGCTCGAGGATCAGCTTCAGGGGCTGAGGCCCCTCGTTGGCGCTGGTGCGCTGCTCGGCAATTTTGAATACCTTGCTCTCGGCCAGGTCGAGCAGATCGCCGGAGGTGCGGCCCTGTGGCTCATAGCCCGCTTCGACTATCTCGTTGGCGACCGAGATCATCTCCCGCACCACCGCCCGCTCGCGCACGATTTCGGCGTAGGCGTTGATGTTGGCGGCACTCGGGGTGTTCTTGGCGATCTCCACCAGATAGGCGAAGCCACCCGCCTCTTCCAACTGTTCGGAGCGTTCCAGCTCCTCCTGCAGGGTGATGAGGTCAATGGGGTTGCCCGCGTTGGAGAGGCGGGTCATGGCCTGGAAGATCAACCGGTGCGGACGGCTGTAGAAATCCTGATCGATCACCCGTTCGGCAACCCGATCCCAGGCATCATTATCCAGCATCAGGCCGCCCAGTACGGACTGTTCGGCCTCAAAAGAGTGGGGAGGAACTTTCAGCTGTTGTGTCTTGGCGTCTTTTTTCGCCGTCACTTGCTCTGCCATACACATAAAAACCGCAGCGGGAAGGGGACGGGAATTTTACAAAAGAAAGCCAACTACGGCGAGCCCTATCTGGCGGCTCATACCATCATAAAGGGCCAAACCAGAGTCTGCTCTACCTTGACCATTTTGATTTTGCTTCGCATTTTGCGCTCCTTGCGACTCAATCTTCTGCTTTTCATCCGGTTTACTCCTCTTGTTTGACGCCGCATCGCGGCTACCTCGTTCATGAATAATTCATGCCAGAGGTGATATTGATGAATACAAGCTGCGACACAATTAGGGACAGGCAGCCTGCCATGCGCCTTGCTGAGCTTGCCAAAGCGGAGCATGCCCCACCCACAGACGAGAGTGAAAAGAGTCAAAATGAAAAAGATGCTGACCCTGTTTGCCGTGATCCTGGCCATTGGCCTGGGGGCACCTCACGCCGAAGCCAAGAAATTTGGCGGCGGCAAATCCTTTGGTAAAAGTTACAAAACTGCGCCGGCCCAGCCTGCGGCCAAACCGGTCGACAACAAGAATCCGACACTGAATGCCCAGACGCCGCCGAAAAAGAGCGGCATGATGGGTGGCCTGCTGGGCGGCCTGCTGGCTGGCGGCCTGTTTGCCTACCTGCTGGGCAGCGGTGCCTTTGAAGGTCTGCAAGGAATGGACTTCCTGCTGATCGCCCTGCTGGCGCTGGGTGCCGTCTTCCTGATCCGTACCCTGCGCAAGGGCAAGGTCGCGACGCCACAGCCACAACAGGCAGCCTATGCGGGCTATCAGCCACCGCAATCCACGGCCCCGCAGCAGTTTGAGCAGAGCAACAGCGCACCGCAAGCCACCGGCTTTGCCGACAGCGATGTGCCGTTCCGCCTGCCGCCAGGCTTTGACATGAACAGCTTCCTGGCCGGTGCCCGCGATCACTATCGCACCCTGCAAGAGGCGTGGAACAAGAACGATCTGGAAAAGGTGCGCGAGTACGTCAGCCCCGAGCTGTTTGAACAGCTCAAAGCCGAGCGCGCCGAACTGACTGGCGACCAGCACACCGAAGTGATGTACGTCGATACCCAGCTGGTACGCGCCGACTACGGCAGCGACTGGGCTCAGGTAAGCGTGCGCTTCAGCGGCCGCTACATGGACCGTCAGGAGCAGGTCGAGGAAGACATTAAAGAGGTGTGGCACCTCGAGCGCGATCTGGCCAAGAACAATGCCCCCTGGCATATCGTCGGTATCGAACAGCTGTAAGGTTTAGATTGTCACTACGCAAGAGGCGGCCCACGGGCTGCCTCTTTTCATTTCATCCCCTCACCTCATACAGGCGATGGCTATCGTCATTGATGATTGAAGAGTTGTAACCGCCACCCAAACAACGACAAAGGGCAGCCACCGGCTGCCCTTTCGGATCACATCTGGGGCTATGCGCCCCGCTGACGAATCAGTTACACCCTTCGGTAGACGTTGAGTTCAGATAGCTCACCTCATTGCCTGGCTGATAATCGGCCACGTTGATGGTCTTCTTGATTTCGATGAACTCTTTCAGCACGGCAGCATCGACCAACCCGGCATTGATGGTATCGATCTTCGGATAGCCGTCACCACCGGAGGCGCTGAAGCTCGGGATCGCGAAGCTGTAGGTTGCTGCCGGATCAAACGCCTTGCCACCGATACTGGTGATATTGACGCTCTTGGCTTGGCAATCCACCGCCATGTTGATACCGCCAAACTGGGCATAACCACCGGTATTGCGGGTCTTGGTTGCCACCTGGCCCAGATAGGTCGCCAGATCACTCCCCTTCATGGCCGCCTTGTTGACCGTGTTGCCAAACGGGTGCACCAGCAGCACGCTGCGGTAGGTGATATCACCGGCCGGGATGCTGTCACGCACACCACCTGAATTGACGATACCAAAGTCGACCCCCAGCTTGCTGCTGGTCGCCGTGGTGATGAGACGACCCAGGTTGGTCTGTTTGTTGCGAACCGAGTTGCGATCACCAACCAGCAAGCCATCTACCGAGCCAATGACGACATTCAGCTCTTGCTGACCTTTCTCCTGATAACCCAGCAGGGTGTTATACAGCTCGGGGTCCTTGGTGATCTCATCCTGGATCAACACCATGTTGGCCGGGTCCTTGGTCACGGCACCGTTGGCATCGATCGCCTCGCCCTTGGCATTGCGCTTGATCAGGTTGACCGGGATCAGGTCATAGCTGGTCAGGGTCAGCTTGCCATTCTGGTAGTCAAACTGGGCGCGGCCCACATACTTGCCCCACTCGTGAGCCTGCATGATCCAGGTACCGTTTTGCTGATCTGGCTGGCAGTTATCACCCGGTTTGAAATTGGCGTACTTGTTGGTGGTGCCCGGTTCCATACAGACCGGATTCTGGGAGTGACCACCAATGATGGCATCCAGAGTCCCTGCCGGCAGCGCACGAGCCATCTCTACATCGCCCGGCGCGTTGCTACCGTGCTGACCATCGGCATAGTGGCCCATGTGGGTGATGGCAAAGACCAGATTGGCCTCCTTGTTGTCACGGATCTGTTTGCCCAGCTTGGCCGCCTCGCTGGTCGGATCGCGGAACTCCAGGGTCTGCACGTTGTTGGGATCCACCAGCTGGGCGGTATCCTCGGTAGTCAGCCCCAGCACGGCGACCTTGAGGCCGCTCTCCAGCTTGAACACCTTGTAGGGGTCAAAGTAGTGTTTACCGCTGGCCTTGTCATAGATGTTGGCCGAGAGCATGGGGAACTGAGCCCACTTACGCTGCTTTTCCAGCACGCTGAGGGGGTTGTCGAATTCATGGTTGCCCACCGCCATCGCATCGTAGCGAATGCTGTTCATGCCGACGAAGTCAGGCTCGGCATCCTGCAGATCGGACTCCGGCACCCCGGTATTCACGTCACCACCGGAGAGCACCAACACCTCGCTGCCAGCAGCCTTGGCCTCGCTACGCAGCTGCTCGACCAGAGTCTTCTGGGCAGCCATACCATACTCATTTTCGGCGTTGTGCCAGAAACGGCCGTGGGTATCGTTGGTGTGCAGGATGGTCAGTTTGCAGACATTTTCGGTGCAGGGTGCAACGGTGTCATTGCTCGAGGTATTACAGCCAGTCAGTGCAGCAAGCACGGCCAGTGCCACGCCGCCTTTGATGAAGTTATTATTCATATCCATATCACCTTGATTGTTTTGTTATTTAATGACCTTATCCAGCCGGTCGGGCGCCAATATAACAAACTACAGATGACCGTTTTTCATCGATGACTCACAAATTCCGTTAATTGTGATCTTCACCCCAACATAGAGCTTCTTATTGATTTCTAGAGTTTTTCGTTGAGATGTCACTCACTTGCAACGCCTTGTTATCAAGGTGGCGCCACGTATACGCCCCTTTATGGCATACTCCCCAGCCAACCATGCCCGAGGAGAGAGTTGATGGCCAAGTACGACAAGATTTCCCCCGAGACCCAGCAGGAGGCGATGAAAATTGCCCGTGCCAACCAGAAGCCGGGGCAGACCAAAGAGCAGACCCAGCTTATTGCGCAAGGGATCCAGAAAGGCATCGACGAATACAAGAAGCAGATGAAGGCGCGGGCCCGCGAAGCAAGCCGCCAGAAAAAATGGCAGGCCAAAGCCAGGCAGCCACAGGGCACGCCCCAAACCGAAGTGCAAGACGATCAGCTTGAACTGGTTGAAGTAAGCCATCAGCATCTCCTTCCCTGGATCTTGCTGGTGTTGAGCTGGCTGGGATTTGCAGCAGCCTGGTTCTGGTCGCACTAAGACGCGCTAGCAAACCTTTATCCGGGATCCTCTTCACAGCCTGGGCCCGGGCTGCTGGTGATTACCTGCGAAGAGTGGTTAAATCCCGCGCCTCTTGCACCGGACAACCGGTTTTTTGACGATCAGTTTTCAGGAAAGATGTTATGAACCCCGCTCCGCTCTATCTGCTGGCCCCTTTTGTTCTGTTCCTTGTGACCATGCTGCTCTATCGCATTTCGCCGCTGCGGGCGGTCGCCGCCGGTGGGGTACGCTGGTTTATCCTGCCGGCCTTCACCCTGTTTATTTTGCTGATCATCATCAATGGAGCCGCCGATCCCGCCCTGCGCGATCCGGCATTCCACTGGTTGATGCCGGGCCTTGGCTTTGCCCTGAGCCTGTTTCCGGCCCTGCCCAAGGCGCTGGTGCCACGGCTCGCCATCAAGGAGGGGGCCTTTGCCGCCCTCGGTCTGATGCTGATGAGCCTGGCCATGGTCTACTGACCAACTGGCCACAGCCGTTAACATGACTCAAGGGGCGCTCTGTGACGGGCGCCCCTTGTACAAATAATGGCCGGCAGGCATCTTGGTGACAGGATAACCAGCAAGGAGGCCAGATGGACAATCCGCCCGATTTCATGGCGCTGTGGGATTATCAGGATCCCGCCGCCAGCGCCCTGCGTTTTCATACCCTTCTTCCCGAAGCGCGCGCCGCCGCCGACCTGCAACTCGAACTGGAGTTGCTGACCCAAATTGCCCGTACCCATTCGCTGCAGCGCCAATTTGCCGAAGCCCACCAGCAACTCGACGAGATAGAGCCTCGCCTCACCGATCAAACCCCCAGAGCACGGATCCGGGCCCTGCTGGAGCGAGGCCGCACCTTTAACTCGGCGGGCGACAAAGCCAGTGCCAAACCGCTGTTTGAACAAGCTTGGCAATGGGGGCTCAAGGAGAAGGAGACCTATCTTGCTATCGACGCCGCCCACATGATCGCCATCGCCGCACCGCTGGAAGAGCAGAGCCGCTGGCATCAACTGGCGATGGAGCTGGCGGAACGCAGCAGTGACGAGAAGGTGCGCGGCTGGCTGGCCCCCCTTTACAACAATCAGGGCTGGACCCTGTTCGAACTGGGCCGCTTCGAGGAGGCGAAAATCCAGCAACAGAAGTGCCTGGCCTGGCATCTGCAACATAACCAGCCGGCCAAGGCGTTTATCGCCCGCTGGAGTCTGGCTCGCCTGACCCGGGCCCAGGGTCAGCACCAGCAGGCGCTGGCAGAGCTGCACCAGCTCAAGGCCGATATGGCCGAGGCTGGCGAACCTGAGGATGGTTATCTGTTCGAGGAGCTGGGGGAGAATGCCTTGGTGCTGGACGATCCGCTGGCCGCGGAATACTTCTCCCGCGCCTGGTTTCTGCTGTCACAGGACCGCTGGTTCAGCGCCAACGAGGGGGAGCGGCTGACCCGCCTCAAGCGCCTCGCCAAACTCTGATCCCCAAAATAGCAAGGGCGGCACGCTAGCCGCCCTTTCTGCTGGCAAGATGGTTCAGGCCCGATTGGACTCTTCCCACCCCTGCTTTTTACGGTAAATGGTGGAGGGGCTGATCTCGAGCAGGGCCGCCGCTTTGGGAATGTTGCCGTCACAGCTGGCGATGGCCTGTTCGATCACCTCTTTCTCCACCAGCCAGAGCGGACGAATTGGCCCGTTGGCCACGCCGGTGGCGGCCGGAGCCGATGCCACCGCTGCCGCAATCGCAGCCGGCAGTTGGGGGCGAACCCCATTGAGCGGTGGCGGCAGAATATCCGGGCTCACCAGCTCCTTGTCGTTGAGCACCACGATATTGCGCACCACGTTTTGCAGCTCGCGTACGTTGCCAGGCCAAGGGTAGTCGAGCAGCACTCGCGCCGCCTCGACATCGAAATCCTTGAAGCGTTTGTTCTCCTCCTTGGCGTAGCTCTGCAGCAGGGTACGCGCCAGCAGCAGGATATCCTCGCCCCGCTCCCGCAGCGGCGGCAGGGTGAGGGGAATGACGTGGAGCCGATAGTAGAGATCCTCGCGAAAACGGCCCGCTTTTACCTCGACCAGCGGATCCCGGTTGGTGGCGCAGATAAAGCGGACATCCACCGTCTCGAGCTTGCCACTGCCGACTCGCTGCACTGTGCCGGTCTGAATAAAGCGCAGCAACTTACTCTGCAGCTCCAGGTCCATCTCGCAGATCTCGTCGAGAAACAGGGTACCGCCATCAGCCAGACTGGCTGCCCCCTTGCGATCCCCCTGGGCGCCAGTAAAAGAGCCCTTCACATGACCGAAGATCTCGCTCTCCATCAAATCGTGGGGAATGGCGGCGCAGTTGAGGGCAATAAAGGGCTGCTCGCTGCGGGGACTGCACTGGTGAATCGCCTCGGCACACACCTCTTTGCCGGTGCCGCTCTCGCCAGTGATAAAGACGGTCGCCTTGCTGGGCGCCGCGCTCTCGATGATGCGATAGACCGCCTGCATCGCCATGGAGGCACCGATAAAACCGAAGAAGGAGCAGCGCTCGAAGTTCTCCCGATAGTGGGCAACCAGCGAGCTCAACTGCTGGTGTTTCAAGGCATTGCGGACGGTGGCGCAGAGCCGCTTGCTGTCAAACGGCTTGGTCAGAAAATCGAAGGCACCGAGGCGCATCGCCTCCACCGCCACATCCACCGAGCCGTGGGCGGTGATCACCACCACCGAGCAGGGCAATTGCTGTTCGGTGATCATTTGCAGAATATCCATACCGGACATATCCGGCAGCTCCAGATCCAGCAGCACCACGGGGGGAGGACTTGCCAGCAACTGCGCCAACGCTTGTTGACCACAGTCGGCCAGCACCACCTCATACCCCTCCTGGCGCAGGTACTGTTCATAGACCACCGCCAGACTACGGGTATCTTCCACCAGTAGGACACGCGATTTATTTTCAGCCACTGGACTCATCCTTGTATTTGATTCTGCGATCTATTTTGCCTTATTTTCGCGCGCAAACCCAACGCCAAGACAACTCTGTTATCCCGCGATTGCAGGGAATACACAAGTAAAAACGGCTCCTTAAGGAGCCGTTTTTAACTACAAGAAGGGATTACTTCTTGGCGTCATCAGCAGTCGGCTTCTCGATAGCCAGCAGCTCAACGTCAAACACCAGCACGGCGTTCGCCGGGATGGAGCCTGCACCGTGCTCGCCATAGGCCAGCTTGGACGGCAGGAAGAACTTGAACTTGGAGCCAACCGGCATCAGCTGTACGCCTTCAGTCCAACCCGGGATAACCTGGTTGAGCGGGAAGGTAGCCGGCTCGCCGCGATCGACGGAGCTGTCGAACTTGGTGCCGTCGGTCAGGGTACCGGTGTAGTGCACCTTGACGATGTCGGTAGATTTCGGCTTGGCACCAGTGCCCATCTTCTCGACCACGTATTGCAGGCCGGATTCAGTGCTCTTCACACCCTCTTTCTTGGCGTTTGCAGCCAGGAACTCTTCACCCTTCTTCAGATTCTCAACGGCGTCTTTCTCGGCCTTGGCCTTGGTCAGCTCGTTGATCTTGGCATCGTAATCCTGCAGTACCTTCTGGATCTCTTCATCAGTCATCTTGGCTTCTTTGCCCAGACCGTCGGTCACCCCTTTCAGGATCACGGCGTTGTCCAGTTTGATGCCCAGTTCCTGCTGACGCTCCAGGGTATTGGCGATGTAACGACCCATGGAGAGGCCAATTGCGTAGCCAGATTGCTCTTCAAAGCTCTTGGCTTCGGCCTTGGTCGCCTCTGCCGGCTTGCTGGCTTCTGCCTTCACTTCGGCGGTATTGGCCGCAGCAGGCTTCTCGTCTTTTTGGCAAGCAGTCAGACCGACGGCAACCGCCGCCGCCAACAGGGACACCTTCAGAAATTTGTTCATCAGTTTCTCCAAACTCCAAATACCGCTCTCGGTTCCATCGTGAAATGAGAGGTTTATCGTGATAAGCGCCTTATACTAACGCCGTGATCGCAGGTAACAAAAGCGTGAGACCGCAAAAATGATAAAAAGTGCCATTTATCTGGTGAGCCTCTGTTTAATGCTCACCGGTTGCGAGCAGAGCTCCCAACCCAACCAGCAAATGACCCTCGCCAGCACGGGTCTGCTGACCGCAGATCTCTCCAGTGATGGCAAGCAGGCCATCGTCTCCAGCATCAGCCAGGGCATCATCGTCTGGGATCTGGAACATAACCGTCAACGCTGGCGCTGGAAGCAATCCGACTCGGCGGAAGATCTGGTATTCATTACCCGCTTTTCCGAAGGCAACAGCCATGCCGTCACCGCCACCCCAGACACCTTTGCTACCTGGCGGCTGAACGACGGGCAATCACAAGGCTACTACTCACTTCCTGAATCCAGGCTGAGGGATATCGCGCTCTCTGCCGACGGTCGTTATGTGCTGATAGGTCGGGAAGATGGCAAGGCCGAGTGGCTCGATACCCGAAGCGGTCGTCGCCTGCAGTTTCTCGGGCACACAGAACAGGTCAATACGGTGGATCTCTCCGCCAACGGTCGCTACGCCCTGACCGGCGGCAACGACTACAGCGCCTATCTGTGGGATACCCGTAGCGGGCAGGTGATCTGGCGGTTCAACCATGGTGGCCGGGTGATCATGGCCAGACTGGAGCCGAGCGGCCGCTACGCCTTCACCGCCGACAGCAGCCGGGCCAGCATCTGGGATCTGAAAACCGGCAAAGAGGTGAGTCAGCTGCAATATGATCACCGCTTCGAGGTCTACACCAGCGCCCGCTTTGCCAACGATGGCAAGTGGCTCATCACCGGCGCCCCTTCCCGTCAGCTCTCCCTGTGGCAAGTGAGCGATGGTGCCCTGCTGCAGAGCTGGCGCGTCTCGCCGCAACCCAAGGTGAAACCGCCCAGCGCAGTGGTCTACGGCGTCGCTTTGCGCGACAATAGCCACCTTGTCAGTGCCAGCTCCAGTGGTCTGGCCGAAATCTGGACAATCAAGTAAGGACCCGAAGGCCCATGAGTCAGCAACTTAACGATCGCATCGAAACCCTGGAAACCCGTCTCGCCTATGCGGAGTACACCATAGAGCAGCTCAACGACGAGGTAACCACCCAGGGCCGTGAACTCGATCGGCTCAAATACCAGATCCAGCTGCTGATCGACAAACTGCAAAGCGTACAGCCCAGCCAGATTGCCAGCATGGCCGAAGAGACCCCGCCGCCGCACTACTGATCCGGCACTATCTCTGGTCAGGCAACATGGCTTGGCACAGCTGTCAGCTAATAAAAAACCCGCGATAATCGCGGGTTTTTTATCATCGGCGTGGCCGTGATCAGTGGTGATGGCCCTTGCCACCACAACCGCCGCCACCGCAGCAGCCGCCGTGACCATGGTCATCACCGTGGTCGTGGCCATGATCGTGACCGTGGCCAGCACCGCCGCAGCAACCGCCCTGGCCGTGATCCTCATCATGGTCGTGACCATGACCGCCACAGCAGCCGCCGTGATCGTGGTCATGACCGTGATCGTGACCGCAACCACCGGCACCGTGAACGTGGCCGTGAGCCAGCTCTTCGGCAGTGGCGGCACGCACGTCCTTGATCTCGACCTTGAAGCCCAGAGTCACGCCAGCCAGCGGATGGTTGCCATCCACCTTGACGAACTCTTCGGACACTTCAACCACGGTCACAGGACGGTGACCATCGTCGGTTTCAGCCACAAAAGTATCCCCTTCGGAGACTTCCATGCCGTCGAACAGCTCGCCCGGTACTTCTTGTACCAGTGTCTCGTCATATTCGCCGTAGGCCTGGCTCGGTGCCAGAGTCACTTCGAAGGCTTCACCTACCGCGCGACCTTCCAGCTCGGCTTCCAGGCCTGAGACCAGGTAACGGGTGCCGTGCAGATAGACCAGCGGCTCTTTGCCGACAGTGCTGTCGATGACTTCACCGTGCTCGTCGGTGACTGTGTATTCCAGCGTAACCACGCTCAGAGGAGCTACTTTCATGTCAGGATCCTGCGGATAGAAAAAAACGGGCTCAGAATACCCTAAAAAGCGGGCCGCGCATATGCCGTGCGGCGCCACTGAGTGACGAAAAAAACGGCAACAGCGTCAGTAGGGAGACCCGCATTCTACCCGCCGTTCCCTTATCAGGGGCGAAACACCCCGATCACCTCTTCCGCCTCGCGAGTCTGCTTGTCGACCTCGGCAGGCGTTTGTACCTGGGTATCGCCACAGGCGACACAGGTCACCTTCTCGACTCCATGCTCCAGATACAGCATCATGTTGTCCAACTTGCCGCACGCCGGGCAGACTGCACCGGCAATGAAGCGTTTTTTACGTCTGGTTTCCATATTTGTTACCTCCAGGCAGCATCATATCAGGGTTTTTACATGCATCACGTCATCGAGTATCACCATTTTTCCTGCCAGGGCCTGCACGCCGGCAACCGCAAACGAACTCCGGTCGGGCAGCTGTTGCGGATCACCCGGGGCGCCGCGCTGCTGAGACTGGGCCAACATGAGCTGTTGCTGCCGGCAGGCAGCAGCTTCTGGCTCTGCGCCGATGCCCTCGCGGCCTTCAGCCCCCTCAGCGGTTGCGAGTACGATCAGCTGAATGTCTCTTTGCGCGTGGCTCAGCCGCAGCAGGCTGGCTGGCTGCAGACCACCCCGCTGCTCGATGCCCTGCTCGACTCGCTGGCCCGGTGGCAACGTCCGAAAGAGTGGCAAGGCGCCTACGGTCAGCGACTGCAGGTGATCCTGGATGAGCTGCAACAGTGTGCCATCAGCCAGCAGGGTCACGGTGAGCTGCAAGCCTGCTGGCAAGCGCTGGCCAATGGCCAACCGGAGTCTCTGCAACTGTGGGCACAACAAGCCGATGCGCCGGTGGAAGGGAGTGAATTGCAACAACAGTGGCAACTGCTGCAGGCGCTCAGATTGCTCAAGGGCGGCAGCAAACCCGCGCAGGTGGCCAGCAAGCTGGGTTATGCCGATGAAGCCGCATTGCAAGCTGCCTGCCAGCAGTGGGGCGCTGGCGAGGATGGCGATCAATAACCGGACGCCGATGTGAGTGCGCCAACGAAATTGGCTGAATGAGTCCAGTTTTTTGCCAGATGGTCGTTAACAAGGAAGGGCCATTCCCCCCGTAATCCTTTATGCTAGAGGCCTGAAGTGACTGCCAACGTTTCGACCAACAGGACATCTGCCATGACGAGCAAAGCCAATCAATCACAGGGCATGTTGCTGTTTCACCTTTCAGCCAAACAATCCTTTGCCATCGGTACCCTCAAGGTGAAGGAGATAGTGCCCTACACCCAGCTGACGGCAATGCCCCACTCGCACCCGACCGTGTTGGGAGCTGCCAATATGCGCGGCTCCACCATTCCGGTGATCGACATGGCGATGGCGGTGGGCTATCGCCCCATCAGCAAGGAGGAGATGCCCCACTGCTTCATCATCATTACCGACTGCCGCCGTACCCTGGTGGGCTTTCTGGTACGGGGCATCGACAAGATCACCGAGTGCAACTGGCGCGATATCGAATCGCCCCCCGCCTCACTCGGCCACAATGTGTTCGTAACCGGCGTGACCCGGGTCAATGACCAGCTGATCCAGCTGCTGGATGTGGAGCTGATCCTCTCCCGGGTCTATCCGGACGATCCGAGCCACCTCTATCCGGTGCTGACCGATGTGCAGCGGGAGCGGATCAAGCCGATGCGGATCCTGCTGGTCGATGACTCCTCGGTCGCTCGCCGTCAGCTGATGGCTGCCCTCGACTACATCAATATCCCTTATGAGGTCTGCACCAATGGCAAGGATGCACTGACCCTGATGCAGACGCGGGCAAGCCAGAAGACCCCGATCGACATTCTGGTGAGCGATATCGAGATGCCGGGGCTCGATGGCTACGAGCTGGCCTTCGAGGTGCAGAGCGACAGCAAACTGGCGGGGGCCTACATCATCCTGCACACCTCCCTCTCCAGCGAGATCAGCGTGGAGCGGGCCCATCAGGTGGGTGCTCATGAGGCGCTGACCAAGTTCGAAGCCAATGAGCTGATCCAGGCCATGCTGCGCGGTGCCGAACATCACGATCGCCTGCTGAAATAAGCCAATGACTGGCGGGAGGAACACACCTCCCGTCCTCCTTATCTTCGACACTGACCGGCTGACCCCATGCTGACCGAGAGCCACTTCCACGCCCCCTGGTGGGCACGCAATCCTCATCTGCAGACCATATTGCCAAAATGGCTGCGCCGCCCCCCTGCCCGTTTTGTGGCGGAGCGGTTTGAACTGCAGGATGGGGACTTTGTCGACCTCGCCTGGAGCGGGGAGGTCAGCCTTGATGAACGACCGCTGGTAGTGGTGTTTCACGGGCTGGAGGGGAGCATTCACTCCCACTATGCCAAGGGATTGTTCGCCCATCTGCTGCAAGAGGGCAGAGAGGCCGTGCTGATGCACTTTCGCGGTTGCAGCGGCGAGCCCAATCGCCACCTGCAGGCCTATCACTCCGGCGCCATCGGTGATGCGCAGGAGCTGATTGCCGAGCTGAGCCAGCGTTTTCCGGGCAAACCGCTGATCGCCATCGGCTTTTCACTGGGTGGCAATATGCTGGTCAATCTACTGGCGCGGGCCTGTCCTGCGGCATTGAAAGCGGCGGTGGTGGTCTCGGCCCCGCTGCAACTGGCGAGCTGCGCCGAGCGGGTCAATCAGGGCTTCTCGAAGGTCTATCAGAACTATCTGCTACGCACCATGCGCCGCAATCTGCTCAACAAAATCAGCCAGCAGCAGAAAGCGAGTGAACGCTGGCAACCTCGGCAAGTGGAGCAGATTGCCACCCTGCGTGATTTTGACGAGCTGGTCACCGCGCCACTGCACGGCTTTCACAGTGCAACCCACTACTACCAGAGCTGCTCCGGCCTTCCCCTGCTGCGCCAGATCGCGATCCCGACCCTGATCATCCACGCCGCCGACGACCCTTTTATGTCACACGCCGTCATTCCACGGCCGGAGCAACTCTCGCCCACGGTGCGCTATGAGCTGAGCCAGCGCGGCGGCCATGTCGGCTTTCTGCACGGCACGCCCTGGCGGCCACGGTTTTGGCTGGATGAGCGGATCAGCCGCTGGATTGCCGAACAGAGTCACTCTGCAACACAGAACTGATTGCGTCCGAACTCCTTGGCCCGATAGAGCGCCTGATCGGCCCGCTCCAGTAGCTGCTCGCCACTCTCCCCGTTTCCCAGTGCTGCGATCCCCTGACTGATGGTCACCCGATCGGCGACGTCGGATGCCAGATGCTCAAGCTGCACTTCAGCCAGCCCATCCTGCAACCGCTGCGCTACCTTAGCTGCGCCCTGACTATCGGCATCGGGTAGCAGCAACACAAACTCCTCACCGCCGTAACGGGCAGCCAGCTCCGCCTCACTGCGCACCACACGCATCATCAACTGCGCCACTTCCCGCAGGCAGACATCTCCCGCCTGATGGCCATAGTGATCGTTAAAGCGCTTGAAGTAGTCCACATCAATGAGGATAAGGGCAAGCGGAGTGCTGCTCGACTGACTATGGGCTATGCAACGTTCGAGTTCCTGACTGAAGTGGCGCCGGTTGGCAAGACCGGTCAGTGGATCCTGCTTGGCCAGTGCATCGAGGCGCCGCAACAGAGCCAGATTGTCATGCTCGCGAATTACGGCCAACTCAAACCAGCGATGCAGCATCCGGCGGCCAACCTCCAGCGCCATGATGGTACATACCACTTCAAGCAGATAAAGCTGGGGAAAATCCACCTCCAGCCACCACAAGCGCGCAACGCCAAATAGCAACGGTACACTGAGATAGGCATACAGCACGCGTCGGTCGGGATAGAACGCGATCAGCGCGGCCAGTAAATTGAGGCGCATGATCCCGTTGGCATAGCTTGCACCTCCCCGCAGCTCAACTTCACCAATGGTGAAGATATGTAGCGTCCAGACGCCCCCCCAGACCAACATTACGACCAGTGCGCACCATAGCCAGACTCGATCCTGCATATGGTTGCAGAGCAGGGCTGCAACCGGCAGTAGCAGTAGCACTACCATGACAAAACCCAACTCACTCTGAAAACGCCATGGTAGAGCACCATCACTGGCCAGGCCCGCCTGACTGTAGACCTGGTAGCGTATCGCAAGAAACAGCACCACCAGCCAGTTCAACAGCCAGAACCAGACCATGCCGCGACTGATAGCCTGCCGGCGAGCAAGATCCATGTGAGCCGACATCGTTGAGGGGGCCCGGCGTTGCTCTTCAGACAACATGTCTCACACTCCACGAAACGCGTAAAAAGAGGTTGCACTCATTTTATTGCGCACAACAATAGCTGACAGTTATACCCTTTTGCATCGAGATCCCTTCATGATAATCCCCTGGCAAGCATTGGATGCCGATACCCTGACCAACCTGATCGAGCACTTTGTGCTGCAGGAAGGCACCGAATATGGCGAACATGATGTGCCGCTTGAGGCTAAGGTCGCTATGGTAAGGACTCAATTACAGCAAGGCATCGCCGTGATCGTCTATAGCGAGTTGCATGAATCGGTCAATATTGTGCCGCGTGATCGTTTCAACGAGCCGTCTTGACCATCTCGGGTTCACGCCCGTATAACGAAACTCCCAAGGAAGAGAGCATTCTATGTCGGCCAAGCATCCCATTATCGCCGTCACCGGGTCGTCCGGTGCCGGTACGTCTACCTCCACCATTGCCTTTAGATCTATGTTCCACCAGCTGGGTTATCAGGCGGCCGTGGTAGAAGGTGACAGTTTTCACCGCTATACCCGCCCCGAGATGGATGTGGCAATCCGCAAGGCGCGTGAACAAGGACGCCACATCAGCTATTTTGGCCCCGAGGCCAATGACTTCGGCTTGCTGGAGAGCTTTTTTCAGGGCTATGGCCAGGATGGCACCGGCCAGTATCGCCGCTATCTGCACAGCTTTGACGAGGCGGTCCCCTTCAACCAGATGCCCGGCACCTTCACCCCCTGGCAGCATCTGCCGAGCGACACTGACCTGCTGTTTTATGAAGGGCTGCACGGTGGTGTGGTCACTGAGGATCACAACGTAGCCCGCCACGTGGACTTTCTCATCGGCGTGGTGCCCATCGTCAACCTGGAGTGGATCCAGAAGCTGATCCGCGATACCTCGGAGCGCGGCCACTCCCGTGAGGCCGTAACCGACTCCATAGTCCGCTCCATGGATGATTACATCAACTTCATCACCCCGCAGTTCTCGCGCACCCATATCAACTTCCAACGGGTGCCGACAGTGGACACCTCCAATCCCTTCAGTGCCAAGGTGATCCCGAGTCTGGACGAGAGTATGCTGGTGATCCGGTTTCGCGGCATAAAACAGGTCGATTTTCCCTATCTGTTGTCGATGATCGACGGCTCATTCATGTCACGAATGAATACCATCGTCGTGCCGGGTGGCAAGATGGGGTTTGCCATGGAGTTGATCCTTAAGCCACTCATCCAGCAACTACTTGAAACCGGCAAGATCACTTAAGCCAAGGAGTTCACAATGCGGTTAGCGTTTATCTCTGTGGTATTGGCCGCCCTGCTTGGCGGCTGCAGCAGCGGGCCGACGGCCCCCACGCTGGAGTCCGGCACCATGCTGGTTCGCCCGATGGGCAACTGGACCTATGGTGCAACCCCGCGCTACGCCCTGGCCGAGCAGTATCAATTTGCCGGTGAGTTGGCGGAAGGGTGGCTTGAGCCAATGCAGCAGGCGGTAAGCCGGGAGCTCAATGGCAAGGGGTGGCAGAGTGCACCGCTCGACGAGGCAGATCTGTGGGTCGCCATCGGCGTCGCGGGCGGCAAGGATATGAGTGACGGCGAGATTTTCGCGCGCCTTGGCATGACACCCGGGGTATATGCCTCGGCCAACCAGCGCAAAGGGTCGCTGGCCATCGTGCTGCTCGATCGTAAAACCCAGAAAGCGGTCTGGAGCAGCATCATCCAGCTGACCAGCGATGTGAGCATTGCAGACAGCCAGCGTCAGGCACTCAGCCAGCAGCTCGCGGCCGAGCTACTCAATCGCGTCCCCACCAACTAGCGCTTGTTTAGTGATAACAGATGGATAGAAAAACGGCTTGCCTCCCGGCAAGCCGTTTTTTGTGGTCACAACCTCCTGACCCAATCAGGCCTAGGCCAGACTCGGGCACAAAGCCGCACACCTTCAGCTATCTGTGGTCACTTATTTAAGCGTACAGGTCAGCAGCGTCACCCCTTTCTGGGTGAGGAGAGCTTGTTTCTCCTGATTCCAGAAAGTGGTGACGCTGTCGGAATATTTGGCGCCAGACTCTGACTCCACACGCGCCAGCTTGTGATAAACCCCGGCATAGGGGAACTGCACCATGTCGGCCTGGGCATCATAGGTAACGGCCAGCATCTCTTCGCCACACTGGTATTGGCTGTATTGATACTGGGTAGGTTGCGGGCTGCTGCACGCCGCCAGACCCAACAGGGGAAGCAGAGCGATCAATTTTTTCATTGCACTTTCCTTATGTGATGGCCTTATGTAATGGCCTTGTGCAGAGGCCTCATGTGACGGCCTTATGCCAGGGTACCAACGAAACAATCGTCAGTTATCAAGCTTCAACAATTTGATAACTATGGGTAATTTGTACCGCTTTTTCCAACATCAGGGAAACAGAACAGTATTTTTCCATCGACAGATCGACCGCTCTGGCCACCTGTTTCTCTGCCAATCCCTTGCCTGTCACCACGAAGTGCAGATTAATCTTCTCGAAAACCCGGGGCACGCTATCAACCCGTTCGCCACTGACCTCGACATGACAAGCGGTCACCGACTGGCGCGCTTTTTCTAGGATGGAGACCACATCAATGGAGCTGCAGCCACCGACCGCCAGCAGGATCATCTCCATCGGGCTGGCCCCCTCACCGGGGTTGGCACCATCCAGGATCACCTTGTGACCGGATTCACTCTCACCCACAAACTTCATCCCTTCCACCCAGCTGACCTTGGCTTTCATCTCGCACTCTCTCCTGTTAATCGTGATGATGGATCCCTAGCATAACCCAGTCGCTTATCTCTGCCGAACAGGGGGAGTTGGGATGGAAATAGATCAAAATCAACATCTCCGACCTCTATCTTCCCTAGAATGGCCGAAGCGGCGCAGCAGGCATTACTCAAAGGGCTCTGTCAAAAGCCCGCAAAGCCTTGTCAGCACAGGCAAAGGCTCTTATCCTACTGCGACCAATACAAGGAATGGCAAGATTGGCAGCTTGCCCGGACGCACAAGTCCATAAAAAGACACTACAGAGGAATTCTCATGGTCATTGGCAAACCGCAAAGCGATCCCACCCTGGAATGGTTCTTGTCGCACTGCCACATTCATAAGTATCCCGCCAAGAGCACCCTGATCCATGCGGGTGAAAAAGCGGAGACCCTCTACTACATCGTCAAGGGCACTGTGGCCGTCTTGATCAAGGACGATGAGGGCAAAGAGATGATCCTCTCCTATCTGAACCAGGGCGATTTCCTGGGCGAGATGGGGATGTTCGAGGAGAACGAGAATCCCGAGCGCTCCGCCTGGGTTCGCGCCAAAGGCTCTTGCGAAGTGGCAGAGATCTCCTACAAGAAGTTCCGCCAGCTGATCCAGGTCAACCCGGACATTCTGATGCGTCTCTCTGGCCAGATGGCCAAGCGCCTGCAACACACCAGCCAGAAAGTGGGTAACCTCGCCTTCCTAGATGTGACTGGCCGGATCGCCCAGACCCTGCTCAACCTGGCCAAACAGCCGGATGCCATGACCCACCCGGATGGCATGCAGATCAAGATCACCCGTCAAGAGATCGGCCAGATCGTCGGCTGCTCCCGTGAAACCGTGGGCCGCATCCTGAAGATGCTGGAAGAGCAGGAGCTCATCTCTGCTCACGGCAAGACCATTGTGGTATTTGGCACTCGCTGATGACCCGTCCGCAGGCCTGGCTGAGGCCTTGGGATAAAAAAGGCTGCTACGGCAGCCTTTTTCGATCCTCTCCCCTATAATCCCGAACGCCTTTCACTGTTCCGGCATTCGCCCAGAGAGTTACTATGCACCTTCAATGTCCCCGTTGCCGCAGCCCGCTCCATCTTCATGAAGCCTCCCAGGGGCGCTATTGCGACAACAAACATCACTTCGATCCGGCACCGGAAGGTTATCTGGATCTCATTCCCGGCAAGAAAAACCCCAAAGACAGCGACAGCCGCGCCCTGATGCGCGCCAAGCACCATTTCCTGGAAGCCGGACACCAACTGCCGCTGGTTGAAGCAATGGCCTCCCTGCTCTCTCCGCTGGCCCCGCAAGAGTTGATCCATCTCGGGTGCGGTGAAGGCTACTACTGCCGTGCTCTGGCAGAGCGCCTGCCCGGCTGGCAGTTTGCCGGGATTGATATCGCCAAAAACACCATCTTTGCTGCAAAAAAAGCGCAGCCGGACGGTCAATTTGTCATTGCCGATCCCGCCCGTGCGCCGCTGCAACCAGGCTCGGTTCAGGTGTTGCTGGTCAACGATCTCAAGGTCAAGACCGAACAACTGGTCAGCTGGCTGGCCCCCGGCGGCTATCTGCTCTATCTGCAGCCTGGCCCGCGTCATCAGTGGCAACTGCGGGTCAGCCTCAATCCGGTGAGTATGGAACACCCCCTCAGCTGGCCAACCCTCGACGGCCTCAATTTGATGGCTCAACAGCGCTGCCAGTTCAGCTTCACCATGGATCAGGCCATGCGCAGCTTTATTCTGGAGACCAGCCGTCTCGGCTGGCGGGCAACCGGTGAGCAGCGTCACGCTTTCGCTCAACAGGGTCCGGATGAACTGGAACAGGATCTGCTGCTGACCCTGTGGCAAAAAGCAAGTTGACTACCTGGCAAGACACTCAAAGGGGCTGGGTTTCCAGGATAGCGTCGTCATCAGTGCGGGTACACAGGGAGGTGTAACAAACTGAAGCGCGGTCACGCCCCCCTGGCGTTGGCTTATTTTGGCGCAATTCCTCACTGTTGCAGCAGATATAAACAAGGTATTGTTCATCAGATAACGTGCAATGTTTCCAGTATTACAGCCTGAATATGGCTGACCTTATACATGGAGCACCGATGGGACGAGGAGTGAGACTCACCGATTTTTAAACTGCCCTTTATCGGATAGAGCAAAACTGGTGAGTTGATATGCTGGCAGACGCCGACGCGTTATGGCTGTCAGGGTAAACTAGCCCATTCTTATATGGTTACGTGCAGGAAACACGGGATGGACCTGCTAGCTCCTTGACAGCAAGTACCTTAAGCAATCTGCGGAGTACTAGGTGGGTATACGTGCTGTATCCAAAACTGGGTATCGCAAGCCAGACTACCTACAGCATCAGCGCTGGGCATATCACATAGGCAACCACCATTCTCACCACTTCAACCGCCCTTTCAACCAGCTCAAGAGTGGCACGAGCAGGTCATGTTAGTGAACTCATCAGCACTCCGGATCTCCAATCTAACTATTTGTCAGCAAAAAACGGATGGAGAACCTGAGCATTATGGCGCAATACATGCTCATGCAAGATAGCAGACAACCAGGTTCACAAAGTGCTACAGGTTGTGTGCCGTCTGCTATCCAGAAAAGCGTTGGCACTATCAGCTGTGACACAGCTCACAACTTGCTTTATCGGCTTGGTTGATGAGGAATGTCGAAATACATAAAAATTAAAATGATAATAACACATTGAATTTAATTGCTTTTCACCTACTTCAAAAATGTCTTTTCTGATATTTCCAGCCCCCTTCCCCGCTCAATTAAACGGCGACAGATTCAGGCCCAGTCAAGGTTCAGGCGCCTACCGTGTGGTTATCGGACCCTTTCCGATTTCCATAGAGCCGATCACAGGTTCGGAAGTGTTTACATCAGAGGAAACATGGATATGAAAAAATCTGCACTGACTATGGCCATCACCAGCTTAGTACTGGCCAGCGGCGCTCAAGCAGCCACTGTTATTAATCAAAATGGTACTAAGCTGGATATTGGTGGCCGAGTAAACGGTGAATATTATGCCTCCGGTAACAAAGATCTCCGTGGTGATTCAAGCTATTTTCGCCTGCATGTTAACGGTGAAACGGCTATCAATAATGAGCTAAATGCTTTTGGTTTCGCTGAGTATAACTTGCCAACCTCTGGCTCTGACAACGATGAACTGCGTTATGCCTATGCAGGTATGAAGCATGATACTTTCGGAACGTTAGTCTATGGTCGTCAAGATGGTTTGTTCGATAAAGCAGTAAAGAACACCACTGATATCATGCCAGAATTTGGTGGTGATGGCCTTGGTAAAGTAAACGATCTATTTGGTACTGGACGTAGCAACGGTCTGCTTCAGTACATCTATACATACGATGGCCTCTCCTTGGGTGCTCAGTTTACCGGTGAAGGTAAAGCTCAAAATAATGACCGTTTTACCAATTCTGGTAATCATTTGATGGGGACTGGTAACGGTTTCGCCACATCAGCTACTTACAACTTTGATAATGGTCTCGGTTTGGGTGTTGCTTATAACCAAGCCAAGAAAACTAACGATCAAAGAAACTATTCATCGTTTGGTGGCGACCATGATGCCAAACTTGTTGGTGGCGCAATTAGCTATACCAATAGCGGTTTCTACATGGCAGTCAACTACTCTCATGGTGAATATCAGTCTATCGTAAACAATGGTTTTGCTGCAGAGAGCAATGGTTATGAAGCCGTAGCAAAATATCGTGCTGGCGACTTTGAACCCATCGCAGCTTACATTAGAGAAGATGTAAAAGACACCTCTAACAATATTAGCGGCCGCCTTAACGAATATGTTGACCTGTCCGTAAGATATTACTTCACCGAGAATTTCACTACCTTTGTAGATTATAAAATGAATCTGCTGGATGATGGTTCCATGAGTGGCTATAGCAAATATGGTCAGCCGACAGATGATATAGTAGCTATCTCCATGGAATATAACTTCTAATTACAGATAGCATTAAAATAAAAAATGCCGGTCATCCGGCATTTTTTTTTGCTTTTTCTTTTTGTCTTTAAAAACAATCATCAATTAATTGCTGACACAATTTGCTACAGATAAACACATTCATAACACATATCTTGGTTACACTTTAATAATTAATGAGCATACTTGATTTTGTAAATTAATACAGAATATATCTATCAAGTATTAAATATCGCCAAGGATGATTTCTGCTGTTCACCTACAGTCATAAGGTTATATCTTCTTGCCACCCATATTTTTATCAGCCAGGTAATAAATGCATGTATAGAAAACATACTCTATTGTTATCCTTTGTTATTTTTAGCTGCTCAGCACTACTCAGTGGATGCAATAGAAATACTAACACGCCATCTATAAGTACCTTACCTACTGAGGTTAGTTATATTAACTTAGTTAATGAAAACATCCCTGTCATTACAAGTTTAGTTGGTAGAGTTGAAGCAGAGCGTGTCTCTGAAGTAAGGCCAAGAGTTGATGGAATAATTTTAAAGCGTTTCTTTGAAGAAGGTGCTGATATAAAAAAAGGACAAATACTGTATCAGATTGATCCAACACCATATGAGGCAACAGTCAAAAAACTCAAAGCTGAATTAGCAAAAGAACAGGCTAATGAAGAGATGCTGAGACTGCAAGATGAACGATTTAAATATATTTTAAGCAAACATCTTATAAGTAAACAAGATTATGATAAGAATCACTCAGCTTGGCAACAGGCAAAAGCTGCCGTCATGGCTGCTAAAGCAGCACTAGATGAAGCTGAAATAAATCTTGGTTATACAAATGTACGAGCCCCTATCAGCGGAAAAATCGGTCGCTCGAATATCACTGAGGGCGCGCTGGTCACCGCCAACCAAACGGCAGCGCTTGCATCTATACAACAACTTGATCATGTCTATATTAACGTGAATCAGTCATCTACTGACCTCATCAATCTAGAAAACGCCGTAAGCAAAGGAAAAATCACTAACCTTAGCTCAACAGGAAATAATGTAAAAATATCACTAATGAATGATACCGATTACCCTCATCTTGGCAGTATAAAATTTTCTGACATTAGTGTTGACCAAGATACAGGTATGGTATTGGTTCGTGTAACAGTGCCGAATCCGGAACACAAATTACTACCGGGCATGTTTGTCAAAGCTTCAATAAAAGAGGGTTCATTAAAGGACAGCTTTTTAATACCCCAGAAAGCAATACAGAGGACTCCTCGCGGAGAAGCATTTGTAATGACACTAACCAAAGATAATCATGTTGCAATAAAAAATGTGTCGCTAGGTAAAATGACTGGTTCTAATTGGACTGTTACATCTGGTTTGTCAAGCATTGATAAAGTTATTGTTGAAGGGATTCAAAAAATCAATCCTGGTGATTTAGTAAAACCATACCTTTATAACTAAGGCCGGAGTATCTATCACATGGCTCGTTTTTTTATAGATCGCCCTATTTTTGCTTGGGTTTTAGCCATAATAATAATGCTCTCAGGCATATTATCCATTATCTTTATGCCTATAGAGCAATACCCTGATATCGCCCCCCCAGTAGTTCGAATTACTACAAGTTACCCCGGTGCGTCGGCTGAAACTGTAGAGAATACAGTAACTCAGAATATTGAGCGGAAAATGCTTGGTATCGATAATCTGATGTATATAAAGTCAACGAGTGATTCGAATGGTAATGGTGTCACTCAACTAACCTTTGAACCAGGAACCGATCCTGATATCGCTCAGGTGCAGGTACAAAATCAGTTAAAAACTGTTGAGGCTCATTTACCTGATGCAGTAAGACAACAGGGTGTCATGGTTAAAAAAACATCCGACTCTTTTCTAATGATTGCATCAATTACCTCCAGCAATCCAAAAGTCAGCCGGGCAGATCTTTCAGACTACTTATTAAATAATATTTATGAACCACTAGGCCGGGTCAACGGTGTTGGAGAGCTACAAGTATTCGGTAGCCAATATGCCATGCGTATCTGGCTTGATCCTAATAAATTGGCACAGCTTAACTTATCTGTTGCTGATATTAAAAAAGCTATTAAATCCCAAAATTCTCAAGTATCCTTTGGTCAGCTCGGTGGAGCACCAGCCACATCAGCTCAAGACTTCAGTGCAACGATTGTTGGTCGCGGTCGTTTGAATACCAGCGAGCAATTTGAGAACATTGTAGTTTTGGCAAAAACTGATGGTAAAAATGTAAAATTGAAAGATATTGCAAGAGTAGAATTAAATAGCGAATCTTTTGACACATCTTCATTATTAAACGGCCAAGCTACGGCAGCAGTAGGTATAAAACTGGCATCTGGTGCGAACGAGATGCTTACATCAAAGCTGGTACGTGAAAAACTGGATGAATTGTCTCAACAATTCCCAATGGATTATAAATTGGAGTATCCTAACGACACGACGCCATTTGTAAAGTTATCAATTGAAGAGGTTGTAGAAACACTATTTGAAGCTGTCATCCTTGTGTTTCTTATCATGTATCTGTTTTTGCAAAATTTTCGTGCAACCTTGATTCCAACCCTTACAGTTCCAGTAGTACTATTAGGTACATTCGGGATTATGTCGGTTATGGGGTTCAGTATTAACACCCTTAGCATGTTTGGATTAGTACTGGCTATCGGTTTGCTGGTCGATGATGCAATTGTCGTCGTAGAAAATGTCGAGCGTTTAATGACGGAGGAGTCACTTTCTCCTATTGAGGCGACTCGCAAATCCATGGATCAAATCACAGGTGCACTAGTTGGTATCTCACTAGTATTAAGCGCTGTCTTTATTCCTATGGCTTTCTTTGGTGGTTCAACTGGTGTTATATATCGTCAATTTTCACTTACTATCGTTGCAGCCATGGGGCTATCTGTAATTACATCTATGGTTTTTACGCCAGCCCTCTGTGCAACATTATTAAAAGCGACACATGACAGCTCGACAAGAAATAAATTTTTTGAGACTTTCAACATATATTTTGAGAGAATGACAATCAACTACGAAACTGGCCTGGTACAAATACTTAAAAGAGGAGGAACGTTTACTCTCATCTATGTTTTACTGCTATGCGTAATGCTTGGTTTATTTAAGGTATTACCATCATCGTTCTTGCCTACGGAAGACCAGGGTTCATTTTTTGTATCTATTCAGCTTCCTGATGGAGCCAATCTAAAACAGACTCAGGCTACCTTGGAAAAAGTAAACAATTATTTTTCCAGCGAAGAAAAAAATAATGTGCAGATGATGCTAGCTGTACATGGATTTAACTTCTCTGGTCGCGGGCAAAATATGGGAATGGCATTTGTAAAACTACAACCATGGGACCTTCGTAAAAATGAAGACGATCAGGTTGATAGCATAATAAAACGAGCCAACAAATATTTCTCCTCAATAAAGGAAGCCAATGTAATGGCTTTCAATCAACCAGCTATTCGTGGCTTGGGAACATCTTCTGGTTTTGACTTCTTTTTGCAAGATCGTTCAAATCTGGGGCACAATGAACTAATGAATCTAGAAAAAACATTTCTGGAGAATGCCAACAAGGATCCTCGACTAGCAAATGTAAGAGCTAATGGGATGAAAGATAGCCCTCAGTTTATTATCGATATTGATTATGAAAAAGCAATCGCACAAGGTGTCAGTATTGATGATATTAATGAAACTCTATCAACAGGTTGGGGTAGTAGTTATATCGATGATTTCATTGACCGTGGCCGCCAAAAACAAGTAATCATGCAAGCGGAGCCAAATTATCGAATGACTCCCGATGATCTTAACCTATGGTATATTCGTAACAGTAAAGGAGATATGGTGCCTTTCTCTTCCTTTGCGTCCACCCGTTGGAAGGTGGCATCGCCGAGGTTAGAACGTTATGATGGTTACTCTGCAGTCGAAATCGTTGGTGAGGCAGCCCCTGGCTATAGTACCGGTGACGCCATGAAGGCCGTTGAAGAAATAGCCGAAAAATTGCCCAATGGTATTACCGTCTCTTGGACAGGATTATCACTGGAAGAGCAAAAGTCGGGATCACAAGCACCGTATCTTTATGCTATTTCCATACTCTTTGTTTTTCTGTGCCTTGCAGCACTTTATGAAAGTTGGACAATTCCTACTTCTGTTATATTAGTAGTACCATTAGGCGTAATTGGAGCATTAGTTGCAACATATGTGCGCGGGCTTGAAAATGATGTCTATTTTCAAGTTGGTCTATTAACGACAATTGGCCTGTCAGCTAAGAACGCAATCTTAATAGTTGAGTTTGCAAAAGACCTTTATGCACAAGGTGCTAATTTACAATCAGCAGTTATTGAAGCTGCTCGACAGCGTCTACGGCCAATTCTCATGACATCTTTGGCTTTCTTGCTGGGTGTTTTGCCATTAGCAATCAGTTCAGGTGCTGGAGCCAACAGTCGCCATGCTATTGGTACAGGTGTCATCGGTGGCATGATCACAGCAACTATTCTGGCTATTTTTTTCGTGCCTCTGTTCTTTGATATAGTAATGAAAAAGTTTCCACCAAAAATGTCGGAACAACTATCGGTCATACCAGAAAGTGGGAACTAGAAGAATATCGATGCTGGTTACGCCGAGTACGTATCTACCGCTGTATGATTCGGCTTAAGTTCGGATTGAAAACTGAACCAGCTCGATTCAGTTGGTGGCTATGCCACCAACTATCTGAGCAATAACAGCGATAACACTGTTGCTGCTGTTGCTCTGCACTACAGCTTCCAAGTGATTGGAAGTCAGTTATACCCTGTAATATCTATGTCTACTATTTTATTTTCTTCCGGCCGCTCTGCGGCCGTTTTTTTATTGCGCGTTTTCATGGTCTTGCATATAACTATCGAGCGGATAGCTGTAATTTCAGCCCGTTTGACAGGCAAGGATGCGCAAAGAGGGGATCAGGGATGACAGAGTTACTCGGAAAACGGTGGAGGCCACTATGGCCAGTGTTACTGTTGCTGGTGAGCATTGGCTGGAGCGGGAATAGCGCCGCCAGTAGTGAGCGCAACCTCTATCAGCAGCTTGGGCTGGCCGGCAAACTCGACAGACAAACCTTTCAAAAAGCCCTTGTCAGCTATCAAAGCGTACGCAGCAAGCAAAAATCCATCCTGACCATCATTGATTACAGCAAGCCTTCGACTCAGCGCAGGCTGTTCGTCATCGACATGAAACGTCACAAACTGCTTTATCACACCTGGGTAAGCCATGGCCGCAACTCAGGTGAACTAGCCGCAGAGCGCTTTTCCAACCAGCTCAACTCCCGACAAAGCTCCCTCGGCGTCTATCGTACCGCAGAAACCTACTTGGGCAAGCATGGCTACTCCCTGCGGCTGGATGGGCTCAGCCCCGGCAAAAACTGCAATGCCCGCAAACGTGCCATCGTGGTGCATGGCGCCGCCTATGCCAGCCCAAACCATCTGCGCAAATATGACAAACTGGGCCGCAGCTGGGGCTGTCCCGCCCTGCCAAAGGAACAAGCCAGGGCCATCATAGATACCATAAAAGGGGGCAGTGTCATCTACGCCCACGGCTAGCAACGACACCATAAAACACAAGGCCAGCAATCGCTGGCCTTGTTTGTCACGCTCTCATACTAAACGGGACGAGTTATTGGCGCACCACCAGGACCGGGCACGGAGCATGACGCACCACGGATTCGGCAACGCTGCCTACCAGCAGATGGCTGATGCCGGAGCGGCCGTGACTCCCCATAACGATCAGTTCAACCTCGTCTTCCTTGGCCTGGATAATGATTTCATCCGCTGCCCTACCAAAGCGAATATCAAACGTTGCCGGAATAGGCAGGGTGGCAATCAGCTCTTTGAGTTGGGCTCTGGCCTGACGCTCCATTTCGTGAGTGATCTCAACGGCTGTCATATGAAGAATTTTGTAACTGTCAAAGCCGTGCAGTTGGTCTACGACATGGATCAGCTTGAGCTGGGCCTCATGGCTCTGCGCCATGAATACGGCATAGTCGAGTACCGCCCGGGACATTTGGGAAAAATCGACAGGACAAAGCAGAGTTTTGATCGATGGCATAATGCAGTCTCCTCTACTGATTGGGGTACTATTGAATCTTGAGTTCATCATAACCATCAGATTGAAAATAACTCTCGACCCTGTCGCAAAATGAACATCAGGGATTTTTTCTGTACGCCGTCGCCATCAATGCCATGGTATAAAGTAGGGTATCAGTGTTTTTTCCTCTGCCCCAGCGAGGCCAGCTCTGACCATGCTACGCATCTGTCTGTTGCTCTGTTGTCTGTTCACTGCGGCGAATTGCCGGGCAGAGTCTATTGACGTTTATTGCGATGATTGGCCCGGTTTTTGTCAAAAGGATGGCAAAGGCCTCTATCTGGATCTGGTGCGAGCCATCTACCAGCCTCACGGCTATCAGGTAACCCCCCATATTGTGCCCTATAAGCGCGCTCTCGCTGTCATTGCAAAAAAAGGGGGAGATATCGCCATGGGGGTATATCGCGATGAAGTATCCGGCGTCCAGCAATCTCGCTATCCGGCATCAGCGGATGACCTGACCGTGTTCATGCTCAAGAAATGGCAACCCCAGTGGCAAGGGGAGAAAAGTCTGGAAGGGCAAACCGTGATATGGCGGCGGGGCTGGGCATTCGACAAGTACATTGCGGTCACCATGCAGTGGCATGAAATTGACAGCGATGAGCTGGCCCTGCAACTGCTTGGTAAAGAGCGATATCGCTTTTACCTCACTGCCGGCGTGCTCTATGTGGATGAGGCTATCCCTCCCGAGCTGCATCGCGTCTTCCTGCGCTGGATCCCGACCTATCCCATTTTTGCCGATACCCAGCAAGGCAACCGGATGTTACAGCTCTGGGATAAGGGAATGGTTGAGTTGATCCGCAGCGGGGGTCTGGCAGAGATCTATAAGCACTATCAACTCTATGACTACTATCAGGGTTTTATCGAAGAACTGGAACAGAAAGTGGCTGCCAGTCCTGCAGACTGAATGATAACGTTGCGCTAATTACTCTCCCCTCATTCCCTTGGCCAAGCGGTCGTAGAGGATCACATTGACCGAGGCCGCCAGATTCATACAGCCACTGGTCGGCACATAAACCACATCTTTCACCGCGCCATAGAGGGCAGGATCGAGCGTACCATCCTCCGGCCCGAAGATATAAAAAGCGCGTTCCGGATGGACATAGTCGGGGAGCGGTGTAGCGCCGTCGATCAGATCGACCACCACGGGCACGCATCCCTGCGGGATAAACGCCATCAGATCATCCACCCCGAGCAGCGGGATCTTCTCCACCATCTGCTTGGTATCAGTGGCAAAGCGGCGCGCCAGCTCGAAGCGGTTGCCGGTGTAGTAGACCTCGTCCACCCCGTAACAACCCGCAGCCCGCATCACGGAACCGACATTTTCCGGGGACTTGGGATTGACCAACCCCACGCAGCAGAATGCACTCTTTTCCATCATCTCTCCTCATCTTGCGACGGCCATTATAAGCCGTTGCAGGGCCACCGACCCGTTAAAAGTCCCCTCCCCGGCTAAACCGCTTGCCAACCCAGCTTTGAATGTCGATTTTTTGTGCGCAAGCCGACAAATTTTGTACAAGCCGATAGCCAGCAAACGTTTCCCAGCAATAATGGACAAACGTTTGTAAATGGATGTTTGTCTATGACTGAGCGTGAACAAGAGATCCTAGCCCTGCTGCGTCAGGATCCCATGATTGCCCAGCAGGATCTGGCCGATCGCCTCGGCATCAGCCGCTCCGCGCTGGCCAGCCACATCTCCAGCCTGATCCGGCAGGGATATGTGCAAGGCAGAGGTTATGTACTGCGAGAAGGCCCCTACGTAGTGGTGATCGGCGGTGCCAATATGGATATTTGTGGCACCAGCCATGACAACCTGCTGCTCGGCGACTCCAACCCGGGCAAGGTGCGCACCTCGGCAGGTGGTGTTGGCCGCAATATCGCCGAGAATCTGGCGCGGCTCGGCAGCGACACCCGGCTGCTTACAGCGGTCGGCAACGACCAGTATGGTCATCATCTGCTGGAGGTAAGCCAGCGGGCCGGCGTCGATGTGCGCCAGACCCTGGTGCTCGATGGCCACACTACCTCTTGCTACCTCAGCCTGCATGATGGCAGCGGCGAAATGAGCTGCGCCATCAACGACATGGCCATCATAGAGCAGCTCACCCCTGCCCGCCTGACCCCGCTCGGTGGCTTTCTCGGCGGTGCCCGGCTTTGGGTGCTCGACACCAATCTGGCCATCCACACCCTCGACTGGCTGTTCGAGCGGCAGGGAGAGCACGCCATCTTTGTCGATACCGTTTCGGTGGCCAAAGTGGAGAAGATCCGCCCCTGGCTCGGCAAGATCCACACCCTCAAACCCAATCGCAGCGAAGCCGAGCAGCTGTGCGGCATGACCATCGCCGGGCCCGAAACCTGGCCCATGGTTGCCGCCTGGTTCCACCGCGCCGGGGTCAAACGACTGTTCCTCAGTCTGGGTGAACAGGGGATCTTTTACAGCGATGGCGAGCAACAAGGCCACCTGCCGGTGCTGGGCAGTCCGGTGCTCAACGTCACCGGCGGCGGGGATGCCTTTATGGCTGGCCTCGCCCACGCCTGGCTGCAAGAGCTCGACATTGCCCAAACCACCCGCTTTGCCTTGGGCTGCGCCGCCCTCACCGTCAATTGTTCCGATACCGTTTTTTCCGGTCTGAGCAAGACCGCCGTTGACCGCATACTGGAGGAGTACTCATGCTGAACGCTTACCTCGATATCCAACCGGAAGTGGCTGCCGCGCTAGCTGCTGGCAAACCGGTGGTTGCCCTCGAATCCACCATCATCTCCCACGGCATGCCCTATCCGCAGAACGTGGAGACGGCCCGTCAGGTGGAGCAGGTGGTGCGCGATAACGGATCCATTCCAGCCACCATCGCCATCCTCGATGGCCGCCTCAAGGTGGGACTGGATGCCGGTGCGCTGGAGGCCCTCGGTCGGGCTGGCCATGCGGTTACCAAGTGCAGCCGCCGCGACATTCCGTTCGTGCTGGCACGCAAGGGGATGGGGGCCACCACGGTCGCCTCCACCATGATCATCGCCGCCATGGCGGGGATCCGGGTCTTTGCCACCGGCGGGATCGGCGGGGTACATCGCGGTGCGCAGGAGACCTTCGATATCTCAGCCGACCTGCAGGAGCTGGCACAAACGCCGGTGGCCGTAGTCTGCGCCGGAGCCAAGTCGATACTCGATATCGGGCTGACCCTGGAGTATCTGGAGACCCAGGGCGTACCGGTGATCGGCTATCAAACCGAGGAGCTGCCAGCCTTCTACACCCGCGAGAGCGGCTTCAAGGTCGATTATCGCCTCGATACCCCGGCGGCCATCGCCGAGGCGCTGCGCCTCAAGTGGGAGCTGGGACTGGCGGGCGGCGCCGTGGTGGCCAACCCCATCCCGACCGCACACGCCATGCCGAAAGCTGATATCGACGCAGCCATTGCCCAAGCGCTGCGTGAAGCGGATGAGCAGGGGATCAAGGGCAAGGCGTCAACCCCCTTCCTGCTGGCCCGCGTCTGCGAGCTGACCGGCGGCAACTCACTGGCGGCCAACATTCAGCTGGTACTGAACAACGCGGCGCTTGGCGCCCGCATCGCCGCCGCGCTTTAATTGCACACCGATACCTCGCCATGTAAAAGAGGGCCTCGCGGCCCTCTTTGTTGTTTTTGCTATCTGCAGCGCTATTGCAACGCTGTGTTATTGCAGTACCACGCGCCCATTGAGGGGCTGCACCGGTCGGTTGTTGGGGTGGTGCATCACCGCCTTGAAGGCGTCGATCTGGGCCTGACTGACCTCAACCGGCTGCTTCATCACCAGCCAGCGCACCCCTTCCGAGCAGGGAGGCGTTGTAAGGGAACCGCTGAAGCGATAGTAGTCATGGCTTTCCGGCAGCAGTTGCTCAGCAGAGAGCGGCGCCTTGAGGGCCTGGATCTCCCCCACCTTGGCAGGTAATGCACTCCAAGCTGCCGCCAGCGCAGGATTGGCCTTGCCAGCCTCGAACATCACCGCCACCACGGCGATCTCTTCCTTGTCACTGACGTGCACCAGATGCCCTTCCAGCGGATAGGATTTGCCCTCGATGAGGTTTTCACTCGGGGCGTGGAAGTGGAACTGCTTGAGCTCAAACCTGGTGCCATCGAGTTGCAAAATGCTGCCCGGGGCATAACCGACCTGCACGGTATGACCATTGTTGACCACTGTGTTGCCACCCGCCTGATAGTGGAGTACCAGCGGGGCCAGTTTGGCCTCGACCAATCCGTTCAGGTCAACCGGCGACTGATTGCTACCCGCACACTGGCCAAACTCAGGGGTCAGCTTGGCCCAGTGGGTAGGCCCCGCCTCACCGCTATATTCCCAATGGGGGGTGGCAGCAAACACGACAGGGCACAGCAACAGGGAGCAGGCCAACAGAGACTTTCTCATCATACATCCTTATCTTGATTGAAAAGCACGACCATCCCCTACCCCGGATTGCGGGGCATGCAGAGATGGCATATCTGATACGCGGGATACAGAGCGGTAGAGCGACTTTCTAATGGTAACGAGCACGAGTTGGTCAATCGGTTTGACCGCGGCTCAATACAGAGTCGTTTGGCAAGTATATGGTGAGGGATCGGCAGAAACAGTGAAAGAGGGGGAAATTAATCAGCCGGCTATCCACTCATCGTCTGGCAGGCGCGGGGCAAGGTTCAGGGCGTCACGCTTTCATAACAACCATCCATAACAATCATCGCGGGAGTCCGGACTCCCGCGATGATTGCCGATAACGACAATTAACGGTCGCGATTCAACGCGATCAGACGATCAAGAATCTCTTCACCATCGGCGCGCAAACCGTTGTGCTCATATTCATTGGTGATCCAGGCACGACTGTTGCCAAGGCCACGCAGAGTTTCGCGACTGTAGTCAAACTCCACATACATATCCTCGGGATAGACGGCGCAGGCTACCGGCACCTTGTTGCGGGCAAGCTGTGCCGAGTCATAGAGCGCCCCCCAGTCAGCCTTGTTGGCCAACTGATGGGCAGCCTCTTTCAGGGGCAGCAACTCGCGGAACTGCTCGAACATCCAGGGGTAAACCATCTCGCCGGTGAAGGCGAAATCCTTGCCGGGTGCCCAGTTCACCGCCGGGAATTCCCCCCTGACCCGGGCGGCGGCCCAGCGAGTCGCCTCCCCTTCGGCATAGATAGCTTCGTGCAAGATGGCAAACAGCGGGTTGGTATTGAATGGCTGCATGCTCTGCACCTGATAGAGAAAGGCCGGGCTCAGCTTGTCACCGATAAAGGCCTCCTCCAGCAGGTAATAAAGCTCCTCAAAGGCACCCGTAGCGCCGAGATCCAGCCCTTGCTGCTGGAACTGCTCCACCGTCAGGCGCTGGCCGTTGGGCAGTCGCACATCGTGCTGGTGCAGATGGTTGGCCAGCCGGTTGGCAATCCCCTGAGCGTGGGGGAAGCGGGCGAAGAAGGCGCGGTTCTTGTCGGCCACCCGCTGGTAGGTGGCGCGGTAAACCTCCTCGGCACTGCGGCCGATCGGCGCGATACCGCCGGTGATATAGACCTCCCGCAGACTGTCAGGGAAAAACGAGAGATAGGTCAGGCAGCAAAAGCCGCCAAAGCTTTGCCCCAGCAGGCTCCAGCGATGCTTGGGGCTGAGCTCCTGCCGGATGAACTCGGCATCTTGCACTATGCTGTCGGCGCGAAAATGGCTGAGATACTCCGCCTGCTCGGTCGGTGTCATTTTGGCCAGAATATGCCCATGGATGGGGCTCGACATCCCGGTGCCACGCTGATCCAGCAGCAGCACTCTGAACTCCTGCAACGCCCGCTTGAGCCAACCACTGTTAGCCGTCGGGCGCGGCGCCCCGAATCCCGGCCCACCTTGCAAAAACAGCAGCCAGGGCAACTTCTCATCGAGTTTGTCTTTACGGCAGAGGGTGCGGGCAAACAGGGTAATGCTGTCACCATCCGGCTCCTCATGATCGAGGGGAACGGTAAAAAAGTGCGGCTCGCAATGAATGCCGTCCAGTACATAGCTCAAGGGGCTGTTCATCTGGGATCTCTCCGTCAGGATGGGAACATCATTGACCCCATCATATCCTCGCCCAGCCACAGGGTCACTCCGGTTTTCCAAAATGTTAACAATGGCTTAAAGGTCGAAACATCACCAGACAAGCAGCTCTTCAACGGTGCTGAATTAATTGTTTTGCGGGGGAGATTGACGCCATGGCGCCATTCAACAAAGATGGCTCGCCTGCACAGGAGTGCAGCCATTCAGGCCGACAAAATAGATAAGGGAATGTGATGAAACCGAAGTGGATCAGGGCCAGAAAAAGAGAGAAGAAGCCATGCCCTGGCAGCATGCTGCAGACCGGAATGCTGCTGTTCAGTGCCACCTGTAGCGCGACGCTCTTTTTGGCAGCATGCAACAGCAACTAGAAATGAAAAAGCCCGCTCAATTGAGCGGGCTTTTCGAATTTGGCTCCTCCTACTGGACTTGAACCAGTGACATACGGATTAACAGTCCGCCGTTCTACCGACTGAACTAAGGAGGAATTGTGGTGCCCAGAGACGGAATCGAACCGCCGACACGGGGATTTTCAATCCCCTGCTCTACCGACTGAGCTATCTGGGCAACGGCGCGCATTAAACCCTTTCCAGCGCAGAGTGTCAACCATGATGGCACGATAAAAAGCACGTTCGCTCAACAACTGAACGCAATGAACGGTTATTAGCCGTTTCGGAGCAGAAATCTGCCTAACCGTGACCCGTCTCATATATGAATGATCACCAAACCGCGGGAAATCACGGCCTCTATAGCTTTGCCACATTGAGCCGAATCCACTCTGCGAGTATGCTTTGCCGCAATGATACCGCCTGGAGGCAACATGAGTCTGAATATGCAAGAGTGGCGTGAAGAGACCACCGAGATCGTCAACGAACTGCTGGCCGATGGCAGCAATCCCGATGCGGATTACGACATCGAGCACCACTTCGCCTGCCAGGATTTCGACCGTCTGGAAAAAGCAGCGGTTGACCTGTTCAAGGCCGGTTTTGAAGTGACCGATGCCGAAGAGATGGAACTGGATGACGGCGCCACCATCTTCTGCTTCGATGCCACCATCGAGTGCAAGCTGGATGTCGAAGCCATCGTTGCCGATATCGAAAAGATGCTGCCCATCCTGGAAAAATATGGGGTGGACTACGATGGCTGGGGCACCTACTTTCAGGATTGATCCCTGCCACAAACAGAGAGGCCACCTGCGGGTGGCCTCTCTGTTATTGCAGACTGTCACAAATAACTGGCGGCAAACTGCTCGGGCGGCAACGGGGGGCTGAACAGATAACCCTGTAGCCGATCACACCCCGCCTGGGTCAGCCACAACTGTTGCTCGACGGTTTCCACCCCTTCTGCAGTAATGCAGATCCCCAGCTCATGGCCAAGTCCGATGACCGATCTCACGATGGCGGTGGTGGCACTGTTGCTGACCAACCCCTGGGTGAAGCTGCGATCCAGCTTGAGCGTGGCGACCTTGAGCCTTGGCAGATAGGCCAGCGAGCAATACCCGGTACCGAAATCATCGATGGCCAGTTGAAAACCGGCGGCGATCAGGTTATCCAGGTTGGTCTCGATCTCATCGGCATTCTCCATCAAGACTCCTTCAGTGATCTCCAGCTCCAGCTGGCCTGCATTCAGACCATGACGGGCAATGCAGCCCTGCACCTGCTTGCAGAGCGCCGGATCACGAAACTGCAACGGCGAAAGGTTGATGGAGAGTACCATATCCGGCTGATCGGTTTGCCACTGGGCCAACTGAGCACACCCCAACTCCAGCATCAGTTGACCAAGTTGGCCGATGATCCCCATCTCTTCGGCCAGTGGAATAAATTCTTCCGGCGAGATCATGCCAAGTTCAGGATGCGGCCAGCGGCAAAGCAATTCTGCACCACAAAGCTGATGGGTTGTGCTGCTGATAATGGGTTGGTAGACGGCAACCAGCTGGGATGACTTGATGGCGAGCGGTAACTGGGCGGCGATCAGTTGACGCCGCTTGAGCCGGGCGTGCAGCGCCGGATCAAACAGAGTGCAGTACTGCTGCTGCCGCTTGCCCTGCGCCAGCGCCGCTTCAGCATGGCTGAGCAACCGCTCGGCATCGCTTGCCCGCCCCTGAGCCAGCCCCAGAAACACCGGGATCTGGATACGATGCTCTTCCACCTGATAGTACTCCATCAACTGCTGCTGCAGATGCTGGTTCCACTCCTGCAACGGCTCGTTGAAATCGGGGAGTAACAGACAGAAGTCATCGGCAGCCACCCGGCAGAGCAAGGTTCGCGGCGGAACCAATTGCTGTAGTCGCTTGGCCACCTGGCTCAGCAGGCGATCAGCAATCCGGATCCCGAAGCGATCGTTAACCTCACGAAAGTGGTGCAGATCGACCAGCACCAGTGTGGCGCTGCGGCCCCCCAAATGGCGGCTGGTCTGCAAGAAACGGGAGAGTTTGAGCAGCCCGGTGAGGCTGTCGTAGTGCTGCTCCTGCTGCAACTGTGCCTGAGTGGTGCGCAAGCCAGTGATATCGCGCCCCAGCGTCAGGATCCCGAGGGAGTGACCATCCCCATCGGGGACATCGACCCGGGTGATCTCCATGTGCCGTCCCTGCCCTCTGGCATCCAGCAGACAACATTCGCCGTGGCCCATCCCTTGGGGTGCCGCCAGCCGGAACGGCAGCTGCTGACCCAGCACCTCATTCGCCCCCTGACCAATAAAGTCGAGAAACGCCTGGTTGCACTCCAGCAACACACCGTTGTGATCATCGAAACGGATCAGGTCAGGGATGGCATCGAGCAGAAAACGCTGCAACACCTGCTGTTTTTTGACCGTCTGTTCCAGGTGCTTGCGCTGGGCAATCTCGTTGACCATTCCGAATACGGCATATGGCTCACCCTGAGCCGTGTAAAGCGGGATCTTGTGCACCTCCATCCAGCAGGTCTCACCACCCCGATTACAGTGCAACTGTTGATGAAGCAAGGGAACGCCCCCCGTCAGCAACTGCGCGTCCTCGGTACGAAATACATCGCCCCATGGCATCTCTGCATCACTCTTGCCGACCACCTCGGCGGGTGAACCCAGCTTGGCCTCAATGGCAAATTCACGATTGGCAAACAGGTAGCGACCATGCCTATCACGACAGAAGATACTCATTGGCAACTGGTCGATGATCTGCTGAAGCAGATCCGGGGTAAGCATGTTGGTCACAGGGGCGCTTATGGAGGAATTTCGAGCAAATCTATGATAGCAAACCAATTTTGTAAAGCACCCCCGGTAACCCCTCCATTTACACCGATGCAGCACGCATGCTGACAGAGGTTGTCGCTCAGGTGATAATAGGCACCGGTTGGCCAATGGCCTGATAAATGGACGAGAGAAGCAAGATGAAAAAGATGATGGGGTGCGCATTGGCGCTGCTGCTGGCAGGTTGTGCTGGCGACAATAACGGTGGTGAGGAGTATCGCTACAACCCGCCGGTCGCCAAGGCGACCAACAATACCCAGGAGATGGCGATCCCGGTGGATCTGGTGTGGGCTCGCGCCGAAAAGTGGTTCACCGACCACGGCCTCACCATCGAAAACAGTCAGCGCGGTGCCGGCCTGATGACCGCCAATGTCAACCAGTCGGCCGACGGACTTGAGTGGCTGGACTGCGGTACCATGGGTTCAAAAGTAGCACTGGGCAACCCGAACCTGCAGATCAACCTGATCATCACCCAGAGCGGCAACAGCAGCGTGGCCACTGTCAACGTCAAGGGCAACACCGAGCTGTTCTTTGTTGAATCCTCAGGCGAGCGCGTACCAGCCCCGTCCATCAAGCCGGTCTGTGTCTCCCGCGGCTCTCTGGAGCAGAGCCTGTTCGCCACCCTCGGCAACTGATTTCACTTACCTGCAAAGATAAAAAAAGCGGCAGATTACTCTGCCGCTTTTTTATTGCCCCGAGTTGGGCTTACTTGTCGATATCGAGCATGTTGTTAGTCAACATGTAATCGATCACCTGGTTGGCAGTGGTACCGGCCCCCCCCGTCAGACTATCGAAGGTATGGTTCATCAGTACAATCTCCTGAGTCACCGGCGCAGTACTGCTCTCCTTGACCTGTAGATGTACCCCCTCATTGTCCTGGAACACCGACAGCAGGCTCTTCAGATCGTTCTGGTTACGAGAACCATCGTGATCCAGCAGGTCGCTCAGATCCAGCTTGTCACCTTCCGCCTTGGAGAAGTCGACCACGTAATCCTTGGCAACGCTGCCTGCGGCTGTGTCGCCCTGCAGCCAGGTGAAGGTATCGGCACCGCCATCCCCCTTGAGGATGTCATTGCCAAGCCCGCCGACCAGGATGTCATTGCCCAGACCGCCGATCAGGTTATCGTCGCCGATTCCACCAAACAGGGTATCGTTGCCACTGCCACCGTACAGGGTATCGTTACCGCTCTCGCCATACAGGGTGTCGTTGCCGGCACCACCGAACAGGATGTCGTTGCCGGCACCACCGAACAGGAAGTCATCGCCCCCCTGACCGAACAGGATGTCGTTGCCATCCCCGCCAATCAGCACGTCCGCCTTGTCATTGCTGGAGGACTGATCGAACTCGCTGGCATGGTCCGTGATGTAGTCATGGACCTGGGCATCGGTCACCGAGCCTGCGCCCAGCTTGCCGGCCACATACTGCTTGATGGCCGCGTAGCCTTCACCGTTGATACTGGCGAAGTGGATGGCATCCCCGAACAGGATGTCGTCGCCAGCACCGCCGTCGATCCGGTCACTGCCCGGCAGGTTATTCACCGAGGTGCCCAAGATGGCGTTGGCCAAATCGCTGGCGTTGACGCCGGTCATGATGACGCCGTCAGAGTCATAGGACTTGAGATCGTTGTAGGAGATGTTGGCCCCCAGTCCGATCGCTTCTACCGTAACCCCCATCCCAGTAAGCAGCCCAAAACCTGCTACCGAGTTATTGATAGTTGAGCTGGAGGTAGTGCCGCCATCACCATCCAGTGTTGAGTAGGTATATCCCCCTCTACCATCCGGACGCATAAAACCGATCGGGTTGCTGTATCTACCATCGGCATACACTCGGCCAGCGCTATCGATGATGGTGTAGCCATTGGAGCTATATACCCGACCCGGAATATAGGTGCCACCAAGCAGACTGTTGAGATAGACGTCATAGCTGCTACCTGAGAAATTCAATACCCTCGGGTTGGAACCTTCGTTACCGAGGTAATAAGTCGGCTGACCATCGGTAATGAAATAGGTCAGATTCTTGGCATTACTGTTACTTTGAGCCGTAGAACTACTGAACCAGTTGGCAACCGTCTTGAACACATCTTCATAGTTGGTACCCCCTCCGCTACTCATGGAATCGATTACAGCCTGCAGCTGATTCAAGGCATTGCTGTCTTTCAGGTTCACACTAATACTGGCATTCGACAGAGCATCAAAGTCAACCAGCATGATGTTGACTGTACCAGCCCCTTCGCTACCTGCGCTCGCCTTGAGGCTGGCGAAGATCTGTGCCAACTGGCTCTTTATGGTGTTCATGGCGCTGGTGCCGATACTGCCCGAGCTGTCGACCATAAAGGCGATGTTGTAGTTCTGGCCCGGCAGCACCACGCTGCCATCCAGATCCCCGACCACGATATTGTGTTCGCTGCCATAGGTGCGGTTCTGATCGCCCGGCTCCCCTTCGGTAGAAAGGAAGTAGCTCATGCGGATCGAGTCCTGATCCGATGCGCTGCTGGTCTGATCGGTCGCCACTTCCTTGGCGATGGCTTCAACCTTGAGGTCGAACTGGCCGGCACTGCTGCCCGGCACCCGCAGGGTCAGACCGGTCAGTTTGATGTCCAGTGCACTCTGGTTCCACAGACCGCTCAGCGTCAGCGTGCCATTGGCCCCCACGGTACCGAGCGCGGTGGAGCCCTGATAGAGGGTCGACCCCGTCGGCATGCCGGTCAGCACCAGGCTGTCGAACTGCTCGCTACCATCCCGGTCGGTCAGGGAAGCAGTGATCTCGAGCGGGTAATCCACCACGCTCGGCTGTACCGCCGTCAGGGTGCCGTCGGTCTGGTTGAACTGGTAGATACCGTCATCAAACTGCACCAGCTCGATGTCGTAGAGCGACTTGCTGATGGTGACGCCGTTCTCCTTCACCAGGAAGTTGAAGCCGCCATCACTTCTGCGCTCGATGACATAGTTGGCACGCGAGCCCATCAGTACGGCCAGGTCGGTACCGGCACCGCCAAACAGGGTGTCGCCACCCAGTCCGGCCACCAGGATATCGTTGCCGGTACCGCCGTCGAGGGTGTCACCTGAGGTGGAGTTACCACCGACCAGCACGTCATTGCCAGCACCGCCGACGAAGTAATCGCCGCCGCCCTTAACGCTGACGATGTAGTCATTGCCGTTGCCACCCACCACTTGATCCTGACTGGTGGTGCTGTCGGTCAGACTATTGGTGATGCCAAAGTTGCCCTTGTTGAAGTTGCCGCTCTGGAACGCCCCGGTGGAGATGCCGGACGACGGGTACTGGGTATAAAGCGGGACGCCGTTGCCCGTCAGGCTGATGTCGACCACCGGCTTGTCCGCGACCGCTGTGATATCGATCACCAGCTTGCCTGAGTTACTCAGGTTGGCACCATCGCTGATCTGGTAACCCAGAGTGGCGTAGTCCCCTTGCTGGTTGCCCGTCGTCGTACCGCCACCATTGAGGGCATTGCTGCTGGATTCATTGAGGCTAGGCACAAAGCGCAGATGGCCGCTGTCGATATCGGCGTAGGAGACAAGATCCCCCACCTTCACCGCAATCCACTGGCCAGCAGCGTTCAGGTATTCCAGCTTGCCGCTCAGCGGCAGGGTGTTGATCTGCACGCTCAGGTCAGAAGCGGCCTGATCATCGCTGGCACCAAACTGGGCCCACTTCAGCACCAGTGGCGTGTCCTCCTTGCCGGCACTGTAGCCACCCGTGGTCACCGGCGCCCGATCGTTGTCCACTATGGTGCCGGTCCCGCTCTGCCCACCGATGGTCACCGAGAGGGTCTCGTTCGTTTCGACCAAGCGATCGTTCACCGTCGGGATGGTCACAGTGAAGTCCGACACGCCGGCTGGTACTGTGATCTTGCCGGTAGTGCTGTTATAGGTCACACCATTGCTGAACTGGGCATTGCCCCAATCCTGGTTGGAGGCGGGGTTGTTGCCCGAACCACGAATGGCGAAATCGTATTCAGTCGCTTCCTGGGTCGCATCTGACAGGGTGACTTTGTGCAGCAGATTGCCCCCTTCGGTTACGCTCTCGCTGGAGACTCCCTGAACCAGCGGCGTGAAGAGAGGCTTGGTTGCAAAGGAGCCAATGCTGGCGTCGCCGTCACCATCCACCACCCGGATCTGGAAGTCGATGTCACCATCACCCAGAGGTTTGGACATACGCTGATACTGGAAGAACTCCCACTTGCCTGTGGCCGGCGTAAACTCCAGCTTGAAGACAAGGTTGCCGTCCGCATCCTTCCCGACCAGGGTATTGGCGCCGCTGGCGGTGATGGCGATGGCAGAACCGGAAGCCGTTCGCAGACCATTTTCGAAGGTTGCCGGGTCCATTACCAGCCCGATGGAGCCCTTGCCGTCCGCCCCCCACTGCGGGGTCACGGTGCCGGAACCATAGGCGATTGCCTGCGCCGTGTTGGAACCGAGGAACTCGATGCTCTGTACGGTGAAGTCGCTGTTGTCGGAGGTATTGGTGTTGCCGTTGTTGGTCGCCTTGATCACCATGGTATCAAAGCCGCCCTGCTGCACCTGGAAGTTCTGGTTGAACTCCCCACCCGATGCGTTGGAGTTGAATACCAGGGTACTGATCAGTACACCACCGCGATAGAACTCCACGACCCCGCTCTCGAGCTCGCCGCCAAACATCTTGCTGAACTTGATGTTGGCGCCGTAGGCAACCTTGCCTGCATCCAGCCTGACGATCAACTGCTCGGAGGCGGACGACCCGTCGGCAAAGTGACGGAAGTCAATCTCGTTGGCGAGGTTGTGGTAAGGCGCAGCACCGCTGGCCACCCCCAGCCCCGAGCTGGAGCCATTGACATCCGCCGTTACCAGTGAGGAATCGGTTGCCGACTTGAAGCCCAGGGCGCTGATGGTAAAGCCCGCCATGTTCAGGATGCTCTGGTTGCCACTGTACTTGGTCAGGTCGAAGAGCCCGGTCAGCACGTTCGGAATATCGGTCTTCACCACGGAAACGGCATCGCTGTTGCCGGCAATGGGGGAGTCGTCCTCGACGCTGACATCCAGCTTGCCCTTGGTGACACCGCTGCCATCGGAGACCTCCACATCCAGCTGGAACGACAGCTTGTCTTCCGAGGTCGTATCCCCGTGGTCGAGGGGGCCTTTGAGGGTCACGTCATAGGTCCACTCTCCCTTGCCGCTGGCATTGGGTGCCGTCAGCTTGACCTCGACCACCGCCTTGTAATCGGCGCCGCCAATCACTCCTGTGTAGCCAACCAGCGTCTTGCTGCCCGCATCCCAGCTCCACTGGACCTTGGCCCCACCGGACGTCAGCCCGGCCGGTCCATTCAGGGAAATGTTGAGTGTGCTGCTGTCGATGTCGCCCACCGAGAGGGTACCCGACGCCTTGATGGCATTGGTGGTATCCGGGTTGCCGACCGTGTCGGCAATGCCGTTTGCCAACCCCTCTTCAGAGACGACAACCCCGTTGGAGATGCTCAGTGTCGGCAGATCGTTGACCGCATCCACCTTGATGGTCACGGTTGCGGGACTCGCATCCACGGCGCCGTCGTTGTCTACCGCCGCATAGTTGAAGCTGGTGTTGCCATTCCAGTTCGCATTCGGAGTGAAGGTGAGCTTGCCGGCGTCCGCCACCGCAATGCTCTGATCCACGGTCACCGCCACCCCGTTCAGATAGAGGATGCCGTTGGCAGGCAGGCTCTTGATGGTGAAACTCACCACGTTGCCATCAATGTCGCTGCCACTGAGGGTCGGAATGGCGATGCTGGCGGCATCTTCCTGACCGTTTGCCTGTTTATTCACAGTCTCCGGCGCTTCATTCAGGATCTGCGCGTTGTCGCTGCCCGGCAGTGAGACGTTGCCCGCCTTGTCAGTCTGGGTTGCCGTCACCGTCAACGACTTGCCGTTGGCCGGGGTCGTTTCCGTCCAGCTGATGGTGCCGTTCTGATAGCCGTAGCTCTTGCCATTGCTTGCCAGCAGGGTGCCATCGGCCTTGAGCGTCAATTGGACAGTGCTGTTCACCCCGCCATTGTTGATAGTCAGCGTCACCTTGCCACCCGCAACCAAGTCAGCATGATTGACCTCTGCCCGAACCTGGATCTGATCATTGCCAATCTCGGCCTTGGTCAGCATTTGGTCATTATTGGTGTCATCAACGATGGTCACGGTCGGTGCTGAGGAAGCTACGCTGTCCAGGATCGCATTCTCGCTGTCGGTCGCCGGGTTGCCCGCCTGGTCGGTCACGTCCGCCTTCACGGTGAACTTGCCATCCGCCAGGCCGCTGGCCCCCAGGTCCACGGTGGTGCTGAACTTGCCGCCGGTCACGGTCGCGATGAAGGTCACTGACTTGCCGTTCACGTCGGTCACGGTCAGGGTGACCTTCTGGCCATCTTCCACGTTGCTGGTCGTGCCCTTGAGCTCAACCGCCTTGGCTTCCGCCACCGACAGGTTGCCATCGCCAATTGCCGCCAGGTCGATGCCCGGCAGGTCAGCGTTGTCGCTGTCCAGGATCGCCTCTTCCTTGTCGCTCGCCGGGTTGCCCGCCTGGTCGGTCACGTCCGCCTTGACGGTGAACTTGCCATCCGCCAGGCCGCTGGCCCCCAGGTCCACGGTGGTGCTGAACTTGCCGCCGGTCACGGTCGCGATGAAGGTCACCGACTTGCCGTTCACGTCGGTCACGGTCAGGGTGACTTTCTGACCATCTTCCACGTTGCTGGTCGTGCCCTTGAGCTCAACCGCCTTGGCTTCCGCCACCGACAGGTTGCCATCGCCAATTGCCGACAAATCAATGCTCGGCAGGTCAGCGCTGTCGCTGTCCAGGATCGCATTCTCGCTGTCGCTCGCCGGGTTGCCCGCCTGGTCGGTCACGTCCGCCTTGACGGTGAACTTGCCATCCGCCAGGCCGCTGGCCCCCAGGTCCACGGTGGTGCTGAACTTGCCGCCGGTCACGGTCGCGATGAAGGTCACTGACTTGCCGTTCACGTCGGTCACGGTCAGGGTGACTTTCTGACCATCTTCCACGTTGCTGGTCGTGCCCTTGAGCTCAACCGCCTTGGCTTCCGCCACCGACAGGTTGCCATCGCCAATCGCCGCCAGGTCGATGCTCGGCAGGTCAGCGTTGTCGCTGTCCAGGATCGCCTCTTCCTTGTCGCTCGCCGGGTTGCCCGCCTGGTCGGTCACGTCCGCCTTCACGGTGAACTTGCCATCCGCCAGGCCACTGGCCCCCAGGTCTACGGTGGTGCTGAACTTGCCGCCGCTCACGGTCGCCTCGAAGGTCACCGACTTGCCGTTCACGTCGGTCACAGTCAGGGTGACTTGCTGGCCATCTTCCACGTTGCTGGTCGTGCCCTTGAGCTCGACCGCCTTGGCTTCCGCCACCGACAGGTTGCCATCGCCAATCGCCGACAAATCAATGCTCGGCAGGTCAGCGCTGTCGCTGTCCAGGATCGCATTCTCGCTGTCGGTCGCCGGGTTACCCGCCTGGTCGGTCACGTCCGCCTTGACGGTGAACTTGCCATCCGCCAGGCCGCTGGCCCCCAGGTCCACGGTGGTGCTGAACTTGCCGCCGGTCACGGTCGCGATGAAGGTCACTGACTTGCCGTTCACGTCGGTCACGGTCAGGGTGACTTTCTGACCATCTTCCACGTTGCTGGTCGTGCCCTTGAGCTCAACCGCCTTGGCTTCCGCCACCGACAGGTTGCCATCGCCAATTGCCGCCAGGTCGATGCCCGGCAGGTCAGCGTTGTCGCTGTCCAGGATCGCGTTCTCGCTGTCGGTCGCCGGGTTGCCCGCCTGGTCGGTCACGTCCGCCTTGACGGTGAACTTGCCATCCGCCAGGCCGCTGGCCCCCAGGTCCACGGTGGTGCTGAACTTGCCGCCGCTCACGGTCGCCTCGAAGGTCACCGACTTGCCGTTCACGTCGGTCACGGTCAGGGTGACCTTCTGGCCATCTTCCACGTTGCTGGTCGTGCCCTTGAGCTCAACCGCCTTGGCTTCCGCCACCGACAGGTTGCCATCGCCAATTGCCGCCAGGTCGATGCTCGGCAGGTCAGCGCTGTCGCTGTCCAGGATCGCATTCTCGCTGTCGGTCGCCGGGTTGCCCGCCTGGTCAGTCACGTCCGCCTTGACGGTGAACTTGCCATCCGCCAGGCCGCTGGCCCCCAGGTCCACGGTGGTGCTGAACTTGCCGCCGGTCACGGTCGCGATGAAGGTCACTGACTTGCCGTTCACGTCGGTCACGGTCAGGGTGACTTTCTGACCATCTTCCACGTTGCTGGTCGTGCCCTTGAGCTCAACCGCCTTGGCTTCATCCACCGACAGGTTGCCATCGCCAATTGCCGCCAGGTCGATGCCCGGCAGGTCAGCGTTGTCGCTGTCCAGGATCGCATTCTCGCTGTCGGTCGCCGGGTTGCCCGCCTGGTCGGTCACGTCCGCCTTGACGGTGAACTTGCCATCCGCCAGGCCGCTGGCCCCCAGGTCCACGGTGGTGCTGAACTTGCCGCCGCTCACGGTCGCCTCGAAGGTCACCGACTTGCCGTTCACGTCGGTCACAGTCAGGGTGACCTTCTGACCATCTTCCACGTTGCTGGTCGTGCCCTTGAGCTCGACCGCCTTGGCTTCATCCACCGACAGGTTGCCATCGCCAATTGCCGCCAGGTCGATGCTCGGCAGGTCAGCGCTGTCGCTGTCCAGGATCGCCTCTTCCTTGTCGCTCGCCGGGTTGCCCGCCTGGTCGGTCACGTCCGCCTTGACGGTGAACTTGCCATCCGCCAGGCCACTGGCCCCCAGGTCTACGGTGGTGCTGAACTTGCCGCCGCTCACGGTCGCGATGAAGGTCACTGACTTGCCGTTCACGTCGGTCACGGTCAGGGTGACTTTCTGGCCATCTTCCACGTTGCTGGTCGTGCCCTTGAGCTCGACCGCCTTGGCTTCCGCCACCGACAGGTTGCCATCGCCAATCGCCGCCAGGTCGATGCTCGGCAGGTCAGCGTTGTCGCTGTCCAGGATCGCCTCTTCCTTGTCGCTCGCCGGGTTGCCCGCCTGGTCGGTCACGTCCGCCTTGACGGTGAACTTGCCATCCGCCAGGCCGCTGGCCCCCAGGTCTACGGTGGTGCTGAACTTGCCGCCGGTCACGGTCGCCTCGAAGGTCACCGACTTGCCGTTCACGTCGGTCACAGTCAGGGTGACCTTCTGACCATCTTCCACGTTGCTGGTCGTGCCCTTGAGCTCAACCGCCTTGGCTTCCGCCACCGACAGGTTGCCATCGCCAATCGCCGCCAGGTCGATGCTCGGCAGGTCAGCGTTGTCGCTGTCCAGGATCGCATTCTCGCTGTCGGTCGCCGGGTTGCCCGCCTGGTCGGTCACGTCCGCCTTGACGGTGAACTTGCCATCCGCCAGGCCGCTGGCCCCCAGGTCTACGGTGGTGCTGAACTTGCCGCCGGTCACGGTCGCGATGAAGGTCACTGACTTGCCGTTCACGTCGGTCACGGTCAGGGTGACTTTCTGGCCATCTTCCACGTTGCTGGTCGTGCCCTTGAGCTCGACCGCCTTGGCTTCATCCACCGACAGGTTGCCATCGCCAATCGCCGACAAATCAATGCTCGGCAGGTCAGCGTTGTCGCTGTCCAGGATCGCCTCTTCCTTGTCGCTCGCCGGGTTGCCCGCCTGGTCGGTCACGTCCGCCTTCACGGTGAACTTGCCATCCGCCAGGCCACTGGCCCCCAGGTCTACGGTGGTGCTGAACTTGCCGCCGGTCACGGTCGCGATGAAGGTCACTGACTTGCCGTTCACGTCGGTCACGGTCAGGGTGACCTTCTGGCCATCTTCCACGTTGCTGGTCGTGCCCTTGAGCTCAACCGCCTTGGCTTCCGCCACCGACAGGTTGCCATCGCCAATTGCCGCCAGGTCGATGCCCGGCAGGTCAGCGTTGTCGCTGTCCAGGATCGCCTCTTCCTTGTCGCTCGCCGGGTTGCCCGCCTGGTCGGTCACGTCCGCCTTGACGGTGAACTTGCCATCCGCCAGGCCGCTGGCCCCCAGGTCCACGGTGGTGCTGAACTTGCCGCCGGTCACGGTCGCGATGAAGGTCACCGACTTGCCGTTCACGTCGGTCACGGTCAGGGTGACTTTCTGACCATCTTCCACGTTGCTGGTCGTGCCCTTGAGCTCAACCGCCTTGGCTTCCGCCACCGACAGGTTGCCATCGCCAATTGCCGACAAATCAATGCTCGGCAGGTCAGCGCTGTCGCTGTCCAGGATCGCATTCTCGCTGTCGCTCGCCGGGTTGCCCGCCTGGTCGGTCACGTCCGCCTTGACGGTGAACTTGCCATCCGCCAGGCCGCTGGCCCCCAGGTCCACGGTGGTGCTGAACTTGCCGCCGGTCACGGTCGCGATGAAGGTCACTGACTTGCCGTTCACGTCGGTCACGGTCAGGGTGACTTTCTGGCCATCTTCCACGTTGCTGGTCGTGCCCTTGAGCTCGACCGCCTTGGCTTCCGCCACCGACAGGTTGCCATCGCCAATCGCCGCCAGGTCGATGCTCGGCAGGTCAGCGTTGTCGCTGTCCAGGATCGCCTCTTCCTTGTCGCTCGCCGGGTTGCCCGCCTGGTCGGTCACGTCCGCCTTGACGGTGAACTTGCCATCCGCCAGGCCGCTGGCCCCCAGGTCTACGGTGGTGCTGAACTTGCCGCCGGTCACGGTCGCCTCGAAGGTCACCGACTTGCCGTTCACGTCGGTCACAGTCAGGGTGACCTTCTGACCATCTTCCACGTTGCTGGTCGTGCCCTTGAGCTCAACCGCCTTGGCTTCCGCCACCGACAGGTTGCCATCGCCAATCGCCGCCAGGTCGATGCTCGGCAGGTCAGCGTTGTCGCTGTCCAGGATCGCATTCTCGCTGTCGGTCGCCGGGTTGCCCGCCTGGTCGGTCACGTCCGCCTTGACGGTGAACTTGCCATCCGCCAGGCCGCTGGCCCCCAGGTCTACGGTGGTGCTGAACTTGCCGCCGGTCACGGTCGCGATGAAGGTCACTGACTTGCCGTTCACGTCGGTCACGGTCAGGGTGACTTTCTGGCCATCTTCCACGTTGCTGGTCGTGCCCTTGAGCTCGACCGCCTTGGCTTCCGCCACCGACAGGTTGCCATCGCCAATCGCCGCCAGGTCGATGCCCGGCAGGTCAGCGTTGTCGCTGTCCAGGATCGCCTCTTCCTTGTCGCTCGCCGGGTTGCCCGCCTGGTCGGTCACGTCCGCCTTCACGGTGAACTTGCCATCCGCCAGGCCACTGGCCCCCAGGTCTACGGTGGTGCTGAACTTGCCGCCGCTCACGGTCGCGATGAAGGTCACTGACTTGCCGTTCACGTCGGTCACGGTCAGGGTGACTTTCTGGCCATCTTCCACGTTGCTGGTCGTGCCCTTGAGCTCGACCGCCTTGGCTTCCGCCACCGACAGGTTGCCATCGCCAATTGCCGACAAATCAATGCTCGGCAGGTCAGCGTTGTCGCTGTCCAGGATCGCATTCTCGCTGTCGGTCGCCGGGTTGCCCGCCTGGTCGGTCACGTCCGCCTTGACGGTGAACTTGCCATCCGCCAGGCCGCTGGCCCCCAGGTCTACGGTGGTGCTGAACTTGCCGCCGCTCACGGTCGCCTCGAAGCTCACCGACTTGCCGTTCACGTCGGTCACGGTCAGGGTGACTTTCTGACCATCTTCCACGTTGCTGGTCGTGCCCTTGAGCTCAACCGCCTTGGCTTCCGCCACCGACAGGTTGCCATCGCCAATTGCCGCCAGGTCGATGCCCGGCAGGTCAGCGTTGTCGCTGTCCAGGATCGCGTTCTCGCTGTCGGTCGCCGGGTTGCCCGCCTGGTCAGTCACGTCCGCCTTGACGGTGAACTTGCCATCCGCCAGGCCGCTGGCCCCCAGGTCTACGGTGGTGCTGAACTTGCCGCCGGTCACGGTCGCCTCGAAGCTCACCGACTTGCCGTTCACGTCGGTCACGGTCAGGGTGACTTTCTGACCATCTTCCACGTTGCTGGTCGTGCCCTTGAGCTCAACCGCCTTGGCTTCCGCCACCGACAGGTTGCCATCGCCAATCGCCGCCAGGTCGATGCTCGGCAGGTCAGCGTTGTCGCTGTCCAGGATCGCATTCTCGCTGTCGGTCGCCGGGTTGCCCGCCTGGTCAGTCACGTCCGCCTTGACGGTGAACTTGCCATCCGCCAGGCCGCTGGCCCCCAGGTCTACGGTGGTGCTGAACTTGCCGCCGGTCACGGTCGCGATGAAGGTCACTGACTTGCCGTTCACGTCGGTCACGGTCAGGGTGACTTTCTGACCATCTTCCACGTTGCTGGTCGTGCCCTTGAGCTCAACCGCCTTGGCTTCCGCCACCGACAGGTTGCCATCGCCAATTGCCGCCAGGTCGATGCCCGGCAGGTCAGCGTTGTCGCTGTCCAGGATCGCGTTCTCGCTGTCGGTCGCCGGGTTGCCCGCCTGGTCGGTCACGTCCGCCTTGACGGTGAACTTGCCATCCGCCAGGCCGCTGGCCCCCAGGTCCACGGTGGTGCTGAACTTGCCGCCGCTCACGGTCGCCTCGAAGGTCACCGACTTGCCGTTCACGTCGGTCACGGTCAGGGTGACCTTCTGGCCATCTTCCACGTTGCTGGTCGTGCCCTTGAGCTCAACCGCCTTGGCTTCCGCCACCGACAGGTTGCCATCGCCAATTGCCGCCAGGTCGATGCTCGGCAGGTCAGCGCTGTCGCTGTCCAGGATCGCATTCTCGCTGTCGGTCGCCGGGTTGCCCGCCTGGTCAGTCACGTCCGCCTTGACGGTGAACTTGCCATCCGCCAGGCCGCTGGCCCCCAGGTCCACGGTGGTGCTGAACTTGCCGCCGCTCACGGTCGCGATGAAGGTCACTGACTTGCCGTTCACGTCGGTCACGGTCAGGGTGACTTTCTGACCATCTTCCACGTTGCTGGTCGTGCCCTTGAGCTCAACCGCCTTGGCTTCATCCACCGACAGGTTGCCATCGCCAATCGCCGCCAGGTCGATGCTCGGCAGGTCAGCGTTGTCGCTGTCCAGGATCGCCTCTTCCTTGTCGCTCGCCGGGTTGCCCGCCTGGTCGGTCACGTCCGCCTTGACGGTGAACTTGCCATCCGCCAGGCCACTGGCCCCCAGGTCTACGGTGGTGCTGAACTTGCCGCCGGTCACGGTCGCGATGAAGGTCACTGACTTGCCGTTCACGTCGGTCACGGTCAGGGTGACTTTCTGGCCATCTTCCACGTTGCTGGTCGTGCCCTTGAGCTCGACCGCCTTGGCTTCCGCCACCGACAGGTTGCCATCGCCAATTGCCGCTAGGTCGATGCTCGGCAGGTCAGCGTTGTCGCTGTCCAGGATCGCCTCTTCCTTGTCGCTCGCCGGGTTGCCCGCCTGGTCGGTCACGTCCGCCTTCACGGTGAACTTGCCATCCGCCAGGCCACTGGCCCCCAGGTCTACGGTGGTGCTGAACTTGCCGCCGGTCACGGTCGCGATGAAGGTCACTGACTTGCCGTTCACGTCGGTCACGGTCAGGGTGACTTTCTGACCATCTTCCACGTTGCTGGTCGTGCCCTTGAGCTCAACCGCCTTGGCTTCCGCCACCGACAGGTTGCCATCGCCAATCGCCGCCAGGTCGATGCTCGGCAGGTCAGCGTTGTCGCTGTCCAGGATCGCATTCTCGCTGTCGGTCGCCGGGTTGCCCGCCTGGTCGGTCACGTCCGCCTTCACGGTGAACTTGCCATCCGCCAGGCCACTGGCCCCCAGGTCTACGGTGGTGCTGAACTTGCCGCCGCTCACGGTCGCCTCGAAGGTCACCGACTTGCCGTTCACGTCGGTCACGGTCAGGGTGACTTTCTGACCATCTTCCACGTTGCTGGTCGTGCCCTTGAGCTCGACCGCCTTGGCTTCCGCCACCGACAGGTTGCCATCGCCAATCGCCGCCAGGTCGATGCTCGGCAGGTCAGCGTTGTCGCTGTCCAGGATCGCATTCTCGCTGTCGGTCGCCGGGTTGCCCGCCTGGTCGGTCACGTCCGCCTTGACGGTGAACTTGCCATCCGCCAGGCCGCTGGCCCCCAGGTCTACGGTGGTGCTGAACTTGCCGCCGGTCACGGTCGCGATGAAGGTCACTGACTTGCCGTTCACGTCGGTCACAGTCAGGGTGACCTTCTGACCATCTTCCACGTTGCTGGTCGTGCCCTTGAGCTCAACCGCCTTGGCTTCCGCCACCGACAGGTTGCCATCGCCAATCGCCGCCAGGTCGATGCTCGGCAGGTCAGCGTTGTCGCTGTCCAGGATCGCCTCTTCCTTGTCGCTCGCCGGGTTGCCCGCCTGGTCGGTCACGTCCGCCTTCACGGTGAACTTGCCATCCGCCAGGCCACTGGCCCCCAGGTCTACGGTGGTGCTGAACTTGCCGCCGCTCACGGTCGCCTCGAAGGTCACCGACTTGCCGTTCACGTCGGTCACAGTCAGGGTGACTTGCTGGCCATCTTCCACGTTGCTGGTCGTGCCCTTGAGCTCGACCGCCTTGGCTTCCGCCACCGACAGGTTGCCATCGCCAATCGCCGCCAGGTCGATGCTCGGCAGGTCAGCGTTGTCGCTGTCCAGGATCGCCTCTTCCTTGTCGCTCGCCGGGTTGCCCGCCTGGTCGGTCACGTCCGCCTTCACGGTGAACTTGCCATCCGCCAGGCCACTGGCCCCCAGGTCTACGGTGGTGCTGAACTTGCCGCCGCTCACGGTCGCGATGAAGGTCACTGACTTGCCGTTCACGTCGGTCACAGTCAGGGTGACCTTCTGGCCATCTTCCACGTTGCTGGTCGTGCCCTTGAGCTCAACCGCCTTGGCTTCCGCCACCGACAGGTTGCCATCGCCAATTGCCGACAAATCAATGCTCGGCAGGTCAGCGCTGTCGCTGTCCAGGATCGCATTCTCGCTGTCGCTCGCCGGGTTGCCCGCCTGGTCGGTCACGTCCGCCTTGACGGTGAACTTGCCATCCGCCAGGCCGCTGGCCCCCAGGTCCACGGTGGTGCTGAACTTGCCGCCGCTCACGGTCGCCTCGAAGGTCACCGACTTGCCGTTCACGTCGGTCACAGTCAGGGTGACCTTCTGACCATCTTCCACGTTGCTGGTCGTGCCCTTGAGCTCAACCGCCTTGGCTTCCGCCACCGACAGGTTGCCATCGCCAATTGCCGCCAGGTCGATGCCCGGCAGGTCAGCGTTGTCGCTGTCCAGGATCGCGTTCTCGCTGTCGGTCGCCGGGTTGCCCGCCTGGTCAGTCACGTCCGCCTTGACGGTGAACTTGCCATCCGCCAGGCCGCTGGCCCCCAGGTCTACGGTGGTGCTGAACTTGCCGCCGGTCACGGTCGCCTCGAAGCTCACCGACTTGCCGTTCACGTCGGTCACGGTCAGGGTGACTTTCTGACCATCTTCCACGTTGCTGGTCGTGCCCTTGAGCTCAACCGCCTTGGCTTCCGCCACCGACAGGTTGCCATCGCCAATCGCCGCCAGGTCGATGCTCGGCAGGTCAGCGTTGTCGCTGTCCAGGATCGCATTCTCGCTGTCGGTCGCCGGGTTGCCCGCCTGGTCAGTCACGTCCGCCTTGACGGTGAACTTGCCATCCGCCAGGCCGCTGGCCCCCAGGTCTACGGTGGTGCTGAACTTGCCGCCGGTCACGGTCGCGATGAAGGTCACTGACTTGCCGTTCACGTCGGTCACGGTCAGGGTGACTTTCTGACCATCTTCCACGTTGCTGGTCGTGCCCTTGAGCTCGACCGCCTTGGCTTCATCCACCGACAGGTTGCCATCGCCAATCGCCGCCAGATCGATGCTCGGCAGGTCAGCGTTGTCGCTGTCCAGGATCGCCTCTTCCTTGTCGCTCGCCGGGTTGCCCGCCTGGTCGGTCACGTCCGCCTTCACGGTGAACTTGCCATCCGCCAGGCCACTGGCCCCCAGGTCTACGGTGGTGCTGAACTTGCCGCCGGTCACGGTCGCGATGAAGGTCACTGACTTGCCGTTCACGTCGGTCACGGTCAGGGTGACTTTCTGACCATCTTCCACGTTGCTGGTCGTGCCCTTGAGCTCAACCGCCTTGGCTTCCGCCACCGACAGGTTGCCATCGCCAATCGCCGCCAGGTCGATGCTCGGCAGGTCAGCGTTGTCGCTGTCCAGGATCGCATTCTCGCTGTCGGTCGCCGGGTTGCCCGCCTGGTCGGTCACGTCCGCCTTCACGGTGAACTTGCCATCCGCCAGGCCACTGGCCCCCAGGTCTACGGTGGTGCTGAACTTGCCGCCGCTCACGGTCGCCTCGAAGGTCACCGACTTGCCGTTCACGTCGGTCACGGTCAGGGTGACTTTCTGACCATCTTCCACGTTGCTGGTCGTGCCCTTGAGCTCAACCGCCTTGGCTTCCGCCACCGACAGGTTGCCATCGCCAATCGCCGCCAGGTCGATGCTCGGCAGGTCAGCGTTGTCGCTGTCCAGGATCGCATTCTCGCTGTCGGTCGCCGGGTTGCCCGCCTGGTCGGTCACGTCCGCCTTGACGGTGAACTTGCCATCCGCCAGGCCGCTGGCCCCCAGGTCTACGGTGGTGCTGAACTTGCCGCCGGTCACGGTCGCGATGAAGGTCACTGACTTGCCGTTCACGTCGGTCACAGTCAGGGTGACCTTCTGACCATCTTCCACGTTGCTGGTCGTGCCCTTGAGCTCAACCGCCTTGGCTTCCGCCACCGACAGGTTGCCATCGCCAATCGCCGCCAGGTCGATGCTCGGCAGGTCAGCGTTGTCGCTGTCCAGGATCGCCTCTTCCTTGTCGCTCGCCGGGTTGCCCGCCTGGTCGGTCACGTCCGCCTTCACGGTGAACTTGCCATCCGCCAGGCCACTGGCCCCCAGGTCTACGGTGGTGCTGAACTTGCCGCCGCTCACGGTCGCGATGAAGGTCACTGACTTGCCGTTCACGTCGGTCACAGTCAGGGTGACTTTCTGGCCATCTTCCACGTTGCTGGTCGTGCCCTTGAGCTCGACCGCCTTGGCTTCCGCCACCGACAGGTTGCCATCGCCAATTGCCGACAAATCAATGCTCGGCAGGTCAGTATCCACCTGATAGCCTTCCTTGTCGGTCGCAGTGGCGCTGTTGCCCGCCACGTCGGTGCTGGTCACGCTGGCATCGATGGTGCGGTCGCCATCGGTCGCCAGGTCGCTGCCCGCCACCAGGATGGTGAAGCGGCCATCGGCATCCACAGGACCGGTGAACGATTTACCGTTGACGGTCAGGGTGACGATGTCCCCTGCCTTGAACTCGCCCGTCACGGTGCCGCTGACCGGGATCTGCTGACCCGCTTCGGCGGCGTTGATGACGTCGTCGGCGGTGATGTCGGCATCCAGGGTGATGGCCAGGTCAGGGGCCTTGCTATCAACACTACCATCGTCGGTAGAGGTACCTGTGTTGCCGGCCGGATCGGTGATGCTGGCCGTCACCTTATAGCTGCCTTCGGCCAGCGGAGTAGTGACATCTACGCTGTAGCTGCCACCAGGTTGTACCGTGGCGGTCAAATTTTGCTGGTTACCATTGGCATCGGTCACGACCAGAGTGACCGTGCTGCCAGCAGGTGCATCCGTAGTACCCGTGATGGTCGGGGTGGTGTCATTGGTATTGTCAGGTGCATCAACAGTAATCACTGGAGCGGTTGCATCCACACTGCCATCATCAGTTGCACTGCCGGCATTCCCCGCAGGATCGGTCACTGTGGCGGTGACGGTATAAGAACCCTCGGCCAATGGGGTGACCACATCCACGGTGAAGGTACCGCTGGGGGTGACAATAGCGGTCAGGGTCTGCTGATTGCCGTTGACATCGGTCACCACCAGGGTCACCGTGCTGCCAGCAGGTGCATCCGTGGTTCCGGTCAGGGTCGGTGTGGTGTCATTAGTGTTATCTGGCGCAACAACGGAAATGGTGGGTGGAGTCAGGTCAAATACTTCATCCTCGCCAGCAGCACCAAGCGGTGGCTCGCCATTGGTGTTGTAGGTGGTATCGAAGGTCGCTTCGGCAATGGTTGCGGAGCCGGTACGGTCGATGGTGACAAAACCGCCGTTGCCACTGGCTCCGGCGACACCACCAACCCCGCCACCACCGGCAGCAGGTGCACCGCCTGCGGCGGAGGCTTCAAAGGCCCGAGTCGGGTCAGCGCCACCCAAAATGGCTTCTTGCAGGGCACTGATATCATCGGGTGTGCCTGCGGCACTGTTTTGCGCCAGCTGAGGAGCATCTTCCTCTTCGGCAGGCTCACTCTGTTCGCTGGCCGGTTGCACATTGAAAGCGTGTCCGCCGCCCATGAAACTGGCGCCATCCGGCGACATGATCACCGCCCCTTTCGGCAGCACATCCCCTTCCACCAGCAACTTGCGGCTACCATCTGCAGCCACCTGATAAACTTGACCTTTGAGCTGGGTGACGGTTACGCCCTGTTCCAGAGTAACGGAATTGGTAATCATGTTCTCTCCTGAATCCTGATTTGCATGCAAAAAGCCACAGCCTACTCTGCACAGAGAGAGAGCAAATAACCAGTTCGAAAATTCGAAAGAATAGACTGATTTGAGGCTGGACCGTTCAGCCAGGCTGAAGGGTGGCGAGGGGATTACCGAAAAATAAAAACTAAAATTATCAATACATTATCATGACAGGAGCATGACAAGGCATACTCCTGTCCGGTTTAACCCTATGCACCGGCCCAGAGGATGATGGCCAGCAGTTGCGGCGAGATGATCCGCAAGAACATCACCAGCGGGTAGACAGTGGCATAGGAGAGCGCACTGGCACCACTGGTCGGGTGCATGGCGTTGGCAAAGGCCAGCGCGGGAGGATCTGTCATGGAGCCGGCCAGCAAGCCGCACAGGGTCAGATAGTTCATCTTGCCATAGAGACGTGCCAGCACCCCGACCACCAGCAAGGGGATCAGGGTAATGGCTGCCCCATAGAGCATCCAGGAGGGGCCATCACCGTTGATCAGGGTATCAACGAAACCCGCCCCCGACTTGAAGCCGACCACCGCCAGAAACAGCACGATGCCGATCTCCCGCAGCGCCAGGTTGGCACTGGGGGGCATGAACCAGTAGAGCTTGCCGATGCTGCCGATCCGCGACAGGATCAGCGCCACCACCAGCGGCCCACCCGCCAAGCCGAGCTTGAGCGCGGCCGGGAAGCCCGGCAGATAGAAGGGGATGGAGCCAAGCAGCACGCCAAGACCGATCCCGATAAATACCGGCAACATCTGCACCTGTTGCAGTTTTTGCTGCACGTTGCCGACCACATTGGTCACCGCTTCGATGGCATCGAGGCGCCCCACCAGGTTGAGGATGTCACCAAACTGCAGGCTGGTCTGGCTGGTCGGCACCAGTTCGATACCGGCCCGGTTTAGGCGCGAGATCACCACGTCATAACGCTGTTTGATGTCAAGATCGCGGATCTTCTTGCCCAGCACTTGCTCGTTGGTCACCACTACCCGCTCCACCCTCAGGTCGGTACCGCGAGTCGATAGGGAGGTGTCGACCTCTTCTCCCAGCACCAGCAACACCTTGTGCAAGGCATGGCGCTCACCAACCAGGTGGAGCAGGTCGCCCAGCTCGATACGTGAATCAGGGCGCGGCACCATCAGCTCGTCGCCACGCTTGAGGCGCGAGCAGATCACATCAGACTCGTCGAGGCTCGGGATCTCGCTCAGCATCAGGCCATGCATGTTTGGGTTGCGTACCGCGATATTGATGGTCTGCAGGCTCTCTTTGGTTTTACCGGTCTGTTGCTCGAATTGGGCAGCTTCATCGTCAATCTTGATGCGAAAGAAGACCCTGACCAGCCACATAGTTAGCAAAATGCCGCAGATGCCGAACGGATAGGCCACTGCGTACCCCATCCCCATCAGCCCGGTTGACCCATGAGGAGCTCCCAGCTCCGCCAGGATCTGCTGACCCGCACCGAGGGATGGCGTATTGGTCACGGCACCGGAGAAGACCCCGAGGATCACCGGTAGCGGCACATCAAACAGTTGATGAAGTGCCGCCGCAACGATGCACCCCAGGATAACCAGCAAAGCAGCAAAAGCATTGAGCTTGAGTCCGGAGCTGCGCAATGACGAGAAAAAACCGGGGCCGACCTGAATGCCGATGGTATAGACAAACAGGATCAGGCCAAACTCTTGAATAAAATGAAGTGTTTGCTCATCGAGCGCCAGCTCTGACACACCGGCAAAGTGACCCACTATGATGCCGCCGAACAGCACCCCCCCTATCCCCAAGCCAACGCCATAGACTCGCCAGTTTCCCAGCCAGAGTCCCAGCACTGCCACCAGCGACAACATGCTGATGGAAAGCGCGATTTCACTCATTTCGTGCATCCTTTGCGAATTGAACTGGCCCTAGCTTGTCAGCAAACTCAGTCGCCAACTGTGTGATACCGCACGAATTTATCCTTTTACGCGCTAAAAATACCAATTAAGGGCTAGTTGCAAGACGTTAGGCGACGTAGCCGTAAATGGCCATAAAGTGACAAACGCTGCCACCCAGCACAAAGAGATGCCAGATAGCGTGGTTGTAGGGGATCTGCTTGGCCACATAGAAGATAACCCCGAGACTGTAGATAAGGCCGCCAAGCCCGAGCAGCAACAGCCCCTCACCGGCCAGATGGATGTAGAGCTGGTAGATGACCACCAGCGACAGCCAACCCAGCATCAGGTAGGTAAAGAGCGACAACTTCTTGAAGCGGTTGATAAATACCAGCTTGAACACCACGCCAGCCAGCGCCAGGGCCCAGATCACCACCATCAATCCCTTCGCCAGCGGCGTGTCGAGTGCAACCAGCAGGAAGGGGGTATAGGTGCCGGCAATCAGCAGATAGATGGCGCAGTGATCAAACACCTTGCACCAGCGTCTGGCCCGCCCTTCCGCCATGCTGTGATAGAGGGTCGAGGCGAGATAGAGCAATACCAAACTGCCGCCATAGAGGCTGTAGCTCACCAGCGCCTGCGTACCCTGTCCCCATCCCTTGATGAGCAACAGCACCAGCCCGACAATCCCCAGCAACAATCCCGCACCGTGACTCAGCCGGTTTGCCAGCTCCTCCCGGGGGGAGTAATCCATCACACCACTCATAACATCGACTCCACAATAACTGTGGCTCACTCTACCCAGCACCATTTCGGAGTACAAGTGTTCGCTTAAAAAATGGGGTGGCTGTCACCCGCCCCCCTTTGGTGTATGCTCTGCCGCCGATGCCCGAGACAAGCGGCATAGACACCTAACCCGGTGACCTGGTCTGGAGAACCTGATGAAGTTGACTGAGTTGTTTGCACAAGCGGATCCCGCCTTTGGCGAGGCGATGAACACCTTGCTGGAGAGCTTCCACCACTCCGACGACAGTCAGGCCCCCTATCAGCGCGACCTGTTCACCCACCAGCTCGATCAATCCCGCATGCCTGCAGTCGGCCAACCTATCGAGGAGTATCTGGCGCGGCTGGCTACTCTGGTACCCGGCGCCTCGCACCTCACCTCGCCACGCTACATGGGCCACATGACGGCGCCCCTGCCGGCCTATACCGCCGAGCTGTCGCGCCTGCTGGTGATGCTCAACCAGAATCCGATGAAGATGGAGTCCTCCCGCCTGCTCAGCTTTCTGGAGCGGGAGGTGCTGGCCAAGCTGCACCGCCTCATCTATGGCAGGGACGATGCCTTCTACGGCGAGCAGATGCATGCCAAGGATGCCGCCCTCGGCGTCATGACCAGCGGCGGCACCATCGCCAACGTCACAGCTCTCTGGCTGGCCCGCAACCGCGCCTGCGGCGACAACCTGTTCGCGCTCTATGAGCAAGGCTATCGCGGTGCAGTCATTCTGGGCTCCCGGCTGATGCACTACTCCTTCGACAAGGGGATGGATCTGCTGGGACTGGGCGCCCGCAGCGTCTGGCGCCTCGAGACCGACGAGCAGAACCGGCTCAGTCTGGCTGCGCTGGAACAGGCGCTGATCCAGTGCAAAGAGCAGAAATTGAAAGTACTGGCATTGGTCGGCGTGGCAGGCAGTACCGACTTTGGCTCCATCGATCCCCTGCCTGAGCTGGCGGCCATTGCCGAACGAGAGCAGATCCACTTCCACGTGGATGCTGCCTGGGGTGGCCCGACCCTCTTCTCCCCCCGCTATCAAGGTCTGCTAGCCGGAATAGAGCAGGCCGACACCGTCACCCTGGATGGTCACAAGCAACTTCTGGTGCCGCTCGGTACCGGCATGCTGCTCTGCCGCCAGCCCGACCTGATGATGGCGGTCAAGCGGGAGGCGCCCTATGCCATTCGCGCCACCTCGTTCGATCAGGGTCGCTTTACCCTGGAGGGCACCCGCCCGGCCAACGCCCTCTATCTGGATGCCGCCTTCCAGCTCTTCGGCCAGCAAGGCTATGCCGAGCTTATCGAAGCCAACTACGACCGAGCCAGACTGATGGCCGAGCTCATCGAAAGCGACCCCGCCTTCGAGCTGATGTCTGCTCCGGTGATGAACCTGCTCTCCTATCGCTGCATCCCGCCCCATCTGCAGGGCAAGGTGCTGGATGAAGCGGCCAATGCGCAGATCAACGACTTCAACGTAGCCCTGCAAAAAGCCCAGCGGGCCGAGGGGCACAGCTTTGTCTCCCGCACCCAACGAGCGGTGGTACGCTACGGTGCCCAACCGCTCACCCTGCTGCGCGCCGTGCTGCTCAACCCTCTGATTGAAGAGCGCCATATCCGCGACCTGCTGGCCGATCAGCTGCGACTGGGGATCTCCATTGCACGCCAACTGTTTGGCGACAGCGCGGAACCGGCGTAAAAATGAGCGGTCTTATTCATTTGCCGTTGTCCGCCATGCAGGTAGACTGGGCAAAATTTGCAGGCCATCTTTGAGGACTAGGCGCCAACAATGAAGCAATTTATTGAATTTATTCCACTTATCGTTTTCTTCGCGGTCTACAAGTTCTACGACATCTACATGGCTACCGGCGCACTGGTGGTGGTCACCGGTCTGCAGCTCGCCTACAGCTGGATCCGCTATCGCAAAGTCGAGAAGATGCAACTATTCACCTTCCTGCTGGTCGGCTTCTTTGGCGGCCTCACGGTTTTCTTCCACGATGACACCTTCATCAAGTGGAAAGTGACTGTCATCAACGTACTGTTCGCACTGGGTCTGCTCATCAGCCGCTACGGCTTTGGCAAGAACCTGATCAAACAGATGCTGGCCAAGGAGCTGCAGGCACCCGATGCAGTCTGGGACAAGGTCAATCTCGGCTGGGTCGGCTTCTTTACCGTCTGTGGCCTGCTCAACCTCTATGTGGCGTTTAACCTGCCGCAAGAGATGTGGGTCAACTTCAAGGTGTTCGGCCTGCTGGGGATGACGCTGGTCTTTACCCTGCTGAGCGGCGTCTATCTCTATCGCCACATCCCTGCCGAGCAGTTGTCCCAGCAAAAAGACGAACCCAAAAAATAACCCTCATCAGAAAAGGATCCTCTCATGTGGTATCTCATCTACTCCGAAGATGTCCCCGATAGCCTGCCACTGCGCAAGCAAGTTCGCCCTGCCCATCTGGCTCGCCTGCAAGCCCTGCAGGATGAAGGGCGCCTGCTGACCGCCGGTCCAAACCCGGCCATCGATGCCGAGGATCCGGCCGATGCAGGCTTTACCGGCAGCACCGTCATCGCCGAGTTTGCCTCGCTGGCTGACGCCAAAGCCTGGGCCGATGCCGATCCCTATGCTGTAGCTGGCGTCTATGCCAAAGTGACCATCAAGCCGTTCAAGAAAGTCTTTTAAAACTGCGTCAAATACAAAGAGGCCGGAACGGATGTACAACCCGCTCCGGCCTCTTTTTATTGCGCGATGCTCAGCGCACCAACAAGGTCACGCTCTGGCGACAAACCAGGGATTGAGGATATCGGGCTTGTTGTAGGCAAGGGATGAGCCATCGAGCTGGGTGACGCTGCCCCCCGCCCCCTCCAGCACCGCCTGCGCCGCACCAGTATCCCACTCGCAGGTAGGAGCGAGGCGCGGATAGAGCTCGGCGCCCCCCTCGGCGATGATGCAGAACTTGAGGGAGCTGCCCATGGAGACCAGCTCGATCTCGCCAAAAGGAGCCAAGAAATCGAGGGTCTCCTGCGACAGGTGGTTGCGACTGCCCACCACTCGCCACGCCTCTCCTTCACGATGAGCCCGGGTCTGGATGGACTCGCGCTTGCCATCGGCGATGCGCCAGGCGCCAACTCCTTTGCCGCCATACCAGAGCTTGTCCAGCACCGGCGCATAAACCAGCCCCCAGCGCGGCGCCCCCTCTTCAATCAGCGCGATATTGACGGTGAACTCGCCGTTGCGGGAGACAAACTCCTTGGTGCCATCGAGGGGATCCACCAGCCAGTAGCGTGACCAGCCGTGGCGCGCCGCCATCACCTCGGGCCCCGACTCCTCGGACAATACAGGGATGTCGGGTGTCAGCCGTGCCAACCCCTGAACGATCACCTCATGAGCCCCCTTGTCAGCCGCGGTCAGCGGGCTCTCGTCGCTCTTGTACTCCACCGCGAAGGGCTGGCTGTAGATGGCCATGATGGCCGCTCCCGCCGCGCGGGCGACAGGTTCAAGTTCGGTGATATCGGGGTGGTACATAACAGGCTCGTCCAGTGAGTGAGAAACCCAGTCTATCGCGTTTGTCATCAACCGCTTATAGCTGATTGCACTGGATTATATTGCCGCTGCTTCTCCTGCCCCTTGCTGCCATCGGCTGGTACCAACAGCACTTCGATACCGGCATTGCGCAGGCCGGAAAGGATATCGGCAGGCACGGCATCGTCGGTGATCAGGGTGTGAATACGCAAGGTATCGATGATCTTGTGCAGACTGCGCCGGCCAAACTTGGTGGAGTCGGTGACCACCACAATCCGCTCGGCCACCTGACACATGCAGCGGTTAAGGCGCGCCTCGTCCTCATGATGGGTGCTGACGCCGCGCTCCAGATCGATGCCATCCACCCCGAGAAACAGCATGTCAAAGTGGTAGTTTTGCAGGGACTGCTCCGCTTGCGCACCGTAGAAGGAGAGCGACTTGCGGCGCAGATGTCCGCCCGTCATCAGCAGCTCCACCCCCTCTGCTTCGAGCAGTTCATTCGCCACATTCATACCGTTGGTCATCACCAGGATCTCCTGATGTCCCTTCAGATGACGCGCCACCTCCAGTGTTGTCGTCCCCGAATCGAGGATAAGGCGACAACCGGAGGGCACCAGGGTCGCCGCCAGCGCACCTATCCGCTGTTTCACCGGGGTATTGAGCACACTCTTGTCGGCAATAGTGCGCTCCGGCACCGTCTGGCCAGGCTCGCACAGCAGGGCGCCGCCATAAGCGCGCACGGCCACCCCCTGCTTCTCCAGAAAGGCCAGATCGTTGCGGATGGTCACGGTAGAGACCTGATAGTGACTCGCCAGCTCGTTGACCTGAACGCTGCCATTGCTGCGCAGCTGCTGAATAATCCGCTCCCGCCGCTCGCTGGTTCCGAGCGCACCTTTTTCGCTTGTTTGCATAGTTCTTCTGCCGGAATGCTGTAGTGAAAGATCGCTTTCACTTCGTTACGTTTGCATATTAACGCTCAGCAAAGGTGCCAAATCAAGCCTTCATTACGCTTTACCACTACTCTCCCCATCTTTTTTCATCATTTAAATACTTTCGATGTCTTTCTTTTTGTGATCCCTTTCAAGATCTGACGACTCTTTTGTTTCGTTTTCTTTTGCTCACCACTACCGTAAAGAAAAGAAATCGAAAGAACCTTTCCATACGCAGCAACCAAGGGACATCAAAATGAAATCCATGCTGGCACTAGTCGAAAGACACAAACAGGGAGAACAGACCGGGATCTACGCCGTCTGCTCCGCTCACCCGCTGGTGCTGGAGGCCGCGCTGCGGCTGGCCGCCGAAGGGGATGAGCTGCTGCTGGTCGAGGCCACATCCAATCAGGTGGATCAGTTTGGCGGCTATACCGGCATGACCCCCGCCGACTTTCGCGATCGCCTCTACGAGCTGGCGGCACAGTGTCACTTTCCGGCGCAGCGCCTCATTCTGGGGGGCGACCATCTGGGCCCCAACCGCTGGCAGGGGGAACCGGCCGAGCAGGCCATGGCCCATGCCAGGGATCTCATCGCCAGCTATGTCGCTGCCGGGTTCAAGAAGATCCACCTCGACTGCAGCATGTCCTGTCAGGGCGATCCCGTTCCCCTGACCGATGAGCTGGTCGCAGAGCGAGCCGCACGGCTGGCGCAGATCGCCGAGCAAACCTGTCTGGCCACTTTTGGCGAGAGCGATCTGGTCTATGTGATTGGCACCGAGGTGCCGGTGCCGGGCGGTGCCCATGAAGATCTTGCCGAGTTGGCGGTCACCACGCCGGAGGCGGCACGCCACACCCTCGAGGCCCATCAACAGGCCTTCAACAAGGCGGGGCTGGCCCATATCTGGCCGAGGGTGATCGGTCTGGTGGTGCAACCCGGCGTCGAGTTTGACCATACCCGCGTCATCGATTACCGGCCCGAAAAAGCGGCCCCTCTTAGCCGGATGATCGAAGCCTATCCCCACATGGTGTTCGAGGCCCACTCCACCGATTACCAGACTCCCGAGGCCTACCGCCAGCTGGTACGCGACCACTTTGCCATTCTCAAGGTCGGCCCTGCCCTCACCTTCGCCCTGCGCGAAGCGCTGTTTGCCCTTGCCGCCATCGAGGAGGAGCTGGTGGTGGCCAAGGCCTGTTCAGGTCTGCGCAAGGTGATGGAAGAGACCATGCTGGAGCGCCCCGACTTCTGGCGCAGCCACTATCAGGGCAGTGCCAACGAGTGCCGGCTGGCCCGTGGTTACAGCTATTCGGATCGCATTCGCTACTACTGGCCCGATAGCCGGGTCGATGAGTGCTACGCCAGATTGCTGGCCAATCTGGCGGCGGAGCCCATCCCGCTCCCCCTGCTGAGCCAGCATCTGCCCTTGCAGTATCGCAAGGTACGTCATGGCTCGCTCTCGGCCAATCCCCATGACCTCATTCTCGATCAGGTGCAGGAGGTGCTGCGGCACTACGCCAGCGCCTGCACTGCGGCCTCTCGCCGCCATTCCCAGCTCGACCCCGTTGTATAAGGAGTTGCAGACATGATCCTTGGTTATCCAGAAGAGATGTTGCGCAGTGCCAATGGCCTGGCGACTGCCCGTGAAATTCGCCAGCAACCCGCCACCTGGCGCGAGACCCTCGCCATGGTCGAGGAGTGCCGTCCAGCATTGACCCGTTTTCTGGCCCCCCTGCTCGCCCGGCAAGAGCTGCGCATTATCCTGACCGGGGCTGGCACCTCCGCCTTTGCCGGTCGGGCGCTCGCCCCCTATCTCTCGGCCCACCTGCATGCCCGGGTCGAGGCGATCGCCACCACGGATATCGTCACCGATCCGGCCGAGTATCTGGCCGAAGATTGCCCGACCCTGCTTATCTCCTTTGCTCGCTCCGGCAACAGCCCCGAGAGCGTGGCGGCGGTCGAACTGGCCAGCCAGCTGCTCAGCCACTGCCACCATCTAGTGCTGACCTGCAACGGTGAAGGGGCGCTCTATCGCCGCTGCCAGCAAGATGCCCACTCTCTGGCCCTGCTGATGCCGCCCCAGACCAATGATCGCAGCTTCGCCATGACCAGCAGCCTGACCAGCATGATGCTGAGCTGTCTGGCTCTCTTTCTGCCAGAGCGGTTCAACCGCCAGCACTGCGAGCAGCTGGTCGCTACCAGCGACGCTATTCTGGAGCAGGTTGTGCAGCGCGTACCGGCCTGGAACGAGCCGTTGCCCGAGCGGGTCATCTATCTTGGCAGCGGCAGTCTGCAAGGGGTGGCGCAAGAGGCGGCACTCAAGCTGCTGGAGCTGACAGCCGGCCGTCTGGTCGCCATGTTCGACTCCCCCACCGGCTTTCGCCACGGTCCGAAATCGGTCGTCAACGAACAGACGCTCATCGTGCTGCTCATCTCCAACGACCCTTACACCCGGCAATACGATCTGGATCTGCTGCGCGAGCTGCGAAGCGATGACAAGGCCGCCCGGGTGGTCGCCATCGCCGACCAGCGCCATCCCGCCATCGAGGAGGGGGAGTACATCTATTTGCCCGCCACCCTGCATGGCGACGATGCCCAGCTCGCCTTCTGCTACCTGCTCTATGCCCAGTACTACGCCTTCCATACCTCGCTGGGACTGGGGATCAGCCCGGACAATCCCTGCCCCACCGGTCAGGTCAACCGGGTCGTACAGGGGGTCAATATCTATCCGTTCCACCAAGAAGGAGTGCTGTGATGCCCAATATCGTATTGAGCCGGATCGATGAGCGTCTGATCCACGGTCAGGTCGGCGTCCAGTGGGTCGGCTTTGCCGGTGCCAATCTGGTGCTGGTCGCCAACGACGAGGTGGCAGAGGACCCCATCCAGCAGAACCTGATGGAGATGGTGCTGGCCGAAGGCATTGCGGTGCGGTTCTGGCCGCTCCAGAAGGTGATCGACAACATCCACAAGGCGGCAGATCGCCAGAAGATCCTGCTGGTCTGCAAAAACCCGACCGATTTCAACACCCTGGTTCAGGGAGGTGTCCCCATCTCCCGGATCAACGTCGGCAACATGCATTACGCCGACGGCAAGCGTCAAATCCACAAGACCGTATCCGTGGACGAACAGGACATCACCGCATTTCGCGCCCTGCGGGACGCCCGTGTCGAGTGCTATGTCCAGGGCGTGCCGACCGAACCGGCACAGGACATTTTCAATTTGCTCTGATTAAGGACAATTGTGATGGAAATCAGTTTGTTACAAGGTCTGCTGCTTGGCATCCTGGCGTTTTTCGCCGGACTCGACCTGTTCAACGGTCTGACCCACTTCCACCGTCCCGTGGTGCTGGGGCCGCTGGTTGGCCTCATCCTCGGCGACCTGCCTACCGGTATTCTGGTGGGCGGTACTCTGGAGCTGGTCTGGATGGGGTTGGCCCCGCTGGCGGGGGCGCAACCGCCCAACGTCATTATCGGCACCATAGTCGGCGCCACCTTCGCCATCACCACCGGGGTCAAGCCGGATGTGGCGGTAGGGGTTGCCGTTCCCTTCGCCGTTGCCGTGCAGATGGGGATCACCTTCCTCTTCTCGGTGATGTCGGGGGTGATGTCCCGCTGCGATCGCATGGCCGAAGCGGCTGACGTGCGCGGTATCGAGCGGGTCAACTACCTGGCACTGCTGGCGCTGGGCACTTTCTACTTCCTCTGTGCCTTCCTGCCCACCTACTTCGGGGCCGAACATGCCAAGGCGGCCATCGACGTGCTACCTGCCCGCCTCATCGACGGCCTCGGCGTTGCTGGCGGCATCATGCCCGCCATCGGTTTTGCCGTGCTGCTCAAGATCATGATGAAGAACGTCTATATCCCCTACTTCATCCTCGGTTTCGTCGCTGCCGCCTGGCTCCAGTTGCCGGTGCTGGCCATCGCCGCCGCCGCGCTGGCCATGGCCCTGATCGACTTCATGCGTACCACCACCCCGCAAGCTCGTCCTGTTCAGGAGGAAACCGAAGATGGCATCTAACAACACAGCTGCGCGGATCATCTCCAGCGCCGAACCGCACAATACCCGGCCACAATCCGACGACACCTATGAAGATCAGCAGCTTGGCGCCGAGCTGACCAAGCAGGATATCAACCGCTTTGCCTGGCGCTCCCTGCTGCTGCAGGCCTCCTTCAACTATGAGCGGATGCAGGCCTCCGGCTGGCTCTATGGGTTGCTGCCGGCACTGCAGAAGATCCACACCAATCCGCGGGATCTCTCCCGGGCCATGAAAGGGCACATGGGTTTCTTCAACACCCACCCCTTCCTGGTCACCTTCGTGATGGGGATCGTGCTGGCGATGGAGCGCTCCAAGCAGAACGTCAACAGCATCCAGAGCACCAAGATTGCCGTTGGTGCACCGCTCGGCGGGATCGGCGATGCCATGTTCTGGCTCACCCTGCTCCCCATCTGTGGCGGCATAGGGGCAGATCTGGCGCTGCAGGGCTCCATCATGGGTGCCGTGGTCTTCTTCCTGCTGTTCAACGTGGTCCACTTCGGCCTGCGTTTTGGTCTGGCGCACTACGCCTACCGCATGGGGGTGGCGGCGATTCCGGTCATCAAGGCCAATACCCGCAAGGTGGGGCATGCCGCCTCCATCGTCGGTATGACGGTGATCGGCGCACTGGTCGCCACCTATGTGCGCCTTGGCACCACGCTGGAAATTACTGCCGGTGATGCAGTCGTCAAACTGCAGGCTGATGTGCTCGACAAGCTGATGCCCGCCTTCCTGCCGCTGCTCTACACCCTGGCGATGTACGCCCTGATCCGCAAAGGCTGGAGCCCGCTGCGCCTCATCGTCATCACAGTGGTACTCGGTATCGTCGGCAAGTTCGCCGGTTTCCTCTAATCCGGAGCCGGCAGTAAGCCGGCCCCCTTTGCAGTAAAGGAACAGACTATGTTGGGCATCATCATTTGTGGTCATGGCGGTTTCGCCAGCGGTCTGGAGCGCGCCATGCTGCAGATCCTCGGCGAGCAGGACGCGGTTATCGCCATCGACTTTCCCGAGAGCTCCACCACCGCCCTGCTGCAGGCACAGTGCGAAGCGGCGCTGGCAGAGGTCGACAAGGGGGATGGCGTGGTCTTCCTGACCGACCTGCTCGGCGGCACCCCGTTTCGGGTCGCCTCAACCCTCTCACTGCACCAGCCAGAGCGGGAGGTTATTACCGGTACCAACCTGCAACTGCTGCTGGAGATGGCGCTGGAGCGCGATGGCCTCAGCGCCCGTGAATTCCGCCGGCAGGCCCTTGATTGTGGCCACCGGGGGCTCACCTCGCTGGCGGATGAGATGAGCAAAGAGTGTCAGGCAGATGCCGCTCTCGTCGAGGAGGGCATCTGATGGCCTCACGGATCCGTGCCCGTCGCCTGCTGACCGAACAGGGTTGGCTGGAACATCAGGAGCTGACCCATGAAGGGGGCATCATCACCGCCATCGCTCCCATCACGGATGGCGATCCGGCACGGGATGTCGAGCTGCTGGTGCCTGCGCTGATCGACGGTCATGTCCACGGCGGTGCCGGTGTCGATGTCATGGATAGCGATGGCAATGCCTTGGCTACCTTGTCGATGGCCAAGGCGGCAGAAGGGGTCGGCGCTTTTCTTGCCACCACGGTCACAGCCCCGCTTCCCGAGATAGAGCAAGCCCTTGCCCGCATTGCCGATAGCGTTGCCCGCGGCATGCCGGGCGCCGAGCTGCTCGGCTGCTATCTGGAAGGGCCCTACTTCACGCCGGACAACAAGGGCGCCCACGATCAGGCACTGTTTCGGGAGCTGAATATTGCCGAGCTGACCCACCTGCAACAGCTGGCGCGCGGCACCCTGAAGGTGGTCGCGCTGGCACCGGAAAAGCCCAATGCCATCGCGGCCATTCACCATCTTGTCGCAAACGGTGTGCGGGTGATGCTGGGCCACTCGGCGGCGGATCACGACACCACCATGGCGGCGCTGGCGGCAGGTGCCTCCGGGCTGGTGCACTGCTTCAACGGCATGCGCGGCCTGCACCACCGCGAACCCGGCATGGTCGGTGCGGGGCTGGTGCAGCCCTCAGCCTGGCTTGAGCTGATCGCCGATGGCCATCATCTCCACCCGAGCGTGCTCAAGCTCTGTCACTGCTGCGCCGGCCAGCGCCTGCTCTTGGTCACCGATGCGATGCGCGCCGCCGGTATGCCCGACGGTCACTATCTGCTTGGCAACTATCGGGTCGAGATGAAAAACGGCGTGGTACGCACCGACACCGGCGGTCTGGCGGGCAGCACCCTCACCCTGCTTGGCGCCGTACGCAACATGGTACAGCTGGCGGATGTGCCGCTCGATGAAGCCATCGCAATGTCCTCGCTGGCACCAGCAAAGATGCTCGGCATTGCCGATCGCCTCGGTTCACTGGCAGTTGGCAAACAGGCCAACCTGCTCGCCCTCACCACTGAACTCAATCAACAACATATCTGGGTGGCTGGCCGGGAAATTGATCCCGCCCACTTTGACCCCCTTTTCTCAGGATCTCGCGTCAATCAGGACGCTCAGGAGTCACTATGTATCTGATCTCTTCCCATGAAATGCTCAAAGATGCCCAGCGCCGCGGCTACGCCGTACCGGCTTTCAACATCCACAACCTGGAAACCGTGCAGGTAGTGGCTCGCACCGCCGCTCGCATGCGATCTCCGGTGATTTTGGCTGGCACCCCGGGTACCTATCGCCATGCCGGGGTCGAGTATCTGGTCTCCATCTGTCAGGCCGCCGCCCATGAGTACCGCATCCCGCTGGTGCTGCATCTGGATCACCACGAAGACGAGCAGGACATCCACAACAAGGTCGAAGCGGGCATTCGCTCGGCCATGATCGATGCCTCGCACTTTCCGTTTGAAGAGAACATCGAGAAAGTGCGCAGCGTGGTCACCTTCTGCCACCGCATGGGGGCCAGCGTCGAAGCGGAGCTGGGCCAGCTGGGCGGTCAGGAGGATGACCTTATCGTCGATGCCGCCCATGCCAAATTTACCGACCCGCTCAAGGCGGCCGAGTTTGTCCGTCGCACCGGTATCGACTCGTTGGCGGTGGCCATCGGCACCGCCCACGGCCTCTACAAGGAAGAACCCCGTTTGGACTTTGCCCGCCTCGCCGCCATTCGCGAGCAGGTGGATATTCCGCTGGTACTGCACGGCGCCTCCGGCGTACCGGAAGCCGATGTGCGCCGTTGTATCGAACTCGGAATTTGTAAGGTCAACGTAGCGACCGAGCTGAAGATCGCCTTCGCCGATGCGATGAAAGCCTTCCTTGGCTCTCATCCGGATGCCAGCGACCCGCGCCAGTATCTGGTGCCCGCCATGGCCGCCATGGAGGAAGTCGTCGAGGCGAAAATCCGTATGTGCATGAGCAATAACAAGATTTGATAACAATAAAATGACGGTAACAGGTCTGGGAGATAATAATGATGGCTCGCGCATCCTTGCGAAATAAGGTATGGGAATTTGCCCAGAGTTTGGGAAAAACATTTATGTTTCCCGTCTCTCTGATGGCATTCATGGGATTACTGCTGGGGGTGGGATCATCCATTACCAGCCCCTCCACCATAGATAATTTTCCTTTTCTTGGTGGGGAATATACCCAGCTCGTCTTCAATCTGGTGGCAACCGTAGGCAGCTTCGGCTTTACCTATCTGCCCATCATGTTTGCCATCGGTATTCCGATGGGATTGACCGAAAAGAACAAGGGTGTCGCGGCCTATTCCGGTTTCGTCGGCTATATGGCGATGAATATCGGGATCAATTTCTATCTTGCCAGTACCAATCAACTGGCTTCGCCGGAAAATATCAAACTGGCGGGGCAAGCCATGGTGATGGGGGTTCAGACCCTCTCCATGGGGGTGCTGGGTGGCATAGTGTCGGGGATCGTGACCTACTTCATCCATCGCCGTTTCTATAACCTCAAACTGCACGACGCCTTCTCGTTCTTCAGCGGCCTGCGTTCCGTGCCCATTATCACCGTGCTGATCATGTCACTGATAGGTCTCGCCATGCCGCTCTTCTGGCACTATGTGGCGCTCGGTATTACTGCGGTCGGCAACATGATCATCTCTGCCGGCTCTTTTGGTGCCTTCCTCTACGGCGTGGCCATCAACCTGCTCAAACCGCTCGGTTTGCACCACATCATGCTGGCCATGGTGCGCTTTACCCCGGCAGGCGGTACCGAGCTGGTCAATGGCGAAACCATTTCCGGCGCGCTCAATATCTTCTTCGCCCAGTTGAAAGCGGGTGAACCCATCAGCCCGGCAGCAACCGCCTTCCTGTCGCAAGGGTTTATGCCGACCTTTATATTCGGTCTGCCTGCTGCAGCGTTGGCCATGTATATGGCAGCCACGCCCGGCAATCGAACCAGAATCAAGAGCCTGATTATCTCCGGGGTACTGGTCTCTATCGTGACCGGTATTTCCGAGCCCATCGAATTCCTGTTCCTGTTTGTCGCGCCGGTACTCTATCTGTTCCATGTCTTTATGACCGGCGCCGCGCTCTTTGTGGTGGCCATGTGTGGCGTCACCATCGGCAATACCGATGGCAGTGCACTCGACCTGCTTATTTTCGGCATCATGCAGGGCTGGCAAACCAAGTGGTATCTGATAATTCCCATTGGCCTTATCTGGTCTGCCATCTATTTCACCGTCTTCTACTGGTACATCAAGAAATATGACATCAAGACCCCCGGCAGGGATGAGGTCGATGATATCCAGATTGCGAAACACGACCCGGCCGTGATCCTGAGTGCCCTCGGTGGCAAGGAGAATATCGTCAGCCTGGACAACTGCGTCACCCGGCTGAGACTGGTGGTACACGATATGGGCAAGTTGCAGGAGAAGATCCTGAAACAGGCTGGCGCCCTCTCCGTCGTCAAGATCGACGAGCACAGCGTGCAGGTCATCATTGGCGCTCAGGTTCAAACCGTGAAGGATAATCTCGATGCTCTCCTGTAAAGATCGGGAGGCCCTGCGCCTCCCAACCCCCTCTGCCGACTTGCAACTCTCCCGTTTCGACGAGTTGGCAGATCGCATCAGCGACAAATGCCGCAAGTGGGATATGAAAGTGATCGAGAGCCGCTTTGGCCCCGTTCCCGCCGACAGCATTCCCATGTGGATTGCCGATATGGATTTCAAATCGCCGCCGGCTGTGGCTCGCAAGTTCAGCGAAATCATCAGCTGGGGCACCTTCAGCTACACCCACTGCATCGATGATTTCTACGAGGCGGTCATCAACTTCCAGGCCCGCCACCACAAGGTCGCGGTGGAACGGGAGTGGATCACCCTCTCCTATGGTACCGTCTCCACCCTGCACTACACGGTGCAGGCATTCTGCCAGCCGGGTGACAGCATCATCATGAACACCCCTGTCTATGATCCCTTTGCCAAGGCGGCCGAAAGGCAGGGGGTCAAGGTTGTCGCCAACCCGTTAGCCCTGAACAAAGGACGATACCGGATCGATCTGGCGAAGCTGGAGGAGCAGATCATTAGCCACAAGCCCAAAATCTATTTTCTCTGCTCGCCCCATAACCCGTCGGGCAGGATCTGGAGTCAGGCCGAGCTGGAAGCCGTTGCCGACATCTGCCTGCGCCATCAGGTGTTGATGATGGTCGATGAAGTGCATGCAGAGCACATCATCCATGGCGAGTTCGTCTCCTTTCTGGCACTGGAGGAGCGTTACTGCAACAACATGATGCTGATGAGCTCGCCCAACAAGGCATTCAATCTGGGCGGATTGAAAACCTCCTACAGCATCATTCCAAATCCGCAGATAAGAAACCGCTTCAGAGCGCGCCTTGAGCAGAACTCCATCACCTCTCCCAATGTGTTCGGGCTCTGGGGAATTATCACCGCCTATAACGAGTGCGATGCATGGCTGGCCGAATTGAATCTCTATCTGAGAGAGAACTACGCCCTGCTGGCGCGCTACTTCAGGGAGAATCTGCCCGACTTCCAAGTCATGCCGATGGATGCCTCCTATCTGGTCTGGGTCAATACCAAAGGGAGCGGAATGAGCGCAAGTGAGGTGACCCACAGATGGGCAGTCGAAGCTGGTGTCATCATCGAAGATGGCTCCCACTACGTCAGCGATGGCGAAGAGTATGTGCGGATCAACATAGGCACCTCCCGCCAGCTGCTTGGTGAGGCGCTGCAGCGTCTGGGAAAATGGACACAGCAGCAGGCCTGACGGCTGTCGATATTCCCATCGGCAGAAACAACAAAAGGGACGCCATGGCGTCCCTTTTGTTTCATATGGCCACTGTGCGTTGCCAGTGCCCGAAGCATTAGATCCCCTGACGGGCTTCCTGCATCAGCAGGCGCATATCGCTCACCGCCTTGGCCAGACCGTCGAAGGCGGCGCGGCCGATGATGGCGTGGCCGATATTGAGCTCATAGAGCTCGGGGATGGCGGCAATGGCCTTGACGTTGTGGTAGTGCAGACCGTGGCCGGCATTGACCTTGAGCCCCTTGCCAGCGGCATAGGAGGCGCCGGCGGCGATGCGCTTGAACTCGGCGTTGCGCTCGGCATCTGTGGTGGCATCGGCATAGCGGCCGGTGTGGATCTCGATAAAGGGGGCGCCACTCTCAGCAGCTGCATCGATCTGGATTGGGTCGGCGTCGATAAAGAGGGATACCTGAGCCCCCACCGCGGAGAGGCGGGCAACTGCGTCAGTCACCTTGTCCAGCTGACCGGCCACGTCCAGACCGCCCTCGGTGGTCACTTCGGTGCGCTTCTCCGGCACCAGACAGACGAAGTGGGGCTTGATACGGCAGGCGATGCCGATCATCTCTTCGGTCACCGCCATCTCCAAGTTCATTCTGGTCTGGATAGTCTGGCGCAGGATCTCCACATCGCGATCGGTGATGTGGCGGCGATCTTCACGCAGATGCACGGTAATGCCATCGGCCCCTGCCTGTTCTGCCACAAAAGCGGCCTGTACCGGATCCGGATACTGGGTGCCACGGGCGTTGCGCAGAGTCGCGATATGGTCGATGTTCACACCCAGATAGATTTCACTCATTGAGAACTCCTTGAAAGGCTTCATCTGTTGACTGCGCGGTCAGCGAATCACACCGCGCCAATATCCGTATGTCTGTAATCTGTGTCAGCCTTGCATACTGGCTTTGCGTTTTAAAAACAGCTCCCGGCTCTTTAGCTGACGTTTGCCCAGATAGGGTTGCAGTGCCAGTCGGCTGAAACGTTTGGCCGCCTGCAGCAAGGGAGGGGAATCGAAACGTCCCTCGGCAAAGGCGAGCAGGTGGGCACCGAGAAACAGGGTACGGGGATCCGGCGCCCGCTCGCAAGCAACAAAGCCCAATTCACGCTCGAAGCCATAGAGCAAGGTCGGCTCGATGGGCGACTCGTCGTCCGCCGTGTATTCGAAATCCACCGCATAGCCGAGCGCCTGCAACAGCAGGAACTCGAAGCGACGCAGCGGCAGCTCCGGCGTCTCGCCGTCGGCCAGCGCCATGATGGCACGGGCATAGGCGTCGAATACTTCGGGGAACGGGGTGTGCGCTTCCAGCAGGTAGTAAACCAGCTCGTTGAGATAGAGGCCGTAGAAGAGGCGATCACCGCCGAGTCGCAGGGAGTGATCCGGGCATTCGACCTGGGTGAGATTCTTGAGATCCCCCTTGCCGCGCCAGGCGATGGTGAGCAGGGTAAAGGGCTGCAACAGCCCCTTGAGAGGGGAGCGTGGCCCGCGAGAACCGCGAGCCACCAGGGTAAATCGGCCACTATCCTGGGTGAAGACCTCGACCAGCTGGCTGGTCTCCCGATAGGGCCGACTATGGATGACGAAAGCCGGGGTCAGCAATCAGTCGTCGCCATACCCGAGGCTACGCAGGGCGCGCTCATCATCAGCCCAGCCCGACTTGACCTTGACCCACAGCTCGAGGTGCACCTTGTTCTGGAACAGACGCTCCATATCGAGGCGCGCTTCGGTGCCGATGGTCTTGATCTTCTCGCCCTTGTTGCCGATGACCATCTTCTTCTGGCCATCGCGCTCGACCAGGATCAGGCCGTGGATGTGATAGAGGCCATTCTCTTCCACCTTGAAGCGCTCGATCTCCACCGTCACCGAGTAGGGCAGCTCCTCACCGGTAAAGCGCATCAGCTTCTCGCGGATGATTTCGGAGGCCATAAAGCGGGAGGAGCGGTCGGTCACGTAATCTTCCGGGAAGAAGTGGACGTTTTCCGGCAGCAGATCCTTGGCCCACTCGCGGATCTTCTCCACGTTGGTGCCCTTTTCGGCACTGATGGGCAGAATATGGGCGAAGTTCATCTGTTGGCCCAGCCACTCGAGGTGGGGCAGCAGATCTTCTTTCTCTTTGACGTTGTCAATCTTGTTGACCGCCAGCACCACAGGGCACTTGAGATTGCGCAGCTTGCCCAGCACCATCTCGTCGTCTTTGGTCCAGTGGGTACCGTCGACCATGAACACCACCATGGCCACATCACCCAGCGAACTGGTGGCGGCACGGTTCATCAGGCGGTTGATGGCCCGTTTCTCTTCAATGTGCAGACCCGGGGTATCTACATAGATGGTCTGGTAGTTATCCTCGGTGTCGATCCCCAAAATACGGTGACGGGTGGTCTGGGGCTTCTTCGAGGTAATGCTGACCTTCTGGCCAAGCAGCTTGTTGAGCAGGGTGGACTTGCCCACATTCGGGCGGCCCACGATGGCGACAAAGCCGCAGTAGGTGGTATCTGTCATGACAGTTTTTCCAATGCTTGCTGCGCAGCGGCCTGTTCGGCCTTGCGACGGCTGGTGCCGACCCCGACGAGGGGACCATCCAGACCTTCCACGTCACACTGGACGGTGAACTCCTGGTTGTGTGCCTCGCCCTTGACGTTGGTCACAGTGTAGGTCGGCAGGGATTTGCGGCTTCCCTGCAAAATTTCTTGCAGACGGGTCTTGGGATCTTTCTGCTCGATGCCCGGCTTGATCTCTTCCAGGCGGCTGGCATACCAGCTCAGCAACAGTGTCCGCACCGTCTCAAGATTGGTATCCAGATAGACGGCACCGATCACCGCCTCGACCGTGTCGGCCAGAATGGATTCGCGGCGAAAACCGCCGCTCTTGAGTTCGCCGGGGCCGAGGATCAGGTGCTCCCCGAGATCAAACTCCCGGCCCAGTTCGGCCAGGGTCTTCTCGCGCACCAGGGTGGCGCGCATCCGGCTGAGATCCCCTTCCGCCGCTTGCGGGAAGCGGTGGAACAGATCGTCGGCAATCACCAGACTCAAAATAGAGTCACCCAGAAATTCCAGTCGCTCATTGTGACGGGAACCGGCGCTGCGGTGAGTCAGCGCCCGGGTCAACAGTTCCAGATCCGCAAAAACATGCCCGAGACGGGACTGCAGTCTGTTCATCTTGATATTCATTTACTTGATTCCGCCAATGCGGTTGAAGCGCACACCTGTCGGTACCCAACTTGGCAGCAGGGAGCCTTCTTCGCGCTCGAATTCAAAACTTATCCAGATAGCGACCGCCTTGCCGACCAGATTCTGCTCGGGCACAAAGCCCCAGAAGCGGCTGTCGGTGCTGTTGTCGCGGTTGTCGCCCATCACGAAATACTGGCCTTCCGGTACCACCCACTCGTCGGGGTAGGTGCCGGGCTGGCGATAGTAACGACCAACCATGTCGGGCATCAGCGGATTGCGCAGGGTCTCGTGGGAGACATCACCCAACTGCTCGGTATAGCGGTCAAGGGGGATCCCCATCTGGGTAAATTCGCCTCTTTGTTCAAACTTGACGTCGAGCTTCTTGAAGCCCGGGCACGTTTTCCCTTCCTGCTCCTCGCACTTGGGCCGGATCATCAGCTCCTTGTTGCGATAGATGACCCGATCACCCGGCATGCCGACCACCCGCTTGATGTAGTCAACGCGCGGTTCAAGGGGATACTTGAACACCACCACGTCGCCGCGTTTGGGTTCGCCAGTCTCGAGGAACTTGGTGTTGGTCACCGGATCCCGCAGACCATAGGCAAATTTTTCCACCAGGATGAAGTCGCCCACCAGCAGGGTGGGCATCATGGAACCTGACGGGATCTGGAACGGTTCAAAAATGAACGAACGCAGGATCAGCACAAAGGTGATGACCGGGAAGACCCCGGCGGTCTGCTCAATCCAGACCGGCACGGGGGCGACCTTGGCCAGAGTCTTCTCATCCAGGTGGGCACCGCCATGGGCACGAGCCACGGCAATCTTGGCGGCGCGCTGCTTGGACCAAATCATCTTGTCCAGACACCAGATAACACCGGTGATCGCGCAGACCACCACCAGGATCAGGGAAAACGTGCTTGCCATCTATTAATCCTTTCCGACGTGGAGAATCGCGAGGAAGGCTTCCTGCGGCACGTCGACACGGCCGAGGGACTTCATCCGCTTCTTACCTTCTTTCTGCTTGTTCAGCAGTTTCTTCTTACGACTCACGTCACCACCGTAACACTTGGCGGTTACGTCTTTACGCAGAGCCTTGACGGTGCTGCGAGCGATGATCTGGTTGCCGATAGCCGCCTGAATGGCGATATCGAACATCTGGCGCGGGATCAGCTCACGCATCTTCTCCACCACCTGACGACCGCGATACTGGGCGTTGTCCTTGTGGGTGATGATGGCCAGGGCATCGACCCGCTCACCGTTGATCATGATGTCCAGACGGACCATGTCGGAGGTTTCGAAACGCTTGAAGCCGTAATCCAGCGAGGCGTAACCACGACTGGTGGATTTCAGACGGTCGAAGAAGTCGAGCACCACTTCCGCCATCGGGATTTCATAGGTCAGTGCCACCTGCTTGCCGTGGTAGACCATGTTGGTCTGCACGCCACGCTTCTCGATACAGAGGGTGATCACGTTGCCCATGTACTCCTGCGGCAGCAGGATATGACACTCGGCGATCGGCTCGCGCATCTCCTTGATGCTGGTGATGGCGGGCATCTGGGCCGGGCTGTCGATATGGATGGTGGAGCCGTCGGTCAGCTCGATCTCGTACACTACGGTCGGCGCCGTGGTGATCAGATCCAGATCGTATTCACGCTCCAGACGCTCCTGAATGATCTCCATGTGCAGCATGCCGAGGAAGCCGCAACGGAAGCCGAAGCCCAGCGCCGTGGAGCTCTCCGGTTCGAAGAACAGGGAGGCATCGTTCAGGGAGAGCTTGTCGAGGGCGTCACGGAACGACTCGTAGTCATCGCTGGAGATGGGGAACAGACCCGCATAAACCTGCGGCTTCACCTTCTTGAAGCCAGCCAGCGCCTTGTCAGCACCGTTCTTGGCCTGAGTCAGGGTATCGCCCACCGGCGCGCCGTGGATGTCCTTGATACCGCAGACAACCCAACCTACCTCGCCACAGCCCAGACCCTGGGTATCCACCTGCTTGGGCGTGAAGATACCGATACGATCGACACCCCACACCTGACCGGTGCTCATCACCTTGATCTTGTCGTTCTTCTTCAGGGAACCGTTCTTGATCCGCACCAAAGAGACAACACCCAGATAGGAGTCGAACCAGGAGTCGATGATCAGCGCCTGCAGCGGGGCATCCGGGTCACCTTCCGGCGCCGGGATCTTGGCGACGATCTCTTCCAGCACCAGATCAACACCCAGACCAGTCTTGGCGGAGCAGCGCACCGCATCGACCGCATCGATACCGACGATGTCTTCGATCTCCTCGGCAACTCGCTCGGGTTCTGCGGCCGGCAGGTCAATCTTGTTCAGCACCGGCACCACTTCCAGATCCATTTCCATGGCGGTGTAGCAGTTGGCCAGAGTCTGTGCCTCAACCCCCTGGCCGGCATCCACCACCAGCAGCGCCCCTTCACAGGCCGCCAAAGAGCGGGAGACCTCGTAGGAGAAATCCACGTGGCCCGGGGTGTCGATAAAGTTCAGCTGGTAGGTGTTACCGTCTTGTGCCTGGTAGTTCAGGGTCACACTCTGTGCTTTGATGGTAATGCCGCGCTCGCGCTCCAGATCCATGGAGTCAAGCACCTGAGCCTGCATCTCGCGGTCGGACAAGCCACCGCAAGTCTGGATCAGACGGTCCGACAGGGTCGATTTACCGTGGTCGATGTGCGCAATAATCGAAAAGTTACGAATGTGTTTCATCGAGCAAGAGTCACTCAAAATTAGTTAAGGTCAGTTATGGAGGCGCGATTTTACTGGATAACCCGGCTGACGGCCATTCTTTAGTCGCCAGCGCCAGTGAAATAGCGCCTGTTCAGTCAGGGGAGGATGCGGACAGGGACCACGACGCCGAGCATCTGCGGGCCGTAGCGCCCCTGATCCAGGCGGTTGGAAAAGTAACGAACCAGTAAAAAGCCCAGCACGCCCCCCAGCAGGCAGCAGAGAATGGTAATCCCCTCCCCCCCCGAGAGCAGCGGCGCTAGGCAGAGCTGCCCCAGCAAGGCGCCGGCCAACAGACAGAAAAGCGGCAGCACATAGACCAGCGCAGCCCCGCGCAGCAGACTCTCTTGCGGGATACCGAGCCTCACTTGCTGGCCAACCCGCACCTCGGCGGTCAGCCTGACTCGCAAGCGTGGAGCTTTCAGGGGAAACGCCTTGGCCACGGTGCCGGTACCGCAGTTGGATTGCTGCTGACAACCACTGCAGGCGGAGCGACGCTCGCACTCCACCCAGGCATGGTCACCCTCAATGGCCACCACGGTCGCCAGCTCTTCACTCATCTCATTCACGGCAACACCTCGTGCTCATGCAATGGCAGGATCTGAACACGACTCACAGCCAACGGCAAGCCGCACACTACTGTGAACCCAGAACATGGACTCACTGCACCGCTTCGTTGCGAGCCAGCGGCTGCACCGACTCGGCGATGCGTTTGGCTGTCTCGGCAGGCACTTCCCCAACCACGGTGATCTCGACCCCCACCTCGTTGACGTAGCTCACCAGCGAGGTCGCCCCCTGGCGGATCAGCTGCTGGCGCACCGCCTGCTTGGGATCGACCCGAGAGACGTAGACCGAGAGATCCACCAGGCCATCGGAGAGCATCATGTAATCCACCGGTACACTGGTGGTCACCAGCTGGTGCCGGTCTTGCGACAGCACCTTGAAGCCATCGGGCAACCAGGTGATCTGCCAGTTCAACTGCTGTTGCGGTGCAGGATAGGCATCCTCCAGCGCCAGCGCCGAGGGCTGCTTGCTGTTGGCCAGCTTTACCAGCCATGGGGACGGTTTTTGTTGCAATTGCAGATCCACCCCCAGCATCTGCTCCACCAGATTGCCCTCCCGCTCCACCATGTCGACTCGCAGCAACAGGTGACTACGTTCGTCAATCCAGAGCACAAAGCCATATTTGTCAGCTTCCTTGGGAACCAACCTGACGACTTGAGCGACCTCGCCGGCCACCCGGCTACGGCCAGCAAGCACAGGATCATAACTCTCCAGCACCTGTGCCAACGGCATCTTCACCAGGGTCGACCAGATACCGGGAAAGCGGGCATCCTTCAGGGTGTAGGGATCATGGCTGTTTTCAAAGAAGGTGTACTCGTTCTGACGCTGGAGATACTCGATCGCCTTGCCATCGAGATAGCTGAGATGGGCTACCTCCTTGCCATCGATCACGGCATGGCTGATGCGGATCGGTTCAAGACGTCCCTGACGGGCCTTGACCATGGACAATTCGAAGTTCTGTTGCTGCACGGCACTCTGCATCTGCTGCAACAAGGCCTCGGCCGACTTATCGTCGGCCGAGGCCTTGGCACTGATCAGCAGGAGAGAGGCCAGTAAAATACGGCTGTACTGGCGCACGTTGATATCCCTGACGACTCGTTATTGTTGGTTCTGCCTGTCTTGCAACAGGCGTTGTTGCAACTGGTGGTCACGCAGGAAGGCGTTGATCCGCTCCCGCTGTTCCTGCATCTGCTGTTCGGTCAGACCTTGCTGACGGGCACGGGCACCATCCTGTTGCGGATAATGGACGCTCACAGGCGCCGCGCTGCCACCGATTGGAATGGTATTGAGCACCGGATTGGCCGGAACGCCATCCTGTCCCTGATAATGCTGCACTCCGAAGATAACAGCGGCGGCCACGGAGGCGGCAATGGCATATTGTCCCAGCTGCTGGCCGACCCGACGAAACAGGGGCACCACATTGTTGGAATCTGTCTTGATCGGTGCAACGACCGGTTGTACCACCGACGCAGTCTCAACCGGCTTGGGTGCCAGTATGGTGGGCTCATCCTCCAGCGCAGTCATGATGCTGTCACTGAGATCCAGTTGCAGATTGACCGGCAGGTCACCCCGCATGGCATCGCCGATCAGGTGGTAACGACCCCAAGTATCTTGCAAGTCGGAGTCCATCTCCAGCTCGTTCAGTACCTCTGCGTCACTCAGCTCACCATCCATCAGGGCAGAGATTTGCTCTTTATTTGCCATAAGTTAACCCGTCTTTCCCCAGTTAATTCTCGATCAGAGGTTGCAGCTTTTTATCGATTGCTTCCCTCGCCCGGAAGATACGGGATCTGACCGTACCCACAGGGCAATCCATGATTTCGGCAATCTCTTCGTAGCTCAGCCCTTCCAGTTCGCGGAGGGTGATAGCTGTCCTCAGGTCTTCCGGCAATGCCTCTATGGCTGAAAACACGGTACGTTTGATCTCGTCAGTCAGCGCCAGGTTTTCAGGGGTTGAGACCTCTTGCAAGGCTTCACCACCACCATAAGACTCCGCTTCGTCAGCCTCCACATCACTGCTGGGCGGCCTGCGCCCCTGGGAGGTGAGATAATTCTTCGCCGTGTTCACGGCAATTCGGTACAACCAGGTGTAAAAAGCACTTTCGCCACGGAATGTCGGCAATGCACGGTAGGCTTTTATAAAGGCCTCTTGCGCCACATCGGGCACATCACCGGGATTGTTGACATACCTGGCAACCAGGTTGACCACCTTATGCTGGTATTTTTTTACCAACAGGTTGAAAGCTGCTTTATCGCCGCGCTGGACCCGTTCAACCAGCTGTTCGTCCAGTAGATTCTGGTCGCTCATCAGAGCCGTAAAACCCCCATCAGGTTATCGTTTTTCTTTTCCGGCCCTTCCTAAGCGCACAAGTTCAGACAGGGAGAATCAGAGAAAGTTCGCTTCAATTGAAAAAAATGTGATGCAGGCTGCATCCTCGCCCTCGCTTGGGCTACCATGGTGCCAGTTCTTAATCCAGGCCAATGATACTTATGAAAGCAAGTGTTGAATACCTTTGCGATGTACTGATCATTGGCAGCGGTGCCGCTGGTTTGTCCCTCGCGTTGCGATTGGCAGACCATGCCAAAGTCCTGGTTCTGAGCAAGGGGCCCATCAGTGAAGGGGCCACTTTCTATGCGCAAGGAGGCATCGCTGCCGTTTTCGACGAAACCGACAGCATCGAATCCCACGTGAGCGACACGCTCAACGCGGGCGCCGGGTTGTGTGACCCAGCAGTGGTCGAGTTCACCGCTCGCCACGCCCGCGAGTCCATCCAGTGGCTCATTCAGCAGGGGGTCCCCTTCGATCAGGAGGAGAACGCCGAGGGCGAGTCCCAATACCACCTCACCCGGGAAGGGGGCCACAGCCATCGCCGCATCTTCCACGCGGCGGATGCCACCGGCAAGGCGGTACAGCTCACCCTGATCGATCAGGTGCGCGCTCACCCCAACATCCAGCTGATGGAGCGCTTCAACGCGGTCGACCTCATCACCACCCGCAAGCTCGGCCTGCCGGGCAACAAGGTGCTGGGCGCCTACGTCTGGAACCGCAACGCCGAGCAGGTCGAGGTGATCCGCGCCCGCTTCGTGGCACTGGCCACCGGCGGTGCTTCCAAGGTCTACCAGTACACCTCCAACCCCGATGTGAGCTCTGGCGATGGCATCGCCATGGCGTGGCGGGCCGGCTGCCGGGTGGCGAACCTGGAGTTCAACCAGTTCCACCCCACCAGCCTGTTCCACCCGGATGATCCCAACTTCCTGCTGACCGAAGCACTGCGTGGCGAGGGGGCCTATCTGCGCCGCCCGGACGGCAGCCGCTTTATGCCGGAGTTTGACGAGCGGGCCGAACTGGCGCCACGCGATATCGTCGCTCGCGCCATCGACCACGAGATGAAGCGGCTCGGGGCGGATTGCATGTATCTGGATATCAGCCACAAACCGGCCGATTTCATCATCAAGCACTTCCCGACCATTTATGAGCGCTGCCTTGCGGTCGGTATCGACATCACCAAGGAACCGATGCCCATCGTCCCAGCCGCCCACTACACCTGTGGCGGAGTGATGATCGACAGCAACGGCCAGACCGATATTCCCGGCCTCTACGCCATCGGTGAAGTGACCTACACCGGGCTGCACGGTGCCAACCGCATGGCCTCCAACTCCCTGCTGGAATGCGTGGTCTATGCCCATCAGGCGGGGGCCGACATTCTGGCCAAGCTGCCGATGAGTGTGGAGCCGCCGCGCCTGCCGGTGTGGGACGAGAGCAAGGTGGAAGATTCCGACGAACTGGTGGTGATCCAGCACAACTGGCACGAGCTGCGGTTGATGATGTGGGACTACGTGGGGATAGTGCGTACCAACAAACGCCTGGCCCGCGCCAAGCGCCGCATCGACCTGCTCAAGCAGGAGGTGCAGGAGTACTACGCCAACTTCCGCGTCTCCAACAACCTGCTGGAGCTGCGCAACCTGCTGCAGGTGGCCGAGCTTATCGTCAACTGCGCTCTGCAGCGCAAGGAGTCCCGCGGCCTGCACTACAACCTGGATTATCCGGATATGCTGCCGGACTCCAAACCGACCGTGCTGACCCCGGAGCGGGATTAATCCCCCTTCCCGCAAAGCGTTGCACCAATCAGTGACCCCGCCCCGGCGGGGTCACTTGTTTTCAACCGCTTTTCAGCCACAAAAAGAGTGCCGCCAGCCACATGGCAGCAGCTTATCGCGATAAATCAGCACATGGTTATCACGGGAAGCAGGCGTCAGCGCCGGGATGGCAGAAAGTGGATGGCTCGCGCCAGCAGGCGGTAATGTTCGGGGGGAAGGGCGTCGGAGAAGAGCCACAATTGCCGTGGCGACACGGCTCCACTCTCTTGCGGATCGGGACAAAGCGCCAGCCTGAGCACACCGGGCAGAATGCGGCTTTTCTTGTCGAGCTGATAGCGACGACCTTGCCACTGTAGCCACTGGCCATCCCAGACAAGCTCGAACGGGGGCGCGGCGAGGGAGCGCCAGCTCAGCCAGAGCGCCACCAGCCAGACGGGCAGCAACAGCGCCCACAGCCAACCGGCAATCAGGCCAGCCACCGGCCAGAGCAGCAACAGAAAGAGGGCCACCAGCAAATATTGCTGATGGCGGGAGGGGTGAACAGGGATGATCACCCGCTCCACGGCATCAGGCCTGACGGTCGTGACGGGCCTGATTGCGCTCCAGGATCATCTTGATCATGGCGCTGAAGGCGGGATCGGCCGGCACTGCGTGCCCCATGGTCCAGCGGAACAGGTCCGGATCATCGCTCTCCAGCAGGCGGATAAAGGTCTGCTGATCGGCTTCGCTCAGGGAGTCGAACTCGTGTTCGAAAAAGGGCATAAAAACAACATCCAGCTCGAGCATGCCACGGCGGCAGGCCCACTTCAGGCGGGATTTTTCAACTGGGCTCAACATGGAACTCTCCTTACAAAGACCCGAGGATGGTACCAGCTGGATTTTCCGGCTGACAAACATTAGTTACGTCTTTACCATGCAGGTCACATACTTTCTCTCTGGAATACCATCGTGAGCCTGCAACCCCCTGTTTTTCCTGCCGAGCCGACCCGCTTCGCCCTGACCAAGATAGCCATCACCCGACTGAGTGGTCAGGATCGCGTCAAATATCTGCAAGGTCAGGTCACCTGCGACGTCAACGCCCTGCAACCGGGGCAGAGCACGCTGGGTGGTCACTGTGATCCCAAGGGCAAGCTGTGGAGCGATTTTCGCCTGCTCTGCCTTGAAGAGAGCCTGCTGCTGCTGACCACCCCTTCGGTGCTGGAGCGCCAGCTGCCGGAGCTGAAAAAATTTGCCGTCTTCTCCAAGGTCGAGATTGCCGCCGACGAACGCCACGCCACCGGCCTGGCTGGCAAGGGTACCGATGCGTGGGTCGCCGCGCAGTTTGGTCTGGAGCAGAGCGGCCTGGTCGCTTGCGGCATGGCGGTGAAGATCGAACAGGATCGCTGGCTGCTGGTGAGCAGTGAGCAGGCCGATGCGCTGCCGGCGGGTGACGAATCCCTCTGGTGGGGGCTCGAGATCAAGGCAGGCCTGCCGCACATGGAGGCGGTGCATCAGGGCGAGTTCATCCCGCAGATGCTCAACCTGCAGGCGCTCGACGGCATCTGCTTCAACAAGGGCTGCTACATGGGGCAGGAGACGGTGGCTCGCGCCAAATATCGCGGCGCCAACAACCGCGCCCTGTTCCTGCTGGCGGGCACTACCGGCGAGCAGGTCGCCAGCGGCGATACCCTTGAGCTGCAACTGGGTGACAACTGGCGCCGTAGCGGCATGGTGCTCAACGCCTGGCAACAGGCCGGGCAGGTGTGGCTCACCGCCGTGCTACCAAAAGATACCGAGGCTGACGCCCAATTCCGCCTCAAGCAGGACGAAGGCTCCCGCCTCACCCTGCAACCCCTGCCTTACGCCCTGACCGAGTAAGGTCGGCTAGCGAGGCACCCGCGCCAGCAGTGCCTCCTTCAGCCAGCGCCCCGCCTGCCCCAGCGGGCGGGCGCGATGCCACTGCAACTCCAGCGCCAGCGCGTGGCTGGCGATAAAGTCCGGCTCCAGCACCACCACTTCACCCCGCTTCAGCGGCTGATGCAGCAGAAATTCCGGAATGGCGGACCAGCCAAGACCCCGTTTGACCAGCTCCAGCACCCCGAGATCCCCTTCGACCCACCACACCTGAGCCGAGATGCGAAAACGCTGGCGCTCGCTCCCTTCCCGTCGGCCGGTCACCATCAGCTGGCGTGCCCCCTGCAGATCGACCTCCCGCAGCGGCTGCTTGCGGGCCAGCGGATGATCCGGTGACACCACCAGCGGCATGGTCACCTCCCCCAGCGAATGGGCGACAATCTCTCTCTGGGGATGCACCTTCTGATAACTGATGCCGAGCTGGGCCCGGCCGGTCACCAGCATCTCGGTCACATCCTCCATCAGCGGGAAGAGCAGCTCCAGCTCCACTGTCGGGTAACGAGTGGCGAACGCCTCCAGCAGGGTGCCGAGCCAGGGGAGGTGGGAGTCATCATCGATGGCCAGGGTGAGGCGCGTCTCCACCCCGGCCGCCAGCTCTCCGGCAATGGATTGCAACCGTTCACTCTGCGCCAGCAGGATCCCCGCCTCCTGCACCATGCGGGCCCCCGCCTCCGTCAGCTGCGGATAGCGGCCGCTGCGGTCAAACAGGGTGAGCGCCAGATCGATCTCCAGATTGGCGATAGCGCTGCTCACTACCGACTGTGCCTTGCCCAGCTTGCGGGCGGCAGCGGAAAACGAGCCGGTTTCGGCGGCCGCCAGCAAGATCCTCAGTTGTTCCAGTGATGGCGTCATCTTGTTGCCCTCCGGCAAACCCTCTCACCCATCTATTTTAGCGATGGATACCAACATGAATCTATCGCGAAAGTTCTATAGATTAACCTGCAATTCGTGAATGAACCTGATTGAGAGAGTGACTTATGCGTACCCGTAACGATCGCCTGCGCCATGCCATTGGCTTTGAATTCATTGGCCTGCTGATTGCCGCCCCGCTGGCCAGCTGGGTTACCGGGGTCGGGCTCAACCATATGGGCCCGCTGGCACTGTTCTTCTCGGTGCTGGCCACCGTCTGGAACTACATCTACAACATCGGGGTCGACAAGCTGCTGCTCAAATATCAGGGCCATACCCACAAAACACTGTGGCAACGGGTGCTGCATACCTTCGGCTTTGAGGGCGGTCTGCTGATCGTCGCGCTGCCGGTCATGTCCTGGTGGCTGAGCGTCAGCATGCTGGAGGCGCTGGTGCTGGATCTGGGCTTCGTCGTCTTCTACCTGATCTATGCCTTCGTCTACAACTGGGGCTATGACAAGGTGTTCCCCATCCCCCGCGAAGTGCCGCACGGCATACCACAAGAGGTGCGCTAAGGCACGAATCAGTTGGATTGAAACCGAGAAGTGAAGGTCAACAAGGGAAGGCAACAGAAGAAACGACACGGCCCCATCATGGCAGACATGATGGGGCCGCAAGAGGGGTCAGCGCTGGCAGGCCCGCTGATTCAGAGGTAAGGATTCAGGCCTGCCCGTCGCTCAAGCCCGGGCCTTGAGCTCTTCGCCGCTCTCGTCAGTTGCGACAGCCTCTTCAGGCTGCGCCTGAGCGGCCTGCAGCGCTTCCAGCTCGCTCTGATAATCGCTCAGGATCTGCTGGGCAACAGCCATATCTCCCTTGTGTTTGCGCTCGAACAGATGGTGCTGCACCACGCCGTTGAGATACTCCACCGTGATGGGCTGATCAAGGGTTCCCATCAACTCCTCTTTCTCCAGCTCGGCATTGATTTCATCGGCGGTAGTGCGCAACAGCCCGGCCAATTGAACCAACATGCGGCGCTCACCTTCGCGCAGCAGGCTCAACATGCGGTTTCTCTGCTGCTCATTCTGTTGGGTCATACATATCCTTACGTCAATAGGGAACAAGCCCGCCCATTCTGCCCTGTCCCCATGACAGCGTCTATCTCATGCCCCCCACAAATTTTTAGCGCTGGCTCACAAATGGCTACAGATGCTATTTGAAGCGGCTCTGAGGTATAGTAGCCGCTGATTTTAGGGCGCTTTTTACCTTCATCCGCATAGACAAGGGATGACACGGCAAGGGCGCCTACCCGGTTTACCCCAACGAGGTGAAGATCCGCTTTATGACCGACGCCATTGTGGTGCTCTGCACCTGCCCAGATCAAACCAGTGCCGACCTTCTCTGCGAACAGCTGCTGAACCAGCGACTGGCCGCCTGCATCAATCAACTGCCGGGCGTCACCTCCGTCTATCGCTGGCAAGGCAAGGTGGAGCGCACCACCGAGATCCAGCTCATCATCAAATCCCGCCAGCCACTCTTTGCCGAGCTGCAGGTATGTATTCAAGCCAATCACCCCTATGAGGTTCCCGAGCTGCTGGCCCTGCCGGTGAGTGCCGGACTACCTGCCTATCTGGACTGGCTGAATGAGGAGACCTCATGACGCTCACCCGCCTGCTCTCTCCTCTGCTGCTCTGTGCCCTGTTGATGACAACAGTGGGCAGCTCCCCGGCCCACGCCAGCGGCTCCGATCTGCTCAGCTCGCTGGGCATTGAGGCCAATGCCAAGCCCAAATTTTTGCAGGTCGATGAGGCCTTTCAGATCGAAAGCGAACAGCGCGGCGATCAGTTGCTGCTGACCCTCCACATCGCCGACGATTACTACCTCTATCGCCACAGCCTGCGTTTCAAGGGGCACAACCTCAGCTTCAGCGAGCCGACCCTGCCAGAGGGGACCGAGCATGAGGATGACTTCTTCGGCAAGACCCGGGTCTACTACCAGCAGGTGAGCATCGCGGTGCCGCTAAAGGAGGTGGGGGAAAACGCCACCCTGCGGGTGCGCTATCAGGGCTGTACCGACGGCCTCTGCTACCCGCCGACTGACAAGCTGATCGATGTGGCCCCGCTGGTCACGGCAACCACAGCATCCACTGCTGAAACGGCACAAAGCGTCGCACCGGTTAGCCAGCAGGATCAGCTCGCCGCCGCCCTCGGCAATCAGGGTTTCTGGCTCAGCATCGTCGCCTTCTTCGCGCTGGGGCTGGGGCTCGCCTTCACCCCCTGCGTATTCCCCATGTACCCAATCCTGACCGGCATCATCGCCGGTGCCGGCCATCGCCTCTCCACCGGCCGCGCCTTCCTGCTCTCCATGGTCTATGTGCAGGGGATGGCGGTCACCTACACCCTGCTGGGGCTGGTAGTGGCCTCGGCAGGTCTTAAATTCCAGGCGGCGCTGCAACACCCCTATGTGCTGATCGGCCTCTCGGTGATGTTCGTGCTGCTGGCCCTCTCCATGTTCGGGCTCTACACCTTGCAACTGCCGAGCAGTTTGCAAACCCGTCTCTCCGGCCTCTCCAACCGCCAGCAGGGCGGCTCGGTGGCCGGGGTCGCCATTATGGGAATGATCTCCGGGCTGGTCTGCTCCCCCTGCACCACGGCGCCGCTCTCGGGGGCGCTGATCTACGTGGCCCAGAGCGGCGATCTCTGGCTCGGTGCTGCGGCGCTCTATGCCCTCTCGCTCGGGATGGGGCTGCCGCTGCTGCTGCTCGGCACCTCGGGCGGCAAGCTGCTGCCCAAAGCGGGCGCCTGGATGGATGTGATCAAGCAGCTGTTTGGCTTCGCCCTGCTGGCGGTACCCATCCTGCTGCTGTCACGGCTCTGGAGTGATCAGGTCACCACCCTCGCCTGGCTTGGCTGGGGACTGCTGCTATGCGGCTATCTCTATCACCACAACCAGCACCAACCCCACTCGGTGGCCAAAAGCGTACGCGGTTTCGTGCTGTTGCTGGCGATGATCAGTGCCGTGGTGGTGGGCAAGGGTCTGCTGCTGCAACCGGCCGCCCCTGCTGCCGTCACGGCGGATGCCAGTCAAACGGCGCCGCAGTTTGTCCGCATCAAGACCCTAGATGATCTCAAGGTGCAGCTGGCCGCCGCCCGCGGCAAGCCGGTTCTGCTCGACCTCTACGCCGACTGGTGCGTCGCCTGCAAGGAGTTTGAACACAAGACCTTCAGCGACCTCGCGGTGCGGGAGCGCTTCAGCCAAATGGTGCTGCTGCAGGCGGATGTCACCGCCAATGACGATGCCGATATCGAGTTGCTCAACACCCTCAATGTGCTGGGGTTGCCGACCCTTATCTTCTTCGACCGCGAGGGCAAGGAGCTGACAGGCCAGCGGGTCACCGGTTTTATGGGGCCGACCGAGTTTCTGGGCAAACTTGATCAGCTACGCTGACCAGCAGCCCCCTGTCTGTCGACAGACAGGGGCAGCCTTATACGTTACGCACTGATTTTTCTGGCAATCCCTTGTATATGACCGGCAGCATGGCAGAATTTGCCCTTCGATTGTCTCGCCCGTCCGGAGTTTTGATGAAAAAGTGGTTCATCCCCCTGCTAGCCCTCTGGCTTTATGGCTGCAGTGCAGGGCCCGGTGAAGAGGATATCAGGAGCCAAGTTACCGCTAGGCTGCTGGCCGAGACAGACGCCAACCTGTTCGAGATCAGCGATTTCACTATCCTCGGCAAGGAGGAGCGGATGGAGGGGGTTTATCTGGTCAAGGTGAGTTACCAGCTCCACTTCAAGCAGGGGCTCGATCAGTTGCAGGTGTTGCACGACGAGGACCTGGTCTACGACCGGGTTGGCCCCTTCCAGCAGGAGATGGGGCTGATGGAGCTCGAGCGCAAATTTGGCGAGTTCGAGGCGGGCCAGGTGCTGCCACAAGAGGCCGAGGTGTGGATGATGAAGGACGAACAGGGGTGGCGGCTGGCGGAACCGGCCCAATAAAGGGCTGCCCGCCCCTTGCGCACTGCAACGACTGGACTGCCGTTGCCAACCAGCTCAAACCTGGGTATCGACCCGATAGCCTTTTCGCTCGGCAGGTTCGCTCGGCAGCTTGCTGGACAACCCTGACAGCACCTCCTTGAGGGTGACCCCGCTCTCTGCCGCACCACTGCTCTCCAGCAGCTTGGTCAGCTGGCTCTGCAAGGGGTTGACCGCTTCACGCTCGGCTCCTTGCTCGCTCGCTTTTTCCTGTCCGCCCTGCTGATCCAGCGTCTCCAGCAGGCGCTCCAGATCCCGCTTGAGCGGGTTTTCGCTGCTGTCGGCGATGGCGAGTTTGCGCTTTTCCTGCTCTTGCCGCTGTTGTTGCTGCAATGCCAACTGTTGCTCCTGCTGCTGTTGCAGGGAGCCCATCATGGTGTTGATGAACGCTTCCAGCGAATCCCTGATTGAAACAGTGCCACCGCCGCTGCTCTCCCCTTGCGGTGACAGCCCCAGCTCATTCAGCACAGCGCCAAGGTCGCGCACCAGGCTGTCACTGCCTGTTGATGGTGAAGTCGCAGCCCGCTCCTGTGCCTGCACAGCGGGAGAACCCTGCCGTTGCGCCAGCGGGCTGAGCCCGCCTGACGCGACCACATTTATCTCCATCTTGGCCCTCCTCTCCCCGTCCTCAGCTCTTTCTCGGCAAGTATTCCGGCAAGCAGACACACCCTCGTCCCCTTGGCAGATAACCGCTCTCACACCTAAAAGATAGCGCCAACCGGACGAGATTGGCGCGAATGCATCTTTTGGTCTATCAGGCGGAACGATTGTGCTAACCCGCTATAAACAAGAGGTTGGCAAGGGGACTGGCGTTCAGCCATCACTGCGCAGGCTGACAATGGGGGTCAGAAGATATCCTTCATCCGGTGCCACAACATACCCAGTGCCAACAGCGGGGAGCGCAGCGCCGGGCCGCCGGGGAAGGTGATATGGGGCACGCTGGCGAAGAGATCGAAACCCCGACTTTCGCCGCGGATCGCTTCGGCTACCAGCTTGCCCGCCATATGGGTGGCGTTGAGACCGTGACCCGAATAGGCCTGGGCGTAGAGCACGTTGGGGTGTTCCTTCAAGCGGCCAATCTGCGGCAGCCGGTTGGCGCCGATCCCGATCATCCCGCCCCACTGAAACTCGATGGCGGTGCCAGCCAGCTCGGGGAAGACCCGCAGCATCTTAGGCAACATAAAGGCCTTGATATCGCGGGGATCCCTTCCCGAGTAGTTGCAGGCCCCGCCAAACAGCAGGCGACCATCGGCGGAGAGGCGGTAGTAGTCGAGCGCCACATTCTGATCGCACACCGCCATGTTTTGCGGCAGCAATCGCTGGCGCAAGCGGCGATCCAGCACTTCGGTGGCGAGGATGTAGGAGCCCGCGGGCAGCACCCGCCCCCCCAGCTCCGGATTGAGGTCATTGAGATAGGCGTTGCAGCCGATCACCAGATAGTCGGCAGTGACCCGCCCGTGAGCCGTGGTCACCTCGACCAGCTTGCCATAGTCGATATGGGTCACTCTGGAGTGTTCAAACAGGGAGACCCCGAGGCTGGCGGCGGCGCGCGCCTCGCCGAGCGCCAGATTGAGGGGATGGAGATGGCCGGAGCCCATGTCGATAAGGCCGCCGATATAGCGATCCGACCCCACCACGCTATGGATATCTTCGCGCGGGACCAGCTTGAGTTCGTGCTCATAGCCGAGGCTCGCCAGATGGTCGAGATCTTCCTCGAAACCGGCCAGATGGCGCTGACGGGTCGCGAGGTCGCAGTAGCCCCAGGTAAGATCGCAGTCGATATTGAAGCGCTCGACCCGCTCGCGCACCAGCTGCACCGCCTCCAGCCCCATCAAATCGAGCTCGCGCACTCCTTGCTCGCCAATCCAGCGGGCAAACTGGCTGGTATCGTGGCCGATACCGCGAATAAGCTGACCGCCGTTGCGCCCGGAGGCGCCCCAGCCGATACGGTTGGCCTCCAGCAAGGCGACCTTGTAACCGGCATCCGCCAGATTGATGGCGGTATTGAGACCGGTAAAACCGCCGCCGATGATGCAGACGTCAGCCTTGTGCTCCCCCTCCAGCTCGGGCCACTGTTGCGAGTCGTTGCGGGTGGCCGCGTAGTAGGAGGCGACGTGCTCCTGATATCCGATGTGCTTTCCTGCCTGCATACTCAGCATCCTGCCTTGGTTGCAAATTGTTTAATAAAATAAGCAAAGTTGTTTCGATAATACCCAGTTCCTCCTCCACTCACCAACCGGTGCGGATCACAGAAATGCAAAAGGCGCCCTAAAGGGCGCCTTTTCATGCAATCAAGGTGCTGTAACGAATTACAGTACGTCGATGGCGTTCAGGTCGGAGAATGCTTTCTCCAGACGAGCGATCATGGAAGTCTGACCTTCACGCAGCCATACGCGCGGATCGTAGTACTTCTTGTTCGGCTTGTCGGCGCCTTCCGGGTTGCCCAACTGGCCTTGCAGGTAAGCTTCATTCTTCTTGTAGAAGTTCAGCAGACCTTCCCAGGTTGCCCACTGGGTGTCGGTGTCGATGTTCATCTTCACTACGCCGTAGGAGATGGACTCGCGGATCTCTTCCAGAGTGGAACCTGAACCACCGTGGAATACGAAGTCCAGAGACTTGGCTGGAACACCAAACTTCTCGGAAACGTACTTCTGGGAAGCGTCCAGGATGGACGGGGTCAGCTTGACGTTACCCGGCTTGTATACACCGTGTACGTTACCGAAGGAGGCAGCGATGGTGAAACGCGGGCTGATCTTGGACAGACGCTCGTAAGCGTAAGCAACATCTTCCGGCTGGGTGTACAGAGCGGACTGATCCATGTGGCTGTTGTCGACGCCGTCTTCTTCGCCACCGGTGCAACCCAGTTCCAGCTCCAGAGTCATGTTCATCTTGGCCATGCGGGTCAGGTACTCGCAGCAGATGTCGATGTTCTCTTCCAGAGACTCTTCGGACAGATCCAGCATGTGGGAGGAGAACAGCGGCTTGCCGGTTTCAGCAAAGTGCTTCTCGCCCGCTTCCAGCAGACCGTCGATCCACGGCAGCAGCTTCTTGGCAGCGTGGTCGGTGTGCAGAATTACCGGCACGCCGTAGGCTTCGGCAACAGCGTGAACGTGCTTGGCACCAGAGATGGCACCCAGGATGGCGGCTTTCTGACCTTCCAGCTTCAGACCCTTACCGGCGGTGAACACGGCACCACCGTTGGAGAACTGAACGATAACCGGCGCTTTAACCTTGGCGGCAGCTTCCAGTACGGCGTTAACGGAGTCGGTACCAACGCAGTTTACGGCCGGCAGAGCGAAGCCGTTCTCTTTAGCGATGGCGAACACTTTCTGAACGTCATCACCAGTGATCACGCCGGGTTTTACGAAGTCGAAAATTTTCTTAGACATGTTTAATCGTCCTGTCTCGTATGCCGTTAATAAAAAATGGGGGGTTCATCATGAACCGGCACAGCGGGCACATGATAAACGAAACGGGAGGCTTTTGCCCCCCGTTCCGGGTCAATTAGGCTTTGGCGCGCTGTTCCAGAATCGCAACAGCCGGCAGAACCTTGCCTTCTACGAACTCCAGGAAGGCGCCGCCGCCAGTGGAGATGTAGGAGACTTTGTCAGCGATGCCGAACTTGTCGATGGCAGCCAGGGTGTCACCACCGCCAGCGATGGAGAAGGCCGGAGAAGCAGCGATGGCTTCAGCGATAACCTTGGTGCCTTCAGCGAACTGGTCGAACTCGAACACACCAACCGGGCCGTTCCACAGGATGGTCTTGGCGTTCATGATGATGTCAGCCAGAGCCTTGGCAGAATCCGGGCCGATGTCGAAGATCATGTCGCCGTCGGTCACATCGTTAACAGACTTGATGGTGGCCGGAGTGGACTCGGAGAACTCGGCACCTACAACCACGTCGGTGGTCACAGGAATGTTGGTCTCGGCAGCCAGTTTCTTGGCGGTATCGATCAGATCATGCTCGCACAGGGACTTGCCGACGTTGTGACCGGCAGCAGCGATGAAGGTGTTGGCGATGCCACCACCGACAACCAGCTGGTCAGCGATTTTGGAGAGGGATTCCAGAACGGTCAGCTTGGTGGAGACCTTGGAGCCGCCAACGATGGCAACCATCGGGCGCTCGGGCTTCAGCATGGCTTTGCCCAGGGCTTCCAGTTCACCCGCCAGCAGCGGACCGGCACAAGCAACAGGTGCGAACTGAGCAACACCGTAGGTGGAACCTTCGGCGCGGTGAGCAGTACCGAACGCATCCATTACAAAGACATCACACAGGGCGGCGTATTTTTTGGCCAGCTCTTCGGTGTTCTTCTTCTCGCCTTTGTTGAAGCGGCAGTTTTCCAGCACAACCAGCTCACCGGCAGCGACTTCTACGCCATCCAGGTAATCCTTGGCCAGGCGAACCGGGCAGGACAGAGCGTCTTTCAGATAGTTGACAACCGGAGCCAGGGAGAATTCTTCGTTGTATTCACCCTCGGTCGGACGACCCAGGTGGGAGGTGATCATCAGCTTGGCGCCCTTTTCCAGAGCCAGCTTGATGGTCGGCAGAGTCGCAACGATACGTGCATCGGAGGTGACCTTGCCGTCTTTTACCGGTACGTTCAGGTCAGCACGGATCAGAACGCGTTTACCCGCCAGATCCAGGTCAGTCATCTTGATAACAGACATATTCAGTCCTCTATATTTTCCAGGTAATGTTAAAAACAGTAACCTTTCGCCCGGGGCAGGCTCAGCCTGCGGCCATCATGGCCCGGGTGGTATCCAGCATCCGGTTTGCGAAGCCCCATTCGTTATCGCACCACATCAACATCTTGACGAGGTTGGCATCGCTCACCCGGGTCTGGGTACCATCAATGATGCAGGAGTGTGCATCATGATTGAAGTCTACGGAGACCAGAGGTTCTTCCGTGTAATCCAGAATACCGTGTAATGTACCTCTGGATGCCCGTTGCAGGGCTTGATTTACGTCAGTAACTGTCACTTTTTTACGAACAGTAATACTGAGATCCATCGCTGTTACATTGATGGTCGGCACCCGCACCGCGATCGCCTCAAACTTGCCGGCGAAGTGGGGCAGGATACGCTCCAGCCCCTTTGCCAGCTTGGTGTCCACCGGAATGATGGACTGACTGGCAGCGCGGGTTCGGCGCAAGTCACTGTGGTAGGCATCGATGACTTGCTGATCATGCATGGCCGAATGAATTGTCGTAATAGTACCACAATTTATCTCGAATTCTCGATGCAATGTTTCAATCACCGGCACCACGCAGTTGGTGGTACAGGAGGCGTTGGAGACGATCCGCTCCGCTCCGGTGAGGGTATGATGGTTGACCCCGTAGACCACGGTGGCATCCACATCGGCATCCGCCGGGTGGGAGAAGAGCACCTTGCCCGCCCCCGCAGCCAGATGCAGCTCGGCATCGGCCCGCGAGCCGAATACCCCGGTGCAATCGAGCACCACATCGACTCCCAGCGCCCGCCACGGCAGCTTTGACGGATCCCGCTCGGCAAACAGGGAGATAAGATCCTCCCCCACCAGCATGCTGTTGCCCGCCAGTTGCACCGGATGGTGGAAGCGACCGTGACTGGTATCGTAACGGGTCAGGTGCACCATGGCCTCGGGGGCCGCCAGCTCGTTGATGGCGACGATCTTGATGGTCTTGTCGCGCCCGCTTTCATAGAGGGCTCGCAACACGTTGCGACCGATCCGCCCGTAACCATTGATGGCAATCTTGATCATCGAGAATCCGTTTCCTTTAACCAGCAACAGGGCGGCACACCGGCCACCCGGGAGCCCCGGCTACGACAGCAGGGCCTCCTTGAATTCACCGCGGGCCAGCAGTGCGGCCCCGAATACCCCGGCACTGTCACCCAGGGCAGGAGCAATAATGGGGGTTGCGAAGCGGGGATTAAAGAGGAAGGGCAAAATTGTCTGCCGTCCGGCGCTGTAAAGGCTCTGCACATTGCCCACCCCACCGCCGATGACGATCACATCCGGGTCGAGAATGTTGACCACATTGGCCAGCGCCTGACCAAACAGCAGGTGCAGCCGGTCGATGGTGAGCTTGGCCACATGATCGTGAGCCGTGGCGGCCGCGATTTGGGCGAGCGAGAGGTGGCGCTTGGCCTTCGCCTCGTACCAGGCCTCCAGCGCCGGACCGCTGATCAGGGTCTCGACGCAGCCACGCTTGCCGCAGTAGCACTCGGGGCCATCAGGGGAAAGCACGTTGTGGCCCCACTCACCGGCGATGCCGTGGTGGCCGTTGAGGATCTGGCCGTTGATGACGATACCGGAGCCGACCCCGGTGCCCATGATGATGCCGAATACAACCTTGGCATCGGGGTGGTGCTGGCGCACCGCCCCCAAATGGGTTTCTGCCAGCGCGAAGCAGTTGGCGTCGTTGGCAATCAGTACCGGCACGCCCAGCTTGCGCTCCAGATCCTCCTTGAACGGCTTGCCGTTGAGCTCGGTGGTGTTGCAGTTCTTCATCAGGCCGGTCTGCGGATCCCGCGCCCCCGGCGTGCCCATGCCGATGACAGTCGGGCGCTGGCCAATCTTCTCGGCGCACTCAGCTACCAGCTTGGCGATCTGGCCGATCATGTGCTCATAACCGCCAGCCCGCTCGGTGGGGATGCGGTGGCGCAGCAGCACCTCGTCGCCATCCAGCACCACGCATTCACACTTGGTACCGCCAAGATCGATACCCCAATCCAGTGACTTGCTGCTCATCTTGCCTCCTGCACGGCCGCCACGCTCTCGTCATCGCGGCGCCATTTTTTAATGTAAAACGGGGCCTGACGGCCCCGGATTTCAAACAAACTATTCTTCTCTCACCCCGGCCTTAGCGACCGTGGTACTGGGCGGAGAGCTCGTGTACCGCGTTGACAAACACGCCAGCGTGTTCCGGGTTCACATCCTGATGGATGCCGTGGCCGAGGTTGAATACGTGGCCATTACCGTGACCGAAACCGGCCAGAATGGAGGCGACCTCTTCACGGATGCGAGCAGGAGTGGCGTAGAGCATGGAGGGATCCATGTTGCCCTGCAGCGCTACCTTGTCACCGACCCGACGCTTGGCGTCGGCAATGTCTGTGGTCCAGTCCAGACCCAGCGCATCGCAACCGGTGGCTGCAATCTGCTCCAACCACTGACCACCGTTCTTGGTAAACAGGGTGACCGGCACGCGGCGACCGTCGTGCTCGCGGATCAGGCCATCGACAATCTTGTGCATGTACTGCAGGGAGAAGTCGCGGTAATCGCGCGGGGTGAGCACGCCGCCCCAGGTGTCGAACACCATGACAGCCTGCGCACCCGCCTTGATCTGGGCGTTGAGGTAGGCAATCACGCTGTCGGCCAGCTTGTCGAGCAGCAGGTGCAGGGTTTGCGGCTCTGCATACATCATCTGCTTGATCTTGGTGAACGCCTTGGAGCTGCCCCCCTCCACCATGTAGGTGGCCAGGGTCCATGGGCTGCCGGAGAAGCCGATCAGCGGCACTTCGCCCTTCAGCTCGCGGCGGATGGTGCGCACCGCGTTCATCACGTAGCCCAGCTCATCTTCCGGATCCGGAATGGGCAGCGCCTGCACATCGGCCATGGAGGTGATCGGACGCTCGAAGCGCGGGCCTTCACCCTGCTCGAAGTAGAGACCGAGCCCCATGGCATCGGGCACGGTGAGGATGTCGGAGAAGAGGATGGCGGCATCGAGCGGGTAGCGGCGCAGCGGCTGCAGGGTGACTTCACAGGCCAGCTCGGCGTTGCGGCACAGGGACATGAAATCCCCCGCCTGGGCGCGAGTCGCCTTGTATTCCGGCAGATAACGGCCAGCCTGGCGCATCATCCATACCGGGGTCATGTCCACATCCTGACGCAGCAAAGCGCGCAGGTATCGATCGTTCTTCAGCTCTTTCATCCCAGTTCCTGAGTTCGTATCACGCATAAAATGGCGGCCATAATACCACTTTGCCCACCGGAGCGGACTGCCCAAAACGTGGCAAATGGGCGCACGGTTGCAAAGATGTGAAGGGGCGCAAACCAGAGCCCCCCGTTTTTAAAAAGAAGTGCAAAAAGATTGGCGAAAAGATAAGCGCCTCGTTACCCCTCGCCCGCCAGCGAACGCTCGATCAGCCGCCGGGCGATGGTGCCGTGAGGTGGCAAACGCGGCAGCCGGTCGGCGGCAAAGAAATCGGCAGCGACCAGTTCATCATCCTGCACCCGGATTTCGCCGCTCTCGTAATCGGCGGTAAAGCCCATCATCAGGCTGTGGGGGAATGGCCAGGGCTGGCTCGCCACATAGCGCACATTGCGCACCCGGATGCCGCTCTCCTCGAACACCTCCCGCGCCACGCACTGCTCGAGATTCTCCCCCGCCTCCACAAAGCCGGCCAGCACGGTATACATGGGATCGTCCGCCTGATAGTGACGGCGATGGGCCGCCAAGAGGATCTCCGGCCCCTTGCGCACCGCCACGATAATGCAGGGGGATATACGCGGATAGGCCGTGTGGCCGAGGTGGCACACCTGCGCCCACTCCCCCGCCTTCGGGGTCATGGGGGCACCGCACTCGCCGCAGAAACGGTGGGTGCGGCGAAAGGTAACGAGCTGCCAGGCACGGCCAGCGAGGCGAAAGCCCTCCTCGTCCCCCGCCACCATCAACTGACGCAGGGGGGCCATCATAGTCGTGTCGGCCTCAGCCCCCAGATCGAGCAGATAACAGGGCAGCCCCTGCCACTCGTCGAAACGCTCGAAATGGGCGTCAGCCAGCGCTGCGGGCAGACACGCTTTACTGCCCTGTGGCACTTGACCCTGGTGATCGAGCAGTACCAGATGATCGCCCCCCAGCACGAACCAGCGGGCTTGTTCGGTTAATGACATCAGATAAACACTCTCGTTAAAACAAAACCCTGACCACGGCTGGCCGACCTAGGGGCAAACGCCGCACGAATGGCTCCCATCTTACGACCAGCACGGGTCGCTGACGACCCCGCTGTGGCCGATTGTCCCATTCGTAAAAAACGGATGGCGCAAATAAAGGGGCCGCCCTGAGGCGGCCCGCTGTTATCCGGCATCCCGTATCCGGTCTCTATCGACGCGGATCAGGCATCGCCCATCGCCAGCAGGGAGGCGTTGCCGCCCACCGCCGTGGTGTTGATGGTGCGGGTCTTCTCGGTAACGAAGCGGCTCAGGTAGTGGGGGCCACCCGCCTTGGGGCCGGTGCCGGAGAGCCCCTGGCCGCCGAACGGCTGCACCCCGACCATGGCGCCGATCTGGTTGCGGTTGATGTAGACGTTACCCACGTTGATGCGGCTCGCCAGCTCCTCGGCGTGGGATTCGTTGCGGCTGTGGATTCCGAGCGTCAGGCCGTAGCCGGTGCCGTTGATGTCGCTGATCACCTTGTCCAGATCCCGGGTGGCGTAGCGCACCACGTGCAGGATGGGACCGAACTGTTCCTTGGCCAGCTCGCGGATGGAGCCGATCTCCAGTGCGGTCGGCTGGACGAAGTGTCCCTCCATGGTCGCGGCGGGCATCGGCGCCTGCGCAATCAGGCGAGCTCGCGGGATCATGTAGGCGAGATGAGCATCAAGACCGGCCTTGGCATCGGCATCGATCACCGGGCCGACATCGGTGTTGTGCTCGGCCGGGTTGCCCACTTTCAGCTCCTGCATGGCACCGGTGAGGATCTCCAGCACCCGCTCGGCGATCTCCTCCTGCAGGTAGAGCACCCGCAGGGCCGAGCAGCGCTGACCGGCGCTCTGGAAGGCGGCGCTCACCACGTCGCGCACCACCTGCTCCGGCAGGGCGGTGGAGTCGACGATCATGGCGTTCTGGCCGCCGGTCTCGGCGATAAGCGGCAGGATGGCGCCATCGCGCTGGGCCAGGGTCATGTTGATGAGCTTGGCGGTCTCGGTAGAGCCGGTGAAGCAGACGCCGCCGATGCGCGGATCCGCCGTCAGCTTGGCACCCACGGTGGCGCCGTCACCGGGCAGCAGTTGCAGCACGTCGCCCGGAATACCGGCCTGATGGGCCAGAGTCACCGCCAGATGGGCGATAAGGCCGGTCTGCTCCGCCGGTTTGGCGATGACGGTATTGCCGGTGGCCAGCGCAGCGGCGATTTGGCCGAGGAAGATCGCCAGCGGGAAGTTCCACGGGCTGATGCAGACAAAGACACCGCGCCCCTGCAGGAACAGCTCGTTCTGCTCGCCGGTATAACCGGGCAACAGGGTCGCCTGCCCCATCAGGCCGCGGGCCTGCACCGCGTAGTAGCGGCAGAAATCGACCGCTTCACGCACCTCGTCGATGCCATCTTGCAGCAGCTTGCCCGCCTCACGGGTACAGAGGGAGACAAACTGCTCGCGGTTCGCTTCCAACAGATCCGCCAGCTTCTCCAGCGCGGCAGCACGCTCGCTCACCGGGGTTTCACGCCAGCGCGGGAAGGCAGCGTGGGCAGATGCCAAGGCCTGCTCCACCGCCTGCTCGTCGGCCCAGTGGATCTTGCCGACGGTGAGGCTCACATCCTGCGGGCTCAGCACAGTGCGTGCCTCGCTACGCTTGAGGGTCTCGCCATCGACGATAGGCCCTGCCAGCCACTGCTTGCTCTCCAGCTCTTTCAAGCGGGCGAAGAAGGGGCGCTGGATGGAGAGGATGTTCATGTTGACGCCGCTGGAGTTCTTGCGGTCGGTGAAGAGGTTCACCGGCTGCGGAATGCGGTCGTTGGCAAAACCGGAGTAGCGCTTGAGGGTGCGCAGCGGATGCTCGGCCAGCGAGTCCACCGGGGTATTGGGATCCACCAGCTTGTGAACGAAGGAGGTGTTGGCCCCGTTCTCCAGCAGGCGGCGCACCAGATAGGGCAGCAGATCCTTGTGGGCGCCGACCGGCGCATAGATGCGGCAGTGCAGGCCGGGATTGTCGTTCAGCACCGCGTTGTGCAGCTCCTCCCCCATGCCGTGCAGGCGCTGGAATTCGAACTGGCGATCACCGGCCATCTCCAGAATGCTGACCACGGTATTGGCGTTGTGGGTGGCGAACTGGGGAGCGATAAAGCCGCGGGTCGGCTCGCTCAGCAGGTAGCGGGCGCAGGCGAGGTAGGATATATCGGTGCCCGCCTTGCGGGTAAAGAGCGGGTAACCGGGCAGGCCCGCCTGCTGGGCATATTTCAGTTCGCTGTCCCAGTAAGCGCCTTTTACCAAGCGAACCGGAATGAGGTCACCCTGCTCGCGGGCCAGCGCGGTGAGCCAGCAGAGTACCGGCAGGGCGCGCTTGGAGTAGGCCTGCACTACCATGCCGAGCTTGCCCCAGCCACGGTTGGCGTCGGAGCGGTAGAGCTGCTCAAACAGATCCAGCGACAGCTCGAGGCGGTCCATCTCCTCGGCATCAATGCTGATGGCCACATCCTTGTCGCGGGCCAGACGCACCAGCCCCACCAGCCGCTCGCACATCTCGCCGAGCACCCGCTCGCGGTTGGCCACGTCATAGCGTGGATGGAGTGCCGAGAGCTTGATGGAGATGGAGGGGGCCGGGCCGCCGTCGCTGATCCGCTCGTTGCCCACCGCCTCGATGGCGTTGCGGTAATCGGTCAGATACTTGTCGGCATCCTGCATGGTCAGCGCAGATTCACCCAGCATGTCGTAGGTATGGGTGTAGCCCAGCTCGCGGGATTTGCGGCTCGCCTTGAGCGCCTCCTTCATGTCGCGCCCCAGCACGAACTGCTTGCCCATGATCTTCATGGCGGCATACATGGCGGATCGCACCACCGGCTCCCCCAGCTTGTTGACCATCCGCCCCAGCAGGTTGGCCGGGTTGCCGTCGAGCTTTTTGTCGAGCTTGATAATCTTGCCGGTCAGCATCAGCCCCCAGGTGGAGGCGTTGACCAGAGTAGAGTCGCTCTTGCGGAAATGAGATGACCAGTTGGCGCCGGAGAGCTTGTCCTTGATCAGGGCGTCAGCGGTCTCGGCATCGGGAATGCGCAGCAGCGCCTCGGCCAGACACATCAGGATGATCCCCTCTTGGGTATCCAGGCTGTACTCCTGCAGGAAGGCATCGATACCGTCGCCAGAGCCGCTCTCCTTGCGCACCTTGGTCACCAGAGTACGGGCACGCTGGGTCACCTGCTCCAGCGAGGCGCCATCTCCCGGCAGCATGGCCGACAGTTCGGCCAGATAGGCATTTTCATCCACCACGTAGTTTTGGGTGATGGCTTCGCGCAGGGCGGCCAGATCGGAGGGGATATAGTCAGCGGCAAGCACTTGAGTAGCTTTGAACATATGGGGTCTTCCTGTACGCCCTAAGGCTGATATCGACAAAGGCGGTCGCACCGCCGAAACGCCGACAATGTATACAATATCCTCCCCTATATGAAATGAATTTGTTGCCAATCCTTAACAAAGATCGCTAATTCAACTCATTTATTCCCTTTTTAAGCCGGCCTGCCAGTAAACATGAGGGTCATCTGACTTCATTTTGTATACGATCTGCCACCGCCCGTCCTGTCGCAAAGCAGCCACGCATCCCACCCAATACCGGATGTCCCAATGCGCCCAAAAAAAGAAGGGCCGCCACGGCGACCCTTCTCATCAATTCAGTCAGCCAGAAGCTGTCAGTTCATCCAGCGATCGCCACGGCTGCGACGGCGGGGCAGCATGGGCAACAGGATGCCGAGCAGGATCCCCGCCCCCACCATGGCGCCACCACGGATAAACCAGTCCATCTGCATGTCGTGCTCCTGGTTGTCGTAGCTCTGGGTCAGGGCATCGTTCTGCTCTTTGAGATTGTTCATCTCTTCACCCTGGCTGGCCAGCTGAGCCTTGAGGGCGGCGATCTCCTTGCTCTGGGCCGCGATCTGGCCATCCTTCTCGGTGAAGCGTTTTTCGTTGTCACCGTTGAGATTTTGCAGGCGCGCCTTGAGCTCATCCCGCTCCTTTTCTACCTGAGGGAGCCGCTCGCGCAAGCTGGGCTCACTCTGCAGTTCATTGCTTTTTATCCACCCTTCGCGACCACGCCCGTCCACCACCTGGGTGAATCCGGCATCGCCGTTCACCGCCTTCACCTCCAGCGGTTCACCAGCCTTGACGCTACCGAGAATCCGGTACTGGGTACCCGGACCATTGTGGATATAGGTAAAGATGTTGTCTGAAACATAACGTGTGTCGGCCAGTGCCTGTTGGGCACACAAGCAGATCAAAATCCCGAGAAGGGCGCGCATGGTCGATCGGTTCTCTTTTTCTGGTTTGGACAAGAGGTTGAATGTTAAGCCGCCAGCAGGTTAAAGGACAAGCAAAGAAAAATCTGCGCCCCCGGATAAATAGCACAGAGTGGCGAGCTACCTCGCCACTTGCCCACCCGCACCCTCACTTGCTTTTTAACTCCCGCACCTCGCTGCGCAGGGCGCGGATCTCCCGCAGCAACTCCTCTTGCTGGTTGTTGTAGTGATGACGCCACTTGTCGGTTTCGCTCTCCTTGGCCGGTTGCAAAAAGATGCTGGCCATAAAACCACTGATGGCACCAAACAGACCGACCCCGAACAGGATCAGCAGGCTGGCAACAAAACGCCCTTCCTCTGTTTTGGGCACCAGATCCCCGTAACCGACTGTGGAGAGGGTCACCAGCGTCCACCAGAATGCGTCATAAGGTGTCTCAATCTGGCTGCCGGGCTGACCAGACTCAATCCAGTACATGACACCGGATCCCAACCCCAGCAGCAGGAAAAAGAGGAACAGGATGCCGGAGAGGGTTGTCTCGTTTCGCTCGCGACGGAACATGGCCCAGAGATCCGGGTTCTCCTTGAACAGTTGATAGACCCGCCAAAGCTGCAGCAAACGGGCCCAACGCAGCTGCTCCACCATCGGCAAACTGCCTGGTAGATAGATCCAGTTGGTCTTGAAGAAGGATTTTCGATCAGGGGCCCGAAGCCAACCATAAGCGAAATGGGCAAGGAAGAAGTAACAGATCAGGCTGTCCAGGTCATAGAAGAGCTGCAGGGTTTGGGGAGTGAGGGTTGCCTGCCCCCACCAGCGGGCCGTCACCAGCACAACCGAGATAATCGACAGAAATGCCATCAGCAGATCCATCGCCCGCAGATGAGTTAAGTGATGTCGCATACATTTTCCAACTTTAAGCACAGTGCAAATTAATAAAAGAGAAGATAATGCCGATAGTCCTGAGGGCAAAGGAAAAAGCGATTTTCAAAGGAGATTTCACGATGCAGTTAAACCTGCTAGAGAAGCGGATGAGCAACATTCGGCTGGTGCCAAAAGTAGTGTTGCTGATGGTGTTCAGTACCATTTTGCTACTGACCAAACTCTGGTTTGATGCCAACAATCTGGAGTCAACTCTGCTCAGCGAAGGGCTTGATCCCGCCAAGGCAGATGCGATCTCCAATCGCTTGCTCTGGACCGGCCTGATGGAGACCACCATCATGGGGCTGCTGTTCGTAATCCTGCTGCTCACCGGCTCTCGCCTGATGGTCAAGCAGGTGCACTATCTGGTGGGCCTGCTGGAGCGCTTCGCCAAGCGGGACCTCAGCCACAAGGTACTGCTCAAGTCTCGTGACGAGTTCGGTGATATCGCCAAGGCGGTCTCCCACTCGCAGGAAAACCTCAAAGCAGTGTTTGGCAACCAGCGCGCCGCCTGCAAGGAGCTCAACGACATCGCCTCTCAGGTTACTCTCTGCATGGAAGAGGCCAACGAAGCGATCAACGAAGAGTTCACCCAGATTGAGCAACTGGCAAGCGCCATGAGCCAGATGGTCGGCGCCATTCGCGAAGTGGCCACCCATGCGGATCAAGCCTCTCACGCCACCGCCGAAACCAGCCAGCTGGCCGAGGAGGGGAGCCGCTGCGTTACCGAGACCGTCAACACCATCGACACCCTCTCCGGCAATATCCAGCGCTCCGCTACCGTGGTCAATCAGGTGGAGCAAGGGGTCGAGCGCATTGGCTCGGTAGTCGACACCATTCGCGGCATCTCGGAGCAGACCAACCTGCTGGCACTGAACGCCGCCATCGAAGCGGCCCGCGCCGGTGAAGCGGGTCGTGGCTTTGCCGTAGTGGCCTCCGAGGTGCGCGAGCTGGCTAACCGCGCCCAGGCCGCCACCGTCGAGATCCAGAAGATGATCGAACAACTGCAGGGCAATGCAGCTCAGGCCGCCGAACTGATGGCCCATAGCGTGCGCCAGGCCGACAAAGGAGTGGAACAGGTGACCCAGGCCGGTACCCAGCTCGCCACCATAGTGCAGCGGGTACAGGGTGTCGCCGACATGAACCGCCACATCGCCGCCGCCTCCGAGCAGCAGAGCTCGGTCGCCGAAGAGATGCGCGGCAATCTGGAGCAGGTCAGGCAGATCGCTGAAGGCTCCGTCGTGGTACTGCGCGAACTGCAAGAAGCCTCCGAGCTGGTCGAACAACACAGCAAGGAGCTCGACAGCCAGATCCAGTCCTTCAAGCTGGCCTGACAGCTCGTCCAGGTCGGGCATGACCACCATGGTGCCCCACCGCAGCTCCCGGCCATAAAAAAATCCGAAACCAGTGGTTTCGGATTTTTTCTATTCAGCATGTGGCAGAGCAGGGTTATCCCCTCGCCTGCCACATCGGCAGCAGTTACTCGGCAGCCATGCGGGCTTCGATGTAAGCCAGCGCACGGTCGATACGAGCAAGTACACGCTCTTTGCCCACCAGCGCCATCACGGCGTCGATGGCCGGGGACTGACCCAGACCGGTAACAGCCACGCGCAGCGGCATACCAACCTTGCCCATGCCCTGACCCAGCTCGGCAGCGGTCGCTTCAATCAGCTCGTGCAGCGCTTCGGTGGTCCAGCTATCCAGTGCAGCCAGCTTGGTCTTGGCCAGAGCCAGCGGCTCGGCAGCGACGCCACGCAGGTGCTTCTTGGCAGCCGCTTCGTCGATCGCCTCAAAATCTTCGAACAGATAGCGGCTCTGGGCGGCCATCTCGACCAGGGTGTTGCAGCGCTCGGCCAGCAGGGTGACCACGTCGGCCAGCGCCGGGCCATTGCTGGTGTCGATCTTCTGGTTTTCCATGTGCCATGCCAGATGCTTGGCAACATAAGTCGGATCCAGGCTGCGCATGTAGTGGTTGTTCAGCCACAGCAGTTTGTCGGTGTTGAAGGCAGAGGCAGACTTGGAGATGGCATCCAGGCTGAACAGCTTGATCATCTCTTCCAGGCTGAAGATCTCCTGATCGCCGTGGGACCAGCCCAGACGCACCAGATAGTTCAGCAGCGCTTCCGGCAGGTAGCCGTCATCGCGGTACTGCATCACGGAGACTGCACCATGGCGCTTGGAGAGCTTGGCACCGTCGTCACCCAGGATCATGGATACGTGGGCAAATTCCGGTACCGGCGCGTTCAGCGCCTTATAGATGTTGATCTGGCGCGGGGTGTTGTTGATGTGGTCTTCGCCACGTACCACGTGGGTGATCTCCATATCCCAGTCATCGACCACTACGCAGAAGTTGTAGGTCGGCGCGCCGTCGGTACGGCGGATGATCAGATCGTCCAGCTCGGTGTTGGCGAACTCGATGCGGCCACGGACGTGGTCATCGAACACCACGGAACCTTCGGTCGGGTTGCGGAAGCGAATCACGTGCGGCGCATCGGCCGAGTGATCGTGGGCATGATCGCGGCACTTGCCGTCATAACGGGGCTTCTCGCCGTTGGCCATCTGGCCTTCGCGCAGCGCTTCCAGACGCTCTTTGGAGCAGTAGCACTTGTAGGCGCGGCCATCGGCCAGCATCTCGTCGATCAGCGCGTTGTAGCGATCGAAGCGCTTGGTTTGGTAGTAGGGGCCCTCATCCCAGTTCAGCTCCAGCCATTCCATGCCCTCAATGATGGCGTCGATCGCCTCCTGAGTGGAACGTTCCAGGTCGGTATCCTCAATACGCAGCACGAACTCACCGCCCTGGTTCTTTGCAAACAACCAGGAATAGAGTGCGGTACGGGCACCGCCGACATGCAAAAAGCCGGTCGGGCTGGGAGCAAAACGGGTTTTGACTTTCATCTTTAAGCCTTGTGTAGAGGGCCTTGGGCCAATTCGTTAAAAAAACCGTCGCATTTTAGCACCGACAATCACGGATGGGAAAACCATGACGCCATTGCGGGCTAAAGTAGGGGGTTAAATCTGTCGCCATTTGCATCTGTAGCCCGATATTTGAAGAGGATCGCAAAACAGAAGCCCCGTTTCCGATTTGCTATGCACAATGCTGGAGAGCTGCCTCCTCCGGTCGATACCCAAATAACGCTCACCACACTTCTCACGAACAAGGAAGAGACGATGCAGTTCCGTTCTATCCAGAATCGCATTCTAGTGATGGCCGGGATCGCCATGACCGCAGCCCTGGTCATCCTGATCCTGCTCAACCAATACTCCGGCCAACAGACCCAACAACTGACCATCAGCTCCAGCCGTGAAGCGCTGCAGCAGGAGGCTTGGCAGAAGGTCAGCGCCAATGCCCGCGCCGAGGCGGCCACCATCACCCAGCTGCTGCAAAAAGGGCTCTCCTACACCCAGCAGATGGCCAGCGCCCTCGCCCTGCAACAACAGGGCAAACTACCGCTGGATCGCCAGCAGGCCACCGACCTGCTCAAGGCACAATTGGCGTTGGAGCCCCAGCTCTATGGCGCCTTTGCCGGCTTCGAGCCCAACGGTTTCGACGGTCAGGATGCCAGCTTTGCCGGTCAGACCGCGCTCGGTAGCGACAGCAAGGGGCGCTTTGTCCCCTATTTCTATCGCGACAAGGATCAAATCGGCACCGATCTGCTGCTCTCCATCGAAAAAACCGACCCGGACGAATTCGGCAATCCCGCCAACGACTACTACGCCTGCCCGAAACGGGAAGGACGGTCTTGTCTGATCGATCCCTTCAAGGTGGATATCAACGGTCAGCAGGTGCTGGTGAGCACTATCACCACCCCCATCATGGTGGATGGTCAGTTCAAGGGGATCGCCGCGCTGGATCTGGCGGTGGACTCCATCAGCCGTCAGGCACAGTCCCTCAACAGCAACATCTATGACGGCAAGGGGGAAACCCTGATCGTCAGCGCCGCCGGTGTCATCACAGGCACCAGCGGTGATGCCAGCCTGCTCGGCAGCAGCGCAAGTAAGGTGCTGGGCAACCAGTGGCAGCAGTACCTGAAACCGGAAGTGCAACGTCAGGAGCTGGACGAGTCATTCCGTATTTCCGTCCCCATCATGGTGCCGGGAATGAGCCGCAACTGGGCCATCATCGTCACCCTGCCCTACAAGGTGGTACTGGCGGGGGCCGATCAGCTGGAGAGCCAGCTCAATGAGATGAACCGGGCCGCGGTGACCCAGCAGCTGGTCGGTGCCTTTATCGTACTGGTACTGGCGCTGGCCACCATGCTGGTGATTGCACGCAGCATCACAGGCCCCATCCGTCAGATGGTCAGCCTGGTGGATGACATCGCCGATGGTGAAGGGGATCTCACCAAACGCCTCACGACCCGCTCGGTGGATGAGCTGGGGGATCTCGCCAAGGGGATCAACCGCTTTATCGACAAGCTGCAAGGGTTGCTCGGGGATGTGCTCAAGACTGCCAGCGAGGTGAACCGCTACGCCGGTGACACCGATCGCATTGCCGGTCAGACCGACAACAATCTGCAGCATCATCAGGCCGAGATGGAGCAGATGCTGACCGCGGTACAGGAGATGTCCTACGTCAGTCAGGAGGTCGCCACCCACGCCAACAATACCGCCGACTCGGCCAAACAGGCGCAAAGCGCTGCCGATCAGGGCAAGGAGCGCTTCCAGCAGGTGATCCAGTCGATGCACAAGGTCGCAGCAGAAGCCGGCAAAGGGGCCGAAGTGGTGGAAGGGCTGGCCCACGACAGCGCCCAGATCACCAGCATCCTCACCGTCATTCAGGGGATTGCCGATCAGACCAACCTGCTGGCCCTCAACGCCGCCATCGAGGCTGCACGGGCTGGCGAACAAGGCCGCGGCTTTGCGGTGGTGGCCGACGAGGTGCGCAAACTGGCAGGCAATACCCAGCAGGCGGTGCAGAATACCCAGGAGTTGATCGAGAAGATCCGCCTCAGCTCCACCAATGCAGTCAACGCCATCACCCAGAGCCAGCAGTTGACCCATCAGGCAGTGAGCGAAGCGGATCTGGCGGAAGAGGCGCTCGGCAGCATCTACCAGGCCATCTCCACCATCAACGACATGACCTATCAGATCGCCTCCGCCGCCGAAGAGCAGAGCTCGGTCTCAGAAACCGTCTCCGGCAACCTGTCAAAAACCAACGCACTGGCCAACGACATTGCTCAGGATGCGACCGAAACGGCCAAAGCCAGTCAGGCATTGCGTCAGGCGGCCGACAAATTGCAGCAATTACTGGGTCAATTTCGTCTCAGCTGATAATTTTCCGCCTCAGGACTCTCCCCCTCGGGGGCGAGTCCGTTTACCATAGGCGGCGAATTTGCCTGATGGCAGGCAATGTAGTGAGAGGTAAATGCCGTGCCCACCCCGGACCGTCGCCCACGAGGCCATAACAGACGAGCCCAGCAGCGTCGCCAAGACGAATCACAAGGATCCCTGCTCCATCGCATCAATGCCGCGACCCTGTCCCTGCGCCAACGTTTTGGCCAAGGGATGAGCAACCTCGGTCAACGCCGCCAGGATGCCAAAGCAGGCAAATTCAAGCTGTCCAGCCCGCTGCCCCGCAAAAACACCATAGGTCTGCTGATCCTGATCCCGCTCTGGTTGCTGGTGCTGGCCTGGGAGCCGGCACCATCCGCCCCCAAAGCCGCCCCTTCCGGCTCGCTGGAAGTGCCGCTGGCCGTGCCTGCTCAAGCTCTAACTGTCGGTAATGGCGCGGCAGGCAGTGCCCCCGCGGCAGCCAAGCCGGTCGAAGAGAAGGTCAACGGTACCTGGCTGCAACACGATGTGCAGGCGGGTGAGACCCTCTACTCCATCTGGCGTAAATTCGAGTTACCCGGTGCCGAGTTGAGCCGCCTGATCGCCATCGAGGGGCCGGATCGCCCCCTGACCCGCCTGCAATCGGGCCGCTCTATCTTCATCTTGGTGGACGACACCCGCCGCATCCAGCGGGTGGAGATCCGCTCCTACGGTCAGGCGGTTTACCGCTACGACCGGCAGGGCGAAGGGTTCGCCCTCAAGGAATAACAACACGGGAGGCGCTGGCCTCCCGTTTTTTTTCAGTCAAATATCTTCAAATAAGCTACTGACTTCACAATATTTTTAGCTTGTTCAAAAAACGAAAGGGGTCAAATTGACAAGGATCGGCGCTAACGTACAATCGTTTGTGCTTTAGACAGGGATTGTTCTACGTGCTACTGGGACAAAGAGACGTGGTCAGTCATGAGCCAACCCCTGCTTGCAAGGCAAATGCAGCCCAGCACGGGCTTAGTTTCATTTTGTTATTGATAGGATTTAGCACATGTCTGACATTCGCACCGGCCAAGTAAAATGGTTCAACGAAACCAAGGGTTTTGGCTTTATTGAACAATCCCAGGGTCCGGACGTATTCGTTCACTTCTCCTCCATCCAGAGCACCGGTTTCAAAACCCTGGCTGAAGGTCAAAAAGTCCAGTTCACTGTGACCCAGGGCAAAAAAGGCCCTCAGGCTGAGAACGTTACTCTGGTCTAAGCCCGCGCCAGTGAATCATGCAGGAGGAGCCAAGGCCCCTCCTCTTTTTTGCCCGCAATTCTTCCTGCCAACCACCTTTCCCTCGTAAAACCCGCACAATGAACCCGTACCACCTTCCTGTTCGCAGAAGGCGGCGGAGACTCGCTGAGTAAACGCCAGATACGACAAAGCATCGCAACGCGATGTGAAGGGCAATTCAGAGGGATTATGAAAGCTTCGAAGAGAGATTGGAGCGGGAAACGAGACTCGAACTCGCGACCCCGACCTTGGCAAGGTCGTGCTCTACCAACTGAGCTATTCCCGCAACAGAATGTCATTTACAAGTGATTGGAGCGGGAAACGAGACTCGAACTCGCGACCCCGACCTTGGCAAGGTCGTGCTCTACCAACTGAGCTATTCCCGCAACGGAATGTCACTTACAAATGTTTGGAGCGGGAAACGAGACTCGAACTCGCGACCCCGACCTTGGCAAGGTCGTGCTCTACCAACTGAGCTATTCCCGCAACAGAATGTCATCTGCAAGTGATTGGAGCGGGAAACGAGACTCGAACTCGCGACCCCGACCTTGGCAAGGTCGTGCTCTACCAACTGAGCTATTCCCGCATCGGAATATCACTTACAAATTTTTTGGAGCGGGAAACGAGACTCGAACTCGCGACCCCGACCTTGGCAAGGTCGTGCTCTACCAACTGAGCTATTCCCGCAACAATTTGGTTGTCTTGAGGCTGGCTGATGATTGGAGCGGGAAACGAGACTCGAACTCGCGACCCCGACCTTGGCAAGGTCGTGCTCTACCAACTGAGCTATTCCCGCATCGGGCTGGTTTGCACCAGTGTCATCATCAGATTTTTGGAGCGGGAAACGAGACTCGAACTCGCGACCCCGACCTTGGCAAGGTCGTGCTCTACCAACTGAGCTATTCCCGCAACTACCTTAAAACAGGCCGTACAGCATTTGGTTGCTTGCGCTACTGTACGGGAGCCGAATTATAAGAGCAGTCATTCCAATTGCAAGGGCTTTTTTGTCTGGTTGCGCGCGTTCGCTCAAAAGCTGGCCGAACTGTCGATTTTAGCAGCCAGCGCATGACAAACCCTTGCCGGGGAATCAGATCTTGAAGACGTGGCTGCGATAGAACTGCAGCTCGGCGATGGATTCGCGGATGTCGTCCAGCGCCTGGTGGGTGCCGCTCTTCTTGAACTGATCCAGCAACTCCGGCTGCCAGCGGCGTACCAGCTCCTTGATGGTGCTGACGTCGACGTTGCGGTAGTGGAAGAAGGCTTCCAGATCAGCCATGTGCTTGACCATGAAGCGGCGATCCTGACCGATGCTGTTGCCGCACAGCGGGCTGGTGCGCTCCGGCACCCACTGGCGAATGAACGCGAGGGTCTCGGCAACGGCTTTCGCCTCGTCATGCTGGCTCGCCTTGACCCGGGCCACCAGACCACTGTTGGTATGGGTGTTGACGTTCCACTCGTCCATCTTGGCCAGCTCTTCGTCGCTCTGGTGAATGGCGATGACCGGCCCTTCGGCCAGCACGTTCAGGTCCTTGTCGGTGACGATGGTGGCAATCTCCAGTACCACGTTCTCTTCGGGGTCGAGACCCGTCATCTCCATGTCGATCCATACCAGGTTCTGCGCGCTGACTGTCATGATTACTCTCTCTGTTGGGAGGAATGGCGGAATTTTGCCAATTTGCATGTATCATACTGGCTTTGGATCTGTTCATAAACTGGCGAATCGAGTGGCAAAGAAAGCAAAACTCAATCTGGGTCAACAAAGACGCGTCCAGGCCAACCGCGAGCGTCGGCTGCAAAAAGAGCACACCACAGAGGTGGATGACACCCTGTTTGGCCCGGCCATCGAAGGGGTGGTGATCAGCCGTTTCGGTCAACACGCGGACGTGGAAGCGAGCGATGGCACCATCCACCGCAGCAACCTGCGGCGCAGCAGCATCAGCAGTCTGGTCTGTGGCGACAAGGTGGTGTGGCGTCCCGGCCTCAATGCCGCGACAGCGGGCGTCATCGAGGCGGTGCATCCGCGCCACTCGGTACTGACCCGGCCGGACTTCTACGACGGGGTCAAACCCATCGCCGCCAACATCGACCAGATCATCATCGTCTCGGCGGTGATGCCCGAGTTCTCCACCAACATCGTCGACCGCTATCTGGTGGCCGCCGAGGATGTGGAGATCCGCCCCCTCATCGTGCTGAACAAGGTCGACATGCTCGATGATGCCGCCAGAGCGCGCATCGAGAGCCAGCTCGAAACCTATCGCAAACTCAATTACGAAGTGCTGCTGGTGAGCTGCGAGAGCGGCGAAGGGCTCGATGAGCTGAAAGCCGCACTGACCGACAAGATCAGCATCTTCGTCGGCCAGTCCGGGGTCGGCAAGTCGTCCCTCACCAATGCCCTGATGCCGGGGCTGGATGTGCTCACCGGCGAGATCTCCGAGAACTCGGGGCTCGGCCAGCACACCACCACCACGGCGCGGCTCTACCACTTCCCGAGCGGTGGCGATCTCATCGACTCCCCCGGGATCCGCGAGTTCGCCCTCTGGCATCTGGAGGCCGACCGCATCACCTGGTGCTTCGTCGAATTCCGCGACTATCTGGGTGGCTGCAAGTTCCGCGACTGTACCCACAAGGACGATCCCGGCTGTGCCCTGCGCGCCGCGGTCGACGCGGGCGCCATCAGCGCTGATCGCTTCCACAACTATCACCGCATCCTGGAAACCATGCAGGAAGCCCGTCACGGTCGCCAACAGGCGCGCCTGTGACCCTAATAAACCTACGTTGATGATGAACATGAGCATTACTGACAACCTGAAAATTGCCGGTCAATACTGTCTGCCCAAGCACGCCCTCTCCCGTCTGATCGGCAAATTTGCCGCTGCCGAAGCGGGCAACATCACCACCAAAGTGATCGAGGCTTTTATCAAGCAGTACAAGGTCGACATGAGCGAGGCGCTGCACGAGAGCCCGGCCCACTACAAGAGCTTCAACGAGTTCTTCACCCGCGAGCTCAAGCCCGGAATCCGCCCCGTGGTAGAAGATGCCATGACTCTGGCGCTGCCGGTGGATGGTACCGTCAGCCAGCTCGGCCCCATCCAGCAGGGTCGCATCATTCAGGCCAAGGGCCACGACTACAGCGCCCGCGAGCTGCTGGGCGGTTATGAGGATCTGGTGGCACCGTTCAAGGATGGCGACTTCGCCACCATCTACCTGGCGCCCAAGGATTATCACCGCATCCACATGCCGCTGGACGGCGTACTGGAGAGCATGGTGTTCGTGCCGGGGGATCTCTTCTCCGTCAACCCGCTCACCGCCGAGAACGTGCCCAACCTGTTTGCCCGCAACGAGCGGGTGGTGGCCACCTTCCGCACCCCACACGGCCCCATGGCGCTGGTGCTGGTCGGTGCCACTATCGTGGCCAGCATCGAAACCATCTGGGCCGGCAGCATTGCGCCAACCAAAGAGAAGAAGGTGGTGCGCTGGGATTACACAGGCGACGAGGCCATCACCCTGCAAAAAGGCGCCGAGATGGGGCTGTTCAAGCTGGGCAGCACCGTGGTCTGCCTGTTTGGCCCGGGCATGCTGGCCGGTTTCGAGCCCCATCTGGCCAACGGGGTCACCACCCGCATGGGTCAGCCCTTTGCCAAGCTGGCGGAGCAGGCATGAGCGAGCAACCGAACGCCTCGCAGAAGAACAACCCGCTGCACGGGCTGACGCTGGAGGCCATCGTCACCGCGCTGGTCGAGCACTATGGCTGGGAAGAGCTGGGGCAGCAGATCAATATCCGCTGCTTCACCGATAATCCCAGCATCAAGTCCAGCCTGAAGTTCTTGCGCAAGACCCCCTGGGCTCGGGAGAAGGTCGAAAGCCTCTACCTCTACGTCCAGCGCAAGCAAGCCAAATCGAAGAAGGAAGGGCAAGATGGCCTTTAAGATTACGTACACCTATAAAAAACAGGCCAAAGAGCTCGGCTATGCCAACGACAAGTTCCGCAGCATCTACGACGCCATCGCCGCAGCCGAAGGGCTGGATCTCTCCAGTTTCCACGCCATGGAGGCCCAGCTGGCTCAGGTATGTCGCCGTGACAAGAAAAGCGTGAAGGATTACCAGGAGAACTACTTCAAAGAGTTGGGATTCTCCAACATCGTCATCGAACGGGACAATCTCGAAGAGGATCAGGAGTAACCATGCGAACCTTGATTCTGATGGCCGCCTCTCTGCTGCTGGCGGCATGCAGTACACCGGAACAACATCTGGTGGGCAGCGATCGCGACAGCCACGGCTGTATCGGCAGTGCGGGCTATCAGTGGTCGGCGCTGACTGGCAAATGTGTGCGCCTGTTTGAAGAGGGTATCCGGCTCAATCCGACCGATGCCGGCCAGACCAGCAGCGCGTTCGTGCTGTTCAACACCGATCAGAGCAAGGCCGAGCTCACCCTGCCCACTGGCGAGCAGCACCAGCTTGCCCGTCAGGGCATGGAAGGCAACTGGTCGTGGCAGGGTAGCGGCTACACCCTCTTCCCCTGGAAGGGCTATGTGCTCAAATCCGGTGACAAGGTGCTCTATCAGGGGGAGTAACCCGAACGCCTGATATCTTCCCGATATCCGCCAAATAAAATGCCGACCCAAGTGGTCGGCATTTTTGTATGTGAAACAGACTGTTATCAGGCGCGGCTAAGGTAATCGGCCTGCCCCACCCACTTGTAGCTGGTGAGCTCGGTCAGCCCCATGGGGCCACGAGCGTGCAGCATCTGGGTCGAGACCGCCACCTCGGCCCCCAGCCCAAACTGGCCACCATCGGTGAAACGGGTCGAGGCGTTGACGTAGACAGCCGCCGAACCGGCCCCGTTGACGAAACGCTCGGCGTTGGCCAGATCGTTGGTCAGGATGGCATCGGAGTGGCCGGCGTTGTGCTCGCGCATATGGGCCAGCGCCTCGTTCACATCCGCCACCAGCTTGACCCCCAGGGTCAGCCCCAGCCACTCGGTATCGAAATCCTCCGGCCCCGCCTCGCACAGGTTGTCGGCACCCGCCAGCAGCGTCATGGTGTTGGCCGCGGCCACCAGCGTCACCTTGCGCTCGTTCATCAGCGTCACCAGTTGCGGCAGGAAGGTGGCTGCCACCTTCTCGTGTACCAGCAGGGTATCGAGGGCGTTGCAGGCGGAGGGGCGCTGCACCTTGGCGTTGTCGATAACCGCCAGAGAGCGCACCAGATCGGCGCTCTCGTCGACGAAGATGTGGCTGATGCCAAACCCGCCGATGATGACCGGGATGGAGCTGTTCTCCTTGCACATCTTGTGCAGGCCGGCGCCACCGCGGGGGATGATCATGTCTACATAGCGGTCGAGGCGCAGCAGCTCGCCGACCAGCGCCCGATCCGGGTTGTCGATGTACTGCACCGCCGCCTCGGGCAGACCGGAGGCCGCCAAGGCATGCTGGATCACCCGCACCAGTTCCAGATTGGAGTGGAAGGTCTCGCGCCCGCCGCGCAGTATGCTGGCGTTACCGGTCTTGAGGCAGAGGCTGGCGATGTCGATGGTGACGTTGGGGCGCGCCTCGTAGATGACGCCGATAACCCCGATGGGCACCCGACGACGGGAGAGACGCAGGCCATTTTCCAGCACCCGGCTATCCATTTCGGCGCCGACCGGATCGTCCAGCGTGATCACCTTGCGCACATCTGCCACGATACCGGCTAGCCGGGCCGGATTGAGCAGCAGGCGATCCAGCATCGCCTCTGACAAGCCCGCTTCACGGCCGGCGGCGATATCTTTCGCGTTGGCGGCGAGGACCTGCTCACTGCGCGCTTCCAGCTCGTCGGCGATGGCGGCCAGTGCCCGATTCTTCTGCGCCGTGCTGATGGTAGCCAGCTGATAGGCGGCTTCTCGGGCCGCCTGCCCCATTTTCTCCAGACTCATCTCATTTCCCTTTGTTCATGCTGTGCCGCCCTGATTAGAGCAGCACCATATCGTCTCGATGGATGGCTACTGAACCATATCCATAGCCCAGTACCTGCTCAATCTGATCCGAGTGGACGCCGCGCAGTTTATCCAGCTCCAGATGGTCGTAACGGCAGATACCGCGCGCCAACTCGGCGCCTTTGGGATCAAGAATACGCACCACATCGCCCCGAATAAAGTCGCCCTTGACCGCAACGATCCCCTTGGGCAGCAGGCTGGAGCCTTTATCCTTCATGGCGGCGACAGCCCCCTGATCAACATGGACTTCGCCGTGAGGAGGTGGGCCTGCCAGGATCCAGCTCTTGCGTCCTTCCAGCGGGGACGCCAGCGCGGGAAACAGGGTGCCAATCCGCTCACCCTTGGCAAGACGGCCAATCACCTCCGGCATCTGGCCGGTCGCGATCACCACGTTGACACCAGCTCGACGGGCCACATCGGCGGCCTGCAGCTTGGTAGCCATGCCGCCGGTGCCAAGGCCGCTGACACTGTCACCCGCCAGCGATCGCAAGGTATCGTCGATGGTCTGCACCTCTTCAATAAGCTGGGCATCGGGATTGGTGCGCGGATCGGCGGTAAAGAGCCCCTTCTGGTCTGTCAGCAGGATCAGCAGATCCGCATCCGCTAGAATGGCGGCCCGTGCGGAGAGGTTGTCGTTGTCGCCGACCTTGATCTCGGCGGTCGCCACCGCATCGTTTTCGTTGATGACCGGAATAATGCGGTGATCGAGCAAGGTGCGCATGGTGTCGCGGGCGTTGAGGTAGCGCTCCCGATCTTCCAGATCGGCGCGGGTCAGCAGCATCTGGCCGATATGCAGACCGTAGAGGTTGAACAGATCCTGCCATACCCGAATAAGCTGGGTCTGACCAACCGCCGCCAGCATCTGCTTGTTGGGAAGGGTTGGCGCCAGTGGCGGGTGACCCAGATGTTCACGCCCGGCGGCGATAGCTCCTGATGTGACAACCACGACCCGATGGCCGTGACGGTGCAAGGCCGCACACTGTCTGACCAGCTCGACCATATGGGCACGATTGAGCTGGGAAGACCCCCCTGTGAGCACGCTGGTGCCCAACTTGACGACTATGGTTCTGTTTTCCATGGGAGCATAAAGGCTAAAAAATAAGGAATATCTTTATACCCACGGCCATGGGGCCCTGCAAGGCAATTCCATAAAGGGTGATGAAAGGATGGGGCAAGAGTCTCCCTGCGAGCTCGTCACAACCTCTCGCAGGGCATCAGAGGCTCAGGCAGCCGTTACACTCAACTCGTTGGTCACCTGTTCGGCAGGCACTAGCTGACACTCGAGCGAGGCCAGTTTGTCACTGATCAATTTGTAGAAACGGTTGAGGGTCCGTTCCACCTCGACCTGGTGCTTCTTGGGGATCGGCTTGTCGAGCCACTCGCCATCGGCATTGTACAATCCGAACTGGTAATGGTAGCGGAACAGATGATCCTCCTGCTCCAGCACCAGCCACCAACCCCAGAACTCCCGCTTGTCTGGCGCCGGTTTGGCACTGACACAAACGGAAAGACTGTCGAAACGGTAACGCCCCTCTTCACAGAGATCCTCACGCAAATAGGGGCCAATGGCAGCAAACTGTCTCAGCAGTCGCTTGTAGGTCACTCTTTCAGACATGTTAACCTCCCTGTTAAACAAGCCGCGCCACCTCGGGATGGCGTCAGTCCTTCAGCGCATCAGATACATAGATGCTGTTTCAGCCACTCGACGATTTCGTCCAGCGCCTTGTCATACACCTCAAGCAAGGGCTGCTTGTCGAAGACGATGGCCTTGCCGTTACGACTGGCCGCCGCCAATGCCCGTACATCCTGCTCGGGACAGATGAAATCTCGTTTGTGTCCAATACTCAATATCGGCACAGAGGTGCGAGTCCCCAGTAATCCCTGCGTTTTCAGTGAAAATACCTGACACTTGGTACGCATGGTATCCCAATGAGCCGCATCAGCGCCCAACCGGTTGGCCAGGCTGTCCCGCATCATGCGCGGGCACTTGGCAAACAACTCCTGATTGGTAAACACCTGATTGACCCCGGCCCCGACACAGACCACGGTGCGCAGCTTAAAGGGTTCGATAAAGGCCAGTCTGGCTGCGATATTGCCCGCCAGACGCATTCCCACCATGGCGATACGCTGATGATCGACCCAGGCCACTTCGGAGAGATAGTGCAGCACAGCCTGATGAAGGCGGCTGGTATCCTGTACCAATGGCCAATGCTCGGCATAGCCGATGCCCGGCATGTCGAGGGAGAGCATACCGATGCCGTTGGGCTCGAGTCGCTTGAGATAGAAGTTGAGGAAATCGAGCTGCAGAGAGTCGATCCCCCCGCTGATGATCACCAGAGGCACCGGTTTGTCGGTGGTCGGCAGGTGGAGATAACCCTGAATATGCTTGCCGCGAAAGGGCACCTGGATCTCTTTGAGCGGCACCTTGAACAACCGGCCCGCCTCGCGATAGGCCATATTGCCAAGCAGCTGGGCCTGATCCGCCAGTTCATCATCCTTGAGATGGGGGTAGCTGGCGATGGAATAGTAGCGCACCGCCTTGAGCAGCTGTTTCAAGGCGCCAGCTGCATCCCCCTGCTCACGCAGTTCGCGCCCAAGCTTGAAGTAGTTACCAGCCACCTGGCTCCACTCATAGATCCAGTTGCCAGGCACATAGCCCTTGATGGTATCGAGATAGCAGTCATGGGTGCGTTCACCGGTCGCTATGGCGATGCGGGCCAGAGTCTGCTCAACCTCGACCGGGTCGGCCCCCTGCCAGGCCCAGGAGGGGCGGCGCAGCAGGCGATACCAGCTCTTTGACATGGAGCCGTCGATAAACATCTCGTCTGACTCTGCTTCGGCAATGTCCGCCGGGCTGGAGTTGGAGATCTCGGAAGTTTCCAGCACCTTCTTGACCCGGGTAAACAGCTTTTCGGTCAGATTGAGGTCGTCGTTCAAGTCCAAGATTGTGTCCTATTCATATCAGGCAATAGCTCATCTTAACCACTTTTACTGCCCATCAGCCACCCTGCAACAGATTGATACACAAAAAAACAGGGCTCCAAATTGGAGCCCTGTGAAACCATTATTGCCGGTTGCGACCAATGGACGCAGCGAGCGTCACATCCCGATCCCGTTACTTTTCGTCGCAGATCGGTGTGGCGAACTCCAGTGCCATATCCCACGGCTGTTCGATCCAGGTATCCTGCGGGATCGCCACTTCGAAATCGTCCAGCAGCGCTTCGCCCATCGGCTTGGCGAAAATCGCGATGAACTTGGCTTTCGGGTAGAGCTCGCGGATCGCCTTGGCGGTAGTGCCGGTGTCGACCAGATCTTCCACCACCAGCCAGCCTTCGCCGTCACCAGCGGTGGTGGCAGCCTTCACGACCACCAGCTCGCGCTGGCTGTCATGGTCATAGCTGGAGATGCAGAGGGTTTCCACATTACGAATGCCAAGTTCACGGGCCATCAGGGCTGCGGGCACTAGGCCACCACGGCTGACCGCGATGATACCTTTCCACTGGCTGACAGGCAGCTGACGACGGGCCAGACGGCGAGCTTCACGTTGCAGGTTGTCCCACGACACATAGAACTTTTTCGGCATGTTATCGATCTCGAATAGTTATTTAAAAACAATCACTTAAAATAACAACACCCGCAATTATCCCTGCGGATGCCAGTAAATGGCGGCCCTTGCCCGACTGAATTCAGATTGCACTTCGGCTGCCTCAGGGCTAAGCCTCGGCAGCAAATCTGATAACAATGGAAGCAAGATGGGCTTATCCGGCGATCGGTTAGATGATGTGTCCAAACCGCGGACAGGCTGTTGGGCCGATATGATAGCACCGTTTGCAGAGAAAATGCCTGGCAAACGTATGCCAAAAACAGGAAAAATCGGCATCACCCTCTCCATTCGGCACATCTAGAGCGCCAAACGACTAACCTGCCGTCCCTGCTGCCGAGTCCAAATGGGCTGTGCGGCAAATCGCAGATAAAAAAATAGCAGGGGGAGGATTTACCTCACGCACCTGCTGCTTTCTCGCATCTGCCTGGTTGGGCAGCTCGTCTTAGCGACGAGTGACGAAGGGGTTAGGGTAGCTGAAACCCTGGGTATACAAAGAGGGGGCAAACCAATAGGTTGAGTTGCTGCCTGGCATATTGAAACTCCTGATTGCTTAACAAGTTACGTACCTTTAATGCGGGCTCAAATCCTTGAACGAACACTCGGTTCCATGGAGGCGCACTTGCTTTGCTTCGGTTCCCTGGAGGCTTTCATCGTCATCCTGAAGGGTGGCGAACCACGGGAGCTAATTTACCAGTCGGTGCGTTAAATTCAATATTTTTGTGAGATCGGTCACACATTTTCTTTTCTATCGGTCAGCGTCGTCCGAACCTGACGATCGTACTGCCAGGTTGCCATCAGCCAGCACAAGCTGCCTGCGATTTGCGCTGATTGCTCACATTTTTGTGTGATTGACTGTATTATCGTTATCCTCTTCCCCGGCCCGCTGATGGGGCCCTGTTAATTCCGTGCTGGTAAGGAGTCCCGACGTGGCACAGCTTAGCTCTCTCTCTCCCAAACTGATTTGGCATTTCTTCGAACAGATCTGCTCCATTCCCCACCCTTCCAAACATGAAGCCAAACTGAGCGCCTGGATCATCCAATGGGCTCAGGGGGAAGGTCTGGCGGTCAAGCAGGACAAGGTCGGCAACATCATCATCAAGAAACCGGCCACCCCGGGGATGGAAAACCGCAAAGCCGTGGTACTGCAAGCCCACATCGACATGGTGCCGCAGGCCAACGCCGACACCAAACACGACTTCGCGACCGATCCCATCGATGCCTATGTCGATGGTGAGTGGGTCACGGCCCGTGGTACCACCCTGGGTGCCGACAACGGCATCGGTATGGCCGGTTGCCTGGCTGTGCTGGCTGACAAGACCATCAAGCACGGTCCGCTGGAAGTGCTGCTGACCACAGACGAAGAGACCGGCATGACCGGCGCTTTCGGACTGGAAGCGGGCTGGCTGGAGGGCGAAATTTTGCTCAACACCGACTCCGAAGAGGATGGCGAAGTCTATATGGGCTGCGCTGGCGGTGTGGATGCCAATATCCGCTTCCCGCTCGAGCTGGTTGATGCTGCTGAAGGTGAAGCGTTCGAACTGGCCGTGAAAGGGCTGCGTGGCGGTCACTCCGGTTGCGACATTCATCGCGGTCGTGGCAACGCCAACAAGCTGCTGGTGCGTCTGCTCAAAGCAGCCGAGCCGCTGGGTGTTCGTCTGGCCGAGATCCACGGCGGCACCCTGCGCAACGCCATCCCGCGCGAAGCCCGTGCCACCCTGCTGGTGCCCGCAGCCAGCGTAAACGAGTTCAAGGCGCTGGTTGACCGCTACACCGGGATCTACCAGACCGAACTGGCCGCCACCGAGCCGAACCTGACCGTGCTGGTCAACAACGCCGCCAAACCGGCCAAGTTGATGAGCGTCTCCCTGCAGCAGCGCCTGCTGGATGCCCTGATGGCCTGCCCGAACGGCGTGATGCGCATGAGCGATGCCATGCCCGGCGTGACCGAAACCTCTACCAACCTGGGGGTCATCAAGACTCAGGATGGCGAAGTGTACGTCCAGTGCCTGATCCGCTCCCTGATTGACTCCGGCCGCGAGAGCATCGAGCAGATGACCCGCTCCCTGTTCACCCTGGCAGGCGCCAGCTGCGAATTCACCGGGGCCTATCCGGGTTGGGCGCCGAACGTGGACTCCCCCGTCATGGCGCTGGTACGCAACAGCTACCAGACCCTGTTTGGCACCATGCCCAACGTCATGGTGATCCACGCCGGCCTCGAGTGCGGTCTGTTCAAGAGCGCCTATCCGGAGTGGGACATGGTCTCCTTCGGCCCGACCATCCGCGGTGCCCACTCCCCTGACGAGAAGGTACACATCCCGGCGGTCGAACGTTTCTGGCAACTGCTGGTGCACGTGCTGGAAGCGATTCCGGCCAAATAACCCGGCCTGCGCCACACGGCAAAACAAAGCCCCGCACTGCTGCGGGGCTTTTTATTGTCTGTTCCAACCTGACGTTGGCACTTACCGGATGCCGCGCGCCTCGCGGATCCACTCCCAGGCTTGCTGGATCTCCTGGGTCTTCTCCTTGGCCATCTCCATCATCTCCGGCGGCAGCCCTTTGGCGGCCAGCTTGTCCGGGTGATGCTTGCTCATCTCCTTGCGGTAGGCGCGCTTGATATCCTGATCGCTGTCGCTCTCGCTCACCCCCAGCAACTGGTAGGCATTCTTGAGACGATCCGCAGAGGGTGCCTCCTGCCGATACTGCTGGCCACCGGAATGGCTCCCCTGATACTGACCATGGGCCTGATTAAAGAAGTTCATCTGCGCTTCGGCCATCGCCAGAATGCGGGCCAGCTCGATGCGACTGAACCCCAGCTCGTCGGCGATGGTATGAAGAATGGCGCGCTCGCCCTCCTCTACCCGTCCGTCAGCAAAGGCAGCCTGCAGTTGTACCTCGAGGAAAAAGCGCAGAATGTCGCGCTGCCCCAGACTGGCACGGCGGAACTCGGCCAGGGTCTCGCGCAGCGGGAAATCAGCCTCTTTACCGAGACGAAACGACTCCTGCGCCCGGGCACGCTGTTCACCCGCCAGCCGCATACGATCCATCAGGTTGGAGGCAACCCGGATCTCCTGCTCGGTCACCTGACCGCTGGCCTTGGCGATGTGGCCCATCACCGAGAAGGTGGCGTGGAAGAAGACGGCTTGCGGCGCCTGAGTCGGGCCGCGACGAAACGCCCCCTGCAGCCCCATGCCACGGTCGAAACGGTGGCCAATCCAGAGGCCAATCAGGGCGCCGATGATATTGCCGAGCAGAAAACCGAAGAAGGCGCCCAGCACCTTACCCCAAATACGCATGGTTCAAGACCTCTTGAAGTTAATGAGTGCGGGCCTGGAGCTGGTCATCCAGCTCGCGCAGTCGATCGACCGTGCCGATATCGCGCCACTCGCCAGCGAGCAGGCTGCCGCCCACCCGCCCTTGCGCCATCCAGTCACGGAGCAGGGGCGCCAGCTTGCGGGCACCGCCCGCGAGACCGGCAAAGGCCGCCGGATCATATAGTCCGACCCCGCTGAAGGTAAACGCTGGCGTATCCATGACTCGCCCCCCTTGCAGGGCAAAGTCCCCGCTAGGGTGCTGGGGCGGATTGGGCACCAGCCAGAGATGTGCCAGATCATCGCCAAGGGGCTGACTGACCAGAGTGTGATAATCGAGATCGAGCCAGGTATCGCCGTTGATCACCAAAAAGGGTTTAGAGCCCAGCAGCGGCAGCGCCTGCACGATGCCGCCCGCAGTCTCCAGCGCACTCTCTTCGGCTGACCAGTGGATGGTCACGCCAAGCGCACTGCCATCACCAAGGCTCTCGACCAGCTTGTGGCCGAGCCAGGCGTGGTTGATCACCAACTCGGTCACCCCGGCGGCTTTGAGTTTTTCGATGTGATGAACGATGAGCGGCTTGCCCCCGACAGCCAACAACGGCTTGGGCAGCAGGTCGGTCAGCGGGCGCATCCGCTCGCCACGGCCAGCGGCCAAGATCATCGCCTTCATGGTTTAACCCCTGCATTGGCAATCCCCGGCAACACAACCTGCTCCAGCCACTGACCAAAACGGGCCAGTACCGGATAGGCACTACCATGAGTGCGACAGACATCCACCACATAGCCGAGAGTACGGGGAATATCCTTGATATAGCCAAGCTTGCCGTCGCGATGATAGAGCCGGGTGAAGATCCCCGCAGCTTTGAGGTGGCGCTGCATGCCGGTCAGGTCGGCATCACGACGGAAACTGGCATAATCGAGCTCACCAAGCAGACCCGCCTGTTGCAGGGTGGCAAAGCCGTGCCGCATCCCTTCATCGATCACCTCGTCTGGCCAGCGTACGTAGCAATCTTTCAGCAGGGAGACCAGATCATAGGTGAGCGGCCCGATGACCATATCCTGAAAATCGATGATGGCAAGGGTGCTGCTCTCGGGGGTATCTCCGCCACATACCATCAGGTTGCGACTGTGGAAATCCCGGTGCATGACCCCTTGCGGCTGAGCCAGATTGCAGGTTGTGAGACAGGCAAAGGTCTCATCGAGCAACTGCTGCTCTTCATCGCTCAGGGTCAGTTTTAGATGGTGGCCCAGCAGCCACTCGGGAAAAATACTGTTCTCCCGTGCCATAAAAGCGGCATCGAAGGGTTCAAGTGCCAGGTCGACTGCCCCCAGTCGGGGCAACAAATCAATGGCCTTGCCATACCAGGCCAGCACGTTGTGCTCGTTCAGGCGGCTGATAAGCTGGGTATCGCCCAGGTCACTGACCGCCAGCAAGCCCTGTTCGTAGTCCACCGCCTTCACCTCTGGCGCCAGCAGCTGACGCGCCAGCAAGGCGGCCGCGTTACGAACAAATTCATGATTTTTTTCGGTTTTCGGATTGGCATCTACCCATATCAGCCCTGCACCACGGTAGTAGCGGCGGAAACTGGCATCACCGGAAATAAGGGTCAACTGAAGGGTGGCATCGCCTGATATCTGGCGTGCCCACCGCAATAGCAGGGAATCGCGATCGTGCATAAGTCGGGGACCAAGGTGGAAAGCAGCACTTGGCTGTTAGCCCTGGCCGCAATAATGCTTTATCATTGCCGGCTAACATAAAGCAATGACATGCAATGTCAACTCGATGAAACCTGTCGTAAAATGCATGCCTTGGATCAACCGTATCTATCACGGATTGCACGAGTCTTTCACATGACCAAATGGACACTGGGGTACCGCTATCCCATCGCCCTGACTATCAGTCTGGCCCCCGCACTTGCCCCTGTGATGGTGCAGGCGGCTCCGTTCGAAGCGCCGCCAGCCACCGGCATTCTTGATAGTCTCTGCTATGACTATGTTCCCAAGATAGAGAAGCCAGCATCGGATCAGGATGCCAACGCACAGCCGGTCGAGGTTGATGCTGACCGTCTCGAGGCCAAACAGGGCGGCACCGCCGTCTATGAAGGTGACGTCAAGGTTCGTCAGGGTGTTCGCAAGTTTGACTCCGACTATGCCCAGCTCGATCAGAAGAGCCGGGATGTCATCGCCATCGGCAACATCTATTACAACGACGGTCAGGTGACCGTCACCAGCGACAAGACCCTCAAATCCAATCTGGATACCAAGAACTCCGAGCTGGAAGAGGGCAAGTATCAGGTGCATGGCTCACCGGTGCGCGGCTTTGCCAAGCGCGTAGTGATGACCAACAACAACCAGAACATCACCATGGAGGGGGCCCAGTACACCACTTGCCCCCCCGGTCAGGAGGTGTGGACCCTCAAGGCAGGCAACATCGATATCGACCAGAAAGAGGTATTCGGTGAAGCCTGGAACGCCAGTCTCTGGCTCTATGACTACCCGGTGTTCTATTTTCCGTACATCAACTTTCCCATCAAGGATGAACGGAAGACAGGTCTGCTCTATCCGGGTTACAAACAGAGTTCCGGCAATGGCATGGAGATCACCCAGCCCTTCTACTGGAACATTGCCCCCAACTACGATGCCACCATCACCTCTCGTTTCATGGACAGGCGAGGCCTGATGGAACAGGTGGAGTTCCGCTACATGCCGGATCCCGCCCATATCGGCACCCTCTATTTTGAAAATCTGAGGGATGACAAGCAGTTTGACTCGGGCAATCCAAGCTTTACCAACCCTTCAACAGGAACGCCGTACCTCTCTGATGGCCATCGCTATCTGCTGAACGTCCGTCACGGCTCCACCCTGATGGATGGTTCGCTACGCTTTGGTATCGATTACACCAAAGTCCGGGACAAGGATTACAACTACTTCAATGACTTCAGTCCGCAAGTAGGTACCCAGGTCGACAGCCAGTTGCAGCAATCCTTTACTGCTGGTTACTACCAACAAAACTGGAACCTCACCTCGGAGATACGCCGCTACCAGATATTGTTGCCTGGTGCTTTGCTGCCTCACGAGATGCTGCCACGCATCAACTACAACTACTACCAGCAGGGTCAGTGGTTCGATCTGGCCTGGAACAGCGAGCTGACCAAGTTTGGCTATGACAGCGGCAGTGCCACTGCCCAGCAAGCCGGTGAACGCTACACAGCCACCAGATTTCATTTAGCGCCCGCCCTGACAATTCCTCTGGTGGATGCGCCCGGCTATTACCTCACCAGCCAGTACAAGCTGATGTTTACCTCCTACAACCAGGAGGTTCCCAAGGATCTGGTAGCCACCGATCGAACCCGCTTCACCGATGTTGAAAGCAAGCAATTGACCCTGGCGGATGGAACCGTCAATCGCACCCTTCCCTCCTTCCGACTCAAGGGCGGGCTCAACTTCGATCGTTCGATTGACTGGTATGATGGCAAGGGCACCCAGACGCTTGAGCCGGAGTTTCAGTATCTCTATGTACCCTATCGGAATCAGGATGAGATCGGGATCTACGACTCCACCACAACCCGTCAGGATTACTACAGCCTGTTTAGCGATCGCCGCTATGCCGGTCTCGATCGCATTAGTGATGCCAACCGGGTTACCGCTGGCTTGACCAGCCGGGTCTATGACAATGTGGGTGATGAAAGGTTACGCTTGGCGGTGGCTCAGGCCTTCGAAATGACGCCCCCCAAGGTACGCCTCTATCCATCGGATCCCAAGAGCACCAATTCGCGCTCACTGCTCTCGTTCGAAGGTGATGCCCGGATCACCGATGAGTGGTTTGCCCATGTAGGGAGCCAGTACGACACCTCCGAGGGTGATTTTACTGCTGGCAACGGTGCGGTCGAATATCGGGCCGGCAAGCTGACCACCCAGGTCAACTACCGTTATATCCAGGACGGCAACCGGGACTATCGCTACCCGAGCAACCCAAATCTGGCCGAAGACCTCAGCCAGGCTGGCCTGGTGATGATGGCACCGATCGCCGATCAGTGGCAGATGTATGGCGGTTACTACCGTGATATCAAGCAGGATGTGAACATTGACCGCAAAATCGGTGTCAAATACGACTCCTGCTGCTGGAGCATCAACATGAGCCTAGAGTGGCACAACCAGCCGGACAATATCACCCTGAAGCCAACTTCGGAAAAAGTCATTGGTCTGCAGTTTGAAATGAAGGGACTTGGCAGTGTGGGTACCGGTGGCCGCAGTGTCACACTGGATACCGAGCTGTTGCCCTATGTTCGCCCGTTTAATCTGAAAGACCAGCAATGATGCTGGTCCAGCCTTGAGAGATGGATATGAAAAAGACCCTGATTGCCCTGCTGACCGCGGGAATGTTCGGCGCCATGAGCCAGGCCGCTCTGGCTGCACCCGAGCTGATGGACAAGGTGCTGGCCGTGGTCAACAAGGACGTAGTGCTGTCCAGTCAACAGGACGCACTGGTCAACAAGGTAAAACTCTCCGCCCAGGAGAGCGGCCAGTCCCTGCCTGACGATGCCACTCTGCGCAAACAGGCGCTCGACCGTCTAATCCAGGAGAGCCTTCAGTTACAACTGGCGGATCGCCAGGGGCTGAAGATCAGCGATACCCAGCTGGAACAGGCTATTCAGGGCATCGCCGCCGACAACAAGATGACCCTGGATCAACTGCGTGCCCAGCTCGCCCGTGAAGGGATGACCTATGCCCAGTATCGGGAAGAGGTGCGCCGCGAGATCCTGATGAACGAGGTACGCCGCAACCAGGTGCGCCGTCGCATCAACATCTCCGAGCAGGAGGTGAAGCAAGTGGTGGAGATCCTGAAGAAACAGGGTCAACAGCAGAACGAATACCACGTCGGCCATATCCAGATTGCACTGCCGGACAACCCGACCGCCGCCCAGCTGGATGCAGCCAAGAGCAAGATCGAGCGCATTCTGGCCGCCCTCAAGCAAGGTGCCGACTTCCGCAAACTGGCCATTGCCGAGAGTAACGGTCCCAAGGCGCTGGAAGGGGGTGACTGGGGCTGGATGAGCCCGCAAGAGATGCCGACCCTGATGGCCGAAGCGGTACAGGGTGCCAAGAAGGGCGATATCGTCGGCCCGCTGCGCTCCGGCGCCGGTCTGCACATCGTCAAGGTGTTCGACACCAAGGGCCAGCAGCAGGTGATGCAGACCGAGGTGAAGGCCCGTCACATCCTGATCAAGCCTTCCATCATCCTGAGCGAAGAGAAAGCCAAGGGGATGCTGGACGGCATTCTTCACGACATCAAGAGCGGTAAGGCCAGCTTCGCCAGCATGGCGGAGAAGTACTCCGAAGATCCGGGCTCTGCAGTGCAGGGTGGCGAACTGGGCTGGTCTGACCCCAACGTCTATGTGCCGGAGTTCCGCGACATGGTTAACCGCCTGCAACCGGGCCAGATCAGCGCGCCCTTCCGCACCAGCCACGGCTGGCACATCGTCCAAGTGGAAGATCGTCGCAGCCAGGATGCCACTGACAAGGCTCTGGAACAGCGTGCCTATCAGCTGATCTACAACCGCCGCTTCGTGGAAGAGTCCCAGGCGTGGCTGGATGAGCTGCGTGATGAGGCTTACATCCGTGTCGAAGGATCTGCGAGCTGATGAGCTGCCGTCGCCTTGCCGTTACCCCGGGCGAACCGGCCGGGATCGGCCCGGATCTGGTGCTGCAGATTGCCCAGCAGGATTGGCCGCACCAGTTGGTGGTCATTGCCGATCCAGCTTTGCTGCGCGAGCGGGCGGCCCTGCTGGGGCTGTCCATAGAGCTTGAGCCCTACGATGCAGGAGTCCCTGCTCATCCGCAGCGGGCGGGCACCCTGACCGTCTGTCCGGTCCCCCTCGGAGCCCCCGTGGTACCGGGCGAGCTGAACGAAGGCAACGGCGCCTATGTGCTGGCGACCCTGCAACGCGCCTGCGATGGCAACCTCAGCGGCGAATTTGCCGCCGTGGTGACCGGACCGGTGCACAAGGGGATCATCAACCAGGCCGGCGTCTCGTTCAGCGGCCACACCGAGTTCTTTGCCCAGCAGTCTGGCACCGCCGATGTGGTGATGATGCTGGCAACCGAGGGACTGCGGGTTGCACTAGCGACCACCCATATTCCGCTGGCCTATGTAGCGATGGCCATCACCGAGGATCGCCTCGGCAAGGTGATCCGGATCCTCAACGAGGATCTCGCCACCAAGTTTGGCATCGCCAAACCCCGTATTTACGTCTGCGGCCTCAACCCTCATGCCGGGGAAGGTGGCCATCTAGGACGTGAAGAGATTGACGTGATCGAACCCGCCCTGGCCACACTGCGCCAGGAGGGGATCGATCTGGTCGGCCCATTGCCGGCCGACACCCTGTTCCAGGAGAAATACCTCAAGGATGCGGATGCGGTACTCGCCATGTACCACGACCAGGGTCTGCCAGTGCTCAAATACAAGGGCTTCGGCAGTTCGGTCAATATCACCCTGGGGCTTCCCTTCATCCGCACTTCGGTGGATCACGGCACCGCACTGGATCTGGCAGGCAAGGGCCTCGCCGACTCGGGCAGCCTGATCACCGCGATCAACCACGCCATCAAGATGGTAGAGAAAAAAAGATATGAGCAGTAAGGTGCAGAGCAACAAAGTGCACATGGGCCACACCGCCCGTAAGCGTTTCGGTCAGAACTTCTTGCACGATCGCTACGTGATCGATCAGATCGTGGCCGCCATCAATCCGCAGCCGGGTCAGAACCTGGTGGAGATCGGCCCGGGTCTGGCCGCGCTGACCGAGCCGGTCGCCTCCCAGATGGACAAGATGACCGTGGTCGAGCTGGACCGGGATCTGGCGGCACGTCTGCGTGAGCACCCGACCCTCAAGGACAAGCTGACCGTTATCGAAGCGGATGCCATGCGTTTTGACTTCGGCACCCTGATGGGTGAAGGCAAGGGGCCACTGCGTATCTTCGGCAACCTGCCCTACAACATCTCCACCCCGCTTATCTTCCACCTGTGCGAGTTTGCCGACCGGGTTGCAGACATGCACTTTATGCTGCAAAAGGAAGTGGTTCTGCGTCTGGCCGCCGGTCCCGGCAGCAAGGCTTACGGCCGCCTGAGCGTGATGACCCAGTACTACTGCCAGGTAGTGCCAGTGCTGGAAGTGGGCCCTGGCGCCTTCAAGCCGGCGCCGAAAGTGGACTCTGCCGTGGTACGCCTGATCCCGCACAAGAATCCCACCATAGTCGCCAAGGATATCCGTTGCCTGAACCGCGTCTGTACCGAGGGCTTCGGCCAACGTCGCAAGACCATTCGCAACAGCTTCTCCAACTTCATCACCGACGCCCAGCTGACCGAGCTTGGTATCGATGGCAACCTGCGCCCGGAGAATCTCTCCCTCGAGCAGTTTGTCATGATCGCCAACTGGCTGGCAGATCAGCCAAAGGCCTGATCCTGTGGCACTCCCGCACATCGAGATCCGCCCATACCCCGTATATGTGGCGGAATCCAAAGACCCTTACCAGTTTCACTATCTGATCGAGATTGAGAATCTGGGACCCGGCCCGGTGCAACTGCTGCACCGGCGCTGGCTCATCACCGATGCCAATGGCAAGATGCTGGAAGTGGCAGGCCCGGGCGTGGTCGGGGAACAACCCGTCATTGCCGAAGGTGAGACCTACCGCTACCAGAGCGGCGTGCCGCTGGCGACCCCGCTCGGGGTGATGGAAGGGAGCTATACCCTGCAAGATGGCTCTGGCCAGCAGTTCGAGGCGTCCATCGCCCCCTTCACGCTGGCCATCCCCAATATTATCAACTGAGGTTTCATGGCGAACTGTTTTGTCGGTGACATCCAGGGCTGTTACGACGACTTGCGCCGTCTGCTGGATCTTGCCGCGTTCGATCCCGACCAAGACGTGCTCTGGCTCTGCGGCGATCTGGTCGCCCGCGGTCCGGACTCACTCAATACCTTGCGTTTTGTCAAAGGGCTGGGTAACCGCGCCGTTACCGTGCTCGGCAACCACGACCTGCACCTGCTGGCCGTCGCCGATGGCGTTGCACCGCTCAAGAAGAAAGACAAGCTGCAAAGCCTGATGGATGCCCCTGATCGGGATGAACTGCTGGAGTGGCTGCGCCACCGCCCGCTACTGGCCGAACATCCGGATCTGCCCATCATGATGGTGCATGCCGGGATCTCCCCCGCATGGGATGTCCGCACCGCCCGCAACTGCGCCCGCGAGGTAGAGAGCCTGCTGCGCGGTGACCAGTACAGCTGGCTGCTGCACAACATGTATGGCGATCAGCCCGATGGCTGGAAAGATGATCTGGTCGGGATCGACCGCTACCGCTACATCATCAACACCTTCACCCGGATGCGCTTCTGCTACTTCGATGGCCGACTCGACTTCAAATGCAAGAAGGGCCCCAAGGAGTCAACCCCGGGGCTGCGTCCCTGGTTCGAGCAGCGCGAGCATCACGTAGATGACCCCATTCTGGTGTTCGGCCACTGGGCGGCGCTGATGGGCAACACCGGCAAGAGCGACATCAAGGCACTCGATACCGGCTGCGTCTGGGGCAACAGCCTCACCCTGTGGCGCTACGAAGATGATGCCCTGATCGCCACCCCCTGCCCGGTTCACGCCAGCTAGGGGGGACGCAGCAATCTGGCGGTTGCTGCCGCACGGATGGCTACAACCCGTTCCAATAACAAAGCCCGGCTGGTTGCCGGGCTTGCTGTTTTTAGGCTCTCTGTTTTCCGGGCTGCTTAGGTTACAACTTGCGCCCCAGCCGCTTCTCAATCTGGCGCCGCTCCCACTCGGGGCCAAACAGCTTGAAGGGCTGAAACACCCGAACAGCATGGGAGGCCAGTCCCAGCCCCCACCCCAAGGTTGGCCACCAGGCCCAGATGTACTCCGGATTGCTCAGGTAGTTGATGACAAACAGCCCGCAGATCACCACCACGTAGCTGGCGACATGGTGATAGAAGCCCTTGAGCTCCTCCACATAGCGCATTGCCGCCCGCTCCTCTGCCGATACCTGCACCGCATCCTGACCCATAGTGTCACTTCCTCTCATCTCGCGCTCCTGTTGCTCTGACCCATCCAGTTGAGCCACATCGAGTTCAAAGACGGCGGCCAGGGCCTTGAGAGATTCCAGTCCGGGTTGCTGCCCCTGCTCGATCCGCTGGATAGTGCGGACACTCAAACCAGTCAACGTTGCCAACTGATCCTGAGACCAACCCCGCTGCAATCTCAACTTCCTGACGATCATCTCGAACTCCTTGTGGTAATTGACAGGGCCAGCATAGGGGCCGGAGGGTTGCATGCGACACGACAGCAGCCTGACACCAACCTGACTTTCCTTTTAATTCAGTGCGTTAGTTCAAAGGTAGTGCTGAGTTACAGTCCCCCAACAGTCCCTTTGCGATAACCTGACATCAGGACGACTGACGCACTTTGAGCAAGATAGCGCCTTTGTATTCGGGGAGGCGAGTTATAGATCCTGCATCAACCCGGCGGCAATCTCGAAAGAGCGCAGTCGGGCCTGATGATCAACGATGGGGCCATTGAACATCAGCTCATCGGCTCGGGTTTCCGCCAGCAACGCTTTGAGACCGTGACGAACCTGCTCAGGGTCGCCCACCAGAGAGCGGGCAAGGGTCTGCTCCATCGCCATCAGCTCACGGGGCGTCCACTCGTCGTCAAGCCGGACGACCGGTGCGGGCAGCTTGCCCGCATTACCGCGATGGAGGCGCAAGAACTGCTGCTGCACGGTAGTAAACTGGAAGCGGGCCTCCCGCTCGCTGTCGGCGGCGATCAGGTTGATGCAGACCACCGCATGGGGCTTTGGCCAGCGAGCAGAGGGACGATACTGGCTGCGGTAGAGATCCAACGCCTGCAGCAACATGGCTGGCGCGAAATGGGAGGCAAACCCGAACGGCAAGCCCATCGCCGCTGCCAGTTGCGCGCTGTAAAGGCTGGAGCCCAGCAGCCAGATGGGAAGATGTAACCCTTGACCTGGCACCGCCTGCACCGTGCCAATCTCGTCGCCAAAGTAGCTCATCAGCTCGCGCACATCGGCCGGGAAATCATCCACCTCACCGCTGCGTTGGCGTCTGAGCGCCCGCATGGTGCGCTGATCGGTACCGGGTGCCCGACCAAGGCCCAAATCGATGCGATCCGGATAGAGCGAAGCCAAGGTGCCAAACTGCTCGGCAATCACCAGTGGCGAGTGGTTCGGCAGCATGATGCCACCCGCCCCAATCCGCAAAGTGGTGGTGGCCTCGGCCAGATGACCGATCAACACCGAGGTGGCGGCACTGGCAATGCCCGGCATGTTGTGGTGTTCGGCCAGCCAGTAGCGCTGGTAACCCCAGCCCTCGGCATGGCGGGCAAGATCCCGCGAACGGCGAAATGACTCGGCAGGCACGGAACCTTCGGCAACAGGCACCAGATCGAGCACGGAATAGGGGATGGCAGACATGGGTCACTCCATTGATTTACAGACCAGTAACAAGTGGGGCAATGTAGCACGGGATACCTGAATGAATCACGATATCCTGCCAAGCTCTGCCTGGCAGTGGGCAACCATGGAAAAGCACAGATATCAGGCCATTATTGTCATTTCTGTTATCGTATTGACACACTGCTGACAGATCGTCTCCGCAAGCATCACTGTGACAAGGAAATGTCCATGATCACTGCCAGATCCGGGCGCAAGCCCTTCTACGTTCACATTGCCACCCTGTTTACCCTGCTGTTCAGTGTGCTGGGCATGCTGCTGATTCTGCTGCAGTTCCAGCAGGGTTCTCGCCAGATGCTGGAACATGAGCGCCACAACTTCAAACAGTACCGGGAACAGCTGGCCCTCGCTCTGCAACTGAACGAGCAGCCAGCCCGTATGTCCCTCAGCCTGCTAGCCAGCAGCCGACTGGCCGACATGAGCGATCTGGCAAGCCGACTGGAGTATCTGCCGCAGCTGGCAGAGATCCTGGCCAATCGCGACAGCTATGGTGCCGTCTACATCGGCTATGAGAGTGGCGATTTCTTTCTGGTACGAAAACTCACGGAACGGGCCCGGGCCACGTTGCAGGCAGTGCCTGAAGGCAGCCAGTTGCTGGTTCAGAGCCTGAGTAGCGGGCGGGGAGAGTTCCTCTATTTTGACGAGCAGCTGCAACTTTTGGCACGGCGAGCCATGGCGGATTATCGATTCGATCCCCGCAGCCGCGACTGGTACCGGCTGGCTCGCGGTTCATCAAAGATTGTCGCCACCACCCCCTATCTCTTTTTTACCACCAGGGAGCCGGGCATGACGATGGCTGTCACCAGCCATAGCCAACGCGCCGTGATAGGGCTGGATGCCGGTGTCGAGGGGCTCTCGGCCTTGATTGGTGAGCTGCAGTTGCCGCTCCAAAGCCAGGTAGTGTTGTTCGATCGCTCCGCGACACTGCTGGCGGCCGACCCTGTACATCTGCCAGCCTATGATCAGCTGACTCGGCTGCCAGCGATCACGGCTCTGGGCAGCCCAGTCATGGCCGAGCTGAAAACTAGGCTAGAGAGGACGCCTGTGCTGCTGGATGGTACTCCCCAGGAGCTGACCCTGACCACAGGGGAAGAACAAGAGTGGCTGGTCTATATCTCTCCCCTCGGCAAGGACACCCCTTTTTACGTCGCCCTGCTGGTCTCGGCAGATCTGCTTTATCAGCAGGCACGCAACGAAGCGCTGGTCAATGTGGCATGGGCGCTGGGCAGCCTGCTGTTGTTGCTGCCGGTGATCTGGCTGGTCTCCCGCCGTACCGCTACCCCGCTGCTGGCCCTGACCCGTGAGGCTGAGCGGATCCAGCGTTTCGACTTTGGCGAGGGTCAGGTTCCTGAATCAGCCATCCGGGAAATAGATGACCTTGCGCGCACCATGTCCGGCATGCGCCAAACCCTCGGCAACTTCATGAACATGGGTAGAGCACTGGCTGCAGAGCACCGCGTCGACTCCCTGCTAAGCCGCATCCTGCATGAAACCATCGCCGCGGTACAGGCAAAAGGGGGATGCCTCTACCTGGCCCAACAGCAAAAGATGCAGCCGGTCCAGGCCCGCTGGCAGCAAACCGAACTGCCCCTAGGGCAGGTTCCCTGGCCACAACCATTGCTATCCGGCCTGGCCACTTCCCAGCGCATCTCCCTCAGCCTGGATGAGGCGGCCTGGAGGCAACACCTGGACAGTTGGGGTTCCTTTCCCGGCCTATGCCAGCTGGTAGCTGAGCCGCTCTGCAACCATCGTCAGGAGCTGATCGGCTACCTCCTGCTGATCCTGCCACACTGCAGCGAACAGGAGCTGGCATCGCGCATCAGCCTGATCGAGGCGCTGGCGGGCACTTCGGCCTCCGCCATCGAGAACCAGCGCCTGCTGGAGGAGCAAAAACAGCTGCTCGAATCCTTTATCGAGCTGATGGCCGGCGCCATCGACGCCAAGAGCCCCTACACCGGCGGCCACTGCCAACGTGTGCCCGAGCTGACCAAGATGCTGACCGAGGCAGCCTGCGCCCAGCGACAGGGCCCCTTTGCCGATTTCACTCTCAACGAGGAGGAGTGGGAAGCCATCCATATCGCCAGCTGGCTACATGACTGTGGCAAGGTGACCACCCCGGAGTTCGTGGTCGACAAGGCTACCAAACTGGAGACCCTCTACGACCGGATCCACGAGATCCGCACCCGTTTTGAAGTACTCAAGCGGGATGTCTATATCGAGTGCCTCGCAGCCCGCCTGTCATCAGAGATCAGAAGTGCCTGCCGGGAAGAAGCAGCCCCGCGCTGGGCCGAACTGGATCAGGAGTTTGCCTTCATCGCCGAGTGCAATCTGGGCGGCGAGTGGATGGCCCCCGAGAAGATTGAACGGCTCGACGCCATCGCCAGCCGCACCTGGCTGCGCACCCTGGACGATCGACTCGGCATCAGCCGGGAGGAGCTCAAGCTGCGTCAGAAAGAACCGTCTCCCGAGTTGCCCTGCCTCGAGCCACTGCTGGCCGACAAGTGCTGGCACCTTGTGCCTCGTCCGGATGGAGATCGGTTCGACGAGCACAATCCCTGGGGCTTCAAGGTCAAGGTACCGCACCATCTCTACAACCGGGGGGAGAGATACAACCTTGCCATCAGCAGGGGAACCCTCACCGAGGAGGAGCGCTACAAGATCAACGAGCACATCATCCAGACCATACGCATGCTGGAGCACCTCCCCTTCCCCCGTCATCTGCGCTGCGTGCCAGAGATTGCCGGCGGTCATCACGAGCGGATGGATGGCAAGGGTTACCCACGCCAGCTGACCGGAGCACAGATGAGCGTACCAGCCCGCATCATGGCTATCGCCGATATTTTCGAGGCGCTGACCGCCAGTGATCGCCCCTACAAATCTGGCAAGACGATCTCCCAGGCTCTTGCCATCATGCAGAACATGGTGCGTGAACAGCATATCGACTCGGATCTGTTCGCCCTGTTTGTCAGCAGCGGCATCTGGCGCGATTACGCTAGGCGCTTCCTCGAGAGCGCCCAACTGGATCAGGTGGACGAAACCGCACTGCTGGCCGCACTTGCCTAGGCTGGGTCATATTTTCTTACATTTGCGGGCTGGCCTGAGCGCTCCGGGCTGGTTATAACGGTGCCCCTATAGCGAAGGGGGAGCAATAGACTCCCCCTCACTCTTTGTCACACCACACTGTTCAGGTTATCTATGTCAAAACATCTCGTTCTGCTGGGCGCGCTGACGCTCTCCGGCTGCTCCCTGTTGTCTCCCCCAGCCCCCACCGTCACCCCAGTGCACCTTGCCGATACCAGCCAGCGAGGCTTCTACATCGAATGCAGCAGCATGAAAGCCTGCTTCCAGCAGGCCAACCAGACCTGCCCACAAGGTTACAAGGAGACCGATCGCCGCCAGCAGACGCTATACAGTACCCAGTATCTGGGAGGCAGCTACGACGAAGACAAGAAGGTCTACAAGGCGGCCAAGCCCTATAGCATCGCCAACACAGTCCACTCCCTGACAATTCAGTGTCCCGTCACTAGAGGCTGAGCCAGCCTAAGGGCGATGCTCTCCCCTTACCGCGGAAAAGAAAACGGTCAACCCAGGTTGACCGTTTTTCACTATGGCGTAGCCCTTAGAACAGCAGATGCGCTACACCGGCAATTACCGGCAAGGTAACCAGGGTGCGCATCAGGAAGATCACAAACAACTCCCACAGTTTGACCGGGATCTTGCTGCCAAGCAGCAGGGCCCCCACTTCCGACATATAGATAAGCTGGGTTACCGACATGGCGGCAATGACGAAGCGGGTCATCTCGCTATCGATGGTCGAGGCCAGCACCGCTGGAATAAACATATCGGCAAAACCGACCATGATGGTCTTGGATGCGGCTTCCGCCTCCGGCAGTTGCAGCAGTTCCAGCAAGGGGACGAAGGGGGCGCCAAGCCAGTTGAAGATGGGGGTGTGTTCGGCCAGCATCAGGGCACAGGTACCGATCGCCATGACCACAGGCAACACGCCAAACAGCATGTCGAGCGCATTTTTCACCCCTTCCCGGGCGACGGCACCGAGACCGGTCATCTGCTCTGCCTTGGTCAATGCACGTTCGAGACCATAACTCATCACACTGTGCTGGTGGGGCACCGCCTCCTGCTTGCGACACAGGGGAGCGCCATCGATATAGATATCCTTCTTCCAGGATAGCGGCGGCAGACGTGGCACCACGATAGCGGCAACCACCCCAGCCAGACAGACAGTCAGATAGAAGGGAACGAACATGTGTTCCAGCTTCACCTGGGAGATCACTACCAGACAGAAGGTGATGGAGACGGCGGAGAAGGTGGTGCCAATAACGGCCGCTTCCCGCTGGGTATAGAACTTCCCTTCGTACTGCTTGCTGGTCAGCAGGATGCCGACACTGCCATCCCCCAGCCAGGAGGCAAAGCAGTCTACGGCAGAGCGACCCGGCAACCGGAATACCGGACGCATGATGCGAGTCATCATAGTGCCGACAAACTCCAGCAGCCCGAAATCGAGCAGCAACGGCAGCAGCAGGCCGGCAAAAATGAAGACTGAAAACAGCACCGGCAGCAGATCGTTGAGCACCAGGCCGCCGGTTGCGCCTGAATAAAGCACCTCTGGTCCCACCTGGAAGAAGGTCAGCAGCACGAAAATACCACCCACCACCCGCACGCAGGCCCAGAAAGGAGAGACGTTGAACAGGCTGTTGAGGAATGGTCTACGCACCAGAATCGCCGGTTTGAACAACCAGGTGATGATAGTCATCAGCATGGTGGTAGTGATCACCGCACTGACCATGGCAACCAGATAATCGGCAAAAACCCGCTGCACCAGCTTGGCCAGCACTGCGACGGGGATGGTGACGTTACCGTCATAGACGACCGGCGTCATGAACAGCAAGATACCGATCAGTGACGGTATTAGAAACATCAACAAGTTACGGCGGGTATTAACCGCAGATGCTTCAAGACTCTTTTCCAGCATGATAAGACTGCCCTAATGTTACTTTTCCATAGCTCGGTCTACCTGCGTATTCATGCATTAACCGGCAAAACGGGCGCAAGAATACTCCAAAAAAATGCACAAACAAGCCCATAATGCATAAATCTGCGCATAAAAATTTTTACAGGTAAACCTTCCATCAAAACAATCAGATACAGAAACGCATATCGATTCAATCGACATCGCCAGACGATTGTTTCATTACTGTTAATTTTGATGGGCAGTATAAACAGTTATCAACGGCAGGCAATAAGTGGCATCACAAACATACCTAATGAGCCACTACTCGACAGGCATAAAAAAACCGGAGCCTGTTCAGGCTCCGGTTATCAATGAAATGGACAGACAAGGGTATCAGTCACGGACGTAGATCACTTCCACACCATCATCATCTTCGTCATCCCAATCATCATCGTCGAGACTTTCGTCAAAGGCCATGGAGGCGGCAAGCGCTTCCGCTTCGGCTTTAGCCAGCTGGTTCTTGTGGTAGTCGTCCCACTTGAACTCCACTTTCTCGATCGCCTCTTTGGCATCCTGCTCCAGCTGACGGGGCATGGTATCCAGCAGATCCAGGATGTCGTAGCAGACCTTCTTGGTCCCTTCCTTGCTGATGGCAGTGATGGCGTAGACCGGCCCTTCGTGGTTGAGGGCGGCTTTCACGCGATCCATCACTTCCTGAGCCTCTTCTTCCAGGATCAGATCCATCTTGTTGAACACCAGCCAGCGCGGCTTGCCAGCCAGTTCCGGGCTGTACTTCTCCAGCTCACGCACGATGGTCACGGCATTTTCAGCCGGATCGGAGCCATCAATGGGGCAAATATCCACCAGATGGATCAACACGCGGCAGCGTTCGAGGTGCTTGAGGAAACGGATACCAAGACCTGCGCCTTCGGCTGCCCCCTCAATCAGGCCCGGAATATCGGCGATCACGAAGGAGCGGGAGTTCTCACCACGCACCACACCGAGGTTCGGCACCAGGGTGGTAAAGGGATAATCAGCGACTTTCGGGCGGGCGGCAGAAACAGCGCGAATAAAGGTAGATTTACCGGCGTTGGGCAGACCCAGCATACCGACGTCAGCCAGCAACAGCAGCTCCAGCTTCAGGGTACGCACTTCGCCCGGTGTGCCGTTGCTCTTCTGGCGTGGAGCCCGGTTGACCGAACTCTTGAAGCGGGTATTGCCCAAACCGTGGAAACCGCCCTTGGCAACCAGCAACTTCTGCTCGTGGTGAGTCAAGTCGCCCAGCAACTCGCCGGTATCGTCATCGGTTGCACGGGTACCGACCGGCACGCGCAGGATCTTGTCCTTGCCACGACGACCGGTACAGTTGGCACTCTGGCCATTCTCGCCACGCTCGGCAGCATGGAAACGCTCAAAACGGTAGTCGATCAGGGTGTTGAGGTTCTCATCGGCAACCAGATAGACGTCACCACCGTCACCACCGTCACCACCATCCGGACCACCGTTGGGAATATATTTTTCACGGCGAAAACTTACACAACCGTTACCACCGTCACCGGCATCGACTCGAATCTGGACTTCATCAACAAACTTCATAGGTAACCGTCACCTTAATTCGAAAAACCGATACGCAATTATAGTGGTACAGACCCCTGCGGGCGATACGCATCTTGCCTCTCCGGGCAATCTCGGTACCCGGGTCATCTGCGTTCCGTTTTTTCGTCATTATTTCGGAAAAACAAAAGCCCCGCCTGTTGGCGGGGCTTCGGATCCTTGCGGTCCGTAATTACTCAGCAACGATGCTAACGTACTTACGATTCAGCGGACCTTTAACTTCGAACTGCACCTTGCCGTTCGCGGTAGCGAACAGGGTGTGGTCCTTGCCCAGACCAACGTTCTCACCAGCGTGGAACTTGGTACCGCGCTGACGAACGATGATGCTGCCAGCCAGAACTGTTTCGCCGCCGAAACGCTTCACGCCCAGGCGTTTAGCTTCAGAATCGCGACCGTTGCGGGATGAACCGCCAGCTTTTTTGTGTGCCATCTATCGGACTCCTCTAATTAAGCGCTGATGCCAGTGATTTTGACTTCAGTGAACCACTGACGGTGGCCCGCTTGCTTACGGTGGTGCTTACGACGACGGAACTTGACGATAGTCACTTTCTCGCCACGGCCGTGAGCCACAACTTCAGCTACAACCTTGCCACCTTCAACGAAAGGAGCACCTACTTTAAAAGTGTCGCCTGCAGCAACCATCAGCACTTCGTTGAAGTCGATGGTAGCGCCAGTCTCAACGTTCAGCTTTTCCAGACGAACGATTTGACCTTCGGCCACACGGTGTTGTTTTCCGCCGCTTTGGAATACCGCGTACATTTGATTAACTCCGTAAAGGCATGTCTTTTGCTCAAGGCTAGACATGCGCAAAAACCTATAACAATGGGCGGGCATTCTACGCAAATCGATCTGCTCAGGCAAGGCCATTTTCGCAAAAAGTTTATTTTGTGCGCATATCTGCCGCCGTGGATAAACGCCTAACTGTAACCCATTGTGAAATCGTGTAGAATCCCTGCCATTACTAAAATCGCAGTTATTGCTGCTGTCACGTTACGAGACTTATGGACCAACAGACTATCCGTGCGCTCTGTGCCGCCGACATGACGGCGGTCAATGAACTGATCCTGGCCCGACTCCAGTCCGACGTTAGTCTGATCAATCAGCTGGGTTTCTACATTGTCAGCGCCGGCGGGAAACGGATGCGCCCCATGCTGACCGTGATGGCTGCGCGTGCGCTGGGCTATGAGGGTGAGGATCACCTGAAACTGGCCGCCATCATCGAATTCATTCACACCTCTACCCTGCTGCACGACGACGTGGTCGACGAATCCGACCTGCGCCGTGGCCGGGAGACCGCCAACGCTATGTTTGGCAATGCTGCCAGCGTGCTGGTCGGTGACTACCTCTATAGCCGCTCCTTCCAGATGATGGCCGAACTCTCCAACCTGCGGGTGATGGAGATCCTCTCGGATGCAACCAACACCATCGCCGAAGGGGAAGTGCTGCAGTTGATGAACTGCAACGATCCGGATACCACCGAAGAGAGCTACATGACGGTCATCTATTGCAAGACCGCCAAGCTGTTCGAGGCCGCCACCCGTCTCGCCGCCGTGCTGACCCATCAGCCCGAGCCCGTCGAGCAGGCCATGACCGATTACGGCAAGTATCTGGGCACCGCGTTCCAGATCATCGATGACGTGATGGACTACTGCTCCCAGAGCGAAGAGATGGGCAAGAACGTCGGCGACGATCTGGCCGAAGGCAAACCGACCCTGCCGCTGCTGCGCGCCATGGAAGTGGGTACGCCGGAAGAGCGCCAGCTGGTACGCGATGCCATCGAGCACCGCAACGGCATGGAGCATCTTGAGCAGATCCTTGGCATTCTCGACCGCACTGGCGCGCTGGAGTACTCCCGCATGCGTGCCAGGGAAGAGGCCGACAAGGCCATTGCCGCCCTAGCCATCCTGCCTGACTCCCCGCACAAACAGGCGCTGGAAACACTGGCCCACATGGCCGTGCAGCGCAGTGCCTGAGTAAACGACATGCATGAAAAAAGAGGCCTTCGGCCTCTTTTTTATTGTCTGCTATCTGCTGGACAGTGCATTTCGCCAAACTCAGCGACTCAGCATCCAGAGGATCATGCAACCCGCAACCACTAGCGAGCCGCCGATACGGCGCAACTGCTCCGGTGGCTGATCGCTCAGCAGCCGTAACATCTGCTGCCATGCCCTTGGCATCAACAGCGGGCCGAGCCCCTCGAACAACAGCAGCAATCCCAACCCCATCAGCATGGATGTCAGCATCCGACCTCCTTCAATGCAACCAGCCCCTCGGGTCAACGGCTGGCATTGGCACCAAAAACAAAAGGGTCTGACAATGCAGACCCTTTGAATGTGACCTCGTGGCGATTACTGCTTGGTGCCGTGAGGAGACTTGAGGTAACGGAAGAACTCGCTGTCCGGCTTCAATACCATCAGGTCGTTACCACCGGCGAAGCTCTTGCGATAGGCCTCCATGCTACGCACGAAGCTGAAAAACTCGGGGTCTTTCTTGTAGCTGTCGGCATAGATCTTGGCGGCTTCCGCATCCCCTTCACCGCGCAGCTGGCGAGCGTTACTCTCGGCGTCGGCGATCATGACGGTCACCTTGCGGTCGATATCGGCACGCAGGATTTCAGCCTTTTCGCGACCCTGAGAGCGGTGCTCACGGGCCACAGCGGTACGCTCGGCGCGCATCCGCTGGTAGATGGAGTTGGAGACTTCCACCGGCAGGTTGATCTGCTTGATCCGTACATCCACCACCTTGATACCGAGCTCGGAGGAGCGCGCCATCTTCTTCAGGGCATCTTCCATCACGGTACTGCGCTCACCGGAGACGATGTCCTTGATGGTACGGTTACCAATCTCGGAACGCAGACCGTTGTTGATCTTGCGCTTGAGCAGATCTTCAGCCTGCAGCTTGTTGCCACCACCGGTTGCCAGGTAGTACTTGGAGAAGTCCTCAATCTTCCACTTCACGTAGGAGTCGATGATCAGGTCTTTCTTCTCGGAGGTGACAAAACGGTCGGCCTGGCTGTCAATGGTCTGGATGCGGGCATCCATCTTGCGAACCTGGTCGATGAGCGGCACCTTGAAGTGCAGGCCCGGCTCATAGAGGCGGGGTTCACCGGAGTCAACCCGCTTCACCTTGCCAAACTGCACCACAATCCCCTTCTGACCTTCATCAACGATAAAGACAGAGGAGAAGCAGACCATGGCCGCGACAGCGATTGCACCAATAGCTAGCTTTTTCATCTATCAGTTTCTCCCTGAGCTGAAGCGGTCACCGCTACGCAGCGGCATTGTCGGGGTTGAGTTGGCACCCTCGTTGGAAACGGGGACCTGCTCTGTGACCGGGCCGACAGTGGCACGATCAGACTGGGCAGCCTTCGGCTTGCCAGACAGCTTGTCGAGCGGCAGGTAGATCATGCTGTTGTTGCCAGCCGGCATATCGACCACCACCTTGTTGGCCTGCTGATAGAGCTCTTCCATGGTTTCCAGATAGATACGCTCACGGGTCAGCTCGGGGGCAGCCAGATACTGGGGCAGCAGCTCGTTGAAGCGAGCAACTTCACCCTGGGCTTTCAACACGATCTGGGATTTGTAAGCTTCCGCTTCCTGCTCCAGACGCTTCACCTGGCCACGGGCCTTGGGCTCCACTTCACGGGCATAGGCTTCTGCTTCACGAATGAAACGCTGTTCATCTTCCTGAGCGGAGATGGCGTCATCAAACGCGTCTTTCACCTCTTCCGGCGGACGCGCCGGCAGGAAGTTGACATCGACGATCTGCAGACCCATCTGGTAGGGCTCGATGATGCCATCGATCACCTGCCAGGTCTCCTGACGCACCTTCTCACGACCGGTAGTCAGGACGTCATCCATCCGGGTATGACCCACCACGTAGCGCAGGGCGCTATCGGTGGCCTGACCCAGACTCTCGTCGGCATTGGTCACGCTGAACAGATACTGCTCGGGATTGACGACACGGTACTGCACGTCCATCTCGACCCGTACCACGTTCTCATCCTGAGTCAGCATGAAACCGGAGGCAGGCAGGGAGCGCACGGACTCGACGTCCACCGGGATCACCTGATCGATAAAGGTCGGCTTCCAGCGCAGGCCCGGCTCGACAATATGGGAAAACTTGCCAAACCGCAGCACGGCACCACGCTCCGCTTCGCGAATGGTGTAGAAGCCGCTGACGACCCACACCACCACAGCGACAACCAGCGCGATGGAGATACCAAAGCGACCTACATCGCCGCCAGATTTGCCGCCACCAAACAAGCCACCGAAACGGCGACTCACTTTGCGCAGCATTTCATCCAGATCAGGGGGTCCCTGATTCTTGCCGTTATTCCCCCAAGGGTCACGGTCTTTGCCGTTGTTACCAGGCTCATTCCAAGCCATCAGCGTCTCCATTAATACATGCGGATGGATATCATCTCTATCGGGCCATCATACGTTGAGAAGCCCCTAAGGGTTCATCTTCATCGACGAATCAATGCCTGATAAAGCGTTGTAAACTCTCACCTTCCTGTTTCACGAGGCGGTTCCAGTCGGCCACTTGCAAGCGGACTTCCAGCACGAAATCACCCTCCTCGCTAAAACCTTCCTGCTCAATCCCTTTCAGCTGATAGAGCGCACTGCGCAATCTCGCGGCAGAAGGAGGCAACTGCAGGGTGTGATGCACCATGGAGCCAGCCAGCAATTCGGTCAGCGCCGTAAACAGATGCTCACAACCTTCACCAGTCTGGGCCGACAACCAGACGCGCAACGGGCGCCCCTCGTCATCTCGCTCCAGACCTGCCGGACGATCCGCCAGCTTGTCAATCTTGTTGCAGATCATCAGCTGGGGCCTGTCATCGGCTTCAATCTCGGCCAATACCTGCTGCACGGAGTCGATATTCTCCTGCATCTGCTCATCGGCACAGTCCACCACATGCAGCAGCAGATCCGCTTCACGGGTCTCCTGCAGGGTCGCCTTGAAGGCCGCGACCAGATCATGGGGCAAGTGTCGAATAAATCCAACTGTATCCGCCAAAATCACATCACCCACATCCCGGATCACCAGTTTACGCAGGGTAGGATCCAGAGTTGCGAACAATTGGTCGGCAGCATACACGCTGGCAGCTGTAAGTTGGTTGAACAAAGTGGACTTTCCGGCGTTGGTATAACCAACCAGTGACACCGTCGGCACTTCGTTGCGGTTGCGGGCGCGGCGTCCCTGCTCCCGCTGCTTGGCCACCTTGTCGAGCCGACGCAAAATCGCCTTGATGCGTTCCCGCAGCAGACGTCGGTCAGTTTCAAGCTGGGTTTCACCCGGACCACGCAGACCAATCCCGCCCTTTTGACGCTCAAGGTGGGTCCAGCCTCGCACCAGACGAGTGGAAAGATGGCGCAACTGGGCCAGTTCGACCTGCAGTTTACCTTCATGGGTTCGGGCGCGCTGGGCAAAGATATCGAGGATCAGGCCGGTTCGGTCCACCACTCGGCACTGGAACAGACGCTCCAGATTGCGCTCCTGGGCAGGGGTCAGGGCATGGTTGAAGATAACGACGTCGGCATCCAGCATCTGGACTTGGGACGCAATCTCTTCAGCCTTGCCGCTGCCGACAAAAAATTTGGCGCTGGGCGCACTACGACTGGTGGTGATCACCCCCAGCGCATTGACTCCGGCCGAGCTCACCAACATTTTGAGCTCTTCCAGATCCTCCCGCTCACCCTCATCACTGAAGTTGACATGCACCAGAACGGCCTGTTCGCCAGCTTCATAACGGTCAAACAAGCGCTTGCTCCTTAACAGGAATCATGATGAATCTGAGTTGGCGAGTCGACTCGCCCAGGGATATCACGCCTCGGCATCACCCTGATCATCAGCCGCGCCACCCGGAGTGGGCTGGTGATGATTAACGGCACGGGCCGGTACGACAGTCGAGATGGCGTGCTTGTAAACCATCTGACTCACGGTGTTTTTCAGCAGGATAACAAACTGGTCAAAAGACTCGATCTGACCTTGCAGTTTGATGCCGTTCACCAAATAGATAGAAACAGGAATCCGCTCACGGCGCAGCGCATTCAAAAACGGGTCTTGGAGAGATTGCCCCTTAGCCATTTTTCTTTTCCTTATAGTTTGTTGTTTTTAAACACCGAATATCAATATAACAACCTGATTATACAGGGAGTGTCAAGCCGCACCAGCGCGAGCAAGCACGCGGTCGAGATTGCCAGACTCACCAGATTCCAACCAGGTCACGTCGGGCCAGCCGCGTAACCAGGTCATCTGTCGTTTTGCCAATTGGCGTGTGGCAACAATGCCACGATAACGCATCTCATCATACCCCACTTCACCGCACAGGTAGTCCCACATTTGGCGATAACCCACACAGCGAATGGAGGGGAGATCCGGGGTCAGATCGCCGCGCGCCATCAGCGCACGAACCTCCTGTTCAAAGCCACCTTGCAGCATCTTGTCAAAGCGCTGTTCGATACGCTGATGCAGCAAGGCACGATCGCTCGGGGCGATGGCAAACTGCAGCACCCGATAGGGCAAGCCCTCCCCCTGCACCTGCGTCAGCTCGGTAAGGGTCTTGCCGCTGATGCGGTAGACCTCCAGCGCCCGGGAGAGTCGCTGCGGATCATTGGGGTGGATCCGCGCCCCGGCCACCGGGTCGATGCGTACCAGCTCATCGTGCAGCGCCTGCCAACCGAGGCGGGCAGCCTCTTCCTCAATCCCGGCTCGAATGGCGGGATCGGCGGAGGGCAGCGGAGACAATCCCTCCAGCAACGCCTTGAAATAGAGCATGGTACCGCCCACCAGCAGCGGAATGCGGCCGCGATCGGCGATCTCTTTCATCTCCCGCAGGGCATACTTGCAAAAATCGGCCGCAGAATAGCTCACTGCGGGATCAAGAATGTCGATCAGCCGGTGCGGGGCCCGTGCCAGCTCATCGGCAGTCGGCTTGGCCGTACCTATATCCATGCCACGATAGATCAGCGCAGAATCGACGCTGATGATGTCGCAAGGCAATGCCTGACACAGTTCAATGGCGAGATCCGTCTTGCCGGAGGCCGTCGGCCCCATCAGAAAAATTGCGGTCGGCAAGTCACTCGCCATGTTCAAACTCCTCCAGCACGGTCGCCAATGAAAGCGGGCGTACCATGCGAATATCTGTCAGTTGGTCAGCGTGAGCGGCTACAAGTTCCGTCAGCAGACGACTGGCAGTTGAAAAATCGTATATCTTCTCGCGGCTTATCCCCTGCTCCACCAGCCATTGGCATAATACTTCAGCCTGCTGACCAGCATCACTGTCAGATCCGCCCTCGATAATTTGCAGCAATTCGGGTAACAGACGCACCAGATCGGTCTGGCGCAGCAGAGCCGGCACCCGAGTCAGGATCATGGTGTCGCGCCCCCCGCTTTTCAACTCCAGCCCCATCCGTTTCAGCAAACGTTCCTGCTCGGTCACCAGCGCGATCAAATTCTTCGGCAATTTGAAGGAGACCGGCAGCAACAGCGGCTGGGCAGCCAGTCCCTGGCCCCAGGTCTCCAGCAGCCAGTGGCGCAGCAGTACCCGCTCGGCGCGTACCAGCGAGAGCAGCGCCAGCTGATTATCACGCTCGATCAACAGGTAGGCCTGCTCCACCAGTGTCAGGGCACGACATCCCCCCTGTTTGGGTGACGGCACTGGATCAGTGGGCTGCGCAGGAGCAGCCTCAGCTGCGATAGGAAGCGTAGTGAGCAGAGCGCCCATGCCGCGCATCGCCTCCCGGCTTGGGGGCTCGGGCGGTTGATAGTTGCTGGCTCGGCCTGCACCACCACCGTTCCCTTCCCGCACCTGTGCAGGTGCCCGGTAGCTGTGCTCGGCACCGTACCACTCGGTACGCGGAGCCTGACCGGGATATTCGATCTGCGGGCTGACCGGCAGCTCGACCAGGGTTTCGGCCAGCGGAGTGTCCTGATGAGCGGCGCTGACCCCTTCGCGACGCAGCGCAGTAAACAGCGCCTGAAAAATAAAGTCGTGGATCAACCGCGCCTGATGAAACCGTACCTCATGCTTGGCCGGGTGGACGTTGACATCCACCTGACGGGGATCCAGCTCGATATAGAGCACATAGGCTGCAAAACGGTCAGCGGGCAGCAGCTCGTCATAGGCCTGACGAATGGCATGATTGATGAGCTTGTCACGCATCATCCGACCGTTGACGTAGGTGTATTGCAGGTCGTTCAGCGGTCTTGCCCCCTCCGGGGTTGCCAGCCAGCCCCACAGACGCACGTCGCTATGCTCGCTCTCTACCGCCAGCGCATGGTGCATGAAGGGGGTGCCGCAAACGGCGGCGAGACGTCGCTCCTGCTCCGGCACGGTATTGGCGGCCTTGTACTGGCGCACCACCTTGCCATTGTGGCGCAGGATCAGGGTGGCATCGAAGCGGGAGAGCGCGATGCGGCGCACCAGCTCGTCAATATGGGCAAACTCGGTCTTTTCGCTGCGCATGAATTTGCGCCGCGCGGGTGTATTAAAGAAGAGATCCACCACCTCCACCGTGGTGCCCACCGGATGGGCCGCAGGCTTGATGGTGACGCTCATCTCGCGCCCTTCCGCCTGGGCTTGCCAGGCTTCGGACTGCTCGGCGGTGCGGGAGGTGAAGGTGAGACGGGAGACAGAGCTGATGGAGGCGAGCGCCTCGCCACGAAAACCGAGGCTGTTGATCCCTTCCAGATCATCCAGCGTGGCCACCTTGGAGGTTGCATGACGCGACAGCGCAAGTACCAGCTCATCTTTGGCGACACCGCAGCCGTTGTCACGGATGCGGATCAGCTTGGCGCCCCCCTTGTCGATGTCGATCTCGACCCGGTCGGCCCCCGCATCCAGGCTGTTCTCCACCAGCTCTTTCACCACAGAAGAGGGCCGCTCCACCACCTCTCCGGCTGCAATCTGGTTGGCCAGAATGGGTGGCAAAATACGGATCGGCATCATTTACTCCTGAATTTCAATCTTGCGGATAGGGAGCCGTTCCACCACCTCTCCACCAACCGGAATCTGGTTGGCCAAGATAGGGGGCAATATACGGATCGGCATCACTTACTCCTGAATTTCAATCTTGCGGATAGAGAGCCGTTCCACCACCTCTCCACCAACCGGAATCTGGTTGGCCAGGATAGGGGGTAATATACGGAGCGGCATCACTTGCTCCTGAATTTCAATCTTGCTGATGGTATTGGCTAACAGCGAGAGCGGTATCACCCGCTCCCGCGCGTCAGTTTTGCGGAATGTAGAGTACCTGCCCTACCTGAATATTCCGCGATTTGAGCTTGTTGATCTCTACCAGTCGCGCCTGACTCACCCCATGCTTCTCGGCAAGGCGGGAGAGACTCTCCCCCCGCTTGACCACATGGCGGATCATCTGCGACTTGTCATCACTGCGAACGGGGGCGGCAGCGCGGCTCTGCCCCTGCTGGGGAATATAGATGGTCTGACCAATCTGAATATCCCGGCTGCGCAGCTGGTTGATCTCTACCAAAGTGGATTGACTCACTCCATGCTTCTCGGCAAGGCGAGAGAGACTCTCGCCACGTTTGACCACATGGCGGAGCATCCGAGATTTGTCATAGTCGCCCACATTGCTAACCGGCGCACCAGAATCTTGCGCAGCCTCAGAATAGGGCTTGATCACACCGGCACCTGAACCGGTCGCAGTAGCGCCGTCACGCACTGTAGCCGGCATCTTGTTGGTCACCACCGGCTGCGACTGCACCGGCTTGGGCTGGCTCACCGGCTGCGAAGCTACCGGTGCAGAGCGAGTGGTCGCAGCAGGCCTGCTCGCCTGTCCCTTGCCGGTCAGCATGGCCCCCTTGGTCGGGTGGGCGCGGTAATAGTTGCGGATCCCCTCGAAAATGGCGCGGGCCAGCTGATCCTGATAGCTTGAGGTGGCCAGCAGCTTCTCTTCCGCATGGTTGGAGATAAAGCCGGTTTCGACCAGCACCGAGGGAATATCCGGCGCCTTCAGCACAGCCAGACTGGCATGCTCCGGCGCCTTCTTGTGCAGTCGGGCAACCTTGCCCAACGAGCGCAGGATCTGACGGCTGACGTCGTAGCCTTCGGCACGGGACTTGTCCATTGAGAGGTCGAGGAAGGTCTGCGCCAGATAGGGGTTGGGATCGGATTCCGCCAATACCTTGCCAACCCCGCCCAGCAGCTCACCCTGCTTCTCCTGCTTCTCCAGCCAGCTTCCCATCTCGCGGTTGGCACGGTTGGTCGAGAGGACCCAGACAGAGGCGCCACGCGGAGTGGAGTTATGGAAGCTGTCCGCATGGACCGACACCAGCAGATCCGCCTTGGCCTTGCGGGCAATCTCGGAACGCTTGTTGAGGTCGACGAAATAGTCGCCACGACGGGTCAGCACGGCGCGCATCCCCGGCTCGCGGTCGATCAGCGCGGCCAGCTTCTGGGAGACCGCCAGCGTCACTCGCTTCTCATAGGTACGACGTGGACCGATGGAGCCCGGGTCTTCCCCACCGTGGCCTGGGTCGATGGCAATCACCACCCCCTTGCCCTTGCCACCCACTGGTGTGGCTTGTACCGCAGCAGCCGACCGCTTCTCTTCATAAGGTAGATCGATCACCAGACGGTGACCATAAGGCCCGGCTGGTGCCAGCGGAAAGACCACCGGCTTGATGGCTGAGCTGAGATCCAGTACCAGCCGCAGGCCACCCTTCTCCAGCGGAGTGCTCTCACGTATCTTGCGCACCAGCTCGCTGTTGTTCTCGACCTGGGCCAGATTGGCAGCGTTGCTCGCCCCTTTCAGATCGATCACCAATCTATCGGGGCCAGCCAGGGTGAAGTAGTTGTAGTTGGGGGCACTGCTCATATCGAGCACCACCCGGGTATTATCCGGTGATGGCCAGATTCGCACACTCTTGAGCTGATTCGCCCAGGAGGGTAATGCCATCAAGGAGAGAGCAATAACAAGGATCAAGCGCACGTAGATGACAACCGTTCCAGAATGGCTTCGCCAATAGCAGTGCGAGCCTCTATCAGAACCTCGCGCTGCTCGCCTACATAGGTGAGGGTAATTTCCAGGTCTGGGGCCGGTAACCAGCCCTCGCCCTTCTCGGACCACTCCACCAGACAGAGAGTATTGGCGGCAAAATAGTCCCGAATGCCCATGAATTCCAGCTCTTCCGGATCAGCCAGGCGATAGAGATCGAAATGGTAGACCTGCCAGCCATCGAGTTCGTAGGGCTCGACCAGGGTGTAAGTCGGGCTTTTTACCTTGCCCTGATGGCCAAGGCCCTGCACCCAGCCGCGGGTAAGGGTGGTTTTACCGGCGCCAAGCGTGCCATGCAAAAACACTGTAGTCGCCTGCTGGCAGGCCTGTGCCAGACGGCCACCAAGTGCCACGGTTGCTGCCTCGTCCGGCAGTGTCATCATCAACTGTTTTGCCATGTTCTTCTTTTTAACTTGTAATGGTGTCGGGATTAACCAGTTTGCGGATCAGCGGCAGCAAGTCTGACGCCAGCATGCCCCGCTCGCCGTCAGCGGCGGCCTGATCTGCAGCCTCGCCGTGGATCACGGCGCCCAGCCAGCTTGCCATGGTGGCAGACCAGCCCTGGGCCAAAAGGGCGGCGATTATACCAGATAACAGATCGCCCATGCCGCCACTTGCCATGCCGGGATTGCCTTCACAACAGAGAGCGACCCGCTCGCCGTCATAAATAAGTGTTCCCGCCCCTTTTAACAAAACCACACCGCCATAACGCCGCTGCAGTGCCTGCACGGCGGCAAACCGGTCGGTTTCAATGTCGGCAATGGAGCATCCCAGCAGGCGCGCTGCTTCGCCGGGATGGGGCGTGAGCACCCAATTATCCTGATGGCGGGGAGATTGCGCCAGCCAATTCAATCCATCGGCGTCCAAAACCAGTGGCAGCCGTTCGGTGAGATAACGGGTGATTTGTACTCTTCCCCACTCATCCTGACCGAGCCCGGGGCCAATGACCCGCACCGACGCCCCCCCCTCGTAATCAGCGCTGGTGAGACTCATCAGTTCGGGTTGATAGAGGCTGACCGGCGAATGTTCCGGATGCTGACACACCCGCACCAGCCCGGCCCCCGCCCGCAGGCAGGCGCGAGCCGCCAGCACGATGGCCCCCTGCATGCCGCGATTGCCCCCCACCAGCAGCACCTTGCCATAAGAGCCCTTGTGGGAAGCGCGCGGGCGCGGGGTCAGCAGCATGCTGAGCTGCGGATAATCGATACGCCAGGCGGCGGGCAGCATAGCTTCATCAGGCGTCACGCCTAGGGGATCACAGTCGAGCTGGCCGACACAATCCACCCCGTCGCCGGTGAGCATTCCCTGCTTGATACCGATAAAGGTGAGGGTACGAGTGGCCTGCACCACGGCCCCCATGGCACGGCCGGTATCGCCGTTGAGGCCGGAGGGGAGATCCACCGCCAGCACGGGCACAGCCAAGCCATTGATTGTTGCGACGATCTTTGTCAGTAGTGGCGAGAGGGACGTGTTGACGCCGGTGCCAAGCAGGGCATCGACCACCAGATCCGGGGTGGTGTGCTGGTCCTTATCAAACTGCTCGGCCAGCCAGACCCGGCCACCGGCCGCCAGCCACTCATCGGCGGCCCGTCTGGCATCCCCCTTCAGCTGGTCGGGTGCTCTGGCGGCAATCACCACCACCTCGATGCCAATCTGGCGGGCAAGGCGGGCCAGCACATAGCCATCACCGCCGTTATTACCGGGGCCGACGAAAATCCACCAGCAGCGACTGTCGGGCCAATGCAGGGTGGCATAGGTGCGCAGCGCGGCACCGGCTCGCTCCATCAGGGCATAGAGAGGTTGCCCCTCACGCGCGGCCCAGTTGCGCTCCAGTGCGCGGATCTGTTCAGTCTGCCACAACCCCTGTGGTAAACTGCTCCCCTCTTTTGTGCCCAACGCGCCCCTGATGATCTCTACCATGACGGCTCCCGCCTCTTATCAATCGACCCACGCCAGCAAACACCGGCCAGGTCAAGCCGCATGAGCGCACCTGACTTCCACCAGCTGGCCCACGATATCAAGCTCTGGGCACGGGAGCTAGGTTTTGACCAGGCGGGCATCACCGACACCGATCTGCGTATCGAAGAGCCGAGATTGCAGGCCTGGCTGGATGCGGGCTATCACGGCAGCATGGATTACATGGCGCGCCACGGCATGATGCGCGCGCGCCCCCACGAGCTGTTGCCGGGCACGATGCGGGTGTTGTCGGTGCGGATGAACTACCTACCGTTCGAGGCGGGCTTCGCCGCTACCCTGCGCGATCCGACTCTCGGCTATATCAGCCGCTATGCTCTCGGTCGCGACTACCACAAGGTGCTGCGCAACCGGCTCAAACAGCTGGGTGATCGCATCGAAGCGCGCTGCGCCGAGCTGTTTCAAGGCACTGAAGAGACCTTGGGTGAGTGGCGCCCCTTCGTCGACTCCGCCCCCATCCTCGAGCGGCCACTGGCAGCCAAGGCGGGCCTAGGCTGGGTTGGCAAACACTCACTGCTGCTCAACGAATCGGCTGGCTCCTTCTTCTTTCTCGGTGAGCTGTTGCTCAACCTGCCGCTGCCGCTCGACCAGCCAGTGGAGAAGGAGCAGTGTGGCAAGTGCGTCGCCTGCATCAACATCTGCCCGACCGGCGCCATTGTCGCCCCCTATGTGGTGGATGGCCGCCGCTGCATCTCCTATCTCACCATTGAGAATGACGGCCCAATTCCGGAAGAGTTCAGGCCCTTGATGGGCAACCGCATCTACGGCTGCGACGACTGCCAGCTTATCTGCCCCTGGAATCGCTACGCCGATGCCAGCCCGGAACCCGATTTTAGCCCCCGCCCCAGCCTGCACCGACCGCCCCTGCTGGCGCTGTGGTGCTGGAGCGAGAGCGATTTCCTCAAACAAACCGAGGGGAGCCCGATCCGCCGCATCGGCTATCAACGCTGGCGCCGCAATCTGGCAGTCGCCCTGGGCAATGGCCCGGCGACCCCCGAGGTGATCGCAGCCCTGCAACTGGGGCTGACCACCGCCGAGCCCATGGTGGCCGAACATATCGAATGGGCGCTGGCCACCCTTGCCCGGCGTCAGGATGACGAGAACAAGAAGACCCGTTTGCTGATCCGCTGCATCGAAAAAGGTCTGTCGGATCACGCATAAGTGATCTGCCCCTTGCCGGATTGCAGCACTTTTTTCATGCTCTGCCGACCCGTCGTGATCAACCCTGCGATCAAGACAACATGGTCGGCACACTAAAAGGACATTACAGATGCAAATGTTGGGAGTGGATATTGGAGGCTCGGGGATCAAGGGTTGCCTGGTCGACACCAAAACCGGCGAATTGATTGGCGAGCGCCATCGCATTGCCACACCGCAACCGGCCACCCCGGCCGCCATCGCCCATACCCTCAAGGCGCTGGTCGAACACTTCGACTGGAAAGGACCGGTGGGCTGCGGCTTTCCCGCCACCATCCACAACGGGGTTGCCAAGAGTGCCGCCAACATCGACAAGAGCTGGATCGAAACCGATGCCGAACATCTGTTTGCCGATGTCACCGGCAAGCCCTGCTATGTGCTGAATGATGCCGATGCCGCCGGTCTGGCCGAGATGCGCTTTGGCGCTGGCAAGGATCGCAAGGGGGTCATCATCCTCATCACGGTCGGCACCGGCATCGGCACCGCCATCTTCGTCAACGGCCATCTGCTGCCCAACACCGAGCTGGGCCATCTGATGCTGGAAGGAATGGTCGCCGAGCACTACTGCTCCGATGCGGCGCGCAAACGGGAAGATCTCTCCTGGAACCGCTGGGGCAAGCGCTTCAACAAGTATCTGGCGCGCCTCGAGTTTCTCTTCTCCCCCGACCTCTTCATTCTGGGGGGCGGCAGCGCAGCCAAGCTGGATAAGTTTGTCGATCGCATCGAGACACGGGCGCCGCTTATTCCGGCAGCCAGCCTCAATCAGGCGGGCATTATCGGGGCCGCCCTCTACGCGGCCGAGCAGCAGGGCTGACCGACGCTCACTGCAAGTCAGCAGATACCAATGGAAAGGGCCCGGCACTGCTGCCGGGCCCTTTTGTTTTGCGGTCATCTTGCGAGTTTGGCGCTTATCACCCGCTACATGTCGTCGAGTCGGTGCACTCCGTGCACCAGTCGGGTCAGGCGGGTCTGCTCCAGCCTGGCCAGATTCTCGAGCAATGCGGTGGTGGCCGGTGTCGGGCACTCCCGGGCCAGATGACCCAACTCACCGACCAGCTGCTCCTCCCAGCGACAAACCAGCGCAAGGATCTCCCCGGTTTGAGCCGAGGCTGGCAGCTCGCAACCGGTAATGGCAGGCAGCATATCCTCGCTAAAACCCTGCTCCAGCCAGGTTTCCCTGACCGCCTCTCCCAGTTGAGCGGCATATTCGTGCAGATGGGCACTAGCCGCATCCTCACGCCCTTGCAGATAGACCAGCAACATCCGGCTGCGTTCGCTGTCCACCTGACTGGTCAAACGCCCGTAACAGAGTCCGAGCTGGTGATGAACCTGCTCAAGATAGTGCAGCAACTCTTTGATCTGTTGGAATCTCATCGCACTGCCCTCCATGCTTGTCGACAACATCAGTATAAAAAACCGGCGCCACCGACCCAATCCCTATCCGAGCCCCTCTTGCGCTGCATCAAGGTTGACACCGACAAAGTGGCGATCAGGTGATCCGGTCACGAATAGGGAACGATTTGTGCAGCAATTTGTGTAACGATGGAGGAGCATTAAGCTAGACAGCAGATGTGAACAGAAACGGGCTAACACACTAATAAAACCAGCCTTACCCGGCATAAACCATCTTTAATTCGGTTATCTGCCGCAGGGACGAAACAGGATCTGGATGAGCAACAATACCATTCTGATCGTTATCCGCCTGACAGAAATCCTTATCACTTTTTTAGACGTCTAGACGTAAAAACATGCGTTGACATGGCCATCCAGACATCTTAGCATCATCCTCCATGATGACAGAGTAACCCAGTGGAACCTCTGCCCAATTTTCCCGCCTGTAGCGCCCTGTGCTTTAAGGCTGTTAGCACGGAAGAATCCATGATTAAGTTGATCGGTCTCAACAAAGTCTACGGTACAGGCAGTGATGCCGTGCACGCCCTGCGTGATGTGAGTCTGCATGTACCCCAAGGCAAAATTTTCGGGGTGATCGGTGCCTCCGGTGCCGGCAAGAGTACCCTCATTCGTTGTGTCAACCTGCTGGAGCGCCCGACAGAGGGTCAAGTCATCGTTGATGGCCAGGATCTGGTCGCCCTGAGCGAACGGGATCTGACCCAGGCTCGCCGCCAGATCGGGATGATTTTCCAGCACTTCAACCTGCTTGCCTCCCGCACCGTGTTTGCCAACATCGCCTTTCCGCTGGAGCTGGCAGGCTGGAGCAAAGAGAAGATCCAGCAACGGGTTGCCGAGCTGCTGGCGCTGGTCGGGCTGGAAGCCCGTGCCCAGGCCTATCCGTCCGAGCTTTCCGGCGGTCAGAAGCAGCGCGTCGCCATTGCCCGCGCACTGGCTCCGGCCCCCAAGGTACTGCTCTGCGACGAGGCCACCTCGGCCCTCGACCCGCAGACCACCCGCTCGATCCTGACCCTGCTCAAGGAGATCAACGTCAAGCTGGGGCTCACCATCCTGCTCATCACCCACGAGATGGACGTGGTGAAGGGGATCTGTGACGAAGTGGCCATCATCAGCGACGGCCGTCTGATCGAGCAGGGCGAAGTGGCCTGGTTCTTCAGCAATGCCAAAACCCAGCTGGCACGTGACTTCATCCACTCTACCATCCATCTGGAGGTACCGCAGGAGTATCAGGATCGGATGAGCAGCGAGCGGGTGCCGGGTAGCTACCCGCTGGTGAAGCTTGGCTTTACCGGCAGCACGGTCGACACGCCGCTGATCTCCGAGGCGAGCCGCCGTTTCAATATCGACATCAGCATTCTGAGCGCGGACATCGAGTACGCCGGTGGCGTCAAATTCGGTTTCCTGCTGGCCGAGCTGTTCGGGGATGAAGCCCAGTGCGAGGCCACCCAGCAGTTCCTTATCGACAACCACATTCAGCTGGAGGTAATGGGTTATGTCCGAAGCCATGATTAATCTGCTCATCACGGCCCTGGGCGACACCCTGATCATGGTGTTTGCCTCCGCCCTGTTCGGCTGCCTGCTGGGTCTGCCGCTCGGCGTGGCACTGCACGTGACCAAGGCGGGCCAGATCCTGGCCAACCCCTTGCTCAACCGTACTCTGGGTATGGTGGTCAACGTGGGTCGCTCGGTGCCCTTTATTATCCTGCTGGTCGCCATCATTCCGCTAACCCGGCTGATTGTCGGCACCAGTATCGGCACCATCGCCGCCATCGTGCCGCTGACTGTCGGCTGCATCCCTTTCATCGCCCGTCTGGTGGAAGGGGCCCTGATGGAAGTGCCGGACGGCCTGCTGGAAGCGGCCAAGGCCATGGGCGCCAAGCCGCTGCAAATAATCACCAAGGTGCTGCTGCCCGAGGCTCTGCCCGGCATCCTCAACAGCGTCACCATTACCCTCGTCACTCTGGTGAACTACTCGGCCATGGCCGGGGCCATCGGTGGCGGTGGTCTGGGGGATGTGGGTATTCGTTATGGTTATCAGCGCTTTGACCCGACCGTCATGCTGGTGACCGTGGTTATCCTGGTAGTACTGGTTCAACTTATCCAGAGCGCGGGTGAGCGCCTGGTCAACAAATGTGATCATCGTTAATCGTCGATTTCTGACAGGAGGTTTTATGAAATTTGGCATCAAATCCGTTGCGGCTGCCCTGCTGGCTGGTCTGGTTCTGGCCGGTTGCGGTCAAAAAGAAGAGAGCAAGGTTCTGAAAGTGGGCGCTATTGCCGGCCCGGAGACCGAACTGGTTGAAGTGGCTGCCAAGGTAGCCAAAGAGAAATACGGTCTGACAGTCGAGGTGGTCAACTTCTCCGACTACGTCACCCCGAACGTGGCGCTGAACGATGGCAGCATCGACGTCAACGCTTTCCAGCACAAACCCTATCTGGATGCACAGGTACGTGATCGCGGCTTCAAGCTGGTGCCGGTTGGCAACACCTTCGTCTACCCGATCGCCGGTTACTCCAAGAAGATCAAGGCGCTGAGCGAGCTGCAAGATGGCGCCCAGATCGCGGTACCGAACGATCCAACCAACCTGGGCCGCTCCCTGATCCTGCTGGCCAAACAGGGTCTGATCACCCTGAAGGATGGCGCCGGTCTGGAAGCAACCGTGCTGGATATCGCCAGCAACCCGCGCAACTTCAAGATTGTCGAGCTGGAAGCAGCCCAGCTGCCCCGTTCGCTGGAAGATGTGGATCTGGCTATCATCAACAACACCTTCGCCGGCCAGATTGGTCTGACCCCGACTGAAAACGGCCTGTTTGTTGAAGACAAAGAGTCCCCCTACGTCAACCTGATCGTCGCCCGCGACAACAACAAGGATGACGAGAAGGTCAAACAGTTCGTACAAGCTTTCCAGACCGATGATGTCTACAAGAAAGGTCTCGAGCTGTTCAAAGGCGGCCTGGTAAAAGGTTGGTAATTGCTCACTCGGCAAAAAAGGCCACGCAATGCGTGGCCTTTTTTATTGGCGCCGCTATCATATCCGCGAGCACGGCAACACGAACATACTCATAACATGAAAAAATGGTATCTGGCCTACTGCAAGCCAAAAGAAGAGGCCCGCGCCCGCGCCCACCTCGATGCCCAGGGTATCGAATCCTATTACCCCATGGTGGAGATCGAGAAGCTGCGCCGGGGCAAGCGAGTTCCGGTACGGGAACCCATGTTCCCCAACTATCTGTTTATCTTTGTCGATTTGGAAGAGGTAACACCGGTCACCCTGAAATCGACCCGCGGCATCAGCCGGATCATCCACTTTGGCAGTGAATGGACCCCCATCAGCAGCAAGCTGGTCTATCAGCTGATGAGTCGCGATGACAGCGATGAGGCGAGAGCCAGCTACGCTAACCTGCCCTGCTCGGGCGACAAGGTGCTGATTGAAGAGGGGCCGCTTGCCGGCTTCGAAGCCATCTATATGGAGCCGGATGGAGAGAAACGGGCGATTTTGCTGGTCAGCCTGCTCAACCGGGAGACCACCAGCAGCTTCGACAACCACACCTTCAGGCGTCTGGACTAAACCCACGGGCCAGACGGCCCGGTGCATGGCAATAGCAATGGCGGGATACTCCCGCCATCTCACGCATCAAGATCAAAGCGGGCGATGACCGCCTTCAGCTTGCCGGTATCGCCAGCCAGTCTGGCTACGATCTCCTCCCCCTGCTGACTGCGCTGACAGGATTGCCGACTAAGCCCGGCAATGTCGTCGACCGTCCCGGATACCTCGGCGGCCACCCGCGACTGCTGCTCGGTTGCCACCGAAATGGCCTCCAGCTGGCCCGACAGCGACCGCACCAGCTGGTTCATGGCACTCAGGGTATCGGTCACCAATCCGACTGCATCCCGCCCTTGCTCTACCAACCGGGTGCCGCTGCTGACGGTGCTCACCGTCTGGCGAGTCTGCTGGGAGATGGCCACAATAGTCTGGCTGATCTCGGCGGTGGATTGATGGGTGCGGGTCGCCAGCTGGCGCACCTCGTCGGCCACCACCGCAAAACCGCGTCCCTGCTCACCTGCCCGCGCCGCCTCGATCGCCGCATTGAGGGCCAGCAAGTTGGTCTGCTCCGCTATCGTGGCGATCACCTCGGTGATCTGCCCAACTTGTTCGCTCTGATGTGCCAGCAGCCCCATGGCCTCGTTGGCCTGCCCAATCATGGCCGCAATCTGCTGCATGGCGTCGGTCATCCGCGCCAGCGCGGCCTCTCCCTGACGAGTCTGGTGTTGCACCTGCTGGGCGCCACCTGCCGCGGCGGCGATATGGCCGGCCACATCCCGGGCGCTGACCGACATCTGATCGATAGCCGCCGCCACCGCATCGACCCGCTGATCCTGCTCCGTCAGATCCGCCACTATGGCTCTGGTGGTGCTGCCCACATCGAGACAGGCCACCTCGACCTGCCCCACTGCCCCCTGCAACTCCCCGACCAGATGATGTAACTGGGCAGACATCCGGTTGATGGAACCAGTCAATTCTCCCAACTCATCCTGCCCCGTGATGGGCAGGGGATCGGCCGCCAGTCGGCCATCCGCAACCTGTCCTGCCCTGGTCACCAAGCTGGCAATGTCACGGGTCAGACGACGACTGAAGAGCCAGGCGACTACCATACCAAGCACAATGGCGCTGCCGGTAGCCAACAGCAGTGTCTGGTTGATGGCACTCCCGGCACGAGTCATTTGCGCCGAAATCTGATCCACCTCGGCACGGGTTTTCCCCACCTGCTGGACCAGCTGCTCGCTGAGGTTGGACTGCATCGGTTCGATGTCGGTGGCCATCAGGTAATTGGCCTGATCCCAATCCGGTGCCTGGCGCTTCTCGATCACCTGCTCAACCAGCTCGGAGAAGGGACTCGCCATCTCTTCAAACAGCTGCCAGAGGCCGCGCTGGGTCTCGGTAAAGAGCGCGGCTTGCTGTTTCACCTCAGCCACCCGCTGCTGATGGAACTGGTAGTAATCCTGATATTTGCTGCGGTATTCGGGATCGCCGGAGATGAGAAAATCCCGCAGGGCAGAGAGTGCGTTGGCGAGGCTGTTATAGGCATCCCCCACCTGTTTGAGCAGCATGCGGCGATCCCCTGTGAGCTGCTCCTGCGGGGTTGCGACCTCCTCATTGGCAAAGGATTGCAGCTGATCGAGCGCCGCCTCCGCCAGTGGCCCAGCCTCCTGCAGCATCAGGGTGTGAGCGGGCAGATTCTCTTCACTCTGGGCGATGGTCCACACTTTCTCCTGATGGCTTTTGAAGGTCTCGAGAGACTTGGCGAGCGCCTGACTGAACGTCTGATGGGCAATCGCCTGCCAGGCCGAGTCCCACTCCTGCTTGAGGCGAGAAGCCTGAACCGGATCCTTGCCGAGGATCAGATAGCCACGCAGGGCTGAAACAGTGGCAACCAGCGCCTTCTGACTCGCCTCATCCCGCTGCAGGGCGGGCAGCGCCTGCTCCAGCAGGGTGTGTTGGGCCTGATTGATCTGGGTCAGCCGGTAATAGACCAGCGTGGAGGAGAGCAGGATCAGCAGGTTGATAAAACCGAAGCTGAGCAGCAACTTGTTTGAAATTTTCATGAACATCCTTGTTCAAACGGAGGATCCAGCCAACAGAATCAGATAGATATCAGTGTAGGCAATCTATCCTGCCAAGTTCGATTCCATGTTTGCAACTCACTGCGTGGCATAGGTCTGGCAGAGAAGAACCCCTGGCAAACATCGCAACCCAGCGTTGCCAGCAACCGCCAGGTCTGCTCATCCTCCACCCCTTCAGCCACCGACTTGAGGCCCAACTTCCGTGCCAGCTCGATGCTGGACTCGATAATTGCCAGACGGGAGGGGTCTTCAAAACAGCGATCGACAAAGGATCTGTCCAGCTTCAATTCGGTAAAGGGCAGAAGCGCCAATTGCTGCATGGAGGAGTAGCCGGTACCGAAGTCATCAATGGAGAGACCAAAGCCGTGCATCCGCAGCCGGGTCAGCACCTCCAGCGACTTGCCCAGATCCTGCACAAAGGCGCTCTCGGTCACCTCCAGGGTGATAAGCTCGGGGTTGATACTCCAGCGTTGACACTGATTGATTAGGGAGTTGCACAGATCGCCCTCGATCAGCGAGGTGGTGGAGAGGTTCATCGACAGATTCAGTGAGAGCCCGGTCTCTTCCCACAAGTGGCCATCACTGAGAGATTTGCCGATGATCACCTCAGTCAACTGATCGATCAGGCCGTTGTGCTCCGCCAGCGGAATAAAGCGCCCCGGGGAGATTAGGCCATACTCCGGGTGCTGCCAACGGGCCAGCGCCTCCATTCCGACCCACTCGCCGGAGGCAAAGCTCACCTTGGGCTGATACCAGGGCAACAGTTGATCCTGCTCGAGCGCCCGACGCAACTCATCCAGCCCGATTCTGTGTCCCTCTTCCTCACTGGCAGGCTCCTCCTGGGGTGACCATGCATCGATCAGTTGCTTGAGCTGCTGCTGGGTAGATGGTTTCTCTATGCGGCCGAGCACCTGCAAGCCATAGGCAGCACTCATTCGCAACACGGCTTCCACCACATCGTCTTCAAGGGCACTAGAGAGAATTATCCCTCCCCGAAAACCGCCCAGTGACAGGCGGCGCAGCAGCGCCATGCCATCCATACCCGGCATCCGCAGATCGCAAAACAGGATATCGACGGCGTGTTGCTGGCTCAGTGCCAGCGCCTCGGCACCATCGGCCGCCTCCAGCAGATTCTGGAATCCCAGGCTGCGGACCTGGTGCAGCAGCGCCTTGCGCTGAAATCCATGGTCTTCCACGACCATAATGACTAACTCATGTTGTGCTTTTTTCATCGAGCCATAATCCAATGTCGTGGGCGATCGCCGTCATCAATAGCTGCACCTTGCCGGTGAGCTCCTCCAGTTCATCAAACTGTTTCAATCTGGCAGCCGACTCCAGCCTGGCTGCCTGGCTGGCCAGCTCCTGTAGTCCGACCATGCGGGCCGCGCCCTTGATCCGGTGGGCAGTCTCTACCAATGCACCGAAGTCGTGGCAAACCAAAGCGGCCTTCATATGAGCTCCATCCTGACGATTGGAGTCGAGATATTCCGCCGCCATCACCCGCGCCGTCGGCTCATCGCCAAACAGGGTCAACCAGCGTTCTGCCTGAACGGCCAGTCCGTCATCAATCGCCGCCCCCACAGCACTACCCGCGGTTACCGACTCGGCAAGCCAGTGTGCCAACAGCTGGCGCAGGGTATCCAGCGGGTAGGGCTTGAACAGCATATCGCTCATGCCCGCCTCCACCATACGAGCATGGGCCTCTTCCGAGGTATCTGCTGTTACCCCGATAATGGGCGCCGTCACCCCCGCAGCCCGCAGCGCCTTGGTCAGGGCATAGCCATCCATCACCGGCATGTGGCAATCGGTCAGTAACAAGGAGAATGACTGCCCCTGCCAGGCCCGCAACGCCTTCTCGCCATCCTCTACCACTTGGGCTTCGATCCCGAGGATCGCCAGTTGTCGTGCCAGCAGGGCACGATTGACCGGATGATCATCGGCCACCAGTACCCGTCCTCCCAGCTTGTCAGCCAGCGCAGGCAAGGCAGGAACAACCTGCTCTTGCAGCAACTCGAGGCAACTTTCCAGCAGCAGATCCGGATAGAGAGGGGAGAGCCCCAACCGCCACCACTGCTGACCGCCAACACGGCCACGCAGGGCCTCGTTCGGTGACGCAATTATTCCTCTCAATGCAACATGTTGTAACCAGCCCTGCCACTCACTGCCAAGAGCTTGCTCCAACCACTGCTGGTCAGCCAGCAGCAATCCTTCCAGTGAGCGGTTGAGCTGGCCGGCATCCAGATGCTTGAGCCTGGCCCCCAACCGCAGCATGGCCGACTCGAGATTGGCATCGGCGCTAAAAAACCACCATTCGGTGCCAGTCAGCGGGGGCGCATCCCATTGAGGATGGGCCAGCGGCACAGTAAAGCGGAAACGGGAGCCCTCTCCCGCCTTGCTGGTCAGGGTCAGTTCGCCGCCCATTTTGCGCACCAGCTGATCACAGATCGCCAGCCCCAGACCTGTTCCACCAAAGCGGCGGTTGATATCGGACTCAACCTGCTCAAACGGGGTAAATAACAATGCCTGTTTCTCTTCGGCAATCCCGATGCCGGTATCACGGATGCTGATGGCAAGATGCTCGCGCAGGTAGCTGACCCGGATAGAGACTGCCCCCTGCTCGGTAAACTTTACCGCATTGTTGAGCAGGTTGGAGATCACCTGGCCGACCCGAACCCCATCGATATCGGCCCAATCCGGCACATGCTGACCCCACTCCAGCGTCACGTTAAGCCCTTTGTTATGGGCAAGGGTGGCGTGACCACGAATCGCATCGCAGATCACCGTCTGCAACCGGCTGACCTGACAATGCAGTTGCAATTGACCTGCTTCGATCTTGGAAAAATCGAGAATATCGTTGACCAGATAGAGCAGGTTGTTAGTCGAGGTGACAACATTGCGCACCATGTAACGCTGATCGTCGTTGAGCTCGCTCATTTGCAGCAACTCAAGCATGCCATGCATACCGGAAATAGGGGTACGCAACTCGTGGCTCATGGTGGCCAGAAAGCGGCTACGTGCCTGCATCGCCTGCTCGGCATAGGCGCGCGCCTCGCGCAGTTCATGTTCCTGCTGTTTGAGGGCCGTGATGTCCTGAATAACGCCGTTGAGGATCAGAGCTTGCTGCTCCTGACGTACAAAATTGCCACGAACTTGCAGATAGCGATCTCCCTCAGGACGCTCCACCTTGACTTCCAGATCGAGGGGAGCCAGCGTCTCGGCATGATTGGCCACCTTGCTGACAAACTCCTGCAGCGCCTGTTCGGTAAAGCCAAATACCGCACCACCCGATTCAGCGTTAAATAAATCCTGATGAGATACCCCCAGGATTTCACTGGCCCCCTGAGAAGCGTAAAGAAAACGCCCCTTCCCCGGTCCCTGCCACAGATATTGATAGACGACGCCAGGCATGCTGTCGGTGATCTGTGTGAGGCGAGTTTCTGCCTGACGGGCACGCTCCTCCGCCGCCTTGATCCGGCTGACATCGGTCAGCACAGTCAACACCCCCAGCATATTGCCATCGGGGTCCCGGTAAGGGCGCTTGGCATAGATCACATGAAAAGGGGTACCATCAGCACGCAAGCTGTTGCCAGCCCCCTCCAGCTCCTGCCCGCTTTGCCACACCCGGCGATCTTCTTCAAGCACGCTCTCGCGCAAGTGCTCTGGAATGCCTTGCAGGTCGTCGAGCGCTTCACCATTACCATCAACGAGGAAGGCGTCCCGATAAGCCTTGTTGCAGAGAGTGATCCGCTGCCTGCTATCACGCAATGCCACCATGGTCGGTAACGAATTGAGCAGGGTCTGTACAAACAGCAATTGCTCGTTGAGTTTTCCCTCTGCGATTTTCCGTTGCGCAATCTGGCGACGCAAACTGCGGGCCCAGAGCATCACCAGCAGACCACAGACCAACAAGGCAACACCGCCTAACGCCAGCCACTTGTAGACCAGGCTGTAATCAGATTCGATATTTACCGAGACATTAAGCCAGCGACGTTCCAGCAGCTGCCACTCCTCATCCGTGATGGTCAGCAACAGCTTGTCCATGATCCGCCGCAGCTCGGGCTGCCTGATGTCAATGGCCATGCTGATGGGCACGGAAAACTCGGGAGAACTCAGCACCACCTGATACTTCTCGTTGAACCCCTTCATCGCCTGTTGCCCCAGATTGGTCATTGTCAGCAGCACATACTCGGCTTTTCCCGTGTCAAGCAGGGTGAGCAACTCGGTATCCTTGCCCACTTCGATGACTTTGCCACCGTGGGCCTGTATGAGGGAAGCCTCATAAGAACCGGTCACGCCACCGATCAAACGCCCTTTCAGCTCCGCTAGCGACTTCAGCGGGCGGGCGCCATGGCGAGCCACCACATAGCTATCGAACTTGAGATAGGAAGAGCTGAATGACGCAAATGTCTCGCGATCCCTGAGTGCTGTCATCAAGGGGATCAGATCAACCTTGTGCTGTTTCAGCAGCGCCAGTGACTCTTGCCAGGTGCTGGTGGGTTCCAGTTCAAAGCGGATCCCCGAGCGCAGACTCAACAGTTTCATCAAATCAGCTGCATAGCCGTGCAACACCCCTTCGTCATCGATCTCGCTGATACCGGCAAACGATGGCGCAACGGCAAACCTGACCACCTTGTTCTTCTGCTTCAGCCAAGCCACCTCGTCAGGCTCCAGCAATAAACCCGCTTTGAAGCGATTGTCCTCCTGACTCAGCCTCAATCGGGAATCCGCCACAGGGATCCGCTGGTAAGCCTGCCAGATGCGATCTGTCAGCACCGGGTCATTGGCACTGGTGGCAATAGTTAATGCACTACCGGGAATCCAGTCAGGAATCACAATCCCCATCGACTCTGGCAACCGCTCCATCTCCATGGCAATGATCGGCCCCAGCGCCAGATAAGCATCGGCCGCCCCAAGTTTGACCATATAGGTCGCCTCATCACGACTCTCCAGCTCGGTCACATGGGGCATCTCCAGTCGTGCCAGCTCATTGCAACTGCCAAAACCGCGAATACAGACCCAGCGCAGCTTGCGTGCCTGCTCCAGGGTCAAATGTTGATCAGGGTGGCGCATCAAGATGGCGCGAGCGTAGGATCCCAGATACCCGATATGATTCATCCCCTCGAGCTCGAGAGCATCGAGCTCGACCCCGATCAAGGCATCAACCTGACGGCTGTTCAGCGCAGCATGGGCATCCACATAAGAGTTGTAGGAGACATAACGCAGAGAGACCCCCATTTCTGCCGCAATGCGCGAGGCCAGTTCCTTGAGTGGACCGGCATAGCGCTGATTGGGCAGTTCGTAGAGAAACGGGGGATAACCACCACGGGGCACCCCGACCACCAGCTCTTCATCAGCAGTCTGGTTGCCCGCCAGTGCCTTTCCCAATTGGGGAACAGCAGCAGCAGGGATGCCGGAAAACAGCAGCAACAGGGGAAGAAAAAGCTGACGAAAGAGTGACATGAAGTCTTGTCCTGATGAGTAAAACAGATCGGCCACCATCTCTAATTTTGCCGATCCTGACGGCACAAGGCGAGAAAACATACGCATCTGTCACAAATGGGGCAGAGAGGATAGTGCCGGGACAAAGAAAAGTGAATAAAAAATCAACCTGCAAACACAAAAATGGCAGGCATTCCGCCTGCCACGTCACCACGGGGAGAGCGTTTACCCTCCCCTGTGGATCAGGTTATTCGATTCCCGAGGCGGAAGCCGGTTTGATACTCCCGCTCGCGAACGAGGGAGATCTGACCCTGATATCCTTCCAGCCCGATATCCCTGAGCAGAGCGGGTGACAGATTAACCTGTACGAGACGACGCTCGACCCGGGCAATCCGTCTCTGGACCAGGGATTCAACACTGCGCAGTAAAACCAGTTCGATAGACATGACATTCTCCAGTAGAACATGCGGTTATCCCGGAGAAAGTGGATATCACCCTGCGGGACGAACCGCGGGTGATAAAAAGACAGGGGTTACCTGTTTACGCCACGCGGTAAAAGAGCACGAGATTTCACGCCGCACGCAGTGCCGCGAGAGAATGCAATATTGAGCATCAGATGTTGCATTTTCGTCTCCTTACCGGATAAAAGTTGAACAGGTTGCAGAAGTCTAAAAAATATCCGAATTTAAAACAAGCCTCTTGCGACTCCTTTTTAAACGTTTTTACGGCATTTTATGCTGCCCGAAAAGGAGCTTGGGGTATCAGATCCCCGAGAGCAGCCGGTACTCCTCCAGCACATAGGTATCTGTCATGCCGCTGACATAATCGAGCAGCAGCCGCACCCGGTAATACCACTCCTGCTCATGCAGGCAGGCAAAGCGTGGATCAGGGGTGGCGATCGCCAATCGATAGGCCTTGAGATGGCGGGCCGAAAGGCGGTGATAGAGGCGGCGCGCAAAGAACAGCGCCTGACTCCCCTCCCCGGCCAGCAGGCGAGCAAACTGTGGTGCTGGCAGCGCCAACAGACAGGAATAACTGGTCAGCACCCCGCGCAGCGCCGCATACCCTTCCAGTTCGAGCGCCTCTACTTCGGGTCGCATAAAGACCTGCTCGCGGGCCACCTGTTTGAGGATGTCGAGCACCCGCGCCGCCGGCGCCTGGCCGTGCAGCAGCGCTTGCGGATAGGATCCCTGCAAAATTGCCTGATGTTCGCTGACATAGCTCTGCGCCGCCAGCGCCACCAGATCCCGGGTCAGCTGCTGGCGAAAATGGGGGAAAAAGCCTCGACCACTGGCAAGCGCGTCACCCAGCAAGGTACCCATGTAGTCACTCTGGTCAGCTGCTCGCAGCGCCGCCAGTAATTCACCCTGAGTCAGGATCCGCCTATCCACCGCATCTTCCAGATCGGCGATGCAGTAGGAGATGTCGTCTGCCGCCTCCATGATGTAGACCAGCGGATGGCGACAGCCGGGGGCCAGCCCCAGACTCTGGCCGAGGGCGCGGTAGAGCGGCTGCTCGCTAAAGAAGATACCTCGTTTGCTGCTCCAGCCATGATGCTGGCCATAGCTCACCCCGGGCTGGGGCTGCTGCGGGTATTTGCAGAGTGCCGCCAGTTGTCCGAGCGTCAGGTTGAGCTCGTGCAGGCTGTGCACCAGCCGAAGACTCTGGGCGTTGCCATCAAACAGCTGCAGATCCTGACGTAATTCAGCCCACTGGGCCGAGGGGGGCTGCGCCAGCGCCTGCTGATAGAGGGGATCGAGCATCTCGCCGAGCCACTGGCTCATCACCTGCTCGCCAAAATGGCCAAACGGCGGGTTGCCCACGTCATGAAGCAGGCAGGACATCTCCACCAGATTGATAAAAGCGCCTTCACAGACCATACCTGCAGGCAAGGCAGCCAGAATGCGGCGACTGATCTGGCGGCCAGTCTCCTGTACCTCCAGCGAGTGGGTGAGGCGACTGCGCACCGAGGCCTTCACATCGAGTGGAAAGACCTGGGTCTTCTGCTGCAACCGGCGCACCGGTGCGGCCTGCACGATACGGGCGCGATCCTGCTCGGTCGCCTCCAGCAGCTCCTCATCCCCCCAGGAGTGGATGCGCGCGGGGGTAATCAAACGGCTATACATCTTGCAGCTCCTTGCCAGCAACTTCCCTCAGACTCAAGACAACCACCAGTCTCAAGACAACAACCAGCGCCGCAGACGGGCGATATCGCCGGGATATTCGCGGCGCAGCGTCTCAATCCAGTCTTCCACGTTTTCCCACCAGGCGGGATGATCCGGGCTCTGGATCAGCTGGGCCGTCTGCTGCAGTCGGCGCAGGCCGATGGAGCCTGCCGCCCCTTTTATCTTGTGGGCCTCCTCCACCACCCCCGCCTGATCCTTGGCAATCATGTTGGAGTCGAGCACCGCCATGTAGTCCGGCATCATCTTCTCGAACAGATCGACGCTGGAGAGCAGCACCGGCTTGCCCACTGTATCGGCATAATCAGTGAGGAAGGGGATATCCAGCAGGGCATCCTGATTGCCCGCATCCGCCTGCTCATCCGCCTCATCCTCGGCGAGATCGGCAAACAGGTGACCAATCACCTCCCGCACCGCTTTGGAGCCAAGTGGCTTGTTGATCACATCCTGCATGCCGTGATCCCGGTAGTACTGGCGATCACCGGTGGAGTTGGCGGTGAGCGCCACCATGGGCGGCAGGCTGTCGCCATAACGCGCCAGCAGCTTTTCAGCCACATCGAAACCGGTCATGTCCGGCAGCTGGATGTCGAGCAAAATGAGGTCAAAATCATCCGGATTGGCCATCGCCAGCGCCTGCGCACCATCACGTGCCACCTGCACCTGATGACCCAGCTTGTTGAGCAGGGCACACGCCACCGTCACGTTGAGCTCCACATCCTCCACCAGCAGGATATCGAGGGATGGCATCTCCTCCTCTTGCTCCGGCAACACAGGTTCGGCGCAAGCGACCTCCAGCTCGGCGGTGAAGCAGGAACCTTCGCCCGGATCGCTGTCCACATAGAGCTGCCCGCCCATCGCCTGCACCAGCTGACGGGAGACCGCAAGACCAATGCCGGTGCCGGTGGCGTGCTTCTTGCCCTGCACCTGATAGTACATGGCGAAGATTTTCTCCTGCTGGGCACGCGGGATACCGACACCGGTATCCTCCACCTCGAAGTGCAGGGCCAGCTTGCCGGGCTCGTCGGCTGGGTGAGAGAGGCAGCGCACGGTGACGCCGCCCTCATCGGTAAACTTGACCGCATTACCCACCAGATTCCACAGCACCTGACGCAGCCGGGTGCCGTCGGCCATCACAAATTGTGGCATCTCGCCATCACGATCGAAGTGCAAATAGAGCCCCTTCTGCTCAGCCTGGATGCGCGACAGGGTCTCAAGCTCATCGAGGAAGGCGGGCAGGTCGATACGGGTCGGTGCTATCTCGAGACGGCGTCGGTCGAGCTTGTCCAAGTCGATGATGTCATTGAATATATTGCCCAGGGTCACCGCACTCAGGTGAATGGTCTTGAGCTGTTGGCGCTGGGTCGGGTCGAGGGGGGTATCCATCAGCATCCGGCTCAACCCCACGATGCCGTTGAGCGGGGTCCGCAGCTCGTGGCTGATGGTGGAGATAAAGGTGGTCTTGTCGCGACTCGCCTTCTCCAGTTTGTCCTGATACTGCTTGCGCTCGGTGATGTCGCGACCAAAGCCGAGCAGACCGAGCCGCTTGCCGAAGCGATCGAAGAAGGGCACCTTGCGCAGCTCGAAGTAGGCCTTGCGGCCATCGGGATACTCCAGCCACTGCTCGTAGGTGAGCGGTTCGTTGCTGGCAAAGACCTGCTTGTCGGTCTCCACCACCTTGTTGGCAATCTCCTGCTTATAAACATCGAACGGGGTCAGACCGATCAGCTCGCTCTCCGCCTTACCAGTCAGCTCCTCCATAGCGCGGTTGCAGCCAGAGAACTGCTCATCCTCGTTGCGGTAGTAGACCAGATCCGGGGAACAGTCGATAAAAGAGCGCAGCAGAGCGGTACGCTCCCCCAGATGGAGCTGAGCTTTCTCCCGCTGGAACACCTCGTTTTCGAGATCTTCAATGGCCTGCAAACGCAGGCTCTCGGCCCGGTTGGTCTCGGCAATCTGGGCATTGAGGCGACTGATGTTCTCCTGCAACTGGCTGTTAAGCTCCAGATCCCGCTCACGCATATCTTGCAGCTTGCGCACCATCCGGCTCAGTCGCTGACGGGAATCCTCCAGCTGATCCACCACGATGGAGAGAAAATAGACCGCCCAGGGGGTCACCAACAGGCCAAAGAAGACCGAACGCACGAAGTCGATCACATCGATATTGCCGCGCAGAAACAGGGTTACCCCCATCTGGATGGCGACCGCCAGCACTATGATGCCGGCCGCCAGAAACATGCTGAATCGCACCAGTCCCAGCTTGGTCATCAGGTCGACGTAATATTGCGCCCAGGATTTAATCTGCTTCATCTTGTTATTTTCTCCCCGATATTCGCGAACAGAATACCAGCACAGAGAATTGAACTCTTCTTATCTCGCACAATTAATTAACGATTCGCCGTGTAAAATGAGTGAGTTAGGATATTTGATGAAATTCTGTCAGTTGCCATTAAGGGTGGCCCCCTATAATCATCCACCCGTCAATTTAAACACGTTTAATTCAGGAGTTATCTGATGCGCAACACCACCCTGCTTGGTCTGGGCCTGCTGGCTGCAAATAGTGCATATGCGGATTTGGGAACCATTCCCAACGAATCGGGCTGGTCTGGTTTCCTGCTTGGCGGAGTCAATGTCATCAATTACGAATCTAACTTTTACAGCGGTGATGACGAAAACCGTCGACTGGGCGGGCTGGGCAGTGCCGAGAGCAGTTCCGCCGTCGCCCCGCTGCTCAACGCTGATATCCGTTATACCTTTGCCGATACCCGCACCCAGGTCTTCCTCGGTAACCTGATCCAGGATGCCATCCGTTTCGACTTCACCCAGCAGCTCGGTATCCGCCAGGAGATGAGCGACAAGGGTATCGTGGCTGGCTCCGTGGTCTTCAATGCCATGCCAACCGAACAGTGGAGCGATCCTTTCGCCGTAGGCGTCGATCGCCAATCCACCGATATCAAGTCAAAAGGGGTTCGCTTCGCCTGGGACAACATCTGGGGTAGCAACTTCAATGGCAGCCTGACCACCCGCAACATCGAAGTCGATGAGGAACGCAGTGGCAGCCAGTATGGCGCCGACACAGCGGCCAAGCTGGATCGCAACGGCAAGATCCACGCCCTGGATTTCTCCTACAAATGGCAGCTGGCACCCGGCCAGGTGCTGGAACCGGCTTTCATTCACCGTCAGGCCGATCTGGACGGCAGCGCCCAGAGCTACAAGAGCAACGGCCTCCAGTTGACCTACGGCAAGCGGGCATCCCAATGGTCCTTCGTCAGCAACCTCTATCTGGGTCAGACCAAATATGATGAGGCCAACCCGATCTTTGGCCAAAATGCCGACTCCGACGAGTTTGCCCTGACCGGCACCTTCTTCTGGCACCGCCTGTTCGGTATCGCGCCGCTCTCGGCAACCTTTACCGCTGGCTATGCCAAATCCGATTCAGATATCGACTTCTACGACTCCGAATCCATGGTGTTCAATACCGGTCTGCTCTACAACTTCTAACCCGCCACCCACTGGAAAAGAACAAGGCCACCTGAGTGGCCTTGTTGCTATCTGCTTGTCGCCCGTCAGATCCCGAGGGAGTCGAGCAGATCATCGTGATCATTACTGGCAGGTGCAGCGGCTGCCGGTGCCGGTTTGGTCGCATCCTGTTTGGCCTGAGCGATCAGGGCATCAGGATCCAGCTCCTCATGCTCCATCCCCTCATTGTGGATGCGGATGAACTCGGTCTTGTCCATCGCCAGCTCCAGATAGAAGATGTTGTTGCGGGCGGTGAAGAAGGTCACGCGTCGGGACTCCGGACTGTCGAGATTGGTATCGACGCTCAGCATCACCTGCTTGTTGAGGGCCAGCATCTTGGGCTGGTTCTGGGTGATGTGAGTCTGCAGATCACGGCCCACCTTGACGGTAAAGCTGCCAACGATCTGGTTCATCAGCTCGCCCATCACGTTGCTCACCTCGTCAGAAGTATGGGAGATGGCAAGATCCTCCTTGGAGAGTCCCATGCTCAGCATGTAGCTCTCATAAAGCTCCATGGCGGCTGCGGCAGAGAAATTGATCACCACCAACCCCGAGAAGCCGCCATCGAACAGCACGAAACAACCGATATCCGGCTTGAGGCAGGTCTTGCTGATCCGCTGCACCATACCGGAAAAACGCACCTGACTCTGGGTGGCCGCACTCAATACATCCGTTACCGAATGACACAGACTCAGTAATACATCCTCTGTGGTCAATACGGCATCATCGTCGGCTCTTGTCACTATCATGGGACCTTCCTGCACATCGAAAATGGGATGATCTATACCATAACTCTAACAGATGGCGCGGCCCACAGACTGAAATAGCGACACAGCTCTCAGTTGACGCCGTTGTCAGTAGCCGCAGGGGTGAAACCACTCAGCTTGGCGAGCCGATCACGCCATCTGTCGGCCTGCTGCACCAGGAGGTCTAATTCATAAGGTACGGCTGGATGAGCCCCCCAGATGGGACCGGGCCAAGCGGGGTCTGTGGCGAAACGGGCAACATGGTGAATATGCAACTGCGGTACCTGATTACCCAGCGCCCCTATGTTGATCTTGTCCGGGCTGAGGGAGTGTTCCATCAGGGCTGCGATGGCACAAGACTCCTGCATCAGCTGCTGCTGCTGCTCCGGTGCCAGGTGATGGATCTCGCGCAAATTGACCACACGCGGCACCAGAATGAGCCAGGGGTACTGACTATCTTTGGCCAGCAGGACTCGACAAAGCGGCAGATCACCGAGCCACTGGGTATCTGCCTGCAGGCGTGAATGCAATTCAAACATGAAAACCTCGTTGAGTACGATGAACAGAGCGCCTGAAAAAAGGAGTGTCCACGTTACTGCAACGGGCAGAAAACTTAAAGCTGTGGCACGGCCCAACCGATAAAGCGCTTGCGCAGGGCCGGATCTGCCTTGAGGAACAGCTGCTGCAACTGCCCTTCCAGCTCGCTGGCTGCCACAACGGGTTGCCCCCCACCGGATAGCGTAGCTGTTGGTTGTGTAGTCACAGCAACGGCCGTCAGCGCCGCCTTGCCGCCGCTGCGGTTGTATTCAGCCAGTTTGCCGTTCCAATCCACCCCAAGCAGCATGCCGCTGGTCACCAGCACATCCTGCAGGATGGCAAGCGCGCGGCCATTCTCCTGCAGCGCTACCACAGGAGCCTTGGCATACGCCTGCATCCCCCGCTCGTCTCCCGGTACGCTGGCCGTCAGCTGCAAATGCTGATTGCTGCCCTGATAGCGCACCACCTGCGGCTCGGAGCGTACCTGCCGATCATTCTCGCTGCTGCTGCGACTGGGGATCACCCCCTCGAAGCGCACCAGCAGTTGCTGCTCGCCATCCGCCAGGGTGGCATGCTGCTCGTCTTGCAAGGTGCCGTTGCTCACCGCGAGGATGCGGAAATTCTCCGGCACCTTCACGTCCACCATGGCCTGCACACTGCCTGCCCCCAACACTGCACAGAGCAGCACAAACCCGGTCAACCCTCTATTATTCTTCATTCCCGCTGATCTTCCTGATGCCGATGATGGGCGCAGGGTAGCAGCCGAAGATGACAGAAAAATAACGCCGCTCAGAGCAGGTAGTGGGGTCGCTCGGCAAACCACTGGGCCAACACCTGCTTGAACAGCCGGATCTTGCGCGGCACCCGTCGCTGCTGGGCATGCAGCACATGAAGCTGATGCAGACCGCTCTGCCACTCGTCAAGCACGGTCACCAGCTCCCCCGCCATCAGCAGCGATTCCACCAGCATCAACGGGCACTTGGCATAGCCCATACCAGCGCGCGCCAGTTGCAACACTGTGCTGTAGTGGTTGGCCCGCACCTTGCCCTGCACCAGAATGTGGGCCTCTTCCCCCTCATGGATAAAGTGCCACTGCTCCCAGGCCGGATTGTGCCCCTGCAACAGGCAGCTGCGCCCGCTCAGCTCATAGGGAGTGGCAAGACGCCCCTCTCGCGCCACCAGTGCGGGGCTCGCCACCACCACATCCTTGAGCCGCCCCAGCGGCAGGGCCACCAGATTATCCGGCACTTCGCTCATGGCGCGCAGGGCGATGTCGTTCTCTCCCTGGCTCATGTCGACCATCTGGTTGGTGAAGTTGAGCTCCACCTCCACTCCCGGGCAGAGCGCGGCAAAGCTGGTCAGCAGCTCGCTCACCATGCGATCGCCGGTGCTGACCGGGCAGGTAAAACGCAGTCGTCCGCAATCCTCTTCGGTCAGCGCCTGAATATCCTGCTCCGCCTGCCGAGCCAGCGCGAAGATCTCCCCCGCCTGCTGGTAGAGGGTCTTGCCCGCCTCGGTCAGACTGAGGCGGCGGGTGGTGCGCTGCAACAGTTGCGCATTGAGGGAGGACTCCAGCGCGCTGACGTGGCGGCTCAGCATCCCCTTGCTGACCCCCAGCGTATCGGCCGCAGCCGAGAAACTGCCGCGCAGCACCACCTCATAAAAGCTGGCCAGATGGGCGATATCCATCATTAGCTCCAATATGGAAACAATGGGTTTATTTTACGCGCTTTTTCACATTTTCTGTTGCGCTAGAATCGATACATTCCAACCAGGAGTGATGCAGATGAAAATTGTGATTGTGGGTGCCTCCGGCACCGTCGGTTCCGCAGTCAGTGAACTGCTTGCCAAAGATCATCAGGTGATCCGGGTCGGCCACAGTCGTGGCGATGCCACGGTCGACATGCGCGATCCCGCCTCCATCAAGGCGCTGTTCGCCAAGCTGGGCCAGTTTGATGCACTGGTTGTCGCCAGCGGCAGCGTGGCCTTCAACGGCCTGACCGAGATGACCGACGAACAGTGGCAGGTGGGACTGGAGAGCAAGCTGATGGGCCAGATCAACCTGACCCGTGCCGCTATCCCCCACCTGAGCGACAAAGGTTCCATCACCCTGATCAGCGGCATCCTGAGCGAGGAGCCGATCAACTGGGGCGTGAGCGCCAGCACAGTCAACGGCGCCATCGAGCACTTTGTGAAAGCGGCCGCCTGCGAGCTGCCAAGGGGCCTTCGCATCAACGTGGTGAGCCCCACCGTGCTGGCGGAGTCGATGGACAAATACGCTGACTTCTTCCCGGGGTTCGTGCCGGTGCCTGCCGCCAAGGTAGCGCAGGCTTACAAGAAGTCGGTGTTGGGCATCCAGACCGGTCAGGTGTTCAGGGTCAACGGCTGATCGCCGCTCGCTTGCCGCCAGACCAGCAATAAAAACGGGCCCCGCAATGGGGCCCGTCTGTTTATTTGCCTCTATCTTTCACCACCAGCAAACGTTTGTTTATAGGCGACAAAAAAAGAGCAACCCTTAGTCGATCAGACCGTACTGATCACGCAGCACCTCGATGATCTCCTGCTTGGGATTGGCAGAACGCGCCAGCTTGTGGCCGATGATCTTCTCGGCGATCCCGACGTAGGTGTTGGATATGTCCATCATTACTTCGGTCGGCAGCTTGTTGTCGCGGGCCAGGGCGAAACGTTCCGGCATGCGGTTCTTGTTGAGCAGGATGTCCGGATCCGGGAAGTGGTTGAGCAGCCACTGACGGAAACCCTCTTTCGACTTCTCGACAATCTGACCGTCGCGCAGGGCCGCGCCATCCCAGATACGGGAGCTGTCGGGGGTGCCCACTTCATCCATGTAGATGAGCTTTTCGTTGCCGGCGGCATCGTGGACGTAGCCAAACTCGAACTTGGTATCGACGAAGATCTGATCCAGCCCGGCCAGCGCGTCGCTGATGACGTTGAAGCCCTCTTTGAGCAGCACTTCGTAACGGTCGATGTCAGCCGGTTTGCTGAAGTTGAAGCCCTTGTAGTGGCGCTCGATATCGGCACGGGAAACGTTGACGTCATCAGCTTCCGGCACGCCATCCAGCCCTTTCAGCACGCCCTTGGTGGAGGGAGTGATGAGAATTTCCGGCAGCTTCTGATCCTTTTTGAGCCCTTCCGGCAGGGTGATGCCGCAGAACTCGCGCTCGCCATCCTTGTAGGCACGCCACATGGAGCCGGTGATGTACTGACGGGCAATCGCCTCGATCATCACCGGACGAGCTTTTTGCACGATCCAAACGAAGGGGTGCGGAATATCCAGAATGTGGCTGTCGGCCAGTCCCTTCTCCTTGAACAGCTTGAACCAGTGGCTAGAGATGGCATTAAGCGCAGCCCCTTTGCCCGGTACGCCGTTCAGGCCATCCACACCTTGCCAGATGCAATCGAAGGCCGAGATGCGATCGCTGATCACCATGAGGGCGAGGGGCGCATCGGCCGGCACATCATAGCCTTTCTCTTTTATGAGCCGGGCACTGTCTTCGGGGGTCAACCAGTAGACGCTGCGCACTTTGCCGGAATGGACAGGTTTATCGGTACGGATCGGCAAATCGTCATTCACCGCCAATACTTGATCTGCAAGACTCATGGCTAATAACACTTCCTGTTTGTGGGGGGTAAACATCGCGAGTCCCTCACCCGCGCGCTCTGTTTGCAACGGACTGGCAAGGGGGCTCGCATCATCGAAAACCGCTCGGAATCCCCGCGTTTTCAGGGGGATTTTGATAACAAAACAGGGGCACAAGGCCCCTGTATTTATTCTGCTTTTGCTGCTGCCTGATCGGCCAGCCCCTTGGCGAACGCCTCGGACAGGCTGATATACATCTGGGAGATAACCCCGGACGATACCGGCTTCTTGTCCTTGTCGAACAGGGTGATGGAGGTCTTGCCTCCCGCCATTTCGCCAAGCTGGAAGCGGTATTTCTCCTCCTCCAGTTTGAACGGCTCGCTCCCTTTCGCCTTCCAGAACTCGGCACCCGGCTCTTCGTACTCGACGTCGATCCAGCCCAGAGACTGCTGGGTATCCTTGATGGTGAAACCGTAAGCAGGCAGTACCTGATTAAGGCGACGCCACACCTGATCAAAGGAACCTTCGGCAATCCAGGCGCTCAGCTCGTTGTTGTCCAGACCCAGTTGCAGACCCATGCCATCGTTGGACTTGTGCTGCTCGCGGGCTTTCAGCTGGCTGTCGTAATAGAGAGAGAACTGGTTCAGCACTCGCGCGGCATAGCGCTGGGCATCGGCAGGGGTCAGCTTGTTGCTGGTCTCGCCGTCGATGGTCTCTTCGTGATCCAGTACCCGGACCGACATGTTGACGGCGTGGCGCTGGGCATCGTTGCGCACGGTGAACTGGTAACGCTGACGGATTTTGAAGTCTTCGTCATCTTCACCCCAGCCATCGAGGGCAACAGTGTTGTCAAACCAGCCGGTCTGCAATACGCCATCCTGCTGATCCAGCTTCTCGGTGGTGACCTTGTATTTGGCCAGGAAGTTCATCAGGAACGACCAGGTATCGCGCTCCACGCTCTGGCTGGTGCTCAGGGCATAGAAGGCAACGGTCGGTTCGGTTGCACTCTGCACCACCTGACTGCCCGGTACCACGGTCAGCAGCTGGGCGGGTGGACGCACATCGACCTGGGCGCCGAGGGCACCTTCACGGCTGCTCTCGGGAAGTGGCGGAATATCGTACTGGCTGTTGAAGGTGGGGGCACTCAATCCTGCGGGGATCAAGAACGCGCGGCCCTCGAGGCGGGCATCTTCATAACCGAAGTCGCGGTTGGCCATTTTGCGATCCTGGGGGGTGCTGCAACCGGCCAAGACGGCCACAGTCGCAACGCTCAGCACCAGACGGGCTCTATTTCCCTTTCCATTAGATTTAAACACTCGCCATCAACTCCGCTGTGGTCAGTGCTCGCGCCATCAGCTGCTCGCCCTCGGGGGTGAGGTCAACCAGCGGCAGGCGCAAGGTGGCTGTTGCAATCAACCCCAGTTGGGCACAGGCCCATTTCACCGGGGTGGGGCTCGGTTCGCAGAACAGAGTCTTGTGCAACGGCATCAAGAGATTGTTGATGTCATGCGCCTGCCCGGCATCACCGGCCAGCGCAGCACGACACATGTCGGCCATCTGGGCCGCTGCAATATTGGTGGTGACCGAAATCACGCCATCGCCACCTTGCAGCATAAAATCACAACCAGTGGCATCGTCGCCACTGTAGAGAGCAAACTCCGGCCCGCACAGCTCGCGCAGCAGCGGGGTGCGGCTCAAATCGCCGGTTGCCTCTTTCAAACCGATAATGCCGGGAACCTTGGCCAGACGGGCCACGGTCTCCGGTTTGAGATCGCAACAGGTGCGACCGGGCACATTATAAAGAATTTGGGGCAGACCACTAGCCTCGGCGATCGCACAATAGTGGCGATAGAGACCTTCCTGAGTGGGCTTGTTGTAGTAAGGAGTCACCGAGAGACCCGCCACCACGCCGGTTTTGGCCAATCGCTTTGCCAATTCAATGGCATGGGCAGTATTGTTGGAGCCGCAACCGGCGATGACGGGAATGCGTCCGGCGGCATACTCAACGGTCTTTTCAACGACGGCGATATGCTCCTGCTCGCTCAGGGTCACCGATTCCCCTGTGGTACCCACCGCAACAATGGCGCAGGTCCCGGCGCTGACATGATAGTCGACCAGTTTGGCCAGACTGGCCCAATCGACTTCACCTGAAGCCAGCATGGGGGTAACGAGCGCAACAATACTACCGCGTAACATGGACTTTTCTCCCGATTTTCAGGGGCGTAATGGTAAAGCTGACCCCTTTGAAAAACAAGGGAGAGAGGGGGCAAGCCGTGATACCATCCGGAACAAAAAGTAATGGACGAAAGTCGGCAGCGTCCCTCAGGGAGTGGTCATCAGGGCCGGAGGGTTGGCTTGCCAGCGCGGCTTTCGCAACGAAATAACGGACGAGAGAAGATTTATGACTCACTACCTGGTCGTAACGGCCATCGGCACGGACAGGCCTGGCATCGTCAATGAAGTGACCCGCCACGTCAGTGGCTGTGGTTGCAACATTGTAGACAGCCGCCTTGGCATCTTCGGCAATGAATTTACCTTTATCATGCTGCTCTCGGGCGACTGGAACAGCATGATGCAACTCGAAATCAGCCTGCCCCTGCGTAGCCAGGAGTGGGATCTCATCACCATGATGAAACGCACCGAGCGCCACCAGTCCCTGCAGTATGACGTCCGCGCCAGTGCCGACCTGTTGATCCGCGACGAGCCCGGCATCGTAAGCCAGTGCACCCAGTTCTTCAGCGAACATGGCTGGAACATTCAGGCGATGCAATCCATGACCCTGGAGCAGCAGCCATTCAACCTGCTGAAGATCAGTTTTCAGCTCAATCTGGCCAGAGAGGGTGAAGTGGAAGGTTCGCAAACCGCCTTCGCCGAATTCTGTCGTCAACTGGGTGCCGAATCGTTCGAGTTTATCGTCAATCGCAAACACGCCTGAGGGCGTTTTACCCGAGGAGACCCCATGCAACCACTACAAGCTGGCAGCCCCGCCCCCGATTTCTCCCTGCCCGACCAGAATGGTAATCAGGTCAGCCTCGCTGGCCTGCGCGGCAGGAAGGTGCTGGTCTATTTCTATCCCAAGGCAATGACCCCCGGCTGCACCACCCAGGCCTGCGGCATGCGCGATGTGAACGCCGAGCTGGCCGCCCTCAATGTGGTGGTGCTTGGCATCAGCCCGGATCCGGCCAAACGGCTGAAAAAGTTCGAAGAGCGGGACCAGCTCAACTTCACCCTGCTGGCCGATGAAGACCACGCCGTCGCCGATGCTTTTGGCGTCTGGGGCCCGAAGAAATTCATGGGCAAAGAGTATGACGGCATTCACCGTCAGAGCTTCCTGATCGATGAAGAGGGCAAGATTGCCCACCACTTCGACAAGTTCAAAACCAGCGATCACCATCAGGTGGTACTGGATTTCCTCAAGGGATAACCCTCCCCTGCGTCATTGAAAGGCCTGCCATGCAGGCCTTTTTTGTCTGGCCAGCAAGCCCTTGCCAGTGGATTTTTCTCACCAACTCCCCCGCCCAGATCAAAAAATTCATTTTATATATGGGTTAACGTGACCCCAGAATCATCTTCCAGCGAGATATCCCATGAACATGAGCAACACAGAACGTTTGATCCTGAGCAACCAGTACGAAATTCTGGCGAAACTCAACCCGGAGAAGGCGGACATCTACCAGCGCGCCAGCACCATCATCGAGCGCGGCTACTGCCTGCAGATCCTCGAGCTGGAGAAGAGCTTCGGCCATCTGGATCTGGCGACCTGCCAGGAGGTGATCGACACCCTGGAGCTGCATCACGCACTGGCCATCTCATGGGGTAATCTGGATGCCGCCGATCAGGGCGAGATCAACGCCAGCCGTCTGGAGTTCAACGGCTACAGCCGCAGCCAAGAGCGTGAGCTGGCTGACTACGTCTGCTTCCTGCTGGAGGTGGACAAGCGCTTCCCCGAGCTCAAGTGCCCGTGCGACGAGCTCTCCAGCGACATCGCCATGCGCGACAAGTACCAGCGGATGCTGCAGGTGTGGCGTCAGTGTCCACGTCAGTACAAGCTCTCCATCCAGGAGATCCGCAAGGTGCTGGCGGCCTGATCCACACACCGACCGCAACAAAAAGGCGCCACTGGCGCCTTTTTGCATCTGATACGGGTTATTCGTAGAGAAAGGATTTATCGAGCTGCTGGAAGGCGGCCTTGAGGGTATCGGCCAGCTCTTCATAGCGCGGCTGTGACACCAGCTGACGACGGCCACCCTGCTCGTTCATCTTGCCGTTGATCTCCCGATACCAGCTCGCCAGCGACGGGGGCAAGCGGGTGTCGGCGCGCTGGCCGAGCCAGTAATAACCTTGCAGCGGCAAACTGAGCAGAAACAGCACGGAAGTGATGACTGAAGGCCAGTAGTGCTGCTCCCCAAACTGGAACTGCAACATCACGCTCAGCACCGCCAGCGCGGGGATCACCTTGAGGGCGAACTCGGTCGCCTTGATCACCCGATTTTCAGGAAACATCGAATTGAGCTCGGGACGGCGCGGCCAAAGCGTCATATAATGGCGGCCTTGCTGTAACTTAGTTCCAAAAATGTTCATGCTCATACTACCTCCGAGCGCTTTTTGAACGTACTAACGGCAAAACCTCGACAAAATTTGATGCAAAGTAACAAAGGTTGAGGATGACTTTGTTATTTTTCAACAATCGGGTTATCCTTTGTACGCCCATTTTTGCGTCAAAAGCTTCTTGCTATTGACCTGTCAGGGACGTCTGGATTTCGGGTCTTGTATCACTATACAAGGGGCAAGCAACAGATTGCCAACCCTCATAAGGATAAGTTGAAAGTTTTTGGTCGCACCGCGTCCAACGCATCCGCCTACACAACCCAATCTGCGATAGGATTTATTCATGAGTAAGCTGGTTCTTGTTCTTAACTGTGGCAGCTCTTCCCTGAAGTTTGCCGTCATTGACGCAACCACCGGTGATGACCTGCTGTCCGGCCTGGCCGAGTGCTTCAACCTCGACGACGCCCGCATCAAGTGGAAACTGAATGGCGAGAAAGGCAGTGCCGATCTGGGCGCGGGTGCCGCTCACCAGGAAGCGCTGGACTTCATCGTCAACAAGATCCTGCCGCTCAATCCGGAACTGTCCAAGAACCTGATCGCCATCGGTCACCGTGTTGTTCACGGCGGTGAGCGCTTCACCTCTTCCGTCGTTATCTGTGACGACGTGATCGCCGGCATCGAAGCCGCCGTTCCGTACGCACCGCTGCACAACCCGGCTCACCTGATCGGTATCCGTGAAGCCCGCCGCGTATTCCCGGCGCTGGCTGACAAGAACGTGGCCGTATTCGATACCGCGTTCCACCAGTCCATGCCGGAAGAAGCCTTCCTGTATGCGCTGCCGTACAAGCTCTACAAAGAGAACGGCATCCGTCGCTACGGCGCTCACGGCACCAGCCACTACTACATCAGCCTGGAAGCTGCCAAGCAGCTGAACAAGCCGGTTGAAGAGCTGAACATCATCAACTGCCACCTGGGCAACGGCGGTTCCGTCTGCGCCATCAAGAACGGCAAATCTGTTGATACCTCCATGGGTCTGACTCCGCTGGAAGGTCTGGTCATGGGTACCCGCTCCGGCGATCTGGACCCGGCCATCATCTTCTTCCTGCACGACAAGCTGGGCATGAGCGTGGCCGATATCAACACCATGCTGACCAAAGAGTCCGGCCTGCTGGGTCTGACCGAAGTCACCTCCGACTGCCGTTTCGTTGAAGACAACTACGACAGCAAAGAAGAAGCCAAGCGTGCTATGGACGTTTACTGCTATCGCCTGGCCAAGTACATCGGCGCCTACGCTGCCGCCATGGACGGTCGTCTGGACGCCGTTGTTTTCACCGGTGGTATCGGTGAAAACTCCGCCCCGATCCGTGAAATCACCCTGAACAAGCTGGGTCTGCTGGGCTTTGACGTCGATCACGACGCCAACCTGAAGGCTCGTTTCGGCAAGGGTGGCGAGATCACCAAGGCTGGTTCTACCAAGGCCTTGGTAATCCCGACCAACGAAGAGTGGGTTATCGCCCACGACGCGCTGGAACTGGTCGGCGCTTAATTAACGCAGTAACTCGAGGCCGCCCACCAGGGCGGCCTTTTCCTGATCCCAAAAAATGAACAAGGGGTATAAAGTGGCACGCACTATTATGCTTATCCCGGTCGGCACTGGTGTCGGCGTAACTTCCGTAAGCCTTGGCGTTGTCCGCGCCATGGAACGTCACGGTGTCAATGTCAGCTTCTTCAAACCGGTTGCCCAGCCGCGTCCGGGTGAAACCGGTGCCGAGCGCTCAACCGCCGTTATCCGCGCAGCTGCCAACATCAATCCGCCCGAGCCCTTCACCCTCTCCTACGCCGAGAACATGATCAGCTCCAGCAACACCGACATCCTGCTGGAAGAGATCGTTGCCCGCTTCGAAGAGCACGTGAAATCCAGCGGTGCCGAAGTGCTGGTTGTCGAAGGTATGGTGCCGACCGACAAGCAGCCCTTTGCCAACAAGCTGAACTACGACGTTGCCAAGGCGCTGGATGCCGACATGGTATTCGTGACCCACCCGGGCCATGACTCCAGCCAGAAGCTGAAAGAGCGCATCGAACTGGCCTGCTCCAACTTCGGTGGTGTCAACAACCCCCGCATCGTTGGTTGCGTGATCAACAAGGTTGGCGCGCCGGTTGACGAGCATGGCGTAACCCGCCCTGACCTGACCGAGATGTTCGAAGCCCATCACCACGCTTCTGACGCGGCCCACAACCTGGAAGTGCTGCAAGTGTTCGGCAAGAGCCCGCTGCGCATCCTGGGTTGCATCCCCTGGAACACCCAGCTGATCGCCCCGCGCGCCAAGGATCTCGCCAAGCATCTGGCCGCCAAGATCCTGCACAAGGGTGAGCTGGACAGCCGTCGCCTGCAGACCGTGACCTTCTGCGCCCGCTCCATCCACAACATGGTCGAGCACTTCCGTCCGGGCAGCCTGCTGGTCACCTCTGGCGACCGCTCTGACGTCATCGTCTCCGCCTGCCTCTCCGCCATGAACGGCGTCAAGCTGGGTGCCCTGCTGCTGACCGGTAACTATCATCCGGAGCCGCAGGTCATGGCGCTGTGCCAACAGGCCATGGCCACCGGCCTGCCGATCATGATGACCGGTACCAACACCTGGCAGACCGCCGTCAGCCTGCAGAACTTCAACGTCGATATTCCGGAAGATGACCGCGAGCGTATCGAGCTGGTACAGGACTATGTGGCTGGCCACATCGACAAACACTGGATCGAGTCGCTGACTGTCAGCTCTACCCGTTCCCGTCGTCTGAGCCCGCCGGCATTCCGTTATCAGCTGACCGAGCTGGCCCGTCAGGCCAACAAGCGTGTCGTGCTGCCGGAAGGCGACGAGCCGCGCACCATCAAGGCTGCCGCAATCTGTGCCGAGCGTGGCATTGCCCGTCCGGTGCTGCTGGGTAACCCGGAAGAGATCCGTCGCGTTGCCGAACAGCAGGGTGTTGTTCTGACCGATCGCGTCGAGATCATCGATCCGGCCGTTGTGCGCGAGCGCTATGTGCCGCGTCTGGTCGAGCTGCGCAAGAACAAGGGCATGACCGAAGTGGTTGCCCGCGAGCAGCTGGAAGATAACGTGGTACTGGGTACCATGATGCTGGAGCGCAATGAAGTTGACGGCCTGGTATCCGGCGCGGTACACACCACTGCCAACACCATCCGTCCGCCGATGCAGATCATCAAGACTGCTCCAGGCTCTTCCCTGATCTCCTCCATCTTCTTCATGCTGCTGCCTGACCAGGTGCTGGTCTACGGTGACTGCGCGATCAACCCGGATCCGACTGCCGAGCAGCTGGCCGAGATCGCCATCCAGTCAGCCGACTCCGCAGCCGCTTTCGGCATCGAGCCGCGCGTCGCCATGATCTCCTACTCTACCGGCACCTCCGGCGCCGGTGCCGATGTAGAGAAAGTGCGTGAAGCGACCGAGCTGGCCAAGGCCAAGCGCCCCGACCTCATAATCGATGGCCCGCTGCAGTACGACGCGGCCATCATGGAGAACGTGGCCAAGTCCAAGGCACCGAACTCACCGGTTGCCGGTAAAGCCACCGTGTTCGTCTTCCCTGACCTGAACACCGGTAACACCACTTACAAAGCGGTGCAGCGTTCCGCTGACCTGGTCTCCATCGGCCCGATGCTGCAAGGCATGCGCAAGCCGGTCAACGACCTCTCCCGTGGCGCTCTGGTTGACGACATCGTCTACACCATCGCCCTGACCGGTATCCAGGCTGCTCAGGCTGACGCACAAGCTTAATCAGCATCCGCCTGAAAAAACCGATCACAAAGGCTGCTCACCCCAGGTGAGCAGCCTTTTTTGTTGGGAATTTTTCTGCAGGCAGCATAAGCAGCCGAAGATTCAGGATCAGACAGATAAAAGTGTGAGTGCGTTATGAGGCTATGCTCCCTGTCACACAAGACTTTCCATTTGGTATTTGGCAATAAAAGTCTTTATATATCTTATTGTTATTCGAAAATTGCCATCTCTTATAGCAAAGCAAATCGCACTCAATACCTGTAAAAAATGACAGCCGTCACATCTTCCAAATCTGGTTAATCATCCATACGAATCCCCTACCACAAGGAAGTGTGAAATGCGTAAAAACAGCTTGTCCATCATCATGTTGCTGTCCGCCCTCCCATTGTTCACCCTGCCCTCGCAGGCTGCAGACAAGGTCGCCCCCAAGCAGGTCACCACGGTTGCCGCCAAGCAGGAGAGTGGCAAAGTGGATATCAATACGGCAACCCTTGCCGAGCTCACTAACCTCAAGGGGATTGGTGACAAAAAGGCACAAGCCATCGTCGACTATCGCGAGAAACAGGGCAAATTCACCTCGGTCGACCAGCTGGCAGATGTGAGTGGCATTGGCCCGGCCACTCTGGAGGCAAACCGTGACATGATCATCGTCAAATAACGTCCGAGCACTGCATATGCAAACGGGGCTGGCTGTGGCTGCCCCGTTTTTCTTGGAGTATCATGGCCGCACTTCAATCCCGCTGGATAGTTTTCCATGAAAAAGACCCCTCTCATTGTTCGCAAGGCCGTGCTTCCGGTAGCCGGTCTGGGTACCCGTATGCTGCCCGCCACCAAGGCCATCCCGAAAGAGATGCTGCCGGTGGTCGACAAGCCTCTGATCCAGTATGTAGTGCGCGAAGCTATCGCCGCCGGGATCAAGGAGATCATTCTGGTCACCCACTCCAGTAAAAACTCCATCGAAAACCACTTCGACAAGAGCTTCGAGCTGGAAGCGACCCTCGAGAAGCGGGTCAAGCGCCAACTGCTGGAAGAGGTGCAACAGATCTGCCCGAAAGACGTCACCATCATGCACGTCCGCCAGGGGGAGGCCAAAGGGCTGGGCCATGCAGTCCTCTGCGCACGACCGCTGATCGGTGACAACCCCTTCGCCGTGCTGCTGCCGGACGTACTGATCGATGACGTAGCCAGCGACCCGAAAAAAGACAACCTGGCCGAAATGGTGCATCTGTTTGAAGAGGAGCAGATCAGCCAGATCATGGTAGAAGCGGTACCCGAGAGCGAAGTAGACAAGTACGGCATCGCCGACATCAAGGGTGAGGCGCTGACCGAGGGGATGTCCCTGCCGATGCAGGCCATTGTCGAGAAACCGCCTCGTGACGAAGCGCCCTCCAATCTGGCGGTGGTGGGTCGTTACGTGCTCTCCTCCAATATCTGGCCGCTGCTGGAAAAAACCCCGGCCGGTGCCGGTGACGAAATCCAGCTGACCGATGCCATCGCCATGCTGATGGAGCAGGAGCAGGTCAACGCCTACTTTATGAAAGGCAAGAGCCACGATTGCGGCAGCAAACTCGGTTATATGAAAGCCAATGTGGAGTATGCCGTACGTCACCGCGAGCTGAACGGCGAATTTATCGGTTGGTTGAAGCAGTTCGTCAAACAGTTGTAATCGCTAAAAAATCTGTTTTTTATAGAGGTATTCGAGGAGCATCAAATGATGCTCCTTTTTCATTTTTGCAACAAAAAATCAATCAAGAATAAATAAATCCTCAGCAAATCATAATGTTGTAATTTATTCACACATGCTCTATAAGGATTGAGGCGTGTTTCTCGCCCTTGCATAAAAAACTCAAAAAAATATAAGACACAGGTGGAAGTTCCAATGAATAACCCGTCAAAAGGGACCTTTCTAGGTCACCCTAAAGGGCTTTTTTTGCTCTTTAGTACCGAACTCTGGGAGCGATTCTCCTATTACGGCATGCGTGCCGTACTGGTGCTCTATCTGACCGACCTGACTGCCAACGGCGGTCTGGGCTGGACTCAGGCAGATGCCCTCAAACTCTACGGTATTTATACCGGTCTGGTTTATATCACACCGCTGATCGGCGGCTGGCTGGCTGACAATTTCCTCGGCCAACGCCGTGCCGTGCTGTTTGGTGCGATCCTCATGGCTGCAGGCCAGTTCACTCTTGCCCTGCCCCACGCCATGTTCCCTGATATGGTCATTAACGTCTTCTATGCGGGTCTCGGCTTGCTGATCCTGGGTAACGGCCTGTTCAAACCGAACATCTCCACCATGGTGGGTGACCTCTATCAAGAGGGCGATCACCGCCGTGATGGTGCCTTCACCATCTTCTACATGGGTATCAACCTGGGTTCCCTGCTAGCCGGCGTGATCTGTGGCGCAGCTGCCACGGCATACGGCTGGCAAGCCGCCTTCGTCAGTGCCGGTATTGGTATGCTGCTCTCCCTGGTAGTTCAAGCCACCATGGCCCAGCGTTTCCTCGGTGACATCGGCCGCGTACCGGCAGCTCAGCGCGCCGCCGAACAGCGCAACAAGGAGCAGAAGGCTCCGTTGACCAAGCAGGAAGTGGATCGCATCAAAGTTATCCTGATGCTGGGTCTGTTCACCATCATCTTCTGGGCTGGCTTTGAACAAGCCGGTGGTCTGATGAATCTGTATGCCCAGCAGTATACTGACCGCATGATCGGTGACTTCGAGGTACCGACTGCCTGGTTCCAGTCTCTGAACCCCTTCTTTATCATCACCCTGGCCCCGATCGTCGCCGCCATCTGGATCAAGCTCGGCAAGAAAGAGCCGAACTCTCCGGTGAAATTCGCCATGGGTCTGCTGTTCCTGGCCGTAGGCTTCCTGTTCATGGTGGGTGCTGTGCTGCAACAGGGCGGAGATCAGACCGTCAAGACCTCCATGTTCTGGCTGGTTGGCGCTTACCTGTTCCACACCCTGGGCGAACTCTGCCTCTCGCCCATCGGTATGTCCATGGTAACCAAACTGGCTCCGCTGCGTCTGGTATCCCTGATGATGGGCGCCTGGTTCGGTTTCACTGCCGTGGCCAACTATGTCGCCGGCTTGATTGGCTCCTTCGTGGGTGAAGCTGGCCCAATCGCCATCTTCGGCGGTATCGCACTGTCTGCAGTCATCTGCGCCCTGATCCTGCTGGCCATGGCCAACCGCCTGGTCTACTGGATGCACGGTGCCGAAGGCCCTGCCAAAGAGCCACACGTGCAAGACAAGAAGTTGCAGTCCGCTGCCGTTTAAACGGTCAGGATTGTCAAAAGCAAACAGGGCACCCTATGGGTGCCCTGTTTGCTTTTGCCTTCCGTAGGCAGCATCAATGATGACGCACCTGCACATCGAGCGCACAGCCACTGTCACTGCGAAACTGCAGATCGAATGGTTCATGCCAACTGCGCTTGTGCAGAGCATAGTGACTATTGCGCATCAACCCCAGAGGTAAACCGCCGGAACGCATCAACCAGTGGGGAGACGTGAGTCCAGCATTTGCAAATACCAACCCATCGTGCTGATCAAAAAGCAGCGCCGCCATGGCAAAAGAGTGGCGAAGCCCGGACGCCATCAGCTGATGGTTGAGGTAGTCGAGCAACCGGTGTGGCTGGCTCAGTAACCGGCTCTCGTTCTGCTGGAACTGTCGGTAGGGGACGTTCATCAGGGAGCGCACCAGTGCCCCGCAAAATGCCGCATCTGTCCCCATGATGGGTAGCTCCATCACCAACACCAGCAGCTTTTCTTCCACTTTGAAGGTATCGGGAATAAAGAGATGGCCCAGCCCCTTGAAAGTGACCTGCCAGGGGCCCCACTCCTGCAATCCCGGCGGCTTCAGCCCAGCCAGCAAACGGCTGGCAGCTCGATCATGGGCACTGAAGTAATCCATATGCGCCATCAATTCCAGCTGCTGGGCTCGAGTGCTCCCACCGTTAAGGCACTGGTCAATACTGCGATCGACCAGTGCGAAGTTCTCGAGGGGCTTGAGCAGGTAGTCCCGTGCACCGGCACGCAAGGCACTGGCGACCGCCTCCATGGAGTTCTGTGCCGAAATGACGATAACCGGCATATGGGGGTAACGGGCAGAGAGGCAGGCAATTACCTCGCGGCCATCCATATTGGGCATATTCAGATCGCACAGAACCACGTCGGGATGATAAATAGCTGCGGCTGACAACCCTTCAATTCCATCCTCAGCCTGAAACACCGTTGCCCCGTCCCGCGCGAGGTAACTCACTAACGAGTGGCGAAAAACCGCTTCGTCTTCCACCACCAGGATCCGCAGTCCGGGTTTTGGCATGTTGACAAAAACCTTATGAGTCAATTGTTTATTTAAGTAATAAGACTAGCCCAAATCAGCAGAAATGCCGCGCACCTTGCGTCAAAAACAGCCGGATTGGCTAATCTGCATACCAAAGTAGTGCAAGCTGCTGGATTGTCGACATAATCCCGCGCCCCCTGCTCAACACCCCGCGGTACGCTCTATTTTCACTCCCCCGACCATGCAGTGCACTCACTTGCAGTGTGACGAATTGTGCAAGTGGGCGCCATAAGGGATAATGCCCCCCACTCCAGCTCGTGAAGAAGACCATGACCCCAGCCGAATACAGCGCCCTTGCCCACCCAAGATTGTCCCATCCGGCTCGCAGTCTCTATACCCTGCAGCTGCGCCGACTGGTGCTGGAAAATCAGGCTGCCCGGCTCAACTATCCCGAGCTGGGTCGGGCGCTGGCGGTGGTCGATCCGGGTGATCCCTGCGGCTTTTCGTTTCAGGTCAATGCCCGCCAGCTCACCGAGCTGTTCGATGAACTGATGGAGGCGGGCCTGCTGCAAGTCGAGGCTCAGCCCGAGAGTGAGCACTACCATCAGTGCCCGTTCCAGTTGCCACTGCTGACCCAGAAATTGCGCAGCCCGCTGCCGGAACGCCCCTTCCAGATGCATCTGCAGTGGCGCCCGGACGAAGAGCTGCCCGCCCTCGCCCGTCTGTGCGGAGTGATCGATGCCAGCTACAGCGAAGAGGATCTGGGGGAGTTTATCGCCTACTGGCTGGGGCGCCCCGAGGTGTTCGACTCCCAGCATCAATGGATGCTCAAGTTTATTCGCGCCCTCAAGACCCGCCGCTATACCCGTCGCAAACCGATGGAGGTGCAGGGCTACCAGCAGGTGACGCCGGCCCCGGCAGAGTCGGGCCCGAGCAAACGGGCCCAACAGATGATTGAAGAGGCCAAGCGACTGGCCGAACAGCAGATGCAAGAACCCGCAGCGCAGCAGGAGCCGGATAATGATTGATAGCGGCCCCCGCCTGCAGGCAGAATCAACCCCTTGTCTACCCATCCCTGATCGAGCAGAAGGAGCATTCCATGACTGACCCGCAAGATCCCCTGCGCCAGGAGCTGGAAGAGATCGAAGCCAAGCGCCAGAAGATCGCCAAGGCCAAGCAGGATCACCGTGTTCACGACCCGGAATTAAGCCGCCATGTGGGTGGCCTGCTGGAGCGCATTCGTCGCCTGCAGCAAGAGACCGGCGGCGGCCAGTATGACTACGAGACCCTGCGCAAGGAGTATGACGCCAAGGCCAACGCCGAGGTGCGCGAGCTGCAGAAAGCGGCCCGTCAGGAGCGGATCCAGAAGCTGATCGCCCAGGCCGACCTCAACCCCGACTGGGTGTTCGACAAAATGGATGCCACAGATCCGGCGCTGCAATACCCTATCGAAACCGCCCGTTACTTTATCAGCGGCTTCGAGCACTGGGAGAAGAGCGGTGGCGGTTGCATGCTGATCTACGGCGACTACGGCACCGGCAAGTCGACCCTGGCGGGGGCGGTGGCGCATGAGCTGATCGCCCGTCACCAGAAATCGGTGATCTTCCAGCAGTGGGCCTCCATCGTCGATCGGCTGTTCTTCAACGTCATCCCCGACCAGGATGAGCGCAACCAGTACCGCCGCGCGCTGGAAGAGGTGGATCTGCTGATCATCGACGAGGTATCGGCCAACCGTGCCAAGATGGCGGAGAGCCAGTCCAGCTTCCTCGGCCACCTGCTGCGCCGCCGTCGCAACCTGTCAAAGAGCGTCATCATCATCACCAACCACACGCCCCAGAGCCTGCATCAGGCGATCGGTGATTTCAGCTATGAGGCGATCAAGGCGTTCAATCCGGTGGATATCCATCTGAGCGGCCCCAGCCGTCGCCCCAGCATCGGCAACTACAACGGCTGATCCCCTCTCAGCGAGTGCGAGTCGCTGGCGGCTCGCACTCTCTCCTCCCTGCCCGCCCACAAATAGAAACAACTCTCATTTACAGCGCACAAACAAGTCACTAGGCTAGTCCCTTTTGCCAAGGGAGCTCAGCTATGCCAACCACACTGATTTTCGGAGCCAGCCGAGGGCTGGGCCGTGCCTTTACCCACCACGCTCTCGCTGAGGGTCACCGCGTAGTCGCGCTGGTGCGCAGCCCCGAGATGGCCACGGAACTGGAGGCGCTGGGAGTAGACGTCATCGAAGGGGATGCGCTGGATCCGGCTGCGGTGCAGCAGGCGTGCGCCCGAGCGGGGCAAGATGCCCAAGTCGTCTCCACCCTCGGCAGCTTTCGCCAGACGGCGCCGGTGGACTATCAGGGCAACCGCCATGTGATCGATGCCATGGAGCAGGCAGGCCTGAAACGACTGCTACTGGTCACCTCCCTCGGCTGTGGCGACAGCTGGCAGTATCTGCCTGAACGTGCCCGCGCCGCCTTCGGTCACGAGGTGCGCCTCAAGAGTCTGGCGGAGAGCTGGCTGCAGACCAGCGCCCTCGCGTGGACCATTCTGCGCCCTGCGGGCCTGCAGGATGGCGACGCCACCGGCCGCGCCGAGCTGAGTCAGGGCAAGGAGGTACACGGACTGGTTCGCCGCGCCGATGTGGCCACCCAAGGGCTGCGTCTACTGGCAGATGAGACAGCGGTGGGGCAGATCTACGCCATCGGGGATCCCACGCTCCAGCGCGGCTAAAGCAGCAGTAAAACCGCTTAACCCCACCACATAGCAAAACGGTCAGCCCAAGGGCTGACCGTTTTCGCTTTACCGCACACGCCATCTCACGGGCGCTTGCCCTATCCCGTTTAACCGGCGGTGGTTTCACCCTGCACGACTGACGGGCGAGCAACTGGCAGCGACTGCTGCCGCCAGCGCAGCAGCAGGCAGGCCAGCACGCCGTAGAGCAACGCAAGCCCCCACAACTGCCACCAGTAACGGGAAACCTGGGCGAAGTCGGCCCCCATCTGGTTAAGGCGCAGAAAACCCTCGATGGCGGGGATAGTGGGCACCCACTGAGCCAGCCAATTGAGGGGCGCCGGGATCAGCTCGAGCGGCCAGATAAAGCCCGCCAGAAAGACCAGCGGCAGGGAGGAGATGAGTACCACCTGAGTGGGCAGATCCCGCCGGGTAAAGATGGCCCCCAGCAAAATACCGAACCAGCAGGTTGCCAGCAGGAACGGCAGGGCGAATAGCCAAAGCTGCACCGGGTCGGCATGGCGAGCGATGTTGTAGTGATCAAAGCAAAAGCCGAGGAAGTAGCTCACCGGCAGCAGGAACAACCCCGCCAGCACCAGAGTTCTGGCCAGCAGCAGCGGCAGTACCGGCGCGCTTTGCCAGTAACCGTGCTCGCCGCGGCAACTGCGCTGGTTCTGGGTCGCCCCCAGGATCCCCGCCCCCATCAGCAGCACCTGATGGAGGATCAGCACGAACACCGCCGGCACCACGTAGTTCACATAGCCCATGGTGGGGTTGAACACCGGCACCACGTTGAGAGCCACCGCATTCCAGCCCATAGCCGCTTGTGGCAGCGCCTCGCCGTGGCTCAGCAGCCTCGCCACCTTCACCTGCGCGGCGAGGGTGCCACCGGCCTGCGCCAGTCCTTCGGCAATGGTGCCGTAGACCAGGAAGTAGGAGGCATCACCGGCGTAGCTCAGGGTGACGCTCTTGCCCAACATCAGATCCCGATAGAAGTGGTTGGGAATGTGCAGGATCCCGCTCGCCTCCCCGGCCATCATCAGCTGCCGCGCGTCATCCAGCGAATTGGCCCGCGCCACCAGCTTCACCTGCGGCGTGGCATCGGCCATAAACTCCAACTGACGGGACAGCTGGCTGCCATCCTCGTTGACCACCACCACTGCCTCTTCCCGCGGCAGCTGATGCAGATAGGGCTGGGGGTAGAGAAACGAGTAGAAGATCACCCCGCCAAACAGGGTCAGCATGATGGCGCGATCCGCCAGCAGGGTGCGCAACTCGAGGCGCAACAGATCGACAAATCCCAGCATCACTCAGGCTCCTTCTCGGCGACGGCCACTACGGCGGATTGACGAGCCAGCTCGGCCTGCTGCTTGTAGCGGCGAACCACCAGCAGCAAAGGGAGAAGAAACAGCAGCAAGGCCCCCAGTTGCGGCAGCGCCGATGAGAGGGGCAAACCGTAGTTGCTCTGACCAATCTGCAACTCGACATAGTGGGAGACCGGCAACAGGCTGCGCCAGAAGCGGGCGAAATCCCCCATGGCACTCACCGGAAAGGTGACTCCCATAAAGGCGAAACCGGGCGCCGTGTAAGCCCCCGCCAGCGACAGGGCGCGCGCCGGATCCCGAATGATGCCGTAGAAAAAGGCACCCATGGTGACGCAGGCCGCCGAGGCGAGCCCCAGACCCACCACCAGCACCAGCCAGCTGCCGTGCATGGGGTAGGAGAACCCCTTGAACAGCAGCAGTGTCCAGACAATCCCCCAGCCCCAGCCAATCAGTACGTGGGGCAGCAGGGTGCGCCAGAGGCCAAACCAGACCCCGCGAGTGGTCCAGTCCAGCCCCAGCCGATCGGTACGGGCCAGCGCATTGAGGCCAAACAGCACCACCAGGATCTGCCACACCGCGGGCAGAATAGCGCTCAGCAGAAATTGGGCGTAGCTGGAGTTGAGGTTATAGAGCGCCGTCACCTGACTGCTGATGGGTACCGACTGCCCGAGTGCGCCGGGCAGTGCCTTACCGTCAGCCATCGCCTCCAGCACGCCCACCTGACCATTGAGGGTGCCTACCACCTGCGCTAGCGCCGAGTTGACCAGCTTGGCGATCAGGATGAACTGGCCGTTGTTGAACACCGTCACCTGCGGCTGGGTACCCTGACGGGCATCCCGCTCCAGATGGTTGGGGATCACCACCAGCGCATAGATATCGCCACCGCGCAGGGCGTGGGCACCGGCATCGATGGAGTCAAACTGTTGCGCGACCTTGAGTCCCGCAGAGCCATCCAGCGAAAAGGCGAGCTGGCGCGAGAGCATGCTGTGATCGAGATCCACCAGCCCCACCTTGAGGTCGCGGGCCAACCCTGCCGAGAAGATCCAGCAGAGGATCCCCATCAGCAGCAGCGGTACCCAGCTCATCAGGGCACGGCTGAACGGATCCTGCCACAGCAGCCGAAATTCACGTCCCATCAGAGTTCAACCAGCACACTCATGCCAACCCGTAGCCCCTCAACCGGTTGCAGCGGGCGAGCCTCCACTTGGAAGCTCTTCATGTCGAAGCCTTGACGGGTATCGGTGGCACGCCAGGTGGCAAAATCCCCCATCACGGCCACATGGGTCACCTTGAAGCGCACCATCTGATCGCCAAGGCCGGGGATGCGGGCATCGAACTCGGTGCCAACCGGGAAGCGGGGCAGCAGATCCTCGCGCACATGGAACTGGGCCCAGGCATCGCTCATATCGAGCAGGGTCACGACAGGGAAGCCTTGCGGCGCCAGCTCGCCGCTGCGCAGCAGCACCTGGCTTACCTCGCCTGAGTGGGGGCTGGTGATGCGGGTGTCGGCCAGATAGGCCTCTACTTCGGCCACGGAACCGGCCGCCATCTTGGCCTTCTCGCGAGCGGCGATCTTGGTCTCTTCCCGCGCCCCTTCCAACGCCATCTGGTACTGCTGCCACGCCATCCCTTCGCTGTAGCGGGCGGCTTGCCAGGCAGTCCAGGCCTCGTCGCGTTTTTGCAGCGGCATCACGCCATCTCGGTGCAGGCTGGCAACCCGCTCATAGGTCTTGCCACGCAGCTGGGCGGCAGCCTTGGCTTTTTGCCATTGATCCTTGGCGGCAGCGATCTGTTGGGCACGAGCCCCTTTCTCCGCCTCTTGCGCCAGCGCCCCCGCAGCGGCTTCACCCGCCTTGGCCTGGCTCAGCTTGGCTTCAATCTCGGGGCTTGCCAGCGTAAAGACCAGCTGATCCTTGGTCAGCTGATCGCCCTTTTTCACCAGCACTTCGTCGATACGGCCCGGCACCTTGGAAGAGACTGAATACTGCTGAGCCTCAATCTGCCCTTGCAGATGCACCGGCTCCGGTTGATAGGCGAGCCAAAAGCGCCAGCCGAGCCAGACCACCAGGATCACCAGCACCAGCGGCAACAACAGCGGTTTACCCTGGCTCATCTTCTTTTTGATGGGGGGATGGCTCATCACTTCACCTCGACAAACGGGCGACCCTTGGCGGTCGAAACAGAGATAGAAAAAGGCACGAACCGGATGGTGATCATGAGTTCACCTCGATCACCTGACCGTGCTGATATTGATTGAAACTGTTCATCTGGCCGGAGAGGGCCAGCAGGCGGGCCAGCGACACCACATATTGATAAGCCGCCGCCGCACGTTGGGTCTTGACTCCTGCCAGTTGGTTCTGGGCATCCACCACATCAAGGGAGGTAGAAAGCCCTTGCCCGAACGCCTTGTCACGCAGCCGCACATTCTCCTCGGCCAGCGCCTGGGTGGAGGAGAGTGATTGATACTCTTCAAGCCCCTGTGCTGCTTCGCGCCAGGTCTTCTCGACCAACAGTTTCAGATCCTCGCGGGTCTTGGCCTGCAGCAGATTAACCTGAAGTTCGGCGCTCTTGGCCGCCTGCACCGTCTCGGAGCGACCGTCACGGCTCACCAACGGCATGCTGACCCCCACCCCCACCAGCCAGTCCGGCGTGGTCTTGGAAGCGATCGAATCATCTTCATAGAGGTTGTAATTACCGAACAGGAATACCTCGGGGGCATATTTGCCCTGTTCGACCCGGATCAGCCCCTTGGCCTGCTCCTTCTTGGCGTTTAGCAACTTGAGGCCGGGGTGCACTTCCAGGGTCTGGCTTACCAACCCCTCAAGACGCGGTAGCTCCTTGTTGACGAACAGACCATTGCCCGGCTGGGCATCCGGCAGCTTCAGCATGCGGCCGAGGGCCAGCTCGGCGATCTCGAGGCTGCGACGGGCCTTCTGGGTATCGATGCGCGCTCTGTCATAGGCCGACTGGGCGGAGAGACGCTCCACCCGGGCAATCTGACCCTGCGCTTCGAGCTTCTTGGCATGATCCAGATGGTGGGCCAGCCCGTCCTCAATCTCCTGCCTGGTCTGCACCACCTGAGCAGCCAGTACCACGCCGAAATAGGTCTGGGAGAGGCTCTCGAAGGCAGACTGCTGTTTGAGCACCAGCAGTTGCTGGGCTTCGCTCACCTGCGCCTGACGGATATCCTGAGCCGCATCAATGCGGCCACCGGCAAACAGCGGCCAGAGCATCTTGACCGAGCTGGTCACCACATTCTGCTTGGTCAGGGGAGTGACAAATGCGTTGGCCCCGACCCCAAACAGACTGCCGAGCGCCAGGATCAGATCTTTCTGCTTGGCCAGCGGATTGAGATCGAGGGCATCGAGTTCAATCGGCTGATCAAGATGGGTATAACTGGCTCCCACATCAACCTTGGGCAGATACATGGATTTGGCGGCCTCACGCAGTTGCTTGGCCCGATCGACCCCGGCCTGCTCGGCAGCCAGCTCCTCATCCTGCTGGATGACCCGGGTCCAGGCCTCGCCGAAGCTGATGGTCTGCGCCTGCGCAGACCCCAACATGACCCCCAGCAGACACGGCCAGAGTGATGTAATGAACCTTGACGTCATAGAACCCCGATTCGCACTGTTGCAAAAATGTTTGGAGCTTTTGCTCACATAAGCCAGCCATCATAACGCAAACGGGACTGACAAGTGGACTGACAATTGAGCAAGGAGGTGACCCGAATGGTACAGCACTCCTGACCGGTCAATCTGGCTGTTTTTCAATAACTCCTGAATTTGCAAGCCTTGGCTCGACGTTTTTTTCAGAAAAAAATGGCTGACGCTCAAATACTAACCTTTTCTCCTGCCTAAAAAATGCGTAATATACGCCGCCCTAAGCCGATGGTAACCGTGGAATGCAGATAGGTCCCCACACGCTTGAAACTCCCCTGATTGTGGCGCCCATGGCCGGTGTAACAGACCGACCATTCCGTGAACTTTGTTTGCGGCTGGGTGCCGGCATGGCCGTTTCCGAGATGCTGCTGGCCAACCCGGATGTCTGGGATACCCAGAAAACCAGGATGAGGATGGATCACTCTGCAGAAGGCGGTTTGCGATCGGTCCAGATTGCCGGGGCCGACCCGGAGATGATGGCGTTTGCTGCCCGCTACAACGTGGAGCAGGGCGCACAGATCGTCGACATCAACATGGGCTGCCCGGCAAAAAAAGTGAATAAGAAGCTGGCAGGTTCAGCCCTGCTGCGTTACCCCGATCAGGTCAAAGCAATTTGCCGGACCGTGGTGGATGCAGTGGAAGTACCTGTCACCTTGAAGATCCGCACAGGATGGGATCCGGATAACCGCAATGGCGTGGAGATCGCCCGAATCGCCGAAGATTGCGGTATCGCGGCCCTTGCCGTGCACGGTCGTACCCGTGCCTGCCTCTACAAGGGCGAAGCGGAGTACGACACGATTAAGGCGATTAAGCAGGCCGTATCGATTCCTGTTGTCGCCAATGGCGACATCAACAGCCCGGAGAAAGCCCGGTATGTCCTCGACTATACCGGTGTGGACGCCGTGATGATCGGCCGCGCTGCGCAAGGACGACCCTGGATTTTCCGGGAAATCCGTCATTTTCTTGAGACGGGCACCAAGCTGCCACCTCCCGAGAGGGAAGAGGTTCGCACCCTGATGAACGAGCATGTCACCAACCTGCACCGGTTTTATGGTGCATATCTGGGAGCGCGCATCGCCCGTAAACACGTGGGCTGGTATCTGGATGAAGAAGAGACGGGCCGAGAATTCCGTAAGCACTTCAATGCCCTGGATTGTGCTGACGCACAACTAGAAGCACTCGAAGCGTATTTCGATGGATTAGGTTAACAAGATAACTAAAGAGCCGACCGAATATGTTCGAACAAACCCTGACTTCTGATGCATTGGTAACAACTACTCACAATCACGCTGCCGAGCCGACCCAGCGCCCCCTGCGTGACTCTGTGCAACAGGCCCTGCGTAACTACTTGGCCCAGTTGAACGGTCAGGAAGTGATTGATCTGTACGATATGGTTCTCTCCGAAGTCGAAGCGCCGATGCTGGACGTGATCATGCAGTACACCCGTGGTAACCAGACTCGCGCAGCCGTGATGATGGGTATCAACCGTGGCACCCTGCGCAAGAAGCTCAAGCGTTACGGCATGAACTGATTGCTGGCCTGATGCCGCACAAGCGGAACAGGGCAAAGATGAAAGGCGCCGGGTAGCAATACCCGGCGCCTTTCTTTATGCTCCCCTTCCCACTTCCCTACTACAAACGCTATGAACCGCACGCCCCTGCTGCTGATGGTACTGGTCACCCTGCTGGCCGCCGCTGGCTGGCTCTTCTCGAAAGAGGCGATCCGCGAACTGCCCCCTGCCGCCTTTATCGGCAGCCGCTTTCTGCTGGCAGCCCTGCTGTTGCTCCCCCTGGCCTGGTTGCGCGAGCCACCGCCGAGCCGACCCCAGATGGTGCGCGCCGCCGGTTGCGGCACCCTCCTCGGCGCCAGCCTGCTGCTGTGGGTCACCGCCATCAGCCAGAGCGATGCGCTCGGCAGCGGCGCCTTTATCATGAGCGTCGCCACCCTGATGGCCCCGCTGGCCGCATGGGGAGCCTTTCGGGCCAAGCCAGGCCGCCACTACTGGCTCACCCTGCCCATCGCCATCGCCGGTTTGCTGCTGCTCTCCAGCAGTACCCACTGGGGCGTGTCGCTCTCGCTGTTCTGGTTTCTGGCGGCGGCCACCACCCTCGGTATCCAGCTTGCCGTCCATCGCCACTTCGCCCAATCCATTGCCCCCAGCTGGCTCACCTGCATCCAGCTGGCGATGACCGGCCTGCTCGGCACCCTGCTCTCCCTGCTGACCGAACAGTGGCCCGAGGCTGGAGTCAGCCACGGCATCTGGGGCTGGTTTGCGGCGAGCGTCTTGATCGCCACCACCCTGCGCTACTGGCTGCTCACCCATGCGTTGAGCAAGATGACCACCGCCCATGCCGCCCTGATGATGCTGCTGGAACCGGTCTGGACTCTGCTGCTGAGCACCCTCTTCTACAACGAACCCCTAGGCGGCGCCAAACTGGCCGGTGCCGGACTGGTACTCGGCGCCCTGGTGCTCTACCAGCTCCCCCTGTTGCTGCGCAGGGCACGGCTCAAAACGCCCGTCTGATCCGCGTCACCGCCCTGCGGGGCGGTGTCACCATTTCCCTCCTGTTTGCTTATCTTGTCCTGCCAATGCTGACGTTCTGTTAACGGCCTTTAACCCTTGGTATCCAGAGGGTTAAAGGGCATACCCCATGAAAAAATGCCATATGGCCAGCTTGATGAAGGTCACATACCTGCCCCTCTTCGCTCCTTATGATGCCCCCATCATCGGTCTGGACAATCCTGACGATGGCCACACATGGGAATAACAAGAGAAAAAACTATGCAGCAAACCAGCCCCCTCAAGACGGTCACAGTCAGCATATTGGCAACCGCCATGCTGATCTTTGTGGCCCAGTACCTGATAGGCAAACAGGAGATCAGGATCGGCATCGCCATCATCCCGATCCTGCCGATGCTCTTTGCCGTCATCATCGGCATGATTGTCTCCGCCAAACCGGTCAAGGATCGCATCCCCGGCTGGAAGCAGCTCTTCACCGAAAAAGAAGAGGGCTTCTGCGGCAAGATGGTGGGCTTCAGCCTGCTGATCCTGGGTACCCAGTACGCGGGGATGATCATCCCTAACCTGAAGATGATCCTGAGCGTCGGCGTGCCGCTGTTCTTGCAGGAGATTGGCAACCTGCTGCCGATCCTGATCGCCATTCCGCTGGCGGTGAAGTTCGGCTTTGGCCGTCGCGCCATCGGGGCCTGCTCCTCCATCAGCCGTGAGCCGTCCGTCGCGGTAATTCAGGGCAAGTTCGGCACCGGCTCCCAGGAGTACATCGGTGTGCTGGCCATCTACCTGTGCGGCTCCGTCATCGGCACCCTCTGGTTCAGCGTGCTGGGCAGCATCGCCCCGCTCACCGGTCTGCACCCGCTGGCGCTGGCTGCCGGCTCCGGTGTGGGCTCAGGCTCCATGCTGAGTGCAGCCTCCGGCGCCCTGATCAACGGTCTCGACGAAGCGCTGGCTCAGCAGGTGCTGAGTATCGCCGCGGCATCGAACCTGCTCTCGTCTGCCCTCGGCGCCCTCTCCCTCACCTATCTGGGTCTGCCGCTCGCTGAAAAAATCTATGCCCTGACTGCCAAAGGAGAGAAAGCATGAAAAGCATCGTAATGGATATGCGGTTCGTCTTTCTGGCGATCCTGCTGGCCATGTTTACCCAAACCCTGACCACCGGCACCCCGCTCTGGCTGATGGGTGACAGCTTTATCGCCATGTCGCTGGTGGTGTTCGCTTCGCTGATTGCCAAGCGCTATCTGCCCTCCTCCCTGCCGGCGTTTGCCTATGCCACCATCATCGGCATTCTCATCTGCCTGCCGGAGACCCCGGTGCGCAGCCTCTTCATTGACGCCGTCGCCAAGATCTCCTTCCTCTCCTGCTGCGTACCGCTGCTGGCCTTCGCCGGTCTCTCGGTGGGCGGTCAGCTGGAAGAGCTGAAGAAGATGTCCTGGAAAGTGATCCTGATCTTCATGATCGTCTCCACCTGCTGCTTCTTCGGCGCCTCGCTGGTGGCCCAACTCGGCTTCTCCATTCAAGGGATCATCTGATGAACAACATCCACATTGAACCGGCCCTGCTAGCCCTGCGCGACTTCAGTCAGGAAGTGCGCCACCACCTGCACACCATTCCGGAAGCCTCCGGCGTCGAGTTCAAGACCTCGGCCTACTGCCGCGAGCTGATGGCAGGCTTTGGCTACCGCCTCACCGACTACCCGGGCTTCACCGGTTTTCACGGCGATCTGGTGGTTGACCCTGTGCTGCCGACCATCGCCTTCCGTGCCGACATGGATGGCCTCGAGATGCACGACATGAGCGACGTTGCGTTCAAGTCGACCCACGATGGAATGGCTCACAACTGTGGTCACGACTCCCATATGGCGATCGCCCTGACTGCGGCCAAATTTCTGGCCGCCAACCGCGATCGCTTGCAGTACAACGTCCGCTTTATCTTCCAGATGGCGGAAGAGGATATGCGGGTGCCGGGCGCCGAGAAGATGGTCGAACTGGGCTGTATGAAGGGGGTGGACGAGGTCTATGCCCTCCATAACGACGGCGCCATGGAGACCGGCACCATCAAGTTCAACCACGGTGTCATGTCCTCCTGGGGCTCCGCCTGGACGTTGGATGTGCACGGTATCTCCGCCCACGGCTCCACCCCCCACAAGGGGCTGGATGCCATCCGCGAAGCGGTGCGGATCATCGAGGACATGGACTACATCGTCGCCAAGCGCACCAGTCCGTTCAGCCCGGCGGTGTTTGGCTGCGGCATGATCAACGGCGGCACCATCCCCAACGCCATCGCCGACCATGTGCAGGCGCGCGGTACCATCCGTGCCATGGATGCCGAGACCGACCAGATCCTGAAGAACAGCTTCAAGGAGATCGTGGCCCAGAGCGAACTGCGCGGCTTCAAAACCAAGATGGTCTATGCCGGGTATCCGGCGGTCGAGAACCACGCCGATGCCTGTGCCCGCCTGCTGCAAGCGGCCACCGATGTCTTGCCCTCTGAGGGGATCAACGCTCAGGGTCAGCCGATGACCGGCAGCGAAGATTTCAGCTACATGGTCAACGCCTGCCGTGGCCGCAAGGGGGCCATGTTCTTCCTCGGCAGCGGCTGTCAGGCCAAGGGGATCTGCAACTATCTCCATGCAAACCCCTACTACCTCGATGACGACTGCCTGCTGGTCGGAGCCCAGATCTTTATCAATCTGGCGACCCGCAGCGCTTAATTCCGCATCTCGATAAAACCAGAAGAGAGGCCAAGGCCTCTCTTTTTTATCTCTGCATGTTTGCTCTGTGTACGACAAACAACCTGCGGCTAGAGCCACGGCAACTCCGCCATATTGGCGGCGGGCGGCTGGTTGATAAGGTGCAGCTGCACCGTCTCCCGGCTGATATGGGGGGCGTAGAGGTGGATAAAGTCGTACATGTAGTCGCGCAGATGGGCATGCTTGCGCAGGCAGATGTGGGTGGCGCTCGAGGCGATCAGGTGGTCGATGTTGAGGCTCACCAGAGCCTCCCTATCCCCCTCGTCAAAGGCTACGCTTGCAATCACCCCGACCCCCATGCCGAGCCGGACGTAGTGCTTGATCACGTCGGTGTCGGTGGCGGTCAGCACGGTTTTCGGCGAGAGGCCGTGACGGCTGAAGGCCTTGTCCATCTTGGATCGGCCGGTAAAGCCGAACACATAGGTGATGAGGGGGTAGCGGGCCAGATCCGCCATCGACAGCGGCTGACAGTCGATCAGCGGATGACCGTGGGGCACCACTACGCTGCGTCCCCAACGATGGCAGGGAATCGCTGCCAACTCATCGAACAGATACATCGATTCGGTGGCGATCGCCATATCCACATCGCCGCTTTGCACCATCTGGGCCAACTGGGCGGGCGCCCCCTGATGCAGATTGATCGCAACCTCGGGATAACGGCGAGTGAACTCGGTGATCACCGCTGGCAGCTTGTAGCGCGCCTGGGTGTGGGTGGTGGCAATACGCAGCACCCCGCTGGTGGCCAGTTGCTCCCCGAGCGACAGCTGGTTGATCTGCTCCACCTGCGCCACAACCCCCTTGGCCAGCTCCATCACCTGCTCGCCTGCGCTGGTCAAGCCGACCAGATTTTTCCCCTTGCGAGTAAAGAGGGCGAGCCCCAGCTCATCTTCCAGCATCTTCATCTGCTTGCTGAGGGTGGGCTGGGAGGTGTAGAGCTTCTCCGCCGTCGCCGAGATGTTGAAGTTGTTCTTCACGATCTCGGTAAAGTTCTTGAGCCGGACGATGTTCATCTGGGCAAGGGATCTCGCTGCTGCGGCCAGTGGGGCTGACCAGAAAAAGAGAGAGCGGGGCTGGCCCCGCAGCTGACTGCCGACCATAGCACAGCGCGGCGCACGATAATCTGCCCCAGGTCAGAAAGCGGCGAGCTAGTCGCTGGCGAGCTTGATCCCGAGTCCGACAAACAGGGTGCCGATGCCCCGGTTGAGCCAGCGACCGAGACGCTGTGACAGCCGTACCCTGTGGCTGGCATAGACGGTGGTAAAGACCAGCAGGTGACACCAGATGATACCGCCCAGATTGAAAATGCAGCCGAGCAGAATAAAAGCGAGCGCCTTGTCGGGGGCATCCGGTGCGATGAACTGGGGCACGAAGGCGAGGAAAAAGAGCGCCACCTTGGGGTTGAGCACATTGGTCAGCACCCCCTGCCGGTAAATCTGGCCATAGGAGAGGGCTGGCAGGGTGGCCCCTCTCTCCATGGCACCCGTAGCCTGCTGGCGCAGCAGGGAGAACCCCAGATAGATGAGGTAGATGGCGCCAACCAACTTGATGAGGGCAAACAACTCGGCAGATGCACTGAGCAGGGCTGACAGACCGAGGGCCGCCGCCAGCACATGCACCATGACGCCGGTGCCAATGCCAAGGGCCGCGACCGAACCGGCACGCCACCCTTGCGAGCCACTGCGCAGCATGACCAGCAAGGAGTCCGGTCCCGGCATGATATTGAGCAGCAGCCCCGAGACCATAAACAGTGCAAGATCATGAATACCGAACATCATCCCTACCCTCGTAAAGAAGAACCAAACAAAAAGGGGCTCCGCAGAGCCCTCTTTTCCTTCACTCTGCGGCAGCTGACGCATCATCAGCTGTCCCGCCAGCCATCAGGGGCGCAGCGCCTTGTCCGCCCGAGAGATGCCGCAGACACCGGAGCGCACCACTTCGATGATCTCGTTGGTCTGGGCGGCAGTCTTGATAAAGGCATCCAGCTTCTCGCTGGTGCCCACCAGCTGTACCGTGTACTGCTCGGGGGTGACGTCGACGATCTGGCCACGGAAGATATCCGCCAGCCGTTTCAGCTCGTCACGGGCCCCACCGGCGGCGCGCGCCTTGACCAGCGCGATCTCCCGCTCGATATGCTCCCCTTCGCTCAGGTCGCACACCTTGAGCACATCCACCAGCTTGTGCAGCTGCTTCTGGATCTGCTCCAGCACCCGCTCGTCCCCCATGGTGACGATAGTCATGCGCGACAGGGTGGGATCCTCGGTCGGCGCCACCGTCAGGGTCTCGATGTTGTAGCCGCGCTGGGAGAAGAGACCCACCACGCGGCTCAGGGCGCCGGATTCGTTCTCCAGCAGTACTGAAATGATGTGTCTCATCAGGTTCTCTCCGTCTTGCTCAGCCACATCTCATCCATGGCACCAAACTTGATCTGCATCGGATAGACGTGCTCATCCGGGTCGACCGAGATATCCATGAACACCAGCCGATCCTTCATGGCGAAGGCTTTCTCCATGGCGCTCTCCAGCTCGGCCGGATCGCTCACCGCGATACCGACGTGGCCGTAGGCTTCCGCCAGTTTGACGAAGTCCGGCAGGGACTCCATGTAGGAGTGGCTGTGACGACCGCCGTAGAACATCTTCTGCCACTGCTTGACCATGCCCAGCGCACGGTTGTTGATGGAGATGATCTTGATGGGCACCCCGTACTGCATGCAGGTAGAGAGCTCCTGAATATTCATCTGCACCGAGCCGTCGCCGGTGACGCAGCAGACCACCGCATCCGGGTTGGCAAACTGGGCCCCCATGGCGGCCGGAATACCGAAGCCCATGGTGCCGAGCCCCCCTGAGTTGATCCACTGGCGCGGTTTGGCAAACGGGTAGTAGAGAGCGGCAAACATCTGATGCTGGCCGACGTCGGAGGCGACGAACGCCTGCCCCTGAGTCACCTTGTAGAGAGTCTCGATCACCTGCTGTGGCTTGATCTGGGTGGACGATTTTTCGTAAGCCAGGCAGTGACGGGAGCGCCACTGGTTGATCTGGTTCCACCAGTCCGCCAGCGCCTCCTTGTCGTTATCGAAGCCACACTCGCGGACCACTTCCAGCATCTGCTCAAGCACGGTTTCCACCGAACCGACGATGGGCACATGGGCCTGTACCGTCTTGGAGATGGAGGTGGGATCGATGTCGATATGGACCACGGTGGCATCGGGGCAGAACTTGGCCACGTTGTTGGTTACGCGGTCATCGAAGCGGGCCCCCACGGCGAAGATAAGATCCGCATTGTGCATGGTCTTGTTGGCTTCGAAGGTACCGTGCATCCCCAGCATGCCGATAAATTGCGGATGGGTGCCGGGGAAGGCCCCCAACCCCATCAGGGTGGTGGTCACCGGCAGATTCAGCAGCTCCGCCAGCTTGGTCACCAGATGATCCGCGTTGGCATTGATGGCACCGCCGCCCACGTACATCACCGGGCGCTGGGCATCCACCAGCAGCTTGGCAGCTCGCTTGATCTGACCCTTGTGACCGGATTTGGTCGGATTGTAGGAGCGCAGAGAGACCGTCTCGGGATACTGGTAGGGGAATTTCTCTTTCGGGTTCTGCACATCTTTGGGCAGATCCACCACCACCGGCCCCGGGCGGCCGCTGGCGGCAATGTAGTAGGCCTTCTTGATGGCCTCGGGAATATCGCTCGCCTTCTTGCACAGGAAGCTGTGCTTGACCACCGGACGGGAGATACCGATCATGTCGGTCTCCTGAAACGCATCCTCCCCGATCATGCTGGTCGGCACTTGGCCGGAGAGGATCACCAGCGGAATGGAATCCATATAGGCGGTGGCAATACCGGTAATGCAGTTGGTCGCTCCCGGGCCCGAGGTCACCAGCACAGTCCCCACCTTGCCGGTGGAACGGGCGTAACCGTCCGCCATGTGAACCGCGGCTTGCTCGTGACGCACCAAGACGTGCTCCATCTTGCCGTTTTCGAAGAGAGCGTCATAGATGTCGAGTACTGAGCCACCAGGGTAGCCGAAGACGTGCTCAACTCCCTGATCTTCCAGCGCTCTAACCACCATCTGGGCGCCTGATAACATCTCCATGATAAAGCCCTCCAGGCTTTGCTCCGTTTAGCGAATCCCGCCGACGATGCCGTGCTTCCCGGCACGGCCCGATCCGTTTCTTGTTGTTATCTGAATGCAGATCGGCCCAATTCAGCCCCGTCGACAGTAGAAAAAAAGGATTTTTCCATCATTGACCCGAAAATCGGGTGAAAAAACAACTTAACCCGCTTCATAACGCTTGTCCACGGCTTTATCTGACCAGAACAGTCATACATTTCAACCAGCTATTAACATTCAATGACTTGCCACTGCGACCATGAGACAAAAGGGAAGGATGTCGGGGAATGGCCAGTGGATCATTCCGCAGAGGAGAAAAACAGCCACAAAAAAGCCCACCGCTCAGCGGTGGGCTTGATGCCGAATGATGGCTCAGTTCTCCTGATCCGGCTCCGCCAGCCAGATCTGCTGATCCGGATCGGTCTCTTCACTGACAGAAATGCTGACGCCCATATCGAGCAGTTCGTGCAGGGTTAGATTGTCAGCCAGGTTCATGACTTCGCCGTTTTCATTGGTAAAGCGCATTTGCTCCATCCTCTCCTTGGTGGGGTCGCCTTTCAGTCTAGTCAACAACGCTCACTTGCGATAACCAGCCAGCGGATAAACGCTCTCCCCCATCCAGCTCGCTCAGGCGATCACTCACCTCCTCCGGAAACAGGGTGCGCGCCCAGAGCCGACGAGACAGAGAGGCCACGCTCTCGTCAGCACCCGCAGCCAGCCAGCGGGCCAACTCCCCCGCCACATCGGGGTAGCAAACCGCCCCCGGCGAGGCGCTGTCGAGCCAGGTGCGCACCAGATTGGCATCGAGCACATCCATCAGGGTCGCCAGCCCCATCATCTCGAGGGTCTTGCCGTTGGTCAGCTGCTCGAACTGGCCGCCGAGGGGCTTGACCAGCAGCTTCTTGCCAAGGGTGAGCGCCTCGGAAGCGAGCTCGAAACCCGCGTTGGAGATGACGCCGCGACAACCGGCCAGCACGGCGATAAATCCGTGCCGCGACGGCGGTTCGAAGCACAGGTTGCGCCACTGGCTCGGGGTGCGAATGGCGGGATGAAAGCAGACGAAGCGCTGCTGACCAAAGCGCGACAACAGGGCAGCGATCGCCTCGGTCTGCTCAAACGGCAGATAGACCAGGATCTCGCAGTTATCCGGCGCGGCGGCGATGGGGTCGATCACCGGTGGTAGCAAGGGGTGGCCGAAGTGAAACCAGTGCAGCCCGAGCGGCTGATCCACTGGGGCAAAGTGGCGCATCAGCTGACGGCTGATCCCATTCTCCCCCCAGCGCGGGATGGGCCAGTTGAAGCTGGCCTGATGGCTAACGGTGAGGCTTGGCTTGCCATAGCGGCGGGCGGCGTAGGCGGTCAGCGGCTCAAAGTCGCTCACCACCAGATCGTATTCGCTGCAGTCGAGAGACCGCAGATCCCGCCAAAAGGTGAGCGGCGAGGCGGCTTGCAGGGTGCGCCACGGAGAAACTCGCCCCTCGTAACTGACAAAAGTGAGGCCGGGAAAGGCGCGGTAGGCGCCAAACTCCTCCATGTCGAAGTAGCAGTCGGCGGAGCGGCCGCTAAAGAGATAATCCACCTCGACCCCTGCCGTGCGCAACGCCCGCGCCAGGGTGCGACTGCGACTGATGTGGCCGTTGCCGGTGCCCTGCACCCCGAAGAGTATCCTCATGAATGGCTCCAGCCGAGCGCCAGCACGGCGCAACCACCACCCAGCAGAGCCCCGGCTACCAGATCGCTCAGGTAGTGTACCCCGAGCAGCAACCGGGATGCCCCCACCAGTGCCGCCCAGCCAAACAGCAGGGGTGCCCAGAGCGGAAAACCGGCGGCCAGTATGGTGGCCATCAGAAAGGCTGCGGCGGTATGGCCGGAGGGAAGGCTGTAGCGATCGGAAGGGGTGATAAAGACCGGCAAACCGACTGGCCGTTGCCGTTTCAGGCTGTTTTTCAGCAGCAGATAGAGGGGCAGTTCGATGGCGAAGGCAAGCAGCGCCAGTCGAACCAGTTCACGCTCTGCCTCCCCCAGCCACCAGAGCAAGGCGGCCAGCACGGCGTAAAGCGGGCCATCACCGGTGCGGGAAATGAGACGACTCACCCTCGCCTGCTGCCGGTTGTAACCGTGAAGCAGGCAGACCCGGCACACCTGCAGGTCCCATTGCTGGATCTTGTTCATATCTCCTCCTTCCCTGAATTCTGCTTGCAGAGTAGGAAGGCGGGATGACAGGACGTTGAACAAGGGATAACAGATTTATGAAAAAAGGGCCTAATGGCCCTTTTTAATTTCGATGTAGCGACAAAATCAGTGGTTGCCGCGCAGGCCGGTCTCCATCAGACGACAGTTGTGATCCGCCAGACGGGCCATGAAGTGCTCATCCACTTTCAGGCCAAACACCTGCTCGTAGAGATCTTTCATCACAAACGGCTGCCACATCATGCTGAGGAAGGAGATCTTCAACATCTCGGGGTCCAGATCGTCCCCCAGCTCGCCGTTGGACTTCATGGTTTCCAGCAGGGCATCAAACTGCGGCAGCTGACGCTCCAGCAGACGGCTCAGCACAAAATCCCGGCCCGGGCTCTTCTCGGTCGACAATGCGCTGGAGATAGCCGAGGTCAACTCGCTGTTGGGCGCCATCACCTGATAGTAGGTGTTGAGCAGCTCGTTCAAGCTGTGATTGCTGTGCTCATCTTGCCAAGCATGGTCGAGAGGCTCGGCCACATCACCCAGCACAGCTTTGTAAAGACCCTCTTTACTGCCGAAGTAGTAGTGGATCATCGCCAAATTGGAGCCGGCAAGCTCGGCGATTTCACGTGTAGTCACCTTGCTATAGGGAGTATTGAGAAAACGCTCACGGGCAGCAGCAAGCAACTTGTCACGAATGTCAGAACGTCCGACCGGACGACCAGGTCTACGTTTTTCCATTTAACACCTCAGATAATTCAGCCAATGCTGATAAGTCGATCTGGTTGTGCAGAGAATAGAGCACAGCAGGAATGACCAGATAATCGGTCATGGGCCGAATATGGGACAAGGAAATTTGCAATCCTTTACAATCCGATTAAATACGTCAGCAGATTGCCCCTGACCTTCCGTGTTGACACAGCATAAAAATCTCGATATTGGTAAAAGCGTTATCGACTGGAAGGAATAACAACGTCATGCGTATCGCCACCCCGCTACTACTAATCTCCCTAATCGCGTTAACTCGCGCGGGATCCTTGTAGCCGGGCTAAGGCATAGCCGGAATTTACAAAAACCCGTGCACCCTGCACGGGTTTTTTTATGCCGCCGCAGGATGCACGTTACCGAACTTAGGAAGAGGGAAGTCACATGTCAGATCGGGTCATCATATTCGACACCACCTTGCGTGATGGTGAGCAGGCCCTGGCGGCCAGTTTGACAGTCAAGGAGAAGCTGCAGATCGCCCAGGCACTGGAGCGGCTCGGTGTCGACGTCATGGAGGTGGGCTTCCCAGTCTCCTCTCCCGGCGATTTTCAATCGGTGCAGACCATCGCCCGCCACATCAAAAACAGCCGGGTCTGCGCCCTCGCCCGCGCCTTGCCCAAGGATATCGACGCCGCTGGCGAAGCCTTGCGGGTCGCCGAGGCGTTTCGCATCCATACCTTTATCTCCACCTCCTCCATCCATGTGGAGAGCAAGCTGAAAAAGAGCTTCGAGGATGTGCTGGAGATGGGGATCGGCGCCATCAAGCACGCCCTGCGCTACACCGATGATGTGGAGTTCTCCTGCGAGGATGCGGGCCGCACGCCGATCGATAATCTCTGCCGCATGGTGGAGGCCGCCATCAAGGCGGGGGCCCGTACCATCAATATCCCCGATACCGTGGGCTACACGGTACCGACCGAGTTCTCCGGCATCATCCACACCCTGTTCAACCGGGTCCCCAATATCGACAAGGCGATCATCTCGGTCCACTGCCACGACGATCTGGGGCTCTCGGTGGCCAACTCCATCGGCGCGGTGCAAATGGGAGCCCGCCAGATCGAGTGCACCATCAACGGCATCGGCGAGCGGGCGGGCAACTGCTCGCTGGAAGAGGTGGCGATGATCCTCAAAACCCGCGCCGACCTGCTCGGGGTGCAAACCAATATCCGCCACAACGAAATTCATCGTACCAGCACGCTGGTCAGCCAGCTGTGCAATATGCCGGTGCAGCCCAACAAGGCGATCGTCGGGGCCAACGCCTTCTCCCACAGCTCCGGCATCCATCAGGATGGGGTGCTCAAGGCGAAAAATACCTACGAAATCATCACTCCCGAGAGCATTGGCCTGACCCAGAACAACCTCAACATGACCTCCCGCTCCGGCCGCCACGTCATCAAGCACCGGATGGAGTCCATGGGGTATGCCGAGAGCAGCTACGACCTCGACCACCTCTACGGCAAGTTCCTGACCCTGGCCGATAAGAAGGGGCAGGTGTTCGACTACGACCTCGAAGCGCTGGCCTTCTTCAGCCAGATCCACGAAGAGCCGGAGCACTTCAAGCTGGAGTACCTCGGGGTCCAGAGCGGCAGTTCGGTGCTGGCCACCGCCTCGGTCAAATTGAAGGTGGGGCAGGATCTGATCTGTGAAGCGGCCACCGGCAATGGTCCGGTTGATGCTGTCTACCAGTGCATCAACCGCATCACCGGCTATGAGATCCGCATCGACAAATATGCCCTCAAGAGCAAGGGCGAAGGGGAAGATGCCCTCGGTCAGGTCGATATCGTCGCCGAGTACAAAGGACGCAAATTCCACGGCATGGGGCTGGCCACCGACATCATCGAATCCTCGGCCCACGCCCTGCTCCATGTGATCAACAGTATCTGGCGCGCCGATCAGGTGGCCGAGCAGATGGAACGCAATAACAGCATCAAATCAGAAACCGTCTGAGCAGGACTCGCAGCCACACAGACGGCATGGAATGACAACATCAGGACGGGGAACGTCTGAACCGGCAACCGCGCGCAGCGTCGGGGAAACCGGACAGAGGGATCTCAACGACAATATCAGGATGGAGAGTGTATGAGCAGTTATCGGATCGCAGTATTGCCGGGTGACGGCATTGGCCCGGAAGTGATGGCCGAGGCCGTCAAGGTGCTGGAAAAGGTGCAGGCTAGGTTCGGCTTTGCCTTCGAATATGATCGCCACGACGTGGGCGGCATCGCCATCGACAACCACGGCACCCCGCTGCCGCAGAGCACCATCGCTGGCTGTGAAGCGGCCGACGCCGTGCTGTTCGGCTCGGTGGGCGGCCCGAAATGGGAACATCTGCCCCCCAACGATCAGCCTGAGCGTGGCGCCCTGCTGCCCCTGCGCGCCCACTTCAAGCTGTTCTGCAACCTGCGTCCGGCCCGTATCTATACCGGTCTGGAACAGTTCTCCCCGCTGCGTGCCGACATCTCCGATCGCGGTTTTGACATCGCCTGCGTGCGCGAGCTGACCGGCGGCATCTACTTCGGTCAGCCCAAGGGGCGTGAAGGGGAAGGCCCCACCGAGAAGGCATTAGACACCGAGGTATACCATCGCTTCGAGATCGAGCGCATCGCCAAGATAGCCTTCGAATCCGCCCGCGTGCGCAAGGCCAAGGTCACCTCCATCGACAAGGCCAACGTGCTCGCCTCCTCCATTCTGTGGCGTGAGGTGGTGACGCAAGTTGCCAAGGATTATCCCGATGTCGAACTGAACCATATGTATATCGACAACGCCACTATGCAGCTCATCAAGGATCCGTCCCAGTTCGACGTGCTGCTCTGCTCCAACCTGTTCGGTGACATCCTCTCCGACGAGTGCGCCATGATCACCGGCTCCATGGGACTTCTCCCCTCCGCCAGCCTCAACGAATCGGGTTTCGGCCTGTTCGAACCGGCCGGTGGTTCGGCCCCGGATATCGCCGGCAAAGGGATTGCCAACCCCATCGCCCAGATCCTCTCCGCCGCCCTGATGCTGCGCTACAGCCTGGGTCAAGAGGCTGCCGCCCAGGCCATTGAGCAGGCCGTGGCCCAGACCCTGGCCGAGGGTTACTTCACCGCCGACCTGCATCAGGCCAGCGCCCGCCATCCGGTGCAGAGCACGTCCGAGATGGGTAGCCAGATCGCCGCCCGGATCTGAGCCGCATAACAGAGAACAAGGAAGAGAGAAGCAATGGCCAAGACCCTCTATCAGAAAGTATTCGACGCCCACGTGGTACGGGAAGTGGAAGGGGAGACCCCCCTCATCTACATCGACCGCCATCTGGTGCATGAAGTGACCAGCCCGCAGGCATTCGACGGCCTGCGCGCCATGAATCGCCAGCTGCGCCGCCCGGATCTGACTTGGGCTACCATGGATCACAACGTCTCCACCACCACCAAGGACATCGCCGCCTCCGGCGAGATGGCCCGCATCCAGATGGAGACGCTGGCCGACAACTGTAAAGAGTTCGGGGTTCGCCTCTACGATCTCAACCACAAATATCAGGGCATAGTCCATGTGATGGGCCCCGAGCTCGGTATTACCCTGCCCGGCACCACCATCGTCTGCGGTGACTCCCACACTGCCACCCACGGCGCCTTCGGTTCGCTGGCGTTCGGTATCGGCACCTCCGAAGTGGAGCATGTGATGGCGACCCAGACCCTGAAACAGGGCCGCGCCAAGACCATGCGCATTTCGGTCAATGGCAAGCTGGCCGAGGGCATCAGCGCCAAAGACGTGGTACTGGCCATTATCGGCAAGGTAGGCCACGCCGGTGGTACCGGCTACGTGGTGGAGTTCGCTGGCGAGGCCATTGCGAGCCTCTCCATGGAAGGGCGGATGACGGTGTGCAACATGGCCATCGAGCTCGGCGCCAAGGCGGGCATGATCGCCCCCGACCAGACCACCATAGACTACATTCGCGGCAAGGAGTTCGCCCCCAAGGGCGAGGTGCTGGAGCAGGCCATCGCCTACTGGCAGAGCCTCAAGAGCGATGCCGATGCCAAATTCGATGCCGAAGTGGTGCTCGACGCCGCCGACATCGCCCCTCAGGTCACCTGGGGCACCAACCCGGGTCAGGTGATCGCCGTCAATGAACCGATTCCGGCGCCAGAATCCTTCAGCGATCTGATGGAGCAGCAATCCGCCCGCAAGGCGCTCGCCTACATGGACTTGCAACCGGGCCAGAAGCTCTCCGACGTCGCCATCGACAAGGTGTTTATCGGATCGTGCACCAACAGCCGCATCGAGGATCTGCGTGCTGCCGCCGCCATCGCCCGCGGTCGCAAGGTGGCCGCTGGCGTGCAGGCGCTGGTGGTGCCTGGCTCCGAGCAGGTGAAGGCACAAGCCGAAGCCGAGGGGCTCGACAAGATCTTCATCGAGGCCGGTTTTGAGTGGCGCCTGCCCGGCTGCTCCATGTGTCTGGCAATGAACAACGACCGGCTGCAACCAGGGGAGCGCTGCGCCTCCACCAGCAACCGCAACTTCGAAGGACGTCAGGGCCGTGCCGGCCGCACCCATCTGGTGAGCCCGGCCATGGCCGCCGCCGCCGCCGTTACCGGCCGCTTCGCCGACATTCGCGCACTGTAAGAGGGAAGAGAGATGACAGGATTCAAACAACACAAAGGGATCGTCGTCCCCCTCGACAGCGCCAACGTCGACACCGACGCCATCATTCCCAAACAGTTTTTGCAAAAAGTAAACCGCATCGGTTTTGGCAAGCACCTGTTCCACGACTGGCGCTTCCTGGACGATGCCGGCCAGCAGCCCAACCCCGAGTTCGTGCTCAACCAACCGCAATTCGCCGGTGCCAGCATTCTGCTGGCCCGCGAGAACTTCGGCTGCGGCTCGAGCCGCGAGCACGCCCCCTGGGCGCTGGCGGACTACGGCTTCAAAACCATCATAGCCCCGAGCTTTGCCGACATCTTCTACGGCAACGCCATCAACAACGGCATGGTGCCGGTACGCCTGAAGGAAGAGGAGGTCGATGCCCTGTTCCAGCTGGTGGCCGCCAAGCCGGGCATCGAGATCGAGGTGGATCTGGAGGCCAATCAGGTACGTGCAGGTAGCCTCTGCTTCGGTTTCGAGATCGATGAATTCCGCCGTTACTGCCTGCTCAACGGGCTGGATGCCATCGGTCTGACCCTGCAGCACGAGGCCGCCATCAGCGCTTTTGAGGCGAAGCAGCCCAGCTGGATTTAACGCGCCAGTTGCAAAAAAACGAGTAGAATCAACAGGGAGCTTCGGCTCCCTGTTTTACTGTCCGCTACGCTTCCCACTTTGGGCCACCGGAACTGGCCCGTGCCACAGGAAAGGATGATGAAGAGACCGACGGCAATTCCTCTGCTCTGTGCCCTGCTGCTTGCCCTGCCTGCGGGGGCCAGCCAAACCAGCTTCAACAACAGCCTCGGCCAGATCAGCGTCGGCTGGCAGGATAGCGAAGGCAAATCCCAACAGCTCACCTACCGGCTCGAACAGGGCAAGTTACCGCCCCTTATCGCCTATCGCCCGGCGAGAATGCAGGAGGAGGTGTTGCAGGTGTTGCTGCGGGAGGTGCGCCAGAACTACCCCGAGGTGCAGTTCACCCTCGCCCGTCCCTCGCTGGAGCTGCATCTGAAAAGCCGCAATCAGGACAAGGCGCGCGAGGCGATGGCCTTTCTGCAGTCCAAGCGGAGCAAAGAGGAGCAGGCGTGGCTGACCAAACACTACTTCCAGTACTTCAACACCCCGGACGGGCAGCTGGCGGTGAAGCAGGATCATGTGCGCATCGCGCTGGAGAGTCGCAGCGGGCTGGCTCCACTGGCGGATCAACTCAAACAGCAGGGCAGTACCGAAATAGAAGCGCGCCAGAAAACCGTGGCCCATATGCTCACCTTTATCCAGAGCATCCCCTATCAGCAGCTCGACAGCCTGAATGGAAGACAGGGCAAGGGATTTCTATCTCCCCGTCAGGTGCTGGAGCAGAACCGGGGTGATTGCGACAGCAAGGTAACCCTGATGGCCGCCATGCTGGCCCAGCTCTTTCCCGAGCTGAAACAGGCCATGGTGTTCGTCCCCGGCCATGCCCTGCTGGCTGTTGACCTGCCCGCCAAGCCGGGGGATGTGACCCTCAACTGGCAGGGGCAGAACTACCTGCTGCTCGAACCTACCGGTCCCGCCACCTTGCCTGCTGGCCAAATAGCATCGACCAGCAAAACGCTGGTCGATAGCAAGCAGTTGAGTGTGCAGCCGGTTCAGGAGAAAGGCTAACTCCCTCTGCCGATAGGGAGAACAAGGATTAACCCTGAGGCAGAAACTCTACCGCCAGCAGCAACCCGCTCTCCTCCTCCAGTACCCGTATAATACGCGCATGAGCTTCAAAGGGGGGCAACAGGTTGTTGTTGGTGGCAAGACTGATCCGGATGGGCTGATTGATGTCGAGCTGGTGTTCAGAGACCGCAATCCCCATGCCGTTGGCACTGAGATCCCGGCAGATCCCCTCCAGCTCCAGCTGCTGCTGATAGACGGTGACCGGAGCATTGATGACCATGCGCGCAAAGGCACGCCTTTCCTTGGTATTGGTAAGCACGCAAACATCCTCTGTTGGGTGGGCGTCATCTCATGGGTATTGCACAATTGTGCTGGTCTACCCAAAAGAACGTTAATACAATGCGGTTCGTTTCTCAAACGGGGTGCGGTTTACCGCTGAGATTATACCCGTGTACCTGATCCAGATAATGCTGGCGGAGGAATTTGAGGCATGGCGCTCATTTTTTGCGCCCTCACCCGCTGGCACCTCGTTATTAACAAGTAATAGGGAGTGCCACCCATGAAGACCCTGCTGCTGGTCACCACCGGCCTGCTGTCGGCCAATGTGTTCGCCGCCGACACCCTTACCGTCTACACCTACAGCTCTTTCACTGCCGAGTGGGGTCCGGGGCCCAAGATCAAACAGGCCTTCGAGAAAGCGTGCGACTGCACCCTCAATCTGGTTCCCCTCGAAGATGGGGTAGCCATCCTCAACCGGCTGCGGCTGGAGGGCAACCACAGCAAGGCCGATCTGGTGCTGGGGCTCGACGATGCCCTCATCAGCGAAGCCAAGCAGAGCGGCCTGTTCGTCCCCCATCCCGCCAAGCTCGAAAGCATCAAGGTGCCGGGCGGCTGGCAGGATGACACCTTCGTCCCCTACGACTACGGCTACTTCGCCTTCGTCTATGACAAAGACAAACTCAAGCAGCCGCCCAAGAGCCTGAAAGAGCTGGTGGAGCGCCCCGACCTCAAAGTGATCTATCAGGATCCCCGCACCTCTACCCCGGGGCAGGGGCTGATGCTGTGGATGAAGTCTGTTTATGGCGACAAGGCGCCTGCCGCCTGGGCCGAGCTGGCCAGGAAGACGGTCACCGTCACCAAGGGGTGGTCAGAGGCCTATGGCATGTTCCTCGATGGCGAAGCGGACATGGTGCTCTCCTACACCACCTCTCCGGCCTATCACCTGATTGCCGAGAAAAAGCCCCAGTATCAGGCTGCGGCGTTTGAAGAGGGCCACTACCGTCAGGTGGAAGTGGCCGCCAAGCTGAAGAGCGCCAAACAGGAGAAGCTGGCTGACCAGTTCCTGCAATTTATGGTGAGCCCCGCCTTCCAGCAGGAAATCCCGACCGGCAACTGGATGTATCCGGTTATCGACACGCCGCTGCCCAAGGGCTTCGAGCAGATGATCACCGTAGCCAAGCCGCTCGCCTTCAGCAGCGATGAGGTGGCCGCCAATCGCAAAGGGTGGATCCGCGAGTGGCTGCAAGCCGTCACCCAGTGAGCCGTTATCTGAAACCACAGGCTCGTCCCCTCTGGTGGCTGCCGGGCAGTGCCGCCACCCTGTTGATCCTGCTGTTATCCCTCGGGCCGCTCGCGGCCCTGTTGTGGCAGGCCGGTTCGCTGGCACCCCGCACCCTGCTCGCAGACCCTTATCTGCGTCATGTGCTGGGCTTCAGTCTGGGACAGGCACTGCTCTCCACCCTGCTGAGTCTCGGGCTGGCCATTCCGGTGGCCCGCGCGCTGGCGCGGCGGCGATTCCTTGGCCGAACCCTGCTGATCAAGCTGTTTGGTCTCTCGCTGGTACTGCCGGTCATCATCGCCATCTTCGGCATAGTAGCGGTACACGGCAAACAGGGGTGGCTGCCGCAACTGCTGCGCAGCTTGGGGCTGGATCCCGGCAACTATCTCTACGGCCTGTTCGGCATTCTGCTGGCCCATGTCTTCTTCAACATGCCGCTGGCGGCACGTCTCATCCTGCAGAGCATCGAGAGCATCCCCGAATCGAGCTGGCGCCTCGCCAGCCAGCTCGGCATGCGCTCATCCCATATCTTCTGGCTGCTGGAGTGGCCGCTTATTCGCGGCATATTGCCCGGGCTGGCCAGCCTCATCTTTATGCTCTGCTTCACCAGCTTCACCACAGTGCTGGCACTGGGGGGCGGGCCGAAATCGACCACCCTGGAGGTGGCAGTCTATCAAGCGCTGCGCTTTGACTTCGATCTCGCCACCGCGGGCGGACTGGCGCTGGTACAGCTCATCCTGACCGCCGCCCTGCTCGCCCTGCAGCACAAGCTGCAGACTACCCCGGCTAGTCGGGTGACTCCCCATCGCCCCAGTCTGCGGCCGGACCGTCATCAGCCGGGCGCGGCCGTGGTGGATCTCCTCTCGCTCGGCATCGGGCTCGCCATCTTTCTGCCACCGCTGCTGGCCATCGTGGTGGCAGGCCTTCAACCCGACCTGCTGACGGCGCTCACGTCCAGCAAGCTGTGGCAGGCGAGCGGCCAGTCACTGTTGATTGCGCTGGCGGCGGGCACCCTTGCCACCCTGCTCGGTGGCGCACTGCTGCTCACCAGCCGTCATCTGCGGGTACGGGTTCGCAAGCGACGGGCTGCCGCCCTGTGGGAAGCCAGCGGCTCGGTGATCCTGATGATCCCGGCAGTGGTGCTCTCTACCGGCCTGTTCATCCTGTTTATGCCCTTTGCCGACGTGTTCGCCCTCGGCCCCTGGCTGGTGGTGCTGGTCAACGCCCTGATGGCGCTACCCTATGTGCTTCGCACCCTCTCCGCCCCCATGCAGCTGGTGGTGCGCCAGTATGACCGGCTGGCGGACAGCCTGGGGGTACGTGGCCTGCATCGCCTGCGGCTGGTGGAGTGGCCGCTGCTGCGCCGTCCGCTGGCACTGGCGATGGCGCTGTCGATGATCCTCTCGCTGGGGGATCTTGGTGCCATCGCCATGTTTGGCAGCCAGGAGCTCACCACCCTGCCCTGGCTGCTCTACCAGCAGCTCGGCAGTTACCGGCTGACCGAAGCGGCCGCCACCGCCCTGCTGCTGCTGACACTCTGTTTCTCCCTGTTCTGGCTGGTGGAACGGGGACTTGGAGGAAAACATGCTGAACATTGATACGCTGGTGACCAGCTACCCCGACTGGCGCGTCAGCTTCAGCGCGAAGCTGCCCAAAGGGGAGATCACCGCGCTGATTGGCCCAAGCGGCGCAGGCAAATCGACCCTGCTCGGGATGATCGCCGGATTCGTGCCGGTGGAGTCGGGCAGCCTCAGCTTCGATGGCGAAGATCTGTTGCCGCTGGGCCCGGCCGAGCGGCCAGTCACCACCCTGTTTCAGGATCACAACCTGTTCCTGCACCTGTCGGTGTTCGACAATATCGCCATCGGCTTGCACCCGGGTCTGCGCCTGAGTGCCGCCCAGCGGGCACAGGTGATCGATGCAGCCGAGCGGGTTGGTCTTGGCGAGATGCTAAACCGTCTGCCGGAGCAGCTCTCCGGCGGCCAGCAGCAGCGGGTCGCGCTGGCTCGCGCGCTGGTGCGCGGCAAACCGCTGCTGCTGCTGGATGAGCCCTTCTCTGCCCTCGATCCCGCCCTGCGCCGGGAGATGCTGGCGGAAGTGGCGAGGCTAGCCTGCGAGCAAGGCATTACCGTACTGATGGTCTCCCACAATCCTGAAGATGCCCAGCTGATTGCCGATCAGGTGCTGTTTGTCGACGAGGGGCGCATCGCCCTGCAAGGCAAGCCGGATATTCTGCAAAATAGCGACCACCCGGGGCTGCTGCGCTACCTTGGATAGTGACCCAAGGACACTGAACTGGTGACGGGATCAAAAAAGGGAAGCCAAGTGGCTTCCCTTTTTCATATGAAGATAGTCAGCTAAATCAGAGGTTTTCCTCGGCAAAGGATGCCAATCTGCTACGCACCACGCCATTGAGGAAGATGTTGGCACTGCCGTCAAAATCCTTGAAACGCTCGACTATGTAGGTGAGACCCGAGGTCACCGGGCTCAGATAGTTGGAGTCGATCTGGGCCAGGTTACCGGAGCAGACGATCTTGGTGCCTTCGCCGCAGCGTGTGATGATGGTCTTGATCTGGGATGCGGTCAGGTTCTGGCATTCATCCAGCAATACGAAGGTGTTCTGGATGCTGCGCCCGCGCATGAAGTTGACCGATTTGAACTGGATATTGGCCTTCTCCATGATGTAGCTGAGCGAGCCGCTCATGTTCTCGTCCTGCTTGTGCAGCACCTCCAGGGTGTCGGTCACCGCCGCCAACCAGGGCATCATCTTCTCCTCTTCGGTGCCGGGCAGGAAGCCGATGCTTTCGGCAATTTCCGGCGTATTCCGGGTGACGATCACCTTCTCGTAAATGCCCTTCTCAATCACCAGCTCCAGCGCAGCAGCCATGGCCAGCAAGGTTTTGCCGCAACCCGCCGGGCCGGTCAGGATCACCAGATCGATGTGCGGATCGAGCAGTGCATCCAGCGCCATCCCCTGATAGACGTTCTTGGGATGCACACCCCACGCCTTGCGGGACATCAGCCGCTCGCGCCCCAGATCCTTGATGCGGATCTTGTTGCCATCGTGGCTGAGTACCCGAGCGGCGAAGAAATTCTCTTCATCCACCAGATACTGGTTTACGTGAACCCCTTCCAGCAGATTGGCATCGATCACATGGATGGTGTCGCGGCCATGGGTCTCGCTCTCGCACTCGCCAACCCGCTCCCAGAAGCTGCCGGGCACCACCTGAAAGCCTTTGGCCAGCAGGCGGATATCGTCGATCAGCTGGTCACTACGGTAATCTTCAACGTGAGCAAGCCCGGCCCCTTTGGCCTTGAGGCGCATGTTGATATCTTTGGTGACCAGCACCACCTGACGCTTCAACTCATGCTTTTGCAGATAGAGGGCCGCGTTGATGATACGGTTGTCGGCCTCCTTGTCGGTAAAGACCTCGGCATCCTGCGGCAGATGGTGATCGCTAAAGATGCAGATATTGCCGCTCGCTTCGCCAGCCAGCGGCACGCCCTGGGTGATCTGATCCGGGGTTGCATCGCGGAACACATCTTCCAGCGCACGAATGGCCACCCGCGCGTCGCGGCTGACATCCTTGTTGCGATCCTTGATGTTATCGAGCTCTTCCAGCACCGTCATGGGGATGAGCACGTCGTGCTCTTTGAAGGAGTAGATAGCGAGGGGTTCGTGAAGCAGAACGTTGGTATCCAGGATAAACAGCTTTCGGTCCGTATTGTCCATAAGCATCCTCCTTGGCACTGAAGGGCCACGTGTGTGAATCTCGGATGTCATTGAAACCACACGGCCGTGACAGTTTTATTACCTTCAACGCTACGCCCGATTTTACTATCGCGCAACAAATCACTGGGCCGCCTGATTTGATTGCGCATAAAAACAGCAATGCAAAGACCGGCACTGCGGCCGGTCTTTTCTCTATCGTTCAACTACTTGGGCATGCCTGTCAGCCGCACTTGGAGTCGCCACAGTTGAGGCAGGTCATGCAGCCATCCTTCAGCACCAACGCCTTGGTATGGCACTTGTAGCAGAGCGCGGCATTGGCCGGAAAACCACTGCTCGCCTGCTGCTCTTCAGCCTCCTGAGCGGCTTTCAACTCGGCCTGCTTCTCGGCCAGAAATGCCTGCTGATGCTCGTCCAACCCCGGCGCCTTGAGCATGCCGATCTCGGTGAGATGGCTCTCGATCACGTTGCCAATTTCGGCGATCAGCGACGGCACATACTTGCCCTTGTTCCAGTAACCTCCCTTGGGATCAAACACCGAGCGCAGCTCCTCCACCAGGAATGTGACATCCCCACCCTTGCGGAATACCGCCGAGATGATGCGGGTCAACGCCACGATCCACTGGTAGTGTTCCAGACTCTTGGAGTTGATGAAGATCTCGAACGGACGGCGGGTTTCGTGCACTGTGCCTTCGTTGAGAATAATGTCGTTGATGGTGATGAACAGCGAGTGCTCGGAGACATGCTCCGGCGTCTTCAGCTTGTAGGTGGTGCCCATCAGCCGCTCCGGGCGCAGCACGGTTTCGTGCATATGCACCACGTCATCCTGCGCAGAGAGATCTTCTTGCGGCTCATCCTTGGTACGCACCTTGTAGGCGACGATTTTCTTGTCGATCTTCTTGACCATAATGTCGTTCTCAGAATTTACCGTAATAGCCTTCTTTCAAGGCGTCGTAGAGGTTGGCGGCCGTATGCAGCTCGCCATCGTATTCAATCTCTTCGTTCCCCTTGACGGAGATGACGGAGCCATCCTCCAGGGTGAAATCGTACAGGGTGTTCTCCAGATCCTTCTCCTTCACCAGCACGCCCTGGAAGGCCTCCGGGTTGAAACGGAAGGTGGTGCAGCCCTTGAGACCGGAGTCCGAGGCATACATGTAGATGTCCTTGAACTTCTCGAACGGGAAATCAGTCGGCACGTTGGCAGTCTTGGAGATGGAAGAGTCAATCCAGCGCTGGGCCGCCGCCTGAATGTCCACGTGCTGGGCCGGGCTGATGTCGTCGGCAGTAATGAAATAGCCCGGCAGACGGCTCGCCTCATCATCGGCATAGGGCATGGCGGCCGGATTCACCAGCTCGCGGTAGGCCAGCAGCTCGAAGGAGTAGACGTCGACGCTCTCCTTGCTCTTCTTGCCCGGCTTGATGACGTTGCGGCTGTAGTGGTGGGCAAAACTCGGCTCGATGCCGTTGCTGGCGTTGTTGGCCAGTGACAGCGAGATGGTGCCGGTCGGCGCAATACTGCTGTGGTGAGTGAAACGCCCACCCACTTCGGCCAGCTCGGCGACCAGCGCAGGATCCACTTCGGCAACCTGCTGCATGTAGCGGCTGTAGCGCGCATGCAGCACCTTGCCCTTCACCTTGTCGCCCACCTTGATGCCATCAGCCGCCATTTCCGGGCGCAGACGCAGCATCTTGCCGGTCACTTCAAACTCCTGCTCCATGATGGGGGCTGGGCCCTTCTCCTTGGCAAGACGCAGGGACTCCTGCCAGCCGGTCATCGCCAGCTCCTGGGATACCTGCTCGGTAAAGGCTACGGATGCCGCAGAGCCGTACTTGATCTGCAGCATGGTGAGGGTCGAACCAAGACCCAGGAAACCCATGCCATGCCGGCGCTTGGCTGTGATCTCCTCGCGCTGTTTAGCCAGTGGCAGCTGGTTGATCTCCACCACGTTGTCGAGCATGCGGGTAAAGATGGCCACCACCTTGCGAAACGCCTGCCAATCGAATGCCGCGTTTTCAGTAAAAGGGTCGCGCACAAACTTGGTCAGATTGACCGAGCCCAGCAGACAGGCACCGTAGGGCGGCAACGGCTGCTCGCCACAGGGGTTGGTCGCGCGGATCTCTTCACAGAACCAGTTGTTGTTCATCTGGTTGACCTTGTCGATCAGGATGAAGCCGGGCTCTGCATAGTCATAGGTGGAGGTCATAATGACATTCCACAGCTTGCGGGCTGGCATGGTCTTGTAGACCTTACAAGCGACCTGCCCCAACTCGTTGAATACAACCCCTTCCTTGTTGGGCCAGTCGGCCCAGAGCACCTGAGCGGGATCGTCCAGCGCAATGCCATCCTGCTCCACCTCTTTGGCGGTGTAAGGGAAGATCAGCGACCAGGGGGCATCCTCTTTCACCGCCTTGACGAAATCTTCGGTGATGAGCAGGGAGAGGTTGAACTGACGCAGGCGGCCATCTTCACGCTTGGCCTGAATAAACTCGATCACATCGGGATGGCGGATATCCATGGTGCCCATCTGGGCGCCGCGACGGCCACCGGCTGACGAGACGGTGAAACACATCTTGTCATAGATATCCATGAAGGAGAGCGGGCCGGAGGTGTAAGCACCGGCACCGGAGACAAAGGCACCACGTGGACGCAGGGTCGAGAAGTCGTAGCCGATACCACAACCGGCTTTCAGGGTCAGGCCAGCCTCGTGCACCTTGCCGAGGATATCGTCCATCGAATCTTCGATGGTGCCGGAAACAGTACAGTTGATGGTCGAAGTCGCAGGCTTGTGCTCAAACGCCCCGGCGTTGGAGGTGATGCGGCCCGCCGGAATGGCCCCATTGCGCAGCGCCCACAGGAACGGCTCATACCAGGCCTCAGGCTCCAGCTCCTGCTCTGCCAACGCACGGGCTACCCGCTGGTAGGTCTCATCGATAGAGCTGTCGATGGGAGTGCCATCCTTGCTCTTGAGGCGATACTTGCTATCCCAGATCTCGAGGGACGTTTCCTGCATGGGGATAAGGCGGGAGCCAAGCTCACTCTCCAGCACCGGGTTCGATTTAGCCATTTTCAATCAACCTTATGTGAATGCATCGACATCACGACAACAGCAGAAAACACAACCAATGGTGCCGTCTAAAATTAATGACACAATATATAGTACACCTGATGCCATGAGGGCGCCGATTCTAACCTAAAAAAATGCCCCGGCCAGCAGATTTCTGGGCCGAGGCACTTAACTGATTAATTTACTGAGAGATTTAACACTCAGAGATAGATCAGGGCTTCTTGACGTATACCGTCGGTGTTTCACCCGCCATATTCAGATAGAACTCGTAGACGCCATCGGCATCCGGTGAGAACTTCATGTCCTCATACTTGGAACAGGGGTTGACCGGCACAGCCTCACCACCCAGTACGGCAACACCATCACTCGGGCTCTTGTAGCCAAAGTTGGTACCGCAGCTCCAGCCTGAATCAGCAAACTTGAACTTGTAGGGGGCCCACTCTTTCTTGAGGGTACCTTTGGCCATGTAGAGCTTGTCGGCTACCTTGACTACCTTGCTTTCATCAGTCGCCATCCAGTCGTTCATCTCCCCGCGCAGGTAGATGGACTTGCCACCGAAGTCGCTGTTGTCTGCCCCCGCCTGCTCTGCACCACCATTGGATGCGCAACCGCCTAATACCAGGGTTCCCGCCGCCAGCATCATCGTTACTGTTCTCTTGAACATGAGTCTATTCCTTAAATTATTGTGATTCCTTGGTCCATCAATATGGACTGAAGAATTAAACCAGAGGAGACATAACAAGAAAGGTAGAGGCATCACATTCTGTACTTTTTGTATCCAACACATTGAATTGGTGAGCAAATATCGAACAGAAAAAGAGGTCTTTTTGGGGCTTTAGAAGGGTAATCAATGAATGACAAGAAGGGGGAAGTATAATAATCCGGCGACGTGATGAATTGCAGGCAATAAAAAACCCCGCTCGATGAGCGGGGTTTCTTGTATTGGGTGCCTGGCAGTGTCCTACTCTCGCATGGCGAATGCCACACTACCATCGGCGCTACCGCGTTTCACTTCTGAGTTCGGCATGGGATCAGGTGGTTCCACGGCGCTATGGCCGCCAAGCAAATTCTTCAATCCAGAAAGCTGACGTGAATAACGACTGAGTCATTATCACTGAATTAGTAGTTCGCTTAGGTTTGCTACAAGCCTTAGAACACTTCTTGGGTGTTGTATGGTTAAGCCTCACGGGTAATTAGTATGGGTTAGCTCAACACGTCGCCGCGCTTACACACCCCACCTATCAACGTTGTGGTCTCCAACGGCCCTTTAGGACCCTCAAGGGGTCAGGGATGACTCATCTCAGGGCTCGCTTCCCGCTTAGATGCTTTCAGCGGTTATCGATTCCGAACTTAGCTACCGGGCAGTGCCACTGGCGTGACAACCCGAACACCAGAGGTTCGTTCACTCCGGTCCTCTCGTACTAGGAGCAACTCCCTTCAATCATCCAACGCCCACGGCAGATAGGGACCGAACTGTCTCACGACGTTCTGAACCCAGCTCGCGTACCACTTTAAATGGCGAACAGCCATACCCTTGGGACCGACTTCAGCCCCAGGATGTGATGAGCCGACATCGAGGTGCCAAACACCGCCGTCGATATGAACTCTTGGGCGGTATCAGCCTGTTATCCCCGGAGTACCTTTTATCCGTTGAGCGATGGCCCTTCCATTCAGAACCACCGGATCACTATGACCTACTTTCGTACCTGCTCGACCTGTCCGTCTCGCAGTTAAGCTGGC